>NZ_JBXVVT010000003.1:0-533384 GCF_057219935.1 Tabrizicola sp. T74 | reverse complement strand
GGCATAGAGCGTGTCGTTGCCATCGCCGCCGACAAGCGTGTCAAAGTTGCTGCCGCCGTCGAGCAGGTCGTTGCCGCCGTCGCCGGACAGACTGTCCGCCTCGGTCCCGCCGAAGAGCTGGTCATTGCCCAGCCCACCCAGCAAGGTGTCGGTGCCGGCGTCGCCATAAAGCCGGTCGTTGCCATCCTCGCCCAGGATGCTGTCGGCATCGCCCCCGCCATAGACGGTATCCTCGCCCCCGCCGGTGCTGAGCGTGTCGAGCCCCGCATCCCCGTACAGAAGGTCCGATCCCAGCCCGCCGTTGATGCTGTCGGCATCGCCGCCGCCAGACAGCGTGTCGTTCCCCGCCCCGCCCAGAAGCGTGTCGAGCCCGTCCTCGCCATACAGGAGGTCATTGCCGTCGTCGCCGGACAGGCTGTCGGCCTCGACCCCGCCAAGTAGCGTGTCGTCGCCAAGCCCGCCGAACAGCGTATCCAGGCCCGCATCGCCGTACAGCAGGTCGTTGGCATCATCGCCATACAGCCGGTCGGCTTCCGTGCCGCCGTACAGCGTGTCGCTCCCAACCCCGCCGTAGAGCGTGTCGTTGCCCGCTTCGCCGGTCAGATAGTCGGCACCAGCCTCGCCGAGGATGCTGTCGGCGTCGGCACCACCGGCCAGGAAGTCTTCGCCTGCCCCGCCGAACAGGGTGTCCGAGCCCGCTTCGCCCAGCTGCACATCCGCGTCGTCGCCGCCGTAGAGGAGGTCGGCCTCGGTCCCGCCCAGCATCAGATCGTTGCCGATCCCGCCATATAGCGTGTCATTGCCCCCTTCGCCGGTCAGAAGGTCATCCCCGGCCTCGCCGAGAATGCTGTCCGCCTCTGACCCGCCATAGGCGCTGTCGTTCCCGTCGCCGCCCAGGATCGTGTCGCTGCCCGCGTCGCCCTGAACGCTGTCATTGTCGGCCCCTGCATAGATCTGGTCCCCGCCGGCGCCGCCGCGGATCGTGTCGTCGCCTGCATCGCCAAACAGGCTGTCATTGCCCGTTCCTCCGGCAATGCTGTCGGCACCACCGCCGCTGAAGACCATCACACCGTCCGTGTCGGACCCGGCGTTGATCGTGTCGGCATAGACTGTGGTGTTGATCTGCTCGGCCCCGGTAAAGGAGCCAGTCGCACCTCCTGCATAGCTGTAGTTTCCGGCGTCGTTGCCGGTAAAGGTGACGTTGACCCCGTTGGTTCCGAGATAGTTGCCGAACCACATGGTGTCCCAGTCACCGGCGGTCTCGCCCAAGTCATAGAGGTCGCTGTTGTGGTCTTCGGTGACGACGGCGGTGTCGTTGCCCGCCCCGCCATACGCGCTGTCGTCGCCTGCACCGCCGGAAATGGAGTCGTTGCCGTCGTCGCCGTAGATCAGGTCGTTCTGGCCGCTTCCGATGATCTCATCATTGCCTGCCCCACCCCGGAAGGTGTCGTTTCCGCCGTCCGTGCTCCAGTCGCCGATGCGGTCATCCCCGGCCCCACCATCGACGGAGTCCTCGCCATTGCCGCCGGTGATGGTGTCGTTGCCATCCCCGCCAAGGACCGTATCGCGCCCATCGCCCGTCGAAACGGAATCGTTCCCGCCGCCGGCAGCGACGAAGTCGTTGCCGGTCGTGATCTTGTCGCCTTGCGCGTCCGTATAGCCGACATTCATCGTATCGGCACCGGCGGTCCCATCGACCGAGGAGATGAAGTCCCCGGCCACACGACTTGCAAGCATGTCGCCCGTGTTGGACGATACACTGTTCAGTGTCAGCGCCTGGATCGGTTTGGCTGTCAGTGCTGCCTGGTCGGCATTGGCGGTCTCTTCGGGGGCCAGGTATGTGTTTCCATTCACATCCTGGAACACCACGGCCGTGATGTTGGCCGTCGTTCCGTCGACGTAGGTTATCGTCGCGTTGTAAACCGCTGAGGCATCGAAATTCTGGACGGCCCCGCCGTTGATCCGGAACGAGTCATACCCGCCGCCATTGTCGAGATCATAGGTGGAGTTGTCGTCTTCGCTCGTATCGTTTGCTGAAAGCGTGCGTACTTGACTGCTGAGTGGTGTCGTTGAAGGTCCGTAGGTTCCAAGAATTCCTGCGGCGTTCTCGACAGTCTCGTTTCCCTGGGTCGTATCGATCTTCGCGAGGGTGCCGATAAAGATGACTTCGAAAGACGTCGACATTGCCTAAGCCTCAATGTCCGAAAGGATGCTGGTCAGGCCGGCGACGTTTTCGTCAGACAGTTTCCCAGGCACTGTCCCCGTTTCTGATCGGACGGTGCAAAGTTCAGTTGTTGTCGATGCCTGGTTGCAAGGCGCGACTCGGGTCATCCGTCGCAGGCAAGAGACGAGACCGGACCAGCGAAAGTTGGATAGTTGCCCAAGGACGGCGGGATGGCATTTTCCAGCGAGGACCATCGGTGCTTTGGCTCGTTTGCAGTTGCGTCTCCGGAGCCATTTTTTGGCGAAAAGTGCTTAATGTACCGTCAACTCCGACCGTGTTCCGCTGTGGACACCGCCCACACATGAACCTTCAGCCCGCCGCAGCGACAGAAGGCAGACCTTGTGGGGTTCTCGCCCGTATTTGTTCTAGAAAGGTCTTTGGTTGCCCAAAGGCAGAGGGCCTGATTGCAGGGCCAATGTCAGCTAACCGGAATCGACTTCCTGCAAATGGAGATGGGTTGAAGGCTTCCCTTACCCCAGCGGCATCGCAATGTGCCAACCTCGTGGTATCGAAGCTCAACCTAACGGAAGGGCACCCTTGGGACGGGTTTCCGCTGCTTCAAGGCCAGCCCCGTGAACATCCGACCGGCGGTGATGCTCTACGCCGTTACCGCGAAACTATGAGGAACTGCTGCGCGAGCACCGGGCCAAGCGCCGCCCAAAGCGCGCAAGTCCGAAATCAGCCAAACAATATCAATGCCATACAGGCGGAGAAGGTTGCAATCGGGACCGTCCCATCTTTCACATGCCCTTGCGATAGCGTTCTCAAGAGCATGTCCCGGACTTAGGGCCCTTGCATTGGCGCACCCAGGATCGACCGGCTGACCTGCATCAGAAAGCCCCATTCCTCTGGCACGTCGACCTTGCCCAATGTCTTGCGGTCGATGGTCAGGAACGAATGTCCGTGGACGCAGCTCCAGAGCGCGTAGGCCCGGGCCTGCACGTCGGGCGCGTCCGGTGCCAGCCCCAGAACTGCTGCAACCGCCTGCAGGACGACGGCAAAGCAGCCCATGCCCTTGCCCTGCAGCTCGGCGTCCTCCTCGTGCCCTTCGGTCAGGCCGAAGACCAGCCGGAAGACCCCCGGCCCCTGGCGTGCGAAGTCAACATAGGCCTGACCAATGGCGGCCACCGCCTCGACCGACCCGCGCGGATGCCGGCTTGCGGCTTCGGTCATGTCCCGCTTCAGGACATCCATTCCTTCGCTCGCGACCGCGCGCAGAAGTTCGGGGCGATCCTTGAAGTGCTTGTAGGGCGCGGCGGAACTGACCCCGGCGCGACGCGCGGCCTCGGCCACGGAAAAGTCGTCCGGCCCATGCGCTTCGACCAGCTCGCGCACGGCGGCGATCAACTGCGCGCGCAGGTCGCCGTGGTGATAGCTGGTACGGGTGGCAGCGTCGTTCATGGTTCCTTGCGACCCCTCGGGCCTCCTGGATTAGCGGCGATTTGGCCCCGCAATGCAACAGGGCTTGCCAAGTAAGCGTCACTTACATAAGTTAGCGCCACTAACTTTGCAAGAATCATCCGGAGGGCGACATGGCAAAGGCAACCGGAAAACGCGTGTGGGGGGTGTTGGCCTTCGGTGTCCTGTCGCTGGCCGGACTGGCCGCAGCCCAGGTCGTGCTGCCCCCGACCGCCGAGCCCCCCATTGCCGCGACCGAGCGCCCGGCGCAGCCGGTCCGGGTGACCGAGATCAGCTTTGCGACTGCTATCCGCACGGCCAGCTACACCGGCACGCTGCGCCCGCATCACGAGGTGGCCCTGGGCTTCCGCCTGCCCGGCAAGCTGGTCGAGCGGCTGGTCGAGGTTGGCGACCGCGTCGCGCCCGGAGAGGTGATCGCGCGGCTGGATGACACGGATATCCGGCTGGAGCTGGACCTTGCCGCGGCCGAGGTCGAGGCAGCCCGCGTCGATCTGGAGCGGGCCTTGGCCGAGAAGGCACGCAGCGAAAAGCTGTTCCGTGAGGGCCATGTGGCGCAAGCGGCCCTGGACCGGGCGGTCAGCGGCGCGGCGCAGGCGGTTGCACGCAGGGACCGGGCAGAACGGGCGCTGGAGTTGTCGCGCAACAAACTCGACTACACGCAGCTGCGCGCGGATGCCGACGGCATCGTGACGGCGACCCCTGCGGATGCGGGCGCCGTCGTGGCGGCAGGCCAACCCATTGTCTCGCTGGCCCAGACGGGCGAGATCGACGCGGTCTTCGCCCTGCCGGAACAGGACCGGGCAGGCTTTGCCGCCGGGACCGCCGAGGCGACCCTTTGGGGAGTTTCGGGTCCGGCCTACGCGTTGACGCTGCGCGACATCTCGCCGGATGTGGACCCTGCCGGACGAACCTACCGCGTGCGGATGACACTGATTGCACCGGATGCGCAGACGGTGCTGGGGCGGACGGTGACCGTGTCGGTCAAGCTGTCCGATGAGGCACCTGCCGCGCCGGTGCCGCTGGCTGCCGTGGTCAACGACGGGACCGGCGCCTCGGTCTGGCGGCTGGATGCGGCCGGGACCAAGGTCGAGAAAGTGGCGGTCGAAGTCGTCTCCATCGGCGCCGAGGTCGCCTTGATCCGAGGGCCTCTGGCCGAGGGCGACCGCATCGTCAGCCTTGGCGCGCACAAGGTCGACCCGGCGCGCCCGGTACGGATTGTCGAAACCTACCAGGCCCCGGAAAGCTGAGCCATGCGCAACCTCAACCTCTCGCGCCTCGCCGTCACCAACCCGGCCGTCACGCTCTTTGCCATCATCATCGCCCTTGCCGCAGGCGCGCTGGCCTATGTGAACCTGGGCCGCGCCGAAGACCCGACCTTCACGATCAAGACAATGGTCGTGACCGCCGTCTGGCCCGGCGCCACGGCGGAAGAGATGCAGGACCTGGTTGCCGAACCCATTGAAAAGCGCATCCAGGAACTGCCGGAACTCGACTACGTCCGCACCTTCTCACGCGCTGGTGCGACGGTCCTGCAGGTGCAGCTGAAGGATTCGGTCCGGCAAGAGGCCAAGGAGGTCTGGTACCAGGTCCGCAAGAAGGTGGGCGATCTGCGCCCCAGCCTGCCGCAGGGCCTGATCGGGCCGTTCTTCAACGACGAATACGGCGACGTGTTTTCTGCCATCTACATGGTGACCGGCGACGGCCTGACCCGCGCCGACCTCAAGGCCTATGCCGAACGGCTGCGGACCCGGCTCTTGGCCGTGGATGATGCCGCCAAGGTCGCGCTGATCGGCGAGGTGGACGAGCGCGTCTATGTCGAGATCAGCCACCGCCGCCTGGCGACACTGGGGATCTCGCCGCAGGCGATCTTCGATGCCATCGGACAGCAGAACGCGATGACGGCGGCAGGGGCGATCCAGACCTCGGCGGACGACGTCCAGGTCCGGGTCAGCGGTGATCTGAACAGCCTGGCCGCGCTCCGCGACCTGCCGGTTCAGGCGGGGCAGTCTGTGATCCGCCTGGGCGACATCGCCGAGGTGAAGCGCGGCTACGAGGACCCGGCCGACTACCTGGCCTTCTTCAACGGCCAGCCGACCGTCGGTGTGGGCGTCGCCATGGCCGAGGGCGCGAACGTCGTCGAGCTTGGCCGCCGCCTGAATGCCGAGGTCGAAGCCTTCCGCGCCGACCTGCCGCTGGGGGTCAGCGTCACCCAGGCCTCGGACCAGGCCGACATCGTGACCCATGCCTTTGACGAATTCATCACCACCTTCATCGAAGCGCTTGTGATCGTCCTGGTCGTATCCTTCGTCACGCTCGGCTGGCGGACCGGCATCGTCGTCGCTTTGTCGGTGCCCATCGTGCTCGCTGTTGTGTTCACCGCCATGCAGGCCTGGGGGATGAACTTCGACCGGATCACGCTGGGCGCCCTCATCATCGCTCTGGGGCTGCTGGTCGATGACGCGATCATCGCGGTCGAGATGATGGTGGTGAAGATCGAACAGGGTTACGACCGCATCGCCGCCGCCTCGGCCGCCTGGTCCTCGACCGCGTTCCCGATGCTGACGGGCACGCTGGTGACGGCGGCGGGGTTCCTGCCGGTTGGCCTCGCGCAATCGACGAGCGGAGAGTATGCGGGCAACATCTTCTGGGTCGTCGGCATCGCGCTGATCGTGTCCTGGTTCGTGGCCGTCATCGCAACGCCCTACCTGGGGATGAAGCTCTTGCCGGCGCCGAAGCCCGGGGCGCATCACGCAAGCTATGACAGCCGCCTCTACCGTGCCTTGCGTGCCGGGGTGACCGCATCGCTGCAGGCCCGCTGGTGGGTGATCGGGGCGACTGTCGCGGCCCTGATGGCCACCGGCATCGGCATGGGGTTCGTGCAGCAGCAGTTCTTCCCCAACTCGGCCCGGGGCGAATTGTTCATCGAGACGCGGATGCCCGAAGGCTCCTCGATCGAGGCGACCGCCAAGGCCGCGCTGGAGGCCGAGGCGCTGGTCGCGGGCGATCCGGACGTGGTCCATTCCTCGACCTATGTCGGCGCAGGCGCGCCGCGGTTCTTCTTCGCGCTGAACCCGGCGCTGCCGAACCCCTCCTTCGCGCTGACCGTGATCCAGGCGAGGGATGCCGAAGCCCGCGACCGGCTGCGCGCAAAGATCGAGGCGGCGGTTGCAGCCGGTGCGGTGCCCGAAGCACGCATCCGGGTGGACCAGATCGTCTTTGGCCCGCCCGTTGGCTTTCCGGTCCAGTTCCGCGTTGTCGGCCCCGACCCGGCCGAAGTGCGGAGGATTGCAGCGGACGTGCGCGACGTGATGGTCGCCAACCCGAACACCATCGAGCCGCAGTTCGACTGGAACGAACAGGCAAAGACGCTGCAGCTGCGCCTTGACCAGGACCGCATCCGTGCGCTCGGGCTGAACACTGCGGCGGTGTCGAACACGCTGCAGACGCTCTTGTCCGGCGTCACGGTCAGCGAATTCCGCGACGGGACGGAACTGATCGACGTCGTCGTCCGCACCCCGGATGAAGAACGCGCCGATCCCTCGCGCCTGTCGGACCTGACGGTCCTTTTGCCGACCGGGGCCGCCGTGCCTTTGTCGCAGGTCGCCGAAATCTCGTACGGGTTCGAAGAGCCGATCCTCTGGCGGAGGAACCGCGACATGGCGCTGACCGTGCGCGCCGATGTGGTGGCTGGCGTCCAGGCCCCGACCGTGACGGCGGAAATCCTGCCCGCACTGCAGCCGATCATCGACGCCCTGCCCCCGGGCTACCGGATCGAGACCGGCGGCGCGGTCGAGGAAAGCGCCAAGGCCAATGCGGCGCTGTTCAAGGTCTTCCCGCTGATGTTCGTGGTGATGCTGTCGCTTCTCATGCTGCAACTCCGCAGCTTCTCGAAGCTTTTCCTCGTCTTCCTGACCGCCCCCCTGGGGGCAATCGGGGCGGTGGCCGCCCTCCTCGTCTTTAACGCACCCTTCGGCTTCGTGGCGCTTCTTGGCGTCATTGCGCTGGCGGGAATGATCATGCGCAACACGGTGATCCTGGTGGACCAGATCGACCACGACCTTGCCGCCGGTGCCACCCCCTGGGATGCCATCGTCGAAAGCACCGTGCGGCGGGCGCGTCCCGTGGTGCTGACAGCGCTGGCGGCGATCCTGGCGATGATCCCGCTTGCCCGGTCAGTCTTCTGGGGCCCGATGGCGATGGCGATCATGGGCGGGCTGATCGTGGCCACCGTGCTGACCCTCTTCTTCCTCCCCGCGCTCTATGCCGCCTGGTTCCGGGTTCGACGCGGAACGCCGGCCAAGCAGTCTGAAACCCGTCCGGCCTCAGTAGAGCCTCCGCTTCTGCTGGCAGCCGAATGACTCTATCGCAGAGGTCCGCCATGCCGAATTTGTTCAGGGACCGTTTCGGTCCCGCCGCACTCATCACCGGCGCAAGCGACGGTATAGGCCGCGCTTTCGCCGAAGCCTTGGCCGTCCAGGGGTTTGACTTGGTCCTTGTGGCGCGCCGCGAAGCTCTCTTGCAGACGATCGCAGCAGAGCTTTCCACAGCCTACGGGATACACGCCACAGTCATCGCCACAGACCTGGCGGACCCTGCCGCCACTGCTGCACTCCTCAACCGGACATGGGACATTCCCATTGGCCTCTTCGTCGCCGCCGCTGGCTTCGGCTCATTGGGCGACTTCCTGGACCTGGACCCGAGGGAAGAGGCGAATATGGTCGACGTCAACTGCCGGTCTCTTGTCACGCTAACCCACGACCTCGCGGCCAGGATGAAGGGCCGGGGCAAAGGCGGCATCGTCATGTTCAGCTCAGTCGTGGGATTTCAAGGTGTGCCGCGCGCGGCGACCTATGCGGCGACAAAGGGGTTCGTTCAAGCTTTTGCAGAAGGGCTAGCCGTCGAGCTGCGACCGGCAGGTATCACCGTGCTGTCGGTTGCCCCAGGTCCGGTTCAGACCGGCTTCGGTGCTCGGGCCGGGATGCACATGACGAGGGCGGAAGACCCCGCGACCGTGGCAAAGGTAGCTCTCAAAAGCTTGCGCTCAGGCGGTACGGTTCGCCCTGGACCACTGGCCAAAGTCTTGGGGTGGTCTTTGGCGATGCTTCCGCGTTGGGGCCGTGTCAGGATCCTTGGGCAGATCATGACTGGCATGCGTCCAAAGAAGTAAGGCACGTCCGCGACAATGCCAAGCTACCCTCGCGACTGCCGAAGGGAAGCTTTGGCATTTGTTAGCAATCTTTCTTTGAACTGCAGAAGGTTGAATAGCAGGCCCATTCCCTCTGCCAGTTTCCCTGTCGCCGGTTTGGTGAACACGCAAAACGGGCAGTGACCGGGGTCAACGGCTGGGCACCGGAAAGTCGGAAGATCAGCCGGACGTTCAGGGTCGGGGCTCACCGGGCTTGTCACGGACTTGGCGCTTTGATGCGGCCGCGGATCGGTCCGGAGTTGCGTCAGCTGGATGCGACAAGGGCCGGTGACGGTCCAGGGCAGCAGTTCAAATTGTCGGAACCCGCTGCCAGGGCGTCAACGGAAAATTAGGAAGCCGAGGGGAAGTCTGGGGCGTGCACCCGGGGACGACATGAACTTTCGACTTGCCCTCGCAACTCTTGCGCTGATCCTTCTGGCCCCCCTTGGCGCGCTCATTGCAGCACCGCCACGGGACGGGATGCCGGTCATCGTCTTCGTCCCGCCCTGGCTCGATGCCGAAAGGGTCGTCTCGATGGCCGGGGGTCAGATCGTCGGGCCGGATTCAGCGCCCCTTGCGGTGCTTGCCTACAGCGACAACCCGGGCTTTCCCCAACATCTCCTGCGCGCAGGAGCTCTGGGCGTCCGCGATGGCGCGCTGGTGGCTAACTTATGCAATCTAGAGGTATGACCGACATGACCGATGCATTCCGTAACAGCCAGGCAACCGCATGCCGCGGTCTGGTTCTGGCTTCCACCTGCATGCTGCCGATCATCCTGCTGGCGTCATGGCTGGCCGGGACCAGCCTTGTCGTGGCGCCCGGCCTGTCTGCGGCCTTCATCGCGCTTGGCTGGGCCAGCCTGCGCCTGGATGCCCAGAATGCCCGCTACGGTGCCGGGATCGCCATCATTGGCCAGGCCATCGCCATTACCGGCGCGCTGGCGGGGCATCCCTGGCAAGTGGACATGCACATGACCTTCTTCGCGGCGCTTGCCGCGCTCGTCCTCCTGGTCGACGCCAAGGCCATCCTTGTCGCGACCGGCGTGATCGTCGTCCATCACCTCTCGGTCAGCCTTTTCGTGCCGTCGCTCATCTATCCCTCGTTCGAAGTCTGGGAAAACATCGCCCGAACCCTGCTCCACGGGGCGATCGTCGCCGCGGAAAGCGCCGCCCTGATCTTTTCCGTCCTGATCCGCACCCGGATGCAGGCCCAGGCGGTCGAGCGGGAGCGTGAGCTTACCCTGGCACGCGAGATGGCGGCCGACATGCTGGGCAAGGCCGAAGCCGCGCGCCAGTTTGCCGAAACGGAACGCCAGAGCGCGGAGACCCTGAAGAAAACGGCCGAGGCGGCGCAGGAGCGCATCTCGCAGGAAAGCGCGCGCGCCGAAGCCGCCCATCAGGCCGCCCGGGCGCTTGAGGCCAAGGAGTCCGAACGTCGGGCAGAGACGCTGCATCAGCAGAACGCCATCGTGGATGCGCTGAAGGCGGCGCTCGCACGGTTGTCGGATGGCGACCTTACCGTCGAGATCGGGTCCAGCTTCCCGCCGGAATACGAAACCCTGCGCAGCGATTTCAACGCCGCCGTGGAACGTCTTCGATCAGCAATCGGTCAGGTCGCCGAGATGTCGACCCGCGTGCAGTCCGAAGCATCGGCGATCGGGATCGCGGCCGACAATCTGGCCAAGCGCACCGAACGCCAGGCGGCAACGCTTGAAGAAGCCTCGGCCGCGATGACCGAGCTGACGACCGCGGTGAAGCAGTCGGCACAGGTTGCACTGGAAGCCGCGAAAGGGACGGCCAAGGCGCGTGACGAGGCTGTGAAGGGTGCCGAGGTCGTCGACAAGGCCATCGAAGCGATGCGCCGCATTGCGGAAAGCTCGCAGAAGATCGACCGGATCAACGCGGTCATCGACGAGGTGGCGTTCCAGACCAACCTGCTTGCGCTGAACGCGGGCGTCGAGGCCGCCCGTGCCGGCGATGCGGGACGGGGGTTCGCGGTGGTGGCCTCGGAAGTCAGGGCGCTGGCGCAAAGATGCGCGGATGCAGCCAAAGAAATCTCGTCGGTCGTATTGGAAGCCAGCAAGCAGGTTGCAGAGGGTGTTGGCCTGGTCGGGCAAACCGGCACCGTCCTGTCTGCCATCACCGAAAGCGTTGCCGTGGCGGCCGAACGGGTTGCCGTCATCGCCAGTTCCGCCACCGCGCAATCGCATTCCCTGGCCGAGATTTCGTCTGCCGTGCAGGGGCTCGATACCGTCACCCAGCAGAATGCACACATGCTGGTCGAGACCTCCTCTGCCTGTCATTCCCTGGACACGGCAACCGACGACATGATGGCCATGGTCGATCGCTTCCGGGTGGCCAAGGCGTCCGGCACCGCGACCGGCACCAAAGCGAGGGCTGCAGCCTAGCGGCTGTACCCCGGGCGCAGGTGGCCAATCCCGGCGTGTGCCGCAGATTTGGCGCCTGCGTCTGACGACATCCTGGAGGAGGAGGAGGAGAAACCCCATCACCGGCGATCACGGGGTGGACCCGGACAGACTGCACTCAGGCTATGGACGATGGACCCGCGCCAAGCATCCGAACACGGCAGCCAGCGCATGTCCCGATCAATGGGACAAGCATGGGGCACCGGAACCGCGACACGCGGGAACGGATAACGCGCTTTGGGTTCAGCGGCTCGGGCGGGCTGCCTGACAAAGGCAATTTCGGCTCAAGCACAGATCAAGTACTTGTTGGCTTGTAATTTCGACAAGGTGTTGCAGCTTTGTGGGATGCCAGGGACCATGAGCGAAAGCAGGCCGACAAGATGAAGGTAGTCCCCCAGCTTGCGATCGTGGCAGTGATCATCGCGGTCACGGTGCCGCTGTCGGCCTGGCTGGTCCCCGGCACCCGGCCCTGGCTGGACCAGGTCGGTCTTCTCCGCCCGCTGGAGGCGGCGGGGGTGGTTCCGTCCGGACCTGCCGAAGAGGCGGCCAGTCCCGGCGGCCAACGGCCGGGGTCGGGCGCCGGTGGGGTGCCGGTGATCGCGACCGAGGTCCAGACCGAACGGCTGCAGGATGTGGTCTCGGCAATTGGCTCGGCGCGCGGCGTTCAGGCGGTCGAACTGTCGTTCGAGGTAACCGGGCGCCTGCAATCCATGGTCGCAGCCCCGGGCAGCCGGGTGACTGCCGGTGACCTGATCGCCGAGCTTGATGCCGAAGCCGCCAGCCTGCGTGTCGAGCAGGCACGTCTGGTCCTGTCCGACGCCCAGCGGACGGCGGATCGGCTGGCGCAGCTCTCCGCCTCGGGTGCGACCACGGACCTGCAGAAGCAGGAAGCCGAACTGAACCTGCGCACCGCCGAGCTGTCGCTGCAATCGGCCGAGCGCGACCTGGCCAATCACCGCCTGCTGGCCCCGATTGCCGGCTATGTCGGGCTGGTCGAGGCGCAGATCGGTGACCTGGTCTCGCCCTCGACCCCGATCACCCGGATCGAGGATCGCTCTGCCCTGATCCTGGAGTTTCGCGTGCCCGAGCGTCTGGCCGCACGGATTGCGGCGGGCGTGGTGGTGCAGGCGACACCCGTGTCTTCGCCGGGGGAGGCCATCGAAGGCCGGATCGTCGCGGTCGACAACCGGGTGGACGAGGCCAGCCGCACCCTGCGCGTGCAGGCCTCCATCGGGAATGCCGAGGATCGCTTTCGCGCCGGAATGGCGTTCCAGATCACCCTGACCTACACCGGCGCGGCGCATCCCGCGGTCGACCCGCTGGCGATCCAGTGGGGGGCAGAGGGGGCCTTCGTCTGGGTCGTGCGCGATGCCAAGGCCACGCGTCTGCCGATCCGCATCCTGCAGCGCAACGCCGGGACCGTCCTGGTCGAGGCAGACTTCCAGCCGTCCGACCTTGTGGTGACCGAAGGCGTCCAGTCCCTGCGGCCCGGTGCGGATGTCACCGTCACCGCGCCCAGGAGCTGACCGATGCAGCCTGACGCGGCCCCGTATTCCGCCGATCCCACAGCCGGAACCCACGGCACCGCGCTGTTCATCCGCCGGCCGATCCTGGCCTTCGTGCTGAACGCGCTGATCGTGATCGCAGGCCTTGCGGGCCTCCTCGGCGTCGATGTCCGCGAACTGCCGGCCGTCGACCGGCCGGTCGTTTCGGTCTCGACCTCGTTCCCCGGTGCCGCGCCCGAAGCGGTCGACCGGGAGGTGACGGCGGTGGTGGAAGGCGCGGTCAGCCGGGTCGCGGGGGTGAAGTCGATCTCGTCCTCCTCCCGCTTCGGGTCCAGCCGGGTCACGGTGGAATTCCGCGACGATGTCGACCTGGACGTTGCCGCGACCGACCTGCGCGAGGCAGTGGCGCGGGTGGCAAACGCCCTGCCCGACACGGCCGAGACGCCGCGCGTGGTCAAGTCCGACGCCGATTCCGACGCGATCCTCAGGATTGCGCTCACCTCGTCACGGCTGACGGCGGACGAGTTGACGACGCTGGTCCGCGACCTGGCCGAAAGCCGCCTTCTGGCCGCGCCGGGGGTGGCCGACCTGCAGATTTTCGGCGACCGGGACCTGGCGTTCCGGGTAGATGTGAACCTGATGCAGCTGGCGTCGCGCGGCCTGTCGCTGGCCGACCTGCGCGCGGTCCTTGGCAACGCCGCCTTCGAAAGCCCGGCGGGCGCGTTGAGTTCCGACCGGCAAAGCCTGCAGGTGCGCACCTCTGCCGCCATCAGCACCGCAGAACAGATCGAGGCGCTGACGATTTCCGGCGACGTGCGGGTGGGCGATGTCGCGCAGGTGACGCTTGGGCCCGAACCGGGCGCCTCGATCCTGCGCGCGAACGGCCAGACCGGCATTGGCCTTGGGATCATCCGGCAGGCAAACGGCAACGCGCTGGCGATCTCGGAGGCGGTACGGCAGGTGGTGGCCGACCTCCAGCCGCTGCTGCCCGACGACGTCCAGATGTACGTCACCTCGGACAGCGCCGTCTTCATCGAAGGCGCGATGCACGAGGTCGAGGTCGCGCTCGGGCTGTCGGTGCTGATCGTGACAGCAGTGATCTTCCTCTTCCTGCGCGACGCGCGCGCGACGCTGATCCCGGTGATCGCGATGCCGGTGTCCCTGATCGGCACGCTGGCGGCGATCTGGCTGGTCGGGTTTTCCATCAACATCATCACGCTTCTGGCGCTGGTGCTGGCGACGGGCCTTGTGGTCGACGACGCCATCGTCGTCCTGGAAAACATCGTGCGCCGCAGGTCGGAGGGCATGGGGGCCAGGGCTGCGGCCGTGCTGGGGACCAAGCAGGTGTTCTTCGCGGTCCTCGCCACGACCACCACCCTTGCTGCGGTCTTCGTGCCGCTGTCCTTCCTGCCCGGCCAGACCGGCGGGCTGTTCCGCGAGTTCGGCTTTACCCTGGCGATTGCCGTCCTCTTGTCCTCGGTCACCGCGCTGACGTTATGCCCGGTGCTGGCCGCGCGGATGCTGAAGCCGCATGTGGACCGGCGCGGGATCATGACCCGGGTCGGCGACCTGCTCTCCCGTGCCTATGCCTATACGCTGCGCCTGTGCCTGGCGGCCCCCATCGTCTCGGTCACCGTGGCGGCCCTGTTCGCGGCGCTTGCGGCGGCAAGTTACGGCTCGCTTCGGCAGGAACTGACCCCGCCCGAGGATCGCGGTGTCATTCTGGTCTCGGTGCAGGCCCCGCAGGGCGCATCGCTCGACTATACCGACGGCAAGATGCGCGAAATCGAGGCGCTGGTTGAACCGCTGCGCGCCTCGGGCGAGGTCCGCAGCGTCTTTGCCATTGCCGGTATGGGCGGGTCGGACAACCGCGGTTTCATCGTGGTGACGCTTGCCGACTGGGCCAACCGGGCCCGCAGCCAGCAGGACATCGCGGCCGAGCTCAACTCCGCCCTGCGCGAGGTGATCGGCGTGCGGACCTTCGCGATCCAGCCGAATTCGCTGGGGATCCGGGGCGCGGGACAGGGGCTGTCGGTGGCCCTGGTCGGCGACGACTATGACCGTCTGGCCGAGGTGGCCCGCAGCCTGGTCGACCAGATGGAACAGGACCCGCGCTTTGGCCAGGTGCGCCTCGGCTATGACACCACCCAGCCGCAGCTGTTCGTCGAGATCGACCGCGCCCGGGCCGAGGATCTGGGGGTCGACATCGACGGGCTGGGCGAGGCGTTCCAGGCGGTGCTGGACGGCCGCACCGTGGGGACCCTGTTCCTGGATGACGACAGCTACGACATCCGCCTCGTCTCGACCTCTGACCCGGTGAACGATCCCGGCGATCTGGAGCGGACCTTCGTCACCGCCCGCGACGGTCGGATGGTGCCGGTCTCCTCATTCGCCACGCTGACCGAACGCGCCGTCGCCCCTGACCTGGGGCGTGAGGCGCAGCGTCGCGCGGTGCCCCTGACGGCCTCGCTGACCCCCGACCTGCCCCTCGGCGCGGCCTTGGCAGAACTGCAGGCGATGGCAGGCGACATGCTGGGCGACGACATGCAGCTGGTCCCCCTGGCCGAGGCGGCAACCCTGGGCGAAACCTCCTCGGGCCTCTTTGTCACCTTCGCCATCGCGCTTGCCGTGGTCTTCCTGGTCCTCGCGGCACAGTTCGAAAGTTTCGTCTCGGCGGTGATCGTCATGGCCACGGTTCCCCTGGGCCTGGCCTGCGCCGTCTTTGCGCTGCTGATCACGGGGGGCAGCTTGAACGTCTATTCGCAGATCGGGCTGGTCCTTCTGGTCGGGATCATGGCCAAGAACGGCATCCTGATCGTCGAATTCGCCGACCAGTTGCGCGAACGCGGCGCGACGGTGCGCGCGGCGATTGAGGAGGCTTCGGTCGTCCGTCTGCGCCCCGTGATGATGACCATGGTCGCGACCGTCCTCGGCGGGCTGCCGCTGGTGCTGGCTGAAGGCGCCGGGGCCGAAGCGCGCGAGGTTCTGGGCTGGATCATCGTCGGTGGCCTGGGTGCCGCGACCCTTGCAACGCTGTACGTGACCCCGGTCGCCTATCTACTACTCGCGGGCCTTGCCCGGCCACGCGCCGCCGAGGCCGAACTCCTGCGGGCCGAGCTTGCAGGCGTGACAGACCGCCATCGCCCGGCCGAGTAGGCCCTTAGGTCCCGAAGTCTGCCGCCCAGTCGGACCGCTGCCCCCACCGGGGCACCTTGTGCGCGCGCGACGCAGTCCGAAGGTGACGTCGTCCGTCATTCCGGCCCGTCCACGGCCCAGGACCAGTCGTCACCGTTGGAAATCACCCGGCCAAGCCGTGCAGCGCTGCGAATCACGTGCCGCTGGGCGACCCAACCACCGGATGAGTAAGGTTAGGAAGCCGACGCAAGGTCCCGACAAATCGTGGTTACTATGCGGCTTTGCAAAACAAAACCTGTCCAAACTGACAGGTTCTCGGGTCGGTCGGGCAATGCTACCGATGGAGGATAACCTGTACAATTTAACGAGTTTATTGGGTTCCTTGCTACCATCCCATGCGGCGTTCCATTTCGCGCGCAGACCTATTCGCCGGATTCAAGATTATGACGACCTCTGCGACGATTTTCGAACTCGACCAGTTCCGCCGCTTACGCGACGCATTAAGCACGCTGCGCCGCCCTGCCGAACGCGAAGCAGGTTTACGGCAGGTGGTCGACTGGAACCTGCCGGGCTTCATCGGCAAGGCCCGGGTCACCACGGCGTTCGGAGAGCTGCCGATCGAGGCGCTGCGGCCCCGCGATGACTTGCGGACCTTCTCGGGCATCTCGGCCAGCGTTCAGGTGGTCGACAAGATCCACCTCGACCAGGACTTTCTCAGCCAACACGCCTGTGCGCTGCCGATCCGGATTCCGGTCAATGCCTTCGGTCAAGGAAGACCCCAGGCTGACGTTCTGGTTTCCCCCGGACAGGAGGTCTGCCCCGACGCCCACGTCGCCTCCAGCTTCTCGCTGGCCAAGGCCCTGTCCAGCCGCTTCACGCTGGACCTGTCCCTCTCGACCGGCCTGACCTACTACCGTTTCCACTGCGGTGCCCCGACGATCATCAAGGTCGAGGGCATCTGGATGCGCATCCAGCCCTGGCAGGACCGCGACTAACCGCCGCCACGCTGCGAATTCCGGTTCCTCGCGCTGCCCGGCCCGGGCGCGCGCCCCCCTTCTGCACCGTCCGACATTCAGCGCGCTGCCCCGGCACCGCCAGCGCCGCAACACGGGCTTGACCGAATCAACGGCACATGACATCGATGTCATGACACCGATGTCACAGTCTGGAGGGGGAGGCCGGGCATGTCGACGATCTATGATGTCGCGCGCCTGGCAGGCGTGTCGCCAAAGACTGTCAGCCGCGTGCTGAACGCGGACGGCCCCGTGGGGGAAAAGACCCGTGAGGCGGTCGAGGCGGCCATGCGCGACCTGGGCTACGTCCGGTCGAACGCGGCGCGGATGATGCGGGCGCAGAAGTCCGGGATTATCGGGCTCATCACCGGGGCGATTTCGACCAAGAACCAGCCCTCGACCCAGCAGGGCCTTCCCGATCTGTATATCGTTCAAGGGGTGCAGCGGGCGCTGGAATCCTCTGGCATGACGGTGATGATCGCCGATACGGCCGGGCGCAATGACCGGGTGCCGCATCTGATCGACACCTTCCTGTCGCACCGCGTCGAAGGGCTGATCTACGTCGCCGAATACCACCAGGAAGTGAACCTGCCCCGCCTGCCCGACGATACGCCGCTGGTGCTGGCCAACTGTTTCGATGCGCGCGGAACCGCCTCGGTCGTGCCGGATGACCGGCGCCTGCAGGCCGAACTGGTGCGCCGCCTGATCGCCGCAGGCCACCGGCGGATCGCCTATCTGTCGCTGCGCCCCGACATGGTGGCGGGGAAACTGCGCCCTCTGGGCTACCGCGATGCGCTGGCCGAGGCCGGGCTGCCCTTCGATCCTGCCCTGCTGGCGAATGTCGACTTCGACCAGCCGGAGACCGGGCCGCAACTTCTGTGGGATACGCTTGACCGGATGCTGCGGCTGGACCAGCCCCCGACGGTCCTGTGCTGCGGCAACGACCAGATGGCGATGATGGTCTACGGCATCCTGCGCTCGATGGGCCGCAAGATGCCGGACGAGATCGGCGTGGCGGGGTTCGACAACTATCGCGCCATTGCCGAGACGCTCTACCCGCCGCTGACGACGGTGGACCTGCCCTACAACGCGCTTGGTGTCCGGGCGGGCGAGCGTCTGATGCAACTGATTTCCGGCGAAGGCCGGGATGACCAAAGCCCGGTCCTGGTGGCCGGGCCTGTCCACTGGCGTGCCTCGGTCAACGAGGTGCGTCCCGAGAACGTCGTGTCTTTCAGAACCCTCAGGGAGGAAACCAAATGAAGATGTTCACCATCGCGGCCTCGGCCGCGATCCTGGGCTGGGCCTCGGTCGCCCAGGCGCAGGAAACGCTGACCATGTGGTACCATGGCGCGGGCAACGAGGTCGAAAGCAAGATCATCAACCAGATCATCGCCGACTTCAACGGCAGCCAGTCCGACTGGAAGGTGGAACTGCAAAGCTTCCCGCAGGCGGCCTACAACGATTCCGTCGTCGCCGGCGCGCTGGCGGGCAACCTGCCGGACATCCTGGACGTCGACGGCCCCGTCATGCCGAACTGGGCCTGGGCGGGTTACATGCAGCCCCTGAAGATCGATGAAGCGAAGATCGCGAACTTCCTGCCCGGCACCAAGGGCTATTGGAACGGCGAGCTGTACTCGATCGGCCTCTGGGATGCTGCCGTCGCGCTGGTGACCCGCCAGTCCACCCTGGACGAGCTTGGGCTGCGCACGCCCACGGTCGACCAGCCCTGGACCAAGGACGAGTTCATGGATGCCCTTGCCAAGGCCAAGGCCGCGGGCAAGTGGGAATTCGCGCTTGACCTCGGCATGGCCTGGACCGGCGAATGGTACCCCTACGCCTTCTCGCCCTTCCTGCAGTCCTTCGGCGGCGACATCGTCGACCGCTCGACCTACAAGACCGCGGAAGGCGCCCTGAACGGCGAGGCGGCGATTGCTTTCGGCGATTGGTGGCAGTCCCTCTTCACCGAAGGCTATGCCCAGGCGACGCAGGACCCGGCTGACCGTGACGGCGGCTTTGCTGCCGGCAAGTATGCCTTCTCGTGGAACGGCAACTGGGCGGCCCTTGGCGCACTTGGCGCGTTCGAGGACACCGTCTTCCTGCCCGCGCCCGACTTTGGCGCTGGCCCGAAGATCGGTGCGGCCTCCTGGCAGTTCGGCGTCTCGGCTACCTCGAAGCACCCGGAAGGGGCGGCGGCCTTCATCGAGTTCGCGCTGCAGGACAAGTACCTCGCCGACTTCTCGAACGGCATCGGCCTGATCCCGGCGACCCCCTCGGCGGCCGAGATGGTCGACAACTACAAGGCAGGCGGCCCGCTCTCGGTCTTCGTCGGCTACTCGGCCAAGCAGGGCCTCGTCCGTCCGGTGTCCCCGGGCTACGTCGTGCAGGCCAAGGTCTTCGAAAAGGCGCTGGCCGACATCGCCAACGGGGCTGACGTTGCCGCAACGCTGGACGCGGCTGTCGACGAGATCAACGCCGACATCGAAAAGAACGGCGGCTACGGCCACTAAAGGCCCGTATGGCCCCGGGGTCTGACCTCGGGGCCGTGCTCTCCCCAGAGCCTTGGCTGGCGGTCCCTCCGCCAGCCCTTTCCCCCGCAGCGATCGAGGCGATCATGGCGTCGAAGTTCACCGTGTCCAACCGGACGGGCTGGCTGATGGCGGGACCCGCGGTCCTGCTGATTGCCGGGTTCGTGATCCTTCCCTTCTTCCTGGCCTTCTACTTCTCGTTCACCAACCAACGCCTCGTCAGCCCCAACGCGGCCGAGTTCGTCGGCATGGCAAACTACCGTCAGCTTCTGGGCGTCACGACCCTGACGCTGGAGCCGGTGCGCGACGACACAGGCGCCATCGTGATGAAGGACGGCGCGCCGGAATACCCCTCGCTTCGCACCCTGACCCGCAACAACCCCGACCGGCCCGACCTGCAGGGAATGCGGGAGTGGTTCAGCTTTTCCCTCGGTGGCGAGAGCCGGACCTACGTCCTGGCCCGCGACGTCGTCTTCATGACGGCAATCGTCAACACCTTCATCTTCGTCCTTGTCGTCGCCCCGGTGCAGGCGGGCCTCGCCTTAGGCCTCGCGCTTCTCATCAACCAGCGCCTTAGGGGCATCAACGTCTTCCGTGCGATCTACTTCATGCCGGTCGTGGTCTCGATCGTCGTTGTCTCGCTGTTGTGGCGGCTGATCTATGACGGCCAGTCGGGCCTTCTGAACAACCTTCTGGGCGCCATCAGCTTTGGCCTGATCCCGCCCATAGACTGGCTGGGCGACCCCTCCACCGCGCTCGGCTCCATCATCGCCATGTCGATCTGGCAAGCTGTGGGCTTCCACATGGTCATCTGGCTTTCAGGCCTGCAGACCATCAGCCCCACCCTCTACGAGGCCGCCGCCATCGAGGGCGCGTCGAAGTGGCAGGTCTTCCGCTACATCACCTGGCCGGGCCTGCGGAACACCGCTGTCCTGATCCTGATCGTCATCACCATGCAGGCGTTCGGGCTTTTCGCGCAAATCGACGTGATGACCAATGGCGGTCCGCTGGACAGCACGCAGACCATTGTCTTCCAGGCCGTTGAACGCGGCTACGGCAAGCAGGACATCTCGGGCGGCTCGGCGATCTCCGTCATCCTGTTCGTGATCGTGCTGTCGATCTCGCTCATCCAACGCTGGCTCACGCGGGAGAAAACCTGATGGCCATGATAGCTGCCGACAACCGCGGTCTCAGGCTGGCGACCCGCTACGCCGTCCTGGTGCTGATCGCGATCATCTTCATCTTCCCGCTGGTCTTCATGCTGATGTCGAGCCTCAAGCCCGACCAGCAGCTGCTGCAGGACTCAGGCAACCTCCGCGCCTTCCTGCCGGTGGGTGACATCAGCCTGCAGAACTACTCTGCCGCCTTTGACCGCGCGCCGGTGGCGACCTTCGTCTTCAACTCGGTCCTCGTGACCGGCGTCACGGTGGTCCTGTCACTGCTTTTCTGTTCCGCCGCAGCCTTTGCCTTCGTCTTCGTCCGCTGGAACGGGCGCGACACGTTGCTTGCGATCCTGCTCGCCACGCTGATCGTCCCGTTCGAGACCATCGCAATCCCGATGCTTCTGATGGTCGCGCATCTGCCATGGCTGGGGATGGACGGCCTGACCTGGGGCTGGCTCAACAGCTACCACGTTCAGATCATCCCCTTCATCGCTGACGGCCTGACGGTTTTCCTGTTTGTCCAGTACTTCAAGGACCTGCCGGGCGAACTGATCGAGGCCGCAAGGGTCGAGGGCGCCACCTGGTGGCAGATCTACCGCAAGATCGTCATGCCCCTGTCCGGCCCGATCCTGGCCACCGCCGCGATCCTCAAGTTCCTGGTGATGTACAACCAGTATCTCTGGCCGCTGATGGTCACGCAGGAAGAAGGCTACCGCCCGGTGATGGTCGGTCTGCAGTACTTCTTCCAGCTCAACGTCGCCTGGGGCGAGGTCATGGCTTACCTGAGCCTCATCACGGTCCCCGTCCTCGCCTTCTACCTTTACCTGCAGAAAGCCTTCATCGCGTCGATCGCCTCGACCGGCGTGAAGGGCTGAGGAGTCTGATATGTCGTTCAAACACAAAGACCTCTGGTTCTGGGACAGCTGGTATGTCCAGGATGGCGACATCTGGCACGGGTATTTCCTGCAGGCCCCGAAGTCGCTGATCGACCCCGATGCGCGGCACCTGAACGCGACCCAGCGCCATGCGGTGTCGCGCGACCTGACGAACTGGACCGACATGGGAACGACCTTCGAGCCCCAGCGGAACGGGGCCGCCTGGGACGACAGCACGACCTGGACCGGCTCGGTCCTGAAGGGCGATGATGGGCTCTGGCACCTGTTCTACACCGGCACGCAGAAGTCCGAACAGTCGCTCTATCAGCGCATCGGCCACGCCACGTCCAAGGACCTGCACAACTGGACCCGCGTCGGCGACGGGCTGGCGCTGGACCTGACCGGGCCGAACGCCGACTGCTATGAAAAGGACCACGCCATCGGCCACTGGCACGACCGGGCCATGCGCGACCCCTGGGTGATGAAGGACCCCGACGGCAACGGCTGGCTGATGTACTTCACCGCCCGCGTTCCCGGCGTCCCCGAGCCCAACGCTGGCGGGGCCATCGGCTTTGCGACCTCACCGGACCTTGTCACCTGGACCCTCCAGCCCCCGGTTTTCCACGGCGGCTTCGGCCAGCTTGAGGTGCCGCAGGTCTTCCAGGTCGGGCAGCACTGGTACTGCCTGTTCTGCACCGGTGCATATCACTGGTCCGAACAATACCGTCGCGACAACCCGGAAACGCCCGTCACCGGCACCCACTACCTGATCGCCGACCACCCCCGCGGCCCCTGGCGCATCGCGCCCGGCCCCTTCCTCGACGGGGCCGAGCCCTGCCGCCGCTACGCCGCCCGCATCGTCGATGGCCCGCAAGGCCTGGTGATCCTGGGCTTTGCCGACAGCGGCAAGGCGACCTTCGGCGGCTATGTCATGGACCCCGAGCCGGTCGTCATCGACCGCGACGGTCTTCTGCACGTTCAACCCCTCGCACAGGCGGCGGAGTAACTCATGGCCCGGATATCGCTCAAGAACGTCAAGAAAAGCTACGGCGCCACCCATGTCATCAAGGGCGTCGACATTCAGATCGAGGACGGCGAGTTCTGCGTCTTCGTCGGCCCCTCGGGCTGCGGCAAGTCCACGCTTCTGCGCATGGTCGCGGGGCTGGAGGACATCACCTCGGGCGAACTTCGCATCGGCGAAAAGGTCGTCAACGAACTGCCGCCCAAGGATCGCGGCGTCGCCATGGTGTTCCAGTCCTACGCGATCTTCCCGCACATGACCGTGCGCGAAAACGTGGCCTTCGGGCTGACGATCTCGGGCGCGTCGAAAGAGGAAAAGGACGCCAAAGTCGCCGAGGCCGCGCGCATCCTGCAGATGGAACACCTCCTCGACCGTCGCCCCAGCCAGCTTTCGGGTGGCCAGCGCCAGCGCGTCGCCATCGGCCGCGCTATCGTCCGCAAACCAGAGGTGTTCTTGTTCGACGAACCGCTCTCGAACCTCGACGCCGCCCTGCGCATGGACATGCGGATGGAGATCGGCAAGCTCCACCAGCAACTGGGCGCGACGATGATCTACGTGACCCACGACCAGGTCGAGGCGATGACGCTCGCCGACAAGATCGTCGTCCTGAAGGACGGCATGGTCATGCAGATCGGCGCGCCGATGGACCTCTATCATGATCCGGCGAACCTGTTTGTGGCGGGCTTCCTCGGCGCGCCGTCGATGAACTTCCTCAAGGTCACCGTGCAGGGCGTGAACGGGAACAAGGTGCTGGTCTCGAACGGAGCCCTCGACCCGGTCGAGGTGTCCGGCAAACGCGGGCCGTTCAAGGTCGGCGACCAGGCGATCCTGGGCCTGCGGCCGCAATACCTGTCCGTGGCGCAAGGTGCAGGCCGCTTGCACGGCGCGGTGGCCCTGACTGAACGGCTGGGGGCCGAGACGGTGGTTGAAGTCTCGCTCAAGGACGGCAACCCGCTGATTGCGGCGCTGGCCCAGGATGCGGTCTTCGACCTTGGCGCGCAGGTGAACCTGGACTTCGACCCCGACCGCGTCCACCTGTTCCCCGCCGCCTGACCCTGCACCGCGGCGGTGACGCCGCGGCCTTCTGGCCAAACGCACCACCGGTTGCGCGAAATGGGAAAGGCCCCCTTCCCCATTCCACCAACCCCGTGCACATTGCCTCCATGGCCGAGCCGAAAGACCCCCTGCCCAAACCCGACCGCCTGGAAGGTGCCCCCCACCCGCGCGAAACGCGTGTGCTGTACGGCCACGCGTCCGCCGAGGCCGAGCTTCTGGACGCCCACCGCTCCGGTCGCCTGCACCACGCCTGGATGCTGTCGGGTGCGAAAGGTGTCGGCAAGGCAACCCTTGCCTGGCGGATGGCGCGGTTCCTGCTCGCGACCCCTCCCGACGACGGTGGCATGTTCGCCCCGCCGCCACCCGAGATGCTGGATGTCCCCGACAGCCACCCCGTCGCCCGGCGCTTGCTGCAGGGGGCCGAGCCGCGGCATTTCCTCCTCCGCCGCGGCCCGAACGAGAAGGAAACCGCCCTCTCCCAGGTGATCTCGGTCGACGAAGTGCGAAAGATGAAAAGCTTTTTCGCCCTTTCCTCAGCCGACGGCGGCCACCGCACCGCGATCATCGACAGCCTGGACGAAATGGGGCCAGCAGCCGCCAACGCGCTATTGAAGCTTCTGGAAGAACCCCCTGAGCGCGTTACCTTTTTCCTGATCGCGCACCAGCCCGCACGGCTGTTGCCGACAATCCGTTCCCGCTGCCGCGAGCTGCGCCTGACGCCGCTTGGCGCGCAGGATCTGGCCGATGCACTGACCCAGGCCGGGGGCGACATCGCGCCCGAGGATCGCGCAGCATTGGCCGAGCTTTCGGGCGGCTCGGTGGGCGAAGCGTTCCGGATGACCAACCTCGACGGGCTGAAGCTCTACGCGGCACTGATCCGGCTCTGCGCCACCCTGCCCCGCCTTGACCGGCCGCAGGCCTTGGCGCTCGCCGACCTCGCCGGGGCGCGCGGCGGGGCGGAAACCTTCGACCTGCTCGTCACCCTGATCGACCTCCTCCTGGCCCGCCTCGCCCGCTTTGGCGTCACCGGCCAGGTCCCGCCCGAAGCCGCCCCGGGCGAGACGCAGCTTCTGCGCCGCCTGTCCCCGGATCCGCTGGCCGCACGGGGCTGGGCCGACCTGGCGCAAACGCTTGCCGCCCGCGCCCGGCGTGGCAAGGCGGTCAATCTTGACCCTGCCGCGCTTCTGATGGATATGCTTCTGAAGCTCGACGAGACGGCGGGAAGCCTCGCCCTGAGGTAGCCCGAATGACACCCCCCGCGACGCCCGATCCCGTGACGCTCGATCTGGTCGACAGCCACTGCCACCTCGACTTCCCCGACCTGATCCAGGAAACCGACGCGATCATCGCCCGCGCCCGTGCGGCCGGTGTGAACCGGATGGTCACGATCTGCACGCGGCTCCGCCACGAACCCCGCGTCCGCGACATTGCCGAAACCCACCCCGAAGTCTTCTACGCCGCCGGCACCCACCCGATGAGCGCGGCGGAAGAACCCCTGGTCACCGTAGAAGACCTTGTCGCCCTCGCCCGCCACCCGAAATTCGTCGGCATAGGCGAGACCGGCCTCGATTACCACTACACGGCGGACTCGAAGGCCATTCAGCAGACCAGCCTCCGCATCCATATCGAGGCGGCGCAAGATACCGGCCTGCCGCTCATCATCCACGCCCGCGACGCCGATGCGGACATGGAGGCGATCCTCGCCGAAGGCATGGCGAAGAAACCCTACACCTGCGTCATGCACTGCTTCTCCTCCGGCCCGCGCCTGGCCGAGG
Source organism: Tabrizicola sp. T74 (assembly GCF_057219935.1). Lineage (NCBI taxonomy): Bacteria > Pseudomonadati > Pseudomonadota > Alphaproteobacteria > Rhodobacterales > Paracoccaceae > Tabrizicola > Tabrizicola sp. T74. The sequence continues at coordinate 508,062 of NZ_JBXVVT010000003.1, read as the reverse complement.
CAGCGCTGGAGATGGGCTTCACCCTCTCGATCTCCGGCATCGCCGCCTTCCCCAAAAGTCAGGACCTCCGCGACATCTTCGCGAAGGCGCCGCTCGACCGGCTGATCCTGGAAACCGACAGCCCCTATCTCGCCCCCCCGCCCCATCGCGGCAAGCGGAACGAACCGGCCTATGTGGCCCATACCGCCCGCGCCCTGGCCCCGGTCTTCGGTCTGACTCTAGAGGCCTTCGCCGCCCAGACCACCGCCAACTTCGACCGTCTCTTCCCCCGTGCCGCTCGCACGGCAAAGGCCGCGTAATGGCCAAAGTCACCTTCACCATCCTCGGCTGCGGCTCCTCGGGCGGCGTCCCGCGGCTGGGCGGCATCTGGGGCGACTGTGATCCCTCGAACCCGAAGAACCGTCGCCGCCGCTGTTCGATGCTCGTCACCCGCGAAACCGCCGAGGGCACGACGCGCGTCCTGATCGACACCTCGCCAGATATGCGCGAGCAGCTTCTGGATGCGAATGTCGGCGCGCTGGACGGTGTCGTCTACACCCACTCCCACGCCGACCACATGCACGGCATCGACGACCTGCGGCAGGTGGTCTTCAACCAGCGCCAACGCCTGCCGGTCTGGGCCGACGGCCCGACGCAAGAGGCACTCCTGTCGCGCTTCGGCTATGCCTTCGTCCAGCCCGAGGGCTCGCCCTACCCGCCGATCCTGGACCTGCACACCATCTCCGGGCCTGTCACGGTCCCCGGCGCCGGAGGCCCTGTCACCCTCACCCCCTTCCGCGCCGACCATGGCAGCATGGACGCGCTCGGCTTCCGCATCGGGCACTTGGCCTACCTCCCCGACGCCGTCGACATCCCGGCGGAGAGCTGGCCCACGCTCGAAGGCCTCGACTGCTGGATCGTCGACGCCCTTCGCCGCAAGCCGCACCCGACGCATGCCCACCTCGACCTGACCCTCAGCTGGATCGCCCGCGCCAAGCCTTCCCGCGCGGTCATCACCAACATGCACGTCGATCTCGACTACGAGACGCTTAAGGCCGAGCTGCCTCCCCACATCATCCCCGCCTTTGACGGGATGACCATCGCCTACGACAACCAGCCGTGAGCCTGCTTCTCGACGTCATCCTGCCGGTCTTCCTGGTGATCGGATTCGGCTATGTCGCCGCCCGTTGGCTGGGCTTCAAGGAAACCGCGGTCGACGGGGTGATGCACTTCGCCCAAGGCTTTGCGCTGCCATTGCTCCTGTTCGCCTCGATCGCGCGGCTGGACCTGGGCCGGGCCTATGACACCGGGCTGATGGTCAGCTTCTACGTCGGCGCCTTTGCAGGCTTTGCCACCGGGTTCCTGGCTGGGCGCTACCTCTTCAACCGCCCCGCAACCGACAGCATCGCCTTCGGCTTCTGCGGCCTCTTCTCCAACTCCCTCCTCCTTGGCGTGCCGATCACCGAACGCGCCTATGGGACCGCGGCGCTGGAAGGAAACTTCGCGATCATCTCGATCCACGCCCCCGTGTTCTATGCCTTCGGCATCACGCTGATGGAGCTTGCCCGCTCACATGGGCTGGGCCTCTCCGCTACCGCGCTCGCACGGCAGGTCGGGCGGGCCATCTTCAGCCAGCCGCTGGTCATCGGCATCCTTTGCGGCTTTGTGGTCAACCTGTCCGGGGTCGCCCTGCCGGACATCGCCTGGTCCGCCATCGATATGGTCATCGCCGCTGCCCTGCCGACCGCGCTGTTCGGTCTGGGGGGCGTTCTTTTCCGTTACCGGCCCGAGGGCGACATGCGGGCGATCGCGGTACTGTCGGGCGTGTCGCTGATCCTGCATCCGGGAATCACCTGGGGGCTGGGCACGCAGGTCTTCGGGTTGGACGATGCGGCGCTGAGGTCCGCGGTGATCACGGCGGCGATGGCGCCAGGGGTGAATACCTATGTCTTCGCCAACCTCTACGGGGTCGCCAAACGGGTCGCCGCCTCGACCGTCCTGGTCGGGACGGGACTTTCCATCCTCAGCGTCTGGGTCTGGCTGCAGATCCTGCCCTGACCGCTCCTCGATGACTTCGTCACTCGTCGCTGACGATAGCTCCCGCCTTCCGCGACGAGAAGCCGAAGGCGCGACGCAAGAGCCTCCCGTCAGCGCCCCGTCACGCCCCGCAACCGGTCCGACCGCCGCCGCAACAGCTCGACCGTGGTCAGCAGCGCGATGGAGATCACCACCAGGATCGTCGCCACCGCCAGGATCGCCGGGCTGATCGCCTCGCGGATGCCGTTCCACATCTGGCGCGGGATGGTCTGCTGATCGGGACCAGCGATGAAGAGCACCGCCACCACCTCGTCGAACGAGGTCACGAAGGCAAAGAGCGCGCCCGAGATCACTCCGGGCAGGATCAGCGGCAGGATCACCTTGAAGAAGGTCGTGCGCGGATTGGCCCCCAAGGACTGCGCCGCCCGGATCAGCGACTGGTCAAAGCCCGACAGCGTCGCCGTCACGGTGATGATGACGAAGGGAATGCCCAGGATCGTATGGGCAAGGATCACGCCCAGGTAAGTCGAGGTCAGCCGCCCGCATTCCAACCCGATGATCCCGCAGGGATTCGAGTAGAAGAAGAACATCCCCGTGGCGATGATGATGATCGGCACGATCATCGGGCTGATCAGGATCGCCATGATGGTGCGCCGGTAGGGCATCTCGGGCCGCGACAGGCCTAGCGCCGCCAGCGTCCCCAGGATCGTCGCCAGGATCGTCGCCCAGAAGCCCACGATGACCGAGTTCTTCGCGGCGTTCACCCAGGTCGAATTCTCCCACATGTCAGCAAACCAGGCCCCGTCGCGCGGGGCCTCGGGCGCCTGCATCCCGAAGGTGAGAAGCGTGTCGTACCAGCGCAAGGAATAACCCTCGGGGTCCAGCGCCACCATCTTCTCGGTGAAGCTGAAATAGGGCTCGACGTTGAACGACAGCGGAATGACGATCAGGATCGGCGCGATCAGGAACAGGAACACCAGCGCGCAGATCACCTGATAGGTCCGGTGCCAGGCGCGTTCCAGGGGATCGGCGTAGGAAGGCAAAGCCATCAGGTCACCCGAGTTTCAGGCGGTCGATGCCGACCAGCCGGTCATAAAGCCAGTAGAGGATCAGGACGCCGACCAGAAGCATGGCGGACAGCGCGGCGGCCATCGACCAGTTCGAGTTCTCCATGTGGAAGGCGATCATGTTCGAGAAGAGCTGCCCGTCGGCCCCGCCGACCAGCGCCGGGGTGATGTAGTAGCCCACGGCCAGGATGAAGACGAGAAGCGAGCCCGCGCCAATCCCGGGCAGGGTCTGCGGCAGGTAGATGCGGCGGAACGTGGTCCACGAGGTCGCACCCAGCGACCGCGCCGCGCGGGCATAGCTGGGCGGGATCACCCGCATCACCGAATACAGCGGCAGGATCATGAACGGCAGCAGGATATGCGTCATCACGATGATCGTGCCGGTCTGGTTGTTGATCATCCGCAGCCGACCGTCTTCGGAGAGGGCGCCGAACCAGACGAGAAGGTCGTTGACCACCCCCTCGCCTTGCAGCAACGCCATCCAGCTGGTCGTGCGCACGAGAAGCGAGGTCCAGAACGGCAGCAGGACCAGGATCATCAGAAGGTTCGCCTTCGCCATCGGCAGCGTCGCCAGCAGATGCGCGACGGGGAAGCCGATCAGCAGGCAGATCAGCGTGATCAGGCCCGAAAGGAAGAAGGTCTTGATGAACAGGTAGACATAGATCTGCCGGTTCTCGTCCACCCGGACCAGGTTGCCGTCGGGGCCGCGCTCGTAATCGGTGGCGGCCATGTAGAAATCGGTGGTGTAGGGGCTGGAGGCGCCCCGCATCGCGCCCCAGATGTCAGCCTCGCCCCAGCGCGCGTCGATGGCCAGGAAAGCATCGAGGTAAGGCGGCGCAAGTTCGTCGGCATTCCGCGCCGTCTTGGTGAACAGCGAGCGGGATTCCGGCAGGACATAGTTCACCCGCGTCCCCGCCTCACCGGCGGTGCGGTTCTGCTGCATCCCGCGAAAGTCCTCGGCCAGCGCGGCAAAGGCGGCTTCATCGGGTGCGGTTCCCGCAGGGTTCGCGGCAAACCAGGCCGAGATGGCCGGGGCGTTGGACGAAAAACCATCGTGGTAGATCGACCGGTGCAGCATCTGCCCGATGGGCAGCACAAAGCTGAGAAGCACGAACAGAAGAAGTGGCACCACAAGGAGAAAGGCCCTCCGGCGCGCCTTCGACTGTGCCTGGGCAAGCGCCTCGGCCAGCGGGCGTCCATCGGCGGTGGTAAGAAGCTCTGCCATGCTCTTCTCGGTCTGGAAAGGCGGCGCGGGGGTCAGCCCCCCGCGCCAATGTCATCAGCCGGCAGCAAGCCAGGCGTTGAAGCGCTCGTTCAGCTCGGCGTCCCGGTCAACCCAGAACTCCCAGTTCGATTCCAGCGCATTCTTCATGTTGTCTGGATGGGTCGGCAGGTGCGTCGCCATCTCGGTCTTGCCGTCGTTGAAGATCAGCGGCTCGGCCAGGGCCGACTTGCGGGCCGGACCGTAGCTGATCCACTGCGCCTGCTGACGCAGACCTTCGGTCGAGGTGGCGTACTTGATGAACTCCAGCGCCTGGTCCTTGTTCGGCGCGCCCTTCGGGATCACGTACATTTCGTTTTCGTAGATCTGGGCATCCCAGACGATCTGGAAGGGTTTGCCTTCCGCAACCGCGGCGTTGAAGATCCGCCCGTTGTAGGCAGTGGTCATCACGACCTCGCCGTCCGCCAGGATCTGCGGCGCTTGCGAGCCGGCTTCCCACCAGACGACCTCCGACTTGATCGTGTCCAGCTTGGCGAACGCGCGGTCGATGCCCTCGGGCGTTCCAAGCACAGTGTAGACGTCCGCCGGGGCCACGCCGTCGGCCATCAGCGCGAATTCCAGAACCGCCTTCGCGCCCTTGCGCAGGCCGCGCTTGCCGGGGAACTTCTCAAGGTCGAAGAAGTCGGCCGCCGTGGTCGGGCCTTCCGGGAACTTGGTCGTGTCATAGGCGAAGACCGTGGCCCAGATGTCGGTCGAGACGCCGCAATCGGTGACCGCGCCCGGCAGGAAGTCTTCGGCCGCCGGGGTGCCATCGGCGCCCGCAGGCAGCGCGGCGACGTCGATCGTTTCCAGCACGCCTTCGTCGCACAGACGGATCGCGTCGGCGTATTCAAGGCTCGCCACGTCGACAGTGACGTTGTTCGCCTCGACCATCGCCTTGATCGGCGTGGCGGGGTTTTCGCTGTCGACCATCATGGTCGCAATGCCGGTCTTGGCGGTGAAGGGCTTCAGGTGGCCTTCGGTCTGCGCCGCGCCATAGGCGCCGCCCCAGGACATCACCGTCACGTCGGCCTGCGCCGCAGCGGCGAAGGACACGAGAGCGGTGGAGAGTATGAGGATCTTCTTCATGCAAGTCTCCCTGTTTCGTTGGTTTTCGTCTTTGGCCGGGCCCCCCGGCCGGGCATCAAGGGTCCAGCGCGCGGGCATCCTGGGGATGCCAGCCCACCTTGATCTTCTGGCCGGGGGTCAGCTTGGTCTGCCCCAGCGTGTTGCGCATCTTCATGACGAAATCATCCGAGCCCGCGACCTTCAGGACCGCACGCAGGATATCACCCATGTAGATCATCTCGACCACTTCGGCATCCAGCGTGTGGATGCCTGCGGGCATCATCTCGGGCTTGAACTCCACCCGTTCGGGGCGGATCGAGACCAGCGTCTGCTGGCCCTTCTGCTTGACGTTCACGGCCGTCGCATCGATCAGCTCGCCCGTGGGCAGCCGGACAAGCGCCCGGTCACCGTTCAGCTCTTCCAGCGTGCCCGGCAGCTTGTTGTTCTCGCCGATGAACTGGGCGACAAAGCTGTTCTCGGGGCGCTCATAGAGGTCGGCCGGCGGCGCAAGCTGCTGGATCTTGCCGTCGTTGAACACGGCGACGCGGTCCGACATCGTCAGCGCCTCGCCCTGGTCGTGGGTCACGTAAACCACCGTGATCCCAAGGTTTTCGTGCAGGTGCTTGATCTCGAACTGCATGTGCTCGCGCAGCTGCTTGTCGAGCGCGCCCAGGGGTTCGTCCATCAGGACCAGCTTGGGATCGAAGACGAGAGCGCGCGCGAGGGCGATCCGCTGCTGCTGACCGCCCGACAGCTGCGCCGGCCGCCGCGCCGCAAAGGCCCCCATCTGCACCATGTCCAGCGCACGCTTGATCTTCGCCTCGCGCTCCGCCTTGCCCATACCCCGCACTTCCAGCGGGAAGGCGAGGTTCTCGCCCACCGTCATATGCGGGAAGAGGGCATAGTTCTGGAACACCATCCCGATCCCGCGCTTGTGCGGCGGCACCTGGTTGATGTTCACCCCGTCCAGACGGATCTCGCCATGGGTCGCGGTCTCAAAGCCCGCCAGCATCATCAGGCAGGTCGTCTTGCCCGACCCCGACGGCCCCAGCATGGTCAGAAACTCGCCTTTGGCGATGGTCAGGTTCAAGTCCTTCACGACCAGCGAGACGCCGTCATAGCTTTTCTGGACATGGTCAAAAGCGACGAAGGCGTCGTTGCGGGGCTCTTGCGTCACCCAAGTCTCCCTGATGGTTCCGGGGCTTTGCGCCCTCTGGCTTGATTCGACTAAAGCGAAACGCGCCCCCCAATGCAACGCACTTTTTCGACGCCAAAGAGGACTTTAGCGACCGCTTTGGGCCCCTTTGCGCCCCTGCGGGAAAAACGGTCAGAATCCGCACAACGCACGGTCGATCTGCCTGCAGACTTCGCAAGAAAAGGAGGCATTCCGGCAGTGCGGACCATCTGGAAAGGCGAAGGGCGCGGGGTTTCCCCCACGCCCCTTTGCAATGTCCGACAGGCCCTGGTGCGGATGAAAAGACTCGAACTTTCACTCCGGTTAAGGAACAGCGACCTCAACGCTGCGCGTCTACCAATTCCGCCACATCCGCATGCAGGGTCATCAGAACGCGGCCTCTATAGACCAGCCCCCTGCGCCTGCCAAGAGGGCTTTACCTACTGTTTGCGGCTTTCTTTGCGACGGATTGTCTTGCCCTTCCAGGCCAGGGCTAGCCCTGCGAAGACCACGACGGCGGTCGCCACGAAGCCCGCCCAGGGCGCGGCCGGAAACAGGGTTTCGCTCATCCGCCGCCCGGGCAGAAGGGTGAAGAGGCCCGCAATCCCGACAGCACCGGTAAACACCGTCAGCATCGCGCGCCGATGGTCCTCGATGCGGCCCGCGCGCGCATGGCCGACCCCCTCCCACAATCCGATCAGCGTCAGGACCGACAGGATATGGATCATCGAGAAGGGACCGAAGCTGCGGATTTCGGTGATGAAGAACGAACTCAGCGCCGTCCCCGCCATCGCTGCGACCCAGGCCTGGCCAAGACGGCGGTGCCAGGCGTCCCGGCTGCGCCGCAAAAGCGCTGCAGGGCCAAGGAGCACGGCGGCGAGGGCCAGAACGACATGCACCTGAATGATTGGCGGTGCGGCCAGCAGCGGGGCTAGGTCCAAGTTAGACTCCATGGGCTCGCCCGGCCTTGCGACGGCACCGGGCAGCGTTACATTCGGCGCCGCACTCCATGTCCTGCGGGTGCCACTTCGGACAACACCGGCTGCGTGAATGGAGACAAAGGCTTCGTGACCAACACACCCCTGTCATCCGCGCTGCGCGAGATACGGGCGCATCTGTCCAGTCCGGTGGTCGTTGCGGCCCTGGCCGGGACCTCGGTGATTCTGGTGCTGTCGGGGCCGTTCCGCACGCTTGACCTTCTCGCGCCGGTGCCGCGGGCCGCCTATTGGGCGACGGTCGTCTTCGGCACCTATGTGATCGGCACGGTCATCTTCACCCTGCTTTACCGGTGGCCCCGGTTCGGCAAGCTGCATCCGGTCATGCGGGTCGCCACGGCCAGTCCGATCATGGGTCTTGCGGTGGCAGTCTTTCTGGCGGCACTGGACTTCGGAATTGGGCAGGATCCCCCGCCCGACCTTGCCTCACTCGCCGGGCTGGTAACGCTGGCTGCGGTGATCTCGGCGGTGGTCCTGATCCCGCAAGAGCTTGCGGCCGCCCGACAGCCGGTTGCCGCTGTGCCAGAAGCCGCAGGTGACCGTCCCCCCGCCATCCTCGCCCGCCTGCCTGTCGATCGGCGCGGACCCCTGATTGCCCTTTCGGCCGAGGACCATTATGTCCGCGTCATCACCACGGCGGGCGAAACGCTGGTGCTGATCCGGCTTGGCGACGCGATGGGCGAGACGGGCGATGTGCCGGGTCTGCAGGTCCACCGCTCGCACTGGGTTGCCCGGGACGCCGTCCGGGCCGTGCGGCGGCTCGGCGATGGCGCGGTGGTGACGCTGGAAACGGGCCAGGACGTGCCGGTCAGCCGCCGCTTCGTCCCGGCCTTGCGACAGGCGGGGCTTCTACCGCTCCGGACAGGGGACTGAGATGCCAGAGTGGATGACTTCGGACGGTCTGACCGACTATCTGTCTGCCGTGGCCCAGATGGAGGCGCGCGCCGAAGCGATTTCCGCCGGTCAGGCTGATGAACTCATCTGGCTGGTCGAACATCCGCCGCTCTATACTGCCGGCACCTCGGCCAAGCCCGCCGACCTGGTCCAGCCCGACCGCTTTCCGGTCTATCCGGTTGGCCGCGGCGGGCAGTACACCTATCACGGGCCGGGCCAGCGGGTGATCTACACGATGCTGGACGTCAAGGCGCGGGGCCAGGACGTGCGCTGCTTTGTCCGCGCGCTGGAGAACTGGGTCATCGCCACCCTGGCCGAGTTCAACGTCAAGGGAGAGATTCGCCCCGGTCGCGTCGGCGTCTGGGTCACCCGCCCCGCCAAGCCGCCAAACCCCGACGGCACCCCGCGCGAAGACAAGATCGCCGCCATCGGCATCAAACTCCGCCGCTGGGTCAGCTTTCACGGCATCTCGATCAACGTCGAGCCCGACCTCACGCACTTCGACGGCATCGTGCCTTGCGGCATCCGCGACCATGGGGTGACCAGCCTCGTAGACCTTGGCCTGCCGGTGACGATGGCTGATCTTGATGCAGCCCTCATGGCCACCTTCGACCAAGGCTTCCAGGCAGTCTGCGCAAGGAAAGATGTCGCATAGCACTAAGATGCTATTGCATATCAAGGCCCCCCGCCCCCATCTTCCCGCCGTGGGAGCGCCGCGTTGCGCCCCGTTGTACACGAGGACAAAATGAAGAGCTTGACTGTTCTTGCCGTTGCCGCCGCCGCGCTGGCTGCCCCCGCATTCGCGGGCGACCCGGCCGCAGGCGAGGAGACGTTCAAGAAATGCAGGGCCTGCCATTCCGTGATCGCTCCGGACGGCACCGAGTTCCAGAAGGGCGGCCGCACCGGTCCGAACCTTTATGGCGTCATCGGCCGCGGCATCGCCTCTGACCCCGATTTCAGCTATGGCGACTCGCTCGCCGCCCTGGGCGCTACCGGCGCGGTCTGGGACGAGGCCAGCCTTGCCGCCTATACCGCCAACCCGGCCGAATACCTCAAGACCGCACTTGGTGATCCGGCGGCCAAGTCGAAGATGTCCTTCAAGCTTGCCGACGGCGGCGCGGATGTCGCGGCCTACCTGGCTTCGGTCGCGCAGTAAGCACGCAGGACTTGCGGAACGGGCGGCCCGAAGGCCGCCCGTTTCCATGTCTGACCTCAGGGTTCCCGCATCAGCCCGTCGCCGAACGGATGGTCAATCACCATGCGCCACTCGCCTTTCGTGTCGCGGGTCAGCACGGCGACCGACAAGGCACGGAACTTCGCGCCATCCGGGCCCTGCCCTTCCCAATCCATCAGGTGCAGCGCGGTGTCGCCCGCCACGATCACCTCATGCCGACCGGGAACGAACGGAAAACCCGCGGCGACAAAGCCCGTGAACATCTCGGTCAGGGCCGCCTCACCAATGACCGGTCCGCCGGGACTGCCGACCACAACCGCGCCGGGCCAGTAGGTGGCCATGATCCCGGGCACATCGCCCGCGGCAAATGACGACATCATCCGCTCGATCACGGCCAGAACGGCCGTCTCGTCGGACGGGTCAGCCGAGGCGGCCGTCCCAAGGGCTATTGCGCCGGCCATCAGGGCACCGACCGATTTCTTCTTCATTTCATTCTCCTGTGTTCGAGGTGAAACCGTGATAGCCTTGGTCAGTGTCAGAAAATGGCAGTGGCTTGCCGATGCGTCTGTTTCGCCTGCTTTCGCTTCTCGATGCGCTGCGCCTTCGGCACAGTCCGGTGACGGCCCGCCAGATCGCCGCCGACTGCGGCATTTCGCTGCGCACCGCCTATCGCGACATTGCCGACCTGCAGGCCATGGGCGCCCCGATCCGGGGAGAAGGCGGCGTGGGCTATGTGCTCGAACCGGGCTATTTCCTGCCCCCGCTGGGGCTGGATGACGAAGAGCTCGAGGCGCTGGCGCTTGGCGCCGGATTGGTTGCCGCCCGCGGCGACCCCGCCCTTGGCCGGGCGGCCCAGCGTGCCCTGACCAAGATCGCAGGGGCGAGCCATGCCGAACGCCGCGCCACCCTGGCCGAACCGATCCTCGGCGCAGGCCCCTCGCCAGTGGCCCTGCCGATTCCGGACCTCGCCATAATGCGCCGCGCGATCCGTGACCGGACCAAGGCCGAGATCGACTATCTTTCGCTCGCGGGTGTGGCCTCGCGCCGCAGGGCCAGGCCACTGGGGCTCACGGTCTTCGATCACGTCTGGCTTTTGACCATCTGGTGCGAAACTGCGCAAGATTTCCGCCACTTGCGCGCCGATCACATCACCCGCTTTGCCACGTTGGCCGACCGGTTCCGCGCCGAACCTGGCAAGCGGCTGGTCGACTGCCACCGCCGCGAAGGGCGGGTGCCGTTCCCGAAAGCCATCGAGGGCGAAAAACTGGATTGATTTCTGCCCCCTGCGGCAAAGTCATGCATTGCGACCTTGCTCTGGCGCGGCTAAAGACAACCTCACAAGGGAAACCGGGCAGTCCGGCAAACGGACGCGAACGGCATCACGGAACGACCAAAGCGGAGGACGCCAATGGCGGACGCAGCCATCCACGGCCACGACGATCATCATCGACCCGGGTTCTTCACCCGCTGGTTCATGTCCACGAACCACAAGGACATCGGGATTCTCTATCTCTTTGTCGGGGGCCTTGTCGGCCTGATCTCGGTCATCTTCACGCTCTACATGCGGCTCGAACTGATGGAGCCGGGTGTCCAGTACATGTGCCAGGAAGGCGCGCGCTTTGTCGCCGATGCCGCCGCGACCTGTACGCCGAACGGGCACCTCTGGAACGTGATGATCACCTATCACGGCGTCCTGATGATGTTCTTCGTGGTGATCCCCGCGCTCTTCGGCGGTTTCGGCAACTACTTCATGCCGCTGCAGATCGGCGCGCCGGACATGGCCTTCCCGCGGATGAACAACCTGTCGTTCTGGCTTTACGTCGCCGGGACCTCGCTGGGCGTGGCCTCGATGCTGGCGCCGGGCGGCGGTGGCGACCTCGGGCCGGGCTCGGGCGTGGGTTGGGTGCTTTACCCGCCGCTGACCACCACGGCCGAAGGCGGCTATGCGATGGACCTGGCGATCTTCGCCGTCCACCTGTCGGGTGCCTCCTCGATCCTCGGCGCGATCAACATGATCACGACCTTCCTGAACATGCGCGCGCCCGGCATGACGCTGCACAAGGTGCCGCTCTTTGGCTGGTCGATCTTCGTGACCGCCTGGCTGATCCTCTTGGCCCTGCCCGTACTGGCCGGCGCCATCACCATGCTGCTCACGGACCGCAACTTCGGCACCACCTTCTTCACGCCCTCGGGCGGCGGTGACCCGGTCCTCTACCAGCACATCCTGTGGTTCTTCGGCCACCCCGAGGTCTACATCATCATCATCCCAGCCTTCGGGATCATCTCCCAGGTCATCTCAACCTTCGCCCGCAAGCCGATCTTCGGCTACCTGCCGATGGTCTACGCGATGGTGGCAATCGGTGTCCTCGGCTTCGTCGTTTGGGCGCACCACATGTACACCGCGGGCATGTCGCTGACCCAGCAGTCCTACTTCATGCTGGCCACGATGGTCATCGCGGTGCCGACCGGCATCAAGATCTTCTCCTGGATCGCGACGATCTGGGGCGGGTCGGTCACCTTCGAGACCCCGATGCTCTGGGCCTTCGGCTTCCTGTTCCTGTTCACCGTCGGTGGCGTGACTGGGATCGTCCTGTCCCAGGCTCCGGTGGACCGCGCCTATCACGACACCTACTACGTCGTGGCGCACTTCCACTACGTGATGTCGCTGGGCGCCGTGTTCGGGATCTTCGCCGGGGTCTACTTCTGGATCGGCAAGATGTCGGGCCGCCAGTACCCGGAATGGGCGGGCAAGCTGCACTTCTGGGCCATGTTCATCGGTTCGAACCTGACCTTCTTCCCGCAGCACTTCCTGGGCCGCCAGGGCATGCCGCGCCGCTACATCGACTACCCCGAGGCTTTCGCCTACTGGAACTACATCTCCTCGATCGGCGCCTTCATCTCGTTTGCCTCGTTCGTGTTCTTCATCGGGATCGTGTTCTACACCCTGATGTGGGGCCGCCGCGTGACCGAGAACAACTACTGGAACGAACACGCCGACACCCTGGAATGGACCCTGCCCTCGCCGCCGCCCGAACACACGTTCGAGCAGCTGCCGAAGCAGTCCGACTGGGACAAGGGCCACGCGCACTAAGCGCCTGATCTGAAACAAGGGCCCCGGGCTGCAAATGCCCGGGGCCTTTTCCATTCCTGAAAGGGTCCTCCGATGCGTGTCCTGGTGTTTCTACTGGTGCTGATAACGGTGGCCTTCGCGGGCTATGTCGGCATCAACGGTTACTTCCTGGCCCATACCACCGCGGGCCTGTTGAAAGTCGGCCCCATCGCCGCCTCCCTCGCCACCGCCGAGCCGCCCAGCGATCCGCTGACGATCGGCTACCGCGGCGATCCGATGACCGCGCTTTCCCTGCCCTACCAGACCCTGTCGCTCGAAACTCCCTTAGGCCCCGCCGAGGCCTGGTTCGTCCCCGCCGCTGGTCCCGAAACCGGCCGCGCCGTCTATGTCCACGGCATCGCCGGCGCGCGCGAGGACGGCTACCGCACCCTGCAGATCCTGCGCGAGGCCGGCTGGTCGGTCCTCCTCATGACCTACCGCAATGATGCCAAGGCCCCCGCCGATCCGGGTGGCTCCTACGGCTTCGGCCTCCTGGAATGGCCTGACCTTGAGGCCGCCGTGGCCCAGATGGCGCCCGAGGACACCAGCCCCGGCATCCTCGTCGTCGCCGATTCGATGGGCGGCGCGATCCTCGGCCAGTTCCTGGCACAGAGCCCGCTGGCCGGGCGGGTCAAGGCCGCAGCGCTGGACAGCCCCGGCATCAGCTTCCACGGGGTGATCGACCATCTGGCCGCCCAGTCCGCCAAACCCCTGCCCGGCGTCTATGCCTGGGTCGCCCGGCAGATCCTGCCCTGGACCAGCCATCTTGACCTTGCCAGGGCCGAGGTCGCCGACACCTTCGCCGCCTTCCCCGGCCCCCTGTTCATCGCCCACGGTGCGGCCGACCGGATCGTGCCCATCGCGCCCTCCCAGGCCCTCGCCACTGCCCGCAGCGCGCCCACCGTGACGCTCTGGACCGGGGCCGACCACCTCGGCTCCTACGCCGAAGACCCGGCCGCCTTCCGCAAGGCCTTCCAGGATTTCCTCGCATCGATCCCCTGACCCGACCTCTCGCATGCCCTACGAATGGCTTCCCCCCGAAGATGGCCAGGACCACCTGCAGCTCTGGCCGCACCGCTCGCTCAGCCAGCGCGGCTTTGTCTGGTTCATTGGCCTCACCGCCGCGCTGATCGCCGTGCCGCTGATCGGCATCCTCGGCACCCCGGTGCTCTGGGCGCTCTTGCCTTTCCTCCTCGGCACGGTCTGGGCGATCTGGTTCGCGCTGAGGAAGAACGGCCGCGACCGCGACATTGTCGAGGACCTGCGCCTGTCGCGGGACCGGATCACGATCGTCCGCCACGGCCCGAAAGGCCGCCGCCAGGACTGGGAAGCGAACCCCTACTGGGTCCAGGTCCGACTGCACGAAACCGAAGGTCCGGTGCCGAACTACCTGACGCTCAAGGGCGACGGGCGCGAGGTCGAACTCGGCGCCTTCCTGTCCGAGGATGAGCGTATCGCGCTGAAGGATGACCTGGAACGACGGCTGCACGCGCGGCGGTGACAGACCAGCCCCGGCCTACAGCATCGGCACGCAGCCATAGTCCTGTTCCAGCTGCGAGGTGACCCAGCGGATCCAGCTGTCCCCCTTGCGGATCATGATCAGGCCCGTCGTCAGTTCGGACCGCCCGATCTCCTCACCTTCCGAGAGGTCGTCCAGGACCACCTCGCCCAGCCGGACCAGGCTCGCCTCAAGCGCTGCGTGGGCCAGTTCGCCCTGCTTTTCGGGCGACGCCCCATCCGGGCCGGCCTTGCACTGATAGACGTAGGTTTCGCCCCAGGCCGTGGTTAGCTCGACACGGGTCCGGTCGGCATCCAGCATGGCAAGCATCTGTGCCAGATCGAAACCGATGCCCAGAACGAGCCCGAACCCCATCGCTAGCCCAGCCGCGCCTTCACCAGCGCACCGACTGCGCCGAAATCCATCTGGCCGGTGTACTTCGCCTTCAAGGCCGCCATCACCTTGCCCACGTCACGGATACTGGCGGCCCCCGTCTCGGCCACTGCCGCATCGACCGCCGCCGCAACTTCGGCCGCATCCATCTGGCGCGGCAGGAATTCCCGGATCACCCCGATTTCGGCCAGTTCCTTCTCGGCCAGTTCCAGCCGACCGCCCTCTTCATAGGCGCGGGCCGATTCCTGGCGCTGCTTCACCATCTTGCCCATGATCTGCAGGATTTCGGCCTCGCCCACCTCGCCCGCGTCGCTTTCGCCCCGGACAGCGATCTCGCGGTCCTTGATGGCGGCGTTGATCAGGCGCAGGGTGGACAGGCGGTCCGCCTCCTTGGCCTTCATGGCCTCCTTGAGGGCCGTCTGCAGACGGTCGCGCAAAAGCATGGTTGGTCTTTCCGATAGTTTCCCCAGACCGGCAGTCTACCCTGAACCGACCTGCACCGCAACCACGCCCGATTTCGTCAACCCATTGATACGCATGGAAAATCCTTTTCACGCCAGCCCTTGACCCTGCGCCCCCCGCCCCTTAGGTTCCGCGCAATTTACCCAAAGGGAGAGTCGCCCATGCCTGCGCCGCAGAAGCCTACCGCCTGCCTCGCACTTGCCGACGGCACCCTGTTCTACGGCCACGGCTTCGGTGCCACGGGCGAAACCGTCGCGGAGCTTGTCTTCAACACCGCCATGACCGGCTACCAGGAAATCATGACCGACCCCTCCTACGCGGGCCAGGTCGTGACCTTCACCTTCCCCCATATCGGCAACACCGGCGTCACGGTCGAGGATGACGAGACCGGCACCCCTGCCGCCGCCGGCATGGTGGTGAAATGGGACCCGACCGAGCCCTCGAACTGGCGCGCGACGGGTGAGCTGACGGAATGGCTCCTGAAGATCGGGAAGATCGGCATCGGCGGGATCGACACCCGGCGGCTGACCCGGGCGATCCGCCAGCAGGGCGCGCCGCATGTCACTCTCGCGCATAACCCTGAAGGCCGCTTCGATATCGAGAAACTTGTCGCCAAGGCCCGCGCCTGGAAGGGCCTCGTCGGCCTCGACCTGGCGAAAGACGTGACCTGCGCCCAAAGCTACCGCTGGGACGAGAAGCGTTGGGCCTGGCCCGAGGGCTATACCCGCCGCGAAGGCCCGGGCTTCAAAGTCGTCGCCATCGACTACGGCGCCAAGCGCAACATCCTGCGCTGCCTGGCCTCGGTCGGGTGTGAGGTCACCGTCCTTCCCGCCACTGCCACCGCCGAAGACGTCCTCGCCCTGAACCCCGAGGGCGTGTTCCTCTCGAACGGCCCCGGCGACCCGGCGGCCACCGGCGCCTATGCCGTGCCGATGATCCAGGGCGTTCTGAAGAAGGATCTGCCCCTCTTCGGCATCTGCCTTGGCCACCAGATGCTGGCCCTCGCCCTTGGCGCCAAGACCCGGAAGATGAACCATGGCCACCACGGCGCGAACCACCCGGTGAAGGACCTGACCACCGGCAAGGTCGAGATCACCTCGATGAACCACGGCTTCACCGTCGATGCCGACACCCTGCCGAAAGGGGTCAGCGAAACTCACGTGAGCCTCTTCGACGGCACCAACTGCGGCATCGCGGTGGACGGCAAGCCGATCTATTCCGTCCAATACCACCCCGAAGCCTCGCCCGGGCCCCAGGACAGCTTCTACCTGTTCGAACGCTTCGCCGAGGCCATGAAATACCGCCGAACTGCCTGATTCCGGACACAAAACCTTAACGGCCCGTTAACCGCGTCCCGCCAGTCTGGCCTTGCACCAGAAGGGGACCGGCATGGCTACTGCCGAACGGATCGCTGATCTTCCACCTGCTCCGCCATCGGGGCGTCGCCGCTTTGCCGTTGGCGCCTCGCTTCTCCGCGCGGGCGTCGTAGCCCCCGAAGAGATGCTCACCGCCCTCTCGCATCAGGGGCGTGAGGCCGGTCGCCTGCCCGACGTACTGCGCACCCGGGGCCTCGTGGTCGAACGCGACCTTCTCGGCGTCGACGCTCGCAACTACGGCATCCGCGTCGTCGACCTTGCCACCGCCCTGCCCGACCCCCGCCTGATCGACGCCGTCGGCGTGCAGGACTGCCTGCGCCACGGCCTTGTGCCCTGGCAGAAGGTCGGCGGGGTGACCGTCGTCGCCACCTCCCGCCCCGAGGAGATCCAGCGCATCCGCCCGATGCTGGAAGACCGTCTTGGCCCCGTCGCCATCGGCATCGCCTCCCCGCGTGAAATCCCGGCCGCCCTCCACGCCCGCCGCGGCGACCGCCTGGCCCATGCCGCCGAGAACCGCGTCGCCGCCGCCGAAAGCTGCCGCAACTGGCCGCGCCTGACCCGCTCGCCCCGCGCCATGATCGCGCTTGGGCTCATCCTTGCGGGCCTGATCCTCGCCCCCCTTGCCACCGGCCTTGCCGCGCTGGCCTTCGCCACGGTCACGCTCGCCTGCCTGACCGTCCTGAAGATCGCCGCCACCATCGCCGCCCTCCGCGCGCCGCTTCCCGGCCCGGAACCGGCCACCGACGCGATCCCCCCCGTCGTCTCGATCATCGTCGCGCTCTACAATGAGGCCGACATCGCCCCCCGCCTTGTCCGCCGCCTCGCGCGCCTCGACTACCCGGTCGAGCTTCTGGATGTCATCCTCGCCGTCGAGGCCGAGGATCACGTCACCCTCGACGCGCTGGCGAACGCCGAGCTTCCCCCCTGGATGCGCGTCGTCGTGGTGCCTGAAGGCCAGGTCAAGACCAAGCCCCGCGCGCTGAACCACGCCTTTGACCACGCCCGCGGCGCGATCATCGGGGTCTACGATGCCGAGGACGCGCCCGAACCCGACCAGCTGCACCGCGTCGTCGAACGCTTCCAGCGCTCGGGCCCAGAGGTCGCCTGCCTGCAGGGGGTCCTCGACTATTACAACCCCACCACCAACTGGCTTAGCCGCTGCTTTACCATCGAATACGCCGGCTGGTTCCGCCTGGTACTGCCTGGCCTCGCCCGCCTCGGCCTTGTCGTCCCCCTGGGTGGCACGACGCTCTTCTTCCGGCGCGAGGTGCTTGACCGGCTCGGCGCATGGGACGCCCATAACGTGACCGAGGACGCCGACCTTGGCATCCGCCTCGCCCGCCACGGCTACCGCACCGACCTGATCGACACTGTCACCCTGGAAGAGGCGAACTGCCGCCCCGTCCACTGGGTCAAGCAACGCTCGCGCTGGATCAAGGGCTACATGATGACCTGGGTCGTCCACATGCGGCAACCGGTGCAGCTCTGGCGGCAGCTTGGACCGCGCGGCTTCCTGGGCTTCCAGGTGCTGTTCCTTGGCACGATCGCGCAATTCCTGCTCGCGCCGCTTCTATGGTCCTTCCTCCTCCTGCCCTTCGGCTTCGACCACCCGCTCTATGCCGCCCTGCCGGTTGCCGCCGTCTGGGCCATCGCCGGGGCTTTCTTCCTGTCAGAGGCGACCAACATCCTGGTCGGCGCGCTTGGCCTGAGCCGGACGAAACACGGCCTCAGCCGGATCTGGGTGCTGACGCTCAAGGTCTACTATCCGCTCGCGTCCATGGCCGCCTACAAGGGCCTTCTGGAACTGGCTACCCGACCCTTCTACTGGGACAAGACCACGCATGGCCTCTTTGACCCGGCGGTGGAGGGCAAGGACTGATCCACCCTTCGCACGGGGGTCAGCGCATCTTCAACTCGCCCGCGTCGACCCGCAGGCGCGTCTCGAAGGCCTGGCTGATATGCGATTTCAGCGCCTGATAGGCCGCCTCGCCATCCCCCGCCTCGATCGCCGCGACGATCTGGGCATGTTCCTGCAACGCCACTTCGTCCCGCCCCTCGGCCGCGAACGAGGTATTGGCCATCAGCGCCATGCTGCGATGCACCAGGTCCAGCTGCTGCACCAGAAACCGGTTGTGGCTCGCCAGGTGGATCTGCTTGTGGAACCGCTTGTTGGCCCGGCTCAGCGCCTTGGGATCACCGCCCAGAAGCGCGCGGTCCTCCGCCACCATGCTCTTCAAGACCCGCACTTCCTCGGGCGTCGCATGCCGGGCCGCCAACCGTGCCGCCAGCCCCTCCAGCTCGGTCCTTACGGTGTAAAGCTCGGCCAACTGGTTGTGGTCCAGGCTCGCCACGATCAGGCTGCGGCCGTCGCGCGTTAGCATCGCCTGCGTCTCCAGCCGCTGCAGCGCCTCGCGCACCGGCGTCCGGCTGACCCCCAGCCGCTCGGCCAGCTCGCTTTCCACCAGCCGGTCGCCGGGCTTGTAGACCCCGGCCTCGATCGCTTCCATCAACAGCGTATAGGCGTCTTTCTGCACCGGCGTCGTCCCTTGATCTGCGGCGCGGACCCTAACGCGCAGGCCCCGCTGCGATCAAGCCTTCCCAACACCGCCGCCCCGCACTACACCCTTCCCCATGCCGAAACAGGATTTCTCTCACGTCACCACCTGGGTCTTCGACCTGGACAACACGCTATACCCGCCGCACATGCGGCTGTTTGACCAGATCGAGGTCCGGATGACCGACTGGGTCATGCAGGCCCTGCAGGTCGACCGCGCCCGCGCCGACCACCTGCGCGCCTACTATTGGGCGACCTACGGCACCACGCTTGCGGGCCTGATGACCGAACACGGCGTCGACCCCGGGCCCTACCTGAACGAGGTCCACGACATCGACTTTTCGGTCCTGTCGCCCGACCCGGACCTGGCCCACAGCATCGCCCGGCTTCCCGGCCGCAAGATCGTCTACACCAACGCCTGCGCACCCTATGCCGAGAAAGTCCTTGCCGCCCGCGGACTTGCTGGCCTTTTCGACGGGATCTACGGCGTCGAGCACGCCGAATTCCACCCCAAACCCGCCGCCCAGGCCTTCGCCACGGTCTTCGGGCTTGACGGCCTCGACCCAACCGCAGGCGCGATGTTCGAAGACGATGCCCGCAACCTCGCCGTGCCGCACGCGCTTGGCATGCGCACCGTCCATGTCGCACCTCAGCCGGAGCCGGCGGACCACATCCATCACCACACCGACGACCTAGCGGCCTTCCTGTCGCGCCTCGTGGGGTGACATCCGGTCACATCCCAGCCGCCGTGTCATGCGCTACCTACCCCGCGTGACCAAACCGGAGCCGCCGATGTCCGCCGCCACCCTTGCCGCACCGAACATCTTCAGCCGCATCGTCCGCGCGCTGCCCGTAATTGGCGGCCTGATCCGCGCGGTAGAGCGTGAGGTCGACACGATCTACTACATCCTCGTCATCGCGCTGACCGCCGTGGTGCTTGCCATCCAGACCTGGGGCCTGCCAGCCCTCGTACTGACCGCACTCGCAGCCGTCCCGGTGATGTTCGTCCTCCTCGTCATCCTCGCCCGACCCTGACCCTGCGGGGCCTGAGGCACCCTGTCCTCTGGCCCCCGCCCGCGCCCCGGCCTATCCTGACGCCCAAAGGACCCATGATGCGCGAACCCACCGATATCCTGATCTCCGGCGGCGGCGTCGCCGGGCTGACCACCGCCTGCGCCTTCGGCTCTGCCGGGTTCCAGGTGATCTGCGTCGACCCCACGCCCCCCGTCACCAACGCGCAGGAGGACGGCGCCGACCTGCGCACCACCGCTTTCCTGCAACCCTCCATCACCGTCCTGCAGGTCGCCGGGCTCTGGTCGCGGCTGGAACCCCACGCCATGCCGCTGCAGGTCATGCGCATCATCGATGCGGGCGGCGAGACGCCCGAGGCGCGGCTGACCAAGGATTTCGACGCCAACGACATTTCCGACGCGCCCTTCGGCTGGAACCTCCCGAACTGGCTCCTCCGGCGCGAGATGGTAGCGCGGCTGGCCGAGCTTCCGAACGTCTCGTTCCGCCCCGGTGTGGGCTTCGCCCGCATGCTCGTCCGCGATGCCGAGGCGCTGGTGACCCTGTCCGACGGCACCCAGGTAACCGCCAAGCTGGTGATCGGCGCCGATGGCCGCACCTCTGCGGTGCGCGAGGCGCTTGGCATCGCCGCCCGCACCACCCGCTACGGTCAAAAGGCGCTCGCCTTCGCCGTCACCCATGACATTCCGCACCAAAACGTCTCGACCGAGGTGCACCGCTCCGGCGGCCCCTTCACCCTCGTCCCCCTCCCCGACCGCGACGGCCGCCCGGCCTCCGCCGTTGTCTGGATGCAGACGGGCCCCGAAATCGCCCGCCTGGCGGCCCTGCCGGTCCCGGAGTTCGAGGCCGAGATGACCGCCCGCTCCTCGGGCATCCTCGGGCCCCTGACGCTGGTCAGCCGCCGCTCGGTCTGGCCGATCATCAGCCAGATCGCCGACCGTCTCTCCGGCCCGCGCTCGGTCCTTCTGGCCGAAGCCGCCCATGTCGTCCCTCCCATCGGTGCGCAAGGGTTGAACATGTCGCTCGCCGACCTTGCGACGCTCCTCGACCTTGTTGAAGCGCACCGCGCCGACCCGGGCGTCGCGCCGGTGACCGACGCCTTCCACCGCGCCCGCCACCTGGAAGTCCAGGCGCGCGTCACCGGCATCGACCTCCTGAACCGCGCCTCGATGACCCAGACCCCAGCCTTGCGCGACCTCCGCGCCAAGGCGCTCGACGCGATGTACTCGGCCCGCCCGGTGCGCCAGATGCTGATGCGCGCAGGCCTCGGCGTCGGGCGCAAGGGCGCTACGCCGTCCCGGGAATAACCGTCCGTGCATTTTTGCACAGGCTTGTCGCAAGCCCCCACCGCAGCGTGAACCGGCTGAAATTCGTGAGGACCAAGGGCCCGGCAATCGGCGTTTTCCCGAAGAAATCGCCCCACAATGCTGCGCAAGATGCACGACCGATCACAGATCGGCGAGAGCCAGCGATCACTCCGTGATTTCCCTTTCTGGCCACAACACCCCAGATACATCTTACCGCCAGACGAAAGGCGGTCGAACACAAAACCAAAGGATTACAACATGAAACGCATCGCTCTCGCCTCTGCCCTGGTCGTCGCCGCCGTCTCGGGCGCCTTTGCCCAGCAAGCGCCGGTCGCACTGCCCTCGTCGATCACCTCGCAGATCCTGGCCGTGCTCCCGGGTGCCGACCTGTCCTCGCTGACCAATGCGCAGTACGCGCAGATCGTCACCTTCTTCGCTGACAGCGAGAACACCAACACCGCCTCGGGCACCGCGCAGGGCGTCAAGGCGATCCTGTCGAACGCTCAGTAATCGACTTGCCCTGCCCAAACGCACAGGCCGGAGAGCTCCCCTCCGGCCTGTGTTTCTTCTAAAGAACCGCGTCCACCGCCCGCTTCAGCCGCGCCACCGTCGCATCGACATCCTTCAGCTTGTCGAGGCCAAAGAGCCCCAGCCGGAAGGTCCTGAACTCTGGCCCCTCGCCGACCTGCAACGGCACCCCCGCCGCGATCTGCAGCCCCTCGCCCCGGAACTTAGCGCCGTTCTGCACGTCCGGGTCACTGGTATAGCTCACCACCACCCCTGGCGCCTGGAACCCCTCGGCAGCCACCGACGGCACGCCCTTCTCGGCCAGCATCCCCCGCACCGCGCGCCCTAGCGCCCATTGCGCGGCCTTGGCGGCCTCGAACCCCATCGCCTTCGTCTCGACCATCGCGTCGCGGAAGCCGACAATCGCATCCGTCGGCATCGTCGCGTGATAGGCATGGCCGCCCTTCTCGTAGGCCTCCATGATCGCGCGCCACTTCTTCAGGTCGATGGCAAAGCTGTTCGACGTGGTCTCCGCCAGCCGCGCCTCCGCCGCCGGAGACAAAACCACGACCCCTGCCGAAGGCGAAGCCGACCACCCCTTCTGCGGGGCCGAGATCAGCACATCGACCCCGGTCGCGGCCATATCCACCCAGATGCAGCCCGACGCGATGCAGTCGAGCACCATCAGCGCGCCCACCTCCTGCGCCGCCGCGGCCATCCTAGTGATGTAGTCGTCGGGCAGGATGATCCCGGCCGAGGTCTCCACATGCGGCGCGAACACCGCCTCTGGGCGCACCTCACGGATCTTCGCCACCACCTCGTCAATCGGCGGCGGAGCGTAAGGCGCGCGGGCATCGTTCCCGGTCTGCCGCGCCATCACCACGGTCGTCTCCTGCGCGAAACCCCCGGCCTCGAAGATCTGCGTCCAGCGATAGCTGAACCAGCCGTTCCGCACGATCAGGACGCGCCCCTTCCCGAATTGCCGAGCGACCGCCTCCATCGCGTAGGACCCGCCACCGGGGATCAGCGCCACGGCAGAGCCCTTGTAGACCTCCTTCAGCATCCCCGAGACGTCCCGCATCACGCCCTGAAACCGAGCCGACATGTGGTTCAGCGACCGGTCGGTGAAGACGACCGAGAATTCCTCAAGCCCCTCGGGGTCGATATGGGCATGCAGTCCGGGCATCTTCAGGTCCTTTCCGAAACACGGTGGCGGGCCTTTGCCAGCCAGTCAGGGTTGATCTCGACGCCCCAGCCGGGCGCATCCGTCACTGTGGCATGGCCGTCCTCGATCCGGTAGGGATCGTTCCGGAACAGGCCCTGCTGCCAGGGGTAGTAATCTAGCCCCTCGATCGAGAATTCCAGATACTTCCCGGCATTCGGGATCGCCCGCAGAAGGTGCATCGTGCACAGGGTCACCAGCCCCAGGTTCGCCGCATGGGGCGTGATCGGCAGGCCAGCGCGCGCGCCCATCCGGCAGACCTCCAGCGTCCGGCAGATGCCGCCCATGTACATGATGTCCGGCTGCAGGATGTCCACCGCCTTGTGCTCGATGGCCAGTTGCCAGGCGGTGAACTCGCAATCCTGCTCACCCCCCGCCACGTCGATGTTCAGGGCCGCGCGAACCTCGGCCGTCTGGTCGACCTCCCAATAGGGACAGGGCTCCTCGAAATGGCCAATACCGTTGTCCTCCAGCATCCGGCCCACCGCGATGGCGCGGGCGGGGGAGTAGCAGGAATTCCCATCAACCAGTTTCTCAACATCGTCGCCGAGAGCCTTGGAAACAATGGGAATAACTGCTTCCGTCCGCCCCGGCCATTCATCCTGGTCCCGCCCGCATTCCGCCCCCACGCGCCACTTGAAGGCGTCAAAGCCGAACTGGTCGCGCAGCTTCACGAACCGCGCCGCCTCATCCTCGGGCGTGATGTCGCGCTTCATCGAACTGGCATAGGCGCGGACGCGTCCGGGCGAGCCCCCCAGCAGAGAAGCCACCGGCTTCCCCGCCACCTTGCCCCGCAAATCCCATGCTGCCGTATCCAGCCCCGCCTGCGCCCGGCGAAGATAGCTGCCCGGATACTTGTGCTCACGCTCGTAGTTCCGGCGCAGCGTGTCCTCCAGGTCTTCAACCCGGGTCCCCAAGGCGTGCGGCGCGACCTGGCGGTGGAACACGTCGGCGGTGAAATCCGCGTAATAGGTCGAGGTCTGGCCCCAACCGACGTCGCCGGTATCCGCCGTCACCTTCACGAAGCAGACGAATTCAGTGTCGAAGGTCTCCAGCTTGGCGATCTTCATGGCCTCTCCCCGGGTTGGCTCGTCGTCCGACTTCGTCGTCTCCTCGCCAGCGACGAGCGCATGAAATGCGACGAGGAGCGACCCCGACCCTAGCCGCCAAAGATCACGCCTTCCCGACCGTTTCCGCCACGCCCAGGGGTCCCGGGCGACGTTCTTCGGTCAGAAGCACGTTGGCCTCGACGTTCCCGACCCCCGGCAGCGTCATGATCCGGCGGCGGAGCACGCGTTCAAAATCCGCGATGTCGCGGGCCACGACCCGCAGGCGATAGTCGAACAACCCCAGCACATGCTGCACCACCTGCACCTCGGGAATCGCCTGCACCGCGCGTTCAAAGTCCTCTAGGCTGACCCGCCCCTTGGTCGCGAGCTTCACCCCCAGGAACACCGTGACGCCAAACCCGAGCTTCTCGCGGTCCACCTCCACCGCAAGGCCATTCAGCACCCCTGCTTCCTCCAGCCGCCGCACCCGCCGCCACGCCGCCGGTTGCGAGAGCCCCAACCGCCGCCCCAACTCCCCCGCTGACAGCGTCCCGTCCGCCACCAACTCCCGCAGGATCGCCCGGTCAGTGTCGTCCAGATCAATCACAGCGGCAGCCCCACGGTTTCCTTTATCGTGGAGACCAGCATCAGCGCTTCCACCTCCGCGATATGCGGCAAGGTCAGAATCCGGTCGCGATAGATCCCCGTCCAATGCCCCATGTCCCGCGCGATGACGTTCAGGCGTACATCAACGCGGCCAAGGAAGGTCTCGATCCCGATCACTTCCGGCACGTCCCTTGCGGCCGCGATGAACTCGTCAAAGGCGCGGGGGTTGGTCTTGTCCAACGTAAAGCGGAGCGAGACCTCCACCTCATACCCCAGCGCCCGCCAATCGATGGCCGCACCTTCCGACCGGATCACACCGCCCTCGCGCAGCCGGTCCAGCCGCCGCCAGAGCGTCGCAGGCGTCACTCCGGCCCGTTCGGCCAGGACGGCCCGCTCCAGCCCCGGCTCGGCCAGCCAGTGACGCAGAATGCGGCGGTCGGTATCGTCAATCTGCATGAATTTCTCACTGACAGCAGGATCAGAGAATGAGTTTTCGCAGAAAACTCGTCTGTCGTCAAAGATTGCACGGGTTCCGCACCAGAAACCCCTATTGTCCCCCCATCACAACCAACGGAGGACGCCATGCGCGTTTACTACGACCGCGACTGCGATGTGAACCTGATCAAGGACAAGAAGGTCGCCATCCTCGGCTACGGCAGCCAGGGCCACGCCCACGCGCTGAACCTGCGCGACAGCGGTGCCAAGAACGTCGTCGTCGCCTTGCGCCCCGGCTCGGCCTCGGCCAAGAAGTGCGAAGCCGAGGGCCTGAAGGTCATGGACATCGCCGCAGCCGCCGCCTGGTGCGACCTGATCATGTTCACCATGCCCGATGAACTCCAGGCCGCGACCTACAAGCAATACGTCCACGACAACCTGCGCGAAGGCGCCGCCATTGCCTTCGCCCACGGCCTGAACGTCCACTTCGGCCTGATCGAGCCGAAGAAGGGCGTCGACGTCATCATGATGGCCCCGAAAGGCCCCGGCCACACCGTCCGCGGTGAATACACCAAGGGCGGCGGCGTCCCCTGCCTCGTCGCCGTCCACCAGGACGCAACCGGCAAGGCGATGGAGATCGGCCTCTCCTACTGCTCCGCCATCGGCGGCGGCCGGTCCGGCATCATCGAGACCAACTTCCGTCAGGAATGCGAAACCGACCTCTTCGGCGAGCAGGCGGTCCTCTGCGGCGGCCTTGTCGAACTCATCCGCATGGGCTTCGAGACCCTCGTGGAAGCCGGCTACGAGCCCGAAATGGCCTATTTCGAATGCCTGCACGAAGTGAAGCTGATCGTGGACCTGATCTACGAAGGCGGCATCGCGAACATGAACTATTCGATCTCGAACACCGCCGAATACGGCGAATACGTCTCGGGGCCCCGCATCCTGCCCTACGACGAGACCAAGGCCCGGATGAAGGCGGTCCTCCGCGACATCCAGACCGGCAAGTTCGTCCGCGACTTCATGCAGGAAAACGCTGTCGGCCAGCCCTTCTTCAAGGCCACCCGCCGCATCAACGACGAACACCAGATCGAGAAGGTCGGCGAAAAGCTCCGCGCCATGATGCCCTGGATCGCCAAGGGCAAGATGGTCGACAAGGCCCGCAACTAAGAAGGGTGCACTGTAGCACACCCTACGCAGGGGCGCCCCGTCGCGCCCCTGCCCCAATCCAAGGCCCGCCATGCGCAAGTGGATCCCCGTCGCCCTGATCGCCCTCGCGGTCCTGTGGTACATCCTGCAGAACGTCGGCTCTTCGATGGCGCTGTCCGATTTCGCGGCCCGCCCGATCCTGGCTCTGGCCCGAGACGACCAGCGCATTCCCGTCCAGCAGCCCGGCCAGCCCCCCGCCGAAGGCGAGGCCCGCGCCATGGGCGCGCAGGGCATCAGCTTCGGCCACAGCTTCACCTTCGCCCTGCCCGACGGCACCCTGGTCACCTGCAGCCACCGCTTCCGCAGCCTGTCCTGCGACCAGGGCTGGACCGCCGAACGCAGCCCCTGACCCCTCAGCCTCCCGGCAAGCCCGCTTCCGCTTGACAAGCCCCCATCGCTCACGCCACCCCTGACAGGCACCAACCAAGGGGCCGCGATGACCACCCTGATGATCCTGATGCCGACCGGCGGCCAGATCGACACGCCTGCGGTGCACAGCCTCCTCGGCCTGACCCAGACGCTGCAAAAGCGCGGCATACCCTTCGCGCTGAAGACCTACGAATGGTCCGACCTCGTCATCTCGCGCAACTACCTGATGTCGGTCTTCCTCGCCGACACCAAGTTCACCCATGCGCTCCTTCTCGACAGCGACATGAGCTATCAGCCGCAGGTCTTCTTCGACCTCCTGGCCTTCGACGCCGATTTCACTGTCGCGCCCTACCCGCAGCGCCAGATGCGCTGGCAGGCCTTTCGCGCCGCAATCGAGCGTGAGGCCGCAAAGCCGGAAGGGGAACGCGCCTCGACCGACAAGCTTCTGGCCGAAACCCTGCGCTACAACATCTCCGAGGTCTTCGATGCCGGCAAACCTTGGCCGCATGAAGTGCGGGACGGCTTTCGCAAGGTGCCGGGTGCGGGGACCGGCTTCATGCTGATCCGGCGCGAGGTGCCCGAACGGATGGTGCGGATGGGCGTGGCCCAACCCGTCCCCGCCTTCAACGGCCCGGGCTATCCGGGCGCGGATTTCCATGATTTCTTCAGCCACCTGCGCGGCCGCGACGGGGCGGTGATGCACGGCGAGGACACGTCCTTCTGCCGCCGCTGGATCGAAGGCTGCGGCGGTGAGATCTGGTGCCATGAAACCGCGCAGGTCACCCACCACGGCAACCTGGCCTACCCCGGCAACTACGCGCTGGCCCCGAAACCGCGCCGTTGACCCCGGTCAGTTTGCCGCGCCGCCAAAGCCCTGGTCCGGCATCCAAAAGTAAAACTCTCCATCCCCCATCGGGTCCTCCTCCAGGACAATCTGTCCCGGCGTGGCCGAAACCGTCAGGTCCACACAGGTTGTCACCGGCCCATCGGTGGCCAGTTCCTTCCCCAGGGTCACCACATAGTACTCCCGCGGATCGTCCAGATTCTCACAGCTGTGCGTCCCCGGAACCTCCGCCACCAGCGCCCGCACGCCCAGCATCTGCAGCGCCTCGTCATCGGTGAACTCGGCCACGACCTCGATATCGGCGCCGGATAGCACCTGTGTCCGCTCGTACTGGTTCGGTCCGACCCACATGATCTCGATCGGGTCGATGAACTCGATCTGGACCAGTTGATCGCCCGCGAAGAATTCCTCGTCCTTCACCTCGGCAACTGCCGAACCGGCGGCAAGGACCAGCGCGCCTGCAATCAGCTTTCTCATCCCTCGCCCCCCGCTGCCCGCAGGGCTGCCATCGCCTCGGCGGGCCATTGGGTGGTGTCCTGGGGCCAGACATGCGGCTCGATCTCGCCCGAGACATGCCAGGCCGCGAACACGCCTTCGCTCGCGGGATGCAGGTACAGGAAAGCCCAGTCGGCTTCGCAGGTAAACTTCAGACAGGCCTGGCCCAGATAGCCCTCCGGCGTCAGATCGCCCGAGCCAAGGTCCGAAATCCGCTCGGCAAAGGCCGCATAGTCCGCCCCAAGGCCCCCCTGCAGTGCCGACAGCACCGGGCCCAGCTTCATTGCCTCCACCGGATGCGCCTGGGCAAGGGTTGGCACCGCCTCCCAGCCCGCCCCGTCGCTGGCGAACTCCTCAGGCAAGGCTTCGGTCATGCCGGAGACCGGGTTCCAGACCCAGACTTCGCCCGGTTCCGATGGCAGCGGTTCAGTCGCGAACACCAGCGCCTCGGGCTGGACCTGCAGGGTGAACTCGCGGCAGCTGTCGAGCGGGCCGTAGAAGGCCGGGGCCGTCCCCTCGGCCAATGCCAGGACGAAGGGGGCTGCCCCGCATGCGTTGCCCCCCGCCCCAGCCACCCCGGTGACGACCGTCAGCCCGCTGATCTGCTGCAGCCCCTCGTCCAGGAAGATCACCCCGTTCTCGTGCAGCACTTCGCCATCCACCAACAGCGCCGCGCCGCCCATCCCGTCGTCCGTCACGCTTACCGTATGGCCCGCGACCGCCAGGTCCTGCGCCAGGGCCGAGGATCCCCAAAGCACCGCCGCGACACCCAAACCCCAGCCGATCTTCTGCATGTTCTGCCCATTCCTCAGGTCGTTTCGGCGGACAATGCCGCGACAGCACGCCCCGCGCCAGAGCGGAAAGCCTGACCCCCAGCCCCGGAGGGCAAAGGTTAACACCACCCTAGCGGAAAAATCCAAGCCCTTGATTTCATGCGGTGAACGCTATTTGTCCACCGTGGACAGATGTCAGACCGCAGCCTCCACCGCGCCCACGATCTCGTCCACCACGGCGGCCAGCAGCGCCTCGTCCTCGCATTCCGCCATCACCCGGATCAGGGGCTCCGTCCCCGATTTCCGGATCAGGATGCGCCCCAGCCCCTCGATCCGCGCCTCCGACGCCCGGATCACCTCCTGCACCGAGGCCACCTCCAAAGGCCGCGCCCCGGCGCTGAACCGGACGTTCTTCAGCATCTGCGGGACCGTCTGGAACGACCGCGTCAGCTCGGACGCGGGCCGCCCGGTGCGGACCATCTCGGCCAGGAACTGCAGCCCCGCGACGAGGCCATCCCCGGTGGTCGCATAGTCGGTCATCACGATGTGCCCCGACTGCTCGCCCCCCAGATTGTAGCCCCCCTCCCGCATGCGTTCGACCACGTAGCGGTCGCCCACCGCCGTCCGCTCCAGCCGCAGGCCGCGCCCCTGCAGGAACCGCTCCAGCCCCAGGTTCGACATCACCGTCGCCACCAGTGCCCCGCCCTGCAACCGCCCCTCATCCGCCCAGCGCGCCGCGAGCAGCGCCATGATCTGATCCCCATCCGCGACCTGCCCGGTCTCGTCCAGGATCATGATCCGGTCGGCATCGCCATCGAGGGCAATCCCCACATCCGCGCCATGGGTGACCACCGCCTCGGCCGCCGTCTCGGTATGGGTCGACCCGCAGCGGTCGTTGATGTTGGTCCCGTTCGGTGCCGTCCCGATCGGGATCACCTCGGCCCCAAGCTCCCACAAGACCTCGGGCGCCGCGCGATAGGCTGCCCCGTTGGCGCAGTCCAGCACCACCTTCAGGCCGTCCAGCCGCAGGCCCGTCGGAAAGCTCGTCTTCACGAACTCCTCATACCGCCCGCGCCCATCCTCGATCCGCTTGGCCCGCCCGATGTTCTCGGGCTTGGCAGGCTGGATCTCGCCCTCGACCAGCGCCTCGATCTCGGCTTCCGCCGCGTCCGACAGCTTGTAGCCATCCGGCCCGAAGAACTTGATCCCGTTGTCCTGGTGCGGGTTGTGGCTGGCCGAGATCATCACCCCCACGTCGGCCCGCATCGACTTGGTCAGGAACCCCACCGCCGGGGTCGGCACCGGGCCGAGTAGAAGGACATTCATCCCCGTCGAACAGAACCCCGCCGTCAGCGCGTTCTCCAGCATGTAACCCGACAGCCGCGTGTCCTTGCCGATGACCACCCGGTGCGCCGCCGAGCCGTCGCGGCGGAAATACCGCCCCGCCGCCGCGCCCAGCTTCAGCGCAAGCTCTGCCGTCATCGGCCAGGAATTCGCCCGCCCCCGGACGCCATCGGTGCCAAACAGCTTGCGGCTCATGCCTCATCCTCCAACTAATCGGTGTTCATCGCGTGCCATAGCCGCAAAGCTTGGCGAGTTTCGGGCACATCGTGGACACGGACAATCTGCACCCCCTGCGCCACTCCGGCCAGCGCGGTGACGATGGACCCCGGCGCGCGGGCATCCGCCGCCTCGGCCCGACCGATGGTCCCGATGAACCGCTTGCGCGAGGTGCCGAGCAAGAGCGCACAGCCCAGCCCGTGGAACAACGACAGCCCGCGCAACAGCGCCAGGTTATGCTCCAGCGTCTTGCCGAACCCGATGCCGGGGTCCAGCACGATCCGCGCGCGGTCGATCCCCAGCGCCTCAGCCCGGGCCAGCCGCGTGGCCAGCGCATCGTAGACGTCCAGAAGAACATCGCCATAGCGCGGATCGTCCTGCATGCTGGCGGGCACCCCCTGCGCATGCATCAGCACGACCGGAGCTGCCGCCTTCGCCACCAAGGGACCCAGCGAGGGGTCAAAGTCGAAGGCCGAGACGTCGTTGACGATGCTCGCCCCTGCCTCCAGCGCCGCAGCGGCGACCGGGGCCTTGCGGGTGTCGATGCTGATCGGTGCCGCCAGCCCGCCCTGGCGCAGCGCGCGGATCACCGGGACACTGCGGGCGATCTCCTCGGCCACAGGCACTTCCACCGCGCCGGGCCGGGTGCTTTCGCCGCCCACATCGATGATTTCGGCCCCCTCGGCCATCGCCCGCGCCTGCGCCACCGCCGCCTCGGCCCCCAGGAACCGGCCTCCGTCGGAGAAACTGTCCGGCGTCACGTTCAGGATGCCCATCAGTCGTGGACGGTCCATCGCAAGGCCAGCAAAAGCGGGACGCGGCGAGACAAGCCGGTGCAGGACCGCCGCCGGAACCTCGGCTGCCGCGATCACCCGGCTTGGGGCAGCCCGAGACAGGACCTCGACCCGGTCGAACCAGCACCAGCCCCCCGCCAGTGTCATGGCAGTTTTCGGGCGGGCCGGATCGGTCATCGCAATCGGTCGGAAATACTCCATGGCGTTCGGAGTGGCCGAAGCCCAACCGCTTTTCAAGGGGGAAGCGTCAGGCCCGCCGCACGGGGACGCGGCTTCCTGCCGGGACTGCAACTTCGCCGTGAACAACCAGCGCCGTCGCCGACATGGTTTCGGCAAGCCACAGGGCCAACCCCACCGGATCAGACCCCTTCGGGCCGTCGACCGCATCCAGCACCAGCTTCGACGGCGCCCAGACCACGGTCTGCCCCCGCTTCATCGCCCAGTCGATTTCCGTCCGCGTCGCGACCACAACACAGCGCGCATCGCGGGCAGCCAGCGTCCAGGCGTTCTGCTCCATCGCCAGAAGGTCCACCCGGCGCTGGGTCGGCTTGTGCCCGGTGACCGGACGCGGCAGATCGGGCAGGCCTACGGCCAGGATCATCGGCAGACCTTCGGCCAGCAGTGCATCGAGCCGCGCCGACAGGTCCGGGGCATGGATCGTGGCAGTGTCCAGGAAGACGACCAGCGGATGCACCGCCTCCATCCCCTCGTCCCCGGCCTTCTGTACTGGGCGTTCCGCGCGCGACCGGACGATTTCCACCCCCAGCGCATAGGGTCCGACATCCAGCTTCTCGATCCGGATGAAGACCCGCATCGCGGCTGGTTCCGCCAGGATACGCTCCGCCACCCGCTCCGCCAGCGTTTCCAACAGATTCAACCGCTCCGCCGCAAGTTCCGCCGCGATGGATTCGGTGATCCGGTCATAGGACAGGATGCGGTCGACATCATCGTCCAGCGGCGCGGACACCGGGCGCACCTCGACCACCACGTTGAAGCGCAGGCGCTGCTTGTGGCCGCGCTCCTTCTGGAAAGCCCCGATATCCGCCTCGACGATGTGGTCGCGCAGGCTGATGCGGTCGCGCATCCCCGCGCCTGCCGAGGCCTCGGCCCGGTCTTCCGGATGGGCGAAAGCCAGCTCGATATCGCTCATCAGGGGTCCTCCGCCGTTCGGCCCCTCATACCACGCGGGCAGCGCGCGCCAAGCGGGAAGGCGTCACCGAAGCCGCAGAAGGCGACATCAGCCGTTCGAGCCAGGCTGGCGATAGAACAGATGGTCCCCGATCCGCGCCGTCCGCGCAAAGCGCTTGGACCAGCTGGGCTTGACGGCGCGGGTGTGGAAATGCGTGGCCCCCGCCGTCAGGATCCGGGGCGCGCCGTCCAGCATGGCCCGCGCGATGCGGCCAGCCAAGTCGGCAGCGCCCTTCTCGCGCATCTTCGTCTTGCCGCTGCAGACATAGGAAAACTGGCAGCCGCCGCCGCCGCGCTGCTTGACCACGCCACAGACCGTGCGCGGGTAAAGCGGGCTGTCGACCCGGTTCAGGATCACCTCGGCCACCGCAATCTGCCCTTCCAGGCTTTCGCCACGGGCCTCGAAGTACAGCGCCTCGGTCAGGCATTGCCACTGGGCATCGCCCGAGGGTTCGGGCTGCGACATCAGCCAGTCCTCGGTCAGCCCCTCGGTCATCGCTGCAGCCGGCAGCGGCGCGTCAAGATCAGGGGCCGGCAAGCGCTTCAACTCAGGGACGTAGGCCGTATTGCTGGGCATCAGGCCGAACAGACTGCTGGTCCACTGGGCATCCGCCGACGCCGGGCCAGCCGCAAGTCCGATCGCCAGGGCGATACTCGTCAGGATACGCGTCATTTCTGCTCTTCCGTCTTTGGTGTCCGGCGGAAGTTCCCCCGCCTTGGCAAGCTGGCGGGGAGTTAGGGGAAGCGTTCGGGGGGGTCCACCGCTGTTGCAGAATTGCCACGGAAATCCGTCCTGCATCGGCGAAATGCCGCCGAAAATGCAGTGTAGAAGGTTAAGATTCTATTACAATTAACTGATTTTAAACAGTTTTCTCACGATCCCGCAGCGCAAGGTGCGCCGCCGCCAGCCGGGCCATCGGCACCCGGTAGGGCGAGCAGGACACATAGTCGAACCCGGCGCGGCGGCAGAAATCGATGGATTCCGGGTTGCCGCCGTGTTCACCGCAGATCGACAATGTCAGATCTTTCCGGGTTTTACGTCCCCGTTCGGCACCAATGTGCAAAAGCTCGCCCACCCCGTCGACGTCCAGGATGTGGAACGGATCCTCGGGGAAGACCCCCTGGCGGACATAGGTGTTCATGAACCGCCCGGCATCGTCGCGGCTTAACCCGTAGGTCATCTGGGTCAGGTCGTTGGTGCCAAAGGACAGGAAGGCCGCGTGCTGGGCGATTTCCCCGGCCCGAAGCGCGGCGCGAGGTGTCTCAACCATCACGCCCAGCTTGTAATCGAACGCAGCCCCCGCCTTGGTCCGCACCATCGCGGCCAGGGCGTCGATCCGGGTCTTGACCAGTTCCACCTCGCGCCGGGCACTGACCAGCGGGATCATGATTTCCGGCACCACCGGCGCCCCGCGACGCGCCGATTCCAGCGTCGCCTCAAAGATCGCCTGCGCCTGCATGTCGTAGATTTCCGGCAGGACGACCCCGAGCCGCACCCCCCGCATCCCGAGCATCGGGTTCACCTCGGTCAAGGCCTCGGCCCGCCGCGTCACTTCGGACAGGGGACGGTCCAGCGCCTCGGCCAGCCCGCGCAGTCCCTCGCGGTCAGACGGCAGGAATTCATGCAGCGGCGGGTCGAACAGACGGATGCAGACCGGCAAGCCTTGCATGATTTCAAACAGTTGCACGAAATCCGCCCGCTGCATCGGCAAGAGCCGCGCCAAGGCCGCCGCGCGGTCGCCGGGCGTATCGGCAAAGATCATCTCGCGCATGACGACCAGACGGTCTTCGTCGAAGAACATGTGCTCGGTCCGGCACAGGCCGATCCCCTGCGCCTCGAACTTGCGGGCAGTTTCGGCATCGGCGGGAGTGTCTGCGTTGGCCCGCACGCCGATGTCGCGCACTTCGTCAGCCCAGGCCAGCAGCCTGCGGAAACTGTCGTCCAGCGCCGGGGGCAGCATCTCGGCAGCGCCCGCCAGCGCCTCGCCCTTGGACCCGTCCAGCGTCACCACATCGCCCGCGCGGAACACCCGCCCGTCGGCCGTGGTCAGCTTGCGGTCCCGCGTGTCCAGCCGCAACTCCGACGCGCCCACCACGCAAGGCAGCCCCAGCCCGCGCGCAATCACCGCCGCGTGGCTCGTCATGCCGCCGCGTTCGGTCAACACAGCCGCCGCCGAATGCATGCCGCGAATGTCCTCCGGCGCCGTTTCGCGCCGCACCAGGATGCAGGCCTCGCCCCGCGCCGCCGCCGCCTGCGCCTCGGAGGACGAAAACACCAGGATCCCCGTCGCCGCCCCGGGTGAGGCCGCAATCCCCCGCGCAATCACGTCGCGCGCACCCCTTGGGTCCACCTGATGGTGCAACAGCTCGGACAGCGCCCGCGGTTCGACCCGCAGTACCGCCTCGTCGCGAGGGATCACCCCGTCCTCGGCCAGCGCCACCGCGATCCGCAGGCCCGCCCGAACCGAGCGCTGCACCTTCACCGCGTCCAGCACGGCCAGACGGCCGTCCTCAATGGTGAACTCGATCTGCATTTCCTCGCGCAGGCGGGTGCGGCAGGTCGCGCCATACTCGACCAGTGTGGCAAAGATATCGGGCGCGACGTCTTCCAGCGACGGCCCGCGCGCATCCCGCGTCAGGTACAGCGCCTCGGTCGTCTTCAGCGCATCGCGGCCTTGGGACTGCCCCAAGTAGCGCCCGGTGATCTGCGGTTGCCCCGTCACCGGATCGACGAACTGGATCACACCCGACCCGCTGATCCCCTGCCCGATGCCCTGCGCCATTTCCTGCACGACAAGGCCCAGCGCCGCCTCTTCGGGCGCGCCCTTGGCCTGGCGGAGAAGCCGCGCCGAGGTCCCCTCCCAGGCCCGCGCCATCGACCGCAGCACTTCGGCCAGCTGCCTGCCTGCGTCCTGCGGGAAAGGCTCGTCGGTCTCCACCTCGTATTCGCGCAGCGCATCCTTCAGCGCCCCCGGGCCCGGCTTCAGCCCGTCAAACACCTCGGGGTCAAGCCGCGCCACATGGATCGCATAGGCCTGCACAAAGCGCAGATACAGCGCATCCGCCGCCGCCTCGCCATGGGTTTCCGCCAGCCGGGCATGGCGCTTGGCGTTCAGCCCGATGTTCAGAATCGTCGCCGGCCCGCCCCAATCGGGGTTCGCGGGGCTAGGGCGGACGCTGATAAGGGGTCCATCGCCGAAATGGTCAAGGATTCCAGCGGCATCCACCCCATGTCCGGCCGCGATCAACCGGACGGTCGACGCGGGCAGTGCCACCGACTTCGGCACCGGCAGCTCCAGCCGCACCAGCCGCTGCAGGCACTTGGCCCGCCAGCCATGCGAGGCCGTCGCGATCTGCGCCGAGGGCGAGATCTGCGCGAACTCCGGAATCGGATCGTGTTTCTGCACTGCGGCACCTGTTTTCAGGTGCAGCATACGCCGAATGCCCTGTCAATCAAGCCTGACATGTCAGTCTTGTGACGAATCTTTGGGCGGGTCTCAGCCCTCGATGCGCGAAAGGTCGGCAACGCCGGAACAGACCGCCCGGATGCGGTGGAGGAGGTTCAGCCGGTTCCGCCGCACGATCTGGTTGTCGGAGTTGACCTGGACGGCGGTGAAGAAGGCATCAATTGGCCCGCGCAGGGCGGCCATCGCCGCCATCGCGGTCCCGAAATCCTCCTTCGTCATCGCAGGGGAAATCGCCGCCTCAGCCTTGTCCAGCGCCGCAAAGAGCGCCCGCTCCTCGTCGGTCTCGACGAACTTGAGGTCCGCCCCAAAGGAATACTCCACCCCATCCTTCGCCTCGGCCTGGGACAGGATGTTGTTCGCCCGCTTGAACCCTTGCAGCAGGTTCGCCCCGTCCTCGGTCTTGAGCGTTTCAGACAGCGCCGTCGCCCGCTTGACGAGCAGAGTCAGGTCGTCATTCCCCGGCAAGGCGAGGCAAGCGTCGATGACATCGTGCCGGACACCCTGGTCCTTGAGGTAGACCTTGAGGCGGTCGTGGAAGAAATCGACCAAAGAAACAATTGCCACGCGGTCATCGACTTCCTTCATTGACGGTGAGACGTCACGCTCCGGGAAAGCCGATGCTTTGGCTCTGCGCATTTGCGCGTCAAGTAGCTTTAGTAGGCTTCCTTTCACACCATTCCCCAACACCAACCGGATCACCCCCAGCGCCGCGCGACGCAAGGCAAACGGGTCCTTCGAACCCGTCGGCTTCTCGTCGATCGCCCAGAACCCGGTCAGCGTGTCGATCTTGTCGGCCAGTGCCACGGCCACCGAGACCGGCTCGGTCGGCACGGAGTCGCTCTCCCCCTTCGGCCGCCAGTGATCCCGCGCGGCATCAGCCACCGCCGCAGACTCCCCAGCCTCCAGCGCATAATAGCGGCCCATCACGCCCTGCAGCTCCGGGAACTCGCCCACCATCGACGACCGCAGGTCCAGCTTCGCCAGCCGTGCCGCGTGTTCGGCCTCGCCCGCATCGGCCCCCACCAGCGGAGCAATCTCGCGAGCCAAGGCAGCGATCCGGTCAATCCGGTCGGCCTGAGAACCAAGCTTGTTGTGGAAGGTGACCGCCTTCAGCCCCTCCACCCACTCGCCCATTCCGGCCTTGGCGACCCGCAAGTCATTCTCCCAGAAGAACTTCGCGTCCGACAGGCGGGCCGCCAGCACCTTCTGGTTCCCCTTCAGGATCACCTCGCCGCCATCCGCGGCCTCGATGTTGGCCACCGTTACGAAGCCCTCGATCCGGCCCGTCTTCGGGTTGCGAACCGAGAAGAACTTCTGATGCTCCTTCATCGAGGTCTGCAGCACCTCCGGCGGCAGGCCAAGAAACGCATCCGCAATCCGCCCCATCAGCGGCACCGGCCATTCCACCAGCCCCGCGACCTCGGTCAAAAGGCCGGGGTCCGCGACCACTTCCATCCCGGCCGCAAAGGCCAGGTTCTGCGCCCCCTGCCAGATCGCGGCTTCCCGCTCGGCGGTGTCCAGCACCACCTTCGCGCGCTTCAGCTTGACCACATAATCGTCAAAGCCCGTGACGACGAAGCGCCCGTTGCCCATGAAACGGTGGCCCTCGGTGGTGTTCCCGGCCACGATCCCATCGACCTCCATCGGCACCACATGCGCCCCGCCCTCGTCGGACAGGAGACAAATGATCGACTGCAGCGGCCGCACCCAGCGCAAGCTGCCGGACCCCCAGCGCATCGACTTCGGCCAGGGGAAATTGCGGATCACGCCTTCCAGCACCTCGGCCACGATCTCTGCCGCCTGACGGCCGGGCTTTTCCACCACGGCATAGAAGGTCTCACCCTTCTTGTCCGCCCGGCGTTCCAGCTGGTCCAGCGTCAGGCCCGTGGACCGCAAAAACCCCTCCACCGCCTGCGCCGGGGCCGACACCGAAGGCCCCTTCCGCTCCTCCCGCACCGGGCGGCTTTCGCTGCTCAGCCCCTCCACCGCCAGCACCAGCCGCCGCGGCGTCGAGAAAGCCCCCGCGCTGGCATAGGTCAGCCCCGCCTCGACCAGCCCATCGGTCACCAGTTTCCGCAGATCCTCGCGGGCCTTGCCCTGCATCCGCGCCGGGATTTCCTCGGAGAAAAGTTCGATCAACAGGTCGGGCATGTCGGTTTCCTAGATCCAGTCGAGGTTCACGCGGGACGGCGGATAGGCCTCGGCGATGGCTGTGCGCAGGGCGGCAAACTGACCCCGCAAGTCCTTGAATTTGCGCTCATGCGTCTCGGCGACGGTCAGCTGGATATTGTCGAAAAGTCGCTGGTCCAGCATCGCGGTCAGCAGCTCCAGCTCCGCCCCCTCGATGTCCATCTTGACGAAGGCCACCCGGCCATGGGTGGCGATCAGCCCGCGCAGGAAATCGGACAAGTCGATCATCGCGACCTCGATCCCCTCGCCCTCCGCGATGTTCTGCCCGCCCGCGACGACCGTGCTCTTGACCGAAGCCAGTTCCGGGTTCGCCTCCCAGTTCGCGGCCCGCATCAGGCGGATCGTGCCCGCACTGGTCCCCACGGCGGCGGCATGCAGCGTCACATTCGCCGCCCCGGAAAACCGCTCCGTCAGCTTGGCCAGATTGTACGGGTCCGGCTCGAACGCATGAACCTCGGCGCCCGAGGCCGCGAGGACCGCCGTCACATCCCCCCGGTTCGCCCCGCAGTCGACCGCGACATCCCCGGGCCGCAGCATCGAGGCGACACCCGCCAGCATCCCCTCGGCCCGCGCATTGCGCAGGTCGCGCTTGTGACGGCGCTTCAGCTTCCGCAGGGCGTCCTCGGCCTCGGCCATCTACTGCGCAAGGCTCCCGTTCAGCTGCTGCCAGGCATAGGCGCGGCCATCGCCAAAGACGGCCACCACCCGGTCGACACCGGGGTGAATCTCCGGTTCCGACAGGAAGGCCAGCGCCTCTCCCGTCTCCAACGCCTTGCCAATCGCGGTGGCGTCAAAGCAGTCGAACCCGCGCGGCGCGACCAGGGGCTCAGCGCCCTCATAAGGCGCATAGGTCTCGGTCAGCATGGCCAGTGACAGGGGCGTCGTGAAACAGGCGCGGAACTTGATCGGAGAACTGTCGGCATCAATCCCCTCGATCCCGTTCACGACAATCGCCTCGGGTTGCCCGCCCA
The DNA here is from genome assembly GCF_057219935.1 of Tabrizicola sp. T74. Classification (NCBI taxonomy): domain Bacteria; kingdom Pseudomonadati; phylum Pseudomonadota; class Alphaproteobacteria; order Rhodobacterales; family Paracoccaceae; genus Tabrizicola; species Tabrizicola sp. T74. Next base: position 469,006 of record NZ_JBXVVT010000003.1, on the reverse strand, counting down.
CCAGCGGCACCAGCCGGATTTCGGCCCCCGGCTGGAAGGCGACCTCCTCATAGAAGGCGCGCTCGGCGGTGTACCACAGGAACGCGCCCGCAAGGGCGGCAACAATCACGATGACCCCCAGACTAAGCCTTGCGACATTCACTGATCCGCCCCCGCCTCGGTCAGCCGGAACGCATCGGCGCATTGCTTGGCCAGGGCGCGCACCCGTCCGATATAGGCTTGCCGTTCGGTGACCGAGATCACGCCCCGCGCATCAAGAAGGTTGAAAAGGTGCGAGGCCTTGATCGTCTGGTCATAAGCCGGATGCGCCATGATGATCCGCTTGCCCGACTTCGGGTCCTGAGGCTCAAAGGCCAGCAGGCGCTGGCACTCCTTCTCCGCCGCCTCGAAATGCCGGAACAGCATCTCGGTATCGGCCCCGTCGAAGTTGTGGCGGCTGTATTCCTCTTCGGTCTGGCGGAAGATGTCGCCATAGGTCAGCGGGATCGGACTGGCCGGATCGTTGAACGGCATCTCCATCACATGGTCGATGCCCATCACGTACATCGCCAGCCGTTCGAGCCCATAGGTCAGCTCGCCCGAGACCGGCTTGCAGTCATGCCCGCCGACCTGCTGGAAATAGGTGAACTGGCTGACTTCCATCCCGTCGCACCAGACCTCCCAGCCCAGGCCCCAGGCACCCAAGGTCGGGCTTTCCCAGTCATCCTCGACAAAACGGATGTCATGCAGGCCAAGGTCAATCCCGATGGCCGCCAGCGAGCCGAGATACAGTTCCTGCAGGTTGGCCGGCGAGGGTTTGATGATGACCTGATACTGGTAATAGTGCTGCAGCCGGTTCGGGTTCTCGCCATAGCGCCCGTCGGTCGGGCGGCGCGAGGGCTGGACGTAAGCCGCGGCCCAAGGCTTGGTCCCCAGGGACCGCAGCGTCGTTGCCGGGTGGAAGGTCCCCGCCCCCACTTCCATGTCATAGGGCTGCAGCACCGCGCAGCCCTGCGCCGCCCAGTAATTCTGCAGCCGCAGGATGATCTCCTGAAAGCTTTTCGGCGTGGTGGTGGCGTCGGACATGGCTGGCCCCGGACATGCGCAAAACTCGCGCCCTCCCTATCCATTGGGGCCACAGGGGTCAATTCCGGAACGCGCCCTTCGCAATCGTGACCGGTTTCTCCTTGTCGCCGCGCGCGCCATGGCTAATGTCGCCCAAGCCGGAAACCGTCTTCAGGACCCGTTCATGTTCAGACCGCTTGCGTTGATTGTCCTTGTTCTTGCAACGATGATCCTGTCCCCGTCCTCGCAAGCGCGCGCGCAAGAGGGTCAGGCCTGGCTCCAGGTCGAGGCGCACCCGGACCTCGAAACCGCGCTGGACCGTGCCCGCGCCTATGCGGCCGAGTTTCCCGAGACAACGGCCTTCCGCCTGACATCCGGCTGGTATGGCATCGCCCTTGGCCCCTACCCGGCCGACGAGGCCGCGCTCCGTCTCGGCGCCCTGAAACGCGACGGGCAGGTCCCGTCGGACAGCTTCATCGACGACGGCGCGCGCTATGGCGACCAGATCTTCCCCGATGGTGGCACGGCTCTTGTGCCGGAACCGGCGACCGACCTTGCCGCAGACGTGGCCGCCGTGGTCGAGGCTCCGGAACCGCAGCCTGTTGCGGTCCCCGACGAAGACCGCCAAGAGGCCCGCGACAGCGAAGCGCTTCTGACCCGTGAGGAACGCCAAGACCTGCAGACCGCGCTCCAGTGGTTCGGCTACTACCCCAGCGCCATTGACGGCGCTTTCGGCCCCGGCACCCGCACCGCCATGACCGCATGGCAACAGGCGCAGGGCATGGTCGAGCCCACCGGCATCCTGACCAGCCGCCAGCGCGCAGCCCTGCTCGACGCCTGGAAGGGCGAGCTTGCCGCTTTCGGCTTCACCGAGATCACGGAAGTCGAATCCGGCATCACCGTCACACTGCCGCTTGGCCTGGTGGAGTTCGACCACTACGAGCCCCCCTTCGTCCACTACCGCGCCAAGACCGCCGACGCGCCCCGTATCGTCCTGATCTCGCAGCCCGGCGACCAGGCCGCGCTTTATGGCCTGTACGACGTGCTGCAGACGCTCGAATCCGTGCCGCTCGACGGCCCCCGTGACCGCGACGACCGCAGCTTCCGCATCCGCGGCACCTCGCCCAAGGCTGACACCACGGTCTTTGCCCAACTGAAGGGCAACCGGATCAAGGGCTGGATGCTGATCTCCACCCCCGGCAACGAAGGCCGCGACGCCCGCATCATCAAGGTCATCCAGGACAGCTTCTCGCCCGATGGCGATGGCGTGCTCGACCCCGGCATGGCGGTGATGGCGGCCGAAACCCGCTCCGGCCTCCTTGCCGGGCTCGAGGTGCGCAAGCCCCGCCTCAGCCGCACCGGCTTTTTCGTCACAGCCCAGGGGGCCGTCCTGACCACGGTCGAGGCCGTCGACCAATGCGCCCGCGTCACCATCGACCGCGGGACCGAGGCGACCGTCACCCTGGCCGACAAGGCCAGCGGTCTAGCGCTTCTGACCCCCAAGACCGCGCTTGCCCCCCGCGCGGTGGCAGGCTTCGTCACCGCCCCGGCCCGCCCGGGGGCCGAGGTCGCAGTGCCCGGCTACTCCTACGAAGACCGCCTGCCAGCCCCAGTCATCACCTTCGGCACGCTCGAAGACCTGACCGGCCTGAACGGCGAGACCTCGCTCAACCGCCTTGCCCTGCAGACCCTGCCCGGCGATGCCGGTGGCCCGGTCCTTGACCCATCAGGCAGCGTCCTCGGCATGCTCCTGCCCGCCCAGCCGCAGGGCGGCAAGATGATGCCTCCGGGGGTCGCCTTCGCGCTGTCGGCGGCGGAGCTTTCGCGCCTCTTGAGCCCCACGGGCGTGACCCCGACTGCAACCACCTCGACCGCGCCCCTTGACCCGGCCAGCCTGGCCGAACGCGCCACGGGAATGACGGCGCTGGTCTCCTGCTGGGACTAGCGCCGCCAGAAGCTTGGCAGCACCAGAACCAGGATCGCCAGCAGGCCCAAGCGGCCAAGCAGCATGCACAAAGTCATGATCGCGATGGCCCCGGGCGGGAAGTCGATGAAGGTGCCGGTCCGCTCCACCAGGGGGCCAAATCCGTAGCCGATGTTGCCAAGCGCCGTCCAGACCGCGAACAGGGCCGACACGCTGTCGACGCCCAAAAGCGTCATCGCCACGGTCATCGTGCCCAGGATCAGGATATAGCTCGATACGAACATCACCAGCGCGTTCAGCACGTCCTCGCCCACGCCCCGCCCGTCATAGCGCACCGGGTCCACCGTCGAGGGGTTGCCGATCCGCCGCACCTCGCGCTTCAGGACAGCAATGACCAGCTGCACCCGGAACACCGACAGCCCCGCCGCCGATGACCCGGAACAGGCGCCAATGACCCCGATCACGAAGGCCACGACCAGCATGAACCCGCCCCAGACCGGGAAACTCCCGGAAAAGAACCCGGTCGAGGACATGATCGAGGTCAGGTTGAACAGCGCCTCGCGGAACACCGGCTCGATCGGGTCGCCCGTCGTCCATACCCGCCAGATCGTGACGGACAGGACGGCATAGGCCAGCCAGCGCAGATAGGCACGCACCTGGCTGTCCTGCCACAGGGGGACAGCCGAGCCGTTCACCAGCTGCACGTAACGGATGTAAGGCAGGCTTCCCAGGATCATGAACAGGGCGCCGGCATACTCGCCCGCGCCGGTGTACTTGTTGAAGGACACGTCCGCCGGGAAGAACCCGCCGGTGGCAATCGTCGCAAAGCCGCCCACCACGGCGTCCAGCGTCTCCATGCCGATCGCCGCATAAGTGGCAACGCAGGCCAGCGTCAGCGCGGAATAGACGAACAACAATTGCCGCGCGATATCGGTCGCCCGCGGCAGCGCCTTGCCGAAGGTGTCGAACCCCTCGGTCCGGAAGAACTGCATACCGCCGACGCGCATCAAGGGCAGGAAGATCATCGCGATGAAGGCGATCCCCAGCCCCCCCAGCCAGTTCAGCATGCCCCGCCACAGGTTCATGCCCGCTGGCAACGTATCGAGCCCGTAGATGACCGTCGCGCCCGTCGTGGTGATGCCCGATACAGCCTCGAAATAGGCGTCGAGCAGCGACAGCCCCGGTGCTCCGATCCAGAACGGCAGTGCCCCGAAGAACGGCACCAGGAACCAGATACCCGCCGTCAGAAGATAGGCCTGCCGCGTGTCCAGCGCCTGTCCCAGCGCATTGCCGGTCGACAAGGTCAGCGCCGCCCCCACCACACCCGTCAGCGCGGCCGAGGCGAGGAAGTCATAGCCGTTCGCCAGCCCCGCCCGCCAGTCGATAATGGCAGGGGCCAGCATCAGGATCGCCAGAACGATCAGGATGCGACCGATGACATAGGCGACGGGGCGGAAGTCAACCATGGTCGGGCATGGCTACGCGGCCCCGCGCCTTTGGTCAATCCACCTGTCAGCGCGCGTGGATCAGGCTCTGGAACAGGCGCGGGTCCAGGCTCTCGCCCGCGAAGGTCTCGCCCTCGGTCAAGACGCTGATCGCGTCATGGCTGTGGAGGCTTTCCTGGTGGCTGGCCAGCACCCGGAAATCGCCCACGCGCGGATCCGCCCGCAGCGCCTCGCAGAACAGCCGCGCCGCGTCCTCGACGAAGATCGGATTGGCCGCGTTCAACTCGGCAAAGGCCTGCTCGTCCTCGCGCTTGACCATCACTTGCGTCTCGGTCACCACCGCGCCGCGCGCCAGGTCGACCAGGTCCTCGATTGCCATGTCGCCGGTCAGCACCACCGACAGCCGCGCGACCGACCGCTGCGAATGCGGCGTGGCCAGCTGGCCGCGCGTCATCCGCGCATGTTCCGACAGTTCCAGACTGCACGGGCAGGTCGAGCTGTAGACATAGTCCAGATGGGCAATCCGCTTGCGGACCCCCGCCACCTCGACCAGTTCCAGCGCGATGTCGTAATACTGCCAGCCCGAAAGCCCCGACCGCAGCGACTGCAGCTGCATCGGGAACGACAACCGCATCTGGATGCGCGCATCGAAGGCCCCGAGGTCCGCCTTGTAGTCGTCCAGCGCCGCCTCAATCACGCCGAAGGAAAACGCGCGTTCGGCATGGGCATAGAACGACCGCATGATGCGGCTCATGTTGATGCCCTTCTGCTCGGCCTCCAGGCTGACGGTGCCGGTGACGCTGGTTTCCAGCACCAGAGGCGCGCCGTCGCGGGTGGCATAGCGGATCGGCAGGCGGAAGTTCGAGATGCCGACATGCTGGATCCGCGCCTTCGCACCCCGGATCAGGCTTGCCGGGCCATTCTGCAGGTCCGGCAGCGTGGCGCGATAGGCGGCATCCGCCTTGAAGCCCTGCGGGTACTCGCGCGACAAGGCCGGATAGCCCTGGCCCGGCACCAGCCAGCCCACCGCCGAATCCAGGCGCGAGATCTCTTCGTCCGACGATTTGCCTGCCCACCGCCGCAGCACGGCAAGCGCCGCTTCGGCTTCCTCACGCGTCGGAAGCCGGTCGATCTCGGGGGTATGGATGTTCATTTGGGCAGGTCCTTTCGGTTCGGGCGGGCCAGTTGGCCAAGCCGTCAATTTCCGGATTGTTTACGCTGTGGCACCGCCAACGGATCACCCTGGTCCGAGGCAGGCCCCCATCAGATAGTCATTTCGCCGCAGTACGCAAGCCTTGGTTTCGACCCTGTAGCGCCAATGCGCGACGAACCGGTGACGGCCCGCGCCACCGGCCACTGCCAGAACGGCTCAGTTCCGCCCCAGCGCCTGCGCCAGGTCGGCGATCAGGTCGTCGGCGTCCTCCAGCCCCACCGACAGCCGGATCAGGCCAGGGGTGATCCCCAGCGAATCCTTCTGGTCCTGCGGTAGTCGCTGGTGCGTCGTCGTCGCAGGGTGCGTCGCAATGGTCTTGGCGTCGCCCAGGTTGTTGGAAATCTTGACGATCCCCAAGGCGTTCATGAAGCGAAACGCTGCTTCTTTCCCTCCCGCTACTTCGAAGGTCACCAGCGTGCCGCCATTGCCCATCTGCGCCATCGCCAGGTCATGCTGGGGGTGCGAGGCGAGCCCCGGATAGATCACCCGGCCGACCTGGCTCCACCCCGCCAGCGTCTCGGCGATCTTCAGGGCCGAGGCGGCAGAGGCCCGCACCCGCAGGTCCAGCGTCGCCATCCCGTTCAGCATGATCCAGGCCGTGAAGGGCGACATCGAGCCGCCGGTGTGCTTCATGTAGGGTTCCAGGGTCTTGCGAATGAACTCTCGGCTGGCACAGACCACGCCCCCCAGCGCCCGGCCCTGCCCGTCAATGTGCTTGGTCGTCGAATAGACCACCACATCCGCCCCCTGATTGACCGCACGGGAATAGATCGGCGTCGCAAAGACGTTGTCGCAGATCACCAGCGCTCCCGCCGCATGGGCGATCTCGCTGACCCCGCGGATATCCACCAGCTCCAGCGTCGGGTTCGACATCGATTCGAAGAACACCGCCTTCGTCCCCGGCGTGACCGCGCGCCGCCACTGGTCCAGGTCCGCGCCATCCACGAAGGTGACCTTCACCCCGAACTTCTGCAGCACCTCTTCCAGCACATAGAGGCAGGACCCGAACAGCGCGCGCGAGCTCACCACATGGTCCCCCGCCCGCACCAGCGACATCAGCGCGCCTGAAACGGCAGCCATGCCGCTGGCCGTGGCGAAGGCATCCTCTGTCCCCTCCAGCGCGGCGATGCGTTCCTCGAACATCCGCGTCGTCGGGTTGCCATAGCGGGCATAGATGAACTCATCCTCCCCCGCCTTCACGAACCGCGCCTCGGCCGCCTCGGCATCGGGATAGACAAAGCCCTGCGTCAGGAAGATCGCCTCGGCCATCTCGCCATACTGGCTGCGGCGGCTGCCCTCGTGCACCAGCTGCGTGCGTGTCTTCCAGTCCTTCGTCATCTTCGGGCCCCCGGCCAACAAAAAGCCCCGGACAACCAAAGGTGCCGGGGCCATGCCCTTCACCTCTTTAGCGGCTTGTTTAACGTGGCCCGCAATCCGGTAACAAAGCGCCACGGGCGCCTGAATACGCCCGCCGCCTGGCGTGGTCAACCCGCCACAGCCAGCCAATGTCATGCACCCGTCACCCGGCCGTCATGCCACCGTTGCGGCAACGCAGCATGACGTCGCAAAAGAGCAGCAGTGCAGTGCAGGCCATGACCGACGATCCCCGTCCGATCCGTGCCGATGCAACCAGCCAGGGCGTGATCCTCGACCAGATCAGGCTGGCCCGCAAGCTTGACGCCCTGCCCGCCGAGGCTCCGGTCGTCGTGATGATCCACGGCTGGCGCTATGCCCCCGGCTTTGCCCGCGATTGCCCGCACGGCTCGATCCTGTCGCTTGATCCCGCACCCGCCGACCGCCGTGCGGTAAGCTGGCCCCGCCACCTTGGCCTCGATGGTCGCCAGGGCCTGGGCATCGCTCTTGGCTGGAACGCGAAATGCGACCCGTGGCGCGCAAACCACAGGGCCCACCGCACCGGCGCGGCTCTGGCAAGGATTGCGCGCCTGGTTCACGACCTGTCCGGCCGCCCAGTCCAGATCATCGCCCATTCCATGGGCGCCCGAGTGGCGCTCGCCGCACTTCCTCTCCTCGATCCCGGCCAGATCAGCCGGATGATCCTTCTTGCCGCCGCCGAGACGCGGGGCCGTACCCTGGCCGCACTGGCCACTCGCGCGGGACGGGCTGTCGAAGTCATCAACGTCACCACCCGGGAAAACGACCTGTTCGATGCGTGCTTCGAATGGGGCATCCACCTTGGCCTGCGCACGTGCATCGGCCAGGGACTTGGTCAGGAGCGGCCCGGCTGGCACGATCTCTGGATCGACCAGCCCCGCACACTGGCCGGGCTTGCTGCGCTTGGCCACCCGATGTCCGATCCGCCGCGCCGGATCTGTCACTGGTCGCCCTATCTGCGGCCCGGCACCATCGCGCTCTATCGCGCGCTGATCGACGGTCGTCTCTCAGCCGCAGACCTGCCCTGTCAGCGCCCCGGCCGCCGCTGGTCGCGCCTGATCCTCGGGCCGCGCGGCATGGGGCTTGACCAGGGCCTTCCGGCGGCCTGACCTATCCCCAGCGCACCCTTGATTTTCCCCACCGCCTGAAGGACGCTTCGCACACTTCACCGCACCCCTTTGCGAAAGCCGCCATGCGCCGTTTCCTGTTCGTCCTTGCGACCCTGGCCCCCGTCCTTCCCGCCAGCGTCCTTCCCGCCAGCGCGCAGACCTGCGACGACCGCACCGCCGATTTCGAAACCCAGATCACGCTCTGCGACCAGGCCTATGCCACAGCCGACAGCGCCGACAGCGCCGCGATGGCGCTGGCGATGAAGGGCGAGGCGCAGCGGATGCTCGGTCGGCTGGAAGACGCCTCGGCCACGCTGCAGCAGGCCATCGGCCTGTCGCCCGCCAATGCCTGGATCTGGGTCGAGCTTGGCAATGTCCGCTATGACCAGGGCGATACCGCCGGGGCGCTGGCGCATTACTCCGCCGCGCTGGCATCCGAAGACTATATCTCGGCCTGGGCCAACCGGGCCGAGACCTGGTGGCAGTTTCGCGAGGGCCAGCGCTGTTCCGACGATGCTGACCAGGCGCTGCGGCTCGACCCGCAATACGCCTATGCGCATGAAATCAAGGGCCGCTGCCTGATCGACCTTGGCCGCGCCGAAGAGGCGCTTGGCTACTTCGATACCGCCATCTCTCTGGCCCCCGGCTACCAGAACGCCTACCGCAACAAGCTGGCCGCCCTTGCCGCGCTAGGCCGCCATGAAGACCTCGTCGCCGTCGCGGATGAGGCCCTGCGCCCCGGCGTGGTGCCCGACAGCAATCCGGTGATCGAGGAAGATATCCTCTCGCGCCGCCTGCTGGCGCTTGGCGAATACGCTGCACCCGCTACGGTCGCCGCCGAGGCAGCGGCGCTCCTGCAGCGCTATCCGCAAAGCCTTGCCGCCGCGAACGTCCAGGCCCGCGCGCTTCTCGCCGAAGGCAAGGCGGCCGAGGCCGACCAGGCCAGCCAGGGCCTGCGCCAGAACCCCGACGGCCTGCGGATGGAGGCGGCCTACCACGACACCCTCGCCCGGATCGACGCAGCGCTGGGGCGGATGGATGCGGCCTATGCCAATTACGAGGCGGCGCTCGGGCTCGACCCCGGCCTGTCGAAATCCTATGCCCGCAAGCTGTCGGAACTGGGATTCCTGCCGCTGTCCAACGCGCCCTCGGGCGTGCTGACGGCACTGCGGCGCTGCATGGACGTCAAGAAAGCGGCCTGCGTCCTGCCGGACTGACGCCCCAGAACGACAAGCAGAAAACGACAAGGGCGCCTCGCGGCGCCCTTGCCAAATGTCTTTGGGGGATAAGGCCTTGGTATTAAACTCTTTACACCAGGCTCAGCCGGGCCGATCTCAGGCCTTGTGGCCGTTGTCGTCCAGGTTGATCACAGTCAGCACCATCGCCCGCAGCACGGTGTGGCCGATGATCGGCAGCACCGCCCAGAACAGCAGCCAATGCGAGGCATCGACAGCGCGGATCATGGTTTCGTTCATCAGCAGGAAGGCGAAGTTGTAGACGACCATCATCTTGGTCAGGTTCGGCAGGTGGTCGCGCATCTCGGCATCCGGCCAGAAGCTGGCAGCGGTGGAGGTGCGCCCGTTCAGCACGTCCTGCAGGAAGATGCCGCCGATCACCACGTAGAACAGGCTCTGCATGCGCTGGCACCACAGCGGGTCATCGACCGCCGCCAAAACCAGAAGCGGCAGGCCCGCGAAGGCCAGGGCGAAGGCAACCGCCTGGGTCGCCGAGTAGCGGGTCAGAAGCCGCTTCACCATACCCTCGAAGCCCATCGCGATCCGGACGGCCAGCGCCGCCAGGAAGGCCGTGGCGAAGGCCTGGCCGGAGAATTCAGGTCCGAAGGCCACCGACAGGACCGGATAGCTGACCAACAGCACCGCGCCCGGCAGGTACATCGACCGCGACAGGGGCGGCATGTCCTGGAACAGGCTCAGGAACAGGCGGACAAGATCCAGGGGCGTGCGGTACATCGGTGAACTCCTCAAGCTCACCGTCTGGTCTAAAGGTGCTTCAAGGCAGGTCTGGGGCAGAACCCGGCCGCTTGCGGGGCATTCCTGTGCTGATTGTCAGGTTTTGTCTTCGGGCTCTTCGATAATGTAGCGCTGCAGCGCCATGAACTGCAGCATCAGGAACAGAAACAGCGCAGCAGGCATCGCGAAGGTCTCAAGCTTCACCCAAAGCTCGGTCGTCTGGGTGCGCCAGATCACCTCGTTGGCCACTGCCAGCGCCGCGAACATCAGCGCAAGGCGGCGGGTCAGGATCATCCAACCCTCTGGTTTCATGGGCAAAGCTTCCGCCATCACCCATTGCAGCAGGCTTTTGCCGCGCGCCAACCCGATCCCCAGGATCACCGCAAACGTGCCGTAGACGATCGTCGTCTTCATCTTGAAGAACCGCTCGTCATTGAACCACGCCGTCAGCCCGCCAAAGACCAGGACCATCACGCCGACGAAGATCTGCATCCTGCTGATTGTGCCCGTCAACAACCATAGCGCGAAGATTGAGGCGAGAAGCAGCGGCACCAGGATCAGGGCTGCCACAATGAAGCCGGAATAGTCCGTCCCGGCCCAGGTATAGGTCTCATCCTTGATCCGCATATAGATCAGAAAGAACAGAATCGTCGGCCCCAGCTCCAGCGCCTGCTTGAGAATCGGGTTGATCTTGCGTTCGGCCATTATCCTGCCCATTCCATGATGACTGCCCCGCCTGCGATCAGCGCCATCAGCCCCGCCCGCACCGGCCCCACCTTCTCGCCCAGAACCAGCCAGCCGATCAAGGCGGCAAACACCGTGCTCGTCTCGCGCAGGACCGCCGCCTCGCCGACTTTGTCCAGCCGGGTGGCCAGCATGATCGAGCCGAAGCTGAAATAAGCGACGAAGGCGCCCAGCACACCCCGCTTCATCAGGGGAACGATCTCGGCAGCAGGAAGCCGCCGCCAGCGGCGATGCGTGACCACCGGGATGAAGATCCCGTCCAGCATGAAGAACCAGGCAAGGAAGGTGAACGGGTCCGCCGTCGCCCGGATGCCATAGGCGTCATAGGTGGTGTAGGTCGCCACCATCGCCCCTGTTGCGACCGCCAGCCACAGCGCGGGCACCATCGTCGCCCGGTCCACGGTCACGGTCCGCAGGTTCCAGACCGCCAGCCCCAGGATGCCGCCCACCAACAGCGCCAGCCCCGCCCATTGCCCGGGCGCGAAGGTCTCGCCAAAGACGATCCCAGCCCCGATCACCGTGAAGAACGGCCCCGTGCCCCGCACCACCGGGTAGACCACGGTGAAGGCCCCGCGCGAGTAGGTCATCGCCTGCAGAACCTTGTAGACCGCATGGATCACGAAGGCGCCCGCGAAGATCGGCCACATGTGGGGTTCCGGCCAGGGCACCACGAACAGCGCAAACGGCACCGCGATCACCCCGTAACTGACGTCGATCGCCGCCCGCGAAAGCCATGGATCATGCCGCCCCTTCTGCAGCGCGCCGAAGAGAGCATGCAGAACGGCGGCCAGCAGCGCGAGCGCCAAGGCAAGGTCATGCCCGGCAGGCGTGCCTTCGACCGACCGCAGGAACTCGTTCAAGGGGTCAGTCCGGGCTGCCAGTCTACAACAAGCACTGCCCCGGCAAGAAGACGTGCCAGCGCTTCGGGACTTGCCGGGTCGTCGGCCAAGGCCAGAAGCCCAAGCTGTGCTGCGCCAATGCCGTCCTCCGAACTAAAGCCAAGCGTCACTTGCCCCCGGCCCTGCGGCAGTGCTGAAATCAGTTCCCCAAGTTCTTCCCTGCTTTCGCCAAGCAGACTCGCCTCGGGTAGCGCAGCAGCCAAGTCTCGCAGGGCCTCACGCGCTGCGTCGACCGCTTCATTTGCGGACGCCCCAGGCATCAGAAGCTCGCCTGCCGCCTCCATCACGGGGCGAAGGCTGCGTCCATCGGACCTCCAGGTCAGATCAAGGACGGTCAGGCCTGAGGTCATTAACGAAACAGATGTCAGCCTGGTCCTCGTCGTGGCGCCGTCAAGACGAACTTCCGTTCCGCCGGACAATGCCAGATATCCGCGAAAGCTGTTCTGAAGGTGATTGCCTTCAAGCTGCGCCACCTCAAGGTACAAGTCCACTGTTTGCAGCCGCAGCAAATCCCGTAGCCAGCCCGGCATTTCCCGGTTGTTCAGCGCCGGGGCCACCCGCAGCCCCTCCGCCTCGACCTCCAGCGCGATCAGCCCGCCGCCGAGCGCCTCGCCCCGCAACCGCAGCGTCTCGGCACTTACCCGCAGCGCATCGCCCGAAGACCGCGCCCCGTCGAGCACACACCAGCCATCCCGCGGGACCGCCGGGGGCACCACAAGGTTACCACCCACCGCCGCCGCTACCAGCTCGGTAAGGTCCTTGCACTCTGCCGGGGCCGTCTCTGCCCCGACCGGCCCCGCCAGTACCGCCAATGCCAGTCCGACCTTAAAGCGCGTCCACATGCGTCCACCCCACATCCAGCACCACCCCCTGCAACAACGGTGCCGCCTCGGTCAGCGTCTCGGGCACCCCCGTCACCGCATAGCCCCCGAACCGCACTGGCCCGATCCCGGGTTCAGCCCGCAAGGACAGGACCAGATCGCCCGAGGGGTTCGGCAGTTCGTCGATCAGCGCGGCCAGCGCCGTCTTGCTGGCGTCAGAGAAACTCGTCCCAGGCAGCGCGGCCACGCCAGCCTGCAAATCCGACCGGAACGCCTCGGCCGCCGCGTCCATGTCGCCCTCATAGGGCAGGACGTCCGGGCCGAACGGCATCAGCACATACCACTCGAACAGCCCATGCGTGGTGATCCGCGCGTCAAACTCGGTCAGTGCGAAACTCGTGGCTGACATCTGCATCGCGCCCTCCGTGGACAAATCCACCCCCGTCACCCGGGCCGAGGCCTCGACAAGATTCTCGCCCGGAAAATCGATGCTCAGCCCCTCCAGCCGCAGCTCTCGGGCCGAAGGGTTCCAGACCAGCGACAGCTCGGCATCAATCGCATTCGGCCGGGACTGGGCCTTGAACAGCCAGTCCATCTGCGGGTTGCCGGTCTGCACGACCAACCGCAGCCCCTCGACCTCGACCTGCAACCCCTCGGGCAACCCCGAGCCATCGGCGATCCAACCCAGAGCCGCGCCACGGACCTTCAGCCGGTCGATATGCACATCCGGCGTGTACTGTCCGGGATTGTCCAAGACCGGGCTGACCGCGACACACCAGTCGCCCTCCTGCGCCACAGCCGCGACACGGACTTCGGCAAAAGTCTGCAGCCCTGCGGCAACCCGGTCCCAGACGGCCTTGCACAGGACATCGCCCACCAACCCCTCCGCGGCAGCCGGACTGGCCAGCACCAGCGAAACGAGGCCCGCCCGGATCATGCCTCGGCCCCCACCAGCGCCTTCGCGAACTCCTCCGGATCGAAGGGTGCCAGGTCGTCGATCTGCTCGCCCACCCCGATCGCATGGATCGGCAGCCCGAACTTGTCGGCCAGCGCCACCAGCACGCCCCCTTTCGCCGTCCCGTCCAGCTTGGTCATTACCAGCCCGGAGACATCCGCGATCTTGCGGAAGATATCGACTTGCGTCACCGCGTTCTGGCCCGTCGTCGCATCCAGCACCAGAAGCGTGTTGTGCGGCGCAGTCGGGTCGACCTTGCGGATGACCCGCACGATCTTCGCCAGTTCCTCCATCAGGTCCTGCCGGTTCTGCAGCCGCCCCGCCGTGTCGATCATCAACAGGTCCGCGCCCTCGGCCCGCGCCTTGGTCAGCGCGTCAAAGGCCAGGCTGGCCGGGTCCGACCCTTCCGGTGCCGTCAGCACCGGCACCCCGGCCCGATTGCCCCAGATCTGCAGCTGCTCCACCGCCGCCGCACGGAACGTATCGCCCGCCGCGATCACCACCTTCTTCCCCGCCGCCTTGAACTGGGACGCAAGCTTGCCAATCGTCGTCGTCTTGCCCGACCCGTTGACGCCCACCACCAGCACGACCTGAGGTTTCTGCGGATAAAGCGGCATCGGCCGCGCCACCGGCTCCATGATCCGCGCCACTTCGCTGGCCAAGGCCGAGCGCAACTCCCGCGTCGAAATCTTCCGCCCGAACCGCCCTTCCGCGATGTTCGCCGTCACCCGCACCGCCGTGTCGACGCCCATGTCCGCCTGGATGAGCAGTTCCTCCAGGCTTTCCAGCATCGCATCGTCCAGCACGCGCCGAGGCTCCTCGACCGCCGCCCCGCGCCCGAAGAGCCGCCCCAGAAAGCCGGGCTTCGCCGGTTCAGGCGCCTCCTCAAAGATGGCGGCACGTCCCCGATCCACCGGCGCAGGGTCTTCCGGCAGCGGCAAGTCGGGTTCGGGAAGATCAGGCTGCGGGGCCTCGGGAACCTCCGGCTCGGGCAGTTCCGGCACCGGCGGCTCGGGCACTTCCGGCACCCGTTCCGGCACTTCGCGGACCGGATCCTTCGGCCCGTCCGCCCCCTCGGACACCAGCGCCTCCAGCCCCTCGCCGATCTTGTCGGACGACCGGAACATCCGCTCCTTGAGCTTCTTGAAGAACGACATCGGCAGGCTCTCCGGGCTGTTTCCCTTCACCTAGTCGCTTTGACGGGCCATGGGAAGTCTGTCAGCCCGCATACATGACCGCCCCCCAGGCGATCAGCGCCTGGCCGGTCCAGTAGGCAGGCCAGAGGAGAAGGGCCAGCATCCGGCGCGCGCGTTGGTCCTTCACCACGAACAGCTGCATCGCCAAGAGGAGGTCCGACAGGATGAAGAGCTCGGCCCCCAGACGCAGCAGGGCCTGCCCCGGATGCGCGGGCAGCAGCACCGCCGTCACCCCCATCAGCCCGATCAGCCCGACATAGCCCCGCACCGGCTGGCGCAGATCACCCGTCCGGGGCGCCAGCCAGACCTCGGTCGACAGCATCAGCGCGACCAGCACCGCCAGCGTCGCCAGTTCCGCCCCCGTCAGCCCGTCGAACCCCAGATCCCCCGACCGCAACAGGAACGCCCCCGCATAGGCCAGATGCCCCAGCCCGAAGGCGGCCATGCCGGCGAAGAACCGCTGCACCCCGCCCAGCGCCAGCAAAAGGTCGCCCAGCGCCCCCAGCGCCAGGCCCAGCGGGATCAGCCAGAACCAGCCGCCATGCGGCATCGCCAGCGTCAACAGCGCCAGCAGCGCCGTCGAGGCCGTCTTCACCGCCGCCCCCGCCACCCCCTTCACCTCGCGCGTAGCAAAGCCGAGCCAATAGGCCACTGCCGCCGCCAGCGACATCATTGCAGTTGCAAGCGCCAGCGTTTCGCCCAAGTTGTCCGGCATAACCGCCTCCGTTCACCCCGCCCAGCCTCCACCGGACCCCGCCCCGATGCAAGCCCGCCCCCTGCCCATGGCCGCCTTCGCGCTCGCCGCCCTCAGCCCCTTGGCGCTGATCGGCCTTGGCATCGCTGCGGGGGGACCCTGGCTCTGGGCCGCGTTCCTTTACATGGCCGTCCTCACCATTCTCCTCGACCAGCTGATCCCCCTCACCGCCGGCCAGACCGACGACACCGAATTCCCCGCCGCCGACTCCCTTCTCCTCGCCATAGGCCTCGGCGCGCTGATCCTCCTCCCCTTCGCCACCTGGGCCATCGCCGGTCCGTCCGGCCTGACCCCGGGCCAGCGCATCCTCCTCTTCTTCGCCACCGGGTTCTGGCTCGGCCAGGTCGGCCATCCCGCCGCGCATGAGCTGATCCACCGCCCGCACCGCTGGCTCTTCCGGCTCGGGGCCGCCTTCTACTCCGCCATCCTCTTCGGCCAGCACGCCAGCGCCCACCGCCTGGTCCACCACCGCCATGTCGCGAGCCGTCAGGACCCGAACACCGCCCGTGCCGGGGAAAGCTTCTACCGCTTTGCCCCCCGCGCCTGGATCGGCAGCTTCCGCGGTGGGGCGAGGGCCGAAACCGCGCTGCGCGAGGGCCATCCCGGGCCGCATCCCTATATGTTCTACCTCGGCCTCGGCGCTGCCGCCCTGGCCCTTGCCACCCTGATCGCAGGCCTGCCCGGGCTGCTCGCCTGGGCGGGCCTCGCGCTCCATGCCCAAAGCCAGATCCTTCTGTCCGACTACGTCCAGCACTACGGCCTGACTCGCGCCCGCCGCCCCGATGGCAAGCTGGAACCCGTCGGCCCCGCGCATAGCTGGAACACCGCACACTGGTTCTCCTCGGCGATGATGCTGAACGCGCCGCGCCATTCCGACCACCACGTCCACCCCACGCGCCCCTTCCCCGCCCTGCGCCTGCCCGACGAGGCACCCCGCCTGCCCTGGCCGATGCCGCTTGCCTGCGCGCTTGCCCTTGCCCCCCGCACCTGGCGCCGGGCGATCGGCCCCCACCTCACCCGGTGGCGGAATTCCCGACCCGCCGACGCCCCCGGGGACACGCCAGCTTGACTGGTCATCACCCCTTGCCTCTGGCACTCTGACCCAAGACCGAACGGAGCCACTGATGCGCGCCTTCCTTCTGACCCTGATCCTCTCCGCCACTCCGACCCTTGCCGAAACACCCCTGAACGCCGAGGAATTCGATGCCGCCACCGTGGGCCAGACCCTGACCTACGATTACGGCAATGGGCTGTTCGGCACCGAGGAATACCTCGAAGGCCGCCGCGTCCGCTGGGCTTTCGAGGGTGACCTCTGCATCTACGGCGTCTGGTATCAAGAGAACGACGAGATCTGCTTTGTCTACGAGGACGACCCCACGCCCGCCTGCTGGCTTTACTTCCTGGAAGACGGCAAGATTCGCGGCCGCTACATGGGCGAAGGCGGCGGCTGGGAAATCCTTGAATCCTCGCGCGACGCGGGCCCTCTGCCCTGTGCCGGGCCGGATGTGGGGGTTTGATGCGCGGCCTTGCCCTCGTGGTCCTGATCGCAACGCCCTCCCTGGCCGAGACACCGCTGACGGGGCCCGAGTTCCAGGCCCATATCGGCCAGAACACGATCAGCTACCTCTACTCGAACGAGGCGCGCGGCACCGCCGATTACGGCCCAGACCGCACCCTCGTCTTTGCCTTCGAAGGCGATGCCTGCTTCAAAGGCCAGTGGTACGAAGACCGCGACCAGATCTGCTTTGCGTTCGAGGATGGCACGCTGTCCGCGTGCTGGCATATGTTCCTCGACGGCGACCGGCTGCACGGAAAGGCCACCTACCTCTCCTCGGACAGCCCGCTCGACCTCGAAATCCATGAGGTTTCACACACGGACCAGCCCCTGCGCTGCCCCGGCCCGGATGTCGGGGTCTGACACATGCGCAGCCTCCTCCTCGCCTGCCTTCTGACCGCCCCCGCCTTCGCCGACACCCCCATCACCGCCGAGGCATTCGAAGCCCACGTCACCGGCAAGACCATCACCTACCAGCAGTTCGACTATGTCTTCGGAATCGAGGAATACCTCCCCGACCGCAAGGTCCGCTGGAGCGTCGCGCCCAACGAATGCCAGTATGGCAGCTGGTATCCGCAAGGGGACTACATCTGCTTTGTCTACGAATACGACCCCACGCCCTCCTGCTGGACCTTCTGGCTGAAGGACGGCGCGCTGGTCGCCCTGTCCGACAGCGCAGCCCCGGGTGAGGAGTTGTACGAAGTCGCCGCCGATGACACGCCCTTGCCGTGCCCCGGTCCGGACGTCGGGGTCTGAGATGCGCGTCGTTGCAGCGCTCCTCCTGGCCGCTGGCCCCGCCCTCGCCGAAGGTCCGCTGACCGGCGCGGAATTCGACGCCCTGACCCAAGGGCGCAGCCTGTCCTGGTCCGAATTCGGCACGGTTTACGGCGTCGAACAATACCTCCCCGACCGCCGGGTCCGCTGGGCGGCGGTGGGCGAGGACTGCAAGCTTGGCCACTGGTACGAAGAGGGCCCGGCGATCTGCTTCCAGTACGAAGACGATATTGAGCCCGATTGCTGGATCATCACCCGCGAGGGGGCGGGCTTCAGCGCGCGCTACACCACGAACCCGCCCGAGAGCGAGCCCGTCGTCGTCGCCGAAACCCCTGATCCGCCCGCCTGCTTTGGCCCTAAAGTCGGTGCATGATGCGCAACGCCGCTCTTTTCCTCCTCGCGTCCCTCTGCCTTGCCGGGGCGGCTCAGGCCGAGACCGACCCCCCGATGTCGGCCGAGGCCTTCGAAGCCTTCGTCCAGGGCCGCACCTTCGACACCCACGACGAGACCGGCCGCTATGGGGTAGAAACCTTCCTCCCCGGCCGCCGCGCGATCTGGCGCGATGCCGAACAGTGTCTTGAGGGCACCTGGCGGGCCAAAGGCGACCTTATCTGCTTCGACTATCAGGACCACCCGTTCCAGTATTGCTGGACCTACCATGACCGCGGCGACTGGCTGATGGCCTGGCTCGACGGCGACCGCAGCAGCCAGCCGATCATGCTCTATCCTGCGGACGAGGTGGTGACCTGCGAGGGCTACTTCGGCGTCTGACCCCCGATGCCGGGACCCAAATTTCTTAAGTAAGAAATTTGCCAAATTCCTTGTTCAAGGAATTTGTTCACTCTTCCCGAAGCGCGCGCAAAGATGGTCAAGAAATCCTGAATGCCCGCAAGCAAGCCATTGATTCAAAAGGAACGCATGACTTCGTCCAGCGTGGACACTCGGGTCAGAACAGGCTCCCCTGCCCCCCGTCCGTCTCGCCCTTGGACCGCTTGCCCGTCCTGCCGCCCACCACCATCCGCCCGTCCCGGAACTCGATCTCCAGGCTCCCCGCCTTCTCCGCCCCGGCCTTCGAGGTGACAACCGCCCCATCCCCCCGCACGACCGCATAGCCCCGCTTCAGTGTTTCATGATAGCCCAGCGTCACCCGGGTCCGGTCCAGCGCCTCCAGCCGGTCCACGAGCCGCCGGAACCGCTGGTCGGACGCCGCCTCCATCCGCTCCGCCAGCCGCCCCAGGTCGCGCCGCCCGTCGGATACCTTCCGCCCCGCCTCGCCCAGCAACCGCGCCAGCGCCGGGGCAAGCCGCGCCGCCAGCCCCACCAGCCGTTCCCGCTGCCGCTCCTGCCGGATCAGCATCGCCCGCGCCAGCCGCTCCTCGCGCGCCGTCAGCATGTCCCGCTGCCGCGCCAGCACCCCGCGCAAGGCCTGCGGCTGCAATCGCCCCGCCAGCCGGTCAAACTCGCGGTGCTTCCTCGACACGGCCAGTCCCAGCCCCGATCCCAGCCGCAGCCCCGCCGCATCCAGCCGCTGCCGTGGCGTCGCAACCAGCGTCTCCACCCGCGGCAACGCCCGCGACAGGTCGCGCAGCCGCTGCCGCCGCAACACCACCCCCTGCCCGATCCCCCGCACCAGCCGCGCGCCAAGCGCCTCCAGCGTCGCCAGAAGCTCCAGCCGTACCGGCACCGCCAGCTCTGCCGCCGCCGTCGGCGTCGGCGCCCGCAGGTCCGCCGCATAGTCGATCAGCGTCGTGTCCGTCTCGTGCCCGACAGCAGAGATCAACGGAATCCTCGACCCCGCCGCCGCCCGAACGACCACTTCCTCGTTGAACCCCCAGAGGTCCTCCAGCGACCCGCCGCCCCGCGCCACTATCAGCACATCCGGCCGCGGGATCGCCCCCCCCGGTTCGATCGCGTTGAACCCCCGGATCGCGGCGGCCACCTGAGCCGCACAGTCCTGCCCCTGCACCGCCACCGGCCAGACCAGCACATGCCGGGGAAAGCGATCTCTCAGACGGTGGAGTATATCCCGGATCACGGCACCCGAAGGAGAGGTCACCACCCCGATCACCCTCGGCAGGTAGGGGATCGGCTTCTTCCGCGCGGGATCGAACAGCCCCTCCGCCCCCAAAGCCGCCTTCCGCTTCTCCAGCATCGCCATCAGCGCGCCCGCCCCCGCCGGGGCCACGTCGTCGACGATCAGCTGATACTTCGACTGGCCGGGAAAGGTGGTCATCCGGCCCGTGGCCACGACCTCCATCCCCTCTTCGGGCCGCACTTGCATCCGCGCGACCTGCCCCTTCCAGCTGATCGCCGCGATGACGCTGCGGTCGTCCTTCAGGTCGAAGTACAGATGCCCCGAGGCCGGACGCGACACCCGTCCCACCTCGCCCCGCACCCGGACAAGGCCGAACTCCCCCTCGATCACTCGCTTCACCGCGCCCGACAGCTCGGAGACGGTGTATTCCGGCTGGTTGCCCTGCGGGGCGGGGCTATCGTCGATAAGGTCCATCAGTCGCCTCCACCCCCGGCATCGCTGTCCGGGCTGTCCGGGCCGTTTCCGGATGTCGGACCTGCCCCGTGCTTGCGCCGATAGATCGCATAGCTCGCAATCACCAGGCCAGCCCCCAGCATGGCCAGCCAAAGTCGTCCGTCAGCAAGCCCGAAGATCAGCACCGCAAGTCCGGCGATTTCAAAGCCGCGGACCATGAGGGTCGGGCGCGGAGGCCGTCCTGCGCGTTCCTTTTCGACGGTGAGACTGACCTCAGGTTCCATGCCTTGCCTCCCTTGACCTGTGACCCTATGACGCCTCCAACGAAAGTCCAAGCGGGGGCGGCCCATGAACATCCTCATCCTCGGCTCCGGTGGCCGCGAACATGCCCTCGCCTGGGCCGTAAAGCAGAACCCCAAGACCGACCGCCTGATCGTCGCCCCCGGCAATGCGGGAATCGCGATGCTGGCCGAATGCGCCGACCTGAACATCCTCGACGGGTCCACCGTGGTGACCTTTTGTGAGGAAAACGCCATCGACTTCGTCATTGTCGGCCCCGAGGCCCCCCTCGCCGCCGGGGTCGCCGATGCTTGCCGCGCCGCGGGCCTCCTGACCTTCGGCCCCTCCGCCGCCGCCGCACAGCTTGAGGCCTCGAAAGCCTTCACCAAGCACATCTGCGACGCCTGCGGAGCGCCGACCGCCGCCTGGTCCCGCTTCACCGCAGCCGAGCCCGCAAAGGCCTACATCCGCGCCCAAGGCGCCCCCATCGTCATCAAGGCCGATGGCCTCGCCGCCGGCAAGGGCGTCATCGTCGCGATGACCCTGGCCGAGGCGCTGACCGCCGTCGACGACATGTTCGGCGGCGAATTTGGCGCGGCCGGGGCCGAGGTCGTCATCGAAGAATTCATGGCAGGCGAGGAAGCCAGCTTCTTCATCCTCACCGACGGCATCCACGCGCTTCCCATCGGCACCGCCCAGGACCACAAGCGCGTGGGCGACGGCGACACCGGCCCGAACACCGGCGGAATGGGGGCATACTCCCCCGCCCCCGTCCTGACCGAGGCCCTCCAGATCCAAGCGATGGACCAGATCGTCCTCCCCACGATCCGCGAGATGGCCCGGCGCGGCACGCCCTACCAGGGGGTCCTCTACGCGGGCCTGATGATCGACGGCGGCAAGGCGCGGCTGGTGGAATACAATGCCCGCTTCGGCGACCCGGAATGCCAGGTCCTCATGATGCGCCTCGGCGCGCAGGTGCTGGACCTGATGCTTGCGACAGCAGAAGGCCGCCTGAACGAGGTCCAGGTGAACTGGGCCGACGACCATGCCCTGACCGTGGTCATGGCCACCCAGGGCTACCCCGGCGCTTACGCCAAGGGATCGCAGATCCGCGGCCTGGAAGAACTTCCCGAAGACAGCCGCCACATGGTCTTCCACGCCGGCACCGCCCAGCGCGACGCTCAAATCATCGCCACCGGCGGTCGCGTCCTGAACGTCACCGCCCGCGGCACCACCCTGCGCGAGGCCCGCGACCGCGCCTACGCCATGGTCGACCGCATCGACTGGCCCGCAGGCTTCTGCCGCCGCGACATCGGCTGGCGGGCGCTGGCCGACTGACCCCTACCCATTTGCCCATTTCGCAAATACTCCCGCCGGCGGCCCCTGAGGAGGAGGGCGCCAGTCCCGACGACGAGGCAAAAGACTTGCGCGCCAGCGCTCAATTTCACCAGCCCGGCCACTTGCACCGCCCCTTGGCCTTGCATATGACGCGGCGGGAATTCTGACGGGCCCGTGGGAGGCTGCATGCCGCTTCTGGTGATGAAATTCGGCGGAACTTCCGTGGCGGACCTCGCCCGGATCGAAAACGCCGCCAAGAAGGTTCAAGCCGAGGTCGAGCGCGGCTATGACGTGATCGTCATAGTCAGCGCAATGTCCGGCAAGACCAACGAGCTTGTGGGCTGGGTCGAGACCACCTCGAAGCTTTACGATGCCCGCGAATACGATGCCGTGGTCTCCTCGGGCGAGAACGTTACCGCCGGCCTGATGGCGCTTCGGCTGCAGGAAATGGGCATTCCGGCGCGGTCCTGGCAGGGCTGGCAAGTGCCGATCAATACCACCTCGGCCCACGGGGCTGCGCGCTTTGTCAGCATTCCGCGGGACAACATCGACGCCAAGTTCGCCGAAGGCTTCAAGGTCGCGGTCGTGGCCGGTTTCCAAGGCCTGTCGCCCGAAGGCCGGATCACCACCCTTGGCCGGGGCGGCAGTGACACCACCGCCGTCGCCTTCGCCGCCGCTTTCGGCGCGGAACGCTGCGACATTTACACCGATGTCGACGGTGTCTACACCACCGACCCCCGCATCAGCCCCAAGGCCCGCAAACTGGACAAGATCGCCTTCGAGGAGATGTTGGAGCTTGCCTCCCTCGGCGCCAAGGTCCTGCAGACCCGGTCCGTGGAACTGGCTATGCGCTACAAGGTCCGCCTGCGGGTGGTCTCTTCCTTCGAGGAGGTCGACGAGACCTCTGGAACCCTGGTCTGCGACGAGGATGAAATCATGGAATCGAAAGTAGTTTCGGGCGTCGCCTACAGCCGCGACGAGGCGAAGATGACGCTTCTGAAGGTCGAAGACCGACCGGGCGTTGCCGCGGCAATCTTCGGGTCGCTGGCGGATGCTGGCGTGAACGTCGACATGATCGTCCAGAACATCAGCGAGCTCGACGATCCCGCCGACAAGCGCGCCCATACCGACATGACCTTCAGCCTCCCGACGAACCAGGTCGACCGCGCCAAGAAGGCGATCGACGATGCGGCGGCGGCGGGCAAGTTCGTGTTCTCGGGCCTCGTGACCGACAGCGATGTCGCCAAGGTGTCCGTCGTCGGCATCGGCATGCGCAGCCAGGTCGGCGTTGCGGCCCGGATGTTCGCAGCCCTTGCCGCCGAAAACGTGAACATCAAGGTCATCACCACCTCCGAGATCAAGATCTCGGTCCTGATCGACCGCAAGTACATGGAACTGGCCGTCCAGGCCCTGCACGACACGTTCGAGCTGGAAAAGGCCTGACGGGCCAGTCCAGCCGCCTGAACAGCCTCAGGCCGTGGGCGCAAGGGCCTGGAACGCGGGCAGACTGGCCTCGATCATGGCCTCGGTTCCGGTCAGGCTGATCCGGAAATCGCCCGGCCGCTCGAACAGGGTTCCGGGCATGATGAAGACACCGCGCCTGGCCATCGCTGCGGCAAAGGCCGCAGCATCGCCGCCAGGCGCCTTGCCCCAAAGGTAGAAGGTCCCCGCGGGTTTCGTCATCGCGTAACCCCACTGCGTCAGCGCGTCGTACAACCGGTCCCGTTTGCGCTGGTAGGCGGCGACATCGATCGACACCGTCTCAAGGTCCTTCACCGCATATTGCAGGATCGAATCCGGGAAGGCGCATCCCATCGCCAGCTGCGCCTTCTCGGCAGTCGCACTCAAGGTGGCGCGGGCTTCCGCAGGCATCATCGGACCGTTCGCCAGATAGCCAAGCCGCAGCCCCGGTGCCAGCAGGACCTTGCCGAAACTGTAGTCGATCAGCGTCCAGGGATAGACCTCGGCCGGGCTGGTGAAGGCAGCCCCGTCGAACCTGATGCGGCGATAGGGCTCATCCGACAGGATGAAGATCGGGCGACCGAACTCCTCCGACTTCCGTTCCAACATGGCCGCCAGCTCCTGCAGCCGCTCGCGGCTGTAGATCACGCCGGTCGGGTTGTGCGGCGTGTTGACCACGACGATCCGCGTCCGAGGCGTGATCGCAGCCTCGATGGCACCGACATCCAGGTCGAAGTCCGCGTCCTGCAGTGGAACCTTGACCGTGACGGCATGGCACAGCGACGCACTCGTCTCGTAAAGAAACCATCCCGGAACTAGGATAATGACTTCATCCCCAGGCTCCAGCAGCATCGTGAAGGCCAGCGTGATCGCGCCATAGGCCCCCAGCGTCATGGCGATGTCTTCGGGCGCGAAGTCCAGCCCAAGCTCGGCCCGCAAACCCTCGGCAATGACACGGCGCGGCTCGGCCTCGCTCAGCTTGTAGGCGAACCAGTCAACGCTTTTCGGCTCGATGTGGGTGCGAAGCGCGGCGACCAGGTCGGGCAAGGGCTGCTCATGCGGGTTGCCGAACGTCAGGTCGGCCAGAACCTGACTATCGGGTACTCCGGCCCGATAGGTCTGAAGAAAGTCGATGACCGGGAGCAAGTCATTGCCAGATGTGACGGCATGATCGGAAACGAGTTTCATGAAGCTGCTCCAGATTCAGGGACTGCGTGAGAGGATCAACGACGCCGATCCCCAAGCCCGAGGCTGCGCTTGGCGACGTGTTGCCTTCTACACCCGGCACTACAAAAGCCCTAAGGAAATCCCGCAGCCCTTGATAGGCAGCCATTCCGAAACGCCACCCGATGGCGTGCAACTCCTGTTGATCTGGGTCATGGTCCCTCGCACGATCTTTCTGCGATTTTGTCGGCGCTCCGCCGCTCCAAAGTAGTTACTTTGCAAGTCACCATGAACCGCGTCTGCATTCTCGGTATCTCCGGCAAGCTTGGCCAATATATGATCGGCCACGCGCTGGAGCGTGGCTATCAGGTTCAAGGCATCTGCCGGCCCGAAAGCCTGCCGAAGCTGGCCCGCTGGGGCGACCGCATCCGCGTCTTTCCCGGCCGCACCGATGACCGCGCCGTGGTCGCCGAGGCGCTCCAGGGTTGCGACGGCGTGCTTGCTGTCCTCGTCCCCTGGGGCGTGAAGGGCTATGCCACCGGCACCGCGAAGGCGGTCCTTGATCTCGCCGACCCCGGCGCGCGGCTGGTCTTTTCCTGCGGCTGGCACATCAGTCGCGACGGGCTGGACCGCTATCCCCTCTCTCTGCGCCTGCAGATGCTGGTGATCCCGCCGCTGGTAAAGCTCCTTCGCATCGCCGACATCTCCGACCAGGAACGCGCTGCAGCAGCGATCTTTGCCTCGGACCGGGACTGGACCGTGGTGCGCGGCAGCGATCTGGAGGAAGGTCCCTCGGAAGGCCTGCCGCGCTGGTCGGCCCATGTCGGCGATCCGGTGCTGGCCGCCAACCGCACGCGCCGCACCGATTTCGCGCTGTTCATGGTCGCGGCGCTGACCGATCCGACCCTCATCCGGCAAGCCCCAGCCATCGTCAGCTGCAGGGCCGCCTAAGGATCGTGCAGTCGCCAGCGCCGCACCGCACCGTTGCGGCATTCCCCTTCCCCCGCAGCCGTTGCTTCGCCTATAGATAGGCCATGACCCGAAGGACGCATGATGCCCGAACGCAGTGAAAGCGACAGCCGCAAGCTTCTGCGCCGCCTGCGGGACGTGCTGTCCGTCTCGGGCGAGGGGCAGGACCGGCTGGACCGCATCACCCATCTCATCGCCGACAGCATGGGGACCGAGGTCTGCTCGATCTACCTCTTCCGCGATCCCGAGACGCTGGAGCTTTGCGCCACCGAAGGTCTGAAGCCCGAAGCCGTCCACCAGACCCGGATGAAGCTTGGCGAAGGCCTGGTCGGCCGCGTCGCGCGGACCGGCCAGCCGGTGAACACCGCCGACGCGCCCTCTGAAAAGGGCTTTCGCTACATGCCGGAAACGGGGGAGGAACTGTTCTCCTCCTTCCTCGGCGTGCCGATCCAGCGGGTCGGCGAAAAGCTGGGTGTCCTTGTGGTCCAGTCCAAGACCGCCCGCCAGTTTTCGGAAGACGAGATCTACGCCCTTGACGTCGTCGCCATGGTGCTGGCCGAGATGACCGAGCTTGGCGCCTTCACCTCGGGCGACGGGGCGATGCGGGCGCTCCACAAGCAGCCGGTCATGATCCGCGGCACCTCCGGCCAGGAAGGTGCCGCCGAAGGCCGCGTCTGGCTCCATGAACCCCGCGTCGTCATCACCAACCCGGTGGCCGACGACCCCCTGACCGAGATCGAGCGCATCAAGCACGCTGTGGGCGAACTGCGCGTCTCGATCGACGACCTCCTCGAAGCGCAGGCCCTGGACAAGGACCAGAAGCAGGTCCTGGAAGCCTACCGCATGTTCGCCCATTCCCGCGGCTGGCTGCGGCGGATGGAAGAGGACATAATGCGCGGCCTCTCCGCTGAAGCCGCGGTGGAAAAGGAACAGTCCGCCGCCCGCGCGCGGATGGAACAGGTCGCCGACCAGTACCTGCGCGAACGGCTGCAGGACCTCGACGACCTGTCGAACCGGCTTCTCCGCATCCTGACCGGCCAGGGCAAGGACACCGGGGCGGAAATGCCCGACAACCCCGTCCTCGTCGCCCGCAACATCGGCCCCGCCGAACTCCTCGACTATGGCCGCAAGCTGAAGGGCGTCGTGCTGGAGGAAGGCTCGGTCGGCAGCCACGCCGCCATCGTCGCCCGAGCCCTTGCCATCCCCCTTGTCATCAACGCTGACCGCGTCGTGGCCGAGGCGCTGAACGGCGACCCGATCCTGGTCGACGGCGACCAGGGCATCGTCCACCTCCGGCCCGAGGAAACCGTCGCCCGCGCCTTCCGCGACAAGATCGCCATGCAGGCCGAGGCGCAAAAGCGCTACGCCAGCCTCCGCACCCTGCCCGCGACGACCACCTGCGGCACGACCATCGCGCTCCACATGAACGCAGGGCTGATGGCCGACCTGCCAAGCCTCGAAGGCTCGGGCGCGGAAGGTGTCGGCCTTTTCCGCACCGAGCTTCAGTTCCTCGTCCGCTCCAAGATGCCGCAGCGCGCCGAACTGGCGAAGCTCTACGCCCGGGTGATGGACGCCGCCAAAGGCAAGCGCGTGGCCTTCCGCACGCTCGACATCGGGTCCGACAAGGTCCTGCCCTACATGAAACCGCCCGAGGAGCCGAACCCCGCCATGGGCTGGCGCGCGGTCCGCGTGGGCCTCGACAAGCCCGGTGTCCTGCGGATGCAGCTGCAGGCCCTGATCCGCGCCGCGAACGGCAGGCCCCTGACCATCATGTTCCCCCTCATCACCGAGATGAGCGAATTCCAGCAGGCCCGCGGCCATGCCCTGCGCGAATTGCACCGCGAAAAGTCGCTCGGCCACCCGGTCCCCGAGCGGATCGAAATCGGCGCGATGATGGAGACGCCGTCACTGGCCTATGCGCCAACGTCCTTCTACGAGCTGACCGATTTCATTTCTGTCGGCGGCAATGACCTCAAGCAGTTCTTCTTCGCCGCCGACCGCGAGAATGAACTGGTCCGCCGCCGCTATGACACGCTGAACCTTACCTTCCTGACCTTCCTCGAACACATCGTGGCCCGCTGCGCCGAGACGGGAACCGCGCTGTCGTTCTGCGGCGAAGACGCGGGCCGCCCGATCGAGGCGCTGGCCCTCGCCGCCATCGGCTTTCGCACCCTGTCGATGCGCCCCGCGTCGGTCGGGCCGGTCAAGGCGCTCCTCCGCAAGGTCGACCTGGGCCAGGCACGCCAGGTGATCGACAAGGCGCGCAGCGAGGGTGCGGAAAGCGTGCGACCTGCCCTGATGGAGTGGCTGTCGACCGTCGACGCCTGACGCGGGCGATCCAAGCGGCTTCAGGCCCCGGGCACGGTTTCGATCAGCCTGGCACCATGCAGCATGTCCAGCAACCCCTGCACGTCGGCAGCGACCTTGGCCTCATCGGTGCCGGGGAAGGCTTCCAGCAACAGCTCCAGCATGTCCTGCGGGGTCACCGGTTCTTCCAGCACCGACCATAGCACGCTGGCCAGGACATCCATCCGGTGAATGGCCAGGCCCTCGGGATCGGCCAGGTACAGCGTGTCGCCGATCTCTTCGGTAATCGTCCCGCTCCGCTGCCGGATCCGGTCGGCCTTGCCCGGGCGCGGCAAATCGGGCCCGTTGAACTCGGCGAGGCGGAAGGGCTGCGCCTCCCCGTCGGGCATCGGGCTGGGGTCCGGCCACGCGGCAAAGCCTGTGTTTAGGCACTCCACCGCGTCGGCCAGACCGGAATAGGTCAGGCGGAACACCGGCAGCCTGGTCAGGGCCGCAGCCATCTTCCGCAGGATGTCGCCCGAATGCCGGTCACGGGTGAAATTCTGGTGCAGCAGCACATCCATCGCGGCGTTCGGCGCCAGCCGCTCCAGCCGCGCCTCGGTCGGGTCGTCGCGGCGGTCGAGGATCACGAAGGCCCCAAGGGGCCGCATGACCCCGTGCCGTGGCTGGTCGGGCAGGGTCAGATACAGGTACTGCCGGTTACGCGCCCCGCTGACTGCGGCAACCCACTCCTTGAAGGCGGGCGGAACCGTGTCCGGCAAGGGCAGGCGCAGACGCGGCGCAATGCCCATGGCCCGCCCACGCGCCTGATTGTCCGAACCAAAGGACAGCGGCACCACGTCATCGCTGAACAGCGCATGCCCCGCCATCGCCAGGGCCGCCGACAGGGTGCTTTTCCCGGCGCGCCGGATGTTCGGAAACACCACCAGCCTGCCCGCCATTTCGACCGCCGCCGCATGCAGGCAAATGAGCCGCAGGTCTTCGGCCGGCAAGGCAAAGCTCAGGGCCGAGATCGCATCGCAGACCGCGTTGACCGGATCAAACTGGCGCACCGGCCGCTCCTCGACATGCCAGGCACAGGTCAGAAGACCTTCATCTGCCGTTGCGCTGATCGAATAGAACGGCTGCGCCGCCGGATCGGCCGACCCGCTCTGACACGGCCATCCGGGCATCACGCCGGGCACAAGGGAAAGGACAGACGCCGCACGGTCCAGGCGCAGGGGCGCCGCCATTCCTTCAAAGACAACGTCCTGCAGCATCGGTCCATTTCCAGAAGCCCCCGGCACAGCTGCGCCGGGGGTCAGTCTCACACCCGCACCGGATCAGGGAGCGGTCGTCGTCTCGGAGCAGCCCGCATCATCATCCGTCGGTCCCGAGCAGACGCTGGGCGAGGTCGAGTTGCTGGGCGAGGTCGTGGGGCTCGGGGTGCTCGCGGGGCTCGGAGGGGTCGCGGGGCTCGCAGGGCTTGCGGGGCTCGACCCGCTGGAACCGCTCGATCCACTGCTCGCCTGCGCCATGCTCAGCGTGGTGACGGCCGGAACCGCATAGGCACCAAGGGCCAGGGCAGCGATCCGGGTCAGCGCCTTGCGGCGGGAAAAGCTGCGATCTTCAGCATCGTGGGACATGGTGATCTCCTCATTCCAAATGACAGATTCGTGTACCAGACACGACAGTTTCGTAACGCCTGGGTGAATCAGCCATGCGGCAACAAAGTGACCTTGGCTACTTGCCGGGGGTTTATTCTGGCCAAATAAACCGAAGGTATAGGCAAGCTTCCGCGTGATCCTGCGCAGACGTGCCGGGGCAGATCGGCACAATCAGCGGTAGCAGGCCCGGCAGATACCGCGGGCCGGACCCTTGCCGAGTCTGCCGGAAATCGGGCCCGAGGTCTTGATTTCAAAGTGTTAAGAAACCTCTAACGTCCGCAACCAACATATTGATTTCTTTTATGTTACCAGGATTGTCCACCGTGGACAGACCTATCACGCCGGCCGGAAGAGCTCACCGTAGATCCGCCGCAGCTCGGCCTTCTGGACCTTCCCCATCGCGTTCCTCGGCAGCTCTTCCAGCACCAGCACCCGTTTCGGGATCTTGAAAGCCGCCAACCTGTCGCGCAGCGCCGCCCGCACCGCCTCGGGATCGACCTTGCCCACCAGGCAGGCCACCACCGCCTCGCCGAAATCCGGGTGCGGCACCCCGATCACCGCGCTGGCCGCCACCCCCGGCAGGTCGTCCAGCGCCGCCTCGACCTCGGCCGGATAGACATTCAGCCCCCCGGTGATCACCAGATCCTTTGCCCGGCCGAGGATCGACAGATAGCCCCGGTCGTCGAAGGCCCCCATGTCGCCGGTCACGAACCAGCCCCCCTCGCGGAACTCCTCTGCCGTCTTCTCCGGCAGCCGCCAGTAGCCCTTGAAGACGTTCGGCCCCCTGACCTCGATCGCCCCCACCTCGCCCACCGGCAGCACGCCCGCAGACCCGGTGACGCGCACCTCCACCCCTGGCAGCGGCATCCCCACGGTGCCCGCCCGTCGCTCTCCGTCGTAGGGGTTCGAGGTGATCATGTTCGTCTCGGTCATCCCATAGCGTTCCAGGATCGCATGCCCCGTCCGCTCCTTCCATTCCGCATGCGTGGCCGGGGAGAGCGGGGCCGAGCCCGAGATGAACAGCCGGACATGCGAGGTCACTTCACGGGTCAGCCCGGGATCAGCCAGAAGCCGGGTATAGAAGGTCGGGACCCCCATCATCACCGTGGCCCCCGGCAGGGCCGCCAGCACCGCCGCAGGCTGGAAGGCCCGGTGAAAGATCATCGAGGCACCGGAATAGAGAACACAGTTCGTCGCCACGAACAGCCCATGCGTGTGAAAGACTGGCAGCGCATGCAGGAGAACGTCGGCTTCCGCGAACCGCCACAGCCCCACCAACGCCTCAGCATTCGAGGCGAGGTTCTCCCGCGTCAGCATCACCCCCTTGGACCGCCCCGTGGTCCCCGAGGTGTAGAGGATCGCCGCCAGATCGTCCGGCCCGTGGGCGGGGTCGGCAAAGCCCTCTCCCTGCCCTACCGCAAGGTCCATCAGGTAGGGCAGCACCATCACCCGCGGACCACGACCCGCAAGCCCTTCCACCCGGCCTTCGTCGGTCACGACCAGCGCCGGCTCGGCGTCGGTCAGGAAATGCTCGGTCTCGGCCACCGTGTAGCCCGGGTTCACCGGCAGGAAGACCACCCCGGTCCGCAGGCAGGCGAGGTACAAGGACAGGACTGCCTCGCATTTCTCGACCTGCAGAAGCAGCCGGTCACCCTTCTGCAGGCCCAACGAAACCAGCGTGTTCGCCAGGCGCCCCGTCTCAGCCAAAAGGTCACCGTAGCTTGCACCGCCCACGATCCAGACCCGCGCCGGATCGGTGGCCATCTCTTTCAGCTTTACGATGACATCGGTGCTCATCGGTCCCTCCTGCGTCCCGGACATTTATCCGGCCCGGGACCAGGATCGCAACCGGATCAGGCCTTGATGACCTTGGGCGGGGTCACGGCCACCCGGAACTCGGCCTCGACCGCCTCAGTGCCGTGGACCTGCCCCAACCTGACCAGCGCGAACCGGACGCGCGCGATCTCGCGGTAGTAGGACAGGAAGGCTGCATTCAGCGCCGCGCCAGACACGGCCCCGAGGACCGGCACCGCCTGCGCGGCCAGCTTTTGCCCTAGAACAGCGGCCAGCTTGGGCGCGATGGTGGTGATCAGGTTCTGCACCGCCGA
This sequence comes from Tabrizicola sp. T74, assembly GCF_057219935.1. Taxonomy (NCBI): domain Bacteria; kingdom Pseudomonadati; phylum Pseudomonadota; class Alphaproteobacteria; order Rhodobacterales; family Paracoccaceae; genus Tabrizicola; species Tabrizicola sp. T74. The sequence continues at coordinate 437,451 of NZ_JBXVVT010000003.1, read as the reverse complement.
CCCCGACAGGGCGAGCCGTGAGGCCACGAAGGACGTGTTCACCCCGTCATCCTGCGCCAGCGGACTTCCCGCCGCGAAAACCTGCAGGCATTCCTGGCGCACCCAGTCCTCGTCTGGGTCCAGACCCGCGGCGCGCGCCTCGGCCCGGATCGTGTTCAGGAACAGCGTCACCGTGACCGGCAGTTCGGCCAGCGAGGTCGCAAGCCCACCCGCCCCGCCCGCAGCACCGGTGGCAATCGCCGCGACCATCGGCCCGCGCTGGCCAAGGTCCGGCGCGCGTGAGGCGATGCCGTAGGAGGTCTCCAGCGCCTGGGCCGTCAGCCGTTCGATCTGGCTGCGGACGCCGTCCGGCAGGGCCGCAAGCTGGTTTTCCAGCGTGCCGCCCAGCCGGTTCACCAAACGGATCACCGGCCCGTTCGCGCGCTTGTAGCGGCGGGCAAGCTCGGCCACTTCGGTAGAGTAGTCAGAGGTCGTCAGCGGGGCTATCTGGTCCATGCGTCAGGATATGGGGCCGCCCGCGCCCTGCGCAATGGTATCAGGTCGCTTTGCCGACCAATCCGGTAACGCCTTCCCAGGCCCCGGCCTTCAGCTCCAGTCCCAGCACGCGGTCGGGGTTTGTGGGCGGCGGCATCTCGACCCCGTCCAGCTTCCTGAAGCCGAAACGACCGTAATAAGGCGCGTCGCCCACCAGCATCACGCGTTCCCAGCCCAGCCGCCGTGCCTCGGCCAGGCTTTCGTTGATCAGAAGCGCGCCAAGCCCTTCGCCCTGATGGGTCGGATGGACGGCGACGGGGCCCAGCAGCAGGACGTCATGTTCGCCGATCAGTGCGGGCCAATAGCGGATGACGGCGGCCAGTGCCCCCTCTTCATCGCGAAGCGTCAGGCACAAGGGCGCTACTGTCGGCACGCCTTCGCGCAAGCGGTACGAGGAAAGCGCCGTGCGGCCCGGGGCAAAACAGAGGTCATAGAGGGCTTCCACCTCCCACCAGTCGTCCTCGGTCTCTTCCTCAAGCCGGTACACGCGCCGATGATCCCACCTGAAGCCCTTGCCAAATCCACTGGTCCCGCGCCGTAACATGGCGCACTGTCACGATCAATTTGTGAAACGGACCCTATCCATGTTCTACCGTCCCGCCGATGGCCACGGCCTGCCGCACAGCCCTTTCTCGGCCATCGTCTCGCCCCGCCCCATCGCCTGGATTTCGACCCGCGCCTCGACCGGCGACAACCTGGCGCCCTATTCCTTCTTCAACGCCGTGGGCTACACCCCGCCGCAGGTGATGTTTGCGGGCGACTACCGCGACAGCATGGTCAACGCGATGGAGAGCGGGGTCTTCGCCGTGAACATCGTGGCCGAAGCGGCACTGGAGGCGATGAACGCCACCTCGGCCCGGTACCCGCGCGGGACGGATGAATTCCTCGCGGCAGGGGTCGCCAAAGCGGAATGCGTTGCCATCGACTGCCCCCGCGTGGCCGACGCGCCCGCCACTCTCGAATGCAAGGTGGTCAAGCTGGTCGACCTGATCGGCCCTGAAAAGGTACTGATCGGAGAGGTCGTGGGCGTCCACATCCGCGACGACTGCCTCGTGGACGGCCGCTTCGACCCCTTGCGCTTCAACCCCGCCGCTCGGCTTGGCTATCACGACTACACCTTCGTCCGCGAAGTGCGCGAGCTGCGCCGCCCGAAGGATCCCGGCAAGGCATGACCCCCGCCCGCCGCAAGATCGTCTACGCCGTCAGCTTCGAGACCCTTGGTACGCTCCTCGCCACGGCCTACCTGTGGCTGGTGTCCGAGGCGAGCGCGGCCTCCTCCCTTGCGCTGTCGGTCCTGACCGCATCCGTCGCGCTGGGTTGGAGCTATGCCTTCAACACCCTCTTTGAAGCCTGGGAGTCGCGACAGGCAGTCAAGGGGCGCTCAACCGCCCGGCGCATCGCGCATGCGATCCTGTTCGAGGTCGGCCTGGTTACCATTCTCTTGCCGCTGATGGCATGGTGGCTGCAGGTGTCACTGTGGCAGGCGTTGGTCTATGAGGCCGGGCTGATCGCGCTGTTCCTGGTCTACACCTACCTCTTCACCTGGGGCTTTGACCGCATCTTCGGCCTGCCCGCCTCGGCCCGATAAATGCAACCGGGGCCGCGAAGGGCCCCGGTTGTCTTCTGAACCTTGCAGCGATCAGCGGTCGCGCGAGACCTCGGCCAGCAGGCGCTCGGTGCGGGCTTCCTCCAGCTTGTTGTGCAGGCGGTCGGATTCTTCCCTGTCACGGACGGCCTTGGTGATGCCCACGGTGGAGGACACCAGCATCAACGCGGCCATCGCGTAGAAGCCCTTGGCGGCGAAACTCGCCTCAAGGAAGTAGATGCCGCCTGCCATCATCACGGCTGCCACGGCGAAGTTGACGTAGCTGAACATCGTGTAGGCTTGCGAGGTGCGGATCGTCGGCTGGATCATGTCGGTCATTTCAGGTCTCCTTAAATGTCAGGTTGGGGGATCAGTTGGATTTCTGCTTCAGCCGTTCCAGGACGGCTGCAGCGTCAGGGCGGATCGCGGGGCCGCAGCCGGCGGCGGCAAGGCGGGCCGAGATCGCCTCGGCGGATTGACCGGCGGACAGTTCGACGACGGCCATCGCCGTGGCTTCGGCGTGCAGCTGGCGCGATTGCAGCCGGGTCAGCGTCGCCTCGGCTTCGGCCAGGGACGCAGTCACCGGGCGGCTGACGACGCCGCGTACGGCTTGGGACTTCTGCGCCGCATCGGCCAACTGCAACCCGCGCTGCAACTCGCGCAGGCGCAGTTCCGAGGTGCTGAGTTCTTCCCGAAGACGGGCGATCTCGATCTCATAGGTCCCAAGCGCCCGTTCCGAGGTCGCGCGTTCCGCCTCCAGCTGGGCGATGGCAGCGGCGGCTTCGGTCGCCAGGTCCTCGCGCCCCTGGGCCAGGGCGGCCATCGCCCTGCCCTCCAGGTCGGCGATCTGGGCGTTGATCCGTGGCAGCGACTTCCGTTCGCGCTCGGCATAGGCCATGACGACCGCGACCGACCGCCGCGCCGCCTCGACCCCGCCCGCCGCATCGCGCAACTGCTGGCGCAGGATCGACAGCGCATTGGCATCCGCCACCGCCTGGGCGGCATCGTGGCTGCGCCCCCTGACCAGTGTGATGATCGTGTTGAACATCTGGAACTCCCGGTGTATGAACAGTGTTCACAACATGCCAGAAGCGTGAACGCTGTTCAAGATGTTTTTTGAACGTTGTTCAATATGACGTGAGGTCACGAATGGAAAAGACGCCCGAGAAGGACCGCAAAGCCGATCTAAGGACCCGCCTGATCGAGGCGGCCGAGGCGGAAATCGCCGAGAAGGGCCTTCTGGGCCTGAAGGCGCGCGACGTAACCCAGCGGGCAGGCTGCGCGCTGGGAGCGATCTACAATGCGGTGGCCGACCTGGACGAGCTGGTGATGCGGGTGAACTCGCGCACGCTGGAGCGCCTGGGCGCGGCCCTCGCCCCTGCCTCGGACGCTGGCAGCCCCGAGGCGGTGACACTGGCATTGGCCGACGCCTATGCCGTCTTCGCGCTGGAAAACCGTCGCCTCTGGTCCGCCCTCTTCGAACACCGCCTGCCCGAGGGGGTCCAGATGCCCGACTGGCACCGCCAGGAGCATGAGGTGCTGATCGCCCGGATCGTCGCGCCCTTGCGGCAGCTGCGCCCCGACCTGCCGGACACCGACATCCGCCTGCGTGTCCGCACGCTGTTCGGCGCGGTGCATGGCGTGGTGCATCTGGCGCTGCAGGGCAGGCTTGTTGGTGTGCCCGAACCCTTGCTTCGCCAGGAAGTCGCGGCCCTGGTCGGCGCGCTGGTGCTGGGGGCCCGGATGGCGCGGCCCGGCCCTGCCTGACCTGCCACCGATTCGCCTTGCGCCAAGGGCGGCAATCTGTATAAGGCCGCATCCTTTCCGCTTATCCATGAACCGGCGATGCCTCTCGTGGACGGGCTGCGGAAAGGCTCTTGCCCGTCCTATGAAGCCGCCCTGAAACGAAGGAAGCCCGCATGCCTCTTTACGAGCATGTCTTCATCGCGCGCCAGGACCTGTCCAACGCGCAAGCCGAAGGCCTTATCGAGCACTTCTCCACCGTCCTCGCGGACAACGGCGGCAAGGTCGTTGAGAACGAGTACTGGGGCGTCAAGACGATGGCCTACAAGATCAACAAGAACCGCAAGGGCCATTATGCCTTCCTGAAGTCGGACGCGCCTGCCGCTGCCGTTCAGGAAATGGAACGCCTGATGCGCCTGCATGACGACGTGATGCGCGTCCTGACCATCAAGGTCGACAAGCATGGCGAAGGCCCGTCGGTCCAGATGCAGAAGCGTGACGACCGCGACCGCGATGGCGAGCGTTCGGACCGTGGCGACCGTGGCGGCTTTGGCGGCGAACGCCGTGAGCGTCCGTCGTTCGGCGACCGTCCCGACCGTGGCGGTGACCGTGGCGAGCGTCCGTCGTTCGGCGCTCCGCGTCGTTGATCTAGGAAAGGACATCCAAAATGGCGAACAAACCGTTTTTCCGCCGCCGCAAGGTTTGCCCCTTCTCGGGCGACAACGCTCCGGCGATCGACTACAAGGACACCCGTCTGCTGCAGCGCTACATCTCCGAGCGCGGCAAGATCGTCCCGTCCCGCATCACCGCAGTCTCGGCGAAGAAGCAGCGTGAACTGGCCCAGGCCATCAAGCGCGCCCGCTTCCTGGCCCTGCTGCCCTATGCCGTGAAATAAGGAGCGACGCACATGCAAGTCATCCTTCTGGAACGTGTGGCCAAGCTTGGCCAGATGGGCGAGGTCGTGAACGTCAAGGACGGCTACGCCCGCAACTTCCTCCTGCCGCAGGGCAAGGCTCTCCGCGCCAACGACGCGAACATCAAGTCGTTCGAGGCGAAGAAGGCCCAGCTGGAAGCCACCAACCTGGAAACGAAGAAAGAGGCCGAAGCCGTTGCTGCGAAGCTCGACGGTCAGGCGTTCATCGTGATCCGGTCGGCTTCGGACGCCGGTGCGCTTTACGGCTCGGTCACGCCCCGCGATGCGGCGGATGCTGCCACCGAGGCGGGCTTCACCGTGGGCCGCACCCAGGTCGTGCTGGACAAGCCGATCAAGGAACTGGGCCTGCACACGGTTTCCGTCCGTCTGCACCCGGAAGTCGCGGTCAAGATCAAGCTGAACGTCGCCCGTTCGCCCGAAGAGGCCGAGTTGCAGGCTTCGGGCAAGTCGGTTGCCGAACTGGCTGCCGAAGCCGAAGCCCAGGCCGAGTTCGAGATCGCCGAACTCTTCGACGAAATGGGCGCTGCCGCGTCGGACGAGTAAGCCTTTCCCGTCAGGGATTTGCGAACCGCGTCCGGGTGATCCGGGCGCGGTTCTTCTTTGGGCCGGGCCATGTACAACAACCGGCCGTGGTTGTAGTACATGGCGTGCTCTACAAATGAGTTTACCGTAGAGCACAGCCCGTGCTATACAGTAGCATCAACTGTAGAGCACAGCATGCTGCACCCCCACTCCCCCCGCGCCCGCGCCGCCTATCATGACCTCTGCCGCCTTCTGATGGACGATGCGGCCTCCTCGATCATCGGCAGGCCGCACAAACTGGTCCGCAATGGCAAGGGCTACTGGTACGACGAACACCGCGTCGGGACATCGGTCCGGAACCGCTATCTTGGCGAAGACAGCCCCGAGATGGCCGAACGCATGGCGCAGCATCTGGAACTCAGCGCAAAGACCAAGGCCCGCGCCGAGGAACGCACCCGCCTGGTCCGCACACTGCGGGCCGAAGGTCTGCCCAGCCTCGACCGCACCACGGGCAGCCTTCTCGCGGGGATGGATCGTGCGGGCGTCTTCCGGCTGGGCGGCACCGTCGTCGGCACCCAGGCCTTCAAGCTGTACGAGGCAGAGCTTGGTGTGCGGCTGGGCGACACCGACCTGACCCAGACCGGCGACATCGACATCGCCCAGTTCGAACGCCTGTCACTGGCCCTTGGTGACCGGGTCGAGGAGAACCTGGCCGAAACCTTCAAAGCGCTGGACTTCGACCCTATCCCGGGCGTCCGCACCACGTCGGTCTGGAAATGGCGGCAGACGACCTCGACCGCGATGGTCGAGTTCCTCACCCCCTCCTTCCGTCCCGAGGAAGACATCCGCGACCTGCCCGCACTTGGCGTGGCGGCCCAGTCACTCCACTTCCTGAATTTCCTGATCGCCGAACCGATCAAGGCCGCCGCCCTCTACCGCTCGGGCGTCCTGATCCAGATCCCCCGGCCCGAGGCCTATGCCATCCACAAGCTGATCGTCGCCGACCGCCGGTCCGGCCCTGACCGGCTGAAAGCGCGCAAGGACATGGCCCAGGCCGCCCTTCTGATCGAAGCGCTGGCCGAGGACCGCCCCGACGAACTCCGCGAGGCCTACCAGGACGCGATGGAACGTGGCCCCCAGTGGCGGGCGCATATCGCGGCCACGCTGAAGCGGATGCCCGAAACGGCGGCAAAGCTTGCCGCGCTTTGACTTGCCCGTGTCGGAGGCAGGCAAGCCGGGCCACCGGCGACCGCTAGCGTGACCCCATGCAGATGACAGCCACCAGCCGCGGTATCCTGGCCCTGACCCTCGGGATCGCGATCTTCTCGATCCAGGACGTGATCCTGAAGCTTCTGTCCGGCGATTACCCGCTGCACCAGGCCATGGTGATCCGCAGCCTGACCGCCCTGCCCTTCCACCTGGCCATCGTCTGGTGGTTCGACGGGCGCCTGTCCACCATCACCACCCCGGGCTGGTGGAAGATGCTGGCGCGGGGCCTTTTGAACTTCACGGCCTACACCGCCTACTACCTGGGCCTCGCCTATCTGCCCTTGGCCGACACCATCGCGCTCTTCTTCACCAGCCCCCTCTTCATCACCCTCGCGGCTTTCCTGATCTTCCGCGAAAGGGTCAGCCTCCTCGCCGCCGTCGCCGTCGCCGCAGGCTTTGCCGGGGTCCTTCTGATCGTCAAACCCGGGGCCAGCGGCTTTGACCTTGCCGCGCTGCTGCCAATCCTTGGCGCGCTTGGCTATGCGTTGTCGATGGTCATCGCCCGTCCGCTTGGCCGCACCGAAAGCGCCGCCGCCATGGCCTTCTGGGGCAATGTCTGCTTCCTCCTCTGCGCGCTGGTCCTGTCGGCCATCTACGGGACTGGGGCCTTTGCCGGGGCCTCGCACCCCTCGCTCGCCTTCCTGACCCGCGGCTGGGTCACCCCGCCCCTGACCGACCTCCTCCTCATGGCGTCCTGCGGGCTGATCGCGGCCATCGGGCTGACGCTTCTGACCTACGCCTATCGCGTCGCGCCCTCGTCCAGCGTGGCGCCCTTCGAATACAGCTTCATGTTCTGGGGCGTCCTTTGGGGCTGGCTTTTCTGGGACAGCATCCCGGACGGCCTGGCCTGGATCGGCATCGCGATCATCATCGGCGCAGGGATGATCGTGATCCGGGGTCAGCAACAAAAAGAAAAGGCCGCACCCGAAGGCGCGGCCCAATCTGCGGAATAGTTGCTCCCTGTCGGACCTGACCGGCCTCTTACATTTCGTCCAGCGCTTCGACGGCCTTCTGGAGCTTCTCTTTCGAGATCTCCTTCTCGGTCACCTTGGCCAGCCCAACCAGATGATCGACGACCTTGTCCTCGAAGACCGGCGCGCGCAGTTGCTGCTGCATCTGCTGGTTCTTCTGAACGAATTCGAAGAACTGACGCTCCTGCCCCGGGTACTGGCGGGCGGCGGCCAGCACAGCCTGGGTCATCTCGGCATCGGTCACGGTGACCTCGGCCTTGCGGCCGATTTCGGCCAGCAGAAGCCCCAGACGCACGCGGCGTTCGGCCAGCTTCTTGTGCTCGTCGGTCGCTTCGATGTTGCCGTGGTTGTGGCCGTGCTCATGCGGATTTTCTTCGTGCCACAGCTGGTGGGCGATCTGGTTGGCTTCCGCCTCGACGAGGTTCGCGGGCAGGTCGAACTTGACCATGCCGTCCAGCTGATCGAGCAGCGAGCGCTTCAGCACCGCGCGGGCGGCGCCCTTGTATTCGGCTTCCAGACGCTCGGCGATCTGCGCCTTGAGGGCAGCGAGGTCCTCGGCGCCGAACTTCTTCGCCAGCTCGTCATCGATCTCGGCCGGCTTCGGCTCCTTAACCGCCTTGACGGTGCAGGCAAACACAGCGGCTTTCCCGGCCAGATGGGCCGCGCCGTAGTTCTCCGGGAAGGACACGTTCACCGAAACCTCGTCGCCGACCTTGGCGCCGACCAGTTGGTCTTCGAACCCCGGGATGAAGGACTTGGAGCCCAGCACCAGCGGATAATCCTCGGCCGAACCACCCTCGAACAGCTCACCATCGACCGAGCCCTTGAAGTCGATCACGATCTGGTCGCCGTCCTTGGCCTTCGACCCCTTCTTGCGGTCGTCGAAGTTCTGGGCCGACTTGGCCAGGTTCTCCAGTGCCTCACCGATGGCCTTGTCGTCGGCCTTCACGATCAGCCGCTCCAGCTTGATCTTGCCGGCATCCACATCCGGGATCGGCGGCAGCGCGTCATAGGTCATCTCGACCACGACATCCTGGCCCTCTTTCCAGTTTTCGCCGCCGACCATCTTGACCTCGGGCTGCAGCGCCGGGCGGTCGCCGGACTTGTCGAAGTGATCCTTCATCGCCGCGTCGATCGCTTCCTGCATCGCGTCGCCCAGGATGCGGGTGCCGAACTGCTTTTTCAGGATCGCCAGCGGGACCTTCCCCTTGCGGAAGCCCTTGATCTCGACCTCGGGCTGCGCCTCGATCAGCTTGGCCTGGACCTTGGCGTCCAGCTCGGCCGCCGTCACGGTGATGGTATAGCCGCGCTTGAGGCCTTCGTTCAGGGTCTCGGTGACCTGCATGGGGGGACGTCCTTCCTCGATCTTTCGGGCGCGATTGCGCAATAGCTTACCGCCACAGGGCCGAAACCCCGCGCGCATTGGCGGGCCTGATAGCAAAGCTTTCCATCCGATGTAAGGGGGAATCCGCCGCACCCGTACGGGCCGGAGTGGTGCGGGTGGAGGGACTTGAACCCCCACGCCTTGCGGCGCCAGAACCTAAATCTGGTGCGTCTGCCAATTTCGCCACACCCGCATGGGCGCCTTCTAGCAAAGCCCTGCAGCGGGGGCGAGAGGCAAAAGCACCGCCCCATTCCCGCCACAACCCTAGCGGGATACGGCCACAACTGCCCAGAAATGACCGAACTGCCATCGAAAGCGGACCACAAACCCCTGCGATGACTGGCTTATCGCATCGGAAAGGCCTGAATCGTGGACGCTGACGCACCCTATTCTCGATCTGCCCGCAGGGGTGATGAACCCCAAGCGCAGGGCATGCTGGCCGGGACCATGGTGCGGACGCTCGACGGGCTGATCCCGGTCGAATACCTGACCCCGGGCGACCGGATCGTAACCCGCGGCGGGGCGCGTCGGCTGACCTCGGTGTCGGTCGTGATGCGCAAGCAGGTGGACCTTGTGCGCGTCAAGGCCTCGACCATGGGCCACGACCGGCCCGATCAGGACCTGCTTCTCTCGCCCGGCCAACCCGTCCTGATCCGCGACTGGCGGGCCCGGGCGCTCTATGGTGTGGCTGTCGCCGCGATCCCGGTCTCGCGCCTGGCGGATGGCGAGTTCATCTGCCACGAGACGGTCAGCAACGCCCGGCTTTTTACCCTGCGCTTCGACGAGGACGAGGTGATCTACGCCGAAGGCCTGGAGCTTGCCTGCCCCGCCTTCCTGCCCGAACTGGCCTGATCCCGAACTGACGTTGCGTCCTGCTGGGATTTGCCGACGGTCCGGCTAAGGTCGGGACATGGACCCGATGCTTGCGACCGCCTCCACGCTCTTTTCCCGGATGAAGTCCGGCAATGACGCCCGCCGCCAGGCCTTCGGTCTGGCGGAACGGCGCGCCGCGCTGGATCGGCTGGGCAACATGGTCCGCCGCAACGAAGCTGCCATCGTCGCGGCGCTGAAGGCGGATCTTGGCCGCCCCGAGGCGGAAGCGATCCTCATGGACTACCTCAACACCTTGCAGGAAATCCGCCACGCACGGACCCATCTGCGTCGCTGGATGAAGCCGCGCCGGGTCTGGCCGACGCTGGCCACCCTGGGCGCATCAGGTAGGGTCGAGACCCAGCCACGCGGCACCTGCCTGATCATCGCCCCCTGGAACCTGCCCTTTCACCTGGCGCTCGGTCCGCTCGCATCCTGCCTGGCTGCAGGGAATGCCGCGATCGTCAAGCCATCGGAACTGACGCCCACTTGCAGCGCCCTGATCGCGCGCATGATCGCCGAGACCTTTCCGCCCGATCTGGTCGCCGTCGTAGAGGGCGACAAGGCCGTGGCCGAGCACCTGTTGTCCCTGCCCTTTGACCACATCTTCTTCACCGGCTCACCTGCGGTGGGCAAGATCGTGATGGCGGCGGCGGCCCGGTCGCTGGCCTCGGTTACGCTGGAACTGGGCGGCAAGTCCCCGGTCATCGTCGGCCCCTCTGCCGATCTGAAACAGGCTGCCGACTGGATTACCTTCGGCAAGTTCCTGAACGCCGGACAGAACTGCATTTCGCCCGACCACCTCTTTGTCCATGCCTCGGTCAAGGACGGTTTGCTGACCGCGCTGCGCAACAGGATCGCCCGGGCCTATGGCGAGGGCGCAGCCAGCCCGCATCTGACGCGGATCGTGTCCGCAAGCCACGCCGCCCGCCTGTCCGCACTGGTCGCCGAAGGACTGGGCAAGGGCGCACGACCGATCCTGGACGGACACCAGGACGGGCAAGCCATCGGCCCGCATCTTCTGGAAGGGGTCACACCCGACACGCGCCTGGCGACCGAAGAAATCTTCGGCCCGATCCTGCCGGTCTACACCTACGATACGCTCGACAGCGTCATCATGGATATCAACGCCCGAGAAAAGCCGCTGGCCCTGTACATCTTCGACCAGGACAGCGCCCGGATCACCGAGATCACCCGCCGCACCACCTCGGGTGCGGTCGGCGTGAACCTGACCCTGGTGCACTACAGCCACCTGAACCTGCCCTTCGGCGGGGTGAACACGTCCGGCATCGGCGCGGCCCACGGCCACAGCGGATACCTTGCCTTCAGCCATGAACGCGCGGTGCTGCGGAACCGGTTCCTGTCCCTGCCATTGCTGTTTCCGCCCTACACTCCGCGCGTGATGCGCCTGATCCGCCTGGTCAAACGGGTCCTCGGATGACCTTCCACTACATCATCGTCGGCGCCGGCTCGGCCGGATGCGTGCTGGCCAACCGCCTGTCCGCCGACCCGGCCACCCGCGTCTGCCTCGTCGAGGCCGGACCGCCGGACCGCAACCCGATGATCCACATGCCGCTTGGCCTCGCCTCGCTTGCGCACATGCGCTGGCTGAACTGGGGCTACACGACCGAGCCGGAACCCCAACTTGCCAACCGCCGCCTGTTCTGGCCACGGGGCCGGGTCCTCGGCGGCTCCTCCTCGATCAACGCGATGATCTACATGCGCGGCCATCCGCAGGACTACCGCGACTGGGCCGCCGCCGCCGGGCCGGACTGGGACTGGCCAAGGGTCCGCGAGGTGTTCAAGGACCTCGAGGGGAACCAGGCCATCTCTGATGACCATCACGGAACCAACGGGCCACTCACCGTCAGCAACCTGACGCAGCCGAACCCGCTTAGCCGGGCCTTCGTCGCCGCCGGGATGGAATGCCAGTACCCGGTAAACCCCGACTTCAACGGGGCCAGCCAGGACGGTGTCGGCCTCTACCAGGTCACCCAGCAGGACGGCCGCCGTTTCAGCGCCGCCCGCGCCTTTCTGGCACCTGCCCTGTCCCGCCCCAACCTCAGCCTCATCACCGGCGCGCAGGTCCGGCGCGTCATCTTCGATGGCCGCCGGGCCATGGGCGTCGCCCTGCGCGACCGCTCCCTCGATCTGGCCGAGGGCGGTGAGGTGATCTTGTCGGGTGGCGCGATCAACTCGCCGCAGCTTCTCATGCTGTCCGGCGTCGGTCCGGCGGCGCATCTGCAGGCCATGGGCATCCCGGTGGTCCACAACGCGCCCGAGGTCGGCGCGAACCTTGCCGATCATCTCGACATCACTGTCCAGGCCGCGCTGAAGACCCGCGATGCGATCGGTCTCGCCCCAAGCTTCCTGCCACGAGCGGTCCGAGCCGCCTGGGCCTACCTGCGCCAGGGAAAGGGCGAGTTCACCTCGAACGTGGCCGAGGCCGGGGGATTTGTGACATCCGACCCCACCCGCGACCGGCCGAACCTGCAGTTCCACTTCATCCCGGCCTACCTGCACGATCACGGGCGCCGCCTGTCGCTCGGCTACGGCCTGACGCTGCATGTCTGCGACCTTCAGCCGAAAAGCCGCGGCCGGATCAGCCTGGCCTCGCCCGACCCAATGGCCGCGCCGCGAATCGAGGCGAACTACCTGTCCCATCCCGACGACCTGCCGACGCTGCTGAACGGCCTGAAGATCGCCCGTCGGATCGTCCGGGCCCCGGCACTGGCCCGCCATGTCCGCAAGGAAACCCTGCCCGGCCGGGGGCTTGTGACCGACGCCCAGCTCGAAGCCGACATCCGCCAGCGGGCCGAGACGATCTATCACCCGGTCGGCACCTGCCGCATGGGGATTGACCCGTTGTCCGTCACCGATCCGCAGGGCCGCGTCCGGGGGGTCGAAAACCTCCGCGTCGTCGACGCCTCGCTGATGCCCACGATCATCGCGGGCAACACCAATGCCCCCACGATGATGATCGCCGAAACCATCGCCCGAAAGATATTGGGCGTCAGCTGACTGTCACACAGCTTTTACAATTCTGAAATCTAAGCGTCATGCGCCGGGACTACAGCGCTGTCATGCCGCCCCCGACGGGCCGCACGATTTCAGGAGTGCAAAGATGAAATCCCTCTCGCTCACCGCCTCGATCCTGGCCTTTGCCGCCGCAATGCCCGCCGCCGCCCGTGACCAGATCCAGGTCACCGGGTCCTCGACCGTGCTGCCCTACGCCACCATCGTCGCCGAGGCTTTCGGCGAGAACTTCGACTTCCCGACGCCGGTCGTCGAAGGCGGCGGCTCGGGTGCCGGCCGCAAGAAGCTCTGTGAAGGCGTAGGCGAGACCACAGTCGACATCGCCAACTCGTCCAGCCGCATCTCCAAGTCGGACATCGAGCTTTGCGCCGCGAATGGCGTGGCCGAGATCATTGAAGTCCGCTTCGGCTATGACGGGATCGTCTTCGCCTCGGACGTGAACGGCCCCGACTTCGCCTTGACCCCGGCAGACGTCTACAACGCGCTGGCCGCCAAGGTCGTCAAGGACGGCGCACTGGTCGACAACGCCGCCGCCCAGTGGGCCGAAGTGAACGCCGCGCTCCCGGCCCAGGACATCCTGGCCTTTGTTCCCGGCACCAAGCACGGCACGCGCGAAGTCTTCGACATCAAGGTGATCGAGGCGGGCTGCAAGGAAACCGGCGCGCTGGACCTGTTCAAGGCGACCGCCGAGGGTGCGGACGACAAGGAAAAGGAAGGCAACGCCAAGAAGGCCTGCCTGGAACTGCGCACCGACGGCAAGTCGATCGACATCGACGGCGACTACACCGAAACCCTGGCCCGCCTTGACGCGGACAAGAAGGCGATCGGCGTGTTCGGCCTGTCCTTCTACCAGAACAACACCGACAAGCTGAAGGTCGCGCCGATGTCTGGCGTCACCCCCTCGACCGAGACGATCGCCTCGGGCGAATACCCGGTGTCGCGCCCGCTCTACTTCTACGTCAAGAAGGCCCATATCGGCGTGATCCCCGGCCTGAAGGAATACATCGAGTTCTTCGTGTCCGATGACATGGCTGGTCCGGATGGCCCGCTCGCGGAATATGGCCTGGTGTCGGATCCCGAACTGGCCGCGACGCAAGAGATGGTCGCGGCGGAAACCCCGATGGGTCCGCTGGAATAAGACAACCGGGCGGGGCCTTCGGGTCCCGCCCAACCCTTTTGCCCGGAAGCCCACATGTCCGTCCTGATGCTTCTTGCCGCCATCGCTGTCCTGGCCGTCGCGGCCTTCTTCCTGGCCCGCCAGCGCGCGCTGGCCTCGACCCAGGGCAACCCCAGGCTTCTGCACTCGCTTCCTGGCTACTACGGCTGGTACGCAGCCGTTTCGGTCCTGATCCCGGCCCTCGGTGCCCTTGTCCTGTGGCTGATCCTGCAGCCTCTGGTGATTGAAGGCCGCATTTCGGCTGCGCTTCCCGCAGCACTGGTTGCCGACCCGACCACGGCCGAGCTGACGCTGGCCGATGTCCGCCGCGTTGCAGACGGCCTTAATACCGCTGTCGCTGCAGGCGCGCTGAGCGACGATCAGGCCGCAAACCTGGCCAGTGGCTCCACAAACATCCGCGAGCTTCTCGCTTCGGTCGGTGTTGCCCTGGCGGAAGACGTCTCGCCCGAGATCCTGTCGGCCGCGCAGGATTACCGCGAGCTGTCGCACTGGGGGGCCGCCGGTCGTACCGCGCTGGTCCTGATCCTGGCCGTCCTGGGCCTGTTCTGGGGCGTGACCCGCGCCCAACCCGACTTCCGTGCCCGCAACCAGGTCGAACGCGTGATCCTTGCGCTTCTCATCGCCGCATCGTCGATCGCCGTCCTGACCACGGTGGGCATCGTCTGGTCGATGGTGTCGGAAACCTTCGACTTCTTCAGCAAATACCCGTTCCAGGACTTCTTTTTCAGCCTGACCTGGTCGCCGAACTTCCGCGGCGGTTCCGACCTCGGGATCATTCCGCTGATCTGGGGCACTCTATACATCACGCTGATCGCGATGCTGGTCGCCGTGCCGATCGGCCTGTTCGCCGCAATCTACCTGGCCGAGTATGCCTCGAAGCGCACGCGCAACTGGGTCAAGCCGCTGATCGAGGTGATCGCGGGCATCCCGACCGTCGTCTTCGGCATCTTCGCCCTTGTCACTGTCGGCCCTGCGCTGCGCGACTGGTTTGCCGAGCCGCTTGGACTTGGCAACTCCGGCTCCTCTGTCATGACCGCGGGGATCGTGATCGGCATCCTGAACATCCCCTTCATCTCGTCGCTGTCGGACGACATCATCAACGCCGTGCCGCAAAGCCTGCGGGACGGAAGCCTTGGCCTCGGGGCCACAAAATCCGAAACGGTGAGGCAGGTCGTCCTTCCTGCCGCCCTTCCCGGCATTGTCGGCGCCATGCTGATGGCCGCCAGCCGCGCCATCGGCGAGACGATGATCGTGGTCTTGGGCGCAGGCGCGGCCGCGAAGCTTTCGCTCAACCCCTTCGACGCGATGACGACGATGACCGTCAAGATCGTCGGCCAGTTGACCGGTGACACCGACTTTGCCGCGCCCGAGACGCTCGTGGCCTTCGCCCTTGGCATGACCCTCTTCGTCATCACGCTGGGCCTGAACATCTTCGCCCTCTGGATCGTCCGGAAATACCGGGAGCAGTACGAATGACCGACATCTCCGCCGGTGGCTTTGCCGCCCCCAAGCAGTCGCTCCTGACGGCCAGCGCCAACATGAAGCGCCGCAACGGCGCCGAGACGCGCTTCCGTATTTACGGTCTGGTCGCGATTTCGATCTCGCTCGTGATGTTGGCGGTGATGCTGTTCACCATCCTCCGCGATGGCATCTCGGCCTTCCATCAGGCAACGCTGACCTATCCCGTCGAACTTTCCGCCGAAACGCTTGATCCGAAGGGCAACCGCAACCTTGAGGAAATGGGCAAGGTCACCACGGTCGGCTACCAGAAGGTCCTGGCCCGTGCGCTCCTGGCCGAGCTTGAAGCCCGCGGCATCGCGCAAGAGGGTGTCTCGGAGAAAGAAATCGGTGAGCTGATCTCGAAGGATGCCGCCGGGCAGTTGCGCGCCAAGATTCTCGCCAACCCCGGAATGATCGGCACGACCATAGACACCACCATCCTCGCCGCGGGCCGGGTCGACGGATTTCTCAAGGGTCGCGTCACCTATGAGACGGCCGAGCGCGACAACCAGATCTCGCCCGACCAGCTGCGCCTGGTGGAACAGCTACAGGCCGCAGGAATCGTCAACTCGTCCTTCAACTGGACCTTTTTCACCAACCCGGACGCTTCGGACCAGAGACCCGAGGCCGCGGGCCTTGGCGTTGCACTCCTCGGGTCGATCTACATGATGATCCTCGTCGCGCTGATGTGCGTTCCCGTAGGTGTCGCGGCCTCGATCTATCTTGAGGAATTTGCGCCGAAGAACCGCTGGACCGACGCGATCGAGGTCAACATCTCGAACCTTGCTGCCGTGCCCTCAATCGTCTTCGGCATCCTTGGCCTCGCTGTCTTCATCAACTTCGCCGGGCTCCCCCAGTCTTCCTCGGTCGTCGGCGCGCTGGTCATCAGCCTGATGACGCTGCCCACCATCATCATTGCCACCCGGGCGGCGATCCGGGCCGTACCGCCCTCGATCCGCGATGCGGCCCTGGGGGTCGGTGCGTCCAAGATGCAGACCGTCTTCCACCACGTCCTGCCCCTGGCGATGCCCGGCATCCTGACCGGCACGATCCTTGGTCTGGCCAGCGCCCTCGGCGAAACCGCACCTCTTCTGCTGATCGGCATGGTGGCCTTCGTCGACAACTATCCCTCGGCCCCGCCCGAGGGCTTCCTTGACCCCGCGACCGCGCTGCCGGTGCAGGTCTACAGCTGGGCCAGCCGCGCCGACCCGGCCTTCATCGAGCGGTCAAACGGGGCGATCATCGTGCTTCTGGTCTTCCTCGTGATCATGAACGTCGCTGCGATCCTCTTGCGCCGTCGGTTCGAGCGTCGCTGGTAAACCCAAGCTCGGGCTGGGGCTTGCCTCTGGCCCGGCCTTGGCCTTTCCTGTGCAGACCCGCCGCTGCAAGGATCCCCCGCATGACCTTCTCGATCATCGCTCGCTGTGCCCGGACCGGGCAGTTCGGCATGGCGATCTCCTCTTCCTCTCCCGCCGTCGCCGCGCGCTGCGCGCATGTTCGGGCGGGTGTCGGGGTGGTCGCTTCGCAGAACATCACCGACCCCGCCCTTGGCCCGCAGATCCTGGACCAGCTGGAACAAGGACTGCCCGCCACTGAGGCGCTGGCGAAGGTCAAGAACGGCAGGCCACACATCGACTATCGCCAGCTTCTGGTCGTCGACCGCACCGGGGCCACGGCGATCCATTCCGGCCGTCAGGTGCTGGGGATCTGGGGCGAGGCGCGGGCCGGGGACTGCGCGGCGGGAGGAAACCTGCTGGCGGGGGAACTGGTGCCGATGGCGATGGTCGAGGCCTTCACCGGCGCAAGGGGTCACCTGGGGGAACGGCTGATGCAGTCGCTGGAGGCAGGCCTCCGGGCAGGGGGTGAGGCCGGGCCTGTCCATTCGGCGGGGCTGAAGGTGGCGGACCGGCTGGACTGGCCGCTGATCGACCTGCGGATCGATTGGGCGGACGATCCCATCGGAATGCTGCGGCAGGCCTGGGACGTCTACGCCCCGCAGATGGCTGCCTATGTCCAGCGGGCCGAGGACCCGACGCAGGCGCCGTCCTACGGGGTGCCGGGGGACGAATAGCCCGGCTCTGTCCACGGTGGACATTTCCGGATAATCTATTGATTACCTATGTTTACGCGCGGACGTTTACCCTTCCTTAACCCGCAGGAAGGGGCCTTGCCTACCCCCGGACGCGGCAGGCTCAGGACGCCTTCAGCACCCCGCGGTCGATCTGGTCCTGCTCGATCGATTCGAACAGCGCCCGGAAGTTGCCCTCGCCAAAGCCGTCATCCCCCTTGCGCTGGATGAATTCGAAGAAGATCGGCCCGACCATGGTCTTGGAAAAGATCTGCAGCAGAATCCGCGTCTCGCCGCCATCCACCACCCCTTCACCATCGATCAGGATGCCGTGCTTGGCCATCCGCTCCAGCGGCTCCTGATGCCCGACGACGCGGGTATTCGACATCTCATAATAGGCCATCGGCGGCTTTGGCATGAACTTGACCCCGGCCTCGGCAATCGCGTCGGTCGCAGCATAGAGGTCATCGGTGCCAACTGCGATGTGCTGGATGCCCTCACCCTTGTAGCGCTTGAGGTATTCGACGATCTGCCCGGTCTCGCCCCGGTCCTCGTTGATCGGGATGCGGATGCGGCCGCAGGGGCTGGTCAGCGCGCGGGAATGCAGGCCGGAGAACTTGCCCTCGATGTCGAAGAACCGGATCTGACGGAAGTTGAAGAGACGCCCGTAGAAGTCGAACCAAGTGTCCATGTTGCCGCGATGGACGTTGTGCGTCAGGTGATCAAGGTAGTGGAAGCCGACCCCCTTCGGTTTCGGCTCCGAGACCCAGTCGAAATCCGCGTCGTAGGGGTTTGCGTCGCCATAGCGGTCGGTGAAATAGATCAGCGAACCGCCGATACCCCGGATCGCGGGCAGGTCCAGTGTTTTCTCTGGTCCCTCAAAGGGTTCCGCCCCGTTCTTCACAGCATGGTTGAAGGCATGCTCTGCATCGACAACCCGCCAGCCCATCGACGGCGCGCAGGGGCCGTGCTCCTCGACGAACTTGCGGGCATGGCTGCCGGATTCGTCGTTCAAGATGTAGGTGATGTCGCCCTGCTGCCAAAGTTCCACCGCCTTGGCCTTGTGCCGCGCGGTCAAAGTGTAGCCCATCCGGGAGAAGGTCGCCCGCAGTTCATCAGGGTTGGGATGCGCGAATTCCACGAACTCGAACCCGTCGGTCCCGGCGGGATTCTCGGGCGAAAGCACTGCGCGCGGGGCGTTGTGCGGAAAGGGTCCCATGGCGTTCTCCTGCAGGCAGACCTGTTCAAGCCAAGAATGACACGCCTGCCCCGCAGGATGCGCGCATTTTTCGGCTTGTGTTGCCTGAATGATGCGTGCTTTTCTTGAGCTTGGAAGCATTGGCGCGAGATTTTCGCATGTTGGACCCAACCGATTCCCGCCTGCTTGCCGCCGTGCAGGCCAATGCCCAGATCACCGCGCAAGATCTGGGCGACCATTTGAACCTGTCGGCCAGCCAGGCCGCCCGCCGTCGCGCCAAGCTTGAGGCCGACGGGCTTATCACCGGCTATGCCGCGCGCCTGTCGCCGGCAAAGCTTGGCCTGACGGTGCAGGCTTTTGTTCAGGTGCAGATGGCCGCACATTCGCCCGAGACGGCGCAAGGGTTCCTGCGCCTGATCGCCACCCTGCCCGAGGTCGTCGCCTGCTGGACCCTGACCGGCGAGGCGGATTACCTCCTGCGCGTCTGGTGCGCCGACCTGCCCGCGCTGAACGACCTGATCCACAACCGGTTGTTGCCGAACCCGGCGGTGGCGCGGGTGCAAAGCCAGATCGTGATGGCGCAACCGAAACCGGATAGCGGGCTACCGGTCTAGTGGCCTTGCGACCGCCGAACCTGCGCCATTGCCGACCGGTAGACGGCGATCATCGTGCCCAAGAGCAGCAGTAGCACGGAAATCACAATTGCCCCGACCAGATGAAGCTTGGCTGCCGCTTCCAGTGTCCCCGGCTCAATTTCCGCGATCTGCGCATTGGATGAGGCATAGCGGATATCGACAAGGTCTCCGACCTGAAGACGCTTGAACAGTCCTTCAGACACACTGGTTTCCGCGCTGGTCCTGTCACCGCCTTGCACGTCAAAGCGTGCGACCACCCAGTTGCGGTCAAGTAGGCTGGCAAGTCCTCTGTTTGATCCAGAGCGTTGTCTCTTCTCCATGATCGTCGCCTGGGCAACTAGCGGATCGCGGGCCAACAGGGCCGCTGAGACCGAGATCTGATGCCACTCGACCCAGCAGTACAGGGCGACTGCGGCGAAGACGATGGGGGTGGCCCATGAAGCGGGTCCAGAGCTCATCCAACGCCTCCCGGCAAGCAGCGGACAAGGACAGCGCGGATCATCGCTTCACGCTCTTCGGGCGATTTTCCCTGCAGAACCAGCATTCTACGGTCTGCCGACAGGTCGGCGATGCCGTGGCTGGTGGCCCAGAGCGCAATGATATCCGTCTCGCCCCCGCCGAGGGCCGTCACCAGCCCGACGAGGTGGTAATAGGCCCGGTTGGCTGCAGCCACCAGATCGGGCGCGGCAAAGTCGGGCCGCACCGAGGAGAAGATCAGCCGGAACAGCGCTGGCCGGGCAAGCGCGAATTCAAGATAGCCAAGCCCCGCGCGGACTGCCCGGTCACGGTCGTCGGTCGCGCCGTGCTCACGGGCGTCCAGCGTGTCCTGGAACTTGGTAAAGCCTTCCGTGGCCAGCGCCGTGAGCAGCCCGTTCGTGTCGCCAAAGTGATGCGCCGGGGCGGCATGGCTGACACCCGCCCGCTTGGCGACCGACCGCAGCGAGAATCCCTCGACCCCCTTTTCGGTCAGTTCGGCCTCACCGGCTGCCAGCAACGCCGCGCGCAGATCGCCGTGGTGATAGGGTTTTTCCGTCATGTCCAAGGCTTAGCGCCCCATCTTTCCACCGTAAAGATTTTTCTTGACGGCGCGACGATCCGCCCCATAATCCTGACAGTGTAAAGATAAGGATTCCCCGATGTCCCCCGACGCCCTGTTCCAACTTGCAAACCCGCTGGCGATGCTGGGCTGGCTGGCACTGCTGGCCTCTCCGCTGGCGCCGCGCGTGGCGCAAATGACGGCAGCCGTGACGATCCCGCTCGTCCTGTCCCTTGGCTACAGCGGCTTGATCCTCGCCTATTGGTGGGAAGCGCCCGGCGGCTTCAGCACCTTGTCCGACGTGCAGGCGCTGTTCACCCATCCCCATGTCGCCCTGGCGGGTTGGGTCCACTACCTGGCCTTCGACCTGTTCATCGGCGCCTGGGAAGTACGCACCGCCCGGGCCGAGGGCATCGCGCACTGGATGGTGATCCCTTGCCTGGTGCTGACCTTCCTCTTCGGTCCCGCGGGCCTTCTGGCCTTTGCGATCCTCCGCTTCATCCTGACCCGAAAGGTCCTGCCATGACCGCCACCCTGACCGCCCCCCGCACCTGGGCCGTTTCGCCCGCACATCCGCAGCTTCTGCGCCTGACCCTGTTCATCGCCCTGGCGGCCCTGCCCCTGATGGTGGCCTATGGGATGGATGACCGGCTGTTTCAGGACGACAATATCTGGCTCAAGCCATTGAAATTCCATCTGGCCTTGGCGGTCTATACTGGGTCACTTGCCCTGTTCGCCATGCTGCTGCCCGAGGGCACGTTCACCTCGCGGCGCTGGCAGATCTACATCGGCATCGTGACGGCCTGCATCCTGGGCGAGCTTCTGTGGATCGGCGGGGCGGCGGCCCTTGGCACTGCATCGCATTTCAACGTCGAGGGCATCTGGATGGCCCTTTACAGCCTTATGGGCGTGGCGGCGGTGACGCTGACCTCCTTGTCGCTGACGATGGGTGTGGTGTTCTGGCGGCACCGGGCCGACCCGCTGATGCTGGCGGTGGCGCTGGGGCTGGTGCTGACCTTTGTCCTGACCGTGCCGGTCGCGGGGACGATGTCCTCGCTGCCGGGGCATCTGGTCGGCACGCCAGTCACCGGCGCGCGGTTCCCGCTGATGGGCTGGTCGCTGGAGGTCGGCGATCTGCGCCTGCCCCACTTCCTGGCGACGCACGCGATGCATGTCGTGCCACTTGCCGGGCTGACCGGCAGCCGGGGAGTGGTCTGGGCGACGGCGGCGGGGTTCGCCCTGCTGGTGACGTGGTGCTTTGCCCGCGCGCTGATGGGCCTGCCGCCCTTCTGACGCTTTCCCTTCCGCGCGGGTTTCGCTAATACCCGCGCGGACAAGGGGAATGCTCATGCCGATGGAAAAGACCTTCAACGCGACCGAGGCCGAAGCCCGCATCTCGAAGCTCTGGCTCGATGCCAAGGCGTTCCGCGTGGGGGCCAATGCCAAGCCCGGGCGGCCCGCCTTTTCCGTCATGATCCCCCCGCCGAACGTCACCGGCTCCTTGCACATGGGCCACGCGTTCAACAACACGCTGCAGGACATCCTGACGCGCTGGCACCGGATGCAGGGCGACGACACTTTGTGGCAGCCGGGGACCGATCACGCGGGCATCGCGACCCAGATGGTGACGGAACGCGAGATGGCTTTGTCGCAAGAGCCGGATCGGCGGACGATGGGCCGCGAGAAGTTCCTGGCCCGCGTCTGGCAGCAGAAGCAGAAGTCGCGGGGCACGATCATCGGCCAGCTTCAGCGCCTGGGTGCCTCCTGCGACTGGGACCGCGAGGCCTTCACCATGTCGGGCGCCCCCGGTGCCCCGGCGGGCGAGGAAGGCAACTTCCACGACGCGGTGATCAAGGTCTTCGTCGACATGTACCAGAAGGGCCTCATCTACCGCGGCAAGCGGCTGGTGAACTGGGACCCGCATTTCGAGACGGCGATCTCGGACCTGGAGGTCGAGAACACCGAAGTCCCCGGCCATATGTGGCACTTCAAGTACCCGCTCGCGGGCGGGGAGACCTATGAATATGTCGAGAAGGACGCCGAGGGCCGCGTGACGCTGCGCGAGACTCGCGACTATATCTCCATCGCCACCACCCGGCCCGAGACGATGCTGGGCGACGGGGCCGTGGCGGTTCATCCATCGGATGAACGTTACGCGCCAATCGTCGGGAAACTTTGCGAAATTCCGGTGGGACCGAAAGAGCATCGCCGCCTGATCCCGATCATCACGGACGAATACCCGGACCCCACCTTCGGGTCGGGTGCGGTGAAGATCACCGGGGCGCATGACTTCAACGACTACGGCGTCGCCAAACGCGCGGGCATCCCCTGCTACCGCCTGATGGACACCCGCGCCCAGATGCGCGCGGATGGGGTCCCCTACGCCGAAGCGGCACAGATCGCCCAGCGCATGTCCCGCGCCTGGCTGGTCGCCAAGGGCTATGCGACCCCCGGCATCGCCGAGCAGCACTTCACGCTGTCGGAAGCCGAGATCGACGCCCTGAACCTCGTCCCCGACGAGCTGCGCGGGCTGGACCGGTATGAGGCCCGCAAGCGCGTGGTCGAGCAGATCACGGCCGAGGGGCTGGCGGTCACAGTGCTCAAGAAATCCGTCGACAAGGAAACCGGGGCCGAGCACCTGGAACGCGTGCCGTATGTCGAGTCTAAGCCGATCATGCAGCCCTTCGGCGACCGCTCGAAGGTCGTTATCGAGCCAATGCTGACCGACCAGTGGTTCGTCGACACCGCCAAGATCGTGGAGCCTGCGCTGGAGGCGGTGCGGACCGGCCGCACGAAGATCATCCCGCCGAGCGGAGAGAAGACCTATTACCACTGGCTGGAAAACATCGAACCCTGGTGCATCAGCCGCCAGCTATGGTGGGGGCATCAGATTCCGGTTTGGTATGGGCCGATCATTGGCAAGAATGCGGAGGGCTTTGAAGGCTCCGCTGTTCCATTCTGCGCAAACAATGAAGCGGAAGCTCTCCAAAAAGCTCAGGAGTTCTATGCTTCTGGACTCCCTGACTACAAAGTGACGGTTTCAGCATTTACGCCGGATGCGAGCTCTCAGGATCGAAGCGCTTCGTTGGAGAAGGAGAACGCTGAGCGCGCAAAGCGCGGCAGCCCGAAGGTGTATCCCCAAGAGTCAATCGCGCCGCGTGAAGCTTGGAAGATGCAAGGCGGACCGAGTGACGAAGGGCGCTACATCAATCTAGAAATTGCCCGCGACCCCGACGTCCTCGACACCTGGTTCTCCTCCGGCCTCTGGCCGATCGGCACGCTCGGCTGGCCGGAACCCACGCCGGAGCTGCAGAAATACTTCCCCACCTCGGTCCTCGTAACCGGGCAGGACATCCTCTTCTTCTGGGTCGCCCGGATGATGATGATGCAGCTCGCCGTGGTGAACGACATTCCGTTCCACACCGTCTACCTGCACGGCCTGGTCCGCGACGCCAAGGGCAAGAAGATGTCGAAGTCCCTGGGCAACGTCATCGACCCGCTGGAGATCATCGACGAGTACGGCGCCGACGCGCTGCGGTTCGCGAATGCTGCGATGGCCTCCTTGGGCGGCGTCCTGAAGCTCGACACCCAGCGCATCGCGGGCTACCGGAACTTCGGCACCAAGCTCTGGAACGCCTGCCGCTTTGCCGAGATGAACGGGGTCTGGGAAGGCCACGCGACCGGCCCCGCGCCCTCGCCTGCGGCCACCGCGAACAAGTGGATCATCGGGGAAACCGCCAAGACGCTCGCCGAGGTCAACGAGGCGCTGGAGAACTACCGCTTCGACCAGGCGGCCGATGCGCTTTACAAGTTCGTCTGGGGCAAGGTCTGCGACTGGTATGTCGAATTCGCCAAGCCCCTGTTCGACGGCCCAGACGCCGGGGAAACGCGGCAAACGATGGCCTGGGTCCTCGACCAGTCCATGATCCTCCTCCACCCCTTCATGCCCTTCATCACCGAAGAGCTGTGGGGCACCACGGGCAAGCGCGAGAAGCTGCTGGTCCACACCGACTGGCCGGAGTTGCCCGCGACCCTCATCGACCGCGACGCCGAACGCGAGATGACCTTCGTCACGACGCTCATCGACGACATTCGGTCGGCCCGCGCGCAGGTGCATGTGCCGGTGGGCCTGAAGGCCGACCTCGTGGCGACCAGCCTTACGGAGGAGGCCCGTGCGGCCTTCCAGCGCAACGAACTTCTCATCAAGCGCCTCGCCCGGGTGGACAACGTCTCCGAAGGCGCAGCCCCCAAGGGCTCTATCGCCGTGGCGGCGGAGGGCGCGGCCTTTGCGATTCCGCTGGAAGGGCTGATCGACATTGCCGAGGAGAAATCCCGCCTGCAAAAGGGCCTGGACAAGCTGATGAAGGAAATCGGGGGGCTGAAAGGCCGGCTCGACAACCCGAACTTCGTCAAGTCCGCGCCCGAGGACGTGGTGATGGAAGCGCAGTCGAACCTGGAGGCGCGTCAGGACGAGGCCGCGAAGATGCAGGAGGCGCTGAAGCGCCTGTCGGATCTGGGGTAGTTTCGGGGGGTAAGGAAACCCCACCCAAGCCTTTCCGGGGCCGGCGCGTCAGACTGATGCCAACCCCGGAAAGGAAACGCCCATGCGTCTTGCCCTTGCTTCTCTGGCCCTGATCGGCCTTGCCACTGCCGCTTTCCCCCTGACCCCGCAGCTCTTCCCCGAGATCGCCCTTCCAGGTGGAGAAGCCACGCTGGTCCCAGATACGGACGTGACACTCCTGGTGACCAAAGTGGAGGACGGCCGCTGCCCGGCGGGTGCGGATTGTTACTGGGAGGGGATGATCCGCGTCGAGATAACCGTGTCGACAAAGACAGCCAAGCAAGAGATCGTGCTCTGCAACCTGTGTGACGACGCGACGGACCTTGCCAGCGCGGCGGGATGGACCTGGGGCCTGGTCGACCTGGCGCCGACGACGGAAGAGTTGGCAAAGCTGGGTCGCCCGCCGGAACTGTCCGACTATGTGGTGACGGTGAACTGGGCGAAGTCCCAATAGGGGCTTGCGTCGGAGCCCGGGCGCGCCCACCTTGCGGGTGGAGGCACTGCGATGTCATGGCTCTCGCGCCTGGCGGAACGCCAGATCCAGAAGGCCCGGTTGAAGGGCCAGCTGCAAGGGTTGGAGGGTGAGGGCAAGCCCCTGCCCGACCGCCCGGGCGATGCCTTCGTCTCTCCCGGCGATGCAGTGGGCTTCCGGATCATGGCAGAGGCCGGCGTGCTGCCCGAGGAGATCACGCTGAAGAAGCAGGTCGCGGCGCAGCGTGCGGTGCTTGCAGGCTTGACCGATGAGGCGGAGCGGAAGGCCGCGATGGCGGAGCTGGCGCGGCTGGAAATGCTGCAGGCCATCGCCGAGGAGAGCCGCCGGAAGTTCCTGCGCTAGGGGCGTTGCGTCCTTGCCCATGCATACGCGCGTATGCATGGGATGAATACGCCCGGTAGACGCGTCGTAGATGGGCCGTTTGCGGCCCCTTGCGTCCGGCCCCCACGCCATGCCAGCCTCCGCGCCATGAGCCGCTTTCTGACCCCCCACGCCGCCGCCCTGCCCTCCACCGTGCCCTTCACCGGACCCGAGGCGCTGGAGCGCCGGACGGGGGTGCCGTTCCGCGCGAGGCTTGGGGCGAACGAGAGCCTGTTCGGGCCGTCGCCCAAGGCCGTGGCGGCCATGCAGGAGGCGGCAACGGGTGCCTGGATGTATGGCGACCCGGAAAATCATGATCTGAAGCAGGCCCTTGCGGCGCATCATGGGGTGACGCCTGCGCATATCGCGGTGGGGCCGGGGATCGATGGGCTGTTGGGACTGGTGTGTCGGCTGGTGCTGGAGCCTGGGACACCGGTGGTGACCAGCCTTGGCGCCTATCCGACCTTCAACTTTCATGTTGCAGGCTATGGTGGGGTGCTGACGAGAGTGCCCTACAAGGGTGACCACGAGGACCCGGAAGCCCTTGTTTCCACGGCGAAATCCCTGGGCGCGAAACTGATCTACTTCGCCAACCCGGACAACCCCATGGGCAGCCACCACCCGGCTTCGGTGGTGGAAGAGATGGTGGCGAACCTGCCCGACCACACGCTTCTGATCCTGGACGAGGCCTATGCCGACCTCGCCCCGCCTGACACGGTTCCGGCGATCCCGGCGGATCACCCGCAGGTCATCCGGATGCGCACGTTTTCAAAGGGTTATGGCCTCGCGGGCGCGCGGGTGGGTTATGCGATCACCAACCCGGACCTCGCGCTGGCCTTCGACAAGGTGCGCGACCATTTCGGGATGAGCCGGGTTTCCCAAGCGGGCGCGCTGGCGGCGCTGGCCGATAAGGACTGGCTGAAACACGTGCAGGATCAGACCCTTGCCGCCCGCGCCCGCCTGTCGGCTATTGCCGGGGCAAACGGCCTCAGGCCCCTGCCCTCGGCCACCAACTTTGTCACCATCGACTGCGGGCGGGACGGGGACTATGCGCGGAAGGTGCTGGCGGAACTGGGCGCCTTGGGCGTCTTCATTCGCATGCCCGGCGTAGCCCCCCTGGACCGCCGCATCCGGATCAGCCTGGGTGACGACCAGACGCTTGATATCCTTGAAGAAACGCTGCCCCTGGCGCTGAAGGCCGCGGGCTGATTACTCGGCCGCGAGATCGGGTTTCGCCGGGCCAAGCGCGGGGGCATTGCCCGGCATCGGCGCCTCGGCCGGGCCAAGGCGAGGACCGGAGGGCACCTGGTCTTGCAGGATCAGGCGCGAGCCGGTCTGCGCTTCAGAGGCGCTGCCAGGGATGACCCGGCGGAACACCAGCATGTTCTGGAAGGTCGTCTTGGTGCTGGTGAAGCCCGACCGTTCCTCGCAGGGCAAGGAATCGGCGCGGACATAGTCCCAGCCCTCGGCCCCCATCTGGTTCATCAGGTTGGTCAGGGCCAGCGCGAAGCGGTCTTCGGTGGTCTTTACCCCCCGCGCCTTTTCGCCCCGCTTGGGGGCAGGAATGACCTTGAACTCAAAGCGCTGCATCGGGCCTCTCCCGCACTGTACCGGGCAAACACATAGTAGATTCTGCGGCTTGTCGCAAATCACGGAGACCTTTTCCGGCAGAACCGCGCCAGTTGCGCAACAGAGCGGTCCAGAATCCTTCGAAGGATTTTGCAAGACTTTTCGAAAAGTCTTGCGCCCCCGGCTTACAGCCCGAGCTTCTTGGCGACCAGCGCGTTGACCGTCGCGGGGTTCGCCTTGCCGCCCGAGGCCTTGATGACCTGACCAGTGAACCAGCCCGCAAGCTTTGGATTTGCTTTGGCTTTTTCAACCTGTTCCGGGTTTGCCGCGATGATTTCGTCCACGGCCTTTTCAATCGCGCCGGTATCGGTGACCTGCTTCATGCCGCGCGCCTCGGCGATTGCCGTCGGGTCGCCGCCTTCGGTGTAGACGATCTCGAACAGGTCCTTGGCCATCTTGCCGCTGATCGTCCCCGCGGCAATCAGGTCGATGATCCCACCGAGTTGCGCCGAGGAAACCGGGCTTTCGGTGATGTCGTGACCTTCCTTCTTCAGGCGTCCGAAGAGTTCATTGATGACCCAGTTCGCGGCCATCTTGCCGTCGCGGCCTTTGGCGACTTCGTCGAAGTACCGCGCGCTGTCGAGTTCGGCGGTCAGGACGTTGGCGTCATAGTCGGTCAGGCCATAGTCCGCCATGAAGCGGGCCTTCTTCGCGTCCGGCAGTTCCGGCATCGACGCCGCCACGCCATCCACCCAGGCCTGCTCGATCTCCAAAGGCAGGAGGTCTGGATCGGGGAAGTAGCGGTAATCATGCGCCTCTTCCTTCGACCGCATGCTGCGGGTTTCGTTCTTGTCGGGGTCGTAGAGGCGGGTTTCCTGCACCACGCTGCCACCATCCTCGATGATCGCGATCTGGCGCCGCGCCTCATACTCGATGGCGGCCTGGATGAAGCGCATCGAGTTCATATTCTTGATTTCGCAGCGGGTACCCAGGTGGCTGAAGTCCTGCGTCGCCTGGTACTTCTCATACTGGCCGGGGCGGCAGACCGAGACGTTGACGTCGGCCCGAAGGTTCCCGTTCTGCATGTTGCCGTCGCAGGTGCCAAGGTAGCGCAGGATCTGGCGGAGCTTCGTCACATAGGCCGCGGCCTCTTCCGGCCCGCGGATGTCGGGGCGGGAGACGATCTCCATCAGCGCGACGCCGGTGCGGTTGAAGTCGACGAAGGAAAGGTTCGGGTCCATGTCGTGGATGGATTTGCCGGCGTCCTGTTCGAGGTGGATGCGTTCGATCCGGACCCGGCGGGCGACGCCGGGGCCCATTTCGACGATCACTTCGCCCTCGCCCACGATGGGGTGGTAAAGCTGGCTGATCTGATAGCCCTGCGGCAGGTCGGGGTAGAAGTAGTTCTTCCGGTCGAAGGCCGAACGCAGGTTGATCTGCGCTTTCAGGCCAAGCCCGGTACGCACTGCCTGTTCGACGCAGAATTCGTTGATGACCGGCAGCATCCCCGGCATCGCGCAATCGACGAAGGAAACGTTGGAGTTGGGTTCCGCCCCGAAGGCCGTCGAGGCGCCGGAAAACAGCTTGGCGTTCGAGGACACCTGGGCGTGGATCTCCATCCCGATGACCAGTTCCCAGTCATGCTTGGCCCCGGCGATAACCTTGGGGGTCGGCGCGGTGTAGGTCAGGTCGAGCATGGGTGCCTCCGATGGTCCTTGGGGCCGGGTTTAGGCCGCAAGGCAGGTCAGGGCAAGGGGTCAGGACGGAAGGTCAGGGCGGCAGTTCAGGTGCGGCGGACCAGCGTGCCAAGGCCGTCACCCCGCCGCACGATGCGGGCACCGCGTTTCAGGGCGGGACCGAAGACCTCGGCCATGGCAAAGGCCAGGCTTTCGGTACCGCGGGTCCAGCAGTCCATCTGGATCTCGCGCATCCGGTTCCACAACACGTCCGACAGCGCTGCACGGATCTTGGTCATCTGGTAGGTCGCAGAGGCGGTATCCCGACGCAGATCGATGGCCATTCCGGCAAGGAGATGCGCCGCAACGTTGGCGCGCAACTGGCAACCGGTGGCGGACTGGTAGTCGGCCAAGGCCTCGCAGAAGAATTCAAGGTCGATAGTCGGCGACAGATCGCCCAGCGTGTCGACGGCGGTGATGTGGTAGATGGCATAGGCCGCCTTGCCGGTGACCGCTTCGGTCATCCGCACGGCGCGACGGGCTTCCTTTTCGAAGGCGGCAAGCGAGCCGTTCCAGCCGGGCAGCATGTTCACGGCATGTGCGGCATGGGCCGAGGCATCCTCGGGGTCAAGGTCGACCCAGTCTTCGTACCATTCGCGGCAGACCGATCCGCCATCCTCGATCCCGGGCAAGAGCGCATAGCGGGTGGCGGCGAGAAGCGGCGACAGTTCCTCGATCGGGTCGAACTGGGTGACCAGCGTCTCGGCCCGGTCGAAATGGCCGATGCCGTCGGTCCAGAGATCGCGGGAAATCTGGCCCTGCGGCGCGGCCTTACCCCGCGCGGTCGCCAGATCGATGTGACCCTGCGCTACGACCTGGGCGGCGCAGTAGTCGTCGGGGTTCTTTTCGTACAAGCCTTCCAGCACGGCAAGCTCGGCCGTCGCAGTGGTCCAGTCCTGGCGGCTGATCGCCCCGGTGAGTGCCGCGCGCATGCCTTGACTGATGAGCGGCGCAACCCGCTGCCCGCCCGAGGCCATGACGCGTTCCTGGTCGGTATAGCGCAGCGCCTCGAGAAGGTCGGACCATTCGCCAGCAGCCGCCATCGCGGCGTGATCGTCGCGGATGCACTGCCATTCGGTCCGTTCCGCGCCGAAGCGGAGGACCGGAGCGTCGATGCGCGCGAGCACCTGATCGGCAGCCAGACCATCGGGCATGAGCGCCTTGGCAGCCCCCACCAGCCGAAGCGCCGAGGCATCTTCTTGCTGACTGCGACCCGAACGGGTTTTCACATGCATAAGTGACGGTGTAACTAGCATCGACTCGCTCTCCGGGCGGGTTTTCGCCTGTCGCAGGGTTAACGTGACCCCGGATCAGGGCGAAAAAAGGGAAATGCAGTGATTTTCGGGTGACACGGCCATGCTGAAGCGCGGGATTTTGGGATTGTTTGCAGCGACTTCGCTGGTCGCCTGCATGAAAAACGAGCCCGAAGTGCAGAAGACCGCTGTCGCGCCGCCGATGCAATGGGACCACCACCCCGAGGGCGCGGAGTGGACCGAATCAACCCTGGTCGCCCTGTCCACCAAGGATCAGCTGTTGTCCGAACGGGTGCCGGCCGACATCGAAACCTGGTGTCCGGGCTATGCCGAAGCCTCGGTCGACGAGCGTCGCGCCTTCTGGGCGGGCCTCTTGTCGGCGGTGGCAAAGTATGAGAGCACCTGGAACCCGAAGGCTTCGGGCGGGGGTGGCCGCTGGATCGGACTGATGCAGATCGACCCGCGCTCGGCCGGATACTATGGCTGCCAGGCGACGTCTGTCGTGGCGCTGAAGGACGGCGAGGCCAATCTGGAATGTGCGGTCGAGATCATGTCGACGCAAGTGGCCAAGGACGGTCTAGTAGCCGGGGGAGGCAATCGGGGCATCGGGCGCGACTGGGCGCCGTTGCGGTCCAGCGAAAAGCGGTCGGCCATGGCGTCCTGGACCAGTCAGCAGCCCTATTGCAAGGCGTAAGGCCTAGCTGATCCGGTAAAGCCGGGCGATCTCCTCCAGCGCCTCGCGTTGCCGGGTTGAGACGGCACTGTCGCGCGCCGAGGCACTGACATCCTTCAGGACCGCCATCAGCGGCTGGAAGCTGTCGGCACCGCGCAGCTTGTAGAGCCGCCGCGCAAGCCGGGCGAGCCCCTGCTGCGCCCCGCCGCATTCGGTGATGAGCCAGCGCCCAAGGATCACCGCCTCTTCCGCCTTGCCCTGGCTTTGGCCCAGATGCGATTGCAGGCTGGCGATCAGCCGGTCATGCTGTTCCGACGTGGGCAGGCCGCCAAGTTCGAGAAAGGCGAGGCCGGCCCCGGCGATGGCGACGTCGGGTTCTTCCAGCGACTCGACCGGGTGTTCGTTGTACCTGCGCCGAAACCCGAAGCGGCGCGCGGCCGCCATGACGTCCTGCGCGACCCCGGTCAGCTCGCGCGCGGCATCGGCAGCGGCACGGGCGCGCATGAACCAGAAATAAGCACCAGCCAGAATTCCAAGCAAAGCAATAATATAGGGCATAACACTAACGTTCCGTACCTGAACACTTCCCACGACGACCGGCCGGACAGCCGGCCGATCTCACGGCAACACTACCCTGCAGCCAGCATCCTTTCCACCATTTCGCGCAGATCGCCCGACAGATCCGGAACCGCAAGCATTCGCTCCAGCTCGGTGCGCGCCAGCTTGCGGCGGGCCGCATCGTAACGCGGCCAGGTCTCGAAGGCGGTCGAGACGCGGGCGGAAGTCTGCGGGTTCAGGGGGTCGAGCTTCATGAGCCAGTCGGCGACCAGCTTGTACCCGGCACCCGAGCGGTGGTGGAAGCCCGCATGGTTCGCGGCCAGCGCGCCGATCACAGTGCGGAAGCGGTTGGGGTTCTTCCAGTCATAGCCCGGGGTCTGGATCAGCCGGGCCGCAACCGCCGCCGCATCGCCGGGTTCGGCATAGCCGACTTGCAGGGCATACCATTTGTCCATCACGTTGGCATCGCGGCCCCAGCGGGCGGCGAAGGAGGTCAGTTCCGCTTGGCCTTGCTGGACGTCCAGAAGGGCAGCAAGGGCACCGATTTCCTCGGTCATGCTGCGGGCACGGGTGAAGGCCGAGGCGGCCAGTTTGCCACCGTCGCGGCGGGTCAGAAGCTGGAGTGCGGCGATCTTCAGCGCCCGGCGGCCCGCCTGTGCGGCCGAGGGCGAGAAGGGCGCGTTATCGTCCAGGTCCTTGTAAAGCCGCGACAATCCATCCCCAAGCCGGATCGCCAGCGCCCCCGCCATCTCGCGCCGGGCAGTATGGATCTTGGCTGGGTCCGGGATGCGGCCCATCGAATGGATGGTCTGGGCCAGATCATCTTCGCCCGGCAGGCGCAGGCACAGCGCGCGGAAGGCGGGGTCGAGCGTGTCGTCGAAGGTTACGGCGGCCAAGGCATCCAGCCAATCGGACCGGACCGGCGTGCCCTTAAGCGCCATTTCGGCCATTACCTCCTTGGCCAGGGCACGGCCTGCCTCCCATTTGTTAAAGGCGTCGGTGTCATGGGCCAGAAGGAAAGCGCGTTCCCCGGGCGCGGGCTTGCGGTCCAGCACCACAGGGGCGGAAAAGCCGCGCAGGATCGAGGGCACCGGTTTCGCGGCAAGCCCGTCAAAGCGGAAGGACTGCTTGGCCCGCGTCATTTCCAGCATGATCGTCGGGACGACCTCGTCGCCGTTGGGGTTCAGAAGGCCGACCTTGATCGGGATGACCTTGGGCTGCTTGTCCGGCTGGCCGGGCGTGGGCGGATTGGTCTGGGTGAAGGTCAGCGTGTAGACGCCGTCGTCCCAGCTGTCCGTGACCTTCAGGCGCGGGGTGCCAGCCTCTGAGTACCAGAGCTTGAACTGCGACAGGTCGCGGCCCGTCGCGTCCTCGAAAACCTTCAGCCAGTCCTCGATGGTGGCGGCGTCGCCGTCGTGGCGGTCGAAGTAGAGGTCTAACGCGCGTTTGTAGCCGCCGTCGCCGACCAGGGATTTGAGCATCCCGATGACCTCGGCCCCCTTCTCGTACACCGTGGCGGTGTAGAAGTTGTTGATCTCGATGAAGCTTTCGGGCCGAACCGGATGGGCGAGCGGCCCGTCATCCTCGCGGAACTGGCGGGCGCGGAGGGTGACCACATCTTCGATCCGGCGGACGGCGGATGACCGCATGTCGCCGGAAAACTGGTGGTCGCGGAAGACGGTCAGGCCTTCCTTCAGGCACAGCTGGAACCAGTCGCGGCAGGTGATCCGGTTGCCGGTCCAGTTGTGGAAGTATTCATGCGCGATGATCGCCTCGATCCGCGTGTAGTCGTCGTCGGTCGCGGTTTCGGGGCTGGCGAGAACATAGCGGGAGTTGAAGATGTTCAGCCCCTTGTTCTCCATCGCGCCCATGTTGAAGTCGTCGACGGCGACGATGTTGAAGACATCAAGGTCGTATTCGCGGCCATAGACCTGTTCGTCCCAGCGCATCGACCGGATCAGGCTGTCCATTGCATAGGCGCAGCGGTCCTCGTCGCCGGGTCGGACCCATATGTGAAGGTCGACCGGGCGGCCCGCGGCGGTGGCGAACTTCGCCGAATGGGCGCGCAGATCGCCGGCGACGAGGGCAAACAGGTAGGCGGGCTTGGGCCAGGGGTCGTCCCATTCGGCCCATCCGGGCCCCTGCCCTGTCGGATTGCCGTTCGACAGAAGGACCGGCAAGTCGGATTCGATCCGCACCTTGAACCGCGACATCACGTCGGGGCGGTCGGGGTAGTAGGTGATCTTGCGGAAGCCTTCCGCCTCGCACTGGGTGCAGTACATGCCGTTTGACATGTAAAGGCCTTCCAGCGCGGTGTTGCCTTCGGGTGCGATCTCGACCTCGGTTTCCAGCGTGAAGGGGCCGTGGGGGATCACATGGGCGGCGATGGTCAGGGATTGGGCGTCGACCGTCGGCGTGATGGCTTGGCCATCGAGGCGGCAGGAGACGAGCGTCAGCCCCTCCCCGTCTAGGCGCAGGTGATTGCGATCCTTGCGCGCGGGATTGGGGCGCAGGTTCATGCGCGTGATGACGCGCGTTGCCGAGGGGTGCAAGCGGAAGGTCAGGTCCACGCTGTCGACGACATGGCTGTAGGGCTGGTAGTCGGCGAGGTAGACGGTCTTCTGCTCGGTCATTGGTAACTCCTTTGTAACGAAGCTACGGGGAATGGCGGGCGGCGCAAGGGGCAGGCCGGTAACAGTCTTTTGCCGCTTTACGAATCCCTGCCGCTGGCTACATCTATGTTCCATGAATGTTCTCGTCTGGCTGAAGCGTGACCTGCGCGTCCATGACCACCCGGCCCTGACCCTGGCGGCGGGGCTGGGGCCGGTCCTGCCGGCCTATGTGGTGGAACCGGAGCTGTGGTCGCAGGCTGATGCATCGGCCCGGCAGTGGGAGTGCGTGGCGGAGGCGCTGGCCGATCTGCGGGATGACCTGGCTGCACTGGGCGCACCGCTGGTCGTGCGGGTGGGCGATGCGGTGCAGGTGCTGGCGGGCCTGTGCAAGCGGCATGGGGTCAGTCGGATCGTCAGCCATGAGGAGACCGGAAACCTCTGGACCTATGCGCGGGACAGGCGGGTGGCGGCTTGGGCGCGGTCTGCCGGGGTGGAGTGGGTGGAGGTGCCGCAGTCGGGCGTGGTGCGGCGGTTGCCCTCACGCGACATCTGGGCAGCGAGCCGCGATGGGTTCATGGCAGCCCCTGCCCTGCCCGCCCCGGCCCTGCGGGCGGTGGAGGGGGTGGAGGCGGGGCTGATACCCTCGGCGAAGGCGTTGAGACTGGCGTCCGATCCCTGCCCGCATCGGCAGCTTGGCGGCCGGACGCGGGGGCTGGAGTTGCTGGACAGTTTCCTGTCCCGGCGGGGTGAACCCTACCGGGTGGCGATGTCGTCTCCGTTGTCGGCGGAGCGGGCCTGTTCGCGGCTGTCCCCCCACTTCGCGCTGGGGACGCTGTCGGTGCGTGAGGTGGTGCAGGCGACCGCCGCGCGGCAGTCGGAGCGCCCGGGGGGCAAGTGGGGCGGGTCTTTGTCCAGTTTCCAGTCGCGGCTCGCCTGGCGGGACCACTTCATGCAGAAGCTGGAGGACCAGCCGTCGATCGAACTCCGCGACCTGCACCCGATGGCGGTGTCGCGGCCCCGCGAGACGGACGCGACGCGGCTGGCGGCCTGGGCCAATGGCGAGACGGGGTTGCCGTTCCTGGATGCTTGCATGCGCTATCTGCGGGCGACGGGGTGGCTGAACTTCCGGATGCGGGCGATGGTGATTTCGGTCGCGTCCTATCACCTCTGGCTCGACTGGCGGGTGACGGGGCAGCACCTTGCGCGGATGTTCACGGACTATGAACCCGGCATCCATTGGCCGCAGGTGCAGATGCAGTCGGGGACCACGGGCATCAACATCCCACGCATCTACAACCCGGTGAAACAGGGGCTGGACCAGGACCCTTCGGGTGCGTTCACCCGCCGCTGGCTGCCGGAACTGGCGGGGGTCCCCGACGCCTTCCTGCAGGAGCCCTGGCTTTGGCCCGAGGCGCAGAGGCTTCTGGGGCGGCGCTACCCCGAGCCGATCATCGACGTGGCGACGGCTGCGCGCGAGGCGAAGGAGCGGATCACCCAGGCCCGCCGGTCGGCCGGATTTGCCGAAACCGCGGCAGGGATCGTCCAGCGTCACGCCAGCCGCGCAGGGAACCGCGAGGGGCGGCGACCGGTGCGGAAGGCCCCGCCCTCGCAGCTGGTGCTGCCGTTCTAGGCCGCGCTTGACGCCTCTTCCCCGCCGCCCCTACTGTCGGGGGCCGAAGGATAAAGGCCCCCCGATGCCCCGCGACCCGCGCTATGACATCCTGTTCGAGCCGGTCCGCATCGGCCCCGTCACCGCCCCCAATCGGTTCTACCAGACCCCACATGCCACCGGCTTTGGCTGGCAGCGCCCGCAATCCGGCGCGGCCCTGCGCGGGGTCAAGGCCGAAGGCGGCTGGGGGGTGGTCTGCACCGAGTATTGCTCGATCCACCCTACGTCGGATGACAGCCCCTATGCTTTCCTCACGCTGTGGGACGATGACGACATTGCGCCCCTGGCCCTGACGGCGGAGGCGATCCATGCGCATGGGTCGCTGGCGGGGATCGAGCTGTGGCACGGGGGCGGGCATGCCTCGAACCGGATGACGCGGTTGCCGGGGATAGCTCCGGACATGCAGCCCGCGCTTTACCACCTGCCCGCGACAGCGCGGGCGATGGATGCAAGCGATATCAAGGCCTTCCGGGGCTGGCAGCGGGATGCGGCTTTGCGGGCGAAACGGGCGGGGTTCGACATCGTCTATGTCTACGCGGGCCACGACTACCTGCCCTTCCAGTTCCTGTCGCGCCGCACCAACCACCGGGGCGATGCCTACGGCGGGTCGTTGGAGAACCGGGTACGCCTTCTGCGCGAGATGATCGAGGATACGAAAGAGGCCGTCGGCGACACCTGCGCCGTGGCAGTGCGGCTCGCGGTGGATGAGTTGCACGGGCCGGAGGGGATCACGTCGCAAGGCGAGGGGCGCGAGATCATCGAGATGCTGGCGGAGCTGCCCGACCTCTGGGACGTGAACGTGGCCGGGGCCTTGGGCAATGACTCGCGCTCGGCACGGTTTTCGGCAGAGGGGTTTCAGGAGGAGAACGTTGCCTTTGTGAAGCGCCTTACCACGAAGCCCGTAGTGTCGGTGGGGCGGTTCACGTCTCCGGATCGGATGGTTTCCCAGATCAAGCGCGGGGTGCAGGACTTCATCGGCGCGGCGCGGCCTTCCATCGCCGACCCGTACCTGCCTGCCAAGATCCGCGAGGGGCGCGAGGACGAGGTCCGCGAATGCATCGGCTGCAACATCTGCCGGGCGGCGAACAATGAAGGTGTGGGGCTGCGCTGCACGCAGAACCCGACGATGGGCGAGGAATGGCGACGCGGCTGGCATCCGGAGCGGATCGCGGTCTATCCGCGCCGAGAAAAGGCGCTGGTGATCGGCGGCGGCCCGGCGGGGCTGGAGGCTGCGCTGACCTTGGGGCGGCGGGGGCTGGAGGTGGCGCTAGCGGAGGCGGGCGAGGTCTTCGGCGGGCGCCTGCTGCGCGAGGCGACCTTGCCGGGCCTGCAGACCTGGATCAGGGTTCGGGACTGGCGGCTGCACATGATCGGCAAGCTGTCGAACGTGGAGCTGTTTCCAGCCAGCCGGATGGGGGCCGCAGACATCGCAGAGTTCGGAGCGGATCATGTGGTGCTGGCCACGGGGTCCGCGTGGAGGCGGGATGGGGTTGGCGTCTATGCGATCCGGCCCCTGGCCCTGCCCGGTGCGCTGACACCGGACGACGTCTTCGCCGGGGCAAAGGTCACCGGGCCGGTCGTGGTCTACGACGACGAGCATTATTTCATGGGTGGCGCGCTGGCCGAGAAACTGGCTGTGTCCGGGCATGAGGTGCACTATGTGACCACCGCCGGGGTGGCCTCCTCCTGGACCGTGATGACCAATGAACAGGACTTCCTGCAGGCCCGACTGATCGAGGCGGGGGTACGGCTGCATCCGCTGAAGGCGTTGAAATCGCAGGACGAAGGCGTGGTTCGGCTCACCTGCGTCTACACCGGGCGCGAAGAGACCCTGCCCTGCGGGACGCTGGTCCTGTGCACCGGACGGCTGCCCGAGACGGCGCTGCTGGATGACCTGACCGCGCAAGGTATCCCTGCCACCCGCATCGGCGATTGCCTCGCCCCTTCCTCCATCGCCGATGCCGTCCATTCGGCCCACCGTTACGCCCGATTGCTGGGCGAACCCGATCTGCCCCCACGCCGGGAGCTACCACCCCTGAGGAGCTCTTGATGCGCCAGCGCCGCCCGGCACGGAGCCCGAACGCCATTCCCCAGCCGCCCTTCGGGCAGGTGCCCCGGGTCTACGACCCGATCCGGGTACTGTCCGAGGACCATGTCGAGGCGATCCACCAGGCCGCGCTCTCCCTGCTGGCGACGCAAGGGATGCGGGTCCTGAACGGGACGGCACTGGACCACTTCCGCCGTGCCGGGGCCAGGATCTACGGGCAGATGGTCTACCCCGACCCCGGCCTGATCGAGGCCTGTCTGGCATCCGTCCCCCGCACCTTCACCATCGCCGCCCGCAACCGCGCCAAGGACCTGCGCTTTGGCGGCAACGACACGGTGTTCTCGACCGTCGGCGGCCCAGCCTATGTGATGGACCTCGACCGCGGTCGCCGCGACGGCACGCTGCAGGACATGCAGGACTACCTGCGCCTCTGCCAAAGCCTGAACGTCCTGCAGCAGGAATCCGGCGGGCCACTGGAGCCGATGGACCTGCCCGCCGCGACCCGGCACCTGGACCTCTACCTGTCGCAGTGCACGCTTCTGGATAAAAGCTGGAACCTGAACGCCTTGGGGACCGAGCGGACGATGGACGGCCTACACATGGCCGCGCTGGTGATGGGCTGGTCGCTGGATGATCTGGCGCGCCAGCCAATGATGATGGGGGTGATAAACACGAACTCTCCCCGTCAGCTGGACGACCCGATGAGCCAGGGGCTGATCGCGCTGGCGGAACACGGGCAGGTGGCGATTGTGACGCCCTTTACGCTTGCGGGTGCGATGGCGCCGGTCAGCCTGGCGGGGGCGCTGGTGCTGCAGCATGCCGAGGCGATGTTCGGCATCGCGCTGACGCAGATCGTCCGGCCGGGGGTGCCGGCGATGTATGGCGGGTTCACCAGTAATGTCGACATGAAGACCGGCGCGCCGGCCTTTGGCACGCCGGAATATGCCAAGGCGGCGCAAGCCAGTGGGCAGCTCGCCCGGCGGATCGGCGTGCCGTTCCGGTCCTCGAACACCACGGCGGCGAATGCGTTGGACGCGCAGGCCGCCTACGAGTCGATGATGTCGCTCTGGGGCTGCCTGATGGGCGGCGCGCATCTGGTGATCCACGGCGCGGGCTGGATGCACGGCGGGCTGACGGCCAGTTTCGAGAAGCTGATCCTGGACGCCGAGCTTCTGGGGATGATGCAAAGCTACTTCCGGCCCATCGCGGTCAGCGACGAGGCTCTGTCACTGGAGGCCATCGTCGAGGCCGGGGTGGGCGGGCATTTCTTCGGCACGGCACAGACCATGGCGCAGTATGAAACCGCCTTTCACCCGCCGATGCTGTCGAACTGGGACAATTACCCGACCTGGCTGGCCCGTGGGTCCGAGGAAGCCCCGGCCCGCGCCAACCGGATCTGGAAGGAGCTTCTGGCGAGTTACGAGGAACCGCCGCTCGACCCCGGGACGCGCGAGGCTCTGGAGGCCTTCGTCGCGCGCCGGAAGGCCGAGGGCGGGGCCCCGACGAACTGACTTATTCGGCGCCGACGGCGCGTGCCAGTTTGCCCAGCGTCTGCAGGCCAAGCTCGACCGCGCCGAAACCCTTGGCGTCCCGGTACTCCTGCGCAGTGGCAAAGACCATGCCTAGCGTCACCCGGGTCGCCCCGCCGATGTCGTCGAACATGGCCCAGGCATCGGCGTGTTTCGGACCGTTCTCGCCCCAGTGCAGCGTGTAGTCGAGCCTCGACTCGGGGATCACTGCGCCGTACTTGTGGTGGTTCGGAAAGACCGTGCCATCCGGCGCGATCATGTCGAACACCCAATCGCCGCCGCCCCGTAGGTCGATGCGGGTGGTGCGACAGGAAAAGCCGTCCGGGCCCCACCATTTCGGCAGGCTCTCCGCGTTCATCCAGGCGCCCCAGACCACCGGCACGGGGGCCCTGATGACACGCTGGATCACCATCGTGCGCTCGGCCACGGCGGCAAGGTTCTGCATCCCCGCATCGAAGCCCTGCCGGTAGCCTTGAGCCATGTCCTCGGCCAGGGATGACAACTGCACTGTCACGACGATCCGGCTTCCATCCGCCTCGGCGCTGAACTCGGCGGTCGCCAAAGCCACCGAAAGGTTCCGGCCTTCGCGCGAGACGACCTCATAGCCCACGGTCCGCGCTTCGGGGACCAGGTCCAGCCACCCGGCCTCGACCCGGATATCCGGCTCACCCGCCACCTTGCAGAGCGAGACCTCGCGGCCCCCGACCCTCAAGTCGGCCTCCAGAAACTCCACCGTCACCGAAGGCGCAGGCGCGGCCCAGACCGCGCGGGCGGCAGGAGAGGTCCAGGCGGCATAGAGCGTTGCGACCGGGGCCGCGACGCGACGCTCGAAGGTCAAGGTTGCGAAACGGTCGCCCACCGTATCCCGGCTCATTTCTTCAGACCCTGGGCGTACTCTTCAAGCTGGGTGACCACGGTGCCCCAGCCGTCGTAGAAGCCCATGTCCTTGTGCGCCTTGGCAGTATCCGCGTTGCGGTGGCGCGCGATGGCTGTGTATTTCGTCCGCCCGTTCCCGATGTCCTCGAAAGTCAGTATCGCGGTCATGAAGGGTTCGGGCGCGGGCTTCCAGCCTTCGGTGTAAGCATCGGTAAAAACAAGCTTTTCGTTTGGAACGACTTCCAGATAGACGCCGTTGTTCTGCATCTCGTTGCCTTCGACATTGAAGGTCGTGTTGCACTTGCCACCGGGGCGGACATCAAGTTCGCAGGCTGTGACCTTGTGCGGCTTTGGCACGAACCAATGAACAAGGTGTTCGGGCGTGGTCCAGCACATGTAGAGGATTTCGCGCGGGGCATTCACCTCGCGGGTGAGGACGAGGTCCAGCTCGGGGTCAAGTTCGGCGTTCATTTCTCGCGCTCCTTCATCAGGTTCATCACGTAGTCGTCAAGGCGGTCCAGCCGCGCCTCCCACAACTTGCGCTGGTCTTCCAGCCAGTCGGTCATCGGCCGCAAGGCCGCTGGCTGGAAAGCGCAGGACCGGACGCGGCCGTCTTTCTGGGTCGCGACCAGCCCTGCCTCTTGCAGCACCGACAGATGGCGCAGGACCGTCGGAAGCCTGAACCCTGAAAGCCCGGCAAGTTCCGTCACCGCTGCGGGCCCCTTGGCCAGCCGGTTCAGCATCATGCGCCGTGTCGGATCGGACAGGGCGTGGAACAGCAGGTCGAGGTGGGGATCATGCTTAGCCATATCGCTAACTATACACCTGCCCGCGAGTCGGGGAAGCAGAAAGTTAGCCAGATTGCGAAGTTTCTTGCCTTCTGGATTTCCCGACAAGTGATTTTCGGCTTTGCTTGAAATTCTACCGCTGTTTCCTTTGCCCCTGCCCCCGCCCTCGCCTATTGTGTGCCACAGCATACAAAGCGGCCCCGGGGCCACACGGAGGGACACATGGCAGACCGTCTGGATCGAGCGGGGCTGAAGGTGGACGCGGTGATGGCCCGTTTCATCGAGGACGAGGCCTTGCCCGGCACCGGGATCGAGACCGGGGCATTCTGGTCAGGGTTTGCGAACCTGCTGGCCGATTTCGCGCCACAGAACCGGGCGCTGCTTGCGAAACGGGATGAGTTGCAGTCGAAGATCGACGCCTGGCACATCGCGCGGCGCGGCCAGCCGCATGACCATGCGGCCTACAAGGCCTTCCTGGCCGAGATCGGCTATCTTCTTCCCGAAGGACCGGCCTTCAGCATCGAAACGACGAACGTGGACCCCGAGGTTGCCAAGGTTCCGGGTCCGCAATTGGTGGTTCCGGTCACGAACGCCCGCTACGCCCTGAACGCGGCGAATGCCCGTTGGGGAAGCCTCTATGACTGCCTCTACGGGACGGACGCGATGGGGTCCTTGCCCCCCTCGGGCGGCTATGAGCGGGGCCGGGGTGCGCGCGTTGTGGCGCGGTCGCGGGTCTTCCTGGACGAGGCGTTTCCGATTGTCGGGACCTCTCATGCCGATGTGCGCCGCTATGTTGTGAAGGACGGGGCCCTTCTGGTTGACGACCTGCCCCTGGTGGACCCTTCGAAGTTCGCGGGCTACCGGGGCAATCCCAGGGCGCCGGACTCGGTGCTGCTGCAGAACAACGGGTTGCATGTCGAGTTGGTCTTCGACCGGGCGCATTTCATCGGCTCACGCGACCAGGCCCTCTTGGCCGATGTCCAGCTGGAAAGCGCGTTGACCGCCATCATGGACTGCGAGGATTCGGTCGCCTGTGTGGATGCCGAGGACAAGATCGGGGCCTACCGGAATTGGCTGGGGCTGATGAAGGGCACGCTGTCGGAGAGCTTCGAGAAAGCCGGCAAGCGGGTCGAGCGACGGCTGAATGGCGACCGGGAGTTCCTGGACCCCAATGGCTCGCCCTTCACCCTGAAGGGCCGCGCCCTGATGTGGGTGCGGAACGTGGGCCACCTGATGACGAACCCGGCGATCCTGTTGCCGGATGGGTCGGAGGTCCCGGAGGGCCTGATGGACGCGATGGTGACGGTGGCCATCGCGCTGCATGACCTGCGGAAGACCGAGGGGATGCGGAACTCGGTCCTGGGGTCGGTCTATGTGGTGAAGCCCAAGATGCACGGGCCCGAGGAAGTGGCCTTCGCCGACGCCGTGATGGCGCGGGTGGAGGAGGTGCTGGGGCTGCCCAAGGCCACGGTGAAGTTGGGGATCATGGACGAGGAGCGGCGGACCTCTGTCAACCTGAAGGAGTGCATCCGGGCGGCGAAAGGGCGGGTGGCGTTCATCAATACGGGCTTCCTGGATCGCACTGGGGATGAGATTCATACCTCGATGGAGGCGGGGGCGTTCAGCCGGAAGGACTTCATCAAGCGGAAGTCCTGGATCACGGCCTATGAGAACCTGAACGTGGATATCGGGCTGGAGTGCGGGTTGTCGGGCCGCGCCCAGATCGGCAAGGGGATGTGGGCGATGCCCGACCTGATGGCGGCGATGCTGGACGAGAAGATCGCCCATCCCCGCGCGGGGGCGAATACGGCCTGGGTGCCCTCCCCCACGGCCGCGACCCTGCATGCGCTCCACTACCACAAGGTCGACGTCTTCGCGGTGCAGGCCCGGCTGGCCAAGGGCGGACGGCGGGCGCATGTGGACGGGATCTTGGATATCCCGCTGGCAAGCTTCCAGGCCTGGAACCGGGCTCAGGTCACGCGGGAGGTCGAGAACAACGCCCAAGGAATCCTTGGCTATGTGGTGCGCTGGATCGACCAGGGGGTGGGCTGTTCCAAGGTGCCGGACGTGAACGACGTGGGGCTGATGGAGGACCGGGCGACCTGCCGGATCTCGGCCCAGCACATCGCGAACTGGCTGCATCATGGGGTGGTCAGCGAGGCCGAGGTGATGGAGGCGATGCGGAAGATGGCGGCCGTGGTGGACCGGCAGAATGCGGGAGACCCCCTTTATCGTCCGATGGCCCCGGCGTTCCAGGGGGCGGCGTTCCAGGCGGCATGTGACCTGGTCTTCAAGGGGCGGGAGCAGCCTTCGGGGTACACCGAGCCCCTGCTCCACGCCTGGCGGCTGCGGGTGAAGGCGG
The DNA here is from genome assembly GCF_057219935.1 of Tabrizicola sp. T74. Lineage (NCBI taxonomy): Bacteria > Pseudomonadati > Pseudomonadota > Alphaproteobacteria > Rhodobacterales > Paracoccaceae > Tabrizicola > Tabrizicola sp. T74. Next base: position 393,903 of record NZ_JBXVVT010000003.1, on the reverse strand, counting down.
GGTAGTGTCCACGGTGGACAAACGCTGATGGTCTTTTGGATTCAATGGGTTGGTCGCGGGCGTTAGGGATTTCTTAACACCTCCTTTTCGGGCTGGTTGGGGCAGTTTTCAGATTGAGCGCTGACGCGCGAAGTCCGTTTGTCTCGTCGTCGGGGCTAGCGCCCTCCTCCTCGGGCGCTCGGGGGCGCTTCGCCCCCCGAACCCCCAGAGAGTATTTGGAAATGGGCAAGTCAGCGGTCAGGGGCGGTCGGTTGGCGCCTGCCCGAGGACCCCAACCTGACGGGCGCGGTTCGGGCGGAGGTAGGCCTAGTTCAGAAGCGCGGCGGGGACGCACATGGCAAGGCCCGCGAGGGCGGCACAGAGGAAGGTGCTGGCGATGTAGTGGCCGAGCGTGAGGTTGAGGATCACCACGGCTCCGGCGACCGAGGAGGCCCAGAGCGCGATGAGCCAGAGGCGGGGATGGGGGAACATGTCGGGTCTCCGGTTCGGGGATATGGGATAGCCGCAGGGCGGCGCGGAAGGTTCCCGGAGAGAGTGACAGAGGGAGGCTGGGAGCGTAGTTTCAAGCGGGCACAAAGGTGCCGGGAAGTACTGCGCGCCATAAAGGTGGACCAATGTGGAGAATGCAGAATTCGAAGCCAGGGCGCGGCCTCGCACAACCACAGAGACAGTAGATTTCGGAGAGTTCAGCGTCACCGCTTCAATTTCGATCAGGTTGGATCGTCTTCCGCCCGCACTCCTCGGGGCTGTCTTCGTGGAAGCACGAGAGGGTCTGGGATACTGGGAGTTCGTCGACCTGGACACCGATCTGGGGAGGCTCCTGATCGGGCAGGAGCAGCATCGTGACCTAGGCGCGGTCCTATGGGGTGAGAGAAATCTCACTCCCGATGAGGTGAAGCACGTTTGCGATGGACTGTTCGGAACCGGTGTTCAGGTAATGAACCCGGAGACAGGAGAAGTCTGGTAGCAACAGTAAGGACAGGCGCGCTTTCTGACGTCTACTCGCGCAAGATCTGGAAGGTATGGCCCAAAGCACCTGGTGCCTGCTTCGCCTGTGGAACTTTGGACGCGAACCGCAGGGTTTCGAACTGTATCCACCGTTCGATGCGCATGTGACGCTGACGGCGACCACGTTCTAGGCGAGTCTTCGCTGAAATGTGGCGCGAAGAACGGTGCGCTGTAGCGCACCCTACGAGGGGCGTCGCGATGTGCGTCTTAGCCCGCGTCCAGGCCGATGGCATGGACCCTCTGGTTCAGGTCGCCGAGCGCTTTCTGCACCGCCCGGTGCCGCGCCACGCGGTTCAACGCGGCAAGGGCCTCGGCCCGGATGGTAATGTGGAAGTGGCTTTCGCCCGTCCCGTCATCCCCCGTGTGACCGGCGTGCTTGTGGCTTTCGTTCACCACCTCCAGCACCGAAGGGTGAAAGGCGGCGGTCAGGCGGTCCTCGATTTCCTCTTTCACGGCCATGTCAGTATCCCCTGCCCTTCCAACTTCCGGGAAAAGCCCTAAGCTTATGCGCCCGAGTCGGAAAGGCCCTTGCAGCATGTCCAGTCGTCCGCCCTTCGAGTTCAACATCAGCGCTGCGGCGGCCAAGAAACGCAAGACGGCGGGTCGGCGGGGGATGTCGGGGGCGTTCGAGACGGCGGACCGGCCCTGCGATTATCCGGGCTGCAAGGACAAGGCGGCCTTCCGGGCGCCGAAATCGCCGGACCAGCTGGATGAGTTCTTCTGGTTCTGTAAGGAACACATCCGCGAGTACAATTTGAAGTGGAATTTCTTCCAGGGGACCACGGACGAGGAGTTCCAGAAGTTCCTGGACAAGAACCGGGTCTGGGAGCGGGAGACGAAGCCCTTCAGCCGGCAGGGCGATGGGAATGCCTGGGCTCGGCTGGGGGTGAATGACCCGATGTCCCTTCTGGGCGAGAAGGCGACGCAGAACCCGGGGCGGGTGCAGTCGACCGCGACGCGCAAGCTGCCACCGACCGAGCGGAAGGCGATCGAGATCCTCGATGCGCGCGACACGATGTCGAAGACCGAGATCCGCAAGGTCTACAAGGGACTGATCAAGGTGCTGCATCCCGACATGAACGGCGGCGACCGCAGTCACGAGGAACAGCTGCAAGAGGTCGTCTGGGCCTGGGACCAGCTGAAGGACAGCCGGTATTTCCGGGAGTGAGGGTGGCGAATTGCGGCGCGGGATTGTCGTGAGCCGCCCTTCCCCTTGAACCCCCTCGCGTTATGTTCCAAGGATGGCGGGCCGGTGCAATGGGGCGCGGGCAGCGAAAGATGGACTTCTCGACATGCTGGATCAGGTGATGAAACCGACCGAGGAAATCTCGGTCCGCGATGTGTTCGGGATCGACACCGACATGCGTGTAAAGGGCTTCGCCGACCGCACCGACCGCGTGCCCGAGATCGATTCGACCTACAAGTTCGACCCGGACACGACCTTGGCGATCCTCGCGGGCTTTGCCTATAACCGCCGGGTGATGATCCAGGGCTATCACGGGACGGGGAAGTCGACGCATATCGAGCAGGTTGCGGCGCGGCTGAACTGGCCCTGCGTGCGGGTGAACCTGGACAGCCACATCAGCCGGATCGACCTGATCGGCAAAGACGCGATCAAGCTGCGGGACGGCAAGCAGGTGACCGAGTTCCACGAGGGCATCCTGCCCTGGGCGCTGCGGAACCCCGTTGCCATCGTGTTCGACGAATATGATGCAGGCCGGGCGGACGTGATGTTTGTCATCCAGCGGGTGCTGGAGCATGACGGGAAGCTGACGCTTCTGGACCAGAACGAGATCATCACTCCCAACCCCTATTTCCGGCTGTTTGCCACGTCAAACACGGTGGGTCTGGGGGATACGACGGGCCTCTATCACGGGGTCCAGCAGATCAACCAGGCGCAGATGGACCGCTGGAGTCTGGTGGCAACGCTCAACTATCTGAGCCATGACGCGGAGACGGCCATCGTGCTGGCGAAGAACCCGCATTACAACACGGACAAGGGCCGGAAGACGATTTCGCAGATGGTGACCGTGGCGGACCTGACGCGGACGGCCTTCATGGCGGGCGATCTGTCGACGGTGATGAGCCCCCGGACCGTGCTGAACTGGGCGCAAAACGCCGAGATCTTCCGCAACGTGGGCTATGCCTTCCGGCTGACCTTCCTGAACAAGTGCGACGAGCTGGAGCGCCAGACCGTGGCCGAGTTCTACCAGCGCTGCTTTGCCGAGGAACTGCCGGAGAGCGCGGCAAGCATGGCGATGAAGTGATGCGGGCTGGGCGGGCCTTCGGGTTTGCCCTTTCATTTCTAATCTATGCGGGGTCGGCAGGTGCGCAGGGAACGCATGAGCCGCTGCTTTCTTGCGCGGCAGAATTCCAGGCACGGGCGATCTACGCTGAATCACTCGGTCTGGCCGATGCTGGTCACATCTCGTTCCTGATGGGACGGTCTGAGATCTTCTTGAGCCTCGCAGAAGCTATCGGTCCCAGGGAGACGATCTCATGCCCTGGTGACCGCGGTCCGGTCATTGATCTTGTAATCTGTCTGGGCCCGAAGGACCTGAGTGCAGATCGATCCGCTCTTGTCTCCGAGCGCTTGATCGAACTGGCGAATGCAAACGGCGGAAACCTTCGGCTCGAGGCATGTATGGTTGACGAGACCTGCGCCGAGTGCATGCGGCTTTTCAATAGGATGGTGAGAGAGCGTTCTCCGCTGGCCCGGGACACAACTCCGCCCTGAAAAGGCAAGCAGACCGACCAACGGGCCGCAAAAGTTTTCATTCCGCCTTGAAAATGCGCGATTCTGCGGGCCTCATGCTGAAATGGCGCGCGGTTTGGAAACTTTTCTGGCCGTCCTTGTGCTCGGGGTATCCCCTGCCCCCGGAGCGGCCGGTCCCCTGTTGCGTGAGTTTGCGGTCTGCGCCGGACGGCTTTCGGCCGTCATGGAAGACCAGTGGATGTTTGACGGTCCTGCCTCTGAGCAGACGGCGGAGGAGCTTCACGCCATGGTGTCGCTGATCGAGGCCTCGATGCCGGAAGGGTCGGGTCAGCAGGTCATGGCCTGGCGGATCGATGCCAAGGTGGCGCAGCGGGCCTTGCTGGCGCAGGCGCGGTTCGGGGGTGACCCTCGGGTGGCCGAAACGGCAGCGGCCAGAGCCGAAGCCCTGGCCGCGAGTTGTCGTGGTATGGTCCTGAGTTAGCCCAAGGGCTTAGCCACGGGCCGCCTTGGTGGCCTTGGCCCACCAGACGACGTCATCGAGCATGGCTTTTGCCGACGGCGCGATCGAGCCTTCGATGTCGCCAAGGTTGCCCGAGCCGCCAAAGCCCGGATGCACGCGGAAAAAGTCGCCGCCGCCGATGCGAACGTTGTTGCGGGTGGGGACCATCTGCAGTTCGACGCCGATGTTCTGCAGGTGACCCAGCGCATTGGCACCGCCCATCGAGCCGTAGGACACCGCGCCGAACGGCTTCCGCGCCCATTCGACATAGGCCTGGTCCAGCGCGTTCTTCAGCGCCGCGGTGATCGAGCGGTTGTATTCGGCGACGACAAAGATGTAGCCGTCAAATTCTCCCACTTTCTTCTGCCAGGCGACAGCGGCCGCATCCTGCGAGGGCGCCCAGGCGTTCGAGGCAACCTCGGCGAAGAAGGGAAGCTTGTGGTCGCGCAGGTCCACGACCTCGACGTCGATGTCACCGCGCGCCTCGGCCTGGGCCTTGATCCAGGCGGTCGGGATATCGGCAAAGCGGGTCGGGCGGGTCGACGACACGATGATCGCGATTTTCGGGTTGGCCATGACAGGGTCCTTGGGTTGGAATTCGGTGCTCCGTTATCTGTGGTTGTGACCGGTCCTGCCAAGTCCGCGCGCCCGCGCCGGTTCTGTGCATTGGCGCACGAGTCAGGGTTCGAAGTACGGCCCGCCCTCGGCCGCAAGCGCCTGATACCAGCACATCTTGCCGGTGCCGGTCAGGATCTCGTCGATCTCTTCCTGTGTGGCGGGGACGCCCTCCTCGTAGCTTGCGGCGCGGTAGAAGAGGAGTTCCCTGGCAAAGCGGTCGCCAAGGGTCTTGGCATCCGCAGGCGTGGACTTCGCGGCGATGAGACCGGAGAAGAAGACAAGCCAATCGGCGCGGTTCGCGACGACATCGCCCTTCGGGTCGCCTTCGATCTCGCTGACCGTATAGGCAAGGCAGGTGATCGCGCTGTCTAGGTCGAAGTCCGGAAGCGGGTCCGCCGTCTGGGCGTGCAATGGTAGGGCGGTCAGGATCAGCAGGGCTGCGGCGCGCATCGGTCTCTCCATCCTTGGAGGCGGATCCTTAGCGTGGCACGCGCGGCCCGCACAGTCGGCTTTTCCTGCCCGTGCCGCGCTGGCGGGCTTGCCGAGGCCCGGGCGGGGTGCTTTATCTTCGATATGAACAAGCCCACCGACAACCCCGCTGATCCGTTCAAGAAGGCCCTGGCCGAGGCCACCCGCACCATGGCGGATGACCCGGAGATGACGGTCACCTATTCCGTCGATCCCGCGGGGATGAACAAGGAGGGCGTGCGCCTGCCGCAGGTCTCGCGCCGGATGACGCGGGACGAGGTTCTGCTGGCGCGCGGGACGGCGGATGCCTTTGCGCTGCGGCGGAAGTACCATGACGACGGGGTGGCGGCGAAGTACGCGCCGACCGGCCCCCTGGCGCGCGACATCTTCGAGGCGATGGAGAACGCGCGCTGCGAGGCGGTGGGTGCCCGCGACATGCCGGGGACGGCGGGCAACATCGACGCGAAGATCGCGAACGAGGCGGATCGCAAGGGCTATGGTCAGGTGACAGCCGCCTCCGAGGTGCCCTTGCCGGTGGCGGCGGGCTATCTGGTGCGGCAGATGGCGACGGGGCGGGCCTTGCCGAAGGCGGCGGAGCATGCTGCCGATTTATGGCGCGGCTTTGTGGAGGAGCAGGCGGGCGAGACCTTGTCGAACCTCGACCATGTGCTGGCGGATCAGGCGGCCTTCGCTCGGCTGGCGCGGAAGGTGATCGCGGACCTCGGGTACGGCGACCAGTTGGGCGATGACCCGGATGCGCCCGAGGATGCGGGCGACGACCAAGCGGAAGAGGATCAGGATTCGCCTGATTCCGCTGGCGAGGAGCAGGACGAGTCGGAGGACACCGAGGCCTCACCCGAGCGGTCTCAGGAGGAACAGCAGGACCAGAACCAGGCGCAGGTCACGATGGAGGACAGCGCCGACATGGAACAGGGCGACGAAGCGGAGCTGCCCGAAGGCGAGGCGCCGCTGGAGCCTCCGCCGCCTGCGCCGCATTCGGATGCCGACCCGAACTATGCCGTGTATACGACTGATTTCGATGAGGAAATCAAGGCCGAGGAGCTGGCCGAACCGGCCGAGCTGGAGCGCCTGCGGGCCTATCTGGACCAGCAGCTGGAGCCATTGAAGGGCGCGGTTTCGCGGCTGGCGAACAAGCTTCAGCGGCGCTTGCAGGCGCAACAGAACCGGAGCTGGGAGTTCGACAAGGAGGAGGGCATCCTCGACGCCGGACGGCTGGCGCGGGTGGTGGCGAACCCGACGACTCCACTGAGTTTCAAGTGGGAGAAGGACACCGAGTTCCGCGATACGGTGGTGACGCTTCTCTTGGACAACTCGGGTTCGATGCGCGGGCGGCCGATTTCCATCGCGGCGATTTGCGCGGATGTACTGGCGCGGACCCTGGAACGCTGCAATGTGAAGGTGGAGATCCTGGGCTTTACCACGCGGGCCTGGAAGGGCGGGCAATCTCGCGAGCGCTGGCTGGCGCAGGGGCGGCCGCAGATGCCGGGGCGGCTGAACGATTTGCGGCACATCGTCTACAAGTCGGCGGACGCCCCCTGGCGGCGGGTGCGGCCGAACCTTGGGCTGATGATGAAAGAGGGGCTCTTGAAGGAGAACATCGACGGCGAGGCGCTGGAATGGGCGCACCGCCGGGTGATGGCGCGGCCCGAGCAGCGGAAGATCATGATGGTGATCTCGGACGGCGCGCCGGTTGACGATTCAACTTTGTCCGTCAACCCCGCGAATTACCTGGAAAAACACCTGCGCGACGTGATCGCGATGGTCGAGCGGCGGCGGGCGGTGGAGCTGATCGCGATCGGGATCGGGCATGACGTGACGCGATACTATCAGCGGGCGGTGACGATAACCGATGTCGAACAGCTGGCGGGGGCGATGACCGAGCAGCTGGCCTCGTTGTTCGAGGTAGACCCGAAGAAGCGGGCGCGCGCGCTGGGGATGCGGCGGGCGAGCTGAAGCCCTTGGAGATGTCCTGATGTTCCAGACCTTTGACAGCCATGCGTCGCCGGACCAGGGGCCTCCCCGTTTGCGCGCGCTGCGGGAGCGGCTGGCGGCACTGGGGCTTTCGGGCTTCATCGTGCCGCGGTCGGATGTGCACCAGGGCGAGTATGTCGCGGCGCGGGATGAGCGGTTGCAGTGGCTGACGGGGTTTACCGGGTCGGCCGGGTTTTGCATCGTGTTGCCGGACGTGGCGGGGGTGTTCATCGACGGGCGATATCGGACGCAGGTGAAGGCTCAGGTGGACCTTTCGGTCTATACGCCGGTTTCCTGGCCCGAAGTGAAGCCTGGGGAGTGGGTGAAGGAGAAGCTGGCGACGGGACGGGTGGGGTTCGACCCCTGGCTGCACACCGCGGACGAGATCGCGCGACTTCAGACGGCGCTTGAGGGAACGGGCGTAACTTTTTATCCTGTCAGCGAAAATCCGGTGGATGCAATCTGGCCGGATCAGCCTGCGGCTCCGTTCGGAAAGGCCTTTGTGCATCCGGTGGAACTGGCCGGGGAGAGCCATGAGGCCAAGCGGGCGCGGCTGGCCGAGGGGCTGCGCAAGGCGGGGCAAATGGCGGCGGTGGTGACGTTGCCGGATTCGCTCTGCTGGCTGTTGAATATCCGGGGGGCGGATGTGCCGAAGAACCCGGTGCTGCATGGGTTTGCGGTGCTTCACGACGACGCGCGAGTGGAGCTGTTCGTCAATCCGGCCAAGCTGGATGAGGCGGTGCGGGCGCATTTGGGGGACGGGGTCACGGTGCGTCCGGTGGAGGAGTTCGGCGAGGCGTTAAACGGCCTGGCCGGGCCGGTGCGGGTGGACAAGGCGCAGGCCCCGCTGGCGGTGTCGGACATCCTGAAGGCTGCGGGGGTGGAGGTGATCTGGGGCGATGATCCCTGCCGCCTGCCCAAGGCCTGCAAGAACGCAGCCGAGATCGCGGCCACGCGCGAGGCGCACTTGCGCGATGGGGCGGCGATGGTGGAATTCCTGCGCTGGCTGGACGAGGCTTCGCCCAGTGGCGGGCTGACCGAGATTTCCGTGGTGCAGGCGCTGGAGGGATTCCGGCGGGCGACGAATGCGCTGCATGACATCAGCTTTGACACGATCTGCGGCGCGGGGCCGAACGGGGCCATCATGCATTACCGCGTGACCGAGGAAACGAACCGGCCCGTGGCGCAGAACGAGCTCCTCCTGGTCGATTCCGGGGCGCAGTATCTGGACGGGACGACGGATATCACCCGGACCGTGGCGGTGGGCGATCCGGGGCAGGAAGCGCGGGAGTGCTATACTCGGGTCCTGCAAGGCTTGATCGCGATCAGCCGGGTCAGGTTCCCGAAGGGCCTGCCGGGGCGGGACATCGACGCGCTCGCAAGGTTCAACCTGTGGGTCGCGGGGCAGGATTATGACCACGGAACGGGGCATGGCGTGGGGGCCTTCCTGTCGGTGCATGAGGGGCCGCAGCGGATCAGCCGGATTTCGGAGGTTCCGCTGGAGCCGGGGATGATCCTGTCGAACGAGCCGGGCTATTACCGTGAGGGCGCCTTTGGCATCCGGCTGGAGAATCTGATCGTGGTTCAGGAGGCCCCGGCGCTTGGCGACAACCGGGCGCAGCTGGCCTTCGAGACGCTGACCTATGTCCCCTTCGACCGCCGGTTGATCCTGGTTGAAGAGCTTTCTCCTGCAGAGCGGCGTTGGCTGGATCGTTACCATGCGGACGTGCTGGAAAAGCTTGGCAGCCGCGTTTCCGGTGCTACGCTGGACTGGTTGAGGGACGCCTGCGCCCCTTTGTAGGGAGTGTGTCATGGCCAACCACATCACGATCACGCCGGTCGACGGCCCGGTCACAGTGACGGCGGGGTCCACCGTCATCGGACGCAGCGAGCGGGCATTGGAGTTGAAGGAAGGCACCTATCGCCCGGTGATCTATGTCCCGCGCGAGGATATCGACATGAGCCGCCTGGTCGCCACGCGTCATGCGACCTCGTGCCCGTGGAAGGGCAAGGCGAGTTACTTTTCGATCAAGGGCGACTTCGGGATGCTGGCCAATGCGGTCTGGTCTTACGAGGAACCGAAAGAAGGGGTCGAGGCGATCGCGGGCCATCTGGCCTTTTACCCCGACCGGGTCCTCGTCACGCGCGACTAGACAGGCCGCGTGATTGGTGAGGAAAACCGGAATCCACTTTTCCTCATCACGCCTTGGCGGCCTCTTCCCTGATCCGCTGCACCATGGCGCGCAGACCGTTCGAACGCTGCGAGGACAGGTGTTCGTTCAGACCCAGGCGGCCAAGCTCGGCCGTGGCGTCGATCTTGCCGACCTCGGCCACGGGCACGCCGGAGTAAAGCGCGTGCAAGACGGCAATCAGGCCACGCACGATCATCGCGTCCGAGTCGCCCTGAAAGTCGAAGCGTCCGCCGTCGATCATCGGGCGCAGCCAGACCTGGCTCGCACAGCCCTGCACCTTCAGCGCGGGGACCTTGAAGCTGTCGTCCAGCGGCGGCATCGCCTTGCCCAGTTCGATGACATGGCGATAGCGGTCCTCCCAGTCATCCAGGAAGTCGAAGGTTTCGGCGATCTCTTCAAAGGCGGCGGTGGCCATGGCTGTCTCCCTGCCCTGCCGCTGAGGTAAGGCGCGGTGGCGGAAAGGTCCAGCCCCGGGGCGGTGAGAAGCGCTTTTCAAACGCGGTGCCATCGGCTACCCAAGGGGCAACGTATCAGGAAGCTTGCCCCATGTCCCTGTCCCGCCGTCACGTTGTCCTAGGTCTTGCCGTCGCGCTTGCGGGATGCGGCGGTATGCGGGAAAGCCGGTTGAACCCGTTCAACTGGTTCCGCAAATCCGAGCCGCGCGAGACGATCGTGCTGCCGGACGCCAAGGAAGACGGACGGGGGCTTGCGGCAGAGGTCCTGTCGCTGGTGGTCGAGCCGATCCCGGGCGGGGCCATCGTGCGGGCGCGCGGGCAAATGCCGGTGCAGGGCTACTGGCAGGCAGAGCTTGTGCCGCAGCCGGTGACCGAAGGCGGGACCCTGGTCTATGAGTTTCGGGTCTTCCCGCCCGTGAAGCAGACCGACGTCAACACGCCGCAATCGCGGCAGGTCGACGTGGCGATCTACATTTCCGACGTCAAGCTGCAGAACGTGCGCGAGATCGTGGTGCAGGGCGCGACGAACGCGCGTTCCGCAAGCCGTTAGGGCAGTGGTCCGGGCCCAAAGGCTGTGGTCCGGTTTCCCGGACTGAATTCTGGCGCGCAATGGTGCATGATGGCGGCTGCGCCCGGCCGCTGGCGCTGGGCGCGGTATCCTGTGGTGGGGTCGGACATGCGTGTCATCAGGCTGTTCTGGGTGCTGCTGTTCTTGCCGGTGATGGCCTGGGCCGAGATCATGCCCGGCCCGCGCAGCGATACGGTTTCGGATTTTGCCGAGATCCTGCCTGCACCCCAGGAAGCCGGGATCGCGACCCTGTTGCGCGACATCCGGGAGGAGACAGGGGTCCATGTCGTCGTGGTGACGATGGACCGGATCAGCGACCATGGCGGCTGGGGCAAGACGCTGGAAGCCTATGCCACGGCGCTGTTCAACCAGTGGGGCGTCGGCGACCGGGCGCGCAATGACGGGATCATGATCCTGGTCGTCCCCGGCACGCGGGAGACCCGGATCGAGCTGGGGGCGGGCTATGCCAGGGCCTACAACGCCCGCGCGCAAGAGGTGATCGACACGGCGATGCTGCCGCAGTTCCGGGAACGGCTGATGGCAGAGGGCATCACCGAAGGTATCCTGGCGACGCGGGAGCGGATCATCGAGCCTTTCGTCAAGGGCGAATGGGTGGGGCTGGGCGATCTGGTGCGGACGGTCCTGATCGGGCTGGGCGTGGTCGGCGGGGCCACGGGCCTGATTTTTGCCGGCAAGGCCGCCTGGGCTGCCTATGTGCGCTGCCCGCAATGCGGCCAGCCTACGCTGACCAGACGGAACGAGGTCATCAACCACGCGACGCGCTACAGTTCCGGAAACGGGATCCAGTACCTGCACTGCCCGTCCTGCGGCTATAGCGCCGAGCGGCCCTATACGATCGCGGCCAAGAGGGACAGCAGCTCGTCAGGCGGTGGCGGCGGATCGTCGGGTGGCTTTGGCGGCGGAAGGTCTTCGGGCGGAGGTGCCTCGGGGCGGTGGTAGGGCCAGTGTTACAGCCGGACCACCCGAACCTCGTTCCCCTTGGCCGAGAGCGCGATCTCGCCCTTGCAAAGCCGCATCGCGTCGTCGCCGAAAGCTTCGCGCCGCCAGCCGTTGAGGGCGGGGACGTCACGGTCACCGGCTGCGATCTGGTCAAGCTCGGCCGATGAGGCGATGAGGCGGGGGGCGACGCCCAGGCTTTCCGACTTGGCCTTGAGAAGCACGCGCAGAAGGTCGGCGAGTGCGGGGTTCACCTGCATCTGTTCGCGCGAGTGGTCAACCTTCGGCATGTCCTCGGGCTTCATCTCAAGCCCTTCCTTCACCGCGGCAAGGATGCCTTCAGCGATCTCGGGCTTGCGGCCTTCGCGGAGGAGAAGGCGGGAGCGGCCCAGTTCCTCGGGCGTGGTGGGGCGGGTCGAGGCGAGTTCCAGAAGCGCGTCGTCCTTCATCACCCGGCTGCGCGGCACGTTCTGGCCTTGGGCATAGGCTTCGCGGAAGCGGGCCAGCGCCTTTACGACGGCCAGGAAGCGGCCCGAGGTGGTGCGGGTCTTGATCCGCTGCCAGGCCTCGTCCGGGTGGATGGTGTAGGTCGCCGGGTCGGTCAGGATCGCCAGTTCCTCGGCCACCCAGTCGGCGCGTCCGTTCTTGTTCAGTTGCGCGGCCAGCCATTCGTAGATGACGCGCAGGTGGGTCACATCGGCCAGCGCGTATTCCTTCTGTGCCTCGGACAAGGGACGCCGCGACCAGTCGGTGAAGCGCGAGGTCTTGTCGAGGTCGGCCCGGGCGATCTTCTTGACCAGGGTTTCATACCCCACCTGTTCGCCGAAACCGCAGACCATGGCTGCGACCTGGGTGTCGAACAGGGGCTTGGGGAAGACCCCGCCTTCGACGAAAAAGATTTCCAGGTCCTGGCGGGCGGCGTGGAAGACCTTGACCGTGTCTTCATGGCTGAAGAGGTCGTAGAGCGGTTCCAGCGACATCTCCGGCCCTTCGATCGGGTCGATAAGGACCGCCTCGCCTGCCCCGGGCAATGCCATCTGGATCAGGCAGAGCTTGGACCAGTAGGTGCGTTCGCGGAGAAACTCGGTGTCGATGGTGACGAAGGGCTGGGACTTGGCAAGCGCGCAATAGGCGGCAAGGTCTTCGGTCGTGGTGATCGTGCGCATGGGTGCAGCCTTTCGTTCGCGGGGTCATCCCGCACCGGTATCCGCGCCGCTATAGGCCTGGCCGCGGGAAAAGGGAAGAGGCGGGGTTGAGGTTCCCGGGCGGACGTGCGCTTGTTGCCGCAACGCGGAGGAGCGATGCGGGGCATCTGGCTGGCATTGGGCGGGTTCTTCCTGGGGCTGGGCCTGCTGGGCGTGGTGCTGCCGGTCCTGCCGACGACGCCGTTCCTGCTGCTGGCGGCGGGGTGTTTCGCCAAATCCTCGCCCCGGCTGCATGGCTGGCTGCTGGGCCATCCGACCTTTGGGCCACCGATCCGGAACTGGCAGGAGAACGGGGCGATCTCGCGCCCGGCCAAGCGGCTGGCTGTGGGCAGCATGGCGGCGGTGCTGGTGGGCTCGGTGGCGGCCGGGGCGCCCTGGCAATTGCTGCTGGCGCAGGTCACGCTGATGGCCGTAGGCGCGGGGTTCGTGCTGACGCGGCCAGACGGGCCGTCAGGGGAGTAGGACTGGCGTGCGGTCGCCTGCGACGAAGCGGCGGAGAACCTGTGGATAGAGCTGGTGTTCCAGGGTCAGCACGCGGGCGGCGAGGGTATCCTCGGTATCGCCGGGCAGGACGGGCACACGCGCCTGGCCGAGGATGGGGCCTGCGTCCAGTTCGGCGGTGACTTCGTGGACGGTGCAGCCTGCTTCCGTATCGCCTGCGGCAAGGGCGCGGGCGTGGGTGTGGAGGCCGGGGTACTTCGGCAGAAGCGAGGGGTGGATGTTGAGCATCCGGCCTTCGTAGCGCCGGATGAAGCCGGGGGTCAGGATGCGCATGAAGCCTGCGAGGCAGAGGATGTCGGGACGGGCAGCGTCGATCTGGTGGGCTAGGGCGGCCTCGAAGGCCGGGCGGTCCTTGCCGAAGGGGCGGTGGTCGAAGGCGGCGGTGGGAACGCCTTGTGCGGCGGCTTTCGCCAGCCCCCCGGCGGTGGGGTCGTTCGAGGCGACGAGGACGGGTTCGGCGTAACCGCCCTGCCTCATGTCGCGGAGAAGCGCCAGCATGTTCGAGCCACCCCCGGAAATCAGGATGGCGACGCGCTTCACAGGAGCTTGCCCTTGTAGATGACCCCCTGCCCTTCGACGATCCGGCCAAGCAGGGTGACGGTCTCGCCTGCCGCCTGAAGGAGTTCGCTGAGGGCCTCCGCGCGGTCTTCGGCGACGACGAGGATCATGCCGATGCCGCAGTTGAAGGTCTTGAGAAGCTCGGGTTCTGACATGTTCGCGGTTGCGGCGAGCCAACGGAACACCGGGGGCAGTTGCCACGACCCGAGGTCGATCTCGCAGGCGAGACCTTCGGGCAGGACGCGCGGTGGGTTTTCCGTCAGCCCGCCGCCAGTGATGTGGGCAAGGCCGTGGACGCCACCCGCACGAACGGCGGCGAGGGCCTGTTTCACGTAGAGGCGGGTGGGGGTGAGGAGGGCCTGGCCGAGGGTGCCTTCGGAGAAGGGCGAGGGCGCATCCCAGCCGAGGCCGGAAAGCTCCACCACCTTGCGCACGAAGCTGTAGCCGTTGGAATGGACGCCGCTGGACGAAAGGCCGAGGAGGACGTCGCCTTGTCTTACATCGCGCGGCAGGTCCTGGCCACGCTCCATCGCGCCGACCGCGAAACCGGCAAGGTCGAAGTCGCCCTTGTGGTACATGCCCGGCATCTCGGCCGTCTCGCCCCCGATCAGGGCACAGCCAGAGTCGGCGCAGCCCTTGGCGATGCCGGTGATGATGCGCGTGGCTTCCTCGACCTGCAGCTTGCCAGTGGCGAAGTAGTCGAGGAAGAACAAGGGCTCTGCCCCCTGGCAGACCAGGTCGTTCACGCACATGGCGACAAGGTCGATGCCGATGGTGTCAACGTGACCGGTGTCGATGGCGATACGGAGTTTCGTGCCGACGCCGTCGGTCGCGGCCACCAGGATCGGATCCTGGTAGCCCGCGGCCTTGAGGTCGAACAGCGCGCCGAAGCCGCCGAGGCCGCCCATCACTCCAGGGCGGTTCGTCGACTTGGCGGCGGGCTTGATCCGGTCGACAAGGGCGTTCCCGGCGTCGATGTCCACGCCCGCATCGGCATAGGTCAGACCGTTGTGCCCTGTCGCCATGTCGCTTTCCCTTCAGCAGCCGGTTCCGCCCGTCCGCTACACCAGTTGGCTAGCGGCGGCAACTGCAGGCGTAAACGGTCTTGCGCCCCGAAAGGGCGTGTGGACGGGGGCCCGACCACGGGGGATGCTTGGCCAGCGGAACCGCTAATACTTGCCGGTACCGGCCCCTGATTCCAGGTCGTCGTCCAGGATGACCGGCGCGCCAAGTTCAACGGGGTTGGCGCGCGCGCCCACGCCAAGGACCACGGCACCAAGCAGGACAAGCAGCAGAAGCCCAGAATCGCCGCCACCTCCGCCAGTAATGTTTTCGCCTGGCGGAGGCGTCGGCGTCGGCGCGGGCGGTGGTGGAGGCGCAGCTGGCGGTTCGTCGGTGTGGTCGCCGTTGGCCAAGGCAGCGGTATTGGCAAGTGCACAGATAATTGCAAAGCAGAATAGAATCGAAGTTACCTTCGACATGTTTTTTTCTCCCCTTACTCACTACTCCCGGGACCAGTCTAGCAGGCCTGCGGCTGTGTCGAAACCAGGCTTTGGCTTGACCGGCGCGGCGAGTCTGCTAGGCAGGGTCCGCTACGGGCCTGTAGCTCAATTGGTTAGAGCAGGGCGCTCATAACGCCTTGGTTGGGGGTTCGAGTCCCTCCGGGCCTACCACTGCTTCCGCGGGCCTCAGTCGACCGGAATCAGCGCAACGGCGACGCGGCGGCCTTCGCCGAGAAGGACGTTGTAGGTCCGGGCGGCGGTGGGTGAGGCCATGACTTCGACCCCGATTCCCTGTCCTTCCAGCGCCTCGCGGAAAGCGTGGGGGACATGGGCAATGCTGCTGCCGGTGCCGACGAACAGGACGTCGATCTTGTCCGCAAGGCTAAGCGGCGCGGCGGTGTCGTCATAGCCGCCCCAGGGACCGGCGTCCCAGGGCGTGATGAGGCACGGCCCCCGCAGGACGTGCCCGGCCACGCGGAAGAAGCCGGGGCCGTAGCCCTCGATCGCCTTGGCCGAACCGTAAGTGACTTCGGTCAGGCGCATTTGCTTAGGCGTCGACGTTGGCGAATTCGCCCTTGCCCGGCTTCTTCGTCTTGTCGCTGCGGTCGATGCCCAGCATCAGGACGATGTTCTTGGCCATGTAAAGCGTCGAATAGGTGCCAAGGACCACGCCCAGAAGCATCGCGAAGACGAAGCCGCGGATCACGTCGCCACCGAAGATGAAGAGCACGAGGAGCGAGATGAAGGTGGTGGACGCCGTCATGATCGTGCGCGACAGAGTCTCGTTCGCGGTGAGGTTCATCATCTCGCGCAGGGGCATCTGTTTGTACTTGGCGAGGTTCTCGCGCAGGCGGTCGAAGATGACGACGGTATCGTTCACCGAATAGCCGAGGATCGTCAGGAGGGCCGCGACGATGGTCAGGTCGAACTTGATCTGGAAGAGGGCAAAGATGCCCACCGTGACCAGCACGTCGTGGATCAGCGCGGCCACGGTGCCCACGGCGAACTGCCATTCGAAACGGATCCAGACATAGGCCAGGATGCCGACTGCGCCCGCAAGAACGGCGAGGAGCGCCGAAACGATCAGTTCCTGGCTGACCTTCGGCCCGACGGATTCGACGGATGGAAAGGTGATCGCGGGATCGACGGCCTGCAGCGCGGCCTCGACCTGGGCGATGACCTCGGGTGTCACCGATTCCTCGCCCTCGCGGGCGGAAAGCCGGATCATCGCGACATGCTGGTCGTCGCGGAACGAGGGGTCGAAAACCTCGGTGATCGACACGTCGCCCGCGTCGATGGTTGAGAGCGCCTCACGGTAGACGCCCACGTCCACTGCCATGGTGGATTCGGTGCGGATCGTGGTCCCGCCCCGGAAGTCGATGCCGAAGTTCAGCCCCATGGTGAAGATCAGCACCAACGAGGCCAGCATGGCGAAGAGCGAGGTGCCGAAGGTAAGCCACTGGATGGCGAAGAAGTTGATGTTGGTCTTTTCGGGAACCAGCCGCAGGCGCCAGGCCATTTCCATATCCTCCGGTCAGACCACGAGCGTCTTGGGACGCTTCCAGTCGATGTAGGTCTCGACAATCAGGCGGGTTACGTAGACGGCGGTGAACATCGAGGTAATGATCCCAAGGCCAAGGGTCACCGCAAAGCCGCGCACCGGGCCGGAGCCAAGCCAGAACATGATAATCGCCGTCAGAAGGCCGGTCACGTTCGAGTCCATGATCGCCGAAAATGCGCGGTCGAAGCCCTGCTCCACCACCCGGCGCGGGTTGGCACCGGCACGGATTTCCTCGCGCATTCGTTCGAAGATCAGGACGTTGGCGTCGACCGCCATCCCCATGGTCAGGACGATGCCGGCGATGC
This sequence comes from Tabrizicola sp. T74, assembly GCF_057219935.1. Taxonomy (NCBI): domain Bacteria; kingdom Pseudomonadati; phylum Pseudomonadota; class Alphaproteobacteria; order Rhodobacterales; family Paracoccaceae; genus Tabrizicola; species Tabrizicola sp. T74. Next base: position 376,798 of record NZ_JBXVVT010000003.1, on the reverse strand, counting down.
CGGGAAGGGTGAGCGTCGCGCCGATGGCAGACAGGACCGCCATGATCAGCGCGATGTTGATGGCCAGCGCGATATTGGCGAAGACGCCGAACATGCCGTAGCAGGCGATGAGGTAGATGGTGACCGCGACCATGCCGATCAGCGCAGCGGTGCGGCCGGCTTCGATCGAGTCCTGGCCAAGCTCAGGGCCGATGGTGCGTTCTTCGAGGAACGTCATCTCGGCCGGAAGGGCGCCGGCGCGGAGGAGCACTGCAAGGCGTGACGCTTCCTCGACGGTGAAATTGCCGGTGATGATGCCCGAGCCGCCCGGGATGTGGCTTTGAATGACCGGGGCCGAGATCACCTCGTCGTCGAGTACGATGGCAAAGGGCGCGCCGATGTTGGCGGCGGTGTAGTCGCCGAAGGCACGCGCGCCGGTGGTGTCGAAGCGGAAGCTGACGGCGGGCTGGCCGTTCTGGTCAAACGAGGGCTGGGCATCGACCAGATCCTCGCCCGAGACGACGGGCGTCTGTTCGACGATGTAGTAGACGCCCTCTTCGTCCATGGACGCCAGAAGCGCGTTGCGCGGGCCCGGATTGGCGCCGGCGTCGGTGGTGCGGCTGACGACGGCGTTGAAGGTCAGCTGTGCGGTCTGGCCGATCAGAATCTGCAGTTCCCGTGCCGAGCCGATGCCGGGGACCTGGATCAGGATGCGGTCTTCGCCCTGGCGCTGGATCGTCGGTTCGCGGGTCCCTGCCTCGTCCACGCGGCGGCGGATGATTTCCAGCGACTGCTGGATCGTGCGCTGGTCGGTGGCCTGCTGTTCGGCCTCGGACAGGCGGACGACGATGTCGTTGCCCTCGGAGGTCACGTCGATGGTGCTTTCGCCGATCCCGGTCAGGGTGACGACGCTGGAGCCCAGGGCGCGGACCGCTTCAAGCGCGGCCTGCATGCCCTCGGGGTTCGAGATCGTCACGCGGAGGACATCGTCGGGCGAGGGTGCGCGGCGGACGGCGCCGACCTGGTCGCGCAGGTCGCGAAGGGTATCGCGGACTTCGGGCCAGAGGCCATCCATCCGGGTCTTGTAGACATCCTCGACCTGAACCTCGGCCAGAAGATGCGCCCCGCCCCGAAGGTCGAGGCCAAGGTTCATCAGGGCCGAGGGCAGGAAGCCCGGCCATTCGGCCAGGGCAGCAGTCTGTTCGGGGGTCGCGGTGCCCCCGGCGGCTTCGATGGCGGCGGCGGCGTCGTTGTGGCGTTCGACCTGCGCGTAGAACAGGTTAGGGATCGCAGCGAGAATGCCCCAGGCGCAGACCAGAAGGATGAGAACGCGCTTCCACAGCGCCATCGATTCCATGATGGGCTCAGTTCGTCGCGGGTTCGGTCTTGTTCAGCACAGTGGTGATGGTGTGCCTGACGACCTTGACCTTGACGCCCTCGGCGATCTCGACCTCGACCTTGCCGTCGTCCTGGACCTTCGACACCTTGCCGATGATGCCCCCTGAGGTGATGACCTCGTCCCCGCGGCGAAGCGCGTCGACCATAGCGCGGTGTTCCTTTATCTTCTTCTGCTGCGGGCGGATGAGCAGGAAGTAGAAGATCACGAAGATCAGGATGATCGGCAGGAACTGGGCGAAGACGGCAGCGCCGCCGGGGGCGGCTGCGGCGTCCTGGGCGAAGGCGGGGGTGACGAACATGATGATCCTTTCCTGCAGGGCCGAGGGGTCCCTGCCCCCCTTTGCGATTGTCGGGTGATGTAAGGCCTTTCGCGGCGCTTTGCCAGAGGGCGCACGCGGATCGAGGGGCGGGCGGTGGCTTCCCCCTTGCGGCGGAATGGGGCATAAGCGCCGGCGTATCCGTCAACGAGGCCCGACCATGCACGACATCCGCTTCATCCGCGAAAACCCCGCTGCGTTCGACGCCGCGCTGTCGCGTCGTGGATTGGCGCCGATGTCGGCAGAGCTTCTGGCAATCGACGAGGCGCGGCGGGCGAAGATCCTGGCGGCCGAGACGGCGGCTGCGGCGCAGAATGCTGCGTCGAAGGATGTGGGGGCTGCGAAGGCGCGCGGGGACAACGCCGAGTTCGAACGCCTGCGGGCGCTGGTGGCCGAGAAGAAGGCCGAAGGGGCGCGGCTGACCGAGGAGGCGGGGGCCGAGGATGCTCGGCTACGGGACGCGCTGATGCGGATCGCAAACCTGCCCCTGGACGAGGTGCCCGAGGGGCCGGACGAAAGCGGGAACGTGGAGATCCGGCGCTGGGGGACGCCTCGGGTCATGGACTTCAAGCCGTTGGAACATTTCGACATTCCCGCGGCGAAGGACGGGTTGGACTTCCCGACGGCAGCGAAGCTTTCGGGCAGCCGCTTCGTGGTGCTGCGCGGCGCGGTGGCGCGGGTGCACCGGGCGCTGGCCCAGTTCATGCTGGATATGCACACTGGCGAGCACGGGCTGGCGGAGACCTGGACTCCTGTCTTGGTCAAAGAGGATGCCATGTATGGCACCAACCAGCTGCCGAAGTTCGCCGAGGACAGCTATCAGACCACGAACGGCTGGTGGCTGATCCCGACCTCGGAAGTCACGCTGACCAATTCGGTCGCGGGGGACATCCTCGAGGAAAGCGCCCTGCCGATCCGGTTGACCGCGCATACGCATTGCTTCCGGTCCGAGGCGGGCAGCGCGGGCAAAGACACGACGGGCATGTTGCGGCAGCACCAGTTCGAAAAGGTCGAGATGGTGACGATCTGCACGCCGGAAACCGCACTGGCCGAACACGAAAGAATGACCAAGTGCGCTGAAGCCGTTCTGGAGCGGCTGGGGCTGCCCTACCGAACCATCGTCCTTTGCACCGGAGACATGGGATTCGGCGCGCAGAAGACGCATGACCTGGAAGTCTGGCTGCCCGGGCAGAACACCTTCCGCGAGATTTCGTCGGTCTCGACCTGCGGCCAGTTCCAGGCGCGGCGGATGAATGCGCGGTATCGGCCTGCGGGCGGTAGACCTGAGTTCGTGGCGACGCTGAACGGGTCGGGCCTGGCTGTAGGGCGCTGCCTGATCGCGGTGCTGGAGAACGGGCAAGAGGCCGATGGCTCGGTGACCTTGCCCGCGGCGCTGGTGCCCTATCTTGGAGGCAAGACCCGGATCACGGCGCAAGGCCAGCTTGTCTGACCGGGAACCCATTGGCAGGGCTGGGGTTTACCCTGCCTTGCCGCCACGGAGCCCGGAATGACCCGATCGCTTGCGCTGATCCTGTTTCTTGCCACGCTCGCTTTCGCGGTGGCGCCCTTCGTGACCCCACCCTTCGCCGGCTACCGGCCCGGGCAGTTCCCGGTCGAGGTCGCGCGGCACGCGATCCAGCCTGCGGGTTATGCCTTTGCCATCTGGTCGGTGATCTATCTGTGGCTGATCGCCCACGCGGGCTACGGGCTTTGGAAGCGGCAGGACGATCCGGCCTGGGTCCGGGTGCGGCCTGCGCTGCTGGTGGCGCTGGTGCTTGGGACGGTGTGGCTGGCGATTGCCGGGGCGAGCCCGGTCTGGGCGACGGCGGTGATCCTGGTGATGGCGGCGGCGGCGATCACGGCGTTCCTGCGGGCCCCGACCGAGCCGGACCGTTGGCTTCTGTCCGCGCCGCTGGCGATCTTTGCGGGCTGGGTGACGGCGGCCTCGCTGGTGTCGACGGGCATTCTCTTGACCGGTTACGGTTACACCGCGAACGACGAGGCGGCCTTTGACATGCTGGGCGCGATCCTGATCCTGGTGCCGCTGATCCAGTCGCGCAAAGCCCGGATGCCGGTCTATTCGCTGACCGTGGTCTGGGCGCTGGTGGGCGTCGTCGTGGCCAACTGGGGCAGCGGTACCCTGGTCGCTTGGGTCGCGCTGGGGATTGCGGCGCTGGTGCTGCTTGCGGCGGGCTGGCTGTGGCGGCGGAGCCAAATTCCTTGAGTAAGGAATTTGACAAGAATTTTACTTAAAATTCTTGGGCTTAATCGCCGATGTTCTTTTCCTTGTGCTTCCGCAGGCGCGACGGCGTGTGGAACTTGCGCTCCTTCCACGGGTTCTGGTCGCCCTGTGAACGCAGAAACAGGCGGATTGGCGTGCCCGGCATATCGAAATGGTCGCGCAGCCCGTTGACCAGATAGCGCTTGTAGCTTTCCGGCAGCTCGTCCGGCCGCGAGCACTTGATCATGAAGCCCGGCGGCCGGGTCTTCGCTTGGGTCATGTAGCGCAGCTTGATCCGGTGCCCGCCAGGGGCTGGCGGCGGGTGCGCCTCGGTCATGGCGCCCAGCCAGGTGTTCAGCTTGGCGGTGGGGATGCGGCGGTTCCAGACGTCATGCGCCTTGAGGATCGCGTCGTGCAGGCGGTCGAGGCCTTTGCCCGTCTTGGCGCTGACAGTGACCAGCGGCGCGCCGCGCAGCTGCGGGAGGAGGCGTTCGAACATCTCCTTCAGCTCGGCGAGCTTTTCCTGCTTGTCGTCCTCGAGGTCCCATTTGTTGACGGCGACCACAACCGCGCGGCCTTCGGTTTCGGCGAAGTCGGCGATGCGGAGGTCCTGCACCTCGAACGGGATCTCGACGTCGAGGAGGACGACGACAACCTCGGCAAAGCGCACGGCGCGGAGGCCGTCGGCGACGGAGAGCTTTTCAAGCTTTTCGACCACCTTGGCCTTCTTGCGCATGCCGGCGGTGTCCCAGATGCGGATCGGGGTGCCCTGCCAGTCGGCGCGGACCGAGATGGCGTCGCGGGTGATCCCGGCCTCCGGCCCCGTGAGCATCCGGTCGGTGCCGAGGATCTTGTTGATCAGCGTGGATTTTCCGGCGTTCGGGCGACCGATGACGGCGATCTGGAGGGGTTTCTGCGCGGTGGGCTTGTGGGCGTTCTCGTCCGCCTCCAGCTCGGCGTCTTCTTCCGAGATGTCGATGTCGGCCTCGGGCAGCATCTCAGCTTCGCGGGGGGCGAATTCTTCCTCGAAGGGCTTGAGCGCGCGGTAGAGGTCGTCCATCCCCTCGCCGTGTTCGGCGGAGAGGCGGATCGGTTCGCCGAGGCCGAGGGAGTAGGCTTCAAGCGCGCCGCTGTCGCCCGCCTTGCCTTCGGCCTTGTTGACGCCCAACAGAACGCGGGCGGCCTTCTTCCGCAGGATGTCGGCGAAGACCTCGTCCGAGGGGGTAACGCCCACGCGCCCGTCGATCAGGAACAGGCAGACATCTGCCATGTCGACGGCGCGCTCGGTCAGGCGGCGCATCCGGCCTTGCAGGGAGTCGTCGGTGACTTCTTCCAGACCGGCGGTGTCGATCACGGTGAAACGGAGGTCGAAGAGCTTGGCATCGCCCTCGCGCAGGTCGCGGGTCACGCCGGGCTGGTCGTCGACAAGCGCAAGCTTGCGGCCGACGAGCCGGTTGAAGAGCGTCGATTTCCCCACATTGGGGCGGCCCACGATGGCGAGGGTAAAGGTCATCTCAGGTGTCCGGCATCAGCGAAGCGCCTGCCTTACACGGGCTTTGCGCTAACGGAAAGCGTGAAGTTGGCCGTTGCCGCCGACGACATAGAGCGTGCCACCGGCCACGGCAGGCTGTGCTGCGGCCCCGCCGGGGATTTCGGCAGTGTGGACAAGGTTGCCGTTCACCGGATCGAAGGCGCGCAGCAGGCCGTCGGAGGAGACGACGATGATCCGGCCCCCGGCAAGGACCGGCCCGTAATGGGCATAGATGCCCTTGCGGCGCTTGATCTTGTCGTTGGTGAAATAGGGCATTTCGACCGACCAGATGGTCTCGCCGGTTTCGGCGTTCAGGCGGACGAGGCGGGCCTCATCGTTCACCAGGAAGAGCGAGCCGCCCGCGACGGCGACGGGGCCCAGGGCACCTTCGCCGGCGGACCAGATGCGTTCGCCCGAGGAGGCGGACATGGCGACCGTACGGCCTGCGCCAGAGCCTGCGAATAGGGTCTTGCCCGCGATGACGGCGTCGCCGGTCACGTCGGCGGTCAGGGCATAGGCGCGGCCAAGCCGCTTGCCCGCCAGTGAAGCCTGCCAGACCTTGGTGCCGCCGCCGATCTTGAGGACAGCCATCAGGTCGCCGCCCGCCGAGGGGAAGATGACGGCGCGGTCGCCGATGGTGGGCGCGGCGGTGCCGACATAGGCCGCCTTGCCGGGGGTGCCGACGACCTGCCAGATCACCTTGCCGTCGGCGGCATCGACCGCCCAGGCCGAGCCGTCGCGGCCCGAGACATAGACGGCAGTGCCATCGGTTGCGGGCGCGCCCGAGATCGGGGCATCGACGCGCTGGCGCCAGAGGACCGCGCCGGAGGTCGCGTCGAGCGCCACAAGCTCACCATAACCGGTGGTCGCAAAGACCTTGCCGCCTGCGGTCGCAAGCCCGCCTGCGGACTGCCCGCCGCCCTTGTCGAAGGTCGCCGTCAGGTCGGTCGACCAGAGCGTCGCGCCGTTGGTTCCGGTCGCGGTCACGCCCGTCCCGGCGTCGATGGTGAAGATGCGGCCATCGGCCACCACGGGCGCGGCCGCGATCCGGTTCTTGCGGCTGGAGCCCTCGCCGACCTTGGCCGACCAGGCCAGCTGCGGCGCCGAGGACAGCGCGGCATGCGGCATCAGGTGGCGGGCGTTCCCGGCGCGGTGCGTCCAGTCGCCGCCGCTCTGCGGTCCGAGCGAGATTTCAACCGACTGGTTTTCCGCAGGCGCGGGCGCGGTCGGCGCGGGCTGGCCTTCGACGGGGATCGAAGCCTCGAGGTCAGCGCGGACCGGGAAGCGTTCGCCCTGCAGGATGACTTCCTTGTCGGCGCAGGCGGCCAGAAGCGCCAAGAGCCCGACACCGGTCACCAGCCTGCCGCCCAACTGTCTGAACTTCATGCCTGCCACCTGAAGGGACCTTTCGCTTGGCTCATCTTGCGTCTCATCCGCCCGTGACGTCGGGCAGCGTCCCGCCGAGCGCCGTGATCACCTGCGACGCCCGCGCCCGCAGGGAACCCGAGGCTTCCTGATCCTGCAGCAGGGTCGTCAGCGCCGCAATTGCGTCGTCGGTCTTGCCTTCCTCGATGAGGAGGTAAGCCAGTTGTTCAGCGGCAAGAGCCCGGTAGGGACGGCCCGCGACAGCAATACCTTCCAGCGCAGTGCGGCGCTCGGCGACGGGCTGGTCGGCCCCGGCGACCAGGACCCGGCGCAGCACGGCAAGGTCGCGGTAGGCCGGCGACAGGCTGGCATCGGCCGCAACCTTGTCCAGCGCGGCCAGCGTGGCGGCCTTGTCCTCGGCCGGGTCGGAGGCAAGGATCAGGTTCAGGATCGCGGTCTGATCGGCATCCGAAGGCACGGCGGCCAGCGCCTCGCGCCGTTCGTCCGGGGTGCCCTGGTCCAGCGCGTCGATCAGCGCATCACCGAAGGCCTCGGCCCGGGCCGCATCGCGCGCCTTGGTCCATTCGGTCCAGGCCGTTCCGCCGACGAGAGCAAGGATGATCAGAACGCCGATCCAGCCGTACTTGCGGAACAGACGGAACAACCGATCCCGGCGCACCTCTTCGGTGACTTCCTCGATGAAGCTGTCGGGATTGCTCAACGCAGTGGCCTCACTTTTCGTTTTCCCCGTCTTACAGGCAAAGCCCGCGGGTTGCCAAGCCCTGCCCCGCCCGGGCGGCGGTCAGAAGTCGGTGGGCAGACCCAGACTTTTGCGGAAACCGGCGATCCAGTCTTCATAGCCGGGCGGCAGGGTGCCGGCAGCTTGCAGGTCCTCGAGGATCGCCAGCGCCTCCTGGTTTTCGGCGGTGGGGTCGCGCAGGATGACGGCGCGCTGGTCCAGCGCCTTCACGACGTCGAGCCGATACCAAACGTCGTCGGGATAGGCGGTCGAGAGGTCGCGCATGATGCGCAGCGATTCATCCTGGTAGGGCAGCGCGCTGTCGTAGTCGTCACGCGCCACGAAGACGTCAGCCACCCGAGCCTGGCTGATCGCCAGATTGCGGTACCAGTCGGGGTTCGAGGGGTCCTGGTTCACCAGCCAGTCGCGCAAGGCCAGCGCGTCCTGCTGGCTTTTGAGCGCGGCGGCCACATCGCCGGTGGCGAGTTGCGCATCGCCAAGGCGGACCAGCCCGAGGGAAAGGTCATTCGCCCAGCGGGTGCTATAGGGATCGATGTCGAGCAGGCTGTTGCCCTGATCGACCATGGCACGGAAGGTCACCACCGCAGCCCGGCTGTCGCCCATCGCGGCCTGAGCATCGCCCAACCGGTTGAGCGTCACCAGCCGGTCGCGGAAGTGTTCGGGGTCGTCTGGTGCCAGTTGCAGAAGCCGGTCGACGGTATCCAGCGAAGCCTGTCCCAGCGCGACTGCCTCGGTGTTGCGGCCGAGTTGCATCAGGATGGCGACGTGGATGTTCTGGGCAATCGACAGGTCGCGCAGGGCCAAGGGGTCATTCGGAGCGGCCCCGGCAAGCTTGGTGAAGCGGGCCACCGCATCGGCCATCCGCGTCTCGGCCGTAACCCGATCTCCGCCGACGAGGTCAAGCTCGGCCAGTCCGCTTTGTGCACGGGCGACACCGCGCTGGTAGTCGGGGTTCGCCGGGTCGGCTTCGGTCAGCGCCAGTTGCAGGTCGAGTGCCGCCTGAAACGCCTCACGCGCGCCGGTGGCATCGCCCATCGCGTTCTTGATGTCGCCGACCTTCTTCAGAGCCATTGCCAGACCGGACTGGTTCAGTCGGTCGTCCGGCGTGAGCGCAAGCAGGGTTTCGGCGATGGTGCGGCCTTGCTCCTGGGCTTCCAGCGCGGCGACAAGGTCATTCGCGGCGTAATGCATGTCGCCCATCCGGTCGAGGCTGACCAGAAGGTCGCGCTGCCAGACCATGTTGGTCGGATCGAGCGTGGACAGCTTTTGCCGGATCGACAGCGCCGCCTGATAGGATAGCTGGGCCGACTCCATGTCGCCCATCAGCTTTTGCGCATCGCCGATCCGGTCGAAGTTGATCGCCAGATCGCGCTGGCGCGGCTTGTTGCCGGGGTCGAGGGCGGCAAGTTCCTCGCGGATTGCCAGGGCTTTTGCATAGGTGTCGAGCCCCCCGGCAAAGTCGCCCTCGTCCACCAGCATGTCGCCGATGCGTTCATAGCTGACCGACAGGTTGCGCCGGATCATCACGTCGCCGGGGTACTTGTTGGCCAGCGCCTCGGACAAGGCAAGCGCGGTCTGATATGCGGCGCGGGCGCCTTCGACATCACCAAGGTCAAACTTGGCATCGCCGATCCGTTCATGGGTCAGCGCCACGTCCATACGGTAGGTCAGTCGCTCGGGTTCCGCGTCAAGCAGGTTCTGGGCAATCGACAGCGCCTCGACATGCGCCTCAAGCGCCCCGGTCGCATTGCCTCTGACAAGCCGGATCGAGCCGACCCGGTTCACCGCCACATGCCGATCACGCAGCAGGTCAACGTCATCCGGCCGCTGGTCGGACTGCCACCGCGAAAACTCAAGCGCTGTGGAATAGGCGGTTTCGGCTTCCCTGAGGTAGCCCTGCTGCTGCAGGACGCCGCCGAGATCGTTCATCGACCAGATAAGCTCGCGCACCCAGTCGATGTCGGTGGCATCGGCCTCGACCTGCTTCTGCGCAAAGGTCGCGCGGGTGTTGTAGGCGGCCCAGGCGGCCTCGGTGTTGCCTGCGACAAGGTTCAGCTCGCCCAGGGAGGTAAGGGCAGTTGTGTAGGAGAACTGCGCATCGCGGTCCATGTCGGCGGCCACCTCGGCATACAGCGCGGTGGCCTTCTGCAGGTCGGAGATCGCCAGATCATAGCGCAGGTCGGTGCGGGCGGCGTTGGCGTTCAGCATGTGGGTCGCGGCTTCGGACAGGGTGCGCGACAGGAAGGTTTCCTTGATCGTGGTGCGGGCGCCCGCGTCGATTTCGGCGGCGTCGGTCAGAAGGCCGCGGGCGGCATCGAAGGCACCAAGGGTCAGCTGCTCCTCGGCTTTGGCGCGGAGGTCGGCGACGCGGGGGTCGTCGGACTGGAACTTCTGCAGTTCGGACTGGAAGCTTTCGTAGGACTGCGCGGCCTCCAACAGCATGGCGGCGCGTTCCTCGGGCGTCTGGGCGTCGAGGTCGGCGGAGAGGAGGGCCGCGTAGAGGGGCGCGAGCGGCAGGTTGCGCGAGGTGGCGAGGGTTTCGACCTCGGCCCGGATGTCGGGCGTCAGGTTCGCCATCGCGATCAGCAGCTGGTCGCGTTCGGGCAGCGCGCCCTGGCCGGTGATGAAGACAAGTTCGGGGAGACCGGATTCGATGTACGGAAGCTGCTTGCCGCGGCTGCGGTCGTAGACGTCCTGCTGGACAAGGGTGAGGGCAGTGCGGAGTTCGACCCCGGCGGTGGCGAAATGGCGGACGAGGGCCGCGGTGAAGGGCGAGTTCTGCCCGTCGCCATCCGAGGCGGTTTCCCCGGGTGCGGCGGCAAAGGCGAAAAGGACACCGTCCGCGCGACCGATGCGGCCGAGGCCAGGGACGGGTTTCCCGGCGGTGGGCGGATCATCTTCCAGCGCGGCGGCCCCGCGGCCTTCGGTTCCGCCACCGTTGAACGGATCGTCGCGGCAGGCATCCAAGAGGATGATGGCGACCGGCGCGACGGACTGGATCGCCTCTTGCGCCTCGGACAGGGGCAGCGCGGTCTCAGTAAGCCTTTCGGCGGAGGAGGCGTCGGCGTCGGTCGGCAGCAGGTAGTTCACCCCGTCGATGGCGACGCCGTGGCCCGCGAAGAAGAACAACGCGACATCGGCCCCGGCGGCGTCTTCCTTGAAATCCTCAAGCGCGCGGCGGGTGCGCCTGAGATCGCGGTTGGTTTCGACGAAGACCTGGAAATCCAGATTTTCCAGCACCTCTTCCAACGCACGGACATCGTTGGCGGGGTTCGACAGCGGGCGGATCGTCTGGTAATCGTCCGCGCCGATCAGCAGCGCCACGCGCTTTTCGGCCAGCGCGACGGTGACGCCGCAAAGCCACAGGATCAACACAAGACCAAGACGCCGCAGAAGCATCACCCACTCCAGAAGGGTGGCGGCAGAATGCTGAAGCCTGACCGGATGGTCAAAGGAAAAAGCCTGTCATCTGACGGGCTTCACGGTTCCGTCAGCCGATGGGAACGGCCCGGAAGTTGCGTTCCAGTGACACGTCCTTGTTCGGGTTGACCGGCGTTGCGCCCGGGAGCTCGACCACCGGGCTGGCAAAGTCTTCGCCCTCCATGATCTGGCGCTGCCACATCGCTGCGTAGACCCCGCCAGATTCCAGGAGTTCCTCATGTGTGCCGCGTTCGACAACCCTGCCTTCGTCCATAACCAGGATCTGGTCGGCATCGGCGATGGTGGACAGACGGTGGGCGATGGTGATGACGCTGCGCCCTTTCCCCATCTCGCCCAGGCTTTCCTGGATCGAGCGTTCGGTCTGGGTGTCAAGCGCGCTGGTGGCTTCATCCAGGATAAGGATCGGTGGGTTCTTCAAGAGCGTCCGCGCGATGCCGACGCGCTGCTTTTCGCCGCCGGAGAGCTTCAACCCGCGTTCGCCGACCTTGGTCTCATAGCCTTCGGGCAGACTGGACACGAAGTCGTGGATGCGGGCGGCCTTGGCGGCGGCGATGATCTCGGCCTCGGAGGCGTTCGCCTTGCCGTAGGCGATGTTGTAGCGGATGGTATCATTGAACAGGACGGTGTCCTGCGGCACGACGCCGATCTGGGCGTGGAGCGAGGATTGCGTCACTTCGCGCAGGTCCTGCCCGTCGATGCGAACTGCGCCTGAGGTCACGTCGTAGAAGCGGAACAGAAGCCGCCCGATGGTGGACTTGCCGCTGCCGGAATGGCCGACAAGGGCAAGCTTCTGGCCGGGTTTCAGGGTGAAGGAGACGCCCTTGAGGATTTCGCGCGTCGGCTCATAGCCGAAATGGACGTTGTCGAAGGTGATCTCGCCCGCGCGGACCTGCAGGGGCTTGGCGTCGGGCGCGTCGGTGATTTCGGCGGGCTGTCCAAGAAGACCGAACATCTCGCCCATGTCGACCAGGGCCTGCCGGATTTCGCGGTAGACGGTGCCGAGGAAGTTCAGCGGCATGGTGATCTGGATCATGTAGGCGTTGACCATGACGAAATCGCCCACGGTCAGAGTGCCCGCGCGGACGCCCAGAGCGCTCATCGCCATGACGATGACGAGGCCGGTGGTGATGAGCGTCGCCTGGCCGATGTTCAGGAACGACAGCGACAGGCCGGTCTTGACGGCGGCGGTTTCGTACTGCCGCATGGCGCCGTCGTAGCGATCGGCCTCGCGCTGTTCTGCGTTGAAATACTTGACGGTTTCGAAGTTGAGGAGGCTGTCGATCGCTTTCTGGTTGGCATCGGTGTCCTGGTCGTTCATCTCGCGCCGCAGCTTCACGCGCCATTCGGTGACGGTGAAGGTGAACCAGACATAGAGCGCGATGGTGACGACGACGACGGCGGCGTATTGCCAGCCGAAGACAAGCGCAAAGATCACCGCGACCATGGTCAGTTCCAGGATCAGCGGCCCGATCGAGAGGAGCATGAAGCGGAGCAGGAAGTCGACGCCCTTGACCCCGCGTTCGATGATACGGCTCAGGCCGCCGGTCTTGCGGGTGATGTGGTAGCGCAAGCTGAGCTGATGGATGTGGGTGAAGGTCTCGATCGCCAGACGCCGGATGGCGCGTTGGCCGACGCGGACGAAGACGGCATCGCGGAGCTCGCCGAAGACGACGGAGCCAAGGCGGGCGAGGCCGTAGGCGACGACCAGGCCCACCGCGCCAAGTCCGATCAGGGCGCGGGGGTCGGTGCCGGCCTCACCCGCAAGGCTGTCGACGGCAAGCTTGTAGATGTAGGGGGTTGCGACCGAGACGAGCTTGGCCGCCAGAAGGAACAGGAGCGAGATAATGACCCGGCGCTTAACCCAGCCCTGCCCTTCGGGCCAAAGGTAGGGAACCACGCGGCGCAGGGTGGTCATGGCCGGCGCGCGGGGGGGTCCGGCGTCGGAGGACGTGGCAGTCGAAGTGGTGCGGCGCATTCTCGATTCCTGGCCCCGCCAACGGCATTGCGCGGCGGTCTCGCTTAGGCTAGTGTCAATTCAACGCTTCTTGAATAGTTGAACGATGGACCGAAGTAAAGCCCTTGCCGCCCTTTCTGCGCTTGCGCATGAAACGAGGCTGGACCTGATCCGCCTGCTGACCCCGCAGGGCGCGGAGGGCATGTCGGCGGGCCAGATTGCCGAGGCCTTGGGCCTGGCCGCCCCGCGCCTTTCGTTCCACCTGTCGGCGCTGGAACAGGCGGGACTGCTGCGGTCGCGTAAGTCCGCCCGGAACGTGTTCTACAGCGTCGATCCAAGCGGGATCGGGTCCACCATCGCTTATGTGCTGAACCATTGCTGCTGCGACCACCCGGAGATCCGCGCGGCCTGTACGCATGGGACCGATGTCCTTCAAGGCGCGCTTTCGGGGACTGAGAACACCTGACCTGGGTAGATCAGGTTGGGGTCCTTGATCTTGTCCTTGTTCGCCTCGAACACCTGCACGTAGAGGACGCCGTCGCCATAGCGTTCCTGGGCGATGCCCCACAGGGTGAAGCCCGGCTGCACGGTGACGGTGACCGGGGCGGGTGTGGTGGCGGGCGGATCGGCCTGGGCAACGGCGGGCGCATCCGGCGCGGCGGCGGGCTCGGCCGTGGCGACCTCGGCCGGGGCTGGATCGACAGCGGTTTCCGTATCCGGTGCCGGTTCGGTCGCCGCTGCAGGCGCGGCCTCGGGTTCAGCGGGTGCCTCGGCGGTCTCGGCGACTTCCGTGGTGGTATCTGCCAGGTCAGGCTGGACCGGAGCCTCGGGCAAGGCAGCAGCGGTGTCCTGCGGAGCGGGTTCAGGCAGGTCCGCACCTGAGGCGACTGCCAGGGCTTCCAGCGTCTCGCGCTTGAAGGGTGTCTCGAAGCGCGAGGTGACCTTGCCCTCGGCATCCAGCTGATCGGCGCGCAGGGTGTAGATCCCGGGCGGCGTGTCGGGCAGCGTCGTCAGCCAGGTTCCGGCATCGGAAATCTGCAGGGTCAGCTTTTCGGCGTTATCGACATAAAGCCGCAGCCCCGCCCCGCCCTGCCCGCGTCCGCCGACCTGCACTTCGCCGTCAGGCGTGTAGGAGATCGTGTCGATCATCACCGAAGCAGTCGGTCCCGTGGCAGGCTGGGCATCAGCCTCGGGCACCGCTGGGGCGGCATCCTGCAGCACGACCGCGCCCTCTTCGGACAGCAGGAGCGCCGGGGGGGCCGCGGGTTCGGCCAGTGCCAGGTCCGTGCTTTCAGCGGCGGAGGCGTCGGCGGCGACCTCGGGCTTTGGTCCCTCGATCGGTCCAAGGGCGACCATCTGGACAGAGGCGACCGGGGACTGGCCCGGAGGGGTCATCGAAAGCCACATCAGGCTGGGGTTCGGATTGGCCGGAAGCGTGAAGAGAATGGCAAAGTCGCCCGAGGCGGTGGCCGTACCGCTGGCAACGGTCTTTTCGTCGACCACCACGTCGACCGCAGCCCCCGGGCTGGCGCTGCCCGAAACGACAGCCTCGCCATCCGCCGCCACGCGCCAGGTGTCGATCACCGGCGGGACGACCGGAGCGGGTTCGGCGGCAGGTGCAGTGGCAGTTTCCGGATCAGCGGCAGGGTCTTCGGCCGGCGCTGCACTGGCGTCCGGATCGGCAGCGGCGGTTTCGGCCGTGGCCGCGGTTTCCGGAGCAGCTTCGGCAGCGGGTTCCGCCGCAGACTCTTCAGGCTTTGTCGTGTCGGCGGTATCAGCAGCAGGTGCGTTCGCGCTGTCCTGGGCCGCAGCGGCAGGCTCGACCTGCGGAACGGGCCGGGTCATCTGCCAGCCAGTGTATCCGACCCCCGCCACCAGCGCCCCACCCAAAAGCAGGATGGCAAGCCGTGTCTTGCGGTCCAAGGCCCCGAATGCCGACATCCCCGTCTCTCCCCCGGCGTGGTTTCGCCGCTTTGCATTTGTTGTGATCAGGAATCTCTATATGACGGGGCAAAGCAACCTTTTTTCAGGACCCGCCATGCCCCTGCGATCTGTCTGCGTCTTCTGCGGCTCACGTCCTGGCCACAACCCCCGATACGCCGAGGCCGCAAGGGCGACCGGGGCGATGCTGGCGCGGCGGGGGTGGCGGCTGGTGTTCGGGGCGGGGGACGTAGGGCTGATGGGCGAGGTGGCCAAGGCGTCCGACGGGCCGAAGCTGGGGGTGATCCCGGTGCATCTTCTGGGCCGCGAACGGATGGAGCGGGACCGGTCCGCGATGGTCATCACCGAGGATATGCATGAACGCAAGAAGGTGATGTTCATGAACTCGGACGCGGTGGTGGTGCTGCCGGGGGGTGCCGGGTCGCTGGACGAGTTCTTCGAAGTGCTGACCTGGGCGCAGATCGGGCTGCACGGGAAGCCGATCCTGCTTCTGGATGTCGATGGCTACTGGCAGCCGCTGGTGGGGCTGATCGACCACGTGATCGCGGAAGGCTTCGCGGATGAGGGGCTGAAGCGCCATTTCCGGGTCGTGCCGGACGTGGCGGGGCTGGAGGCGGCGCTGGAAGCGGTGCTTTAGGGCGGCTCGCCCGGCAGCGGCACGCGCTCTACCCGATAGCCCGCGTCGCGCAGAAGCTCGACCATCCCGAGTTCTCCCGGAAGGTGCGAGGCGCCGACGACGAGGACCGCGCCGCCCTGGTCAAGCAGGGGTCGGGCGTCGGCGGCGAAGAAGCCGTTCCGCTCGATCAGGATGTAGTCTTCGGCCAGTCCTTCGATGCGGGCGGCTTCTTCCGGGCCGTAGAAGCCCTTCAGCCACTCGGAAGACCAGAGGTCTAACTCGGCAAGCCTGCCTTGCAGGTACAAGGCGTAGGCCGTCGACCGCAGGACCGGATCGGCGCCGTCTGGCCCGAGACCGGCCGCATAAAGCTTGATCAGCGCCCGGGCGTTCGCGGCGCGACTGGGATCGTTCAGTTGGTTTGCCAGATCCTCGGGCCGCTGCAGGCCGGTAACCTCGGCCCCGGCCAAGAGCGCCTGTTGCGCGATGTAGAAGTCTTGGCCGAGCAGCACGCTGACCAGGTAGTCACCGCAAGGGTCGCCGACCAGAAGCTGCAAGAGACCCGCGTCGGTCATGTCGGGCAGATAGGTCGGGTCCCAGTCGATGTCGGTCATCCGTTGGGTGATCCAGCCCAGCACCTCGGGCGCGATGTCGGCCCGGTACTCGCGATTGGCTTCCCAGGGGAGCCACATGCTGTCGACCTGGAAGGCGTTTTGCAGATCGGCGCGGCTGTCGGGCAGGTAGTCGAACTCCAGCGCGACGACCCGGGCCTCGGCCAGGATCGAGCGGAAGGTGTCGGGCAGGTCCAGAAGCAGCGGGTGCGGCGTGTGGTAGCTGCCCCAGAGGTGCGAGGTGGCTCCGTCCGCGGCAACGACCCGCCAAAGCCTGCCGTTGGGGTTCGGGATGTCGGCAAGCTGCGTCCTGAACTGCTGTTCCAGCGCGGGCGGGTATGCACCCGGATCGATCCGGGCCTCCTTGATCAGGCAGGCTTCGGGGGTAAACCAGTCTTGGGCGTTGCCGGCGCAGCCTGCGGCGACGCAGGCAAGGGAGATAAGGGAGGTGAAGGCAAGGGCATTCCGGCTTGCGCGCACTCGCTACTCCTTGCCTGCATGGACAAAAAAGGCCCTGCGACGGACGCCGCAGGGCCCGGGGTCTTACAGGCCGGCGGCAACGGCTTCCCAGTTCACCAGCTTTTCCAGGAAGTTGGTGAGGTAAGCCGGACGCTTGTTGCGGAAGTCGATGTAGTAGGAATGCTCCCACACGTCGCAGCCGAGGAGAGCGGTCTGGCCAAAGCAAAGCGGGTTCACGCCGTTTTCGGTCTTGGTGACCTTGAGGCTGCCGTCCTTGTCCTTCACCAGCCAGCACCAGCCCGAGCCGAACTGGCCCGCACCTGCGGCGGCGAAGTCGTCCTTGAACTTCTGGACCGAGCCGAAGCTGTCGGTCAGCGCCTTTTCCAGCGCGCCCGGCATCTTCTTCGCCTCACCCGGGCCCATCCAGGTCCAGAACATGTTGTGGTTCCAGTGCTGGGAGGCGTTGTTGAAGATGCCGTTCTGGGCGACCGCACCAGCCTGATAGGTACCGCGGACGATGTCTTCCAGCGACTTCGATTCCCACTCGGTCCCGGCGATCAGCTTGTTGCCGTTGTCGACATAGGCCTTGTGGTGGAGGTCGTGGTGATACTCCAGCGTCTCCTTCGACATGCCGAGCGAGGCCAGGGCATCGTGAGCGTAGGGCAGATCGGGTAGGGTGAAGGCCATGGGAGTCTCTCCTGTTGAATGCTTGCCACGAATAAGAGGGCTGGATGCCGGAAGGTCAAGGCCAACCGGCATCAAGTCAACGGTCGGCAAGCGGGAGGGTTCCCGCTGGTCGCATTCGTCAGGTCAGACGGCCTTGCACTTGCCGCGGCCTTCGAAATCGTTGGCATAGCCACCGCCCGGAACGGCACGGACCGTGATCGACTTGTTGGTCTTGAAGTACGAGGCCCGGAACTGCATCTTGGTCATCTGGCCGGTCGAGTTGGTCATCTGGACGTTCCAGGACAGGACCAGCTTGTTGGCCGTGTCTTCCGACACTTTCGCCTTCATCGGCTGTTCGTTGTTGTAGTACATGATCAGCCCATCCGAGACGATCGCCTGGCCCGAAGCCTCGTCATACTGCAGGACGTAAAGCTCGGTGATGTAGCCGCCCCCGGCGTTGGACTGCGGAATGGTGCATTCCAGGGTAAGCGCTTGGGAAATGGACGGGATTACAGACAGGAAAGCCGAAACGGCAAGGGCACGCAGGTTCATGGGACACTCGTAAGGGTTGCATTCAAAGGCAGTACACCCCAACCGCGAGGCCGGGGTCAAGCAAGGTTTTGCCGACGATTGAAGATACCGGTTACAAGTCGGACCCCGGCTGGGCCGAATGGGTCAGTAGGCCCATGACGTAACCGGCGACCGAGCGGAAGCAGACCAGGGTGTAGCCGCCGTCCTGCACCCACATCGCGGCGGCAACCTGGGCCGCGCGGCTGCGGCGAAGCTCTCCCGGCTCCAGCCGGTCAAAGTCGACGGGCGACAGTTTGCGCAGGACGTCTGCGGCCTTGTCCCCTTCGATCCGGAACACCGCGCGGGCGTCCGAGACATCGACGGCAAGGTGGTGTTCCCCGGCCAGGGCCTTTGCCAACTTCGCGAGGGCGTCCGCGACCTGGGCGTATGGGACGATCAGAAGATATTCGTCCGGGCTCATCCAGCCGCAGGCGCGGTCGCCGTTCACTTCGATCCGCCGCTGGGCGGGGGTCTTGGTGCCGGTGACGGCCTTGATCGCCTTGTCCAGCGATTTCAGGCCCTTGGCGCGCAAGGTTATCATGCCGAGCGGGCCGATTTCGCGGATGCTGGCAAAGCCCTGGAAGCTGGCGCCGTTCAGCGCGCTGACCGGATCAGACATTCTGCTTCTCCCCGTCCTTGTCATAGAAGACCGTGTCGCGGACCCGCGCCTTGACGGTGCCGCCGAGGACCGTGTTGAACTCTACCACCTCGCCCATGCGGGTGGGTCCGTGCTTGAGAAGCCCCATCGCAATGCCGCGCTTCAGCGTCGGCGAGTAGTAGGTCGAGGTCACGCGGCCTTGGGTGTTGCGCTGGCCGTTGGCGTTGGTGCCCTCGGCGACGATGTAGGCGCCATCGGGGATGACCGAGCCGTCGAGGGTTTCGAAGCCGACGAGTTTCCAGCGGTCGGGGCTGGCGAGGAAAGTGCGTTCCTGGCCGCGCTTGCCCAGATAGTCGGTCTTCTTCTTGGAAATCGCCCAATCGAGGCCGAGGTCCTGCGGAATCACGGTCCCGTCGGTTTCGTCCCCGATCATGATGAAGCCCTTTTCGGCGCGCATCACGTGCAGGCATTCGGTACCATAGGGCATGGCGCCAAGGGCCTTGCCCGCCTCGGTACAGGCGTTCCAGAAAGCCGCGCCGTGGCTGGCAGGGACGGCGATTTCGTAGCTGAGTTCGCCCGAGAAGCTGATCCGGTAGACCCGGACCGGGAAGCCCGCCAAAGTGCCGTCCGCCCATTGCATGAAGGGAAGCGCTTCCTTGGAAACATCCATGCCACCAAGGACTTGCAGGAGTTTCCGCGCGTTCGGGCCAACGACAGCAACTTGCGCGTATTGCTCGGTCACGTTGGCGGTGTAGACCTTCCAGTCCCACCATTCGCACTGCAGCCAGTCCTCCATCCAGGCATGGATGCGGTCGGCCCCGCCCGAGGTCGTGTGGCAGAGCCAGGTGTCTTCGTCGATCCGGGCCACGACTCCGTCATCGGAGAGGAAGCCCTGTTCGTTGCACATCAGGCCGTAGCGGCACTTGCCGATGGGCAGCGTGGACATGACGCCGGTGTAGAGCATGTCGAGAAAACGGCCCGCGTCGGGGCCTTTGACGATGATCTTGCCGAGGGTCGAGGCGTCGAGGAGGCCGAGGTTCTGGCGGGTGTTCAGCACCTCGCGGTGGACGGCCTGTTCATGGGTCTCACCCGCCCGCGGGAAGCAGTAGGGGCGGCGCCACAGGCCGACGGGTTCGAAGTAGGCCCCGGCGGCTTCGTGCTGGGCATGCATCGGAGTGCGGCGCAGAGGCTGGAAGATCTCACCCCGGCTTTCCCCGGCCAGCGCGCCGATGGTGACGGGCGTGTAGGGCGGGCGGAAGGTGGTAGTGCCGACCTGCGGGATCTCTTGACCCAAAGTCTCAGCAAGGACGGCGAGTCCGTTGATGTTGCTGAGTTTTCCCTGATCGGTCGCCATGCCGAGCGTGGTGTAGCGCTTGGTGTGTTCGACCGAGACATAGCCCTCGCGGCTGGCGAGTTGCACGTCACTGACCTTCACGTCGTTCTGGTAGTCGAGCCACATCTTCGAGCGCAACTGGATCGGCGCGCCTTGCGGCATGACCCAGACGGGCGGGATAGCTACCGGGGTGCCGGACAGGTCGAGGTCACCAGCGGCGCTGCCCACGACTTCCACCATCGCGGAGCCGTCGTGGTTCAGGGGCGGGCGCTTGGGGTCGGGGATGAAGGCAGAGATCGTTTCGTCCCAGAGTAGCTTGCCGCCGCAGTGGCTGAAAAGGTGAACGACAGGCGACCAGCCGCCCGACATGGCGACGGCCTCGCAGGCGATTTCTTCCTGGACGGCCCCTTCCCCGGCCTGGGCGCAGATGGCGACGCCGGTCACGCGCTTGCCGCCCTTGACCTTGGCGATGGCCTTGCCAGTCAGGACCCGGATGCCTCCGGCACGGGCGGCCTCGGGCAGAGCGCCGGTCGCGCTGTCGCGGGCGTCGAGGATGGCAGGAACGTCAAGGCCTGCGGCTTTCAGCGCGAGGGCGGTCTGGTAGGCAGAATCGTTGTTGGTGACGACTACGGTGCGGTCACCGGGTGAGACGGCGTAGTTCACCACGTAATCGCGGACGGCAGAAGCCAGCATGACGCCAGGGATGTCGTTTCCGGCAAAGCTCAGGGGTCGTTCGATGGCGCCGGTTGCGCTGATGATCCTGCCCGCCCGGATGCGCCAGAGGCGGTGTTTGGGGCGGCCGTCACCCGGCGTGTGGTCGGCGACGCGTTCGTCGGCGAGGACATAGCCGTGGTCATAGACGCCGAAGCCGCAGGTACGGGTGCGGACGGTGACGTTGTCGCGGGCGGCGAGGTCTGCTTCCATGGCGGACAGCCAGTCCTCGACCGGCTTGCCATCCACCACTGCCTGGTCGACCGGGGCGCGGCCGCCGAGGACCGGGGCCTGCTCTAGCAGGATCACGCGTTGGCCTTTGTCGGCTGCGGCCTTCGCGGCCTTCAGCCCCGCGATCCCTGCACCTACCACCAGCACATCGCAGAAAGCATAGGCCTGTTCATACCGGTCAGCATCGCCGGTGGTGGGCGCCTTCCCCAGACCGGCGGCGCGGCGGATGAAGGGTTCGAACAGGTGCTTCCACGCCGGGCGCGGGTGGATGAAGGTCTTGTAGTAGAAGCCCGCAGGCATGAAGCGGGAAGCGTAGTTGTTCACCACGCCCATGTCGAAGTCGAGGCTGGGCCAGTGGTTCTGCGACGTGCACTCCAGTCCGTCGAAAAGTTCGGTCGTGGTGGTGCGCTGGTTCGGTTCCAGCCGGGCACCGGAGCCGAGGTTGACGAGCGCGTTCGGCTCCTCCGGCCCCGAGGCGACGATGCCGCGCGGGCGGTGGTACTTGAAGCTGCGGCCGACCAGGACCTGGTCGTTGGCCAGAAGGCCAGCCGCAAGAGAATCCCCCTGATAGCCCCGCAACCGCTTGCCGTTGAAGGAAAACTCGACTGGCGCGGTCCGGTCGATCAACCGGCCGCCCTTGGCAAGACGCGTGCTCATTTCGGCGCCTTTCCGTCAGGCTGCCAGCCGGGGCGGCGGGCCTGGATCTTCGCAATGATGTCGGGCGGCGGTTCGGAGACCTGCGCGGGATAGGTGCCGAACACCTCCAGCGTGGCGGTGCAGCGGGCCGCGAGGAACCACTTGCCGCAGCCGTAAGTGTGCCGCCAGCGTTCGAAATGGACGCCCTTGGGGTTCTTCCGGGCGAACATGTAGGCCTCGAACTCCTCGGGACTGGAGCCCGGTCCGAAGCGCTTCAGATGCGCCTCGTAGCCGGGCGACAGCTCGGTTTCTTCGGCCTTCACGCCGCAGTAGGGGCATTCGAGGATCAGCATGGCGTGACTTCCGGGATCAGAGAGGCGGTGCGTATCATTCGTCTTCGTCCTGCACGGCGCCGACGCCCTTGTCGAAGAAGGTCAGCAGCTCTTCCAGGGGCACGGCAAGGCGGCCCGGGGCAAGGCCCACCACCCAGCCTGCGACAAGGAAGGGCAGGAACCCGGCTTCGGTCAGCGTCGCGATGCAACTCGCTTCGGCCGGACTGTCGGGAGTGATGTGCAGAAGCACCAGCGAGGGATCAAGCTGGGCAAGGTCGCAGCCTGCCAGAACCTGTTCCTCTTGCCCGCCGGCATTGATGGCCAGAAGCTGGGCCGTGTCGATGCCCAGCTCTTCCAGAACGACATCCATGCGCAGGATCGGCACTTCGATGGCTTGCATGTCCTCGTCGGTGACGCCCGGCCGGGCGATGCGGTCGCGGTCAAGCGAGGCGCGGCCGCGCGGGCCACGGCGGTTGCGGGCCTCGGCTTCTGCGGTCAGCGAGTAGATCGGCAGGTTCGCCGAGACGTCGGAGATCCCGAGGTTCAGGATGGCGACGCGGTCGCTGTCGTGATGCAGGGCCTCCAGTTGGGCAAAATTCTGCGGCAGCGGTTCGATCAGCAGCCCGGACCAGCCATCGTCGCGGAAGCGGGGCAACAGCGGCAAGGCACTTTGCCCGGTGCCCGCGCCGACCTGCAGCACGAAGACGCGGCCTTCGTGGCGATCATGCAACCCGTTGAACAGCATGGCGAAGATCGGGGCGTGCATCTTGTACGCCCGTTTCGGCACGAAGGGCCCAAGTTCGCGGATCATCAGTGCGCGCCCCCCGGACGAATGAACTCAAGAAGATACGCTCCAAGCCCCGATTGAAGTGTCGCCACGACGACGACGATAGCTTGAAGTGCCTCGCCATTTCGCTTTGCGCGCTCGACTAGCTTGTTTGCAGCCAAGCTCTCTGCGAGAATTTCGTGCTGTCTTTCATTGGCTTGATCCACATCTCGCGACAGTGTTGCCGCCAAATGGTCATCTGGTACCGATGCCAGTTCTAGAATTGCGACATTTGGCTGCTCGCCCCGCTGATTGGCGTCAGACACCAGCGCTTTTGCTAGTATAGAAACGTGGGCGCATGCGCGCGTGCCCGCGTCGGAGGCTAGGTTGACCCTTTCGCTCAGTAGGCTCTCAATCTCCAGAGCGCCGTATGGGTGGGGTGTCGCGTGATGTTGCATTGCGAAGTAACTGACACCTGCCGCGATCCCAACAACGCCAACCGCCTGAAATGCGGAAGGATTGCCCACCCAAAAGAAGTAGGCAGACAAAGATAGCCAGAGCAGTATTGCTGCCCATCCGAGAACGTCGACAAATCCTCCGCGCACCATCAGTGCGCCACCCCGGCAGCAACGCTTTCGTCGATGAACTGGCCGTCCTTGAAGCGCCACATGTTGAAGTCTTCGGCCAAAGGCCCGGGTTCGCCCTTGGTCATGAGCTCGGCCATCGCCCAGCCCGAACCGGGGATCGCCTTGAACCCGCCGGTACCCCAGCCGCAGTTGATGAAGCAGTTGCCCAAGGGCGTCTTCGAGATGATGGGCGAACGGTCGCCGGTCATGTCGACGATCCCGCCCCACTGGCGCAGCATCTTGAGGCGCGAGATGATCGGGAAGGTTTCGACCAGGGCGCGGAGCGTCTCCTCGATGTGGTGGAACGACCCGCGCTGGGTGTAGTTGTTGAACCCGTCGGTGCCGCCGCCGATCACCATCTCGCCCTTGTCGGATTGCGACATGTAGCCGTGGACGGTGTTGGCCATTACGACCACATCCATGCAGGGCTTGATCGGTTCGGAGACGAGGGCCTGCAGCGCGACCGCCTCGATGGGAAGACGGAAGCCCGCCATTTCGGCCAGTTGGCCCGAATGGCCCGCGACGACGATGCCAAGCTTCTTGGTGCCGATGAAGCCCTTGGTGGTTTCGACCCCGGTGACCTGGCCACCTTCGGACCGCACCCCTTTGACTTCGCAGTTCTGGATGACGTGCATCCCCATCGCCGAACAGGCGCGGGCATAGCCCCAGGCCACGGCATCGTGGCGCCCGGTGCCGCCGCGCGGCTGCCAGAGCGCGCCAAGGACGGGATAGCGCGGGCCGTCGATGTTCAGGATCGGACACAGCTCTTTCACCCGCTGGGGAGTGATGAACTCGGTCTGCACGCCCTGCAGGGCGTTCGCATGGGCGGTACGAAGGTAGCCGCGGACCTCGTGGTGGGTCTGGGCAAGCATCATCACGCCGCGGGGGCTGAACATCACGTTGTAGTTCAGGTCCTGCGACAGGGTTTCATACAGCGCGCGGGACTTTTCGTAGATCGCGGCCGAGGGGTCTTGCAGGTAGTTCGAGCGGATGATCGTGGTGTTCCGCCCCGTGTTGCCGCCGCCGAGCCAACCTTTCTCGATGATCGCGACATTGGTGATGCCGTGGTTCTTGCCAAGGTAGTAGGCGGTGGCCAGGCCATGCCCCCCTGCCCCCACGACGATCGCGTCATAGGACGCCTTCGGTTCCGGCGAGGCCCAGGCGCGTTCCCAGCCCATGTGGTAGCGGACAGCCTCGCGGGCGATGGCAAAGACCGAATAGCGCTTCATCGGGGCCTCTTGTCGGACGGGTGCGCCGGTGGGGTCCGGCTGTCGTTTCATGGATCAAGCCCGGGTTATAGCCACACCCACCTGCGGCACAATCGGGAAAATTGCGACATGGTCGCGTTCCGGTCGGCAAGCGGATCGTAGCGACTGCGTGATGCGGCCGAATGCCCCTTTCTTGGGCGGGGTGAAACGACTATGTCGGGCCAGAGCAACGGGATTGAAGTGCGGGCGATGGCGGGCGGGCTGTTCTGGGCAGTGGCGGTGGCGCTGGCGGCGATGGTCGCAGCAGTTCTGATCGGCGCGTTGCGCCGCGCGGCGGATGCGGGGGACCGGTCGAATGCCGACTTGTCGGTCTACCGCGACCAGCTGGCAGAGGTGGACCGCGACCTTGACCGGGGCACGATTGGCCCGGACGAGGCCGCCCGGCTGCGGGCCGAGATCGGCAAGCGGGTGCTGGATGCCGATCGGACACGGAGACAAGGCACGGGGGGACAAGGCACGGGGACCAGCAGGTCGACCTCGACCGCGGTCATGGTCGGGGTGATCCTTGCCGTTGTCGTCCCAGGCGGTCTGGCGGCCTACTGGGCCTTGGGCGCGCCGGGTTATCCGGACATGGCGCTGGAGCCTCGGCTGGCGGCGCTGGATGCGGGCATCGCCGGTCGCCCGACGCAGGCGGCCGAGCTTCTGACCATCGGCCGCGCCAGGGACGCCGCGCTGGACGAAAGATTGGCGGCAGAGCTTGCCGGCGCCTCGGACCCTGCAGCGCTGCGGGAACGGTTTCGCACGGCATTCGAGGGAGGCAACCCGCAAGAGGCGATACGGGTGCAAGAGCGGCTGTTGGCCGTCCTGGGCGACAGTGCCGCATCGGTCGATCATGCCAACCTGGCGCTGGCACTGGTGGCCGAGGCGGATGGCTATGTCTCGCCCGAAGCCGAAGCGGCGCTGCGGGCCAGCCTGCAGGCCGACATGACGAACGAACTGGCGCGCTATCTGGTGGGCGAGATGTTCCTGCAGGGCGGGCGCTTTGACCAGACCTTCCGGTTCTGGCGACCGCTGGCCGAAACGGGTAATCCAGCTGCACCCTGGACCGCGTCCATCCGTGAGCGGATCGGTCAAGTGGCCGAACTGGCCGGGGTTCGCTATGCGCTGCCGGAGAGTGCGACCGCAGGCCCGACTGCGGGCGATGTGGCAGCAGCGGCCGAGATGTCGCCCGAGGAGCGGCAGGCGATGATCGAGGGCATGGTGGCGCAGCTGTCGGACCGGCTGGCGACCGAGGGCGGCGATGTCGAGGACTGGAACCGCCTGATCCGGTCGCTGGCAGTACTGGAACGGCTGCCCGAGGCGCAGAAGATCTATGACGAGGCGAAGGAGAAGTTCCAGGGCCGCCCGGCCGAGCTGTCCTTCCTGCGGCTGGCTGCGGTCGAGACCGGGCTGAACCCGTGATCTGCGCCGGGATCGAGGACTTCCTGGCCGCCCTGCCCCCGAACCGCGCTGTCGCCGGGCTGGACCTTGGCGACAAGACCATCGGCGTCGCGCTGTCGGACCTGCGGCGGCAGGTGGCCACGCCCATCGAGGTGATCAGGCGCGAGAAGTTCACCATCGATGCCGCGAAGCTCCTCGCACTGCTGGAGGCCCGGGGGGCCGCGGGAATCGTGCTGGGTCTGCCGCTGAACATGGACGGCTCCACCGGCCCCCGGGTGCAGGCAACGCAGGCCTTTGCGCGCAACCTGGAGAAGCTGACGGCGCTGCCGATCTGCTATTGGGATGAGCGTTTGTCGACCGTTGCGGCAGAAAGGGCACTCCTTGAGGCGGATACGTCAAGAAAACGTCGCAAAGAGGTGATCGATCAGGTCGCGGCGGGCTATATCCTGCAAGGCGCGCTGGATCGGATGGCGTATCTTGGGTGAGGATGACCGGGTGAAGGACGACGTCTGGAAGCGTGACGAAATCGCCTCGCCTTGCGTGAAGCTCTGCGTCGTGCATCCCGAAGAGCGGATCTGCGTGGGCTGCTACCGCAGCATAGACGAGATCAGCCAATGGTCGCGCTATAGCCATGAAGAGCGGGCGGCGGTGATGGCCGAGCTGCCCTCGCGCGCGCCGCGCCTGCAGAAGCGCCGGGGCGGGCGGATGGCCCGGTTGGAACGCTAGCGAAATTGCGTGCCTTTGGCACGGAGTCCTGAGGGCGCCTGCGCGGGACTTTCGCCCGCTTGTCTTCCGATGGGGGTTTTACCCCCAAACCCCCAGAGTATTTGGGAAATGGGCAAGATCAGGGGCCAGTCAGCCACTGATGAACCGTTGCCAGCTGTGGACGCAGGTAGGCGATCATCCGGCCTTCGGGCGGGGCGGTGTCGCCGGGTTTCCAGGGCGCAACGCCGTGCAGGGTGAGGCGGTGGAGGAGAGTGGCCTCTCCTGGCCTTGCCGGAAGTTCAATGCGGCGGCAGGAGGCGAAGACCTGACGGCGGGCCTGCTGGTAGGGCTCGGTGATGTCGATGTCGCCCCAGGTTTCGGGGGGGTGCGGCTCGAGGGCCCTCAGCAGCGCGGCGCGGAGGATTTCATGACTGCCCTCCCACACGGTCAGGGGCGAGGCAGGCGTGTCGTTCAGCGGCAGGCCTAGGATCCAGGCGTGCGGCTCCTTGACCATCCGCCGCTTGTCGGGGCCGATGGGGAGGAGGCCGTCGAGATGCGCGGCGTCTCGGTCGCGGCAAAAGGCAAAAGCGGCGGCGGATTCGTCCGGTGAGGGTTGCGGATAGCCGGGGCGGATGACGGACAGCTGGGCCTTGTGGAGCGGCGTGCGGGCCAGGGGCAGCGGCTCCCAGGGAAACGGGGTGCCGTCGATCGTGCCGTCCGCCGCGTTGGGCAGGGCATCGACGCCGACGAACCAGGTGCCGCCGCAGCGCCAGGACTCGGTGGTGGAGGCAAGGGTGTTGAGGGCGGCTGTGCGGGCGGCTTCGGCCCAGGCGGCGATGGCAGAGTGCGGGCCAAGCTTCTGCCAGCCCCGGCCTTCTGTCGGGCCTACCATCCCAGCACTTTCCGCAGCATGTTCAGCGCGACCAGCGTCAGAAAGATCGCGAAGGCGCGCTTCAAGGGCTTGGGGTTCATCGCATGGGCCAGGCGCACGCCAAGGGGCGTGGTCAGCAGCGTGGTACCGATGACCACCAGGAAGGCAGGCAGATTGACCGCTCCGACGGTATAGGGCGGGGCATTGGCCACCGGCAGGAACAGGAAGCCCAGGACCGAGGGCACGGCGATCAGCACACCGAAGCCCGAGGCGGTGGCGACGGCGCGGTGGATCGGCATGGCGTAAAGCGTCATCAGCGGCACGCCGAAGGTGCCGCCGCCGATCCCCATCATCGCCGAGAAGAAGCCGACAGTTCCGGCAAGAGCGCTGCGCACGGGTTGGCCGGGCATCTGGTCACCCAGCCGCCACTGGTCACGGCCGAAGGCCATCCAGAGGCCCGCGAGGCCCGCGAGCGCGCCGAACACGGCCTGTAGCGTCATCGACGAGACCTTGCCAGCGACGAAAGTGCCGATGGCGGCGGCGATGACCAAGGTCGGGCTCCAGGTCTTCAGCACCTCCCAATCCACGGCGCCTTTCCGATTGTGCGCCGACACCGAGCGGATCGAGGTGATGACGATGGTCGCCATCGAGGTTGCGACGCAGACCTGCATCAGCTGGTCGCCGCCATAGCCAAGATGGCCAAAGGCATAGAAGAAGGCAGGCACCAGCACGATGCCGCCGCCGACCCCCAGCAAGCCTCCAATCACGCCGGCGAAAGCCCCGATCACGATCAGCGCGGCCAGCATCGGCAAGAGAAGGGAAAGGTCAGGCATGGGTCACCAGGGGTCACGTCTGTTCCGGACATATCCCGGTGCGGGGTGGCCTGCCAGTGACGAAGCGACCAAGGGCGGTAACAGAGCGTCCCGCCGTGCGCCTTGTATGGGGTACAAAACCCGGCTGGCGCCGAAAGATACCAGGTGGTATGCACCCCGTCTGTTTCAGGAGAGCCCAGATGCAACGCACCCTTTCCCTGCCCCTGATGTCGATCATCCTGGGTCTTGTCGCAGCGGTCGGCCCCTTTGCGATCGACATGTACCTGCCCGCCATGCCCGAGATCGGGCGCGATTTCGGGGTCGAGCAGCAGGCGGTGCAATGGACCATCGTCGGCTACTTCATCACCTTTGGCCTTGCCCAACTGGCCTATGGCCCCTGGGCCGACCAGGCGGGGCGGAAGCCGCCGCTCTATGCGGGACTTGCGATCTTCATCGCGGGCACGGTGATCTGCGCGCTGGCGCCCTCGATCGGCTGGCTGATCTTCGGACGGATGGTGCAGGGCGTGGGCGGGGCAGCCAACATGGTCGTCCTGCGGGCGGTAATCCGGGACCTGGCCACGGGGCCGCAAGCCACGCGGATGATGTCGACGATCATGATCGTGATCGCGGTCTCTCCCCTTCTCGCGCCCCTGTCCGGCGCGGGGCTTCTGGCGCTGGGGGACTGGCGGCTGATCTTCTGGGCGCTGCTGGTCGCGGCGATCCTGAGCTTCTTCCTGATCCATTTTGCGGTGCCCGAGACGTTGACCGACGCGAACCGGCAGCAGTTCGATCTGGCCAGCACACTGGCCGGAACGAAGGTCCTGCTGGCCGACCGGGGGTTCATGGTAATGACCTTCCTGGCCGGGTTTGCCTTCGCGAGCTTCTTTGTCTTCATCGCGGCGGCGCCCTTCGTCTACCGGGAGGAGTTCGGCCTGACGCCGACCGAGTTCTCGGTGGCGTTCGCGGTCAATGCGATCGGGTTCTTCGCAGCTTCGCAGTTCGCTTCGACCCTGTCGCGGCGGCTGGGCACCCTGCGGATGATCGCGGGAGCAAGCCTTGGGTTTGCGTTGGCGACCTTTGTGGGCTTCGGCCTGGCTATGGCGGGGCTTGCCAGTCTGCCGGTCACGATGACGACCCTGTTCGTCGGCAACATCTTCCTGGGGGTGATCCTGCCCACCGCACAGGTGCAGGCGCTGGAAGAGCATGGCGCGATTGCCGGGTTGGCGTCGTCTTTGGGCGGCACGATGCAGATGGTGGCGGCGGGTCTTCTGGTCGCGGCGGCGGGGCCGTTCCTGGACGGGACGGTGACGCCGATGCTGGGGGCGATTGCCGCCTGCGGGCTGATCGCGCTGGTCCTGTCGCGGATAATCCCGCGTCAGGCGGCGCGGGCCTGAAGCTCGGCCAGGGCGGCGTCAAGGACGTCCAGCCCAGCCCCGTCGCGGCTGGCGCGCTCCGACAGGACCCGCCGCCAACCGCGTGCGCCGGGACGGCCGGTGAACAGGCCGAGCATGTGGCGGGTGATCTGGTGCAGCCGTCCACCCTCTGCCAGATGCGCGGCGATATAGGGGCGCATCGCGTTGGCCACCGCCACCGGGTCTGGGGCGTGGCTTTCCCCCCACAGCGCATCGGCCCCGATCAGCACCGAGGCCGGGTCGTGATAGGCCGCGCGGCCCAGCATCACGCCGTCGAGGCCCGCGTCAAGGAACGCCCGCGCCTGGGCCAGGCTGTTGATCCCGCCATTGATGCAGATCGTCAGGTCCGGGAACCGCTCCTTCATCCGGATCACGAGAACATGGTCCAGGGGCGGGATCTCGCGGTTTTCCTTCGGAGACAGGCCCTGCAGCCAGGCCTTGCGGGCATGGATGATGACATGGCGCACCCCTGCCCCGGCAAGCGTCTCGATGAACCGGGGCAGCACGGTTTCGGGGTCCTGCTCATCGACGCCGATCCGGCACTTGACCGTCACGGGCGCACGGGTTTCGGCCTGCATCGCCCGGACGCAATCGGCAACCAGAGCCGGGCGCTCCATCAAGACGGCACCAAAGCAGCCTGACTGCACGCGGTCCGACGGGCAGCCGCAGTTCAGGTTGATCTCGTCATAGCCCCAGGGTTCCGCGATCCGCGTGGCTTCTGCCAACTCACGCGGGTCGGACCCACCGAGTTGCAGGGCGACGGGGTGCTCGACCGGTGAGTAGTCCAGGAGGCGCGCCTTCGGGCCATGCACGATAGCGGGCGCGGTGACCATCTCGGTATAGAGCATCG
Source organism: Tabrizicola sp. T74 (assembly GCF_057219935.1). Taxonomy (NCBI): domain Bacteria; kingdom Pseudomonadati; phylum Pseudomonadota; class Alphaproteobacteria; order Rhodobacterales; family Paracoccaceae; genus Tabrizicola; species Tabrizicola sp. T74. Next base: position 346,441 of record NZ_JBXVVT010000003.1, on the reverse strand, counting down.
CCCGCCGAGTCATCTGGCGGTGAAAGACGCGGCAGTGCCGGTCGGTCCAGTCCATCATGGGCGCGACGGAAAGGCGATGGGGGCGGTCAGCGTGCATGCGCGGTCTTTGCCCTGATGCGCGGGTTCAGGCAAGCGGGAAGCTGAAATCGGGCGGGCCTGTGGCGGAATGCAGGCCGGATGAAGATGAACCGAAGATGAACGGCAAGTTCGCGGCAGATTAATGATGGGTGGTGCAAGGTGATTCCAAGATGAGTCGGAAACGCCGGAAAGAGCGGACGACCAGTGCACCTGTGGGGGAAGTCATGCTGCGTACTACGACCGAAGAGTCCCGCTTCTACCTGACCGCCGACCTGCGCGCATTTGACAGCGTTCCGACGCCCAAGCGCGCCAAAAAAGCTGGTGTCAGCTTTACGAGCGAGTTGAAGCGGTTCCCGCCGGTCGAGGAAGTGGTGGCAGCACTTGACCGGATCGCGTCGCGGGCGTTTGTCGCCTGATCAAGAATTTTGTCTGGGGGAGAGGAAGGCCGTCCGGTTTCGGGCGGTCTTTTTCATTTTGCGCCTCTCGGCAAGCATCGTGCCAGCCGGACCACCAAAATGAAGAACGGCCGGGGTGAGCCGGCCGTTCTGTCTGATGTCGTGGTGGATCAGAGGCCCAGAAGCTTCTTCACCGCAGCCTCGACCTCGTCCGTGACTTCCTTGTTGGCAGCCGCTTCGAGCAGCGAGCGCTCCAGTTCCGGCTGATCCTCGACCTGCTGGGCAAGTTCGGTCACTTCGTCTTCCAGCGACTCGTAGGCCTGGGTGTCGGCCAGCTCGTCTTCCAGCGCGGAAGCGTTTGCCTCGGCCGACGCTTGCGCCGTGCGGGCGGCCGCAAGCTCGGCCTCGATCTGCGCGATGGTGACCGTATCGGCGGGGTCCGTGTTCGTGAGCGCGGTTTCCAGTTCGGTCACGGTGCCCGCTGCAGCCGCGGCTTCCACCCGGGCCAGGTCCAGATCGGTCTGGACCGTCGCCGAGTCGCGCGTCGGCGGGGTCAGCCCGGCCAGTTCAGCCTCCTTCTCGGCCAGCGTATCCTTCAGCGCTTCTCCCGCCACGACCGCATCGCGGTAGGCAGCAATCTTGCCCACACGCGAATTCGGAGAGGCGTTCTTCAGCGCGTTCTCGTTCGCATGCGCCGCATTAAGGGCGCCAAGTTCGGACGGATGGACGCCAAGCTCATCGGCAAGGTCCTTCTTCTTCGGCTTGGCTTTGGCCGCGGTCGTGGTCGTGGTCGTGGTGTCAGACTTGGTCTTCGTCTTCGTCTTGGTCTTGGTTTTGGTCTTGGTCGCTTCACCGCCGGACTTCTTGTCCGACTTGGCCGACCCACCGGACTTTTCCGACTTGGCACTGCCACCGCCGGACTTTTCCGACTTGCCGCCACCGTTGCCGCCACCGTTGCCGTTTCCGCCACCGTTGCCGCCGCCGTTGCCGCCACCATTGTCATTGCCAGATTTGGCAAAGGCCATGTCAGGCGTCGACACGGCTGCGACCAGGGCGACCGACCCCAGAAGGGCCACCGAAAGCGAGCAGACTTTCAGAATGTGGATGGGTGTCTTCATCTTATCGGTTCCTCTGTGTCATGAGCGAGACAGGTGCCGCTGCTTCGGCCGTCGTGACGAATCGGCACGCTGCTCCATGCCAGTCACAAGACACCAGGCCGGTTTAACTCGGCGCGAACCAACTGTTCATCTTCAGTTCATGTCAAATCTGCTAGACCTCAGGGCATGAAGCTCGTGCATACCCTCGCCCTGATCGTCCTGTTGGCCCCGGCCACACCCGGATTTACTGCGACCGTGCGTGAACTGGGCGCATCGGAATTGCGCCAGGTCACTCGGTCGGGCGATGTCATCAGCCTGAAGCGCGTGATCGAATCAGTCGCTGCCGCTACCGGGGGCGAACCGATCGAGGCCCGCGCCTTCGAGGCAGAGGATGTCTTCTATCGGATTCTCCTGAAGAAGACGAATGGCTCGATCGTCAGCGTCATCATCAATGCGCGTACCGGAGAGCAGGTCAGCAGGAATTCCGCCCTCGGGCGCGAGCTTGCGGCGGCCGCAGAAAACGGCAAGACCAAGGGCAATCAGGACAAGAAGGACAAGGCCAAAGGGTCGCAAGGCAAGTCGTCCGGAAACGCTGGCGGCGGCGGCAACGGCAACGGTGGCGGCAATGGTGGCGGCGGCAACGGTGGTGGCGGCGGCAATGGTGGCGGCGGCGGCAACGGTGGCGGCGGCGGCAATGGTGGCGGCGGCGGCAATGGTGGCGGCGGCGGAAACGGCGGCGGCAATGGTGGCGGCAAGGACTGATCGCTGCCTTAATTGTTGCCAAATTCGTCGCTAATCATCTGACCCATGCGCATTCTTCTGGCAGAAGACGAAGAGGTCCTGTGTGACCAGATCAAGCGGCTCTTGTCGGCCGAGGGGCGGATCGTTGATGTCGCACATGATGGCCAGGAAGCAGGCTTTCTCGGGTCGACCGAGCCCTATGACATGATCATCCTCGACATCGGCTTGCCGATCCGTGACGGGATTTCCATCCTAAAGGAATGGCGGGCGGGCGGGGTGACGACGCCGGTCCTGATCCTGACCGCCCGAGACGGCTGGTCGGACCGGGTCGATGGGCTGGATGCGGGGGCGGACGACTACCTGACCAAACCCTTCCACCTGCCGGAACTTGCCGCCCGCGTGCGCGCGTCGCTGCGCCGCAGTTCGGGACGGACCAATCCGATGTTCGAACGCGATGGGGTGGCCTTCGATACCCGGCTTGGGCGGGCTAGCCTGCACGGGGTCCCCGTCGATCTGACCTCGCAGGAGGCGGCGGTGCTGACCTACCTGATCCACAACGCGGGCAGACTGATCTCGCGCACGGAACTGTCAGAACACATCTACGAATATGACGGTGACCGCGATTCCAACACCATCGCCGTCTTCATCAACCGGTTGCGCAAGAAGCTTGGCCCTGACCTGATCCAGACGATGCGCGGTCGCGGATACATGATCGACGCCCCCTGATGCTGTCGCTCCGCAAACGGGCCTGGATCAGCGGCGGCATTGCGGCGCTGGTCTCGCTCACCGTGGGTACGCTGCTCTTGTATTCCTTCCTGAACCAGCGCGTCTCGCAGCGGTTCGATGCGGCCCTGGTGGAACGTCACACCCAGATCGTCGTGGCCCTGAGCTCGGTTCCGGACGACCCGGCGCAGCTGGGTGACCTCTTGTTCGATCCGGCCTATCAGACGCCCTTTTCGGGCCGCTATTGGCAGGTGACGGGGCCAGAGGGGGTCATCTTCACCTCGGCCTCGCTGCTGGACGCAACCTTGCCAGGCCCGGACCAGGCGACGAACCAGCTGACGATCTTCGACGCGGAAAACACCGAAGTTGAACAGGTCCGCGAGGCGCGGCAGCTGATCACGCTGGAAGACGGCAGCACCTGGACGGTCGCGGTGGCCGAAAGCCTGGCCGGACTGAACGCCGAGCGGCGCGAGACCCGGCAAAGCCTGATCATCGCCTTCGCGCTGGTCGCGGTGATCGGGCTGGCGAGCGTGCTGTTCCAGACGGCGACGGTCGTTGGTCCGCTAAACCGGCTGCGGCGCGACGTGGCGCAGCGCTGGGACAAGGACGAGGCGCTGCGCGAGGCGGACTATCCCGAAGAAGTGGCCCCGCTTGTGGCCGACATCAACGAGCTTCTTGCCCGCAACCGCGAGATCGTCGCCCGCTCGCGGCGGCAGGCGGCGGACCTGGCGCATGCCTTGAAGACCCCCTCGGCGATCCTGCGGAACGAGCTGTCGGTGCTGGCCGACCAGTCGCACGACATGGACAAGGCGCTGGAGGCGCTGGACCGGGTGGATGCGCAGCTGGGCCGGTCGCTGGCGCGGCTTCGGGCCTCGAGTTCCGGCGAGACAACGCAGGCCCGGACCGACCTGTCCCATTCCATCGACCGGTTCGCGCGGATGTTCGGGATGATGGCCAAGCGGGAGGACAAGAGCCTTGAGGTCGCATGCGACCGGGATCTGTTCATCCGGATGGATCAGCAGGACATCGAGGAGGTCCTCGGCAACCTTCTGGACAACGCGCTGAAATGGTGCCAGTCGACGCTGTCGCTGATGGCCCGCACCACGGCGGGCGGGATCGAGGTCCTGATCGAGGACGACGGGCCGGGCATCCCCGAGGCCGACCGTGCCGAGGCGATGAAATCGGGGGCGCGGCTTGACACCTCGAAGCCCGGGACCGGGTTGGGGCTCGCCATCGCGGGGGACCTCTTGCAGGCCTATGGGGCGACGATCGCGCTGGAGGAGAGCCGGGGCCTGGGCGGGCTTGCGGTGCGGATCACCTTGCCCCCGGCAAAGGCGCGGGGGGCCAGGAAGGGCTAGGGCCGACAGAAGTGTCCACGGTGGACAAAATCAGATAACTTTATGGAATCAATGACTTGCTTGCGGACGTTTGGGGTTTCTTAACCTGTTGCCCGGGGCCGGATTCGCTCACTTTGGCGGCAGGACCAGCACGGCGCGGAAGTCGTTGACGTTGGTCAGCGTGGGGCCGGTGACGACCTGTGCCCCTGCCTTCGCAAAGTAGCTGTGCGCGTCGTTGCGGGCCAGCGCTTCGGCAGCGCCGGGGGTCTTAACGGTATCCGGTCCGATCAGCGCCCCGGCCACCTCAGCCGCGCCGTCCACTCCGTCGGTGTCGCAGGCGATGGCGTGGATTTGCGGGTGGCCATCGAGGGCCAAAGCAAGGGCGAGGCAGAATTCGGCGTTGGGGCCCCCTACCCCGTCGCCGGTGCGGGTCACGGTCAACTCGCCGCCAGAGAGAAGGAGGACAGGCTTGTCGCCAGGTCTCAGGCTGGCGGCGATATCCTTGGCCATCGCGGCCTGGTCGCGAGCGACCTCACGCGCTTCGCCCTCGATCCGGTCGCCCAGGGTGCGCACCTCGGCCAGCGGAGCGGCAAGGTCGGCAGCGGCGGCAAGCGATTGGGCTGGGGCGGCGTAGATCACGTTTTCGGTCCGCGACAGGCGCGGATCGCCGGGGGGGACGACGCCGGAGTGGTTCAACGCCGCAAGAGCCGAGGGCGGGACCGGGATGGACCAGCGGTCAAGGATCGCGCGGGCGTCGGCGGGGGTGGTGGCGTCGCCGACGGTCGGGCCAGAGCCGATGAAGGCCGGGTCGTCGCCAGGCACGTCGGAGATCATCAGGGAGAGGAGTTTCGCCGGGTAAGCGGCGGCGGTGAGCTGCCCGCCCTTAACGCGACTGAGGTGCTTCCTCACCGTGTTCATCTGCACGATGGGCGCACCGCTTGCGAGAAGGGCGGCATTCACCTGCTGCTTTTCGGCGAGCGTCATGCCCTCGGCTGGCGCGCAGAGAAGCGCGGAGGCCCCGCCGGAGATGAGGGCGAGGACGAAGTCGTCTTCGGTAAGGCCTTTCAGCAGGTCGAGCATCCGCCGGGTCGCATCGACACCAGCCTGATCGGGGACCGGGTGGGCGGCCTCGACGATCTCGATGCCCTGACAGGGCCGGGCATAGCCGTAGCGGGTGATGACGAGGCCCTGGCAGGGGCCCCAGGCGGCCTCGACCGCTTCGGCCATGCGGGCGGAGGCTTTTCCGGCCCCGATGACCAGCACGCGGCCCTTGGGCTTTTCGGGCAGGAAGCGGGCAAGCGAGCGCATCGGGTCGGCCACTTCCACGGCGCGGTCGAAGAGGCTGCGGAGGAACAGGGCGGGATCGGGGATCATGCGGCGGCCTTCAGGGGGCACGAGTTTGTCTCGAAAACTCGGGGATGGGGACTGCTGGTGGTCCATTGGACCGAATTTTCGCAGAAAATTCGTGGTCGGTGCGGAACGGTCATCACAGGCTCGACGCGCGGGGGATCAAGGTCACGGGTGTAACGGTTTCCGGCGGTGGGCGGCGGTCGTTTTCCAGCCAGTCGAGCACGGTTTCCGCCATCTGCCGCCCGAAGCCCGCAATGTCGCAGCGGACCGAGGTGAGCGCAGGGTAGACCTGGGCGCAGTCCTCGATGTCGTCGAAGCCGACGATCTTGAGGCTTTCGCCAATCGCGCGGCCCAGTTCGGTGCAGCCGGTGAGGAGGCCCAGCGCGGTCAGGTCGTTGAAGCAGAGGACGGCGTCGACCGTGGGGTGTTCCTCGGCCAGGCGGCGGGCGGATTCGCGCCCGAAGGCACGACCGGGGCGACCGGGAAGGTGGAGCGGTTTCAGACCCCGCTCGGCGAGGGTTGTCAGGTAGCCGGACATCCTAAGCTGAGTGACGGCGCGGCCCTCTATGCCGCCGACAAAAGCGATGTTGCGCGCGCCTTGGGCGAGAAGGTGTTCGGTGGCGAGGCGGGAGCCGGTGGGGTAGTCGGGCGCGGCGAAGGGGGCGCGGCCTGTAGGGACCACCTGGCGCAGGACTTGCAGGGCGGGAACATTGGCGCGGGCAATGGCATCGAAGGCGGTCTCGTCGCCGTAAGCGGGGGAGACGATGAGGGCCGAGACGCCGTGTTCCAGCATGGCACCGACGACCTGGGCCTGCAGCGCGGGGTCTTCGTCGGTGTTGGCCAGGACGGTCGCGTAGCCGCGCGCGGAAAGGGCCATCTGCAGCGAGGTGGCGAATTCGGTGAAGAACGGGTTCCGAAGGTCGTTGATGACGACGCCGATGAGGCCCGCGTTGGCGCTGCGCAGGTTCGCGGCGGCGCGGTTGTAGACATAGCCAAGCTGGGCCATGGCGCGGCGGACCTCTTCCCGGGTCTCGTCGCGGACCAGCGGGCTGTTCTGCAGGACCAGGCTGACGGTCGATTTGGAGACGCCCGCAAGCGTCGCCACGTCGATGATCGTCGGCCGTTTGTCCATCAGTCCTGGTCGATCCCGTGGAAGGCGAGGAGGGTCTTCATCCGCGCTTGTGCCAGATCGGGGTTGGAAAGCAAGCCTGCGACGTCGGCAAGACGGAAGACCTGGGCGTAGTGGGTGATGTCGCGGGAGGATTGGAAGCCCGCGGGCATGATGAAGTGTTTCTGGTGGCCGTTGAGCCAGCTGAGGAACGCGATGCCGGCCTTGTAGAAGCGGGTGGGGGCGCGGAAGATTTCTCGGGACAGGGGGACGGTGGGGGCGAGGAGGTGGTGGTAGGTCCTGGTGTCGCCTTGCGCCAGGGCTTCGAGGGCCTGTGAGGCGGCGGGGGCGATGGCGGCGAAGATGCCGAGGAGGGCGTGGGAGAAGTGCGTGCCGTCGCCCTCGATCAGCGGCGCGTAGTTGAAGTCGTCGCCGGTGTAGAGGCGGACGCCTTCGGGGAGTTTGGCGCGGAATTGCTCCTCGTGGTGCTGGTCGAGGAGGGAGATCTTGATGCCGTCGACCTTGGCGGGGTTCTCGGCGATGAGGGAGAGGACGAAGTCGGAGGCCTTGGCGACGTTATTGCTGCCCCAGTAGCCGGTGAGGGCCGGGTCGAACATGTCGCCCAGCCAGTGGAGGATGACCGGGTCTTTCGCTCCGTCGATCAGGCGGCGGTAGACGTGGTGGTAGGTATCCTGGCTGGCCTTGATCGCCGGGAAGGCGCGGGAGGCCATGAGGATGAGCTGGCCGCCTGCCGCCTCGATAGCCTCGGCTTGGGCGGTGTAGGCGGCGAGGATGGCGTCGGGGGTGGCGAGATCGGTGAGGTTCTTGTGGTCGGTTCCGGCCCCGCAGGCGACCCGTGGTTTCATCGGGTGCACTTTGGCCGAGCGCATGGTGCGCTGGATGAGTTCCAGGGCCGTGGGCCAGTCGACCCCCATGCCGCGTTGGGCGGTGTCCATTGCCTCGGCGAGGTGGAGGCCCTGGTCCCAAAGCTGGATGCGGAAGTTGAGCGTCGCGTCCCAGTCGACGGCGGGGCGGGTGTCCCAGGGGTTTCTTTCGCGCAAGGGGTCGGAGACGACATGGGCGGCGGCGAAGGAGGTTCTGGTGAGCGGTGTGCGGGGGGCGCGCGGGATGAGGAGGGTGCCGGTGAGGCGGTAGGGTTGGAGCTGCGCGTCGGCGGTGGGGAGGGTGAGCATGGCGGGGCCTTTAGCAGGGAAGGTCGAAGACGAGGATGCCGTCGAGGCCGCCTTGGGCTGCGGCGACAAGGGCGGCTCCGACGCGTTTGTGGTCGGGGTGAGCCTGGTAGGTGGCCAGCGCCTCCCAGTCGGCGAAATCGACGGTGAAGCCGTGGAGGTAGCCGCGTTCGATCTTTTCCGGGCTTTCCGAGCGGCCGGAGTGGATGGCGAGGATGCCGGGGAGGCTCAGTGCGTGGAGGTCGGCGAAGATTGCGGCGATGTGGGCCTCGGTGATCTCTGGGCGGGCCTTGAAGAGGACGATGTGGCGGATCATTGGGCTTCCTTGATCAGGTCGGCGGCTTTCTCGGCGATCATAATGGTGGCGGCGTTGGTGTTGGAGGAGACGACGGTGGGCATGATCGAGGCGTCGACGACGCGTAAGCTTTCGATGCCGTTGAAGCGGAGGGTGGGGTCGACGACGGCCTCCATGTCCGCGCCCATGCGGCAGGTGCCGGCGGGGTGGTGGTCGGTCTTGGCGTTCTTCACGGCGTAGTTGATGTAGTCGTCGTCGGTGCGGACCTCGGGGCCGGGGAGGCGTTCGGCGAGGACGAAGGGTTTCAGGGCGGGTTGGCGCATGATTTCCTGCGCGAGTTTCAGGCCCTTGATCGACATCTCGCGGTCGTAGGGGTCTTCCCAGTAGTTCGGGTCGATCAGGGGGGCGGCATTGGGGTCGGCGGAGGCCAGGCGGACGGTGCCCCGGCTGCGGGGGCGGAGGAAGGCGGAGTTGAGGGTGACGCCGCCGTTCGGCATGGCGGCGACGCCGGCCTCGATGCCGGAACCGAGGCCGAGGTGAAACTGGATGTCAGGCGAGCGGGCGGAGGGGTCGGCGTACCAGAAGCCGCCGGTTTCGAAGAGGGAGGAGGCCACGGGGCCTTTGCGGGTCAGGAGGTATTGGAGGCCCGCGAGGACTGACCAGTGCGGTTTGGCGTAACGGTCGTAGGTGTGGGGGCCGGTGCATTCGGCGATGACGAAGAGGTCGAGGTGGTCTTGCAGGTTCGCGCCAACCTGTGGGCGGTCGAGGACGACGGGGATGCCGAGGCGGGTGAGGTCGTCGGCGGGGCCGATGCCGGAAAGCTGCAACAGGCGGGGGGAACCGATGGCACCGGAGGAAAGGATGACTTCGGTACTGGCGCGATGGGTGGTCTCACTGGTCTGGACGCCAACCGCCCTGCCCTTCTCAACGACGATCCGCAGAACCTGCTGGCCGGTCTTGACGGTCAGGTTCGGGCGACCGAGGGCGGGTTTCAAGAAGGCGGTCGAGGTGGAGGATCGGCGGTACCAGCGCTGGGTCAGCTGGTAGTAGCCGAGGCCGTCCTGCGTCTCGCCAGTGAAGTCGCGGTTTAGCGGGATGCCGAGTTCGGCCCCGGCGGCGAAGAAGGCCTCGCAGATCGGCAGGGGCGCGCGGGGTTGGCTGACGCCAAGGGGACCGCCTTTCCCATGAAAGCGGTTTTCAAAGCTGTCGTTGTGTTCGGACTTGCGGAAGTACGGGAGTACATCCTCATAGCCCCAACCGGGGCAGCCCATCTGGCGCCAGTCGTCGTAGTCTTGCGCGTTCCCGCGCGTGTAGAGCTGGGCGTTGATCGAGGAGCCGCCGCCAATCACCTTGGCCTGGGTGTAGCGGATCTGCATGCCCTTCATGTGCCGCTGCGGCACGGTCTGCCAACCCCAGGAGCCGATGCCTTTGGTCATCTTCGCGAAGCCCGCGGGCAGGTGGTAGAACGGATGGCGGTCGCGGCCTCCGGCTTCCAGGAGGAGGACGCGGGCCTCGGGGTTTTCGGACAGGCGGGCGGCGAGGACGCAACCGGCAGAGCCGCCGCCGATGATGATGTAGTCGTAAGTCATTGGAGTGCCTCGGGGCGGTCGGGGGTCCGGAGTTTTCGAAAACTCCGGGCAAAATTCTTCGAAGAATTTTGCGGTGCGCGGGGTAGTTGGGGCATCGCCTAAAGCCTTTCGATGGAGAGGCCGCCGTCGACGGGGAGGACGGCCCCGGTGGCGAAGGCGAGTTGCCCGGTGACAAGGGGGATCACTGCCTGGCCGATGTCCGACGGCTGACCCCAGCGACCGGCCGGGACGAGGCCACCAGCGATGCGGGCGTCGTACTTGTCCTTTACGCCTGCGGTCATCCCTGTCTCAATAATCCCGGGGCGCAGCTCGAAGACGCCTATGTTGTGCGGGGCAAGGCGCAGGGCGAGGGTCTGGGCGGCCATCGCGGCGGCGGCCTTGGAGATGCAGTAGTCGGCACGCTCGGGGCTGGCCATCTGGGCTGAGACCGAGGTCACGAACGTGATGGAGCGGTAGTGTTCGCTAGGGGTGGTGAGCATCCGTTTGGCGACCTGTTGGGCCAGGAAGAAGGCTCCGCGCAGGTTGATGCCCATGATCCAGTCGAAGTTTTCCGGCGAGATGTCGAGCATGTCGCCCCGGACCTTTGCGGCGACGCCTGCGTTCTGGATCAGGGCGTCCAGGGGGCCTTGTTGGCCCTCGATGGCGTCGAGCAGCGCGGGGATCGCGGCGGCGTTCGAGAGGTCGTGCTGGTAGTAGCGGGCGTCGGGGCCGAGGGTTCGCAGGGCAGTCTGGACCGTGGCGTCTTCGGGCGCGGAGCGGGAGGCGATGGCGAGGCGGAACCCTTGGTTTGCAAGGGCTTGGGCGATGCCGAGGCCGACGCCTTGCTGGCCTCCGGTGATGAGCGCGAGGGGTTTCATGTGTGGGCTTTCGCGATGTGGTCACCGGCGCGTAGGGCGAGGGCGGCGATGGTGAGCGAGGGGTTCACGGCGGCGGAGGTCGGCAGGACCGAGGCGTCGCAGATGTAGAGGTTGTCGAGGTCGTGGGCCTTTAGGTTCGTGTCGACCACGGAGGTCTGCGGGTCCGCGCCCATGCGGTTGGTGCCGCACTGGTGGGAGGGCTTCGATTTGGGAAAGCCGCGGGAGAGGGTGATGGGCCAGCCTGCCTTGCGCATGGCCTGCTTGAGGCGCTGCACGAGGAGGTCGTGCGCTTTCGTGTTGGTCTTTCGCCAGTCGAGGACGACCTCTCCGTTGCGCCAAAGGACGCGGGAGTTGGGGTCGGGGAGGTCCTCGGACATGGCCATGATGTGGATCGAGTGTTCGGCGATGTGGTGGGAGAGCCAGAGCGGAAGGCCGGATTCCCCGGCAAGAATCGGGCCGGTGATGCGGCCGAGCATCTGGATGTTGCCAAGGGGCTCGCCGTTCGGGCCGCCGGTCAGGTAGAAGTCGTTGACCTGGATGGTTTTCTCGTAGGTCGTGCGGTTCCGGCGGAAGGGGTTGTAGGCGACCATGCCGGTCAGGTTGTGGTTCATGAAGTTGCGGCCGACCTGGTCGGATGTGTTCGCAAGGCCCTTTGGGTGGTCATCGTTGGCGGAGGCGAGGAGGAGGGCGGAGGAGAGGATGGCTCCAGCTGACAGGACGACGAGAGGGGCGGTGAGGGTTTCCTTGCGCCCTGCCTTTTCGACTTCGACGCCGGTAATGCGGCGCCCTTCGGAGAGGAGGCGAGTGACTTTGGTGTTGGTCTGGAGGGTGACGTTGGGGTGTTTCAGCGCCTCGGCCAGGGCGCAGGATTCGGCGTCGGATTTAGCGCCCGTGGTGCAGGGGAAGGCGTCCCAGCCGGTACGGGCGCGTTTGAGCCAGGCGTCGATGTCCACACCCAAAGGCAGCGCGGAGACGTGGAGGCCTTGGGCCTGGAAGGCTTGGCGGAGGGCGGTGATGTCTGGCTCGTCGGGGACGGGCGGGAAGGGATAGGGGGCGGAGTGCGGGGGCTCGGTGGGATCGCCTGCGACGTCGCCCCGGACGCGGTAGAGGGTTTCGGCCTTGGAGTACCAGGGTTCGAGGTCGGCGTAGGCGATGGGCCAGCCGGGGGTCGTGCCTTCAAGGTGGCGGAGGGGGCGGAAGTCCTCGGCCCGGTAGCGCAGCAGGACGGCACCGTAGAACTTGGTGTTGCCGCCGACATAGGCGTAGTTGCCGGGGTGGAGGGGGGCGCCGGAAATGTCGCGCCAGGTCTCGTTCGGCTTGAAGTGGCCGCGCTGGAAGATGGCGGCGGGGTCGCGGGCCTCTGGCGTGTCGCGCAAGTGGTCGCCACGTTCGAGGATCAGCACCTTTCGGCCCGTGGGGGCCAGCGCGGCGGCGAGGGTGGCACCGCCCATGCCGGAGCCGATGATGATGACGTCGGGTTGCATTCAGGCGATCCGTTCCTCGGTCTTCGGATCGAAAGCTACGGCTTTTTCCATGTTGACCGCAAAGTCGAATACTTGCCCGGGGGCGACATTCGCATCGGCGCGCATCCGGGCGATGGCGTCGCGGCCCGAAAGCGTCATTGTGACAAAGGTATCGGCCCCGGCGGGTTCGGTGACGGTAACGCGGTTCTTCAGCGCGACGATGTTACCGGACTTGCGGTCGGCGCCCTCGGGGTCGGTGATGGCTTCGGGGCGGATGCCGAGGAGGATGTCCCTGCCCTCCCAGGCGCGCAGGTCCTGGCTGAAGCGGAGGTGCTGGGGGATGCCGTCGGCGTCGGTCAGGGCGGCGTGGGGCTGGCCGTCGCGGAGGGTGACCTTGGCTGGGACGATATTCATGGCAGGCGAGCCCATGAAGGTCGCGACGAAGACGTTGGCGGGGGTGTCGTAGATGTCCTTGGGCGTGCCCAGCTGCTGGACGAAGCCCTTGTTCATCACGGCGATGCGGGTGGACAGCGTCATCGCCTCGATCTGGTCGTGGGTGACGTAGACGATCGTGGTCTTCAGCTTCTGGTGCAGCTTCTTGATTTCCGTCCGCATGTCGACGCGGAGTTTGGCGTCGAGGTTGGAGAGCGGTTCGTCGAAGAGGAAGACGTCGGGGTTCCGCACCAAGGCGCGGCCCATCGCCACGCGCTGGCGCTGGCCGCCGGAGAGCTGGCCGGGCTTGCGGTCAAGGAGGTGGTCGATCTGGAGGAGCTTCGCGACCTCGGCCAGGGCCTTGTCGCGGTCGGGCTTCGGGACGCCATGCATCTCAAGCCCGAAGGTCATGTTCTGGCCGACGGTCATGTTGGGGTAAAGCGCGTAGCTTTGGAACACCATCGCGATGTTGCGCTTGGAGGGGTGGACCCCGTTCACCACGCGGCCCTTGATGGCGATCTCGCCGGCCGAGATGCCTTCCAGCCCCGCGATCATGTTCAAAAGCGTGGATTTCCCGCAGCCAGACGGGCCGACAAGGACCAGGAACTCGCCTTCCTCGACCGCGATGTCGACGCGGTGCAGGACTTCGACCTGACCGTAGGATTTGGTGACGTTGCGGATGTCGAGAAAGCCCATTTCAGTCCTCATGTCGTTGGTGGCCCCGTCCCGGGGAGTTCGGGACAGGGCCGGTTGCCTTACCGGGCCGCCGCGATGGCGTCGGCAAGGGCGGTTGCGGCCTCTTCGGGGGTCTGGTCAGAGTTGAAGAAGGCGGTGATGGCGTCGGTTGCGGCGCCTACGACGGCGGCGTTGGCGGCGTGGGTGCCGGCGAAGGTCGGGACGGCGGTGCCGCCTGCGTCATTCGCCGCAAGCGCGGTAGAGGTCGCCTGTGCGCAGGCATCCATCGCCGACAGGTCGATGTCGGTGCGGGCCGGGATTGCGCCCTTGGCCTGGTTGAAGGCGACTTGAACTGCAGGGTCCATGATGGCAGAGGCCAGAACCTCTTGCCCCTTCACGAGGTCTGCGTCGGTCTGGGTGAACAGCGACAGCGAGTTCACCAGATAGACGAACCCGTCGCCCTTGGCCTTCGGCACCGGGATGCAGGCGTAGTCGTCGCCCGGTTTCTTCCCGGCATTGGTGAATTCGCCCTTGGCCCAGTCGCCCATGATCTGCATCGCGGCCTCGCCGTTGATGACCATGGCCGAGGCAAGGTTCCAGTCGCGACCGGGGAAGTTTTCGTCCACCATGCCGCGCAAGGTCGCCATCTGGGCGAAGACCGCGACCATTTCCGGTCCGCGCAGGGTGGCGTCGTCGAGGTCGATCAGGGCCTTCTTGTAGAAGTCCGCGCCGCCGACGCCCAGGGCGACGGCCTCGAACATGTAGGCTTCCTGCCAGGCCTGCCCACCGTGGGCGAGCGGGATGATCCCCGCCTCAAGGAACTTGGGCGCAAGAGCGTTCAGCTCCTCCCAATTCGTGGGATAGGCCGCGCCGATCTTGTCGAAGGCGGCCTTGGAGGCCCAGATCATGTCCGTCCGGTGGACGTTGGTGGGAACGGAAACGTAGTGCCCGTCGACCTTGGTGAAGTCCTTCACCGCCTGCGGCAGGGCCGCGTCCCAGCCCTGCGTTTCGGCCAGCGCGTCGACGTTGCCCAGCATGCCTTCGGCGGCCCAGTCGAGGATGTTCTGGCCTAGGATCAGCACGGCGGCGGGCGGGTTGCCGGAGGCGATGCGGGCCTGAAGCGCGGTCTTGGCCTGGTCGCCGCCGCCGCCCGCGACGGGCGCGTCGGTCCAGGTGACGCCTTCGGCCACCACCTTGTCGCGGACGGCGCCAAGGGCCGCAGCCTCTCCCCCGGAGGTCCAGAAGTGCATGACCTCGACCGAGGGGTCGGCGAGGGCCGGGCTGGCGGTGGCCAGCATCAGTGCGGTTATGGACAACATCTTCATATTCGGTATTCTTTCCTGCTGTTCGCCCTTGTCGGTGTGAATGCGGGCTTGGGTTGAACATGACCGTCGGGCGGTTGCCGCCGCCCGGCGGTCTCCTTGCTTAGGGGGAACCCCCCGCCCTCGGCCTGGGCCTCGGGCATTCGGCGCTGCGATGCGTCCACTGGACGCCTCGCTGCCGCAAGGCGGCACCGCGCCTCATCCTTTCACGCTCCCCGCCATGAGGCCGCGCACGAAGTAGCGGCCCGCGACAATGTAGACGAGGAGGGTGGGCAGCGCGGCCAGGATCGCGCCGGCGAAGTGGACGTTGTACTCCTTCACGCCCGTCGAGGACTGGACGAGGTTGTTGAGTGCCACGGTCATCGGTTGCGACGTGCCGCCGAAGGAGACGCCGAACAGGAAGTCGTTCCAGATGTTGGTGAACTGCCAGATGACCGAGACGACGGCGATGGGGCCGGAGACGGGCAAGAGGATGCGCCAGAAGATGCGGAAGAACCCTGCCCCGTCGATCATCGCGGCGCGGACAAGCTCGGTCGGGAAGGCTGCGTAGTAGTTGCGGAAGTAGAGCGTGGTGAAGCCGATCCCGTAGACGACATGGACAAGGATCAGGCCGGGCACCGATCCGGCAAGGCCGAGCTTTCCCAACACCACGGCCATCGGGATCAGGACAATCTGGAACGGGATGAAGCAGGAGAAGAGCATCAGCCCGAAGACCCAGGTATCCCCCCGGAAGCGCCATTTCGTCAGGATGTAGCCGTTCAGCGCGCCGACAATGGTGGAGATGGCGACGGCGGGGACGACCATCAGGATCGAGTTGAGGAAGTAGGGTTTGAGGCCCGTCGGCTCCACCCCGATCTGGGCGGTGGACCAGGCAGAACGCCAGGGGTCGAGGGTCCACTCGGACGGCAGGGCCATCATGTTGCCGCCGGTGATTTCCTCCAGCGGTTTCAATGAGTTCACACCCATGACGTAGAGCGGCAGGAGGTAGAAGAGCGCGAAGAGGATCAGGACCAGATAGATGAAGGCCCGCGTGATGCGCCCGGTCGAGACGGCGGTGTCTTGGGTCAGGGCGCTCATGCCTTCTTCTCCTTCAGCTCGGCGTAAAGATAGGGGACCATGATCGCGGCGATGGTCATCAGCATGATCACGGCGGAGGAGGCACCGATGCCCATCTGGTTGCGGGTGAAGGTGTAGGAATACATGAAGGTCGCCGGCATCTCGGTAGCCCGGCCGGGGCCACCGCCGGTGAGGGCGATGACGAGGTCGTAGGACTTGATCGCAAGGTGGCTGAGGATGACGAAGGCCGACAGGAAGGCGGGGCGCAGCAGGGGAATGACGATCCGCCGGTAAAGCTGCCAGTTCGAGGCGCCGTCGATCTGGGCGGCCTTCAGGATCTCGTTGTCGATGCCGCGGAGGCCCGCGAGGAACATCGCCATCACGAAGCCCGAGGTCTGCCAGACGGCGGCGAGGACGATGGTGTAGATCGCCATGTCGCCATCCTTGATCCAGGTGAAGGAGAAGCTCTCCCAGCCCCAGAGGTGCATGATCCGTTCAAGGCCGATGCCGGGGTCGAGGAACCATTTCCAGGCGGTGCCGGTGACGATGAAGCTGAGGGCCATGGGGTAGAGGTAGATGGGCCGCAGGACGCCCTCGCCCCGGATCTTCTGGTCGAGGAATATCGCCAGCATCAGGCCTACAGCCGTGCAGATGACGATGTAAAGCGAGGCGAAGATCGCGATGTTGGTGATCGCGGTGGTCCAGGCGGGAAGGGCGAAGAGTTTCTCGTAGTTCTGGAAACCCACCCAGTCGTAGCGGGGCAGCATCTTCGATCCGGTGAAGGACAGGGCCACGGTGAAAAGGATGAAGCCGTAGACGAAAAGGAGCGTCACGGCGAAGGAGGGGGCGAGGACGAGCTTCGGCAGCAAGTCCTGCAGCGTGGTGCGGAAATCGGCCTTGGTGGCCATGGGTCCCTCCTTTGGTTCTGGTGGCCAAAATCCTTGAGTAAGGATTTTGACAAATTCCTTACTTAAGGAATTTGGGTCGGGGGGGCAGCGGTGCCGCCCCCCGTTCAAGCGATTACTGCGCGGCGGCAACCGCTTCGGCCAGGGCAGCGGCAGCGGCGGCGCCGTCGGCATATTCGCCGTTGAAGGCCGCGGTGATCACGTCATAGGTCGCGTTCTTCACCGAGGCCGGGGCGGCATGACCATGCGCCATGGACCCGAAAAGCGTGCCATTGGAGTTGGCTTCCGCGAGGTCCGCCATCCCCTTCTTGCCGCAGTCGTCGAAGGCGTCGTTCGGCACGTCGGTCCGGGCCGGGACCGAGCCTTTGACCACGTTGAACGCCGACTGGAAGGTCGGGTTCATGATCGCCGAGGCCATCGCGCCCTGCGCGGCTTTCGCCTCTTCGCTTTCCACGTTGAACATGGCGAACTGGTCGGAGTTGAAGGTGACCGAGCCTTGCGTGCCGGGGAAACGGATGCAGACGAAGTCGGTGCCCGGGACCTTTCCGGCCTTCAGGAACTCGCCCTTGGCCCAGTCGCCCATCATCTGCATCCCGGCCTCGCCGTTGATGACCATAGCGGAGGCCAGGTTCCAGTCACGGCCCGAGAAGTTGTCGTCGACGTAGGAGCGCAGCTTGATCAGGCGGTTAAAAGCCTCGGCCATTTCCGGGCCGCCGAGGGCCGCGGGGTCGAGGTCGATGAAAGCCTTCTGGTAGAGGTCCCCGCCCATCCCCAGGACCACGCCGTCGAAGACAGTCGCCTCTTGCCAGGGCTGGCCGCCGTGGCCAAGGGGCGTGATCCCGTTTTCCTTCATCTTGTCGAGGACGGCGACCAGCTCGTCCCAGGTCGTGGGCGCGGCAAGGCCGGTCGCGTCAAGCGCGGCCTTGTTGATCCAGACCCAGTTGGTGGAGTGGACGTTCACGGGGGCCGCGATCCACTTGCCATCGGCTTTCGAGAAGCCCTGGAGTGCTGCGGGAACGACAGCGTCCCAGCCTTCGGCGGTGGCGACTTCGGTCAGGTCGCCGAGTGCGCCCTCACCGGCCCAGTCGAGGATGTCGAAGCCCAGCATCTGCACGGCGGTCGGCGGGTCGCCTGCCGTGACACGGGCGCGGAGCGCGGTCATCGCCGCCTCGCCCCCGCCCCCGGCGACGGGCATGTCGACCCAGCCGATGGACTTGGTGCCGAGGTCGTCCTTCAGCACGTTCAACGCGGCGGCTTCACCGCCGCTGGTCCACCAGTGAAGGACCTCCACATCCTCGGCAAATGCCAAGGACGTGGTCAGGGCAAGTGCCGCCGCGGCGGTCATCGTTCTTCCGAAAAGGCGCATGGTTTCCTCCCGTTTTGCGCATCATTGGCCCGCTCAAGGGTCAGCGGGGTCTTACCCAAGGCGCCCGTGTGCGGCCGATCCGCATGACGAGCGACTTGATTTCCATGAATTCATCCAGGCCGTAGCGGCCGATCTCACGCCCGAGGCCCGATTGCTTGACGCCGCCGAAGGTGACTTCGGGGAAGCCGTCCATCCAGGTGTTGGTCCAGACGGTGCCGGCCTGCGCCTTGCGGGCAAACTCAAGGCAGGTATGGACGTTCTCGCTCCAGACGCCCGCGGAAAGGCCGTAGTCGGCGTCGTTCACGAGGTGCAGCGCTTCGTCCAACGTGCGGAAAGTCAGGACGGTGAGGACCGGGCCGAAGACTTCCTCGCGGGCGATGGCCATGTCGGGGGTGACATTGGTCACGATGGTGGGCTGGTAGAACTGGGGGCCGAGGCCGGGCACTTGCAATGCCGCGCCGCCCAACGCGACTGTGGCCCCGGCCTTGGCTGCGGCGGTGACGTAGGCGTCGATCTTCGCGCCATGCTCGCGGCTGACGATGGCGCCGACTTGCGTGGCGGGGTCGAGCGGATCGCCGAAGGCCACTTGGCGCGAGAGGTCCACCACGCGGGCGGTGAAGGCCTCGGCAATGTCTTCGCGGACGATGATCCGGCTGCCGGAATTGCAGCACTGGCCGACGTTGAAATAGACGCCGAAGGTGACGGCGTCGGCGGCGGATTCAAGGTCCGCGTCGGGGAAGATCACCTGCGGGTTCTTGCCGCCGAGTTCGAGGGCGACTTTCTTCAGCGTACTGGAGGCGGCGGCGGCGATCCCGCGCCCGACGGCGGTGGAGCCGGTGAAGGTGACCATGTCCACGTCAGGGTGGCTGGCAAGGGTCGTGCCGACCGGCTGGCCGTAGCCGAGGACGATGTTGACCACTCCGTTGGGGAGGCCTGCTTCAAGGAGCAGTTCACCCAGGATCACGGTAGTCGAGGGCGTGAGTTCGGAGGGCTTGACGACGCAGGTGCAACCGGCGGCCATCGCGAAGGGCAGCTTCTGGGACAGGATCCAGAACGGGAAGTTCCAGGGCGTGATGATGCTGACGACGCCGATGGGTTCCTTCAGGACCACGGCGAGGATGTCTTCGCCAAGGCTGTTGTGGCTGTCGCCGTGGAGGGTGCGGGCGAGAGAGGCAGCATAGCGCCAGAGGTCGGCGGCCCCGCTGATCTCTCCGCGCGCCTGGGTGATCGGCTTGCCGGATTCGAGCGTTTCCATGAGCGCCATGCGCTCAACGTTGGCCTCGATCAGGTCGGCGACTTTCAGGAGGACCGTGGCGCGCGCCTTGCCGGAGAGAGCGCTCCAGCGCCCGTCGTCGAAGGCCTTGCGGGCGGCGGAGATGGCGGCTTCGGCGTCTTGGATCGTTCCAATTTGCGCGCGTGAAACGACGGTGCCGTGGGAGGGAGAGAGGCGTTCGGACGTGGGGCCTTGGGCAAGCCATCGCCCGTCGATCAGATGGCGGGCGTCGAAGACCGGCGGAAGGGTGGTCTGGATTGCGGGGATCAGGGTGAGGTCGAGCATGTCAGGTCCCCGGGAAGTCTGGAGTGCGTTTCTGTTGGAAGGCGGCGACGCCCTCTGCGCGGTCCTCGCTGGCGGCGATGGCGGCGGAGCCGAGCGCCTCGATCAAGGCGGCGCTGTCCTCACTTTTCCCTGCGTGGATCATCGCCTTGGTGATCTCGGTCGCACGGGGGGAGAGGGTGGCGGCTTTCTCGGCGATGGCCTGGGCTGTGGAGCAGACGTCCTCGGCGACTTCGGCTACAAAGCCGCAGGAGAGGAGGCGGTCCGCGCCGATGCGGCGGCCGAAGAGGGCCATTTCCTTGAGGAGGCCTTCGGGGATCAAGCGGGCGAGGCGTTGCGATCCGGACCAGCCGGGGACGATGCCGACTTGTGCCTCTGGCAGGGCAATGGTCGCTTTCGGCGCGATGACCCGGATGTCGCAAGCGGCGGCGAGTTCGAGGCCGCCGCCGAAGGCATGGCCGTTCAGTGCGGCGATGGTGGGTTTCGCGAGGCGCGCGAGACGGTCGAAGATGCGGTGGCCGCCGCGGACCCAGTTGCGGGCGAAGTCGGCGGGGGTCAGGCCGCCCCAGGCGTTGATGTCGGCGCCGGAGCAGAAGGCCTTTTCCCCTTCCCCGGTGACGATCACGGCGCGGAGGTCTGGGTTGGCCTCGATGGTTTCAAGGTGGCTGGCGAGTTGGTCCAGCATGTCGGTCGTGAAGCAGTTGAGCTTCGCGGGGTTGTCCAGCGTCAGGGTGGCGACGGGGCCAGCGATGTGAAGACGGACGCCGCTCATGGTTGCCACCCCATCGGGCCTTCGGTGAGGAGCTTGAGCGGCATGGTAGTGGCGTTCTCGGCGATGGAGACGCGGCCCTGGGAGGCGGCGATGATGTCGCGGGCGGGGTCGATGCCGGGCATGATCTCGGTCGCGACAAGGCCCCGGTCGGTCAGGCGGATCACGCAGCGTTCGGTGATGTAGAGGACCTCTTGCCCAGTGGCGCGGGCGCGGGTGCCGGAGAAGGTGACATGTTCGACGCGGTCAACCATCTTGCAGAACTTGCCTGGGGTGGTGACAGTGAGGCCTTGCGGGGAGAGCGAGACCCCTGCCCCGGCCTCGAACCAGCCGGAGAAGACGATCTTGCGGGCGTGCGAGGTGATGTCGACAAATCCGCCGCAACCGGCTGTGAGATAAGGCTTTTTCCCGAGTTTAGAGACGTTGACGTTGCCTTCGACGTCGATCTCCAGGAACGACAGGAACGACAGGTCGAAGCCTGCGCCCTGGAAGTAGATGAACTGCTGCGGCGAGGGGACGTAGCCCCAGGCGTTCGACGCACAGCCGAAGGCGAAGCCGGTGAGGGGCATGCCTCCCACGGCGCCCTGTTCGATGGCCCAGGTGACGGCCTCGGGGTGGCCTTCCTCCAACAGGATGCGGGGGACCATGGCCGAGATGCCGAAGCCGAGGTTGGCGGTCTGGCCCTTGCGAAGCTCCATCGCGGCGCGGCGGGCGATGACCTTTTCGACACCGTGTTCGGCCAGGGTGAAGGAGGACCAGGGGCGCATGATCTGGCCGGAGATGGCGGGGTCGTAGGGGGTTTCGCAGGTCTGCTTCTGGTCGGGGTCGATGACGATCAGGTCGACCAGGTGGCCGGGTACACGGACGTCGTGGGGGCGGAGGCTTCCGGCGGCGGTCAGGCGGGAGACCTGGGCGATGACGAGGCCGCCGTTGTTGCGGGCGGCGATGGCCTGTTCGAGACCGCCAAGGTAGGCGCCTTCGTGTTCGTAGGTGAGGTTGCCGTTTTCATCCGCCGTGGTCGCGCGCAGAATGCAAACGTCGGGCTGGATGTTCGGGAAGTGGAGCCAGGTGTCGCCCCCGAACTCGACACGCTTCACGATGGGCGCAGCGGCCCCGCGGGCGTTCATCGCACAGCCCTCGCGGATCGGGTCGGCGAAGGTCTCCATCCCAACCTTGGTCAGCACTCCGGGGCGGCGGGCGGCGGCTTCGCGGTGCATGTCGAAGAGGATGCCGGAGGGGACGTTGTAGGCGGCCACCCGGTCCTCGACGATCATCTTCCAGATTTCGGGCATCGGCAGGTTGGAGGAGCCGGAGGGGTAGGAGCCGGCCAGGACGCGGGAGAGGAGGCCATCCTGCGCGATCCAGTCCATGCCCTTGACGCCGTACATATCCCCGGCCGCGATGGGGTGGAGCGTGGTGATGCCCTTCGGATGGCCCTCGGCGCGGAACCTTTCGCCCAGGGCCTTCAGGACCAGGTCGGGGCAGCCCAGGGCGGAGGAGGAGGAGACGGTGACGACAGCCCCGTCCGCAATGCGGGAGACGGCGTCGGACGGGGAGACGAGTTTGGTCATGCGGGCACCTTCA
This sequence comes from Tabrizicola sp. T74, assembly GCF_057219935.1. NCBI lineage: Bacteria > Pseudomonadati > Pseudomonadota > Alphaproteobacteria > Rhodobacterales > Paracoccaceae > Tabrizicola > Tabrizicola sp. T74. Next base: position 324,554 of record NZ_JBXVVT010000003.1, on the reverse strand, counting down.
CAAGCTGGCGTTGGCCGGTGCGCGCAGCTTCGCGCACGGCCAGCGCCACGGCAAGCGAGGCGATGCCGTCTTCTCCGGTCGCAGCCGGGGTGCCCTGCCCCGCGACGGCGGCCAGGAAGTCGGTCACACCCTGAAGGTAGAGGTTGTGGGCGGAATAGGGCACGGCTTCGCGGCCCTGGGCGGTGACCAGCTCGATCTCACCCACCGGAAGCTGTGTCATCACGCCCCGCGCGAAGATGGAGCCTTCAGTGCCGTGTACCTCCAGCCCCGACCCGGCGAAGGGGTGGGTGAAGCTTTCGTGGGACATGACCATCGCGCCCGAGGGCATGGTCCAGACCGACATGGCACCGTCCTCGACCCCCTGCCCCATGCCGCTGGCGGTCATCTGGGCGACCACGGAGACCGGGGTTTCGCCGAGGAGGAAGCTTGCCACGTCGGCATCGTGGACGGTGATGTCTGGGATGACGCCGCCGCCCGCGTCAGGGTTGTCGATCCGCCAGCCCTGCAGGTGCGGCGGCAGGTGGACGGCGTGGAAGAGGCGGAGCGACAGGACCCGCCCGATACGGCCCTGGGCGATCAGGTCGCGGATGGCGCGGTGGCTGCCCGAGCAGCGCAGGTGGTGGTTGGTGGCGAAAGTGACGCCTGCGGCGCGGGCAGCGCGGACCATTTCGGCGGCTTCCTCGGCGGTCATCGCCAGGGGCTTTTCGCACAGGACATGCTTGCCCGCCGCAATGGCCGCCATGGCCTGGGCGTGGTGTTTTTCGTTGGTGGAAGAGATGTAGACGGCCCCGATCCCCAGGTCTGCCGTGACCGGATCAAGCTGCGCAAAAGCGGCGGGGATGCCGTGCTCTGCCGCAAACTCGGTCGCCCGCGCGGCACTGGTGCTGACCACAGCCGCCACATCCTGACCCGCCCCGCGCAAGGCGCCGATCATGTGCTGAGCGGCAATCGTACTTGCCCCGATCAGTGCCCAGCGCATGATTCCCCCGATTTGGTTCGTTCCAAATTACTTATGGAACGATCCAAACGACGTCAAGCCAGAAAAGCTTTGGGGATTTGTGGCCGTCACGAGTAGGGCGACAGGCTAGCGCCGGGGCTTGGAGCCGGGCTTGCGGTCGGTTGCTGGGGCCTCGGGATCAAGGTTCAGCTTCTGAAGGTCTTCCAGCAGGTCCAGCAGCGCCTCCAACCGCTTGGAGCCGAACTCGGCCTCGATCCGGCCCAGGATCGCCGCACTCTGCCCGGCATGGGCGTTGACCAATGCAAGGCCCGCCGGAGTGATCGCGACAATCGACTTGCGCCGGTCCTCGGGCGGGGTCATCCGGGTGATCAGGCCCTCCTCGACCATCGGCCCGACCATCCGCGTCAGGCTGGAAAGGAGGAGAACCGCCTCGGCGGCGACCTGGCTGAGTTCCAGCGGCCCCCGCTCCTGCAACACGCGCAGGACGCGCCATTTCTGTTCGTTGACGCCGGAGGTCGCCAGCATGCCCCGCAACGGCCCCATGACCGTTTCCCGTGCGCGCAAAAGTGCGATGGGCAGGGAGCGGCGGGTCTGGCGAAACGGGGGCGGCTGATCGGTCATATCCGGCTTATCGCCTGTTTTCGGGTGGGCGACAATGCTTGCAGGGCGGCGCGAATGACGCAGCAGGCCGGGACGGCGGCGGCACCGCCAGGGGCAGCGGATTCCGCTGGCCAGTCCAAGACCTTGCGCGCTAGGGTCGGCCCGCCCGACCCCAAACACCGAGTGTCCCGATGCCTGCCCCTGTCAACCACCTGAAACGCCGCCTTGCTGCGGGAGAGACCTTGTACGGCTGCTGGCTGGGCATGGCCGATCCTTATCCGGCCGAGATGGCGGCGACCTGCGGCTTTGACTGGCTCTTGATCGACGGGGAACATGCGCCGAACGACCTACGATCAACAGTGGCGCAGCTGGCGGTGATCGAGCCGTCGCCCTCCCTGCCGGTGGTGCGGTTGCGCGACGACGATCCGGCGCGGATCAAGCAGGTGCTGGACGCGGGCGCGCAGAGCCTGTTGATCCCGATGATCGAAAGCGCCGACCAGGCGCGGCGGGCGCTGGCGGCGACGCGCTATCCGCCCGAGGGGATCCGGGGGGTGGGGTCGTCGCTGGCCCGTGCCTCGCGGTTCTCGGCGATCCCGGATTACCTGAAGACGGCGGCCGACCAGATCTGCCTGATCCTGCAGATCGAAAGCCGCGCGGGGCTGGCGGCGCTGGACGAGATTCTGGCGATCCCGGGGGTGGATTGCGTGTTCATCGGGCCGTCGGACCTGGCCGCCGACATGGGGCATCTGGGGAACGCGGGCCATCCGGAGGTGCGGGGCGCGGTCATGGACGCGCTAGCGCGGATCGCGGCGTCGGGCAAGGCGGCGGGGGTGCTATCGACCGAGGATGCGTTCATCGCCGATTGCGTAGCGGCCGGGGCGCGGTTCGTGGGCGTCGGGATCGACGTGCTGGCCTATGTCGGCGCTTTGCGGGCGCGGGCGAAGCAGTTCGTTTCCCGGTAAGGCTCCTGCGTCGCGCCTGCGGCTTCTCCTCGCGCGAGGAGAACCGAAGGGCACGACGAGCGGTCAGACCAGCGCCAGCGCCCGGATGGGTGAGCCGGTGCCGTCCTTAATCTTCAATGGCGTGACGATCAGCACCGCGCCCTTGGGCGGCAGCTGGTCGAGGTTGCAGAGGCTGGCAAGGCCAAAGCAGTTGTCCCGATGCAGGAAGTTATGCGCCGGGAAGGGTGGGCTGAACTTGCCGGCCATGCCCGCGTCGGTGCCGATGCACTGCGTGCCCCAGCCGACGATGCCTTTCCCCAGGAGGTAGTCGATGCAGTCGGTCGACGGGCCGGGGGAATGCGAGCCGTCCTCGTAAGGATCGGGGTCCTCGTTCAGGAACAGTTCCTCGTCGTGCGACCGCTTGTCCCAGTCGGTGCGCATCAGGACCCATTCGCCCGGCCCGATTTCGCCGTGCCTGGCCTCCCAGGCCTTCACATGGGCGGCGGTGAGGAGGAAATCGGGGTCTGCGGCGGCTTCCCTGGAGCAGTCGATGACGTTGGCCGGTGCGATCAGGCGCTGGACGGAGAGGGTATCGGTGAAGCCGTCGGGGTGGTCCTTGCCCGAGAGCCAATGGTGCGGCGCGTCGAAATGGGTGCCGGAGTGTTCGCCGAGTTCCAGCCAGTTCCAGGCCCAGAAGGGGCCGTTCTGGTCGTAGGCGCTGATTGGGTGGATGGCGACCTTGGGGGTGTTGCGGGCCAGGTCCTCGGGCAGGCGAAGGATCGGAGTTTCGGGGCCGAGTTGGGCGGTGAGGTCGATGATCTTGACGCCTCCGGTGGCCAGGCTGGTGGCCAGCGCGGCGAGGGTCTCTGTGGGGTTCCCGGTCCTTTCCCCCTGCCCCGGATAGCGGCGGCGGCGGCGGGCCATCACGTCCTCGACCATGTCGAAGACGGCGTCCACGGCGCGTTCCTCGGTCACGAAGCCCGGAGACATGCGCAGGATCGGGCCGCGGAAGTCGACGGAATAGCCCTCTACCCCGAGGGCACCGACGCAGGCCGCGGCCTCGGCCTTGTCGGGCATCCGGATCATCACCGCCCCGCCGCGCTTGTGGGCTTCGCGGGGGGAATGGAGCGGGAGGTCCAGGCGGTCGGCGCGGGTGATCACCCGGTCGACGAGGCGGCGGTTGTGGGCGGCGACGTCGTTCAGGTCCTGTTTCGAGAACCATTCCATGGCGGGCAATGAAGCCAGGGCCGCGACGGAGCCGGGCGTGCCGGTGTCGAAGCGGCGGATGTCGGGGGCGTAGGCGAAGGTGTCGAGGTCCCAGGAGAAGGGGTTGTTCTGCGAGAACCAGCCGCGGCCTTCAGGGGTGAGGCTGGGGATCAGGTCCTTGTCGGCGTAGAGGATGCCGGCGCCGGGCGTCCCGCAGAGCCACTTGAGGCTGGTGGAGACGACGAAATCCACCCTCGGGTTCAGCGCGTCGAAGGGCATGAGGCCCGCGCCCTGGGTGATGTCGGCGACCATCAGGCTGCCCATCTGGCGGCCGTGGGCGACGAGGGTTTCGTAGTCCATCTTCGACGACCCGATGGAGGTGACCCAGGTCAGTAATGCGAGGCCCACGTCGGGGGTCCAGTGGGCGAGGTAGTCCTCGGTCGTGACGAGGGGGAGGCCTTCCGAGAGGGGGACGGTGGTGAGGGTGAAGCCCATCTTGGGCGCGAGGCCAGCGAGGAGGAAGTGGAGCGAGGGAAAGCAGTCAGCGGCGGCGAGGACTTTCTTGCCCTTGAGGCTGCCTTCCGGCAGCGCGCGGAGGATCTTCTGCAGGCCCTCGGTCACGTTGTCGACGGTCGTGAGGCTGCCCTTCGGGACATTGATCAGCCGCCGCCAGCGGTCGATGAAATCCTGCCGCTTGCGCAGGACATAGCCCCATTGCTTGTCGTTCGGGGCGGACCAGACTTCGGAGAATTCGGCCATCGCGCAGGCCATGTCCTCTTCCTTGCCGGGATAGATGCCGATGGAATGGTAGAGGAAATAGCCCCCCGTCGTCGTATTGCTGGCCAAGGTCTGCCGTCCTTCCCGTCCCATTGCGGAGGAAGGATAGGGCACATGCGGGGGCGTCTCAAGTTGTTTCAAGCTTGAATGATCTGGCCGGATCAATCGGCGCGATGCGGGGCGAGGGTCCGGGCCCAGTCCGAGGGGAGGTTCAGGTCGAAAACCCTTCCCGCAAGGACATCAACCGTGCCGTCCGGGTGGACCTTGAACGCTGTCGGCAGCCCTCTCGCCCGGCAGAGGGCGAGGCCCGCAGCGCAGTCCCAGAGGCCGCCGACGTGGGCCTCGATGTAGCCTTTCAGCCGCTGGGTGGCGACCAGCATCAGGGACAGCGCGCAGGAGCCGAAGATGCGGGGAGAGAGGCCTGCAGCCTCGACGGCGGCCTCAAGGGCGTGGCGGTCGGCGGCGGGCCAGCGGTCGTTGCGGCCCATGCCGATGCAGGACGGGTTGGTGGCGCGGGAGCCGGGGGTGAGGCCGGTTTCAGTGAGCGTGATGCCGTCGGTCACGGCCATCAGGCCGAGAGCGGGGGCGTAGATGCCCCCGGCGACAGGCTGGCCCTGGTCCATGAGGCCCAGGGAGATGGTCCAGAACGGGAGCCCTGAGAGGAAGTTCGAGGTGCCGTCGATCGGGTCCACGGCCCAGAAGCGACCGGTGGGGTGGCCGCCCATCTCCTCGCCGAGGATGCCGTCGCCGGGGAAGTGCTGGGCGAGGAGGCGGCGGATGGTGACCTCCACTGCGCGGTCGGCGTCGGAGACGAAGTCACCGGGGGCCTTCGCCTCGATGGTGCGGGCGTGGAGGGTGTCGAAGAAGCCTTGGGCCTGGGTGCCCGCTTCGCTGAGGATGGTGGTGAGGGTGTCGAGCATTGGCGGCTCCTCGTGCGTCTTCGACTTCTCGTCGCAGAGTGGGCGGCTCCTGCGTCGCGTCTTCGACTTCTCGTCGCAGGGCGGACGGCAGCGAGGAGTGCCGAAGGCTTCGACGAGCGGCGCGTCAGGCCTCGGGCACAGAGACCACGATCCCGTCCAGCGCCGCCGTCATCTTGATCTGGCAGGACAGCCGCGAGGTAGGTTGGCGGCCGGCCTCGGTGATGTCGAGCATGTCCTCCTCGAAGGCGCTCGGGGCCCCTGCCCTTTCGGCCCAGTCATCGGCGACGACGACGTGACAGGTCGCGCAGGATATCGACCCGCCGCATTCGCCGATGATGCCGGGGACGCCGCGGGCGGTGGCGGCCTCCATCAGGCTGGTGCCCTCGGCAACGTCCAGGGTGATCTCGCGGCCATCGGCCAGTTTCCAGGTGGCTTTCCGTAGTGCAGGCATGGGGGGGACCCTCAGACGTACCAGATGTAGTAGTCGCGCAGCGCGGGGCCTTCGAGGCCTTCGGTCTTGGTCACCTCGATCCGCTTCATGAAGAGGTGGTGTTCGACGAGTTCCGGGCCGAGGGCCTGGCCCAGCGCGGTGTCGGCCTGCAGGTCATCCATCGCCTCGGCCAGAGACCCCGCCACGCCATAGCCCGCATCGGTGCGGTCGAAGCCGTCGCCAGCCTCGGGTGGCGGGAGGTCATAGCCGTTCTGGACGCCCAGAAGCCCGGCCTGCAGCAGCGCCGCAAGCGCGGTGTAGGGGTTGCAGCTGGCGTCGGCCATGCGGTGTTCGAGGCGGGTTTTCGGGCCGCCCTCTTCCGACACGCGGACCGTCACGCCGCGGTGGTCACCACCCCAGTTGCACCAGTAGCCGGACATCGAGGCGGGCTGCAGGCGGAGGTAGCTGCCGACCGTGGGGGCCAGGAGGCCCGCAAGGCCCTTGTGATGGTGCAGCCAGCCCGAAACGACGCCTTTCGCGAGGTCGTTCATGTGGTCGGGGCCGCCCTTGGGGCCGGTTTGCAGGGCGTTCTTGCCGGCTTTGTCCGCGAAGGACAGGTTGAAATGCAGGCCCGAGCCGCCCTTTTCCAGGATCGGTTTCGGCAGGAAAGTCAGAAGGATACCGTGCTCCAGCGCCACTTCGCGCGCCATCTGGCGGAAGAGCACCATCTCGTCCACGGCCTTGACCGCCGTGTCATAGGCGAGGGTGAATTCATACTGCGGGGTGTCGTATTCGGCGGTGATGAGGTCCAGCTTGAACCCCGCTTCCTCGGCCCGGTTCCAGATCGCGTCGGTGAAACCGGCGGGGTCGGCGAAGGGGCCGGTGCCGTAGACGATGCCGCCGGGGGCATGCATGGGCGCGACGGAGCCGTCTTCAGCGATCTCGAAGGCGAAGGCTTCCAATTCGATCCCGACCTTGGGGGTCAGGCCCTTCGCCTCCCAGGCGGCAACGGCGCGTTTCAGGGCCGAGCGGGGGCAGAGGGGGATGCGTTGGCCGTCGCTGTCGTAGAGGTCGCCGGTGACGACTTTCGTGTCAGGCTCCCACCCCTGGCGGATCTCGGCGGCGTCCCAGCGCAGTTCCATGTCCGGGATGCCCTCGCGGCATTTGGTGTGGGGGGCGTCGAGGATCAGGTCCTTGTCCCAGTGGACGCTGAACGTGGGCCGCGCCATGCGGGTGCCGTCGGATTTCAGCTTGGCGGCGGGCAGGTACTTGCCACGCATCAGGCTGAGGTGGTCGCAGAACATCGCGCGCAGGCGGTCGGCCATTTTGTGTCCCCTGTTGATTATTGCAGCGTCACGCGGACGGGCAGGCTTTTCAACCCTGCGATAAAGTTCGAGCGCAGGAATTTCTGGTCGCCCGCCGGTTCGATGGATCTGATGCGCTTGGCCAGTTCCTGGAACAGGACGCGGACCTCCAGCCGGGCGAGCCACATGCCGAGGCAAAGGTGCGGGCCACCCTGCCCGAAGGCGAGGTGCTTGTTCGGCGTGCGGGCCAGGTCGACGCGGTAGGGGTCGGCGAAGACCGTCTCGTCCCGGTTGGCCGAGGCGAACCAGTAGAGGACCTTGTCGCCGGTTTGCACGGTCTTGCCGTGCAGGTCGAAGTCGCGGGTCGCGGTGCGTCGGAAGTAGGCGGTGGGGCTGGCCCAGCGGATGATCTCGTCCGCCATGGTGTCGTCGACGGCGCCGGACTGGATCAGGGGGAGAAGTTCCGGCTGGTGGGCAAGCGCCTGCAGGCCCGCGGCGATGGAATAGCGGGTGGTGTCGTTCCCGGCGGCGACGATCAGGCAGAAGAAGTTGCGGAATTCGTTCTCCGGCATCACCGTGCCGTCGTGGCCGGGCTGCAGGATCATGTGAAGGACGCCGCCCGTGTCCCCGCTGGCGGCCTTACGGGCCATCAGGTCCTTGGCGTAGAGGAAAAGCTCCGCCCCGGCGGGGGAGTTGAAAGGCATCATCCGGAACTCGTCGGTGGTGAGCTTGTCGAGGACGTGAGGGGTGAAGTCGGGATCGGTGTTGGCGATCAGCGCGTCGCCCTTTTCGACGAGCCAGGGGAGGTCTTTGTCTGGCAGGCCCACGATGCGGCCGAGCATCCGCATCGGCAGCTCGCGGGCGATTTCCTTTGTGGCGTCAAAGGTTTCCTTTTGCAGGGCGGCGTCCAGGATCGTGGTGCAGAGGTCACGGATCGACTGCTCGAAGGTGGCGATGACGGGTTTCGAGAAGGCCTTGGCGACCTTGACGCGGGTCATCATGTGCTCGGGCGGGTCGGTTTCCTGGAAGGTGCGGCGGGCGAGGTATTCCTCGTAGCTCTGATCCTCCATCCGGATACCGCGGGCCGAGGAGAGGAGGTCGGGCTGGCCGTTCAGGCGATGGATGTCCTCGTGCCGGGTGAGGGACCAGAAGCCCTGGCCTTGGGGGTATGGGGTCCAGTGACAGGGGTCTTCGCGGCGGAGGCGGGCGAAGGTGTTGTAGGGTGCGCCCTGCAGGAAGGTGTCGTGCGAGGTGAGGTCAGCGAAACCGTCATCGGTGGGCGTCCAGACTGTCATGGGTTGCTACCTCCTGCGGTTTGTATAATGATACGCATGTTAAATATGTAAAGGGAAATCTCCATGCATATCGCGGTGCTGGCAACGAACACCGATGACAGTGCCTTTGCCGCCCGCCATCCGCGGGATGTGGAGAAGTTCCGGGTGCTTTTGCACGGGGTGCGGCCGGGGTGGCGGGTGACGGCGTTTGACCTGCCGAAGGGGGAGTTTCCCGAGAATGTGCAGGGGTTTGACGGGTTCCTGATCGGGGGCAGCCCGTCCTCGGTGCATGATGAGGACACCTGGATAGTGCGGCTGCTGGCGTTGATCCGTGAGGCCCATGCGGCGGGGAAGCCCATGGCGGGGGCCTGCTTCGGGCATCAGGCGATTGCGAAGGCGCTGGGGGGGACGGTCGGGCCGAATCCGGGGCCGTTCGTGCTGGGGACGGCGGAGACGGAGGTGGTGGCCCCTGCCCCATGGATGCAGTCCGTGGCCAGGTTCCGGCTGGCGGCGGCGCATGGGGAACAGGTGACGGTGCTACCGCCGGGGGCGGAGGTGGTGGGGGTCACGCCGGGGTGTCCGGCGGCGTGCTACCGGATCGGGGACAGGGTCTTTGCGACCCAGTACCATCCGGAAATGACGCCTGCGTTCCTGGTCGCACTGGTCGAGGAATTCGCGCCGCACTTTCCGGCGGAGGTGGGGGAAGCGGCACGGGCGTCCTTGTCCCTGGGCTCGGACGGGCCGCGCTTTGCGGAATGGATCGCGCGGTTCTTCGAAGCCGCGTAAGGCACGAGTTTTCTGCGAAAATTCGAAGTTCAGGACAGCGCCGCTAGCAGGTCCATCGCGGTGACCTGGTCGAACTGGACATGGGACTGCATCATCGCCTCGGCCCCCGCCGAATCGCGGTCGGTGATCAGGCGGGCGATGGCGCGGTGTTCGGCGGCAGAGTTCGGGATCGCGCCTGGAAACCGGTAGCGCGCTCGGTAGTAGGCCAGCAGGCGACGGGCGTTCGTCTTCAGGCTTTCGAGAAGCACGCCATTGCCCGAGGCGGTGGCCACGCAGGCGTGGAAGCGCAGGTTCAACTGGTAATAGCCATCGGGGTCGCTGTCCGGGCTGGCGGCGGCCTTCGCCTCGCAGGCGCAGACGGCGGCCTCCAGTTCCTCGGCCCCCTGGCGTGACAGGCGGCGGGCGGCAAGGCCTGCTGCCTGGCCTTCAAGCTTGGCATGGACTTCAAGGATAGCGAGGAACTCTTCCAAAGTCGGGCGGAAGATCGTCGCGCCCTTGCGCGGCAGGCGGCGGACGAGGCCCAGCGCCTCGAGATACAGGATCGCCTCGCGCACCGGCGTGCGTGAGACGCCGTGAGTTTCGGAAAGCTCGGCCTCGTCCAGAAGATCGCCGGGGTTGAGCGCGCCCAGGTCGATCCGGTCCAGGATGTGCTGGACCAGGGTCGGAATCTGCGGGCCGGCGAAGGGGATGGACATGGCACTCTCTCCTTGGGGGGACCCTGCCATGCAAAGCGGCCTGCGTCGATGCCCAAGTCCCGCCTTCAGAAACCGCTTTCACTTTGAACGGCAAACATTTGCAATACTTAAGTTTATGGTAGACTGCGAGGGCAGACGGGACGACGGCTTGCACGCTTTGACCCGCCAAACTGCCGCTTGTATCGAATCGGGAATGAGTTTTACCTCTTGGTAAAAATTACAACCGAATACCAACAACAGGGATGGCACTCAGATGACAACGGGAACCTTCACGGTCTCACGGCGCGGGCTGCTTATGGGTGGGGCTGCGGCGACGGTTGCGGCGAACCTGCCGGGCGTGGCGCTTGCGCAAGAGCCGATCAAGATGGCGGGCATCTACACGGTGCCGGTGGAACAGCAATGGGTCAGCCGCATCCACATCGCCGCCGAGGCGCTGAAGGCCGCTGGGACGGTCGACTATACCTACACCGAGAACGTGGCGAACACCGATTATCCCCGCGTGATGCGGGAATACTGCGAGGCGGGCGTCAAGCTGATCGTGGGCGAGATCTTCGGCGCCGAGGCCGAAGCGCGCGAGGTCTGCGCAGAGTATCCGGACGTGGCGTTCCTTTTGGGGTCCAGCTTCATGCCCGATGCGGCCGCCAACCCGAACCTCGCCGTCTTCGACAACTACATCCAGGACGCGGCCTATCTGTCGGGCATCGTCGCGGGCGGGATGACCAAGGGCAATATCGGCATGGTCGGCGGCTTCCCGATCCCCGAGGTCAACCGTCTGATGCATGCCTTCATGGCGGGCGTCCGCGAAGTGAAGGCGGATGCCAAGTTCCAGGTTTCGTTCATCGGGTCCTGGTTCGACCCGCCGAAGGCCAAGGAGACCGCTTTCGCCATGATCGATGGCGGGGCGGACCTGATGTATGCCGAACGCTTTGGCGTGTCCGACGCCGCGAAAGAGCGGGGCGTGCTGGCGATCGGCAACGTGATCGACACGCAAGCGGATTATCCCGAGACGGTCGTCACCTCGGCGCTGTGGCACTTTGAACCGACGCTGAACGCGGCCGTCGCGGCGATCCAGGCGGGCACGTTCAAGGCCGACAACTACGGCGTCTATTCCTACATGATCAACGGTGGCTGCTCCCTGGCGCCGCTGGGCACGTTCGAGGGCAAGGTCCCGGCCGAGGTGATGGCGCTGGTGGCCGAGAAAGAGGCCGCGATCAAGGAAGGGTCTTTCGTGGTCGAGATCAACGACAACGAGCCGAAGTCGTCGTGACCGGGGACCAAGGGGCGGAGGTCGTCCTCCGCCTCGACCGCATCACCAAGCGGTTCGGTGCGCTTGTGGCGAACGACGCGGTGTCCCTGACGCTGCGGCGCGGGGAAGTCGTTGCGCTTCTTGGCGAAAACGGCGCAGGGAAGACCACGCTGATGAACATCCTTTTCGGTCACTATGTGGCCGATGAGGGGTCTGTAGAGGTGTTCGGGGCACCCCTGCCCCCCGGTAACCCGCGCGCGGCGCTGGCGGCAGGGGTTGGGATGGTCCACCAGCATTTCACCCTGGCGGGGAACCTGACGGTCCTCGAGAACATCCGGCTGGGGACCGAGGGGATCTGGTCGCGCGGCGCTGCTGGCGCGCGGCAGAAGGTTCAACGGCTGTCGCGCGATTTCGGGCTGGTGGTGCATCCCGATGCCAAGGTTGGGCGGCTGTCGGTGGGCGAGCGCCAGCGGGTGGAGATCCTGAAGGCGCTCTACCGCGATGCACGCGTGCTGATCCTGGACGAACCCACGGCGGTGTTGACGCCGCAGGAGTCGGAGGCGCTGTTTGCCACGTTGCGCAAGGCCACGGCCTTGGGGCTGTCGGTGATCTTCATCAGCCACAAGCTGCACGAGGTGATGGCGATTGCCGACCGTTGCGTGGTGCTGCGGCATGGGCGCGTGGTGGGAGAGGTCGAGACGCGGGCGACCGACAAGGCGGCGCTGGCGGCGCTGATGGTCGGGGGCGAACTGTCGCTGCCGCGTGCCGAGGCGCGGGCGCCGGGGGCGGCGCTGATGCGGCTCGCGGGGGTTTCGACCCCGAACCGGGGGGCCACGCCGGGGTTGAGGTCGGTCTCGCTGGAACTGCGGGCGGGGCAGATCACCGGGCTGGCGGGGGTATCGGGCAACGGGCAGGCGGCCTTGGCCGAGATTGTCGGCGGGCTGTCTGTGCCGGCCGAGGGGCACCTGTGGCTGCACGGGCAGGAACCGAAGCGCTGGAGCCCAAGCGAGGCCCTGGCGCGGGGCGTGGCGCGGATCCCGGAGGACCGGCATCACCAGGGCTCCATCGCCGATTTCGACCTGACCGAGAATGCGGTGCTGGAGGGATACAAGGCGCGGTTTTCGCGCCGGGGCTGGATGGATTGGGGCGCGGCGCGGGAGTTCGCGGAAGGCATCATCAAGGGCTATGACGTGCGCTGTCCGGGGCCCTCGACCCGCATCCGGCTGCTCTCAGGCGGGAACATGCAGAAGCTGATCCTGGGCCGCGCGATGGCGGGGGGGCCGGATATCATCCTGGCGAACCAGCCGGTGCGGGGGTTGGACGTGGGCGCGATTGCCTATGTGCAAAGCCAGCTGATCGCGGCGCGGGACCGGGGCGCGGCGGTTTTACTGATCTCGGAGGACCTAGACGAAATCATGGGGTTGTCGGACGTCCTTCATGTGATGTCTCAAGGTCGGCTGTCACCGGCTTTCGCCCGGGGCACGATGACGGCGGCGGAGTTGGGCCTGTGGATGGCCGGGCAGAAGTTCGGGGACGCGGATGCGGCTTGAGGTGATCCCCAACCCCTCCCCCGCGCGGCGGCTGGGTCTGCCCGTGCTGGCGCTGCTCGCCACCCTGGGGGTAGCGATGGGCCTGGCGCTGATCGCCGGCGCGAACCCGTTTGCGGTGCTGGGCCAGATCGTGACCGGCGCGCTGGGGTCGCGGCTGGCGATCCTGGAGACGCTGAACCGCGCGACGCCGCTGATCTTCACCGGCCTCGCCGTGGCCGTCGCTTTTCGCGCCAAGCTGTGGAACATCGGCGCCGAGGCGCAGCTTTATGCCGGGGCGATCCTTGCGGTCGTGCTGGGGACCGGGCTCTTGGGCAGCCCCTGGGTCCTGCCCCTGTCCGCCCTGGTCGCGATGCTGGGGGGCGCGGCGCTGCTTCTGGGGCCGGTGCTGCTGAAGACGCGGCTGGGGGTGGATGAGGTGGTGACGACGCTTCTTCTCAACTTCATCATGCTTCTCTTCGTCAGCTACCTGCTGGAAGGCCCGATGAAGGACCCGATGGGCATGGGCTGGCCGAAGTCGACGCCGCTGATCCCGGAGGCCCGCCTGCCCCGGATCGTCGAAGGACTGCGGCTGCACTGGGGCTTTGCGCTGGCGATCCTTGCGGCGGTCGTGGTCTGGGTGATCCAGACCCGCACGACGCTGGGCTTTGAAATCCGCGCCGTCGGGCAGAACCCGGAGGCCGCGCGGTTTGCGGGGATGCCGGTGAATGCGGTGCTGGTGAAGACGGCGCTTCTGTCGGGCGGCCTTGCGGCGCTGGCAGGCTGGTCCGAAGTCGCGGGGCTGAAGGGGCATCTGTCATCGGATTTGTCGCCGGGGTTCGGCTACACTGGCATCATCGTCGCCATGCTGGCCCTGCTGCATCCGCTTGGGGTGGTGGTCACGGCGATCTTCGTCGCGGGGATTTTCGTCGGCTCTGACGCGATGAGCCGGGCGGCCGGGGTGCCGACCTATATCGCCGACATGCTGATGGCGGTGGCGCTTCTCTTCATGGTGCTGGCGATCCTGCTGACCAAGGTCCGGGTGGTGCGGGGATGAGCGAGATCGTCGACATCCTGATCTCGGCAAGCTTCTGGGCCGCCGTCATCCGCATCGCGACGCCCCTGATCCTGGCGACGATGGGGGAACTCATCTGCGAACGCGCGGGGGTTCTGAACCTGGGGATCGAGGGGATCATGGTCATCGGCGCCTTTACTGGCTGGATGGCGGTCTACCTTGGCCTGCCCTTGTGGGGCGGGGTGGCCACGGCAATGGCGGCGGGGATGCTGTTCGGCCTTCTCCATTCGACGCTGACCGTGCCCTTCGGCCTGTCGCAGCATGTCGTGGGCCTGGGGGTGACGTTGCTCGCGACCTCCACCGCCTATTTCGCCTATCGGCTGATGCTGCCCGAGGTGACGAGCCCACCGAAGATCGAGCCGTTCCAGCCACTGCACATCCCCGGCCTTTCCGACCTGCCCTGGCTGGGTGAAGCCCTGTCGCAGACCGCGCTGACCTGGGCGGCCTTTGCCGTCGCGGGGCTGGTGGCCTTCACGCTGTACCGCACGCCCCTCGGCCTTGCCGTCCGGGCGGTGGGCGAGAACCCGGCGGCGGTCGAGGCGCAGGGGCTTTCCGTCACCGGCCTGCGGATGGGGGCGTTGATCGTGGGATCGGGGCTGATGGCGGTCGGGGGCGCGTTCCTGACGCTGTCGGCCTTTTCCAGCTTTTTCTTCGAGATGGTGAATGGGCGCGGCTGGATCTGCATCGCGCTGGTCGTGTTCGGGGCCTGGAAGCCGGGGAAGGCGGTGCTGGGAGCGATCCTGTTTGCCGCCTTCGATGCGCTGCAGATCAGGTTGCAGCAGACGGAACTGGGGGCTGTCCTGCCCTACCAGCTGTTCCTGGCCCTGCCCTTCATCCTGTCGATCCTGGCCTTGATCCTGATGTCGAGGCGCGCAGAAGTCCCGGCGGCGCTGATGGTGCCCTACAACAAGGGGGAACGCTGAATGTTCGATCTTCTGGTCAAGGGCGGCACGCTGCCCGACGGGACGGTGGCCGATATCGGGATCACCGGCGACCGGATCGCGGCAGTGGGCAAGCTGGATGCGGGGGCTGCCCGGGTCATCGATGCGACCGGCGACCTGGTGTCCCCGCCCTTCGTCGACCCGCATTTCCACATGGACGCGACCCTGTCCTACGGCATCCCCCGCGTGAACTCCTCGGGGACGCTGCTGGAGGGGATCGCGCTGTGGGGGGAATTGCGCGAGATTGCGACGGTGGACGAGATGGTCGACCGCGCGGTCACCTACTGCGACTGGGCGGTGTCGATGGGCCTTCTGGCGATCCGCACCCATGTCGACACCACGCCCGACCACCTGCGCGGGGTCGAGGCGATGCTGGAGGTCAAGCGCCGGGTTGCGCCCTATCTGGACCTGCAGCTGGTGGCCTTCCCGCAGGACGGGCTGTACCGCACCAAGACCGGGCGGCAGAACGTGCTGCGGGCGCTGGACATGGGCGTCGATGTGGTGGGCGGCATCCCGCATTTCGAACGGACGATGGAGGAAGGGGCCGAGTCCTTGCGCGACCTGGGCCGTATCGCCGCCGAACGGGGCCTGATGTGGGACGTCCATTGCGACGAGACGGATGACCCGATGTCCCGCCACGTGGAAACGATGGCGCGCGAGGTGACGCGGCATGGGCTGGGCGGGCGCGCGGCGGGCAGCCACCTGACCAGCATGCATTCGATGGACAACTACTATGTGTCCAAGCTTTTGCCGCTGATTGCCGAGTCCGGCATGACGGCGATCCCGAACCCGCTGATCAACATCACCCTGCAGGGCCGTCATGATACCTACCCCAAGCGGCGCGGGCTGACTCGGGTCAAGGAGATGCAGGCCCTGGGCATCCCGGTCGGCTGGGGGCAGGACTGCGT
Organism: Tabrizicola sp. T74; assembly: GCF_057219935.1. NCBI lineage: Bacteria > Pseudomonadati > Pseudomonadota > Alphaproteobacteria > Rhodobacterales > Paracoccaceae > Tabrizicola > Tabrizicola sp. T74. Next base: position 308,967 of record NZ_JBXVVT010000003.1, on the reverse strand, counting down.
GCTGGACCCCTGGTATTCCTTGGGGACGGCGGACATGCTGGACGTGGCCTTCATGGGCCTGCATGTCGCGCAGATGACGCATCCGACGGAAATGGCACGCTGTTTCACCATGGTCACCGAGGTGAACGCGCAGATCATGGGGCTGGACTACGGCCTGCGGCCTGGCTGCGTGGCGAGCCTTGTCGTCCTGGACGCAGGCACCCCGACTGAGGCGCTGCGGCTGCGGCCTGATCGGCTGGCCGTGGTGGCGAAAGGCAAGGTGGTGGCCGAGCGGCAACGGAATGACGCCCGCCTATCCCTGCCGGGCCGCCCTGGAACCGTCCGGCGCCGGCACGGATAGGGTAACGAATCGGCCCGAGTCGCGCTTGGTTAACTGCGGGCTGACCATTCATTCCGGTTTCGAAACAACCACGGATCCGGCAGAGACCGAAAAACATGCCCGGAAAGTGCGCGCACGGCCTTCGCCTTAGGGTTGAGGGAGCCCATCCTTCAAATCTCCTCTGGATCGCCCCATTTTCGCCCCGTTCCACAACCATCACAGAAGCCGTGAATTGGTGCGTTTGTGTGGACGATTGTCTCTGCGCCAGAGGCCGTCCGGGGGATTTGCAGCCTTGGATTGGTCAGAAAGCGTCGGACATCGGTATCTTTGCCTGAAGGATGAACGAAATGGCGCAACAAAAAGCGGTGGATCCCGTGGTCGATGAGGTTGATGACCTGATCGATGAGTTGCAGCCTGGCGTCAAGCTTCTGAAGGGCCAGTACACGATCACGCGCTACCTGAACTCGGGCGGGTTCGGGATCACCTATCTTGCCAAGGACAGCCTGGACCGCGACGTCGTCATCAAGGAATGCTTCCCGTCCTCGGTCTGCCGCCGGTCGAAGGTCATGGTGGCCGCCCGGTCGCGCGCCCATACCGCGGAACTGCGGTCGATCGTGCAGCTCTTCGTGCGCGAGGCGCGGAACCTGGCAAAGATCGTGCATCCGAACATCGTCAGCGTGCATCAGGTGTTCGAGGACAACGGCACCGCCTACATGGCGCTGGATTTCATCGACGGGCTGGATCTGCAGCAGATCATCGACGGCGAAGGCGAGCGGCCGGCGCCTGCACAGATCGTCGAGATCACGGAAAAGCTGATCAAGGCGGTGGGTTTCATCCACCAGAATGACATGCTGCACCGCGACATCTCGCCGGACAACGTGCTGGTCGACAAGAAGGGCGAGCCGATCCTGATCGATTTCGGCGCGGCGCGGGACAAGGCCAGCCAGACCAACCGCGCGATGTCGGCGCTGCGGGTGGTGAAGGACGGCTACAGCCCGCAGGAATTCTACATCGCCGGGTCCGAACAGGGACCGTGGAGCGATCTCTATGCGCTTGGCGCGACGCTGTACCACCTGATCTCGGACGAGGCCCCGGTGAACGGGCAGGCACGGCTGGGGGCTTTGGCCGAGGACCGGCCCGATCCTTACGTGCCGCTGGCCGGTCGCTTTGCGGGCTATCCGGTCGGCTTCCTGGAGGCGATCGACCGCGCAATGTGCACCCTGCCGAAGCAGCGGCTGCAGACGTCGGATGAATGGCTGGCGATGTTCGTCGGCAACCCCGTGGCAGTGGCGGAACCGGCCCCGGGGACCGAGGCGGCAGTGCAGCGGGTGCTGAGCGACTTCCAGGCCGAGGCGGCGCAGGCCGAGCCGGTGGCGGCAGAGCCGGTCGCGGCGGCCAAGGCCGCGTCGCGTCCGCAGCCGGTTGCGCCGGCGGCGCGGCGGAAAAGCCCGCTGCCGATGCTGGCGGGCGGGGCCTTCGCGCTGGCAATTGCGGGCGGGGCCTATGTCATGTTTGGCAGCAGCCCCACCGCTCCGACAGGAGCAGAGGACGTCGCCCCGATAACCGGCGAAGCGGCCGCGGCCCAGACGGCTGATGTTGCCGCGACGACCACGAACGATCCCACGCCCGAGGCGACGGCCGGGACCACCACCGGGACGACAGAGGCAGCACCTGCGACCGACGCGGCGGCAACAACACCGGAACCGGCCCCCGACGCCGCACCGGCGACGGACACGGCAACCGAAACCGCGACCGAGACCGCTTCGGCGACCGAAACCGCCCAGGCCTCGGCAGAAGCGGAGGCCGTGGCGCCGGAGGCAGAGACCGCCGCGACGACCGTTGAACCCGCAACCGATCCGGCACCGCAGACCGATACTGCCGAAGCCACGAGCGAACCTGCGCCGGTCGAAACTGCAGCGGCTGAGCCCGCGAACCCCGAGCCGGCCCCAGTCGAAACGGCAGGAGCAGATCCCGAGGTCGCGGCAGCCCCCGCAGTCGAACCTGAACCCGCAGCAGAACCCGATGTCGCTGTCGCCCCTGCCCCGGTCGGCAACCCGGCCGAAATGCAGGTGGCCTTCGCGGCCTGGGATGTCGTACTGCCCTTCACGGCAGATGACCGCCTGGCCGACGGCAAGCCTGCCGCTGTCATTATCCGGCTGTCCCCGACGATTGACCCCGAAACCGCTGGCACCTGGCTGCGGCAAGGGATCGTGATCCACTCGATCAACGGCACGCCGACGCCGTCGGCCAATGCCCTGACCACCGCAATCCTGAACGCGATGAAAGTCGACCCCGACGGCCGCGCCCGCATGGTGGCGGATTACTCCGGACAGGGCGGTGCCCGCGAAACTGGGCTTCTGACCGTCGATGCCGTGCGCCTGGTCAGCCTGTCGAACGGCGTGACGGTACGGACCGCGACCGTCGACGGCGTTTGGCAAAGCGTGGTGACAGGGGTGGACAAGCCCGAGATGACCTCGCTGCGGCTGGGTGACGTGCTGTTCCGCGACAAGGCGACGGGCACGCCGCTGGACGGCCCGACCTCGCTGGAAACCATCCTCGCCGAACTGGTGAACAACAAGGCGATCCAAAGCGAATTCTCGATCGTGCGGAACGGCAACGTGGATGCGGCCACGATGCAGCTTGTCCCGGCCGGGACCCCGTAAGGATGGCACGCGAAGTGCGGCACCCCCTGTCCCCCGCTGCAGAGCAGGACGGACCGTTGCCGGTGGCGCTCGCTGCGCAGGCAGGTGCGGCGGATGCAAAGGCGGCCTCGCTTGACCCGCTGGTCCGGGCGCTGGACCGGGCGATCAGCCGAGCGCAGCGAACCGGATTTGGCGGCAGCTCTGCCCCGCCGTGAGGGCAGAGCAGGACCGAGATGAGGACAAGTGAGGCCAAGAGGCCCGGGCTGGCCGCGCAAGCAGGCGCCCTGAAGAAGGAGCAAGGGACAATGACTTTCGCGCGGAAAACCTTTCTTTGCAGCACGGCTCTGCTTCTGACCGGCGTCGCGGCACAGGCGCAAGAGGCCTGTTCGACCTATACAGTCGTCGCCGGCGACAACCTGCGCTACATCGCCCGCGATGCCTATGGCGATGCCGACCTGTATCGGCTGATCTATGAGGCCAATATCGACAAGATCGGCGAAAAGGCCGACATCATCGAGATCGGCACGACGCTGACCCTGCCCTGCGACCCCAAAGACCAAGCGGCGGCGACCGTTGCCGCTGCGGAACCTGCGCCTGAAACGGTAACTCCGGTGGCAGCAGCAGCGACCGAAGCCACGGCGACCGCACCGGCGGAACGGCCCATCGCCATGGTCACCGGCAACGGCCATGCGCCCTTTACCGACGAGTCGCTGCCGGGCGGCGGGATGATGACCCAGCTGGTCGAGATGGCGACCTTCCGCGCTGATCCGGGCATTGCCTACAACCTCAGCTTCGTGAACGACTGGCAGGCCCATATCGACGCGCTGTTGCCGTCGGGTGCCTATGACCTGAGCTTTCCCTGGGTCCGCCCGGATTGCGAAGGCACGATGCTGTCGCCCGGCGACCAGGCGCGCTGCACCGACTTTGCCTTCTCGGCCCCGTTCTACGAAATCGTCGACGGCTTCTTTGCCACCCGCGACAGCGGCCTTCTGGAAGTGACCAAGGCATCCGACTTCGCGGGCAAGCGGATTTGCCGGCCCGAGGGCTATACCACCGGCGTGCTGGATGCAGCCGGGCTGACCGCACCGACCATCACCCTGGTGCGCAGCGAGGATGTCGAGGACTGCTTCCGGGCGCTGACTGCCGGCGAGGTCGATCTGGTGTCGGTCGATTCCGAGGTTGGCGATGCGACCGTTTCCCGACTGGGCCTGATCCAGACGGTCGGCGCAAACCCGCACCTGTCGACCATCGTCAGCCTGCATGTCATTGCGCACAAGTCGAACCCCCGCGCGGTGGCGATGCTGGGCCAGCTCGATGCCGGTCTGATCGAGATGTACCAGTCTGGAGAATGGTACGAGATCGTCTCGACCGCGCTGGCGCGGCAACGTGGACAGGAGTGAGCCATGATGGCCGTTACGGCAACGCTGACGCCCCGTTTGTGTCGTTGCGGCGCAGATCACGTGGACTTGCGTCCTAACCGACAATGACCACGCCAGCGCCATAATCGCGCCATCTATGCAACTATATGGTGTATCAACGCTAGTATTGTTTCGATTTCCGCCAGTTTTCAGTCTCGCTCACGGCCCCAGGAAGGAATGCTCCTCATGAGACCCGCTTCGCACCTGCACCGGCTTCCTTTCCTGGCGGCTGCGATGATCTCGTTGCCCGTCATCGCATCCGCTCAGGAAGCCTGCACCACCTACACCGTCAAGGACGGCGACACGCTGGGCTCGATCGCCCAGGCCGCCTACGGCACCTTCGACTACCAGATGATCTTCAACGCCAACCGCGATGCGCTGGCGGCAAGCCCGAACAGCCTTGCGGCAGGTCTGCAACTGATCCTGCCCTGCGAGGACGGCCGCCTGACCCCGGACCAGGAGCTGAGCTCGGTCATCCAGCAGGAGACCGAGAAGCAGGAAGCCGCCCCCAAGAAGTCGGACGTGTACGAGCCGCCGCTGAAGTTCGTCACCTCGAACAACTGGGCGCCCTTCACCGATGAATCGCTGACCGGCGGCGGCATTTTCGTGCGCATGGCCGCAACCGCGATGCAGCGCGGCGGCAACGACCGGGATTACGAGATCTCGTATGTTGACGACTGGATGTCGCACATCGACGTGCTTCTGCCTTCGGGCTCGTTCGACGTGTCCATCGCCTGGGAATCGCCGGACTGTTCCAAGCTGGACATGCTGGGCGAGTTCTCGGCCCGGATGTGCACCGACTTCGACTTCTCGCTGCCGATCTACGAGGCGGCCTACACCTTCAACACACTGCCCGACAGCAAGTTTGCCGAAGCACGGTCCTTCGCCGACTACACCGGCGCCAAGATCTGCCGGCCGGAGGCCTGGCCGCTGGGCGACCTGGAAGTGCAGGGCCTGACGCCGCCGGTGGTGGAATATGTCCAGCCGAAAAACCCGCTCGACTGCGCCGAACTGCTGCTGAAGGGCGAAGTCGACATCTACTCGATCGAGACCGAAACCTCGGTTTCGAACTTCAAGGAGCTGGACGCGACCGACAAGATCGTGACCAACCCGGCGCTGACGACCTTCATCTCTTACCACTTCCTGACCTCGAAGACCAATCCGCGCGGTCGGGTCTACATCGCCATGCTGAACCGCGGCATCACCGAGATGCGCGAGTCGGGCGAATGGTATGACATCCTGGCAACGGGCCTCGCCGAGTTCAACGGCATGAAACAGTAAGCGGGACCTCCATCCCCCGCGGCTAAGGCCCCGGTCCGCAAGGATCGGGGCCTTGTGTTTTTGTGGCGGATGTCGCTTGGAACGTACGTTCCATGTGTTATGGTAGGCCGGCCAAAGGGATTGGACCCGCCCATGCCGAAGGATGACCCCGCTGCAAGCGCAGCGCCGCAGTCGATCGACGCCTTCCGGGCGCGGTTGGCCGAGCTGGACGGCCAATTGCCGCGCCGGTTGCAGCAATGCGCCGACCACATCGGGCAGCACATGGACACGATTGCGCTCTCCACCGTGGCCCAGGTCGCCCAAAGCGCCGGTGTGCCGCCCTCGGCGATGATGCGGTTCTGCCAGATCATGGGCTTTTCCGGCTATGCCGAGATGCAGCGCCTGTTCCGCGAGGTGCTGTCGCGCCCCGCCCCCGACTATGCGACGCGGCTCGCGAACCTGAAGGCGGGCGGGGTCGGCCACCCCTCGACCCTGGTGGCCGAGTTTGTCGAGGCCGGGCGGCAATCGATGGAAGCCCTGGCCCGGGATCTGGATGAAATTGCGCTGGATCAAGCAGTTACCCTGCTGTCCCGCGCCCGCACCATCCATCTGGCCGGCTTCCGGCGATCATTCCCGGTGGCAAGCTACCTGGCTTATGTCTTTGACAAGCTGGGCGTTCCGGCGCTGTTGCACGATGGGGTGGCAGGGCTGGGGCAAAGGTCCACGCTGCAGCCTGGCGATGCGCTGCTGGCGATCACCTTCGCGCCCTATTCCGACGAGACGCTGACGCTTGCCACCGATGCGCGTGAGGGGGGCTTGCCGGTGGTCCTTCTGACCGACCCGCCTGCCGCGCGGCTTGCGGGGATCGCGGATACGGTGCTGACGGTGACCGAGATCGACTTCGGTGCGTTCCGGTCGTTGTCGGCGGCGATTGCCCTTGCCCTGGCTCTGGCCGTGGCCGTCGCCGCCCGACGCGAAACTTAGCGCTTTCGCGACTCGCGGATTTGGAATAAATGTTCTATGCACAGGGGCGACTCGACCCCGGTCGGAGCTGCCCATGTCCCAAAAACCCCTGGATGTCATCACCATCGGCCGCTCCTCGGTCGACCTTTACGGCGCGCAAGTCGGCGGGCGGCTGGAGGACATGGGGTCGTTCCAGAAGTACATCGGCGGCTCGCCCACCAACATGGCGGCAGGAACGGCGCGGCTGGGCCTGAAGTCGGCGCTGATCACGCGGGTCGGCAACGAACACATGGGCCGCTTCATTCGTGAGGAGCTGGCGAAGGAAGGCGTCGACGTCCGGGGCGTGAAGACGGATCCGGAGCGGCTGACGGCGCTGGTCCTTCTGGGCATCCGCGACGACAAGCAGTTCCCGCTGATCTTCTACCGGGAAAACTGCGCCGACATGGCCTTGTGCGAGGATGACATCGACGAAGGCTTCATCGCCGAGGCCCGGTCCGTTGTCGCCACGGGGACGCACCTTTCCAATCCCCGAACCGAGGCGGCGGTGCTGAAGGCGCTGAACCTGGCGCGAAAGCACGGGTTGCAGACGGCGCTGGACATCGACTACCGCCCGAACCTCTGGGGGCTGGCCGGGCACGGCGACGGGGAAAGCCGGTTCATCGAAAGCGCCAAGGTCACGGCGAAGCTGCAATCGACGCTGCACCTTTTCGACTTGATCGTCGGGACCGAGGAAGAGTTCCATATCGCGGGCGGCACCACTGACACAATCGCGGCCCTCCGCGCCGTTCGGGCGGTGAGCAAAGCCACCCTCGTCTGCAAACGCGGCCCGATGGGGGCGGTGGCCTTCACCGGCGCGGTGCCGGACTCGCTTGATGACGGCGAAAGCGGCCCGGGCTTCCCGATCGAGGTGTTCAACGTCCTTGGCGCGGGCGACGGGTTCATGTCGGGCCTTCTGAAAGGCTGGCTCGACGGTGAACCCTGGCCCACCGCCCTGAAATACGCCAACGCCTGCGGGGCCTTCGCCGTCTCCCGCCACGGCTGCACCCCGGCCTATCCGTCCTGGGAGGAACTGCAGTTCTTCTTGTCCCGCGGCGTCGTGGAAAAGGCGCTGCGCAAGGATGCGGCGCTGGAGCAGGTCCACTGGGCGACCAACCGGCACAAGGACTGGTCGACAATGCGCGTCTTCGCCTTCGACCACCGGATGCAATTGGAGCAGATGGAAGGCGCGGACCCGAAGAAGATCGGGGCGTTCAAGCAGCTTTGCCTGCAAGCCGCGCTTCAGGTGGCAAACGGCCAGCCGGGCTATGGAGTCCTCTGCGACAACCGGTTGGGCCGCGATGCGCTATTCCAGGCGGCAGGCACCGGCCTCTGGATCGGACGGCCGGTGGAATGGCCGGGCTCGCGTCCCCTGACGCTTGAACCCGAGCTTGGCCCTGATTTCGGCGGCCTTCAGGAATGGCCGCTGGAGCATGTGGTCAAGGTTCTGTGCTTCTACCACCCCGACGACGACGCGGCGACCAAGGCCGCGCAAGAGGACACGGTCCGCCGCCTGTTCCACGCCTGCCGCCGCAACCGGCTGGAGATGCTTCTGGAGATCATCCCGTCGAAAGTGGGCCCGGTGAACGACGACACCAGCTCGCAGGTGATCCAGCGGTTCTACGATCTGGGCGTTTACCCAGACTGGTGGAAGCTGGAGCCGTTTGCGACCGCGAAAGCCTGGGACAACGCCTGCACCGCCATCACGAAGAACGACCCGCATGTGCGGGGTGTCGTGGTGCTGGGGCTCGATGCCAAGGAAGAGGACCTTGCGGCCTCCTTGGCCCTTGCGGCCCGGCAGCCCTTGGTGAAAGGCTTCGCCATCGGCCGCACGATCTTTGGCGATGCCGCGCGGGCCTGGTTCAAGGGCCAGATGACCGACGCGGACGCCGTCGCCCAGATGTCAGACCGTTTTGCGCGCCTGTCCCACACCTGGGACGCCGCGCGCCAGGGAGGGAAGAAATGACCACGATCCGTTTGACTGCTGCCCAAGCTCTGGTGCGCTGGCTGTCCCTGCAACAGGCCGAGGATGGCTCCCGCTTCATCGAGGGCGTCTGGGCGATCTTCGGCCACGGCAACGTGGCCGGCCTGGGCGAAGCGCTGGAGACCCACCGCGACGCGATCCCGACCTGGCGGGGCCACAACGAACAGACGATGGCGCATACCGCGATTGCCTATGCCAAGGCGTCCCGGCGGCGGAAGGCGATGGCGGTGACCACGTCCATCGGGCCGGGGGCGACGAACCTGGTGACGGCGGCGGCGCTGGCGCAGGTGAACCGGCTGCCGGTGCTGCTGATCCCCGGCGATGTCTTTGCTTCTCGCGCGCCGGACCCGGTGCTGCAACAGGTCGAGGATTTCGGCGACGGGATCGTCAGCGCCAACGACTGCTTCCGCCCGGTGGTCCGCTACTTCGACCGGATCAGCCGACCCGAGCACATCCTGACCGCCCTGCCCCGTGCGCTGCAGGTGATGACCGACCCGGCGACCTGCGGGCCGGTCTGCCTGGCCTTCTGCCAGGACACCCAGGCCGAAGCCTATGATTACCCGGTGGAATTCTTCACGCCGAAGGTCTGGCACATCCGCCGCCCGGAACCCGACCAGCGCGAACTGGAGGCCGCCGTGGCCGCGCTGAAGGCCGCGAAAACCCCGCTGATCGTGGCGGGTGGGGGCGTGATCTATTCCGGCGCGGAGCAGACGCTTCTGGACTTCGCCCGCAGCCACAACATTCCGCTGGTGGAAACCCAGGCCGGGAAAGGTGCGGTTGCCTGGGAAGAGCGGCTCAACTTCGGCTCGCCCGGCGTGACGGGGTCGGACTGCGGCAACAAGCTCGCCGCCGAGGCGGATGTGGTGCTGGCCGTGGGCACGCGGCTGCAGGACTTCACCACCGGCAGCTGGACCATCTTCAAGAAGCCGGGCCGCAAGATCATCTCGGTCAACGTGCAGGCTTACGACGCGGGCAAGCGTGGGGCGCAGGCGCTGGTGGCCGACGCCAAGGTCGCGCTGGAAAAGCTGTCGGCAGCCCTCGGCGAGCACCGCTTCGCCGACCCCGATTTCGCGGCGCGGGATGCCTGGTTCCACACGACTGACGCGCTGTTCGCCGCGCCGAAGGGGAACCAGTTGCCCTCCGACGCTCAGGTAGTCGGCGCAGTGAACCGCAGCGCCACGCCGAAGACCATCGTGATGGGCGCAGCCGGGTCGATGCCGGGCGTCCTCCACGTCCTCTGGCGCGGGTCCGAGGGCGGTTATCACATGGAATACGGGTTCTCCTGCATGGGGTATGAGATCGCGGGGGCCCTGGGGATCAAGATGGCAAGCCCCGACCGCGACGTGATCTGCATGGTGGGCGACGGGTCCTACATGATGGCGAACTCCGAGCTTGCGACGGCGGTGATGATGGGCGTGCCCTTCACGGTGGTCCTGACCGACAACCGCGGCTTCGGCTGCATCAACCGGCTGCAGAAGCACACCGGCGGCGCGCCGTTCAACAACCTTCTCGACGACAGCTACCACGTGAACCCGTCGCACATCGACTTCGTCGCCCATGCCGGGTCGATGGGGGCGAATGTGGTCAAGGCGGGCGGGATTGCCGAGCTGGAAGCGGCGCTGGCTGCGTCGCGCACCGCGTCCGTGCCGACGGTGATCGTGATCGACAGCGATCCGGGTCCGGGGACAGGTGCAGGTGGGTCGTGGTGGGAAGTGGGCGTGCCCGAAGTGTCCACCCGCAAGGAAGTGGATGCGGCCCGCAAGGAATTCGAGGCGGGCGCCCGCGCCCAATGGCTTGTGAACTGAGGACAAGATGAGCATCAAGATCGGGATCTCCCCCATCTCCTGGCAGAACGACGACCTGCCGGACCTGACCGCCGCCTACACGATGGAGCAGGCGCTGAGCGAAGCGCGGGAGATCGGGTACACCGGCGTCGAACGCGGGCGGCGGATGCCGGCGGACACCGAGGGGCTGCGGAGTTACCTCAACGCAAACGGACTTTTCCTTTGCGGCGGCTGGTGTTCCGGCAATCTCCTCATAAACGACGTGAAGACGGAGATTGAGGCCATCCGCCAGCAGGTGGAGCAGTTCGCGGCCCTGAAAGCCCCCTGCATCGTCTATGCGGAATGTTCCAACACCGTGCAGGGCAACATTGCGGTGCCAGTGAACAACCGCCCGAAGTTCCAGGCTGCCGACGTGCGGGCCTATGGCGCGAAGCTGTCGGAGCTGGCGAAGTGGATGGCCGACCAAGGCGTCACGCTGGCCTACCACCACCACATGGGGTCGTTCATCGAGAGCGAGGACGATGTGAATGCGCTGATGGAAGGCTCCACGCCGGACGTGAAGCTCCTCTTCGACACCGGGCACCTGCTGTTTGGGGGCGCAGACGTGATGCGGGTCCTGAACACCTGGGCTGACCGCGTCCACCACGTCCACTTCAAGGACATCCGGCCCGAAGTCGTGGCCGATGTGCGGAAGAACAACCGCAGCTTCCTCGACGCCGTGATCGCCGGGGCCTTCACCGTGCCGGGCGATGGTTGCATAGACTTCCAGGCGGTGGCCGACAAGCTGCGCGCGATGGAGTACCACGGCTGGATCGTGGTCGAGGCCGAGCAGGACCCGGCCAAGGCTCCGCCCTATGAATACTCGAAGATGGGCTACAAACACATCCTGCAGGTCTGCGCCAAGGCGGGACTGACCGTCGACAACTCCCGTCCCTGAGGTAGCCCACATGTCCGACCTCCTCCGCCACCCCACCGGCACCCGCGGCAAGGTGCATGAGATCACCCCCGAAAGCGCGGGCTGGGGCTATGTCGGCTTTACTCTGTACCGGCTGGAACCCGGAGATGTGGCCGAGGAGCTGACCGGCGAGACCGAGGTGATCCTGGTGATCGTCGAGGGCAAGGCGCGCGTCCAGGCGGCAGGCCAGGACTGGGGCGAGATGGGCGAGCGGATGGATGTCTTCGAAAAGACCCCGCCGCATTGCCTGTACGTCCCGAACCGCAGCCAGTGGAAGGCCGTGGCCACCACCGCCTGCACCATCGGGGTCTGCAAGGCTCCGGGGAAAGGCAACCACCCGGCCCGCCGTCTGGGGCCGGAGGGGATCACCCTGACCCCGCGCGGCAAGGGGACGAACACGCGCTACGTGAACAACATCGCAATGGAAGCGCTGGACGTGGCGGACAGCCTGCTCGTGACCGAGGTGTTCACTCCGGCCGGGCACTGGTCGTCCTACCCGTCCCACAGGCATGACGAGGACGACTTTCCGAACATGACCTATCTGGAAGAGACCTATTACCACCGGCTGAACCCGGGCCAGGGCTTCGGCATCCAGCGGGTCTATACCGAGGACGGGGCGCTGGATCAGACGATGGCGGTGAAGTCCCACGATGTCGTGCTGGTCCCAAAGGGTCACCACCCCTGCGGCGCGCCCTATGGCTATGAGATGTACTATCTGAACGTGATGGCCGGGCCGATCCGCAAGTGGCGGTTCAAGAACGACCCGGATCACGACTGGATCGCGCAACGCGACGCGTGACCGGGGAACGTGACTGGCATCCCCTGGCCGGGCGGACTAGGCTTGGCCGGTCATTGGAGCCACCGTCATGATCCGCCTTGTTGCCCTTGCCCTGCTGATCGCCCTGCCGGCCCGCGCGCAGGACCTGCCGGACCTGCAGCGCGGCGATGTGATCTTCCAGAATTCCCGCTCGGCGCAGTCGCTGGCGATCCTCTTGGCCACCGACAGCCCGTTCACCCATGTCGGCATCGTGGATTTCGATGCCGGCGGTGATCCGGTGGTGCTGGAGGCAGTCCGGACCACGCGCGAGACGCCGCTGGCGGACTGGGTGGCGCAGGGGGAAGGCGGCGACGTCGCGGTCTACCGGATGGAGGGGCTGACCGAGGCGCAGGCGCTGGCCGTGACCACGGCGGCGCGTGGCCATTTCGGCAAGGGCTATGACCCGTATTTCTACCAGACCGAGGACGTGTTGTACTGCAGCGAGCTGGTGCATATCGCGTTCCGGGACGGGATGGACGTGGCCTTGGGCGAGGTTCAGCGGCTGGGCGACCTGAACCTCGACAGCGCCGCCGTGCGCGAGTTGATCGAGGATCGCTGGCAGTCGCATCCGGCCTGCGCGGACGGTCAGGCGCAGGACGCGGAAAGCTGCCTCGCCTTGATCCGGGACGAACCCCTCGTCACCCCGCAAGCCGTGGCCGAGGACGACCGGCTGAAGCTTGTCTACACGAGCTTCGCGCCCTGACCGGGGCCGCTCGTCGATGACTTCGTCACTCCTCGCTTGCGGGGAAGCCTGCGACGAGGAGACGAAGTCGAACGAGGAGCCGCCCTTTGCCGTTGAAGGTGGCCTGCGGCTCGTCTAATCAGGGGCGAGCCGGAAGGAACCCCCGACAGATGCGCATCCTGATCACCAATGACGACGGCATCAACGCGCCGGGGCTTGAGGTTCTGACCGAAATCGCCACCGAAATTGCAGGACCGGACGGAGAAGTCTGGACCGTGGCCCCTGCCTTTGAGCAGTCGGGCGTGGGCCATTGCATCAGCTATACCCATCCGATGCTGATCGCCGAGCTTGGCCCCCGCCGCTTTGCCGCCGAAGGCTCGCCTGCCGACTGCGTGCTGGCAGCGATCTACGACGTCCTGGACGGCGCGCGGCCCGATCTCGTGCTGTCCGGCGTCAACCGGGGCAACAACGCCGCGGAAAACGTGCTCTATTCCGGCACCATCGGCGGGGCGATGGAGGCGGCGCTGCAAGGCGTGCCGGCGATTGCGCTGTCGCAGTTCTTCGGGCCGGAGAATGCCAAGCTCGCCGATCCGTTCGAAAGCGCCCGGGTCCATGGGGCGGGCGTGGTCCGCGCACTGCTCGACAAGGGGCTGTGGACGCAGGACGACTACCGCGTCTTCTACAACGTGAACTTCCCGCCGCTGCCTGCGGCCACGACGAAGGGGACCCGCGTCGCCGCACAGGGCTTCCGCCGCGACACGGCCTTTTCCGTGGACCCGCACATCTCGCCTTCGGGCAAGCGCTTCCTGTGGATCAAGGGCGGCACCCAGCACACGCCGACCCTGCCCGGGACGGACGCGGCGGTGAACCTGGACGGCTATATCTCGGTCACCCCGATGCGCGCGGACCTGACGGCGCATGACCTTCTGGCCGATCTGCAGGCGAGGCTGGCATGACCGAAGGAGCGGAGGACGACCCGACCTCCGAGCTTGCCGAACGCAAGATGCGCTTTCTGTTCCAGTTGCGGTCGCGCGGGGTGACCGACACCCGCGTCTTGACCGCGATGGAACGGATCGACCGCGGGCTGTTCGTGAGAAATGTCTTTGCCGACCGGGCCTATGAGGACATGCCGCTGCCCATCGCCTGCGGCCAGACGATCAGCCAGCCCTCGGTCGTGGGGTTGATGTCGCAAGCGCTCCAAGTGAACCCGCGCGACACGGTCCTGGAGGTAGGCACCGGCTCGGGCTACCAGGCCGCCGTCCTGTCGCAACTGGCGCGGCGGGTCTATACCGTCGACCGCTATCGCCGCCTGGTGCGCGAGGCGGCGGAGCTGTTCCGCCAGTTGGACCTGGTGAACATCACCGCGATCCCGGCGGACGGCTCGCACGGATTGCCGGACCAGGCGCCGTTCGACCGGATCATCGTGACCGCGGCGGCCGAGGACCCGCCTGGCCCCCTGCTGGAACAGCTGAAGCCCGGCGGGATCATGGTCGTGCCTGTGGGCCAGTCCGATGCGGTGCAGGCGCTGATCAAGGTCACCCGGACCTCACGCGGGTTTGATTACGAGGAACTTCGCCCAGTGCGCTTTGTCCCACTGGTAGAGGGCATGGGCTCCGAGTAGTATTGCTGCCCGAGACAACCGGGCCAAACCCGGGCGGCGGACAATCAGGCGGGACGAGATGGCAAGAACCAACGGACTTCGGACAAGCTTCGTGCTTGGCGCCAGCGTTTTGGCCCTTTCGGGCTGCATCGACACCGGAGCCCTGGACTGGGACCTAAGACGCGGTGGCGGTGCCACCTCCGAGGCCGCGCGCCAGGCGACGGCGGCAGCCCCCACGCCGGACCAGAACGGCATCATCTCTTACCCCGATTACCAGCTGGCGACAGCCCGGCGCGGCGAGACGGTGGCCAGCATGGCAGGCCGGCTGGGGGTCAGCCCCGAGGCGATGGCCCGCGCCAATGCGCTGCGCCCGACCGACCCATTGCGCGAAGGCGAGATGCTGCTGTTACCCGACCGCGTGTCGGCGACCCCACAGCCGCCGGTGATCGCAGGTGCCGCCCCCCTGCCCGGCGGCTCGGGTTCGGTCGACATCTCGGCCATTGCGACCACGGCACTGGACGAGGCGGGACCGACGCCCGTGGCGTCCTCTCCGGCAGCGTCCAAGCCGATCTCGGGCCAGCCCGCGACCCACCGCGTTGCGCGGGGCGAGACAGCCTTCACCATTGCGCGGGCCTACAACGTCTCGGCCAAGGCGCTGGCGGACTGGAACCAGCTGGGCCCCGACATGGCGGTGCGCGAGGGCCAGACGCTGATCATCCCGATCGCAACAGCACCGGCCCCGGACCCGGAACCGGTGCCGAGCGCACCCGGCGCCGGCAGCCCGACGCCCGAGCCGCCTTCGGCCAAGAAGCCCCTGCCGGACGAGAAGACCGAGGCCAGCGGCACCAAGCCCAAAGCCACCCCGCCCTCGCCCGACCTGGGTGCCGAGGCGACGACCACCACCAAGATGACGATGCCGGTCGCGGGCAAGATCATCCGCGGCTATGACGCGAAGAAGAACCAGGGCATCGACATCGCGGCAGCGCCGGGGACTGCGGTGAAGGCGGCGGACGCCGGGACCGTGACAGTGATTTCGTCCGACACCAACGGCAAGGGCATCGTGATCGTCCGCCACGCCGGGAACCTGCTGACCGTCTATGTGGGCGTCAGCGGGATGGCGGTGAAGAAGGGCGACAAGGTCAAGCGCGGGCAGGAGATCGGCAAGGTCGCCGCGGGCGATCCGGCCTTTGTCCACTTCGAGGTGCGCGACACGTCGAAGAAAAGCTATGATCCGATGGGCTTCCTGCAGTAGGTCGGCGGGGACGAATTTTCTGCGAAAATTCGGGGTGCGATCTTTCGCAGAAAGATCGTGCTGCGGTCAGGCAACCTGCGAGACCAGGACCTTGTCGATGCGGCGGCCGTCCAGGTCGATCACCTCAAACCGGAAGCCCTCGGCAGTGAAGCTGGCGCCGAGGTCAGGGATCTGGCCCAACTGGTGCAGGATCAGGCCCGCGACGGTATCGTATTCCCCCGCCATGTCACGCGGCAGGCCGAGCCGGTCGCAGAATTCGTCGACCGGCATCCAGCCCGCCACCAGATAGCTGCCGTCCGCGCGTTCGACCATCGCGGGTTCATCGGTATCGCTGGCTGCGACTGACCCGGTGATCGCCTCCAGCACGTCGCCGGTGGTGATGATCCCCTCGAAATGGCCATACTCGTCATAGACCAGCGCGAGGTGGTGGTCCGACTTGTGCAGGATTTCCAGCACATCCAATGCTTCAGTTCTGTCAGAGACGACAGGCACCTCATGCAAGAGGGCCTTCAGGTCCAGGGTTTCGCGGCGCGAGACAACCTGGAAGGCGTCCGACAGCAGCACGATGCCCACCACGTCGCCTTCGGCATTGGCGACCGGCATCCGGGGGCGCGCGACCTTGCGGATCGCCGCCACCGCCTCGGCCCCCGTCGCCTCCAGCGGGAGCATCTCGACCTCGTGCCGTGGGGTCATCAGCGCGCGGGCGGTGCGGTCCGACAGGCGCATGACGCCGGTAATCATCTCGCGTTCTTCGGTTTCCAGCACGCCGCCTTCGTGGGCTTCGGCCAGCAGGACGTGCACTTCCTCTTCGGTCACCCGATTCTCGCTGGTCCCGCGCTGGCCAAGCAGCCAGAGGAGAAGCCTGCCGGACTTGTCGAGGAACCACACAAGCGGCGCACCGATCACCGACAGGAAGGTCATTGCCGGGGCCATGCGGATGGCGACGCCTTCGGCATTGCGGAGCGCAAGCTGCTTTGGCACCAGCTCGCCCACGATCAGGCTGACATAGGTGATGGCAACGACCACCCCGCCAACGCCCAGGGTCTGCGCCCAGTCTGCATCCACGCCCCGCGCGATCAGCCAGCCTTCCAGCCGCAGGCCCAGCGTCGCCCCGGACAGGGCACCGGACAACACGCCGACGGCAGTGATGCCGATCTGCACGGTGGACAGGAACCGGCCGGGATGTTCGGCCAGCCGCAGCGCCATGCGCGCGCCACGGCTTTTGCCTTCCAGCGACTTCAGCCGCGCGGGCCGGGCGCTGACGATGGCAAGCTCGGACATGGCAAGAACGCCGTTCAGGACGATCAGGGCCAGGATGACAAGGATTTCAGTGAGCATCGTCTTTATCGCCTAAGGCGAGTTGCACGGCTCTGCAAGTGAAGATCACATGTCACGCCCGGATGCGCACGCCTTCGCGCGCAGCAAGGTCGCAGAAGAACTGCCAGGCGACCCGGCCCGAACGGCCACCGCGGGTTGCCTGCCACTCGATCGCCTCGGCATGCAGGCGGTCGTCGGGCACGCGCACCCCATGCGCCGCGCAGTAGCCGCGGATCATCTCCAGGTAGTCGTCCTGGCTGCAAGGGTGGAAGCCCAGCCACAACCCGAAGCGGTCGGACAGGGAGACCTTTTCCTCCACCGCCTCGGACGGGTTGATCGCGGTCGAACGTTCGTTCTCGATCATGTCGCGCGGCATCAGGTGGCGACGGTTCGACGTGGCGTAGAACAGCACGTTTTCCGGCCGCCCCTCGATGCCCCCGTCCAAAACGGCCTTCAGCGATTTGTAGTGCTGGTCGTCATGGGAAAACGACAGGTCGTCGCAGAAGAGGAGGAACCGGTGCGACGCGGCGCGGAGATGGGAAAGCAGGCGCTGCACCGACGGCAGGTCTTCGCGGCTGAGTTCGACGATCTTCAGGTCATGCCCCTCGGCGCGGACGGCGGCGTGGACCGCCTTGACCAGCGAAGACTTTCCCATCCCCCGCGCACCCCAGAGCAGCGCGTTGTTCGCCGGCAGCCCGGCGGCGAAATGGCGGGTGTTCTCCAGCAGCGTGTCGCGTGACCTGTTCACGCCGACAAGAAGCCCGATGTCGACACGGGCAACATGCGCCACAGGTTCCAGCCGGTCGGGCTGGGTATGCCAGACGAAGGCCTCGGCGGTGTAATCCGGGGCAGGCATCGGGGCCGGGGCCAGACGCTCCAGCGCGGCCGCGATCCGGTCCAGCGGGTCGGTCATGCCTTGGGCTCTGCCGTGTCGGACGGTCCGTCGGTCTCGTCATCCCACAGACCCTGGGCCCGCAGGTCCGCTTCGCGCCGCTTTTCGATCCGGCGGATCAGGAAGATCGACACTTCGTACAGCGGATAGACCGCGAAGAAGAGGATCAGCTGGCTCATCACGTCGGGCGGGGTCACCAGAGCCGCGACAAGCAGGATGACGACGATCGCGTAGCGGCGCATGTTCGCAAGCCCCGCCGAAGTCGCGAGCCCCGCCTTGCCCATCAGCGTCAGAAGGACCGGCAGCTGGAAGCACAGGCCAAAGGCCAGGATCAGCTTGAGGCTGATGTCGAGCGTCTCGTTCACCTTCCCCTGGAAGACGATGTCGATCCCGGTGTCGACCACTGGGGCCGTGGCAGTGACAGCATCGGCAGGCGCGTTGCCCAGACCCGGGATCAGCGCGGTGACGACCGAAAAGGCATCGGCGAACCCCAGGAAGAAGGTCATCGCAATCGGCGTGACGACATAATGCGCAAAGGCCGCACCGATGATGAACAGCACGGGCGAGGCGATCAGGAACGGCAGGAAGGCCTGCTTTTCGTTGCGGTACAGGCCTGGCGCCACGAACCGCCATAGCTGGTAGGCGATGACGGGAAAGCTGACCATCAGCCCGGCCACGACCGAGATATGGACCAGGGTGAAGAAGTATTCCTGCGGCGCGGTGTACTGCATCACCGGGTTCGGATCGCCCAGCTCGCGCATCGAATGCTCGATCGGGGTCAGCATGAAGTCCAGGATTGGCTCGGCAACGAAGAAGCACAGGATCATCGCCACAAGGAACGCCGAAACCGCCCATATGATCCGGTTGCGCAGTTCGATCAGGTGCTCGACCAGGGGGGCCGAGCTGTCTTCGATATCGTCCTTGGCGCTCATGCCTCGTCACCGCCCGTGGTTGCGGGTTTCTTGCGGGTGCGGCCCGGGCTTTTCTTGGCCGGGGCGGCAGCAGCGGCAGCGGGGGCCGGGTCGGTCGAGATCGACTTCAGCTTTGCCGCAGCCTCGTCCACGACCGCCTTGCGGGCCGCCTGCTTTTCGTAAAGCGCCGCGGTATTCGGCCCGACTGACGCGGCCGGATCCGCTGCGGCTTCTGCCGCAGGCGCCACGGCGGCTGCAGCCACCGGGGCGGGGCTAGCTGGCATCGGCGCGGGGGTCAGCGGCTTGGTCGGTTCGGCCCGGTTCTTCAGCGGATCCCACTTCTCGAACTTGTCGGCAGCGGATTTCACTGCATCCAGCCCCATGGACTTTGGCGAGGCGACCTTCTTCAGGTCGTCGGCCACATCCTTGACACCCGACTCCTTGGCGGCCTGCTCCATCGCGCGGCTGAACTCGCGGCCCATCGCGCGGATCTTGGCGGTAAAGCGGCCAAGCTCGCGGAACATGCCGGGCAGGTCTTTCGGGCCGATGATGACCAGCGCGACAATGCCGACAACCAGAAGTTCGGACCAGCTGAAATCCATATCTCAGTCCCCCGAAGGTCAGGCCTCAGGCCTTGTCCTTCTCGGCGGCAGGCGTCACGTCCTTGGCCTCGGCGACCTTGGCGTCCTCAATCTCCTTGGAGCCGTCGTTCACGCCCTTCTTGAAGGCGGTGATGCCCTTGCCGACCTCGCCCATCAGGCTGGAAACCTTGCCCTTGCCGAACAGGACAAGGACGACGACGGCGATCAAGAGCAGGCCCGGCAGGCCGATATTGTTGAACATGGGAGACCCCCTTCTCTGGCCCCAGTGCGGGGCAAATGGCGAAACTGACCCCAGTTATGCCCCCTGCCGTGCCGGTTCCAAGAGGCAAGCAGCTTGCGCAGGGCACACAACTGACAGTATTTTGTCAGTAAGGTGGGCAGGAATGCCCGCCCTACGCCTGGAAAAGCCCATGAAACGCGACGCGCGCCTTTACGACATCGTCCAGGAACTCCGCGATGGGCGGCTGCACACGGCGGCGGAACTGGCCCAGCGACTCGGGGTCTCGACCCGCACGATCTGGCGCGACATGGAGATGCTGGCTGCCACCGGGATGCCGGTGACCGGGGAACGTGGCCTCGGCTACATGCTGCGCTCACCCCTGGTCTTGCCGCCCACCATGCTGACCCCGGAAGAGCTGGAGGCGCTGGTCGAGGGCCTGCGGCATGTGGGCCAGGACGGCAACCCACGCGCCAAGGCGGCGAAGAGCCTGCTCTACAAGGTCGCGACCCTTCTGCCTCAGTCGGGCATCGAGACGGACGGCTGACAGGAGGGGACAAAATCCTTCAAAGGATTTTGCAAGAGTTTTCGAAAACTTTTGCCCCCCGCGCGACCGTTACTGCCAGGCTGTTGTCAGTTGGCCCCTGCCATACCCGTCCCATCGCAACCGATGGAGAGACTGATGCCCCCCGAATCCCAAGTTATCGAATACGTCACCTTTGCCCTCGTCTCCGGCGCGGACGAGGCCACCTTCCTGGCTGCCGCCCGCGGGACCGAAGCACTGGTCCGCAGCCAGCCGGGCTTTGTCGCCCGCCGCCTGACAAAGGGCGAGGACGGTCGCTGGACCGACGCCGTCACCTGGGCCAGCATGACCGCTGCCCATGCCGCGCCCCCCGCCGTGATGGTCGACCCCGCCTTCCACCCCTTCATGGCGCTGATCGACAGCCCATCCGCCATTCTGCGCCACGAAACCATCGCCTTCGCGATGGATTGACCGGCGCCCCCGGGACGCGTCACCCTTGACCCATGCGCCGCACCGACCGCCTGTTCGACCTGATCCAGATCCTGCGCGACGGGCGGCTCCACACCGCCCGCGACATGGCCGACCGGCTGGAGGTCTCGACCCGCACGCTCTGGCGCGACATGGCGACGCTCATCGCCTCGGGCCTGCCGGTCGAGGGCGAGCGTGGCGTGGGCTATATCCTGCGCGAGCCGATCACCTTGCCGCCGCTGACACTGACGCCTGACGAGGTGCAGGCCCTGACGCTGGGCCTGCAGCTGGTCACCCGGGGGGCCGACCCCTCGTTGGCGCAGGCGGCGGGTAGCCTTTCGGGCAAGATCGCTGCCGTCCTGCCCGCGCGGTTGTTGGAGGGCGCGGGGGCGGAAACCTGGGTCTTCCCTGGCAGCGAGGCCATGGCCGCCGCCCGCCACCTGCCCGCCCTGCGCCGTGCCATCCGCCTGCGCGAGCGTCTGCTTCTGACCTACCGCGATACCGAGGGCAACGACAGCAGCCGCACGGTCCGCCCCCTGGTCCTGGAGTTCTGGGGCCGGGTCTGGACGCTGGCCACCTGGTGCGAAACGCGCGGCGATTTCCGGAGCTTCCGCGTCGACCGGATCGGGACACTGTCCCCAGCGGGCGGGACGTTCCCCGAGGAACCCGGCCGAACCCTAGCCGACTGGCGGCGGTTGCACGGCAATTGATCGCCTTGACGCGTCCGGCAGCTAGACCCCGAACACAAAGCAGCGGTCGCGGCGGATCATCAGCCACAGCACCGTCCCGGGCTTCGGCAGGAAGACCCCCGGTACGCTGGCAGTCAGGCGCGCGCCCTCGAAGTCCATCGCGAAATCGACCAGGCTTTCACGGCCCAGATAGCGGCTGCGCAAAACCGTGCCGCGCGCGGGCGTGCCGTCTTCCGGCGTCGGGTTCGGGCCCCGGCCCCCCCGGTCAAAGTCGATGCGCAGGTGCTGCGGGCGGATCACGATGTCGACTTCGGCCCCGTCCTTGTGACCCGGGGTCAGGAAGGCACCGAAGGGCGTCTCGGTCAGCGCGCCCTTCGAGGTGCCACGGATCACGTTGATATCGCTGAAGAAGGCCGCCGCCGCCTTGTCGACCGGCGCGTTGTAGACGTTGTAGGGCGCGCCCTTCTGCACGATCCGTCCGCCCCGCATCAGCGCAATCTCATCGGCCATCCGCATCGCCTCGTCGGGTTCATGCGTGACCAGCAGGACCGCAGCCCCCGCTTCTTTCAGCAGGTCCAGCGTCCGGTCCCGGATGCCGTCGCGCAGCCGGTTGTCGAGGCCCGAAAACGGCTCGTCCATCAGCATGACCCGCGGGTTCGGCGCCAGGGCCCGGGCCAGCGCCACGCGCTGCTGTTCGCCCCCCGACAACTGGTGCGGGTGCTTCGGGCCAAAGCCGCTCAGGTCGACCTTTTCCAGCAGCGCATCGACCCGCCGCGTCTTTTCCGCCCGGTCGACCCGCAGGCCGAAACCCACGTTCTCGGCCACCGTCAGATGCGGGAACAGCGCGAAGTCCTGGAACATCAGCCCCACCGACCGCACCTCGGGCGGGACATGGACGCCCGGCCCCGCGACCACCTGGCCATCGAGCCGCACCTCGCCCGCATCGGCGCGTTCGACGCCCGCGATCATCCGCAACGTCGTCGACTTGCCGCAGCCCGAGGGCCCCAGAAGGCAGGTCACTTGCCCCGCCGCGACCGACAACGAGACCCCATCGACCACCGTCCGGCCGCCAAAGGACCGGCACAGGTTCGACACTTCCAGACGCAGCGGGGGACGGTCGGGCATGGATACTCAACGAAATCGCTCAGGCTTTCCCCTAGCAGTGCCAGTCGGGCCGGGCAATACCGGACCCGAATCAGGCGCACCCTGGGCGGACTGCACAAGGTGCCGCACCAAAGCCGAAGCGCGGGCCGGGATTGATGCGCCGGGCGATCCAGTCCGGCCCCATTTGCAGCAGAAATTTGACGAGAATCTGGCGAAGTGGTTGCTTTTCCAAATAGATAAAAAACCATCAGGTGCTGCCATGCTGTCGCGTCCCCTTGCTCTTGTGTCTGCCTTGGCCATTCTGGCCAGCCTGTTCTTTCCCTGGCTGTCTTCGCCCTTCGGCGAAAATGTCGTGCCCTGGACCGTCCTGCGCGATCTTGACGCGGCGGGTGCCCAGGCGATCCTTGCCGACGCCCGGCCCGAGACCATTGCCTATGGCTGCTCCTTCGTGATGGCCGCGCTCTTCGTCCTATTCGGCCTATTCGGCCGCGAATCCCGGCTTCTGGCCTTCCTGACCGGCGCGCTGCCGGTGGCGCTGGTCGCCTGGGCGATGATCACGCTCCTGCGCCAGCCCGAAGCGGCCGGGCTGTCCCTGTCGGGCTCGACTGTCCCTGACATGGCCAGCCACATGCTCGGCTCTGGCGCCTGGGTCTGGGTCCTGGGGGCAAGCTCGCTGGCCACGCTGGGCGTGGTCGATCCAGGCAGACGCCGGCGCTACTTCTAAAGCGTGGTGTTGGTGGCCCCGCCGTCCAGCAGGACATTCTGCCCGACGATGAAACCTGCGTGTTGCGAACAGAGGAACGCGCAGGTTGCCCCGAACTCCGCCGGCGTGCCGTAGCGACCGGCGGGGATGGTGGCGGCGCGCTCTTCGATGGCCTGGTCCATCGTGATCCCGCGCGCCTTCACCACCGCACTGTCCAGCGCGATTGCCCGGTCGGTCGCGTGGATGCCGGGCAAGAGGTTGTTGATCGTGACCCCCTTCCCTGCCACCTGCCGCGACGTGCCCGCAACAAAGCCGGTGAGCCCGGCCCGGGCCGAGTTCGACAGGCCCAGGACCGGAACCGGCGCCTTCACCGAGACGCTGGTGATGTTGACCACCCGGCCCCAGCCCTGCGCCATCATCCCGGGCAGGACCGCCTGCATCAGCGCGATGGGCGTCAGCATGTTGGCGTCGAGCGCCTTGATGAAATCCTCGCGCCCCCAGTCCGACCACATCCCGGGCGGCGGGCCGCCTGCGTTGGTCACCAGGATGTCGAACGGGCCCTTCGACAGCACTGCCGCGCGGCCAGCCTCGGTGGTGATGTCTGCGGCCACCGTGACCACGTTGACCTGAAACCGCGCGCGGATGTCGGTGGCCGCAGCCTCCAGCGCCTCGGCCCCACGGGCGTTCATCACCAGATCGACCCCGGCTTCGGCCAGGGCCTCGGCACAGCCACGCCCCAGCCCCTTGGACGAGGCGCAGACCAGCGCCCGTTTCCCTGCAATCCCCAGATCCATGCGCCAACCCTCCCGGCTTTGCCCGAGAGCCTAACAGTCGGCTGGCCAAGGGCAACACCCCTGCCCCTTGCCCTTGTCACAAATACTCTGGGGTTTGGGGGGAACCCCCAACGCCCGAGGAGGAGGCGAAGGCCGACGACGAGACAAAGAGTCTTCGCGCGCCAGCGCTCCGCTAGAAAACCGCACCAACCCGCGGGGCGGGTCAGTAGAAGAACTCCTCCCGGACGATCTTGCCGCCTTCCACATGGTAGACCCCGACCTCGCGGTCCTTGCGCTTCTCACCATTGGCCTTGTTCACCGTTTCCATCTCGAAGATCACGGCAAAACGGTCATCGCCATGCAGGAACGGGCCCTCGACCTTCAACGCGGGCACGTCGAAATTCGCCTCCCACCAGTCATGCTTGCCGTGGATCGCGGCACGCCCTACCGTCTCACGCCCGCCGCCCATGTCGCTCGGCTCCACCGACACCGCATCGGCGGCATAGAGCTTGTCCAGGTTTTCCCGCGTCCGATCCTCGCGACAGCCGGCCACCAACTCATCGGCAATCTCTTTCAATGTCATCGCATCCTCCGCATGTTCTATTAATGTTCTCATCCTGCGCCCGCCGCGCGAGTCGCGCAAGCCCGCAGTTCTGTTGCGGCGGAACGCGGCCCAGCCTATAGGGGGCGGATGACAAATCGTGCCGCCCTGCCCCCCGAAATCGCCCGCCGCCGGACCTTTGCGATCATCTCGCACCCCGACGCCGGGAAAACCACGCTGACCGAAAAGTTCCTCTTGTTCGGGGGCGCGATCCAGATGGCGGGCCAGGTCCGCGCCAAGGGCGACGCGCGGCGCACGCGGTCGGACTACATGAAGATCGAGGCCGATCGCGGGATTTCGGTTTCCGCCTCGGCCATGTCCTTCGACTACCGCACCTACCGCTTCAACCTGGTCGACACCCCCGGCCACAGCGATTTCTCGGAAGACACCTACCGGACCCTCACCGCCGTGGACGCCGCGATCATGGTGATCGACGGGGCCAAGGGCGTGGAGTCCCAGACGCGGAAGCTGTTCGAGGTCTGCCGCTTGCGCGACCTGCCGATCCTGACCTTCTGCAACAAGATGGACCGCGAAAGCCGCGACACCTTCACCATCATCGACGAGATCCAGGAGAATCTGGCGATCGATGTGACCCCGGCGTCGTGGCCCATCGGCATGGGGCGCGACTTCATCGGGGCCTATGACCTTCTGCACGACCGGCTGGAAATCATGGACCGTGCCGACCGCAACAAGGTGGCAGAGTCGATCAAGATTTCCGGCGTGGACGACCCGAAGCTTGCCGAACATATCCCCGCCGACCTCTTGTCGAAGTTCCATGAAGAACTTGAGATGGCGCGCGAGCTTTTGCCCGCTTTCGACCGCACCGCCTTCCTCAACGGCTCGATGACCCCGATCTGGTTCGGCTCCGCCATCAACTCCTTCGGCGTGAAGGAACTGATGGACGGCATCGGCGAATACGGGCCCGAGCCCGAGCCGCAGAAGGCCGCCGAACGCCAGATCGACCCGTCGGAACCCGCCGTCACCGGCTTTGTCTTCAAGGTCCAGGCCAACATGGACCCGAAACACCGCGACCGGGTGGCCTTTGTCCGCCTCGCCAGTGGCCACTTCGAACGCGGCATGAAGCTCCATCACGTCCGCTCGAAAAAGCCGATGTCGATCACCAACCCGGTCCTGTTCCTGGCCGCCGACCGCGAGTTGGCCGAGGAAGCCTGGGCCGGCGACATCATCGGCATCCCGAACCACGGCCAGTTGCGCATCGGCGACGCGCTGACTGAAGGCGAAACCCTGCGCTTCACCGGCATCCCTTCCTTCGCGCCGGAACTTCTGCAGACCATCCGCGCGCTGGACCCGATGAAGGCCAAGCACCTGGAAAAGGCCTTGACCCAGTTCGCCGAAGAAGGCGCGGCCAAGGTCTTCAAGCCGATGATCGGCTCGGGCTATATCGTCGGCGTCGTGGGCGCGCTGCAGTTCGACGTGCTGGCCAGCCGGATCGAGCAGGAATACAGCCTGCCCGTCCGGTTCGAGGGATCGAACTTCACCTCAGCCCGCTGGATATCCGGCGACAAGGCCGAGATCGAAAAGCTCGTGAACGTCAACAAGGGCCATATCGCGCATGACAGCGACGGGGACCTGGTGTTCCTGACCCGCCTGCAATGGGACATCGACCGCGTGGTGCGCGACTATCCGGCTGTCCGCCTGACCGCGACGAAGGAGATGATGGTCTGATGACCGCCCCGGGGCCCGAGGATGACAAGGACCTGACCTATCCCGGCGCGCCCGACAGCGTCATCGCCACCTGGCAAGGCCGCCGCGGGCCGGTGCTGTACGGCCGCAACGAAAGCCTGCCGCCGCTGGACGTCGACCTTGCCGAACTGCGGGACGAGAAGGTTCCGCTGACCGAACCCGACCTGCCGAAGCGCCGCTCGCATTACCTGCGCAAGCTCTTGCAGCTGCGGCAGGAACTTGCGGGCAAGTCGGAGCTTGCGGTGCTGAACGCCGACCTGATCGTGCACCTGCGTCGTGAAACCTTTCCCGACCACGCCCCCGCCCTCTTCCGCCGCGTCTGGCAAGAGGAAGGCCCCGCCCTGATGGCGGAACTGCCCGGCCGCTGGCTGATCTCGTCGATCATCACCTTTGCCGACCATGGCGAGACCGAAGCACAGCGCCGGATCGGGCAGTCGCTCAACATCCTGTTCTCGTTGATGAAACTTTATGAGTTCGAGCGGCTCTTCTCCGGCACCGCTTCGGACACTCCGTTCAAGCGCAAGCCGCCCAAGGGGTCGCCCCTGCCGATGGGGATGCAGCGGTTCGGCATGACGGGCGGCGGGCTCGACCGCAATCTTCTGGCGCCGATCTGGAAAGAGGCGATGCAGGACCCGGTCGCGGGCCCCCTGGCCTGCCACCTGCTGGACCGGCTGAACGCCGACCCCCGGACCTTGTTCCGCCGCATCCGACTGATGCGCGAGGCGCGCCAAGGCCGGGACGAGGGGACTGAGGATCAGTCCGACACCGACCGCCAGCCGTGATCGGGCGACTGCTTGGCAAGCGTTACTCGCCGGGTTGCCGCCGGGCCGGCGTCGCAGCCTTCCGCGTCGATCGTCAGCAGATGGACACCTTCTGCAAAGCCCTGGCTGATCCGGACGACGGCCAGCTCACCAGGCGCCAGCGGCGGGGTCTGGCCCAGGAAGATGTCGCGCTCATCCTCGACCCGGAACCGGACATGTCGGCACCCCGCATCGGGCGCGGCGATGAGGATGCCGTAACGTCGCGTGTCTGATACCGAGGTCAGCTGATACTCGGTCCGGCAACCCGTCTGACACTGTAACGTCTCTGCCGCGACGGGCGGCGCAATGGCCAGGAAAAGCCCGGCCAGCACAAAAGCCTTGGTCATCATGCACCTGAAAGAAATGGAATCGAAAAATCTGTGCCGTCAATGGCGGTAAGCCTAGTCGATCCCGGCCCGTCGGTCCATCCCCACGGCCTCCGACTTGACCGTCAGGGCGATTTCCGCTATGCGCGGATCTCGCGGCCACAGGGGCCGAGACGCCGGGGCGCCCGGAAACTTGCGTCCCATCATCCATGCGGTCCGATACCGCATCTATAGGACGCTAATGACCAAATTTTCCGACCTCGCGCTGGACCCGCGCGTGCTGCAGGCCGTCACTGAAGCCGGCTATGAAACCCCCACACCGATCCAGGCCCAAGCGATCCCCGAGGCGCTGAAAGGCCGTGATGTGCTGGGCATCGCCCAGACCGGCACCGGCAAGACGGCAAGCTTCACGCTGCCGATGATCACGCTTCTCGGCCAGGGCCGCGCCCGCGCCCGGATGCCGCGCAGCCTGGTCCTTGCGCCGACACGCGAACTTGCCGCCCAGGTGGCCGAGAACTTCGACATCTATGCCAAGCATACCAAGCTGACCAAGGCGCTCCTCATCGGTGGCGTGGCCTTTGGCGAGCAGGACAAGCTGATCGACCGTGGCGTCGACGTGCTGATCGCCACCCCGGGCCGCCTTCTGGACCATTTCGAGCGCGGCAAGCTTTTGCTGACCGGCGTGCAGATCATGGTGGTGGATGAGGCCGACCGGATGCTCGACATGGGCTTCATCCCGGACATCGAGCGCATCTTCACCCTGACCCCGCCGAAACGGCAGACGATGTTCTACTCGGCCACCATGGCGCCCGAGATCGAGCGGATCACCAAGACCTTCCTGAAGGACCCCGCCAAGATCGAGGTGGCGCGGCAGGCGACGACTTCGACCACGATCACCCAGGCGCTGATCCAGGTGACGCCCGCGAAAAAGGACCGCAGCTTTGGCGACAAGCGCGCCATGCTGCGGGCGCTCATCAAGGCCGAGGGTGAGGCCTGCACCAACGCGATCATCTTCTGCAACCGGAAGATGGACGTGGACGTGGTGGCGAAGTCCCTGAAATCGCATGGGTTCAACGCAGCCCCGATCCACGGCGACCTGGCGCAGTCCGAACGCATGAAGACGCTGGATGCCTTCCGCGACGGGACCCTGCACCTGCTCGTGGCGTCCGACGTGGCCGCCCGTGGCCTCGACATCCCGGCCGTCAGCCATGTCTTCAACTTCGACGTGCCCTCGCACCCCGAGGATTACGTCCACCGCATCGGCCGCACCGGTCGGGCGGGGCGTCTCGGCAAGGCCTTCACCATCGCCGTGCCCTCTGACGACAAGTACCTTAAGGCCATCGAAAGCCTGATCAAGGCCGAGATTCCGCGTGGTCAGGCGCCCGAGGGCTATGAGCCCTCGACCAGCGACAGCCGCCCGGACCGCGCCCCGCGCGAGGACCGCAAGGGCCGCGACCGTGGCGGGCGTGGGCGCGACCGGGACCGGGATCGGGACCGTCCGGTCAAGCCGCATGACGAGGTGGCCCCGATGGAGCCGCTGGTCGCAACCCCGAAGGCCGAGGTCGAAGAGGCCCAGCCCGAGCCGCGCCGCGAGGAGCGCCGGGAGGAACGTCGCGAGCCGCGCGGCGACCGGGGCGGCGACCGGGCTGACCGGGGCGACCGCGGGGACCGGGGCGGCGACCGTCGCCGCGATGGCCGGGGCGAGGACCGGGGCGAGCGTCGGGAACCGCGCGAGCCGCGTGAGGATCGGCGCGACTACCGCCGCGACCGCGACCTGGGGCCGTCGGTGATCGGCATGGGTGACCATGTCCCCGACTTCATCCTGCGGAGTTTCGCGCTGAAGGCCTCGACCCCGACCGAAGAGGTCGAAGAGGTCGCCGCCACCGGCACCGAGGGCTGACGCCCCTAGCGGGTAAAGATGTCCAGTCGCAGATCGCTGGTCAGCAGGCCGAACAGCTTTGCGTCCTGCGACCAGGCGGCCCAGCGATAGCGTTGGTTCGCGTAGAACTCGCGCTGGATTTCCAGCGTCTGGCCATCCCAGACCGTGACAGCCGCCATGCGCCGGAACCCGAGAGGCGTGTACAGCCGCTGCCCCCGGTTCGTGCCATGGGCGATCCGCAGGCTCAATAGGCCCTGGCTGTCGGACGCGAAGAACGCCCGCTGCAGCGAGTCGAAAAGCTCAAGCCCGGCGTTCAGATCCGCCAGCCGGACGTCCGTGCCATCCGGCGCTCTGGTCCCCATGGCCGAAAAGGCAGCAAGGATCGGGAAACGGAAATCGCCGTTGTCATCGACCAGGGATTCAGTGGCCCCCGTTTCAAGGTCATGAGCCAGAGTGTAGCATTGCAGCATGCGGCCGTCCGCGCCGAAATCCAGCATCGAGACGCAATCCCGGCCCGACGAAGCGTCCTCCCATAGTCGGCGCACCAGACTGCCATCGGCCAGCCGATAGACCTCCAGCGCCGTACTGCCGCCCTGGCTGATCACGGCCGCGGCGAGGCTGGCATCCGGGGACAGCGCAATCTCGCCCATCCAGGGCTCCGCTCCGGTGGTCTCGGACAAAACCCTGACTGGCTGGCCGCTGCCTGCGTCGAACACCGCAAGAAGAACCCGCCATTCCCCATCCTTGAGAGTCTTCAGCCCGACCAGGGCGACACCCGCATCCGGCCCAAGGTCAAGATTGCGCGCTTCGACGTAGGTATCCGCAGGACTGAGACCCAGCGCAGCCACATCCAGCGTGACACTGGAGACGCAGTCGCTGGTCCGGTCCAGCGCCCCACAGGGCCAGAGCGCCGCGCGGACGATCCAGACAGCCGCCGCAACCACCACCAGGAGGGCAAGGCCGACCAGCCACCAGCGGCGTGAGGGGCGGAGAGGGGCGGTATCGATCAAGGCGTGTCTCCCCGGGAAACGACCGTCAGCTCAATCCGGCATCAGTCGCCCGAAGCAAGCCGCGACGCGCGATTGCCCGCCATCAAGCCTCAGCCACCCACGGCTGCAAAGTAGGGAATCTTGACCGCTCCCCGGCCTATTCGGCCATCAGCCGGCTGATCACCACGGTGACCTCGGGCTTCTTGCCGATTTCCTCCATCGCGACCTGGCGGACGACCTTGCGGATTTCCTCTTCAAGCTTGTCGTCGTCGGCCATCACCTTGCGACCAAGCCGCCCGATCACCTCGTCGAGGTCGGTCTCCATCGTTTCGACCAGCGGACGCTCGCCCCGGCCCGTTGGCGGCAGGCCCATCAGTTCCACCCAGGGCTCGCCCATCGGGGTGTCGGTCTCATCGAGGATCAGGGTGACCGTGACCACCCCGTTCAGCGCCATCCGGATCCGGTCGCGCACCACCCCGTCCAGCGCGCCGATCAGCGCGGTGCCGTCCAGGTAGAGCCGACCGGTTTCGACATATTCCGCGACCTCGGGCACGTCGCCGGTCAGGTCCAGCATCGTCCCGTTCGGCGCCACCGCCGCCGGGATGCCGCTTTCGGTGGCGATGCGGACATGTTCCGACAGGTGGCGGTGTTCGCCATGCATCGGGATCAGCATGTCGGGCAGGATCAGGCGGTGGACATGTTCGAGGTCCGGGCGGTTCGCGTGGCCCGAGACGTGATACTTGCCGCCCTGGTCGTCGATCACCTGCACGCCGGCCTCGGAAAACGCGTTCCAGACCCGCAGGACGTCGCGTTCGTTGCCCGGGATGGTCTTCGAAGAGAAGAGGAAGGTGTCGCCCTCCTTCATCTCGATCCCCAGGTACTTGCCACGGCTCAGCTGCGCCGAGGCCGCCCGGCGTTCGCCCTGCGACCCGGTCACCAGAAGCATCAGGTTGCGGCGGGGTACTTCCAGCGCCTCTTCCGGGCTGACGGTCTTCGGAAAGCCGGACAGCACCGCCGCCTCTTCTGCCGCCGAGAGCATCCGCTTCATCGACCGGCCGAGGACGCAGATCGTCCGGTCGGCGGCCTTCGCAGCCTCGGCCAGCGTCTTCAGGCGCGCCACGTTCGACCCGAAGGTCGTCGCCACCACCATGCCGGTGCGGCTGCGGATCAGCTCGGTCAGGGGTTCGGCCAGGGTCGATTCCGACCGGCCCTCATGGGTGGAAAACACGTTGGTGCTGTCGCAGGTCATCGCCTTCACCGGGCGTTCGGCCACGATCTCGGCAAAGCGGGCGTCGTCCCAGGCCTCGCCCACCACCGGGTTGTGGTCGATCTTGAAGTCGGCGGAATGGAAGATGCGGCCTGCCGGCGTGTCGATCACCAGGGCAGAGCTTTCCGGAATGGAATGCGACACCGGGACAAACTGCACCTTGAACGGCCCCACTTCCACGGTCGCGGGCCGCGGCTCGACCGTGACGATCTGGTCAACCGGCAGGCCCGCCTCTTCGAACTTCAGCCGCCCGATGGTCGCGGTGAAGCGGCGGCAGTAGACCTTCTTCTCCAGCTGCGGCCAGAGGGGGGCAAGCGCGCCGATATGGTCCTCATGCGCATGGGTGATGAAGATCGCCTCAAGCCGGTCGAGCTTGTCATGCAGCCAGCTGACGTCGGGCAGGATCAGGTCGACCCCAGGCGAGGTGTCCATGTCGGGAAAGGCCACGCCCACGTCGACCAGGATCAGCCGTTCCTTGCCCTTCGGCCCATAGCCGTAGACGTAGGAATTCATGCCGATCTCGCCGGCGCCGCCGAGGGGAAGGTAGATGAGGCGGTTCATGGGTGTTCCTTGTTGTATGCGTCGATCAGGACGAGGCCGTGCATGGTCAGGTCGTCCTCGATGGAATGAAATAGCTCGGTTCCCTGCGCGAACAGAGAGGCCAAGCCCCCGGTCGCAATCACTTTCATCGGCCGGTCGCGTTCGCGCCGCACTTCGCGGACGATGCCCTCGACGAGGCCGATGTAGCCCCAATACACGCCGGACTGCATGCAGGCCACCGTATTCGTGCCGATGGCCTTCACAGGCTTTGCCACATCGACATGCGGCAGGGCGGCGGCGGCCATGTGCAAGGCCTCAAGCGACAGGTTCACCCCGGGCGCGATGACCCCGCCGATATAGGCGCCGTCGGTGTCAACGACGTCGAAGGTGGTCGCGGTGCCGAAGTCGACGACGATCAGGTCGCCACCGTGACGGTCGTGACCTGCCACGGTATTGACCAGCCGGTCGGGGCCGACGGTGGTGCCCTGATCGACACGGGGCGCGACCGGCAGCTTGCAGTCGGGCTTGCCCACCACCAGCGGACGGCAACCAAAGTAGCGGTCGCAAAGGACGCGCAGGTTGAAGACGACGCGCGGGACGGTGGAGGAGATGATCGCCTCGGTCACAGTGACCGAGGTGCTGGTCAGGGTCATCAGCGACGAGAGCCAGACGAAGTATTCATCCGCCGTGCGCTTGTGGTCGGTGGCAATGCGCCAGGTGGCAAGGAAGCGCGTCCCGTCCCAGATCGAGAAGACGGTGTTGGTGTTGCCGCAATCGATGGCGAGAAGCATTTGGGCTCCGGTCAGTTCGGGCGCGGGCCACGATTTTTCTGCGAAAAATCGGCGCGGGGCGCGCGCGGGTTAGAAGAACACCTCGGCGGCGGGGATGGCAAGGGTTCCGGCTTGGGTCCGCAGGATCAGGTTGCCGGTGGCGTCGATCGTTTCGAACGTGCCCTCGCGCGTCTCCGTCCCAGTGCGGGCGCGGATCGGTTGCCCAAGGCGGGCGGCGTGAGAGAGCCAGGCGGCGCGGAGGGGGCCGAAGCCTTCGGTCGTTAAGGTGGCCTCCCAGGCCGAATAGGCGGGGGCGAGGGCGTCGAGGAAGGTTTCAGGGGTGATCTTCAGGCCGGTTTCATGGAGGAGCGAGACGGGCGGCACGGCCCCGGGTTCCACCTGGGACGCGTCCGGGGCGGCGATCAGGTTGACTCCGATGCCGATGCAAAGCGTCGCCTCGGGGGTGTTCAGGCCTTGGCTCTCCAACAGGATCCCCGCGATCTTGCCGCCGTTGCAGAGGACGTCGTTCGGCCATTTCAGCGCAAAGCTTTGCGGCAGGCCGGTCAGCTGGACAAAAGCGTCGCGCAGAGCGAGGGCGGCGGCGAAGGAGCGGAGCGCCACCGTCTCGGGCGGTTCCGTCGGGTGCAGGACGAGGGTGCCGTGGAAGTTGCCCGGCGGGCTTGACCAGGGCCTTGCGCGGCGGCCTCGACCTGCGGTCTGGACCCCGGCAAGGATCCAGGTCGGGCGGGCCAAGCTTGCAGCGCGCCGGAAGCTCTCGGCGTTGGTGCTGTCGATCTCAGGCAGGACGATCCGCCCTGCCCCACTGTCAACGGACAAGCGCTTCGGCGGCCATTGCCGCAGGGGCTTCGATCCCGAAGAGGTTCACGATGCCAAGGACCATTATCGCGGCCACCGCCACCAGCATGCCCCATTGCACCGGGGCCATGCGGCTGTCGACGGGTTCCTGCTCCGCGCCGAAGTACATGAAGTAGACGATGCGCAGGTAGTAGAACGCCCCGATCACCGAAGCCACGGCCCCGGCCACGGCGAGCCAGACCCAGCCCGCGTCGACGGCGGCTTTCAGGACGTAGAACTTCCCGAAGAAGCCGACCATTGGCGGCACCCCGGCGAGGGAGAAGAGAAGGACCAGCATGGCCAGCGCCTTCAGCGGCTCCTTCTTCGCGAACTGGTTCAGGCCGGCGATGTCCGACACCGGGCGGCCGTCCCGCTCCATCGACAGGATGAAGGCGAAGGTGCCGACGTTCATCGTGACGTAGATCGCCATGTAGATCATCGTCGCCTGCACCCCGTAGGCCGTGCCGACACAAAGCCCGATCAGCGCATAGCCCATGTGGGCGATGGAGGAATAGGCCATCAGCCGCTTGATGTCGCGCTGGCCAATGGCCGCCACGGCGCCGAGGAACATCGAAGCCACCGCCAGTGCCGCCAGCACCTGGCCCCATTGGCCCGGGATGCCGCCGAACGCGTCCTGCACCAGCCGCGCGATCAGCGCCATCGCGGCGACCTTGGGGGCAGTGGCGAAAAAGGCGGTGACCGGCGTGGGAGAGCCTTCGTAGACGTCCGGCGTCCACATGTGGAACGGCGCGGCCGATACTTTGAAGGCCAGACCCGCCAGCATGAACACGAGGCCGAACAGCAGCCCCAGCGGCACGCCGTCCTGCACCGTCGACAGGATGCCCGCGAACTGGGTCGTCCCGGCATAGCCGTAGACCAGCGAAGCACCATACAGCAGCAGACCCGAGGACAGCGCACCGAGGACGAAGTACTTCAGGCCCGCTTCCGACGATTTGGCACTGTCGCGGCGGATCGAGGCGATGACGTAAAGCGCCAGCGATTGCAGTTCGAGGCCCATATAGAGGGTGATGAGGTCGGCCGAGGACACCATCACCATCATCCCCACCACCGACAGGGTGACGAGCAGCGGATATTCGAACCTGAGCAAGTCGCGGCGGGTCATGTAGTCCTGGCTCATCACCAGCACGGCGGCAGCGGAGAGAAGGATCGTCACCTTGGCGAACCGCGCGAAGGGGTCATCGGTGAAAAGGCCGTTGAAGACGGTCCGCTCGCCCTCACCCGTGCCGCCGATGTAAAGCGCCAGCGCCACGAAGAGGCCCGCCGTCGCCCAGACGAGCGTCGCAGCCAGCTTGTCCTTGGTGGTGTAGACCGCCACCATCAGCGCGGCCATCGCGTAGCCCGACAGCACGATCTCGGGCAGCAGGGTCTGGAAATCGGCGGAGGTCATTCCGAATGTCCTTCGTTCAGGGCCAGCGCCGCATCGTCAGCGGGCAGCGCGGCCTGGTAGTCGGTCACAAGCGCCGAAACCGAGGGGCCGATGATGTCGGTCACCAGGCTCGGGTAGACGCCCAGGATCAGGGTCATTGCGATCAGAGGGGCGAAGATCGCCTTCTCGCGCCGGTCCATGTCGGTGATCGACTTCAGCGCCTCCTTGATGAGATCGCCAAAGACGACGCGGCGGTAGAGCCACAGCGCATAGGCGGCCGACAGGATCACGCCGGTGGTGGCCACGGCGGCAACCCAGGTGTTGACCTGGAAGATACCCATCAGCGTCAGGAATTCACCAACGAAGCCCGAGGTGCCTGGCAGGCCCACGTTCGCCATCGTGAAGAACATGAACACCAGCGCGTAAGCCGGCATCCGGTTCACGAGCCCGCCATAGGCGTCGATCTCGCGCGTGTGCATCCGGTCGTAGATGACGCCAACGCAGAGGAACAAAGCGCCCGAGATGAAGCCGTGGCTCAGCATCTGGAAGATCGCACCGTCGATACCCTGCTGGTTCGCGGCGAAGATACCCATTGTCACGTAACCCATGTGGGCGACCGAGGAATAGGCGATCAGCTTCTTCATGTCGGTCTGCGCCAACGCGACGAGGCTGGTGTAGACGATGGCGATGGCCGACATCCACAGGACCAGCGGCGCCATCACGTCGGACCCCACCGGGAACATCGGCAGGCTAAAGCGCAGGAAGCCGTAGCCGCCCATCTTCAGAAGGATCGCGGCCAGCACCACGGACCCTGCGGTCGGGGCCTGCACGTGGGCGTCGGGCAGCCAGGTATGGACCGGCCACATCGGCATCTTAACGGCAAAGCTGGCGAAGAAGGCCAGGAACAGCATGGTCTGCAAGCCCCCCACGACCTGGAAGCCGAGGAGGCTGAACGTCTCATGCCCGAAGTCATGCGCCAAGAGCTTCACGATGTCGGTCGTCCCCGCATCCAGATACATCGCGATCATCGCGACCAGCATCAGGACGGACCCAAGGAAGGTGTAGAGGAAGAACTTGAACGCCGCGTAGATGCGGTCCTTGCCACCCCAGATGCCGATGATCAGGAACATCGGGATGAGGCCTGCCTCGAAGAAGAGGTAGAAGAGGACGAGGTCGAGGGCGCAGAAGACGCCCAGCATCAGCGTTTCCAGCACCAGGAAGGCGATCATGTATTCCTTGACGCGGGTTTCGACGTTCCAGCACGACCAGATGGTGATCGGCATGAGGAACGTGGTCAGCATCACGAACAGGATCGAGATCCCGTCGACGCCCATCTTGTAGGTCAGGCCCAGGATCCATTCCCGTTCCTCGACGAACTGGAAGCCGGTGTTCGACGGATCGAACCGGAACAGGATGAACAGCGAGATGACGAAGGTCGCCGAGGTGGTGAAGAGCGCAAGCCACTTCGCCCCCTGCCGGGCCGCCGCATCGTCGCCCCGCATGAAAAGCGCGAGGATCAAGGCCGCGACCAGCGGCAGGAAGGTGATGATCGAGAGGAGTTGGTTTTCCATTGTGCGCGCCCCTTACTTCGCGCCGCCGAACAGCGTCATCCAGGTGACGAGGGCAACAATCCCCAGCACCATCGCGAAGGCGTAGTGGAACAGGTAGCCGGACTGCGCGCGGCCTGCGAGGCGGGTCAGCATCGGGATGATCCCCATCGCCACACCGTTGAGTGACCCGTCGATGACATTGCCGTCGCCCTTCTTCCACAGGAAGGCCCCCAGCCACTTGGCCGGGCGGACGAAGATCCAGTCATAAAGCTCGTCGAAGTACCACTTGTTCAGAAGGAACAGGTACAGCGGGCGCTGCTGCGCGGCCAGGCGGCGCGGCAGGCTGGGGTCCTTGATGTAGAAGAGCCAGGCCACGGCAAGGCCGATCAGCATCGCGACGAAGGGCGAGACCTTGACCCAGGTCGGCACCAGATGCGCCGCGTTGATCATCGTGGTGGGCGCGTGTTCCGACTTCGCCACCTTGTCGGCGTCGAGACGGCTGTCGACCACGGCCTGTTCCTCGGGCGTGAAGGGCAGCATCAGCAGCGCACCCTTCGGCGCGACGCCTGCGGCATGGCCCTCGGCGGCGTGCCCGTCAGCCGGGGCAGCCTCGGTCGCGGCATGGTCCTCGGTCGCTGCCGGTTCCGCAGGCGCGGCTTCGGTGGTGGCAGCCTCTGCGGTCTGGGTCTCGCCTTCGGTGTTGGCGGCGGCAACCTCGCCATGCGCGTCGCCATGTGCCTCGCCGTGGGCGGCAGCTTCCATGCCGAACCAGTTCCGCACTGCGGTCTCGTCCCCGAAGAAGACCTTGTACCACAGCATCCCCGAGAAGATCGCGCCCAGCGCCAGGACCCCCAGCGGGATCAGCATGACCATCGGGCTTTCGTGCGGCTCGTGATGGCCGTGGCCGTGGTCATCATGCCCGTGCGCTTCGTGGCCGTGGCCATGGCCGTGCGCGTCGTGTCCGTGACCATGCGTCCGGCTTTCCCCGAAGAAGGTCAGGAACATCAGCCGCCAGGAATAGAAGCTGGTGAAGCAGGCCGCGACTACGAGCAGCCAGAAGGCGAAGCCCGAGCCGACCCAGGCGCTCTCGATGACGGCGTCCTTCGACAGGAAACCGGCAAAGCCGTAATGCGTCAGCGGGATGCCCACGCCGGTGATCGCAAGTGTGCCGATCAGCATGGCCCAGAAGGTCAGCGGGATCTTTTTCCGCAACCCGCCATAGTTGCGCATGTCCTGTTCGTGGTGCGTCGCATGGATCACCGAACCGGCGCCCAGGAACAGCATGGCCTTGAAGAAGGCGTGGGTGAAAAGGTGGAACATCGCCACCGAATAGACGCCAACCCCGGCGGCCACGAACATGTAGCCGAGCTGCGACATCGTCGAGTAGGCGATCACGCGCTTGATGTCGTTCTGCACGAGGCCAATGGTCGCCGCGACAAAGGCCGACAGCGCCCCGATCACCACGATCAGCGACGAGGCATCAGGCGCATATTCGTACAGGGGCGACATCCGGCAGACGAGGAACACGCCGGCGGTCACCATGGTCGCCGCGTGGATCAGCGCGGAGACCGGCGTCGGGCCCTCCATCGCGTCCGGCAGCCAGGTGTGCAGGATCAGCTGCGCCGACTTGCCCATCGCGCCGATGAACAGAAGCACGCCCACCAGGTTCGCCGCGTTCCACTCGCCCCAGAGGAAGGTCAGGTTCGTCTCGGCCAGCGCCGGGGCGGCGGCAAAGACATCGTCAAACCGGATCGAGTCGGTCAGGTAGAACAGCGCGAAGATGCCAAGCGCAAAGCCGAAGTCGCCGACGCGGTTGACCACGAAGGCCTTGATCGCGGCGGCATTGGCCGACGGTTTGCGGTAGTAGAACCCGATCAGCAAGTAGGACGCGACGCCCACGCCTTCCCAGCCGAAGAACATCTGGACCAGGTTGTCCGACGTCACCAGCATCAGCATCGAGAAGGTGAAGAACGACAGGTAGGCAAAGAAGCGGGCCTTGTAATGCTCGCCCTCGCGCCAGTTGTCGTCATGCGCCATGTAGCCGAAGCTGTAGAGGTGGACGAGCGCCGAGACCGAGTTCACCACGACCAGCATGATCGCGGTCAGCCGGTCGAGGCGGATCGCCCATTCCGAGCCCATCGTGCCGGATTCGATCCAGCGCATCAGGACGATGCGCTGCGTCTCGCCGTCGAAGGTCAGGAAGATCTGCCAGGACAGGGCGGCGGCCAGGAAGATCAGCGCGGTGGCAATAACCTGCCCGGCCTTCTCGCCGATGAGCCGCCAGCCGAAGCCGCAGATGATGGCCCCGATCAGGGGAGCGAAGAGGATGATCGTTGCCATGGTCAAGCCCGCCGTTTCTCAAGGCAACCGGGTGCCTTACAGGTAATCTTCTCCTCCACCCCCGCCGGAACGGGGTAAGAGCAGTCGCAGTGGATGCACCGCAAGAAGACGATGCCGTTTTCTTCCTTCACAACCCTCATCCCTGCGAGGGTGCGTCGCTCCTTGGCCGTTCCCATCCGGATCAGCCCTTCATCACGTTGACGTCTTCCACCTCGATCGTGCCGCGGTTGCGGAAGAACACGACCAGGATGGCCAGACCGATCGCGGCCTCGGCGGCGGCGACGGTCAGGACGAACATGGTGAAGACCTGCCCCACCAGATCGCCCGAGAAACTGGAGAAGGCGACGAGGTTGATGTTGACCGCCAGAAGCATCAGTTCGATCGACATCAGGATGACGATCACGTTCTTCCGGTTCAGGAAGATCCCGAAGATCCCGATGACGAACAGCGCCGCGGCCACCGTCAGGTAATGTTCAAGTCCGATCATTCGTCATCTCCATTCGCTGACCGCGAGTCTTGAATCAACGGCACGTAGACGTAGGGCGTCTTGCCGCGGCGGTCATTCGGGTACAAGGCCTTGCAGGCACATATCTCTTGGTCGGCAACGGTGAGGTCGGACTCAAAACCGGCTTCGGCAAGCAAACCCTTAACATCAGTGAATGTGTAGCGGGTGTTCGATGCTACTGCGTCGCGGATCACGCCCAACGCGACATCACTGCGGGAATTTATCTTCACATCAACGTCAATCGTCTCGCCTGAGCGGCAATGCACGAAGGTAACGAAGTTCCAGCATCCGCCATCGACGCATCCCCCGTGCTGATATGCGATCAGGGAATGCCCGAAATCTTCGTAGTCGCCCTCCGCTGCGTGCGGGGCCATGATGTCGGCAGCTTCAGAACATTGATTGACATCCAGCGCGACGGCAGGAAGTGCGACGATTGCTGTTAATGCGGCGCAGAACGCTGCCTTCGCACCAACCGATTGCTTCCATTTCACCATCGTCTTGTTCCCTCGTCGGCCGTTCGGCCTTTACGTTCATTGGCGGGCTGAAGCCCGTCCTAAGCGCCTTGTAGGTCGGGCTTCAGCCCGCCTCCATCACAACCCCTGCCCCGGCTTGACGTCCTTCAGCTCCATCGCCTTGGCCGGGTCGCGCCACATCTGCTGCAGCACGTTCTGCCGCTTGATGTCCTTGCGATGCCGCAAGGTCAGCAGGATAGCCCCGACCATCGCCACCAGAAGGATCAGGCCGGACAGCTGGAACAACAGGAAGTACTTGTCGTAAAGGATCAGCCCCAGCGCGCGAGTATTCTCGATCTCGGTTGGCGTGACCGCCTGGCGCAGCGCATCGCGGTTTTCCGCCGCATCCCAGACGCCGACGCCGATTGCGACCTGCATCAGCAGGACCACGGCGATTAGCAGACCCAAGGGCATGTAGCGCGCCAACTCCCCCTTCAGCGCCGCGAAGTCGATGTCGAGCATCATGACCACGAACAGGAACAGCACCGCCACGGCGCCGACGTAGACGATCACCAGCAGCATCGCCACGAACTCGGCCCCCAGCATCACGAACAGGCCCGAGGTCGACAGGAACGCCAGGATCAGCCAGAGGACCGAGTGCACCGGGTTCCGCGACAGCGTCACCATCAGGCCCGAGGCGACCGTGGTGAAAGCGAACATGTAGAAGGCGAAACTGAAGACGGTCATGCGTCTTTCTCCATTGCATTCTTCTCGGCGGTCTCGGCAAAGACGGCTTGAGCCACCTCAAGCGCCTTCTGCGTGGCGGGCAGGCCGCCGAACATGGACATCTGCCAGATCACTTCCGCGATCTCGCGTTTCGTGGCCCCGGCTGCAAGGCCGTTCTTGATCGTCATCCGCAGCTGCGGCTCACCCACCGGGCCCAGCACCGTCAGCGCCGCGATGGTCACGAGGAACCGGGTCCGGGCGTCGAGGCCTTCCGGGTTGAAGGTCTTGCCGAACCACATCTCCAAGAGTTCCTTCGGCATGGCCGGGAAGAACTTCTCCATCGCCTTCGCGTCGAAGGTTTCCATGCCCGGCACGAAAGCCTGGGCCATCTTCTGGCCCTGCTCCATCCAGGCGGAAAACATCTTGGCGAAGTCGTCGGTCATCAGCGATACGGCGCGTCGATTTC
This sequence comes from Tabrizicola sp. T74, assembly GCF_057219935.1. Classification (NCBI taxonomy): domain Bacteria; kingdom Pseudomonadati; phylum Pseudomonadota; class Alphaproteobacteria; order Rhodobacterales; family Paracoccaceae; genus Tabrizicola; species Tabrizicola sp. T74. The sequence continues at coordinate 267,899 of NZ_JBXVVT010000003.1, read as the reverse complement.
AAGGTTGCGGGCGATCTCGGCTTCCCAGCGGGCGCCATTCTCAAGGAGTTTTTCCTTGGTGTAGAACAGCTCTTCCCGGGTCTCGGTCGAGAATTCGAAGTTCGGGCCTTCGACAATGGCATCGACCGGGCAGGCCTCCTGGCAGAAGCCGCAGTAAATGCACTTGGTCATGTCGATGTCGTAACGCGTGGTCCGGCGGCTGCCGTCCTCACGCGGTTCGGCGTCGATGGTGATCGCCTGCGCCGGGCAGACCGCCTCGCAGAGCTTGCAGGCGATGCAGCGTTCCTCGCCATTGGGATACCGGCGCAGCGCATGTTCGCCGCGGAAACGGGGCGACAGCGGCCCCTTCTCGTGCGGGTAGTTCAGCGTGGTCTTCGGCGCGAAGAAGTATTTCATCCCAAGGCCGAAGCCCTTGATGAAGTCCATCAGCAGGAAATACTTCGTGGCGCGGGTCCAGTCGATTTGGGTCATTGCAGGTACTCCTCTTCGCACCGCTTGAACTCTCGTTCGTCCTGGGCCTGAAAGACCCGAAAATATAGTGATGACAAGTGCGCTTCCATTTCTGGCTTACCTGCTTGTGCCATATCAGCCGCCAGGAACGCTTCACTTGTCTTTATCCAGTTGCTGCATTCGAGCACCTTCGCAGCCTCAAGGAACAGCGCGTTTTTCTTTTCTTTGCTGACAGCAAACTTTGAAAGCTCACCGTCATCGGGGGCGAGGCACTTCAAGAGTTCGGTGCTGGCGCGCGCCGAGTCGAAAAGCATTGCGGGATCGGTTTCGTGACCCTCGAGTTTTCCGGTGATGAGATAACCGAGATACTCTGCGATGAGGTCGGATTGAATGTCAGCCAGCGCAACGAAAGCCAAGCCATGATAGTCGGCGTTATATGGCCGCCCAGCGTCTTCCCAGCCATCCAATGAATCGTTCCAGATGCGATCAAGGCCTTCTACTTCCAGCTTGTTTTCAACGATGGCACGGAAGCGGTCAGCCTCCGGCTTGGTAAATGCCTCCGCCTCGACCGGGCATCGGGTTTCAGCCAGAGACCAGTGTGCGTCGACAAGACGCTGAGTTGTCGCCACATCCGCCTGTGCCATATGCACAAAGGATACGGTCGAAGCTATCGCAAGGACGCTGTGCATCCTCACCCCCCCACCGCCCAGCGGGCCCAGAAGCCGCCAAGCACTTCGAATTTCGCAAGGAACGCCACGATCACGACCCAAGCCAGCGACATGGGCAGGAAGACCTTCCAGCCGATCCGCATCAGCTGGTCGTAGCGGTAGCGGGGGACGATGGCCTTCACCATGGCGAACATGAAGAAGAAGAGCCACATCTTGGCGACCATCCACCACCAGCCGTCGGCGAGCCCCGGGATCGGCGAGAGCCAGCCGCCGAAGAAGAGGAGGCTGATCAGCGCGCACATCAGGAAGATCGCGATGTATTCGCCGGCCATGAACAGAAGGTAGGGGGTCGAGGAATACTCCACCATGAACCCGGCGACGAGTTCGGATTCGGCCTCGGGCAGGTCAAAGGGCGGGCGGTTGGTCTCGGCGAGCGCGCTGATGAAGAACAGGAACACCATCGGCAGGTGCGGCAGCCAGTACCAGTTGAACAGGCCCCAGTCCCCGTCCTGCGCGGCCACGATGGCGCCGAAGTTCATCGCCCCGGTGGAGATGATGACCCCGATGATGATCAGGCCCAAGGAGACCTCGTAAGAGATCATCTGTGCCGCCGACCGGAGGCTCCCGAGGAAGGCGTATTTCGAGTTCGAGGCCCAGCCGCCCATGATGACGCCATAGACCTCCAAGGAGGAGACGGCGAAGACGAACAGGATCGCCACGTTGATGTTGGCCAGCACCCAGCCGTCATCGAAGGGGATCACCGCCCAGGCGAGGATCGCAAGGACAAAGGACAGCATAGGGGCCAGGAAGAACACCGGACGGTCGACGCCCGCCGGGATTACGATCTCCTTGACGACATATTTCAGCGCGTCGGCGACCGACTGCAGCAGGCCGAACGGGCCCACCACGTTCGGTCCCCGCCGCATCTGCACCGCCGCCCAGATCTTCCGGTCGCCGTAGACGAGGAACAGAAGGCTGATCATCACGAAGGCCACGATCAGTAGCGACTGCGCCGCGATCAGCACCGCCGTCCCGAACCCCGTGGCAAGAAACCCGTCCATGTCAGTCCCTCATCCCTACTTCGTCGGTATCCCAAGTTCCGCGCACTCAGTCGCCACCACTTCGGCGTCGATGGTCCGCAGCCCTTGCGGCAGGCTGGCCGAGATCACGTAGACCGCATCCCCGTACCAGGCCCCACCCTTCTTCGTCACAATGGTCCGCACTTGCCGCGCGAAGCCAAACCCTTGATCCAGCGCATATTGCGCGGCAGCGCAGCGGCCATAGGCCTCGACATCCGCCCGGTCCTTCGCGCCCGTCATGGCGACGCTGAAGCTGACCAGATCGTCGTCAAGAAGGATCGTACTGACCCCCTGATAGACCACCGTCTGCCCGCGCTCCTCTGGCACCTCTCCGGCGGGCGTGCAAGCCCCAAGCGCCGCTGTCGCGGTGCCAAGGGTCGCCACAAGGGAGAGGCGCTGCGCCATCTTACTCCGCCGCAATCGGGGCCGCCGCCCGGGCCTTGGCCATCGCGGACAGTTCCGCCATGACGCTTGACGCCCGCGCAATCGGGTTCGTCAGGTAGAAGTCCTTGATCGCATTGCGGAAGGTGGCCTTGGCCGGTGCCTTCACCGCCAGCGGCTGCCAGTCGTTCTCCGGCACCTCGTCGATGCGGCCCAGATGCGGATGCGCCTTGACCAGCGCCGACCGCAGACCCGCCAGCGAATCCCAAGGAAGCTGCTTGCCGACCTCCGCCGACAGCGCCCGCAGGATCGCCCAGTTCTCCTTCGCCTCGCCCGGCGCAAACCCGGCGCGGAAGGCGAGTTGCGGGCGGCCTTCGGTGTTGACGAAGAGGCCGTTCTCTTCGGTGTAAGCCGCGCCCGGCAGAATGATGTCCGCCCGGTTCGCGCCCCGGTCGCCGTGCGACCCCTGGTAGATGACGAACGGAGCATTCGCCCCGTCACGGCTGATCTCGACCTCATCCGCGCCGAGGTTGTAGATCACCTGCGCGCCTTGGGTGGCCATCGCGAGGCCGCCTTCGGTCACCGCCCCCACGTCCATCGCGCCGACGCGGGCCGCCGCCGTGTGCAGGACCATGAACTTGGCCCCTGCCCCGGTCGCATAGGCCATCGCCTGGCTCAGCACCGCCTCGCCATCCGCCTCGTTGATCGCGCCCTGGCCGATGATGACCAGCGTGTTCTCTTTCGCCGTCACCCGGCCCACCAGCTCCACCAGCGCCGCGCGGTCGGACCCCATGTGCTTGTAGTCATAGGTCAGATCGACCTGTTCGCCGAACAGCCCCACCATCGCGCCATTGGTCCAAGCCTTGCGGATGCGGGCGTTCAGGACAGGAGCCTCGACCCGAGGGTTGGTCCCGATCAGCAGGATCACCTTGGCCGTATCGATGTCCTCGATCTTGGCCGTGCCGACATAGGCCGAGCGGTTGCCGGCGGGCAGCTTCGCGCCATCGGTGCGGCATTCGACATTGCCGCCCAGCGATTCGACCAGCGTTTTCAGGGAGTAAGCGGCCTCGACCGGCACCAGGTCACCGACCAGACCGGCAACCTTCTTGCCCTGCATGGCAGCTGCGGCCTTCGCCAGCGCCTCACCCCAGGTCGCTTTCCGCAGCTTGCCGTTTTCACGCACATAGGGCGTGTCCAGCCGCTGCCGACGCAGGCCGTCCCAGACAAAGCGGGTCTTGTCCGAAATCCACTCCTCGTTCACACCGTCATGGTTGCGCGGCAGAAAGCGCATGACTTCGCGGCCCTTGGTGTCGATGCGGATGTTCGACCCCAGCGCATCCATCACGTCGATGCTCTCGGTCTTCGTCAGCTCCCAAGGCCGGGCGGTAAACGCATAGGGCTTCGAGGTCAGCGCCCCCACCGGGCACAGGTCGATGATGTTGCCCTGCAGGTTACTGTCCAGCGTCGCGTTCAGGTAGGACGTGATCTCGCTGTCTTCCCCCCGGCCGGTCTGGCCCATCTGAGTGATGCCCGCCACTTCCGTGGTGAACCGAACGCAGCGGGTGCATGAGATGCAGCGGGTCATCTTCGTCTCGACCAGCGGGCCAAGGTTCAGGTCCTCGGACGCGCGCTTGGGTTCCCGATAGCGCGAGAAATCCACGCCATAGGCCATCGCCTGATCCTGCAGGTCGCACTCGCCGCCCTGGTCGCAGATCGGGCAATCCAAGGGATGGTTAATGAGCAGGAACTCCATCACCCCTTCCCGCGCCTTCTTCACCATCGGCGACTTGGTCTTGACGACCGGTGCCTGTCCTTCCGGCCCGGGCCGCAAGTCACGCACCTGCATCGCGCAGGACGCCGCGGGCTTCGGCGGGCCGCCGACCACTTCCACCAGGCACATCCGGCAGTTCCCGGCGATTGACAGGCGTTCGTGGTAGCAGAAGCGCGGGATCTCCACCCCGGCCACTTCCGCTGCCTGGATGATGGTCATCGCACCATCGACCTCGACCTCGATCCCGTCGATGTTGATTTTCTTCAAGTTAGACATGCGCCCGGTCCTTCCGCAGCAACCCGAATGCAGCGTCGCGCAGCCGGACCAGAAGCCCTGCTTGCGGCGCCAAGGCTGCCTGTTTCATCGTATCCTGTTCAAACGACAGGTGTTTCACGCGCGCCTCGATGTCGCGCATCATGTATTTCGGGTCGAGACCGCCGTAGCACATCGCCCTACTCCGCTGCCACATGGGCACAGCCGCGGCTTTGCCACAGTTGCGCTTCCTTGAGATACTTCCAGCCGAAGGCATGGTCGCTGTCGCCATGCGCTTCCAGATGCTTCAACCGCTCCAGCGCCTCGTCCAGGGTGGGCCGATGCCCCGCAGGCACCCACCACATGACGAAATGCATCCGCCCCAGCACCTCGAACCACTCGGCCCGCCGCTCATAAAACGTGCGGTGGACCGTGTTAAAGACGAAATGCTCCAGCGTCTCGACGCTTTCCCAGACCGTCAGGTTCGACACGAACTGCGGATCGCCCTCGATCTTGGCTTCGGTGTTCCCGGTCCCGGGCGCGCCCGAGCCTTCCATCATCCAGACGAACCCCGGCATCCGCTTGCCAAGCCCGTTCACCCGGTCCAGCGCCGCCATGAACTCGGCCACGCGCGGGTCGTCGGTGGGGGCCAGAAGGCGCCCCACGTTCAACTCGGCCAGGTGACGGGCTTCGGTCATTTCGTCGACCTCAACAGCGATCCGGCCAGCGTGCCCTTGGCGATCTCTTCCTCGCCGATCTTGCAGTAGGCCTCGGTGTTGCCCGGCTCGGCGCCCTTGGCCTTCAGCCATGCGGCGGCCTCGGCCTTGAAGCGGGCCTTCTCCGCGTCCGACCGGACGAACTCGCGCACCACATCGGCCTCATAGCCCTGCGCCAGTGCAAAGTCGCGCAGCTTGTTCAGCTCGCCCAGCGCCTTCATCGTGCGCGGCTTCAGCGTCGGGCAATTGTCGGCGATGGCGTCGCCGATGAAGCCCTGCAACAGCTTTTCCCGGATTTCCGGGTTCTCGTTGATCGGCACCAGTGCCAGCGCCGGCGTGGCGGCAAGGGTCAGGGCGATAAGGGTCGTGCGAAGCATCTTGGCCTCCTTGGCTACTGCTCGTGCAGCCGAGATGGGGCCAAACCCCCTTGATATGCCATGACAAACCGCCCGGATCAGGCCCTTGTGACCGAAGGTGACGGCATTCGTCATGCGCAGCCCTCCGGATAGACCCATTCGCCGGTCGCCCGGTCAAACCGGTCGTAGATCGAGACGCGCACCTGACCACCGCAGGCCGCATCCGCCGCCTTCCGGGCCAGCGCGCCCTCCCACTTCTGGAACGGCTGGCCGCCATTGGTGACGCGCACTGGCTCACGCACTGCGGGGACGGTCGAGGCCGTCGTCCCGCAGGCTGCCAGGGTCACCGTAAGGGCCAGCGCCATCCGCATCACTCCGCCGCGACCGCCGAGATGCGGCCGGTTTTCTTGGCCTTGATCCGGTCCTCGATCTCGTCGCGGAAGGCGCGGATCAGGCCCTGGATCGGCCAGGCGGCCGCGTCGCCAAGCGCGCAGATCGTGTGGCCCTCGACCTGCTTCGTCACGGAGAGAAGCATATCGATCTCCTCGACCTCCGCCTCGCCGCGCACCAGCCGGTCCATGACCCGCATCATCCAGCCCGTGCCTTCGCGGCAGGGAGTGCACTGGCCGCAGGACTCGTGCTTGTAGAACTTCGACAGCCGCCAGATCGCCTTGATGACGTCGGTCGACTGGTCCATCACGATCACCGCCGCGGTCCCGAGGCCCGAGCGCTGCTCGCGCAGCCAGTCGAAGTCCATGATCGCGTCGTCGCACTGGGCCTGGGTCAGCAGCGGAACGGACGAGCCGCCCGGGATCACCGCCTTCAGGTTCTTCCACCCGCCCCGCACGCCGCCGCAGTGGCGGTCGAGAAGCTCCTTCAGCGGGATCGACATCGCCTCTTCGACGACACAGGGCTGCATCACATGGCCCGAGATGCCGAAAAGCTTGGTCCCGGTGTTGTTCGGCCGCCCGAAGGAGGCGAACCAGTCGGACCCGCGCCGCAGGATCGTCGGCACAACCGCAATCGACTCCACGTTGTTCACCGTAGTCGGGCAGCCATAAAGGCCGGAGCCCGCCGGGAACGGCGGCTTCATCCGGGGCATGCCCTTCTTGCCTTCCAAGGACTCCAGCAGCGCCGTCTCTTCGCCGCAGATATAGGCCCCGGCCCCGTGGTGCAGGTACAGGTCGAAGTCCCAGCCCGACTTCGCGGCGTTCTTGCCCAGAAGCCCCGCATCATAGCATTCGTCGATCGCGGCCTGCAGCGCCTCACGCTCGCGGATGTATTCGCCGCGGATGTAGATGTAGCAGGCGTTGGCGTTCATCGCGAAGGACGCGATCAGGCAGCCCTCGATCAGCGTATGCGGATCGTGGCGCATGATCTCGCGGTCCTTGCAGGTCCCGGGTTCCGACTCGTCGGCGTTGACCACCAGATAGGACGGGCGACCATCCGACTGCTTCGGCATGAACGACCACTTCAGGCCCGTCGGGAACCCCGCCCCGCCCCGGCCCCGCAGGCCCGAGGCCTTCACCTGCTCGATGATCGTGTCGCGCCCGCGCTTGATGATCTCGGCGGTGCCGTTCCAATGGCCACGCTTCATCGCGCCCTTCAGGCTGCGGTCATGCATCCCGTAGAGGTTGGTGAAAATGCGGTCCTGATCCTTGAGCATTTGGTCTTCCTAACCCCGGCGTCCGCGCCAGATCTGATACGTCACCACCAGGGCCCAGATGAAGGCCGCGATGGCAGCTAGGTCGAAGAGGAACACAAAGCGCGTCTCCAACCCGAGTTGTCCGCCCAAGACTTGGGCCCCCATCCACAGAACCATCGCCACCGCCAGCACGATGCCGACCATCCGTGCCTGACGGGCGCGGCGGACATCTGCTGGATCGGGACGGGTCTGCATCATGGGGTCTTAGTAGTTGTTGGTCTTGGCGCGTTCCCGGAACGCCTCAAGCCCTTCGGCAACGATGATCTTCGCCTGCGCCACCCACTTGTCGCGGGTGATGCGGCCCTTGAAGGTCTTCATCTCGGAATCGACCAGCGCCACGTCGGCGTCCGACCAGCTGGCAATCTGGTCGAAGTGATAGAAGCCCATACCGTTCACCAGCTTTTCCATCGCCGGGCCGATGCCCTCGATCTCCTTCAGGTCGTCGGCCTTGCCCTTGCGCGGCGCGCTCAGCCGTTCGGGGCCGGCGAGCTTTGCCGGCTTCGGCTTGGCGGCGGCCTTGGGTTTCGCTGCGGGTTTCGGATCGGCAGCGGCAGCCTTGGGCTTGGCGGCGGGTTTCGCTGCGGCCTTGGCGGCGGGCTTTGCAGCAGGCTTTGCGGCTGCAGCCTTCGGGGCGGCAGGCGCAGGTGCAGCGGCAGGCGCGGACACGAAGGCCGCCGGCATCGCTTCGGCCACCGCGTGGGACGGGGCCGCCACCGGCTCGGCGGCTGGCAGAGGCGAAACGGTGCCCTTCGCCCCCCAGGGCATCCCGAGGATCAGCCCGGCAACCAGCGCCACGACGCCCGCAATCGCGCCAGCCGGGGTCAGGTCGAACTCGCCCACCACCACCAGCACGCCAAAGGCCACCAGACCGATAGCTGCGGCAATCAGCCAGCCGCCAATCCAGGGGGCATTCACATTCTCTGCACTGCGCATTCCATGTCACTCCCGTTCGTGCGGCCCGTTGGTCCGGGTCGCTGTTGGCCTCAGTAGTCGTTCGTCTTGGCGCGTTCCCGGAACGCGATCAGTCCCTCGGACACGATGATCCTGGCTTGCTCCACCCATTTGTCGCGCGTGATGCGGCCCTTGAAGGTCCGCAGTTCGGCATCGACCTTGGCGACATCCTCTTCGGTCCAGGCCGCGACCTGGTCGAAGTGGTAGAAGCCCAGGCCATTGACCAGCTTCTCGATTGCCGGACCGATGCCCTCAATCTCCTTCAGATCGTCCGCCACCCCGCCGCGCGGGGCCGACAGGCGCACCAGGCCGGCCTTGACCGGCTTCTCCGCCTTCGGCTTCGGCGTGGCCTTGGGCTTGGCGGCGGTCTTCGGCGTCGGTTCGGCTTTCGGCTCGGCCTTGGGCTTGCCTGCCGCCGGGGCCGCGACCTTTGCCTTCGCCGCAGGCTTCGGCTCGGGCTTCGGCTCGGCCTTGGCCTTCGGTTCGGCAGCCTTGGGCTTCGGCTCGGCCGCCTTTTGCGCCGCCGCCAGCTTGGCCGCCGCCTCTGCCTCGAGGTCGGCCTTGGTCTTGAACCCGACCTTTGGCTTGTCCGAGGTCGCAGGCTTTGCCTTGGCCGAGGCTTCCGGCGCGGCCTTTGGCTCGGGCTTGGCCACTGGCGCAGCCTTTGCCGCCGGGGCTGCCGTCTTGGCAGCAGGGGCCTTCGCGGCAGGCGCGGCCTTCGCCACCGGCGCCGCAGCCTTCGCCGCAGGTGCGGGCTTCGGCTCCGGCTTCGGCTCGGGCGTCGGCTTCGGCGCACGGGCAGGCCGGGCCCAGACGTCGGGCAGGAAGGTATCCGCGTCTTCCGGCGCCGAGACGAACTTCGACGGCGGTTCCGGAGGCGGCGGAGCCACGACCGGCTGCGGCGGCAGGATGGGTGCTGGCTCGACCCGCGACAGTGGCGTCACCACGGCAGCCGGGCGCATCGACGGCGGCGCACCAGCCTCGGGACGCACCGGCACGGCCACGACGGGCGAGGACTGTGCCCCTTCAATGCCGCTGACCCGCGTCGTCCCCTCCGTCACCGCCGAGGCCGGGACGATCCGGCGCACATGACGCTCGGCTTCGGCGTCGTCGTGCCGGTTCACCGCCACGGCAAGCCGGTACAGGATCAACAGCACGATCAGCGCGATGGCCAGCGCGAAGGCCAGCGCGGGGAACAGGTGATACTGCAGGGCAAAACGCAAGGCCAGGAACGAGATCGCACCGGACGCGATCACCAGCGCCCAGCCTCCCCGGCCTATCGTCGTGTCGTCGGCTTCGTCACTCATCCCCATCTACTCCATTCCTCTGCCCGATCCTGTCCGACCGGCGCCGAGTACCACGTCCCGTCTTACCCCCTCGCCGCCGCTTCGGCCGCCTCGACCGAACCGCCCGCCGCAAGGATCTTGGCCTGAGCCACCCACTTGTCCCGGCTCACCCGGCCCTTGAAGCCTTCCAGATTGTCGTCGACCCAGGCGATCTCGGCCTCGGTCCAGCTGGCGATTTGGTCAAAGTGGAAAAAGCCCAGCCTGTGGCACAGCGCCTCAAGCTTCGGGCCGATCCCGAGGATCAGCTTCAGGTCATCCGCCTTGCCCTTCCGCGCCGCCGTCAACGCCTTGGGCTTCTTGCCCTGGGCTGTTGGGACCTCCGCCTTCGGTTCCGCTTTCGGCGCGTCTGCCGCCGCCTTTGGCTTGGCCTTCGGCGCTTGCGGCTTGGCCACCGCCGCAGCAACGGCGACATCAGCGGCCGGCTTCGGCTCGGCCTTGGCCTTCACGGGCTTCACTGCGGCAACGCCAAGCCATGGGGTCAGGATCGGCACTTCGGTCCCGTCGATCCGCTTGACCGTGTCCTTCAGGTCCACCGCCGCCTGGGCGCTGGCATTGTATTTATTGCGGCCCGACTCGAACTCTTTCAGGCTGGTCAGCCCGCCCGAGGGCTCCGCCGCATAGCGACCGTTCTGCGGGCCCGGCACCGGCACCTCGCCGTTGCGGAAGCGCCCGATCAACTCGCGCAGCTTCTCGCCCGTCAGGTCCTCGTAATAGTCCTTGCCGATCTGGGCCATCGGCGCATTGGCGCAGGCCCCCATGCACTCGACCTCTTCCCAGCTGAACTTGCCATCGGTGCTCAGGGTATGCGGGGTCGGCGCGATCAGCTCCTTGGCCACCGCCACCAGATCCTCGGCGCCGCAGATCATGCAGCTGGTCGTCCCGCAAATCTGGACATGAGCCACGGACCCCACCGGCTGCAGCTGGAACATGAAGTAGAAGGTCGCCACTTCCAGCGCCCGGATATAGGCCATGCCCAGCATGTCCGCGACGTATTCGATGGCGGGACGGCTCAGCCACCCCTCCTGTTCTTGCGCGCGCCACAGCAGCGGGATGATCGCGCTGGCCTGCCGACCGGCAGGATACTTGCTGATCTGGCCCTTGGCCCATTCCAGGTTCGCCGGAGTGAACGCGAAAGAGGCGGGTTGGTCCTTGTGAAGGCGACGCAGCATCAGATCATTCCAGCGATTAGGGCGGGGGCCGCGATCATGCCGACCGGCATCACCACAAGCCCAAGCAGTAGAAACGGAGCAATTCCAAGGGCGATCATGACTCGCATCCTTCGGTCTTCAGGGTCAGCGTGGTCTGATCCTCGTTCACTTCGGCCAGCCCTTCGGCCAGCAGCGCATCGGTGATCATGGCCGAGGTTTCCCGGTCGATCCCGGCGGCGGGCAGCTGCACTTCGGCCTCGGCCTCGGTCATCTGGCAACCATTGGCAGTGATCGCGGCGATGAAGGCCTCACGCTGCGCTTCTGTCGGGCCGCCTTCGGCCAGCGCAGGGCCGGCCAAAAGGATCAGCAGCAGGACAGAACGGCCGATCACCGGTCGATCTCCCCAAACACCACGTCCATCGTGCCGATGATGGCGCTGACGTCGGCCAGTTGGTGGCCCTTGCAGATCCAGTCCATCGACTGCAGGTGCAGATAGCCCGGCGCGCGGATCTTGGCGCGGTAGGGCTTGTTCGTCCCGTCCGCCACCAGGTAGACCCCGAACTCACCCTTCGGCGCCTCGACGGCGGCATAGACCTCACCCGCCGGGACGTGGAAGCCCTCGGTGTACAGTTTGAAGTGGTGGATCAAGGCCTCCATCGAGGTCTTCATCTCCGCCCGCTTCGGCGGCGTGATCTTGCCGCGTGCCAGGATGTCACCCTGGCCATCGGGGGCCTTCAGCTTGGCCACCGCCTGACGGATGATGCTGGTCGATTCCCGCATCTCGGCCATCCGGCAGAGATAGCGGTCATAGCAGTCGCCGTTCTTGCCGACCGGGATCTTGAAGTCGAACTCGTCGTAGCATTCGTAGGGCTGCGCGCGCCGCAGGTCCCAGGCCAGGCCCGAGCCGCGCACCATCACGCCGGAATAGCCCCATTCCAGAATGTCCTTTTCGGTGACGATCCCGATATCGGCATTGCGCTGCTTGAAGATGCGGTTTTCGGTCAGCAGCCCGTCGATGTCGTCCAGCACCTTCGGGAAAGCCACGGCCCAGGCGTCGATGTCGTCCAGAAGCTGCGGCGTCAGGTCCTGATGCACGCCACCGGGGCGGAAGTACGCCGCATGCAGCCGCGCCCCGCAGGCGCGCTCATAGAACACCATCAGCTTTTCGCGTTCCTCGAACCCCCAAAGCGGGGGCGTCAAGGCACCCACGTCCATGGCTTGAGTGGTCACGTTCAGCAGGTGGTTCAGCACCCGTCCGATCTCGCTGAACAGGACCCGGATCAGGCTGGCGCGGCGCGGCACCACCGTCCCGGTCAGCCGCTCGATCGCGAGGCACCAGGCGTGCTCCTGGTTCATCGGCGCCACATAGTCCAGGCGGTCGAAGTAGGGCAGGTTCTGCAGGTAGGTCCGGCTTTCCATCAGCTTCTCGGTCCCGCGGTGCAAGAGGCCGATATGCGGGTCGCAGCGTTCGACGATCTCGCCGTCCAGTTCCAGCACCAGACGCAGCACGCCGTGTGCCGCGGGGTGCTGCGGGCCGAAGTTGATGTTGAAGTTGCGGATGCGCTGTTCGCCGGTCTCGAAATCACTCGAGCCGTCGTCATAGGTGTTCACGCGGATATCGCCGTCCATCCAACTATCCCTTTGCAAAGCTGTCTTCCCAGGCTGCGGGAAGACGCCCCATGCGCGAGCGCACGAATTCATACTGCGGTGTCAGGTATGCCCGTATCCTTGCGCGCTGGTCGTCGGCAAGGGGCAGGTCAATGCCCTCGTGCGGCCGTTTCACGTCTGACGGATGGGCCGAGATGCCCAGGAAGGCACAAAGCCGGTCGGTCCGGCCTGCGGGCACGATGTCCTCGAAAAAGTCGACATGCAGCCGTTCGGCAGGCACCACCGACTGCAACCGCGGCAGGATCACGTCATAGGCGCCCCGGTCGGTGACCGACGGGTCGCGCCCCGACAAGGCCAGGTCCAGATGGTGGGCTGCAGCCTGCGCGGCATCCGCCCCACCCCGGACGGCCCGACGCGCCAGCATCCGGACATGGCTCCACAGCCGGGCCACCGGATCGCGCATGAAGAAGACGAACCGGGTGTCCGGCAGAAGGTTCAGCATCTCGCGCACCGTCCCGGCCGAGACCATGGCATAGGCCGGCGTGATGTCGGCGATGACGGACCGCGTCCCCCGGCCCTCGGCCAGATAGCGCAGATAGGCGGCCCGGTCCTCGCGTTGCGCCACCGGCAGCCAGTCGGCAAAATCCCGCAGCCGACGCTCTGCATCCAGGTCCCCGGCCGGGCGTTCCTGCAACAGCGCCATGTTGCGCCGGATCTTGCGCAGCCGCGCCCGGGTCTTGCCGAACTCGATCGTGTCGAAGAAATGCAGCTCTTTCAGGTCGCGCAGATGGCATTCGGGATGCGACTGCAAGAACCGGAAAAGCCAACCGCTTCCCGATTTCGTCGCCCCCATGCCAAAGACCAGCCGCATCATGCCCACGCTTCAGTCAGCCTTTCTTGTCATCGCCGGGAAGGATGTATTCCGCGCCTTCCCAAGGGCTCATGAAGTCGAACTGCCGGTATTCCTGCACCAGCTTCACCGGTTCATAGACGACGCGCTTCAGCGCTTCGTCATAGCGGACCTCGGTATAGCCCGTGGTCGGGAAGTCTTTGCGCAGCGGATACCCACGGAACCCATAGTCGGTCAGGATGCGGCGCAGGTCCGGGTGGCCCGAGAACAGGATCCCGAACATGTCGAAGACTTCCCGCTCGAACCAGTTGGCGCTAGGGTGAAGGTCGACCAGCGACGGCACCATTTCCTCCTCGCGCACGGCGACCTTCACGCGGATGCGGTGGTTCCGGTACATCGACAGGAAGTGGTAGACCACGTCGAACCGCTGCGCGCGTTCCGGGTGGTCGACGGCGGTGATGTCGACAAGGGTCGAGAACCGGCACGAGGCATCGTCGCGCAGGAATTCGACCAGCGCTTCCAGGTTCGCCAGGTTCGCAACGACGGTCAGCTCGCCAAAGGCAACTTTCGCGGACACGACGGCATCCGGTTGCTTCAGCTCGATGTAGGCGGCCAGTTCCTGCAGGGCTTCGGACATGATTACCTCACCAGGGTGCCAGTGCGGCGGATCTTCCGCTGCAGCTGCAGGATGCCGTACAGAAGCGCCTCGGCCGTGGGCGGGCAGCCCGGCACGTAGACGTCGACCGGGACGATCCGGTCACAGCCGCGCACGACGGAATAGCTGTAGTGATAGTAGCCCCCGCCATTGGCGCAGGAGCCCATCGAGATCACATAGCGCGGCTCGGGCATCTGGTCGTAGACCTTGCGCAGCGCCGGGGCCATCTTGTTGGTCAGCGTGCCCGCGACGATCATCAGGTCCGACTGCCGGGGCGAGGCGCGCGGCGCGGTCCCGAAGCGTTCCAGGTCATAGCGCGGCATCGAGGTATGCATCATCTCGACCGCACAGCAGGCCAGACCGAAGGTCATCCAGTGCAAGGAGCCAATGCGGGCCCAGTTGATGATGTCCTCGGTGGACGTGAGGATGAACCCCTTGTCCGACAACTCGCGGTTCAGCGCCTGGACTGCGACCTCATGGTCGCCCCCGGCCGTGTTGGCACCCGCCATCACTCCCATTCCAGCGCCCCTTTCTTCCATTCATAGGCAAACCCGACGGTCAGCACCGCCAGGAACAGCATCATCGACCAGAAGGCCGCCATGCTGATCTCCCCGAAGGCCACGGCCCAAGGGAACAGGAAGGCGACTTCCAGGTCGAAGATGATGAACAGGATCGACACCAGGTAGAAGCGCACGTCGAACTTCATCCGCGCGTCGTCGAAGGCGTTGAAGCCGCATTCGTAGGCCGAAACCTTTTCCGGGTCGGGGTTGCGGACCGCCAGGATCGCGGCGGCAAGGATCAGGACAAGGCCCAATCCGACGGCAATGGCCATTAGGATGAGGATAGGCAGATACTCACGAAGAAGCAGGTCCACGTGGGGCTCCTTGGATAGCTGGCGGCGCGCGTGCGTGCGGGCGCTGTTCGGCGTCCGCTGTGTCTCCCCGCCCGTTTACTCTGCGACCCTGCCGGGGTCAACCGAAGCCGGGGCAGATTCCCGACTTTGCGGGTGCAGAAAATCAGGCGCACCAAGCGTTTCGGTCAGGAAATCTTCCGGTTCCCCTTACCTTGACCCCGGTCCCGATGCGGCCTTTCCTGCCGCCAGCCATGAAAGGACCCCGCCCATGCGTGCCGCACTTGTCCCCGCCCTGTTTCTTGCCGTCACGGCCAGCACAGCCCTTGCCCAAAGCTGCGGCATCGACGCCGCCGCGGTCGAGGCCCGGATCGCCGAGTTGGAGCCGTCCCACGGCCTGGTCCTGTCCGACATCAGCTGCGACGCGCCGACGAACCCCGCGCATGTGCTGATCTGCGATGCGGCCAACAGCCCGGACTGGTCGCTGTGGCGGATGGGGCGGCTCGATGACCTCGCCTGGGTCTACGCGGTAGAGAACGCCACCGGCCAAGACGTGGACGAGACGAACCCTGCCCGCGACGAGGATTTCCTCGCCCGCCGCGATGCCTGCACCGACGAGGCCTGCCTCTGCGCCGTGTTGATCGAGCATACAAACGCCAGCCTCGGCGGCACCTCGCCCTACCCGCAGTAGGGGGCGGCTTTCGAATTGAGCGCTGCCGCGCGAGCCTTTTGTCTCGTCGTCGGCCTACACCTCCTCCTCGGGCGATGGGGGTTTCACACCCAAACCCCGAGGATATTTGGGGAAGAGAAAGCCTTAGCGCATGACGGGATGGAAAGCGTAGGCCGCGCCCGCCCGCTCCAGCCGTCCGATCCCGGGATGCGGCAGGTGGGACCCGGCGACCAGCCAGCCCTCGTCGAGGATGCGTTCGAACAACTCTGCCCGGGTAGCCCGCGCCTGATCCGGATCCTCGTCGTACTTCCAGGTCACCCCGGGATGCGCCAGCTGCAGGGGGTGATGCAAGAGGTCGCCCCAGATCAAGAGCCGCCCCTCGACCAGGAACGCCATATGCCCCGGCGAATGACCCGGAGCATTCACCGCCACCACCCCCGGCAGCGGGCCATCGCCCTGTTCCAGCGGCATGAGGCGCGGCAGCACCGGGATCATCCGCGGCTCGGCCCGGAAGGCCATCAGTTCCTCGGTCGCGACGAAGATGCGGTCGGCGTTGGGGAAGGTCAGCCCGCCGTCCGCGTCTACCAGGCCGGACAGGTGGTCGATATGGGTATGGGTCAGCGCTACCACATCCACCTGCTGCGGCCCCGACCCCGCCTGGACCAGCGCCTCGGGCAACCGGCCCAGCCCCTTGTGCCAGGCATCCCCGGCACCAGCGTCGATCAAGAGGCGGCCCGCTGGCCCCTCAACCAGGAAGGCCCGCACCGGCAGGGGCAGCCGCCCACCAACCAGATCGCCCGCCCCCAGCACCAGCCCCTCGCCCACCAGGCAATCGGTGCCCATTACCGTCTCGCCATCCAGCAGCATGGTGACCGACAGGTCGCCCAGTTCCACCGTCATCGACAGCGCCGTTTCCCGTACAACTCTCATCCGCACCACGTCCCGCGCAAACCGCCACCATATTGCCGCCCGTGACCCGCCTGGATCATCCGCCGCGCCACATCGACTCCGTCGATCTCCAACGTCACCAGCATCCGGCCATAAAGGTCCGTCCCCTGCTGCCGGATTTCCATCCGGTCCGCCCCCTGGATCAGCGCCCGCAGGTGCCAGGACGCCCGTTCCGCCGCCAGGAATTCCTCCAGGCATTTCGGAGCGTATTTCTCGGGCGTGTCAAAGCCTTGCAGCCGGGCGCTGACCATGCCGTCCTCGGGGCAAATGAGCGACACCGTGTCCCCGTCCACCACCCGGAAAATCCGGCACGGCCCCTGGTCGCTGTCGGCCGTCTTCATCGCCGCGTTGACCAGATCGGCAAGCGTCGGCACCAGGATCAGCCCCGCCACCGCCAGCCCCAGCACCAGCTTCAGGTAGAACCGCGGATCGGCCAGCCGCCGCAAGGTCCGCACCACCGGCCCCGCAGGCCGTGCCGGGCGGAACAGCCAGCCCATCAGTCCGCCGCCACGCAGACGACCGGCCCCAGCGCCTCGGTCTTCGCCGCAAGGCCCGCCTCCTCGGTCAGGATGCGGGCAATCTGCGCCACGTCAGCTTCCGAGAAGGTCAGGGGCAGCCGCATGTCGATCAGCCCCGCCAGCACCCTGTCGGTCTGCGGCAAGGGCGTGGGCTGGGCGTATTGCCAATGCGCATAGCGGCTGGTGAAGCCCTGCGGGTCCGCCGCGCCGAACCACTTCAGCTCCACCCCTCGCGCCGCCGCCCCAGCGACGAAGCCCGCGACCCGCGCGGCCTCCCAGCCCGGCAACAGGAACTGGAAACTGGACCCCACATAATCCTCATGCTGCGGCCTGGGGATCAGCTTGACCCCCGGCGCACCCGCCAGCCCCGCCTCCATCCCCTGATACAAGGCCCGCCACCGCGCCCGGCGGTCATCCAGCATCGCTATCTGAGGCCGCAGGATCGCCGCGCGCAGATTGTCCATCCGGCTGGAGACGTTGGGGACCTCCAGCTTCAGCGCCTCGAACACCTCCGGCCCCGGCGCCGCCCGATGCCGCGCATACAGCATGTAGGACCCCGACAACAGAACTGCCCGCGCCGCCAGCTCTGCGTCATCGGTCACCAGAAACCCGCCCTCACCAGAATTCATGTGCTTGTAGGTCTGCGTCGAATAGCAGCCGATGGCCCCATGCCGGCCCGAAGGCACGCCCTTCCACCGCGCCCCCATCGTGTGCGCGCAATCCTCGATCACCCGCACGCCCAGCCGGTCGCACAGCGCCATCAGCGCCTCCATGTCGCAGACATGCCCCCGCATGTGCGACAGAAGCAGCACCTTCGCGCCCGTGGCCCTGGCCTGCACCTCGAGATGCCCAAGGTCGATGGTCAGGTCCTCAGTCACCTCGACGAAGACCGGCCGCGCGCCGACCGAGGCAATCGCCCCTGGCACCGGGGCGAGCGTGAAAGCATTGGACAGGACCGGCTCTCCTGGCTTCACCTGCAAGGCGCGCAAAGCACAAGCCATCGCCGCCCCGCCCGAGGCCAGCGCCAGGCAATACTTCGCGCCCACGTAAGCCGCGAATTCTTCCTCCAGCAGCGCCGTCTCGGCCACCTCGCCCGCCACCGTGTTATACCGGTGCAGCCGCCCATGCCGCAGCACCGCCATCGCCGCGTCGATCCCGGCCTCGGGGATCGGCTCCTGCTGGGTGAAACTGCCAGTGAAACGGTCAATCATGGGCGGGCACTCGGCTGCTGCTGTCATTCATGAGCGAAAACAAACGTTTCGGAAAAGCCATAGCGCACATCGGTCACGCGGTCGCCGTCATAGAAGATTTCCCCGTACTTCACTTTGCCCTCCTCGACGTACTGGAAGACGTCCATGATCGGCATATCCGGTGACGCATCTGCGGCATGGATGACCTTGTGGAAGGGGCGCAGGATACGCAGGACCTCGCGTTGCGTCATGCCAGCGCGGATGTCGCCCAGGCCCGGCGGGGCAACAGCCCCTTCTGGCGCATCAATTTGGCGCGGCACCAAAGGTGGGAGGGGGTCCGTCGCTGCGCATCCCGCCAACGCAATGGCCAGGAACAGCGCAAGGCTGGAAGCCCCGGGGCGATGGAAACGCTCGCTCATGCCTTCTCGGACCTCTTCAACATCAGGAACAACAGCGTCGTCAGCGCCAGGAACCCCGCCGCGACCCAATAGGCCACGTCGGTCGACCGCCAGGCGCGATCTTCCGCCCAGAAATGCCCGAAGATGAAGGCAAAGAACACCGTCCCGAACAGCATTGCGACATTCGTGACCGCCGAGATGCCGCCCTGCAGCTCTCCTTGCGCATCTTCGGGCACGCGCTTGGTCAGAAGCGTGGTCATCAATGGGTGCACAAAGCCTTCCGGCCCGTGCAGGATCATCAGCGCGATCACCGCGCCCAGGGATCCCACGAAGCCATAGCCCAGCACCACCAGCGTCGCGCAGACCAGTCCGAACAGCGCGACGTTCCACTCGCCGAAACGCTTAGTCGCCGGGCCAGTCAGCAGACCCTGGAAGCCCCCGGCGATCAGCCCGAAGACCGCCAGCGTTGCCCCCACCATCGCATCGGACCAGCCGAACTTGGCGATCCCCCAGAAGGTCCAGATCGCCGGATAGACGCTGGTGGAAAAGAAAAATAGGCCCATGACCAGGACCATCGGCAAGACGCCCTTGTACGTCGCGAAGACCCTGAATGCCCCGAAGGGGTTCGCCCGCCACAGCTCGAACTTGCGGCGGTTTTCCGGGGCAAGCGATTCCGGCAGGACGATCCAGCCGTAGATGAAGTTCAGGATGGAAATCCCCGCCGCCACCCAGAACGGCACGCGCGGGCCCAATTCTCCCAGCAATCCGCCGATGGCCGGGCCGATGACAAAGCCCACGCCAAAGGCCGCGCCCATGTAGCCGTAGGCCTTGGCACGGTCCTCGGGCGCGGTCACATCCGCGATGAAGGCCGAGGCGATGATCCAGCTTGCGCCGCAGACCCCGGCGATGATCCGCCCGACGAACAGCCATTCCAGCGACGGCGCCAGCGCCATCAGGATGAAGTCCATCCCCAGCCCGAAGATCGCCAGCAGAAGAAGCGGCCTTCGCCCGAACCGGTCGGCAAGGTTCCCCATCAGCGGCGCAAAGACGAACTGCGCCAGCGAAAACGCCGCGAACATCCAGCCGCCGATGACCGCGGCCTTAGCGATGTCGACATGGCCCACATCCTCGATCAGCTTCGGCAGGACCGGCATGATCAGGCCAAAGCCCACCATGTCCAGGAAGACGGTGATCAGGACGAAGGTCACCGCATGAGGGCTGACCGGCGGGCGGACGACGGCGCTGTCTGTCATGGCGGCGACCCTATGGGTCGGGGCCGAAACTGTCAAACCGCGACCGCTCCACCGTCCCCATGGCCCAGACTTTCCCTTCGCCAAATATCCCCGCCGGAGGTGCAACATGTTGGCGCCACTGGTTCGAGCCAACATGTTGCGGGCCCGAGCCGGTTGGCGCGCCGCGCCAGAGGCGAGACAAAAGGCGCGCGCCGCAGGCGCTCAATTTCACGACGCTGGCCTCCCCGCGCCGAAGTCGCAAAGGAAGCGCCTCCCCTCCCCCGCGTGGGGATGGGATGGGGGTGGGGGCATACCGCTGAAACGGCCCGTAGGGTGGGCCGTTCTGCGCTGGATAGCGCAGGTTGGCCCACCTTCCGCACCCGTTAAGAAACCCCTAACGTCCGCGGCCAACGTGTTGTTTTGAAACGATCATCAGTCTTTGTCCACCGTGGACACGTCAGGCAATCAGCCGCTCCGCCAGCCCCGGCAAGTCCTCGAATCGGTCCAGAAGCGCCGCCGGACTGAACCGGCTCACCCCCGCCCCCTCCGGCCCGAAGGTCACGAGGGCCACAGGCACCCCCGCCGCCACCCCGGTCTTCGCGTCCGTCTCGGTGTCCCCCACCAGCATCGACCGCCCGACCACGCCCCCCGCCCGCTCCACCGCCGCCCGGTAGGGCAAGGGGTCGGGCTTCCGGACCGGGAACGTATCCGCCCCGACCAGCGCCCCGAACGCCCCCCGCACCCCCAGCGCGGTCAGCAGCATCTCGGCCAGCCCCTCCGGCTTGTTCGTGCAGACCGACACCGCGAAGCCTGCGCGCCTCAAGGCCTCCACCGCCGCCATTGCCCCAGGATAAAGCCGGGTATGGGTCGCGATCCCGCCCCGATAGGCCTCCAGCAAAACCGGATAGGCCGCGTCCACGTCCGCCTCGCTCCACTCCATCCCCAGCCGGGAAAACCCCAGCCGCAGCATCGCCCGCCCGCCATGGAACGCCGTCAGGGCATCCTCCGGCCCCAGCAACTCGCGCGGAAAACAGGCATTCGCCGCCGCCAACAGGTCAGCCGAGGTGTCTGCCAAAGTTCCGTCCAGATCGAACACTACACAACGCATCGCGGGCATCCCATGTCGGGCCTGTAACCTCATGTGAAGCGCGGCCCCTTGCCGTCCTTCGCCACCGGGGTAAAACGGGCGCCGTCAGTTTGGAAGGGCAAGAATGCAGGTTTCAGTCATCGTTTTGGCCGCCGGGCAAGGCACGCGGATGAATTCCGACACGCCCAAGGTCCTGCATCAGGTCGCCGCAGCGCCCCTCCTGCACCACGCGCTCGCCACCGCCCAGCAACTGGAACCCTCGAGGATCGTGGTCGTGACAGGCCACGGGGGAGAGGCCGTCGCCGCCTCGGCCACCACCTACTCCGAAGCCGTCGAGACCGTCGTCCAGGACCCCCAGCTTGGCACCGCCCATGCCGTAGCCCAGGCCGCCCCGCTCCTCTCCGACGTTCCGGGCGAGGCTATCGTCCTTTACGCCGACACCCCGCTCATCCGCGAGGAAACCCTCCGCGCCATGCTGGACGCGCGGGCGAAGCACGCCGTCGTGATCCTCGGCTTCCACGCGCGTGACCCCGGCCGCTACGGCCGCCTTTTGACCCAAGGCGACGAGCTTCTTGCCATCCGCGAATTCAAGGACGCGACCGAGGCCGAGCGCGCGATCACTCTCTGCAACTCCGGCGTCGTCTGCGCCGAGGCCCGCACCCTCTTCTCCCTGATCGCCGAAGTGAAGAACGACAACGCCGCGCAGGAATACTACCTGACCGACATCGTGGAACTCGCCCGCAAACGCGGACTTTCTGCCGGGGTCGTCCTCTGCCCCGAGGCCGAGACCCTGGGCGTCAACACCCGCGCGCAGCTGGCCGAGGCAGAGGCCGCCTTCCAGTCCCGTGCCCGTGCGGAGGCGCTGGAGAACGGCGTCACCCTCACCGCGCCAGAGACGGTCTTCTTCGCGCTAGACACCCATATCGGCCGCGACGCGATCATCGGTCCGAACGTCCTCTTCGGTCCCGGCGTCACCGTGGAATCCGGGGCCGAGATCAAGGGCTTCTGCCACCTTGAAGGCTGCCACATCAGCCGCGGTGCGACCGTCGGCCCCTTTGCCCGCCTGCGCCCAGGCGCGGAACTCGCCGAGGATGTCCATGTCGGCAACTTCGTCGAGATCAAGAACGCGATCCTCGACGAGGGCGTGAAGGTCGGCCACCTGACCTATCTCGGCGATGCCCATGTGGGCGAGCACACCAACATTGGCGCGGGCACCATCACCTGCAACTACGACGGGGTGATGAAGCACCGCACCACAATCGGCAAACGCGCCTTCATCGGGTCGGACACCATGCTGGTCGCTCCGGTCACTGTGGGCGACGGCGCGCTGACCGGGTCGGGCTCGGTCATCACCGAAGACGTGCCCGCCGAAGCCGTGGCGATTGGCAGGGCACGGCAGGTCACCAAGGAAGGTCTTGCGACCAGAATGTTCGAAAAGTTGAAATCCATTAAGGCTGCGAAGGCGAAAGGGCATTAGAAATGTGCGGTATTGTAGGGGTGTTGGGGAACCATGAGGCGGCCCCGCTTCTGGTCGAGGCCTTGAAGCGGCTGGAGTATCGCGGCTACGACAGCGCCGGGATCGCCACGGTCAATGCAGGCAAGCTCGACCGTCGCCGGGCGGTGGGCAAGCTGGTGAACCTCTCGGACCTTCTGGTCCACGAACCGCTCGCCGGGAAATCCGGGATCGGCCACACCCGCTGGGCCACCCACGGCGCGGCGACGGTCAAGAACGCCCACCCGCACCGCGCGGGCGGGGTCGCGGTCGTCCACAACGGCATCATCGAGAACTTCCGCGAGCTGCGCACGGAACTCGCCGCCGACGGCTACACCCAGGAATCCGACACCGACACCGAAACCATCGTCCTTCTCGCCCGCCGCGCGATGGACCGGGGCGCCTCGCCTGTCGAGGCCGCCAAGGACACGCTGTCGCGCCTCCACGGCGCCTTTGCGCTCTGCTTCCTGTTCGACGGCCAGGACGACCTGATGATCGCCGCCCGCAAAGGCTCACCCCTCGCCATCGGCTGGGGCGACGGCGAGATGTTCGTGGGCTCGGACGCAATCGCGCTGGCGCCGATGACCGACCGGATCACCTATCTGGAGGAAGGCGACTGGGCCATCGTCACCCGCGCCGGGGCGGAAATCTACGACGCCCAGGGCACCCGCGCCAACCGGGCGGAAACCCGCATCCAGCTGGACGCCACCCGGATCGAAAAGGCCGGCTACAAGCACTTCATGGCCAAGGAAATCGCCGAGCAGCCGGTGGTCATCGCCGATGCGCTG
This sequence comes from Tabrizicola sp. T74, assembly GCF_057219935.1. Lineage (NCBI taxonomy): Bacteria > Pseudomonadati > Pseudomonadota > Alphaproteobacteria > Rhodobacterales > Paracoccaceae > Tabrizicola > Tabrizicola sp. T74. Next base: position 244,790 of record NZ_JBXVVT010000003.1, on the reverse strand, counting down.
AAGCATTACACCTCGGCCGAGGGCGAGTTGCACCTGCCGAAGGGCGTCGACTTCAAGGGCGTGTCGCGCCTGACGCTGGTCGCTTGCGGCACCGCCTCTTACGCCTGCCATGTCGCGAAATACTGGTTCGAGCAGATCGCGGGCCTGCCGGTCGACATCGATATCGCGTCCGAGTTCCGCTACCGCGAACCGCCGCTGTCGCCCACCTCCTGGGCGGTCTTTGTCAGCCAATCGGGCGAAACCGCCGATACGCTGGCGGCACTGCGCTATGCCGAGGGCAAGGTCGCCAAGATCGTCTCGGTGGTCAACGTGCCGACCTCCTCCATCGCCCGCGAAAGTGACCTGGCCCTACCGATCCACGCCGGGGTCGAGGTGGGCGTGGCCTCGACCAAGGCCTTCACCTGCCAACTGACCGTCCTCGCGCTGATGGCGCTGAAAGCGGCCTTCGACCGGGGCCGGATTGATGCCGCCGGGCTGCGCGCGCGGCTCGACTCGCTTCGCGCGGTCCCCGGCCTGATGAACGCGGCCCTCGCCCTGTCCGACCCGATCGCCAAGATCGCCGAGGACCTGGGCAAGGCGCAGGATGTCCTGTTCCTGGGGCGCGGCCCGATGTTCCCGCTGGCCCTGGAAGGCGCGCTGAAACTGAAGGAAATCAGCTACATCCACGCCGAAGGTTATGCGTCAGGTGAACTGAAGCACGGCCCCATCGCCCTGATCGACGCCGCCGTCCCGGTCATCGTGCTGGCCCCAAAGGATGCCCTCTTCGACAAGACCGTGTCGAACATGCAGGAAGTGATGGCGCGCAATGGCAAGGTGCTGCTTCTGTCCGACGCGGACGGGGTGGAAACCGCCGGCCAGGGCACCTGGAAGACGCTGACCCTGCCCACGGTCGACCCGCATTGGGCACCGATCCTCTATGCGGTGCCGGCGCAGCTTCTGGCCTATCACACGGCCATCGCCAAGGGCACCGACGTGGATCAGCCGCGGAACCTCGCAAAATCCGTGACGGTGGAATAAGACCCAGATTTTCTTGAAGAAACTGCAACGGAGCCTGCAAAGGCTCCGGCACGGAGTTTTCGAAAACTCCGCACCCCTGATCCACCGGCACGCGCGCTCCGTATTCAACTAAACGGAGTACAAAAATGCAGCGCAGAACCCTCCTCCTCGGCCTGGCCAGCCTTCCCCTTGCCGCCTGCGCCACCACCCCCGCCCCGCCAACAGAACCAGGCCTGCCGATCACCCTCGTCTCGGCCTTCCAGGGCCGCACCACCGGCCGCGGCCACTTCCGCGTCTGGGTGACCGGCGACGAACGCCGCTTCACCGCCCGGCTGAACGGCACCGTCAAGGGTCCCGAAGGTGCGCGCACCCTCACCGTGGTCGAGGATTTCGTCTACGATGACGGCCAGAAGGACCGACTGACTTGGGTTTTCCGTGAACAGGGCCCCGGTCGATGGACCGGCAAGCGCGAGGATACGGTGGGCGAGGCCACGGTGATCGAGGAAGACGGCCAGATCCGCCTGACCTACACGGCGGACTTCAAATCACCGTCGGGCGTCAATCGGTTGGGGTTCGAGGACATCCTCTACGCCCGCCCCGACGGCACTATCGTCAACGACGCCATCGTCACCCGCGCCGGGATCGCCGTCGCCTCGGTCCGCTTCCTGATCCGGCGCTGACTTGCCCTTGGGCTGCGGGGCTGGCAATCAGGGGCCGAATGGAGACCCCGATGACCCCGCTTGCCGAACTTCAGGCCCTGGCCGACCCCGTGAAAGCTGCCGAAATGGTGGCCTATCACAAGATGGACCGTCCCTATCTGGGCGTCCCCGTCCCGCAGATCGAGGAGCTGACCGACCGCTGGCGGGCGGAACTCACGCTCGACGATCGGATCGCACTGGCGGCGGACCTCTGGCGCACCAACATCCATGAGGCACGGGTGGCTGCCGCCAAGCTGCTGACCCAGGCCCGCATCCGGCCCGACCAGGCGGCCTGGGAGTTGATCGTCTCCTGGGTGCCTGACTTCGACGCCTGGGCCTTGGCCGATCACGCCAGCATTGCCGGGCAAAAGCGGCTGGTCGCCGATCCTACGCGGCTGGACACCGTCGAGACCTGGGTGACCAGCCCGCATATGTGGACCCGCCGCGCGGCGCTGGTGATGACGCTGCCCTGGACCAAGCAGAATTTCCCGAAAGCTCAGGACCTTGCGATCCGCGCGCGGGTCCTGGGCTGGTGCGCCCAACTGGCCCCGGACCGCGACTGGTTCATCCAGAAGGCCGTCGCCTGGTGGGTGCGCGATCTGTCAAAACACGACCCCGCAGCCGCACAGAGTTTTCTCATCACCCATGGCGAGACGCTGAAGCCCTTTGCGCGGAAAGAGGCATCCCGGCACCTTGTGGGCGATACCGAGCTATAGAAATGGCGGCCAGGGAGCCGACCGCCATTCCCACGTCGAAAGTCACCAGTCCATCCTTCGCGCAAACCGCCAGGACCCGCTAGCGCCCTTCGAACTTTCCGTCGAACTTGTCTGCGCCGGTGCCGTTCACCGACTTGGTGACCGCGGTGCCGCCGTTGTCGCTGCCATTGTTGGTGCCGCCACTGCCGTCCGGCGCAGCGTCGGTGCCGTTGCCCCAACCGTTGTTGCCTTTCGGCCCTTCGGTTGGCTCGCAGTCTTCAGTACATTCAAGGTTCGCAGAGGCCGTAGTGGCGAGACTCATCGCCAGAGCAAGAACAGAAGCAACTACCGTCAATGTCTTCGTGGTCATCTTCCCCTCCCTAATTGATGGGTGAGGAAAGAGTACTGACCCTGCGATGAACCCAGAATTAACGTTGATTTTGCAATTCTTGGTTGATTGTTATTCAAGTACGCACAGTTGGGCATTTTCCTTACGTATTGCCACCGAGGTCGCAGTTGATTTTTCAACAGACCCGCCGGCCGTGAGTCATGCGCCGCGATGCCGCTGCCAGCCAATCCGGTCGAAGAGCGGCGCGTAGACCCCTGCCAGCGCGCGCAAGACGGCCCCGTCGGTCCGCCCCGCAGGCTCCCACCCCTTGGTCGCGATCCCCAGGATCCGCGGGGCGATCATGCCTTCGGCCTGTCGATCCTCAATGGTGAACTCGCCCCAGAAACAGGCCTCGACCCCGGCAATGCGGGGGGCGATGTCTTCGGCCCCTTTCGGCACCGGGTCCCAGGCAACCGTCTTCTCCAGCGGCACGAAACCGGCCCAGGCCGCGCCCCAGTCGTCCAGGTCCGGGGAATGCGCAAGGTCGAAATAGGCGTGCTGGGCCGGGCACATCACCACGTCATGCCCCCGCCGCGCCGCTTCGATCCCCGGGCCCTGCCCCGTCCAACTGAACAGAAGCGCGCCGTTGCCGATGCCGCCCTGACAGCCCTTTGCAGCCTCCTCCCAGGCCGCCACGCGGATGCCGTCCGACCCCAGCTCCTCGGCCAGTTTCGCCAGCATCCAGCCCTGCACGTCGTCGGATGTCTTCAGCCCCTCCCGCGCCTTCAGCGCCGCGACGGCAGGCGAGCCGCCCCAGGCCCCATGCGGCGCCTCGTCCGCGCCAAGGTGCAGGACGCGCAGGGGGAAGAGGCTTGCCACCTCTTTCGCCAGGGGCACCAGCAGGTCCCAGGTCGCCGGGACCGCCGGGTTGACGATGTTGTCGAGGTAACCCTGGACCGAGACCTCCTCGCCATTGTCGCCGGGATCGCGCAGGCCCGGCACCGCCTTGACCATCGCGTGGGAATGGGCCGGGACCTCGATCTCCGGCAGGACCTCGATCTGCAGGGCCTTGGCATGGGCCACGATCCTCGCGACATCGGCCTTCGAATAACTCCCCCCCGCCCTTATCCCGCCGCCGAAGACCCCCGGCACCAGCTCCCCCTCGCCCCGGAAGGCGGTGCGCTGCCAGAGGAGCGGCTGGGTGTCGACCTCCAGCCGGAAGGCCTCATCATCGGCGAAATGCCAGTGAAAGCGGTTCAGCTTCAACAAAGCCATCAGGTCCAGAAGCCGCAGGATGAAGCCCGTCCCGAAGAAATGCCGCGCGCAATCAAGGTGTTGGCCGCGATAGCCGAATCGGGGTGTGTCGGAGATGGTCCCGCATGGCAGCTGGCCGCCACAGGTCTCGCGCAGGGTCAGAAGCGTGATCCCGGCGTAGTGGAGCCCCGCAGGCCCGCCAACCGCCACCGACAGGCCCGAGGGCGCGATCGTCAGGCAGTAGCCCTCGTGGCCAAGCGCGGCCTCCTCAGTGACAGCCAGCGCCACTCCACCCGGGGCAACCATGGGAGCAAGCCCCAGCCGTTCCGCCAGGCCGCTCACGCCCTCAAGGCCCGCGACCGAGGCAACTGCCACAAACTCCAGCGTCCCGCCCGCGGGCCTCCACTCCGTCGGCTGCGGCACCAGCGGCAAGCGGTCAGCCGGAAGCGACGGCGCAGCCGGACCCTCAACCTCCCTCAGCCCAAGGTCATTCCCCGGCGGCAGCGGCAGGCATTCCTTCCCCGCCCGCAGATACGCGCCGAGCGGCAGCCAGGCCCGGTTCCTCGGCCCGAATTCCTTGTGCGCGTGCTCCAGCACCACCTCGTGCTCCACCCCCGGCGCAAGGTCAGGCAGCGCCACCTCGGCATAGCCCGCCACACACCGCACCATCGTCCCGCCCGAGATCACCTTCGGCGCGGCCATCAGCGAGAAGCACAGGACCGGAGCGGTGAGGGGCCGGTCCGAGCCGACAAGGCAACGGATCTGGTTCCCGTCGACCCAGGTGCGGAAGGTAAGTGTCATGGCGCGTCGAGCCTCAATTCGGCTATGAAATCATAGATGTCACTGCGGTAGAGCCCGCGGGTGAACTCGATCGGCCGGCCCGAGGGCAGATAGGCTGTCCGGTCGATTCGCAGCACCGCCGCGCCCTCGGGCAGTAGCAGAAGCTTCGCATCCACCGCCGTCAGGTTGACCGCCGTGATCCGCTGCACCGCCCGCGTTGGGGCACGTCCAGCCGCCCGCAGCACGTCGTAAAGCGAAGTCTCCACCGCCTCCGGGTCCGGCAGGACGTCAGTGGGCAGCGACGACCATTCCAGTGCCAGCGGCGTGTCATCGGCAAAGCGCAAGCGTTCCACCCGCGCCACGCGGTCGCCCTGCGGCAGGCCCAGCGCCATCATCTCGTCCGGCGTCGGCAGGAACAGCCCGCGCCGCAGGATCCGGCTTGAGGAGGTCTTCCCCCGTTGCCGCATGTATTCGGTGAAGGACAACAAAGCCGACAGCGAATGCTCCATCTTCGACTTCGGCGGGCGCACGAAAGTCCCCGCGCCCCGACGCTGCTCCAGCACTCCGTCCTCGACCAGCTGGCTGACCGCTTTCCGCACCGTCACGCGGGAGACATCCGCGATCAGCGCCAGCTCGCGCTCCGGCGGGAGCTGCGCCTCGGGCGGCAGTTCCCCGGCGGCAATGGCCGCGGACAAATGCCGATACAGCTGCTCATACCGCGGCCCCCGCGCGGCGCGGAACCAGGCATCGGGGCGATACAGCGCCAGGTCGTCTTCCATCGGAAGCCCCCGAATTGGTATTATTTCGATGGGACCAATCCCCTCGGTTCCGCGCAAGATGGACCAAACTACCCAGCAAAAACAAGGGAAATCGGCAGTTGGTCCGGTTTTTCTGCAAACTTGGTATTATGATGGTAGCACGACATCACTTTTCTGGTATCGTCACACCAACGACATGATTCGACCCGTGCCGCCCCTTGCCAGGGCGGCCCAAGGGAGGACAGGGGGAACTGCATGACGCTTGTCGCCGAAGGCACCGCACCGGACCGGATGCAGCGGCGCGAGCTGTCGGACAAGGCTTTTGCCTGGCTCCTGATCTCGCCCGCGCTTCTCTTCATCCTGGTCATCGTCGTCTGGCCTTTGGTTGAGACGATCCGGCTGTCGTTCACCGACGCGACCCTTGGCGGGGAAAACTTCGTCGGCGTCGCCAACTATGCCGCGCTTTTCGGCGACCCGAAGTTCTGGCAGACCGTGGGGCGGACCTTCTACTGGATGGTGCTTGCCGTCAGCCTGAAGCTGATCGTCGGCCTGATCGGCGCCTCGCTCCTCAACGCCGCGATCCCCGGCAAGGCGCTCTTCCGCGTCCTGGTGATGCCGCCCTGGGTGATCCCGATCGCCATCGGCGTCATCGGCTGGAAGTGGATGTACAACGGCTATTTCGGGCTGATCTCGGGCCTTCTGCAGGAGTTCGGGCTGGTCGAGGACCGGATCGCGCTTCTCGCCACCAAGACTTCTGCCTTCTACTCCGCCGTCGTCACCGATGTCTGGGTCGGCACACCGATGGTGACCCTCTTCTTCCTCGCGGCGATGCAGGGGGTCAGCAAGGACCTCTACGAGGCCGCCTGGGTCGACGGGGCCAGCCGCTGGTATCGTTTCCGCCGCATCACCATTCCCCAGATCATGCCGGTGATCGTTTCGATGGCACTCCTCTCCGCGATCTGGACCTTCAACAGCTTCGAGATCATCTGGATCCTCACCGAAGGCGGCCCGCGCGGGGCGACGACGACGCTCATCATCGACACCTACAAGGTCGCGATCTCCTCGCAACGCTTCGGCGAGGGCGCGGCGCGGGCGGTGGTGATCGTGGTCCTCCTGGCGGCCTTCTCGCTCTTCTACCTGTGGTTCCTGAACCGCGTGAACCGGCATTACGGGGCGAAATGATGATCGACCGTCTGACACTCCTCCAGAAGATCGGCGTCTACATCGCCACGTTCTTCTTCCTGCTCTTCATCCTGATGCCCTTCATCGAGATGATCCGCGTCTCCCTCCGGCCCATGAGCCACCTGATGACCGCTGACTTCACCTGGTGGTCCGAGGATTTCAGCCTGCAGGCCTACCGCGACATGTGGGTCACCGTCCCGCTTCTGGGCCGCTACATCTTCAACTCGATCTTTGTCGCCAGCGCAGTGACGGCCATCACGATGGTCGTCGTGATCCCCGCCGCCTATGCCTATGCCCGGCTGGAGTTTCCCTTCAAATCGCTCTCGCTCGGCGGGTTCCTGGCCGTGAACATGTTCACTGGGGCGGTTCTCCTGATCCCGCTTTACCGCGTTCTGCGGTCGCTCTCGATGCTGAACACCTACTGGGCGATGATCATCCCGGGCGTGGCCTTCCTGATCCCCACCGGCATCTGGCTCCTCCGCTCCTACCTGGAAAAGATACCGAAAGAGCTTGAGGAAGCCGCCTACGTCGACGGCGCGTCCCGCCTCTATACGCTCCGCCGCGTCGTCATCCCGCTGGCGGTCCCAGGCCTGATCGTTGTCGGCACCGCCGTCTTCATCGGCGCCTATGCCCAGCAGTTCCTCTTCGCGATCACTTTCAACAACGTCCGCGAGATCCAGCCGCTGCCTGCGGGTCTTTATGAGTTCATCGGCTACCAGGACGTCACCTGGAACGAGATGATGGCCGCCGCCCTCACGGGCATCACCCCGGTGATGATCGTGTTCCTGTTCCTGCAGAAATACCTCGTCGCGGGCCTGACCGCGGGCGCGGTGAAAGAATGACCAACCAAGACCACCAACAAGGGAGACTACCAATGACCCACATCAAGACCCTGACGGTCGCTGCCGCGCTGATGGCCGGCACGGCCCTCTCGGCCCAGGCGCAAGAGCTGCACTTCATCATGTGCGGCGGCGAAGTGCGCGCGGCCGACCAGAAGGTCATCGACCAGTTCCAGGCCGAAAACGCCGGCGTCACCGTGAAGATGGAAGCGGTGGAATGGGGCACCTGCCAGGACAAGTCGATGCAGCTTGCCGCCGCCGGTGACCCGCCGGACGTGGCCTACATGGGCTCGCGCACCCTGCGGCAGCTTGCCAACAACGACCTGATCGTCCCCGTGACCTTCACGCCCGAGGAAGAGGCAGCCTACCAGCCCGGCGTCCTCAAGACCGTGACCAACGGCGGCCAGTACTGGGGCATCCCGCACGCCTTCTCGACCAAGGCTCTCTACATCAACTGCGCCGTGGTCGAGGCCGCGGGGGCCGAGTGCAAGGCGCCCGCCACCTGGGCCGACCTCGTCGCGCTGGCGAAGACCGTGACCGACAACACCGACGCCGCAGGCATCGGCATCGCCGGCAAGGATTTCGACAACACGATGCACATGTTCCTCGACTTCCTCTATTCGAACGGCGGCAAGGTCTACAACGACGACGGCACCCCGGCACTCGACAGCCAGCAGACCCGCGAAACCCTGCAGCTCTACGCAGACCTCCTGCCCTACATGCAGTCCGGCCCGACCGAGTGGGAGCGCGACCAGATGCGCGACCTCTTCAACGACGGCCAGATCGCGATGTATGTCTCGGGTCCCTGGGGCGAAGGACAGCACAAGGAAAAGGTGCCGACCCAGATCGTCGCCCCGGTTCCGGCTGGCCCTTCGGGTGTCTCGGGCACCATCCTGATCACCGACTCGCTGGCGGTCTTCAAGGGCACCGGCAACGAGGAACTGGCAATCAAGCTGGCCAAGGCACTGACCACGGGCGAGGCGCAGTATGATCTCGACTCGTCTTGGGGCCTGACGCCGATCCTGCAGTACGAAAAGCTGGGCATCGCCGACCCCTACTACACCAAGGGCAACTGGCCGATCTTTGTGGCCGGCATCTCGACCGGCGGACCCGAGCCGATGGTCGAGGACTTCAAGGCGCTGCAGGCCGTCTTCACCAACATGATCCAGGGCATCATGCTGGAAGAAGGCACCGTGGACGAGCTTGTGACCCAGGCCGGCGTCGAACTCGCCGCCGTCCGCTGATCGCAACCGGGGGCGCGGGTTTCCTCGCGCCCCCAACCTTTCCGCAAAGGACCGCCCCGCATGGCCACGCTTGACCTTCAAGGCATCACGAAGAGCTTCGGCACCTCTCAGGTGCTGACCGGCATTGACCTTGCGATCCGCGACAAGGAGTTCGTCGTCTTCGTCGGCCCCTCGGGCTGCGGCAAGTCCACCCTCCTCCGCATCATCGCGGGGCTTGAGGCGGCCACTGCGGGCCACATCCTGATCGACGGTGTCGATGTCTCTGCCGCCGCACCGGTCGACCGTGGCATCTCGATGGTCTTCCAGTCCTACGCGCTTTACCCCCACCTCTCGGTCTTCGAGAACATCGCCTTCCCCCTCCGCGTCGCCCGCCTGCCCGAGGCCGAGGTGAAGCAAAAGGTCGGCCGCGCCGCCGAAATCCTGCAACTGACCGAAAAGCTTGGCCTGAAACCCGGCCAACTGTCGGGAGGCCAGCGCCAGCGCGTCGCCATCGGACGGTCCATCGTCCGGAACCCCAAGGTCTTCCTCTTCGACGAGCCGCTCTCCAACCTCGACGCCGCCCTCCGCGGCGAGATGCGGGTCGAACTTTCCGCCCTGCAACGCGACCTCGACGCCACCATGGTCTACGTCACCCACGACCAGGTGGAAGCCATGACCATGGCGCACCGCATCGTCGTCCTGAACAAGGGCCGCATCGAACAATTCGGCACCCCGATGGAGCTTTACCACCACCCCGCCACCCGCTTTGTCGCCACCTTCATCGGCCAGCCCAACATGAACCTCCTCCCCGCCACCGTCACCAGCGCAGGCGCGGATGGCCTGTCTGTCGAATTCCACGGCGGCACCCGTATGACACTGCCGGTCGAGCCCGCCGCCAAACCCGGCGACAAAGTGGACGTCGGCGTCAGGCCCGAAAATCTGAAGCTTGGCCAAGGCCTTGCCATGCGCCTACGGGTCCTCGAACGCCTTGGCGGCACCGCCATTGCCTATGGCCAGATGGCCGACGGGCTGAAGCTTTGCGCCGCCCTGCCCGGCGACACCACCGTTCACGAGGGCGAGGAGGTGGGCCTCACCTTCGCCCCCGCCGACGCCCATGTTTTCGACACCCAAGGCCGCGTGATGCGGCGGCGGCAGGCGCCAGCGCTCGCCGCCTGAAGAAGGAGACCGTTATGCGCATCGTCACCTCAGGCATCGGCCTGCGGGCCGGTCACGTGTTGACCACGCTCAAGGAAGAAATGCCGGAAGCCGAAGTGGTCGGCTACTACGACCCCCAGCCCACGCATCTGGACATGATCGGCACCGACACTCCGCGCTACCCCTCGGTTGAGGCGATGCTCTCCGACGCCAGGCCCGACCTCTACTGCGTCTTCTCCCCGAACGTCTTCCACCTCGACCAGATTCGCCTTGGCCTCGAAGCGGGCGTCCAGGTCTTCACCGAAAAACCCGTCGTCGTCTCGATCGAAGAAACCCTCGAACTCGCCCGCCTCCTTGCGAAACACGGTGGGGTGAACCGCGCCATGGTCGGCCTCGTGCTCCGCTATTCCCAGCACATGGTCGACCTCCGCTCTGCCATGTCGCAAGGCTGGCTCGGCGACATCACCAGCCTCGAGGCCAACGAACACATCGGCCCCTACCACGGCGCCTTCTTCATGCGCGACTGGCGGCGGAAGACCGGCCTTGCGGGCGGCTTCATGCTGGAGAAATGCTGCCACGACCTCGACATCTACAACATGGTCACCGGCTCACGGCCGAGCCGCGTCGCCAGCTTCGGTGGCCGCAAAAGCTTCGTCCCCGCCAACGCGCCCAAGTCGAATGCCGAGGCCGAAATCTTCCACGTCAAGAAATCCGTCTGGGAAGCGACCGATGACCCTTTCAACTCCGACGGCGACATCATCGACTACCAGACCGCGATCCTGCAGTACGAAACCGGTGCCAGCCTCGCCTTCCACACCAACCTGAACGTCCCCGACGAACATCGCCGCTTCTGCGTGATCGGCACCCACGGCATGGCCGAAGGCGACTTCGTGCGCGGCTTCCTGAAGGTCACCGCCCGCGACGGCCGCCGCCTCGCCGACCACGACTACACGCAAGGCACCGCGATGAAAGGCGCCCACTACGGCGCCGACCAACTGATGTGCCGCGACATCACCGCCTACCTGCGCGGCCAGACGGGTAGCCTCCCCGTCTCCATCCTCGACGCGATGGAAGCCGGCATCGCCGCCATCGCCCTCGACCAAGCCCGCACCACCGGCCAGGTCGTCGACCTCACCGACACCTGGGCGCAACTGGACAAACACGGCCTCCACCAATGATTTACGCACCCTTTCATCTGTCCCCAAGTATCCCCGCCGGAGGCCCCGCACCCGCAACCCGCGCCAACGACTGCCTACCGCACCCCCACCACCCCAAGCGCCTCCCCTCCCCCTCCGTGGGCAGGGTCCGGGGGTGGGGGGCCACCGGATCCGCCACATGACCGACCTCCCCGCAAACGCCGGCCAGCACATGGCACGCGAAATCGCCGAGTCCCCCGGCGTCTTCGCCACCGCCGTCGCGCAGCCCGTCACCCTGCCGAGCCTCCAGAACCTCAGCGCAATCTACACCGTCGCCCGCGGCTCCTCCGACGCCGCCGCCAACATCCTCGCCTACGAACTGATGCGGGAAACCCACCTCCCCGTCACCTCGCTCCCCCCCTCGATCTTCTCACTGGGCCAGGGCGTCCGCCTGACCGACGCCGCCGTCCTCGTCGTATCCCAATCCGGAGCCTCCCCCGACCTCGTCCGCTCCGCTGAAGGAGCCCGCGACGCCGGGGCCACCGTCCTCGCCCTCACCAACGCCCTCGGCAGCCCGGTGGAGGCCAAGGCCCACGCCACCCTGAAAATCAGCGCAGGACCCGAACAGGCCGTCCCTGCCACCAAATCCGTGGTGGGCTCCATCGCTGCCGGAATGGCCCTCCTCTCCACCCTCTCCCCCGCCTACGCCCCCCGCGCCCGGGCCTCCGCACAGGCCATCGCAGCCCTGCAAGGCAAGCAGCTCCCCCAGACCAAATCCCTCCTCGCCGCCCTCTTGCGCGCCTCCCATGTCTACGTCATCGGCCGCGACACCGGCTTCGGCGCCGCCCAGGAGCTGGCCCTGAAACTCAAGGAATGCTGCGCGCTGCACGCCGAGGCCTATTCCTCCTCCGAGGTCCTCCACGGCCCCCTGCAACTGGTGACGAACCCCCTCCTGATCCTGATCCTCGATACCGAACAGCCTGACGTCCAACCCAGCCTCGACACCGCCGAGCAGCGCTTCAAAGCCGCCGGCGGCACCACCTTCCGCCTCCGCCCCTCCGACGTGGGCGCAACCGACCTAACCCCCGCCGCCGCAGCCGCCGCGCTCCTGATCCTAACCTACCCCCTTGCCCTGCAAACCGCCCTGGCCCTCGGCCACGACCCAGACCGTCCCACAACGCTCGCCAAGGTCACCCAAACCCGATGACCCACGCCCAGCCTTTCCCTTCGCCAAATATCCCCGCGCGGCGCGCACGCCCGAGCCGGTTGGCCGCAGGCCAGAGGCGAGACAAAAGGCTCGCGCCGCAGGCGCTCAATTTCCTCACCGGCGCAAACCGCAAGCGTGACGTTTCCGCGCCAGGACCAAGGCCCGCCCCAAGCGCCTCCCCTCCCCCTCCGTGGGGAGGGGCCGGGGGTGGGGGGCAGCCGCAATACCAAGAAGACCAGGAATGACCGACCTAACCCGCCACGCCACTTTCCGCGAAATCCTCGCCCAGCCTGCCATCTGGACCGCATGGGGCGCCGAACTCCCCGTGGCCGACCTCCGCGCATGGATTACCAGCGCCGGAACCCACGAAGTCTGGTTCTGCGGCGCAGGCACCTCCGCCTACATCGGCGACATCCTCGCTGCAGGCCTTGAGGGCCAACCCGGCCCCCGCCTCCGCTCCGTCCCCACCACCGACATCGTCGCCCGCCCCCACGCCTACCTGCGCGGGCAGCCTAAACTCATCGTCAGCTTCGGCCGCTCCGGCAACTCCACCGAAAGCATCGGCCTCCAGACCGCCCTCGACGCCCTCGCCCCGCACTGGCCTCGCCTGCACATCACCTGCAACGCCCAGTCCGCCCTTGGCCAGGACCCCAAGGCCCGCGTCATCACCCTGCCCGAAGTCACCCACGACCAGGGCTTCGCGATGACCTCCAGCTTCTCCACCATGCTCCTGACCGCCGCCGCACTCTTCGACTCCACCCTCCCGGCTTCTCAGACGGCCAGGCGCTTCTCCCTACTCGCCGACACCCTCAAAACCCTCCTCCCCGCCTTCATCGAAGCCGCCCGCTCCGCCCGCCGCCCCCGGCGCGCCGTCTTTCTCGGCTCCGGCCCCCTCACCTTCGCCGCCCGTGAGGCCGCGCTCAAAGTCATGGAGCTTGCCGCAGGCCGGATCCCCGCGCTCTGGGACTCGACCCTCGGCTTTCGCCACGGCCCGAAAAGCTTCACCGTAGGCGAGACCGACCTCTGGCTCTTCCGCTCATCCGACCCTCACACCCGCGCCTATGACGACGACCTCCTGACTGAGCTTCGTACCCAATACCCGGCCAGCCAGATCACCGCCCCCGAGATCCTGCTTCCCTACACAGACCTCTGGTCAGCCCCCCTCTACGTCGCCCTCGCCCAGCTCCTCGCCGTCCACTGGTCCGACGCCCTCGGCCTCAACGTCGACGACCCCTTCGCGGGCCAGGGCACCCTGACCCGTGTCGTCTCGGGCGTCCGCCTCCACCCGGTGACGCCATGATCGCAGCAGGCATCGACCTCGGCGGCACCAAGATCGAGGCGCAGGTCTTCGCCCCCGACTGGACCCTTCAGGCCCGTCTCCGCTGGCCCACGCCCAGGGACTATCCCGCCCTTGTCACCGCCATGGCCGACGCCATCCACTGGTGCGCAACCCACGGAGAAAGCCCCATCGGCATCTCCGCCGCAGGCCTCATCCACCCAAAGACCGGCCTCGCGCTGACCTCCAACCTCTCCGCCACCGGCAAACCCTTCCCCGCCGACATCGCCCAGGCCGCGGGCCGCAAGATCGCCTGGATCAACGACTGCCGCGCCCTCACCCTCTCCGAAGCCACCCTCGGGGCCGCCAAGGGCGCCGACCCCGCCGTCGGCCTCATCCTCGGCACCGGCGTCGCCGGAGGCGTCGTGACGGGCGGCAAACTCCTCCCCTCGCCCGCCCAGACCGGCGGCGAGTTCGGCCACTTCCCCCTCGCCGCCCCCCCCATCGCCGCCCACAACCTCCCCATCCTCACCTGCGGCTGCGGCCGCCAGGGATGCGTCGAGACCTACCTCTCCGCCCCCGGCCTCTCCCGCATCGCAGCCCACCTGACTGGCGTCACGTACGCCCCCGAAACCATTGTCTCGGGTCGCGCCACCACCCCCGCCTTCGCCATGGCCTGGGACATCTGGCTCGACCTCGCGACCGAGTTCCTCATCACCCTCTGCCTCACCATTGACCCCGCAGTGATCGTCCTCGGCGGCGGCCTCTCCCGCGCCCCCGGCCTGACCGAAGACCTGACGCGGACCCTCACCAAGGCCTCCCTCGGCGGCTTCCCGATCCCCGCCATCCGCCTCGCCGAAGGCGGCGACGCCAGTGGCGCGCGCGGTGCCGCCCTCCATGCTCTGAACGAGGCCCGGCATGCCTGACCTCCGCCAGATCATCGCCCGCAACCGCGCCGGGGAAGCCATCGCCATCCCCTCCGTCTGCACTGCCCACCCGGACGCGCTGGAAGCCTCGCTCACCCTTGCCGAGCAGCTCGACCAGCCCATCGTCGTCGAGGCCACCTCGAACCAGGTCAACCAGGATGGCGGCTACACCGGCCTAAGACCCGCCGACTTCATCAGCTTCGTCAAAGACATCGCCGCGAAAGCTCACGTGTCACATGAACGCATCCTCTTCGGCGGCGACCACCTCGGCCCCCAAGCCTGGCGCAAGCTTCCTGCCGACGAGGCTATGGCCAAAGCCCACCGGATGGTCGCCGACTACGCCGCCGCAGGCTTCACCAAGATCCACCTCGACTGCTCCGAGGGCTGCGCCTTCGAGCCCGCCCAACTTCCCGACGAAATCACCGCCACCCGCTCCGCCGCCCTGGCCGCCACCGCCCTGCAACACGCTCCCGACCCCGCAAACCTCCTCTTCGTCATCGGCACCGAGGTCCCACCCCCCGGCGGCGCGCGCACCGACGACCACGGCGACATCCCGCCCACCACGCCCGCCTCCGCCAAAGCCACCCTCGACGCCCACCACGACGCCTTCCGGGCTGCCCAAATCCCCCTCGACCTGATCGGCGGCCTCGTCGTCCAGCCCGGCGTCGAGTTCTCGCCAATGGAAGTCCACCACCTCCCCCTCGCCCGCAACCCCGGCCTTCTGACCGCCCTCAAAGACTGGCCAACGGTTTGCCTCGAAGCCCATTCCACCGACTACCAGCACCCCGAAGCCTACCCCCGCCTCGCCCAACTCGGCTTCGCCTTCCAGAAGGTCGGCCCCGCCCTCACCTTCGCCTGGCGCGAGGCGCTCTACGCCCTCGACACCATCCGCGCCCAGAACGGCTGGTCCACCAGCCCCTCCCTCCCCGACTCGATGGAGGAAGTGATGCTGCAGAACCCCGTCTACTGGCAGGCCCATATCCACGGGCCTTACCCGCGCCTGCAGCGCCACTTCGGCCTTGCCGACCGCATCCGCTACTACTGGCCCGAGCCCAAGGCGCAAGCCGCCGTCAACCGCCTGCTCAAAGACCTCGAAGACAAACGCCTCCCGGACCCCCTTCTCCTCGCGCATTTCCGCGAGGGAGAGATTGCCAGCGCCCGCTCCAGCACATATCCCCTGCCCCGCGCGCTGGCCCTGGCCCGGGTGCAAACCGCCCTTCGCCCCTATTTCTTCACGGGATCACGGCCATGACCGCCACACCCGACCTCTGGCTGATCCCCGACGCGATCTTCGACGGCATCAGCTTGCGCCCCGGTGCGGCCCTCGCCGTCGCCGGGAACCGCAGCCTGCGGATCGGCACGCCCCCGAAAGGTGCCCCGACCCGCCGCCTGACGGGCACCCTCACCCCCGGCTTCCTCGACCTCCAGGTCAACGGCGGCGGCGACGCCCTTCTGAACAATGACCAGACGCCCGCAGCCCTGCACACCATGGCCGCCGCCCACCGCCGCTTCGGCACCGTCGGCATCCTGCCCACTGTCATCACCGACGCGCCCGAGGTCCTTTCCTGCGCTGTCGACGCCATCCTCTCGGCCCACGCGGAACCATCCCCCGACCGCAGCCTTCTCGGCCTCCATATCGAAGGCCCACACCTCTCGATTCCCCGCCGTGGCACCCATGCCGCCGAGTATGTCCGCCCCTTCGACGCCACGACCCTGGCTCATATCCAGCGCCTGCGAGCCGCAGGCGTTTTCGTCAAGATCACCGTCGCCCCCGAAAGCGTGACGCCCGCTCAGGTCCGCCAGATCGCGGCGACCGGCACCGTCGTCTCCATCGGCCATTCCGACGCCACGGCAGACGAGGTGCGCACCCTCCTCGACGCCGGTGCGACCTCATTCACCCACCTCTTCAACGCCATGTCGCCGATGCTGAACCGCGCCCCCGGCGTGACCGGCGCCTGCATCAACTCCACCTCCTATGCGGGCATCATCTGCGACGGCATCCATGTCGCCGACGAGATGGTGGGCCTCGCGATCCGCGCCAGGCCGATCCCTGGCCGGATGTTCCTTGTCTCCGACGCGATGTGTACTGTCGGCGGCTCGGACCACTTCCGCCTCTACGGTCAGGACATCTGGCTGAAGGACGGCCGCCTGGTGAATGCCGAAGGCTCCCTCGCAGGCGCGCATGTCACCATGGCCGAAGGCCTCCGCCGTCTCATCACCGTGGTCGGAATCAACCCCGAGACCGCCCTCGACATGGCCGTCTCCGCCCCTGCCCGCCTCCTGAACCGCCCCGACCTGGCAACCCCCGAAGGCCGCGACCTCGCCGACCTTCTCCTCCTCGACGATGATTGGCAGGTCACCGGAACGCTTGCGGAAACCCTCGCCACCCAACCCGCCTGAAACCGCAAGCATCTTGCCCTTGGACAAATACTCCGGGGGTTTGGGGGCAGCGCCCCCATCTGGCCCGAGGAGGAGGCGCAGGCCGACGACGAGACAAAAGCCTCGCGCGTCAGCGCTCATTTCGAAAGACCGCCCTTACGGCCCGTAGACCGTGACCTCCGGCAACTCGGTCAGGCTCAGCCCCAAGGCCTGGAACGCCGCCAACGACAACAGCGCCCCGCCCGTCCCCGGCCGCAACTCCACCGCCAGCGACTTGCCCGCCGCCGTGACGATCCGCCCCTGCGCCTTGTCCGTGACCAGCGCCGAGGACAGCCAGATCCCCTGCTCGGCCGGCGGACCCAGCGCCACGACAACCTTGCCCAATTCGCGCTCTCCGCCTGAAGCCGGTGCCGCCAGCGCCGCGGCCTTCTCCTCGGCCGTGGTCTTGTCCAGCGCCTCCGCACTCGTCGCCCGGCTCGTGCCCAAGACGGAGGTCGACACCTCCGGGGCAAACTCGGTCGCAGGACCGGGCTCGGCCGGGCCGGTGACCGACCGCGGGCCCTCCGCCTGCTTCTGGAACAGGGCACAGCCCGACAGGGCCAGGGCGACAGCGGAAAGCATGGCAAGATGTCTCATGGTCGTAGCCTAGCCCGCCGCTTTCCCCCCCGCAATTGCCGCTCGCGCACTTGTGCGCCCCCCCGCGCAGGCATACCTTACCCCCATGCAGCCCCTGATCGACCCCTTCGCCCGCGCCATCAGCTACCTGCGCGTCTCGGTCACCGACCGCTGCGATTTCCGCTGCACCTATTGCATGTCGGAACACATGACCTTCCTGCCCAAGGCCGACCTCCTGTCCCTGGAGGAGCTTGACCGCCTCTGCTCCACCTTCGTCCGTCTTGGCGTCCAGAAGCTGCGCATCACCGGGGGCGAGCCCCTGGTCCGCAAGGGCATCCTGACCTTCTTCCGCGCCATGTCGCGCCATCTCGACACGGGCGCGCTGAAGGAGTTGACGCTCACCACCAACGGCAGCCAGCTCACCCGCTTCGCCGATGAACTCGCCGCCGTGGGTGTCCGCCGGATCAACGTCTCGCTCGACACGCTCGACCCCGACAAGTTCCAGCAGATCACCCGCTGGGGCCGTCTGAACCAGGTCCTGAAAGGGATCGAAGCCGCGAAATCCGTGGGCCTCAAGGTCAAGATCAACGCCGTCGCCCTGAAAGGCTTCAACGAAAACGAACTCTTCCCCCTCCTCGACTGGTGCGCCGAGGAAGGCCACGACCTCACCTTCATCGAGGTCATGCCGATGGGCGAGGACATGTCCCCCCTCCGCCTCGACCAGTACTGGCCCCTGAAAGACCTCCGCGCGCGGCTCGCCGAGCGCTACACCCTCACTGACCTCGCTGAACGCACCGGCGGCCCGGCGCGATATGTCCGCATCGAGGAAACCGGCCAGAAGGTCGGCTTCATCACGCCCCTCACCCACAATTTCTGCGAAAGCTGCAACCGCGTGCGGCTGACCTGCACGGGCGAGCTTTACATGTGCCTCGGGCAAGAGGACATGGCCGACCTCCGAGCCCCCCTTCGCGCCAGCCCCGACGACGCGCACCTGGAACAGGCCATCCGCGCCGCCATTGCGCGCAAGCCCAAGGGCCACGACTTCGATTACAGCCGCCAGAAGGTCGCCGGGCAAATCACCCGGCACATGAGCCACACCGGGGGCTGAGGACTCCAAATTCCTTAAGTAAGGAATTTGTCAAATTTCTTACTCAAGAAATTTGCCCTTGGGCCCGACCGCGGCGCCCTATTTCGTCAGGATCAGCTTCCCCGCCCGCGTGATCCGCAGGGAATACACCTGCCCGTCCAGCACGATCCGCGCCAGCGATCCGCCCTCGGTCAGCACCCGCGCATCATGGACCGGGGTCGCATCCGTGGTCAGCCACGGCTCCACATAGGCGTTCATCCCCGCCCCTCCAGCCGCGCGATCAGCGCTTCCAAGGCTGGGCCGGGGAAGACCACAGCAGCGTTCAACAGGTCCAGGAATTCCCCCCAAGGGAAACGGCGTTCGGGCATGATGACCTCCAGATGACGATCACACCGGGCGGACCCGTACGGGCTGGCTGGGCTTCCGATATATCCTTACTAAAACACTCAACCATGTCAACGCATATTCCGCTGGCCCCTTGCTCGGCAATCTTTATCCTGCGGCGCAAATGACCGATCCAGCCGGAAGCCTCCTCTCCCTCCCCCCGCCGCAAGTGCCGCCGGACGCGCTGGCGACGCTCGTCCGCACTCACTGGGGCCTCTCCGGCACCCTCCACCCCCTCACATCCGAGCGTGACCAGAACCACCGCCTCGACACCGCCAGTGCGAGCTACACCCTGAAACTCGCCAACCTCGCCGAGCCCGCCGCGTTGACCGACTTCCAGACTCAGGCGCTCCTCCACACCGCCCACCACGCGCCAAACCTCCCCACCCCCCGCGTCATCCCCACCCGAGACGGCGGCAACATCCTCCCCACCCCCGACGGCGCCCTGCGCCTCCTCACTTGGCTCCCCGGCACCCCCCTCGCGCATCTCCCCCGCACCCCCGCCCTCGCCGCCGCCATCGGCCGCGCCCTGGGCCAGCTCGACGCCACCCTCGCCCACTTCCACCACCCGGCCTCGGACCACCACCTCCTCTGGGACATCCGCAACACCCCCGACCTCGCCCCCCTGACCGGCGCCCTGCCGGACGACCTGAGGCCGCGCATTACCACCTTCCTCGCCCACTTCACCACCCACCTCGCCCCGGCCCTGAAAAAACTCCCCCGTCAGGTCATCCACGGCGACTTCAACCCGCACAACCTCCTCGCCGACACCGAAAAGCCCACTCACCTCACCGGCATCCTCGACTTCGGCGACATGACCCTCAGCTACCGCATCTGCGACCTCGCCGTCGCCGCCTCTTACTTGATCGACCCCGCCGATCCGGCGTCCCTCCTGATCCCGCTCACCAAAACCTACCACCAGGCCAACCCGTTGACGGCACAGGAACTCCACCTCCTCCCCGACCTCATCACCGCCCGCCTGGTGACCACGCTTACGATCTCCGCCTGGCGCGCCGCGCGTTACCCGCAGAACGCCGCCTACATCCTCCGAAACGCCCCCACCTCGCGCGCGGGCCTCGACGCCATGACCGACCCCACGGCCCTCGCCACCCAACTCCTCGCAGCCTGCGGAACCCCAACATGACCCGCCAGACCACCATGCTGAACGCCTACACCCCCGGCGCCGGGCGCCTTTCGCCCGAGGACGAGGCGCTTGCCAACCGCCGCGCCAAGGCGCTCGGCCCCGCCTATCGGCTCTTCTACGAAACCCCGGTCCACCTCACCCGAGGCGAAGGCGTCCACCTCTACGCCCCCGACGGCACGGGGTACCTTGACTGCTACAACAACGTCGCCTCGGTCGGCCACTGCCACCCCCGCGTCGTCGAAGCCCTCAGCAGACAAGCCGCCACCCTCGCCACCCACACCCGCTACCTCCACGACGGCATCCTGGATTATGCCGAGCGCCTCCTCGCCCTCTTCCCGCCCGACCTCTCTCACGTGATGTTCACCTGCACGGGGAGCGAGGCGAACGACCTCGCCCTGCGCATCGCCCGCGCGGCCACCGGCGGCACCGGGATCATCGTCACCGACAACGCCTACCACGGCGTCACCCTCGCCACCGCCGAGATGTCGATGTCCATCGGCCCAGCCGTCGCCCCCGGGCCCACAGTCTTCCCGATCCCCGCGCCCTCCGCCGCAAACTACCCAAGCGGCATCGCCCACGGCTTCGCCCAAGCCGTCACCGAGGCCTGCGACCGCATGGCCGAACACGGCATCAAGCCCGCCCTCCTGATCGTCGACACGATCTTCTCCTCCGACGGCGTCTACCCCGACCCCGCGGGCTTCCTCGCCCCCGCCGCCGCCGCGATCCGCGCCAATGGAGGCCTCTTCCTCGCCGACGAAGTCCAACCCGGCTTCGGCCGCACCGGCTCCCACTTCTGGGGCTTCCAGCGCCACGGGGTGATCCCCGACATGGTCTCCATGGGCAAGCCGATGGGCAACGGCTACCCCCTCGCAGGCCTGGTCCTGAAACCGGAAACCATTGCCGAATTCGGCGCGAAGGCGCGCTACTTCAACACCTTCGGTGGCAATGCCGTCGCTGCCGCCGTGGGCCTCGCCGTCCTCGACGTGATCCGCGACGAGGGCCTGCGACAGAACGCCGAAACCACCGGCTTGGCCTTCGCACAAGGTCTAAGGACTCTCGCGCAACACCATGACTCTCTTGGCGAAACCCGTGCTGCCGGCCTCTTCATCGGCCAGACCATCCTGACCGACGGCCAACCAGACCCCGCCCGCACTGCGCGCCTCGTCAACGCACTGCGAGACCATCACATCCTGATCAGCTCCACCGGCCCCAAGGGCGACAGCCTGAAGATCCGCCCGCCACTGCCTTTCAGCATGGGCAACGTCGACCAGGTCCTGACCACCCTCGACCGGCTGCTCCCGACCCTCTGATTTCTCCTGTCGAGAAATATCCCAGGGAGCTCGAGGGGCAGCGCCCCTCGTCAGCCGAGGAGGAGGGCGAAGTCCCGACGACGAGAGAAAAACCTTGCGCGGCAGCGCTCGATTCGAAAAGCGCCCCAACCCGTGCGGCGGAAAGATTGGTTACCCAATCCCTAGTCTCCGCAGGCAAGTCGCTGATTCAATGCGATAAACAGAAAATGTCCACCGTGGACACTAGCCCAGCGAATAGCCCGCCCCGCGCACCGTCCGCACCGGATCGGCCCCACCGAACTGCATCAGGCTCTTCCGCAGGCGGCCCACATGAACATCGACCGTCCGGGTATCCACATAGATGTCCCGGCCCCAGACGAGGTCCAGCAGCTGCTCGCGGGAAAACACCCGCCCAGGCCGTTCCATCAGCGTGACCAGAAGCTTGAACTCCGTCGGCCCAAGCTTCAGCACCTTGTCTGCCCGGTAGACCCGGTGGCTCTCCGGATCCAGCCGGATATCCTCATGCTCCAGCACCACCCCGGCGGTCGAGGGCCGCACGCGGCGCAACTGCGCCCGCGCCCGCGCCATCAGCTCCAGGACCGAATAGGGCTTCACCACGTAATCGTCCGCGCCAGTCTCCAGCCCCCGGATCCGGTCCACTTCCTCGGCCCGGGCCGACAGCATGATGATCGGGATCCCCCGCGTGTCCGGGCGCATCTTCAGCCGGCGGCAGACCTCGATGCCACTGACCTTCGGCATCATCCAGTCCAGGATGATGATGTCCGGGTCTTCCTCATCGACCAGAACCATCGCGTCCTCGCCGTTGTCGGCCTGGGTCACCGCAAATCCCTCGGCTTCCAGGTTGTAGGCCAGCACGGTCCGCTGCGCCGGTTCATCCTCGACCAGCAGCACCCTCGGCTGTCCGCTCCGTGCCATCTCAAAGCCCCGTATCGGTGCTGTCGACTTTCGGTCGATCATCCCCCGGCATCGCCCCGGTCACCAGGTAGATCACCTGTTCCGCCACCGCCGTCGCATGGTCGCCGACGCGCTCGATGTTCTTCGCGATGAAATGCAAATGCATGCAGGGCCCGATGTTGCGCGGGTCCTCCATCATGTGGGTCAGGAACTCGCGGAAGATCGAGTTGTACATCTGGTCCACTTCGCGGTCGCGGGTGCGCACATCCTCGGCCAGCTTCACGTCGCGGCGGATGTAGGCGTCCAGCGCATCGGTCAGCATCTGCACCACCGCCTTGGCCAGCCGCCGGATCGACCCCGAGGCGCCCGGCACCGGCGTCATCTGCGACAGGATCGCGGTCCGTTTCGCCAGGTTCTTGGCATAATCACCGCAACGTTCCAGCGCGGCGGCGATCTTCATCACCGTCAGCACCGTACGCAGGTCGCCCGCCGTCGGACCCCGCAGCGCCAGCAGCATCGCGCATCTGGTGTTGATCTCGTCCTCGAGCGCATCGATGGCCTTGTCTCCGGCCCGCACCCGGGCGGCAAGGTCTTCGTCCCGCGTGTCAAGCGCCTGGGCCGCTTCCAGAAGGGCAGTCTCGACCAGCCCCCCCATCCGCATCACCATGGCCTGCGCCGCCTCAAGGTCGCGGTCGAAGGCGGTGAGGATATGTGCGGTGCTCATGGTCTCTCCTTAGCCGATCCGGCCGGTGATGTAGGCCTCGGTCCGGGGGTCTTTCGGGTTGGTGAAGATCGCGGGCGTGTCGCCATATTCCACCAGGTTGCCCAGATGGAAGAAGGCCGTCTTCTGGCTGACCCGCGCGGCCTGCTGCATCGAATGGGTGACGATCACGACAGAGAACTGGCTGCGCAGCTCGTCGATCAGCTCCTCGACCTGCGCCGTGGCGATGGGGTCAAGGGCGGAACAGGGCTCGTCCATCAGCAGCACTTCCGGCGAAGTCGCCACCGCCCGCGCGATGCACAGCCGCTGCTGCTGCCCGCCCGAGAGACCCGTGCCCGGCGCATCCAGCCGGTCCTTCACCTCGTTCCACAGCGCGGCCTTCTTCAGGCTCGCTTCGACGACTGCGTCCAGTTCCGCCTTGTTGCGGGTCAGCCCGTGGATCTTCGGCCCGTAGGCCACATTGTCGTAGATCGACTTCGGGAAAGGATTCGGCTTCTGGAACACCATCCCCACCTTGGCGCGCAGTTGCACCGGGTCGACGCGGGGGTCGTAGATATCCTCGCCATCCAGAAGGATCTTGCCCGAGATCCGGGCCGAGGCGATGGTGTCGTTCATCCGGTTAAGACAGCGCAGGAAGGTCGACTTGCCGCAGCCCGACGGGCCGATGAAGGCGGTCACCGCCCGATCCAGAATATCGACCGACACGTCCTTCAGCGCATGGCTCTGGCCGTAATGGACCTGCACGCCCGAAGCGCTGATTTTCGTGGTGGCGGCCTGAAGGTCCTGCTCGATTGCACGCATGTCGTCCATCTTCTGCTCCGCGCCGCCTCTGTGCCGGTCTAGAACGGCATGGTGACGCATATGCGACGTATTTGTAACAGATGGATGACGGACAGCGCCATGGGCGATCCACACCCATAGCGCGCGCCCTCTTGCGCCGGGGGGAACGGCTGGCGCAGTGTCGGCAAAGCCTGACCGGAGTTTGCCTTGACCCTGCCGCCCTATGCCTGGCCCGACCCCGACCGCGACTATGCGAACGGGGCCTTCATCCCCGGCGCGGCCGAGTACCCGCCGCGCTGGACCCGCGAAGCGGCCGAGTTCCGGCAGGCGATGGGTCCCCGCGCCGATCTGGACCTGGTCTACGGCCCCTCGCCCCGGCAGCGCCTTGACCTGTTCCTGCCCGAGGGCGCGCCGAAGGGCGTGGTCATGTTCGTGCATGGCGGCTACTGGCACCTGTTTTCAAAGGCCCACTGGTCGCACCTGGCGGCGGGGCCGTTGGCGCGGGGCTATGCAGTCGCGATGCCCTCCTACACCTTGGCCCCTGTCGCCCGGCTGGCCGAGATCACCGCCGAGGTCGCCCGCGCCGCCTGGTTTGTCGGGACCCGGGTTTCCGGGCCCATCGTCGTCACCGGCCATTCCGCCGGGGGCCACCTTGCCGCCCGCATGGGCTGCGCCGACATCCCGGCCCCGGTCGCGCGGGTGGTGCCGATCTCGCCCCTGGCCGAGCTTGGCCCGCTGATGGCAACCGGGATGAACACGACGTTGAAGATCGACGAGGGCGAGGCCGCCACGGAAAGCCCGGCAAGGCTCGCCCTGCGCGACGGGGTGACCGCCCATGTCTGGGTCGGGGCCGAGGAAAGGCCGGCTTTCCTTTGGCAGGCGAGGGTGCTGGCCGAGGAATGGGCCTGCCCCTGGACAGCAGACCCCGGGCGGCACCATTTCGACGTGATCGACGGGCTGGCCGACCCGGACTCTCCGCTCTGCCGGGTGCTGCTGGAGGGGATCTAGCCGGGGCTGTCCACGGTGGACATTTTCCGATTTTCTTTCGGAATCATCGGCTTGCCCGTGGGCGTTAGGGAATCGTAAACCCCTTGGTTAACCGCTCGTCGGTGGACTTCGTCCCTCCTCGCTGACCGTCCAGCGAGGAGGAGACGAAGGCGCACGACGAGCGGTCCGTCAGAGCATCGCCTCTTCCGCCCGCCGGGCCTCGGCCTCGCGGGCCGCCTCGATCCGTGCCCTTCGGCGGCGGTTCATCTCGTAGGCCAGAGCCAGGACCAGAGTCAGCAGGATCAACAGGAACGCCAGCGCGTTGATCTTCGGCGTGATCCCAGACCGCACCTGGCTGAAGACATAGACCGTCAGCGTCGTCTCGTTCGCCTTGGTGAACAGCGTGACGTTGAAGTTCTCGATCGACTGGAAGAAGGCGATGGCGGCCGAGGCTGCGATGGCCGGATAGAGATGCGGCAGCAGAATGCGCCGCAGCACCTGGCCGTGGCTTGCCCCCAGGTCCAGCGCCGCCTCTTCCAGCCCGGGGTCAAAGCTTTGCAGCCGCGCGAGCACCAGAAGCATCACATAGGCCGCAATATAGCTGACCTGCCCCAGCGTCGCGAGGTGCAGGCCCCGCCCGAACAGCCAGACGCCATCGGCCCCAAGCGAATGGCCCAGCTGGTTCCAGAACAGGACCGTCGAGATGCCGATGACCAGACCCGGCGCCAGCACCGGCGCGACCATGAAACCGTAAAGCGTCGCGCGGACCTTGCCCGAGATCGAATTCAGCACGATCGCCGCCGCCGTCCCGATCGGGACCGCCAGCGCCACAACGGCCAGCGCGACGAGGATCGAGTTCAGGAAGGCGCTCCACATCGTCTGATCGGCCCAAAGTTCACCGAACCAGGCCCAGGTAAACCCCTTCCACGGCGCCACGGTGGGCAGCTTGCTGTCGTTGAAGGCCGCCCCCGCCATGACGATCAGCGGGACCAGCAGATAGAGGATGAAGAGGCCAAAGTAGAGCTGGCCCAGGAATGCGCGGTTCCGGCTCATTTGGCGATATCCGACAGTTTGACCTTGAAGACCCGCATCGCGAGGATGACGAAGACGATGCAGACCAGAAGGAAGATCATCGAATAGGCTGCCCCCGTGTTCCAGTCGAGCGCGTCGTTGAACCAGGTGTAGATCGTCTGCGGGAACCAGTTGGCCTTGGTCGAGCCCACAACCGTGGGCACCAGCAGGGAGCCCGCCGACAGCATGAACACCATCACGCAACCCGACGCGATGCCGGGCTTTGCGTGCGGGATCACCACCCGCCAGTGCGTCCGCCACCAGGGCGACCCCAGGTCCTCGGCCGCCTCGATCTGGTTGGTGTCAAGCGAGGTGATCGCCGTGTAGATCGGGAACAGCATGAAAAGGACGTAGCAATAGGTCAGCACGATCACGATGGCGTCGTAGGACGTGAAGACCCCGTTCTGCCAGCGGATCCCCTGATCGATGATCCCGAGCCCCTTGAGAAGCGCATTCAGCGGGCCGTTGAAGGTCAGGATGATGTACCAGGCAAAAGCCCGCAGCGCTTCGCTGACCCACATCGGCACGAAGAGAAGAAGGAGAAGCGTCGGGATCGACTTCGGCGCAGCGACCTTGGCCAGGAAATAGGCCAGCGGATAGGCCAGGATCAGCGTCATGAACGTGACCAGCGCCGAGAAGAACACCGTGTCGACGAAGGTGCTGACATGGATCGGGATGGTAATGGGGATGCCGAACCAGGCAGTTTCGATCGGGTTTGCGACGAACTTGCCGTAGTTGTCGAAGGTGAACACGTCCTTCGGCCCGTCCAGCTCGCTGACCGGCAGGTAGGGGTAGAAACTTTCGAACAGCATCGAAAAGTTCGGCAGGATCACCAAGACGAGAATCCAGAAGGCGACCAGCAGGCAGAAGGTTGTGGTGAGCCCGGTGCCATAGCGGCGGATGAGGTCCTTCATCGCCCTAGCCCCTTACGTTCGCGTCGGGCAACAGCAGCGCGCGCGCCGCGTCGAAGGTCGCAAAGACCTTTTCACCCACGGCGGGCACTTGCGACACGCCGTCGTTCTTCACTTCCGCCGACAGGCGCTTGCCGCCGTCCGCCATGCCATGCACCGAGATGAATGCACCCTCGAAGGCCACTTCGGTCACTTCCATCTCGACCGCGTTTTCGGCGGCCTTGGTCCGGGCCAGCACGGTATGTTCGGGCCGGACGTAAAGTTTCAGCGCCTTGCCCTGCGCCTCGGGTGACAGCCGTCCGCGGAAGGCCCCATGCGGCCCGGTCATCGCGGCCATGCCTTCGGCCACCGCGCCAACCGTGCCCTCGAAGATGTTGTTTTCGCCCACGAAAGACGCAACGAACCCGTTCACCGGACTGTCGTAGATGTCCCGCGGGGCGGCGATCTGCTGGATGCGGCCCTGGGACATGACGCCCACCCGGTCCGACATCGCCAAGGCCTCGCCCTGGTCATGGGTGATGTAGATGAAGGTGACGCCCGTCCGCTTCTGAATCGCGCGCAGCTCGGCCCGCATATGCTGGCGAAGTTTCAGGTCGAGCGCCGACAGGGGTTCGTCCAAGAGCATGACCTGAGGTTCGACGGCCAAAGCGCGGGCGATGGCGACGCGCTGCTTTTGCCCGCCCGACAGCTGGCTGACCATTTTGTCGGCGGCCCCTGGCAGGTCGACAAGCCTCAAGAGATCCTCGGCCTTCTTGCGGCGCGTTGCCTTGTCGACGCCGCGCACTTCCAGCCCGAACGAGATGTTCTCCCAGATCGGCATCAGCGGGAACAGCGCCAGGTTCTGGAAGATCAGCGCCGTCGGCCGCTGGTTCGGCCGCGTTCCCTTCACGTCCTTGCCGCCGATCTTGATCGCGCCTTCCGTCGGTTCGATGAAGCCCGACACCATGCGCAGGATCGTGGTCTTGCCGCAGCCCGACGGCCCGAGGAAGGAAAAGAACTCCCCCGGCTTGATCGAGACATTGGCATTGTCGACGGCGCGGAAGGTGCCGAAGTCGCAGCAGACGTTTTCGAGATCGATTCCCGCGCTCATGTGGCGTGGTCCCCCTGAGTTATTCTTGGTGTTGCAGGTTAGCAGGCAGCCATGCCCCTGCAATCGGTATCGCCAGTTTTCAGCCAGTCATGGGTCCAGGGCGACAGGCCAGCGCCCAAAAAAGTCACGCCGAGCCCTTTCGGACCCGGCGTGACCTGACCTCAGGTGCGCACTCAGGCGGCCCCTATCAAGCGGCTTTGTACTTGTCGGCGTACTCCGACCGCTTGGCGATGAACTCGGCGGTCTGTTCCGGCCACCACCACAGCTTGCCCAGTGCTTCGTCGTTGAAGGTGCCGGTGTAGTAGGCGGCGACGTCCGGGTCGATGAAGTCGGCCGAGCCCTTGCCCACGGCGTTCGACGAGAAGGCCGCAGCCCACATGGCCGAGCCTTCGGCGGTCGAGACGAACTTGGCAAACTCGTGCGCCTGGTCGACGTTGGCGGCGTTCTTCATCAGGACAAAGCCCTGGTGCCACGCAAAGGCGCCTTCCGCCGGAGCAACATAGGCATAGCCGTCATTGCGCAGGTTGTAGCCGGTCGAATCCCAGCACAGACCGATGGTCGCGCCGTTGGCGGTAAAGCCCGCATTGGCCTCGTTTTCGCCCGACCACCACTGGACGACGTTGCCCTTGGCCTTGATCGCCTCGGCCAGCGCGATGTCCCACAGTTCGGTCATCGCGGCCATGTCGGTGTAGCCGTCCATCCACGGACGCGGCAGCTTGCCGGTCGCATCCAGCCAGCGGCCCATCGCGGCGAGCGTCGAGTGCGGACGCAGCACGGCCTGGTTCTCGGGGTTGAACAGGTCACCGAGCGAGGCCGGCGAGGACAGCTTGGCGTTGGCGGTGTTCACGACCAGCGCTTCGGTGCCCCAGTTCGAGGGCACATACATCAGAGCATCGCCGGCACGCGACCGCTCACCGGCGGAACCGTCGGCGAGGCCCGGCAGGTAGTTGTCCATGGCCAGCTTGGCAGGATCCCAGGCGCCCAACAGGCCGTTCGAGTTCCAGCCGCCCCAACGGTCGATGGTCGGTTCCATCACGTCGATGCCGCCGGTTTCCAGCGCGACCTTGCCTTCCGCGAACATGGTGTCCTGGTCGGGCAGTTCCTTGAAGTTCACGGTGATGCCGGTAGCGGCGGTGAAGGCCGGGAACACCTTTTCGGCCAAGGCCGGATAGCCGGCCCAGCCGACGAAGTTGACTTCGCCCGACGAGGCAAGCGCCTTGGACGAGATGATCGCCGGAGCGGCGAGAAGGCCTGCCCCTGCGGCGGACCCTTGCAGGAACCGGCGGCGGCTGAAGGCGGAGGTGTGTTTGGTCACGGTTAGTCTCCCTGGTTGATGTCAGAGGCGCGGGCTGTCCCCGAGTGTTCTGGTTCTTGCGGACGCGCGCTGCCAGCATGACTGCAGCCCCGATGTAACAGGCCCTTGTCAGACTGGTAGGATCGCCCCCTGCGGCCGTAGCTTACTCTGTCAGCCACTGGCCCTGTCAACGATCCATTGCGCACATACAACTTAAGGTGAGTGGGAACCCGCCAGAAGGGCAGTTTTGCCGTCCTGTCAGCGGACTGCGGTGACCGGCCTGCCCGAATCGTCACCCCGCGCGGGTGCCGATATCGGCCTGGGCAACCGCAACGGTCTTGAGCACGGCATGGACCGGCAGCCCGGGCTGCAGCCCCAGCGCATGGGCCGAGCGGCGGGTGACCCGCGCCAGCAGGAACTCGCCCCCAAGATCGAGCCGCACCACAACCCCCGGCCCCTGCCCCTCGTGCAGTGCCGCGACGGTGGCTGGCAGAATGTTCAGCGCCGAAAGCCCGACGGGCCGGTCCCGCGACAGAATCACATCCTGTGCCGCGATCCGGACGCGGACCACGGCGCCAGGCGCACCCGCGACCTGCGGCAGCCAGACGGGGCCGGCTCTGGTCTCCAGCCGCGTCAGGCCGTCCGCCTCATGCGCCGCGATCCGTGCGGTCAGGACGGCGCCTGCATCGCGCAGGCCCAGAAGTGGCGCCTTGGCGGGGTCGGACAGCACCTCGGCCGCCGGACCCACCGCCAATACCTGTCCGGCCTCGATCACCGCGATGGTGGTGGCCAGCCGCGCGACCTCGGGCAGCGAGTGGCTGACGTACAGGATCGGCAACCCGCTCTCGTCCCGCAAAGCCTCGATGTAGGGCAGGATTTCCGCCTTCCGCCCCTCGTCCAAGGCCGCGAGCGGCTCATCCATCAACAGAAGCCGGGGCTGCGACAGCAGGGCACGCCCGATGGCCACCCGCTGCTTTTCACCGCCCGACAGCGTGCCGGGGCGGCGATCCAGCAGCGCGCCGATCCCCAGAAGCTCGACAATCCGGTCCATTCTCAGCGGCGCCTGACGGCGGACCCGGGGGCCGTAGGTCAGGTTCTGCGCCACCGTCAGATGCGGGAAAAGCCGTGCGTCCTGAAAGACATAGCCGACCTCTCGCTTGTGCGGGGGCAGGTCGTGCAGCGCCACCCCATCCAGCACGATCCGCGCCTGGTCGGGCCGCAACAGGCCCGCCACCGCGTTGATGATGCTGGTCTTGCCCGACCCGGACTTGCCGAACAGGCAGGTGAGGCCGCCCGGCAAGGTCAGGTCGACCTCCAGCGACAAGCCGGGAAAGGCGTGGGAAAGGCGCAGCTCCAGCGTCATCGGCCCGCGATCCGTCTTGCCACCCGCCGCGACAGCCATTCCGACAAGGCCAGCGCCGCCATCGCCACCGCGACCGAAATCAGGACCAGCCGCAAGGCCGCCCCGTCGCCGCCCGGCACCTGCAGGAAAGAGTAGATCGCCGTGGGCAGGGTCTGCGTCTCGCCGGGGATATTGGCGACAAAGGTGATGGTCGCGCCAAATTCGCCCATCGCCTTGGCGAAGGCTAGGACGGCCCCCGCAATGATGCCGGGCAGGATCAGGGGCAAGGTGACGGTGGCAAAGACCATCGGTCGCGCGGCCCCCAGCGTGGCGGCTGCCTCTTCCAGTTTCGGGTCCACCGCCTCGATCGCAAGCCGGATCGCGCGGACGAGAAGGGGGAAGGACATCACCGCCGCCGCCAGCGCCGCCCCGGTCCAGCGGAAGGCAAAGGTGAAGCCGAACCAGTCATAAAGGGCGGCCCCGACCCAGCCCTGCCGCCCGAACGTGAGGAGGAGGAGATAGCCGGTGACGACCGGCGGCAGGATCAGCGGCAGATGGACAAGGCCGTTCAGCAGGCCATGACCGGGAAACCGCCAGCGCGCCAGCGCGTAGGCGACCAGAATGCCAAAGGGCAGGCTGACCAGCGTAGCGACCAGCGACACGCGCAAGGAAAGGGCCAGCGCAGTTGCAGCTTCGGGGGGAAGCCAGGTCATGCGCGGACGCTGCCACGCCGGGCGCGCCTACGGCAAGGGAATGAAGCCATTGGCCTTGAACACTTCTTGCGCGGCGGGACTGGACAGGTGGTCGAGGAAGGCCCCGGCCTCCTCCCCTGCCGTAAGGGTAAGGGCGCCCGGGTAGACGATGGGCGTGTGGCTGTCTTCTGGGAAGGTACCGATCACTGTGACCCCCGGCTCGGCCACTGCGTCCGAGGCATAGACGATGCCAAGCTGCGCCTCGCCCAAGCTGACCAGCTTCAAGGCGGCGCGGACGTTTTCCGACTGGACGACGCTGGGTTCGACGGTGGCCCAAAGCCCCAGGCTCTCCAGCGCTTCCTTGCCGTACTGCCCGGCGGGGACGGCATCGACCATGGCCATCGACAGCTTGCCGCCCGCCAGAAGTCCGGTCAGGTCGAGGCTTGCGCCGATGGTGACTGGCACCTTCCCGACGGGGCCGACCAGGATCAGGCGGTTGCCCAGGACTTCACGGCGGCTGCCGTCCTGGATCAGCGCCTTGTCCTGCAGGTCGTCCATCCAGGCTTTCGAGGCCGACAGGAAGACATCCGCCGGCGCGCCCTCGGCGATCTGCTTCGCCAGCGCGGGGGTGCCACCGTAGGACAGGGTGACCTTGGTGCCTGTCTCGGCGGTCCAGTCCGCCGCAATCTCGTCCAGCGCGGTCTTCAGGCTGGCGGCGGCAAAGACGGTCACGTCGGCCAGAGCCGACTGGGCAGACAGGATCAGGGCAAGGGCAGAGAGGGACAGGCGCATGCGACCATCGATATGTTCACTCGAACATATGGACGGGCCCGGCGCCGCAGACAAGCGTTATTTCTGCCTGGACATATCGAGATGCGCCGCGATCCGCGCGATCCCGGGGGCTGCGGCGGCATCGACGGCCTGCAGCATCGCGCGGTAGGCGGCCAGGACCTCTTGCCCCTCGGCGGTCAGCTGCGCCCCGCCCCCGCCCGCCCCACCCCGGGCCGAGGTGACCAGTGGCGCGCGGAAGGCGGCGTTCATCTCCTCGACCAGCGCCCAGGCGCGCTTGTAGCTCATCCCCATCGCGCGCCCGGCGGCGGCGATCGACCCGGTTTCGGCGATCCGGGCCAGCAGCTCACCCTTCCCCGGCCCGAAGACCAGCCGGTCGCCGAACAGAAGCCGCAGACGCAGGGTGACGGGGTCGGACATAGCAGCAGCATCGCGGGACAAAGGCGGCCTGACAAGCAGAAGCACAAGATTTCGATTGATTTCCGCTTCCGAAATGTTTCGGATACGTTCCAAAGGGGTTTGAGTGATGGCCACACTGAAAGACATCGCGCGGGCGCTGGATCTGTCGATCACCCAGGTCAGCCGGGCGCTGAACGACCATTCCGACGTGAACGAGGAAACCCGCCTGCGCGTCAAGGCCACGGCGCGGGCGATGAATTACCACCCGAACGCCTCGGCGCGAAAGCTGGTGTCGGGGCGGTCGGGCATGGTGGGGCTGGTGGTCCCGAACAACCGCAACATCGGCCAGGACCGGCTGTTCATGGAGGTGGTGGCGGGTTTGTCGACCCAGTTTTCCGGTCGCGGGATGCAGTTTGTCCTGCACATGATGGCGGAACACGAGCCCGCGCTGCCGACCTACCAGCGGCTGATCGGCAAGGCGATGCTCGACGGTTTCGTGCTGATCGACCCGCAGGACCAGGACCCGCGGATCGACTTCCTGCGCAAGGCGGGGATTTCCTTCGTCGTCCACGGGCGCAGCGGCAAGGTGATCGACTACCCGTATTTTGACATTGAAAATGAACAACTTGCCTATGACCTGACCTTCCACCTTGCCCAGCACGGCCACCGCCGGATCGCCTTTCTGAACGGCCTTGCGGGGCGGTCCTATGTCACCGTGCGTGAACAAGGTTACCTGCGCGCCCTGCGCGATGGGGGTGCCGAGGTCCTGCCGCACCTGCACCTCAACGGCGTCATGGACGAGGCGCATGGCTTGACCGACACCGTGCGGCTCTTCTCCGGCGATGCCCCGCGCCCCACCGCCATCGTCTGCGGCAACGTGCGCCTGGCGCAGGGCGTCTACCAGGCACTGGCGGCCCTGGGTCTGTCGGTGCCCGGCGATGTCTCGGTCGTGGCCCATGACGACGAGCTGCCGCTTCTGCGCGCCTCGGCCTTCTTCCCTTCGCTGACCGTCACGAAGTCGCCCCTCCGCGACAGTTGGGAACCGCTTGCCGACTGCCTGGCGGGCGCCATCGAGGGCAAGCCGCTTGGAACGCTCCAGCGGCTCGGGACCTACAGCTTCATCGAACGCAACTCGGTCGCCGCACCAATGCAACCATAGCGTTTACACGAATCGTTGACCGAAAGCGCTTTGGAGACTATGTTTTCCGAAACGTTTCGGGAAAACCGGGCGTTTTGCTACGCGAAAATGGCACGCCACAGCGGCGGCCTTAGGGAGGAAAACCAATGACCATCATCAAGGGCCGCGCAGTCCGCGCGACCGCAACTGCCGCCATGCTTGCCGTCTTCGGCGCGCCCCTCGCGGCGGAAGAGCTGTTCTACGTCTCGGGCGCCGTCGGCAACGCGGTCGAGAACTTCAAGACGCTGGTGAAGCCGTGGGAAGAAGCCACCGGCAACACCGTGACGCTGGTGCCGATGCCCGCGTCCACCACCGACCAGTTCGGCCAGTACCGCCTGTGGCTTGCCGCTGGTGCGACCGACATCGACCTTTACCAGACCGACGTGATCTGGGCGCCGCAGCTGGCCGACCACTTCGTCGACCTGACCGAGGCCGCCAAGGACCTCGCCCCCACCCACTTCCCCTCGATCATCGAATCGCAGACCGTCAACGGCAAGCTCGTCGCGCTGCCGATCTTCACCGACGCCCCGGCGCTGTACTACCGCACCGACCTGCTGGAGAAGTACGGCAAGACCCCGCCGAAGACCTGGGCCGAACTGGCTGAAACCGCCAAGTTCATCCAGGACGCGGAACGTGCCGAAGGCGCGGCCGACCTCTGGGGCTTCGTCTGGCAGGGCAACGCCTATGAGGGCCTGACCTGCAACGCGCTGGAATGGGTCAAGTCCTTCGGCGGCGGCCAGATCGTCGAGCCCGATGGCACGATCTCGATCAACAACGAAAACGCCGCTGCCGCGCTTGAGGCTGCGAAGTCCTGGGTCGGCACGATTTCCCCCGATGGCGTCCTCGCCTACCAGGAAGAGGAAGCCCGTGGCGTCTGGCAGACCGGCAATGCGGTCTTCATGCGCAACTGGCCCTATGCTTACGGCCTCGGCAACGGCGACGACTCGGCGGTCAAGGGCAAGTTCGGCGTGACCACCCTGCCGGTCGGCAAGGAAGGCGACACTTCGGCGGCGACGCTGGGTGGCTGGAACGTGGCGGTCTCGAAGTACTCGACCAAGCAGGAAGCGGCGATCAGCCTCGCCCTGTACCTTGCCGGGCCCGAGGCGCAGAAGCAGCGCGCCATCGCGGAATCGAACCTGCCGACGATCATCGCGCTGTACGATGACGCCGACATCGCCGCCGCGCAGCCGATCATCCCGCAGTGGAAGGACGTGTTCCTGAACGCCGTGCCGCGTCCGTCGGCCCCGACCCTTGGCAAGTACAACGAGGTTTCGGCCAAGTTCTGGTCCGCGGTCCACAACACGCTGTCGGGCAACGGCTCGGCTGCCGAAAACCTGGAACTGCTGGAAGTCGAACTGACCGACATCAAGGGGTCGGCCTGGTAAGTCCTCCCGGACCTGACTGATCCCAAGGCGGGCGGCTTCTGACTAAACGGGGGCCGCCCGCTTCTACAAGACCGGGTCTCGAGGGGGGACCCGACAGGGGAGGGACATCATGGCAACGAATTCGGGGGGGCTCAGCCTTACCCAACAACGTCAGCGCGCGGCCTTCTGGTTCATCGCGCCCATGCTGGCGGCACTGTTCTTCGTCGCGGCCTGGCCGCTGATCCGCACCATCTGGTTCTCATTGACCGACACCGCGCTGTCCGACCTGTACGGCGGCGAGTTCATCGGCTTTGACAATTACCTGTCCGTCCGCGTGCTGGAATCCGGCCGCTGGATCTGGCGCGGCACGCTGGTCGACCCGGCCTGGTGGAACGCCGTCTGGAACACGGTGCGCTTTGCCTTCGTGTCCGTCTTCTTCGAAACCGTGCTGGGCCTGATCGTTGCCCTTGTCCTCAACGCCGAGTTCAGGGGCCGCGGCTTTGTCCGCGCCGCGATCCTGATCCCCTGGGCGATCCCGACCATCGTTTCGGCCAAGATGTGGGCCTGGATGTTGAACGACCAGTTCGGGATCATCAACGACATCATGCTGAGCATCGGCCTGATCGACCAGAAGATCGCCTGGACCGCATCCGTCGACACCGCGATGTATGCCGTCCTGATGGTCGACATCTGGAAGACCACGCCCTTCATGGCGCTGCTGATCCTCGCGGGCCTCCAGATGGTCCCGCGTGACATCTACGAGGCCGCGAAGCTCGACGGCGTCAACCCGGTCAAGGTGTTCTTCAAGATCACCCTGCCGCTGATCCGCCCCGCGCTGGCCGTCGCGATCATCTTCCGGATGTTGGACGCGCTGCGGATCTTCGACCTGGTCTACGTGCTGACGCCGAACTCGGCCGCCACTAAGACCATGTCGGTCATCAGCCGCGAGAACATGATCGACTTCGACAAGTTCGCCTACGGGGCCGCGCAATCCACGCTTCTCTTCGCCATCATCGCGATCTTCGTCAGCCTGTATATCTGGCTGGGCAAGGTCGACCTGTCCGGGGAGGGCCAGAAATGACCGCGCAGAAACTTCTCTCCACTATCGGTTTCTACGCGCTTGTCGTGGTGATCGTCGTCTTCTCGGTCTTCCCGTTCTACTACGCGATCGTGACGTCCTTCTCGACCGGGACCGAGCTGTTCAAGGTCAACTACTGGCCCGCGTCGTTTGACTGGAGCAACTATTCCTCGGTCCTGGGCGGGCGGAACTTCATCCAGTCCATCGTCAACTCGGTCTTCATCGCCACGACGACCGTCGTCTTCGCCCTGTTCCTGGCCGTCACCGCGTCCTACGCGCTGGCCCGGGTGCGGTTCCGGGGGCGCGGGCTTCTGTTGATGATGATTCTTGCGGTGTCGATGTTCCCGCAGATCGCCGTTCTGGCGGGCCTGTTCGAGCTAGTCCGCTTCCTCGGCATCTTCAACACCCCCTGGGCGATGATCATGTCCTACGTGATCTTCACCCTGCCCTTCACCGTCTGGGTGCTGACAACCTTCATGCGCGACCTGCCGGTCGAGATCGAGGAGGCCGCCATCGTCGACGGCGCCACCCCCTGGGTCATCATCACCAAGGTGTTCCTGCCGCTTCTGTGGCCCGCTTTGGTGACGACCGGCCTTCTGGCCTTCATCGGTGCCTGGAACGAATTCCTGTTCGCCCTGACCTTCACCTCATCCGAGACGACCCGGACGGTGCCAGTGGCGATTGGCCTTCTGTCCGGCGCAAGCCAGCAGGAAATCCCCTGGGGTCCGATCATGGCGGCCTCGGTCATCGTGACCGTGCCCCTGATCATCCTCGTCCTCATTTTCCAACGCAAGATCGTCGCGGGTCTGACCGCGGGCGGCGTGAAGGGCTGACACATCATGGCAAAGATCGAACTGAAGAACGTCACCAAGTCCTACGGCGCCGTGCAGGTGATCAAGGGCATCGACCTGACCATCGAGAAGGGCGAGTTCATGGTCTTCGTCGGGCCTTCGGGCTGCGGCAAGTCCACACTGCTGCGCCTCATCTCGGGGCTGGAAGAGATCACAACCGGCGACATGCTGTTTGATGGCGAACGGGTGAACAACCTGATCCCGTCCAAGCGTGGCATCGCGATGGTGTTCCAGTCTTACGCGCTTTACCCGCACATGAAGGTCTATGACAACATGGCCTTCGGGATGAAGCTGGACAAGACGACCGATGCCGAGATCAGGAAGCGCGTCGAATCCGCAGCGAAGCTGCTCCAGATCGACCACCTTCTCGACCGTCTGCCAAAGCAGCTGTCCGGCGGCCAGCGCCAGCGCGTCGCCATCGGCCGCGCTATTGTCCGCGACCCGCGGGTGTTCCTTTTCGACGAACCCCTGTCGAACCTGGACGCCGCCCTGCGGGTCCAGACCCGGCTGGAGATCGCGAAGCTGCACCACTCGATGTCGAACGTCACGATGATCTACGTGACCCACGACCAGGTCGAGGCGATGACGCTGGCCGACCGGATCGCGGTCCTCCGCGACGGGCGGCTGGAACAGGCGGGGTCTCCAGCGGAGCTTTACGAACATCCGAACTCCCTCTTCGTCGCGGGCTTCATCGGCAGCCCGAAGATGAACTTCCTGACCGGCAAATTCGCAGAGGCGGAAGGCTGCACCACCCTTGGCGTCCGGTCTGAGCACCTTGAGGTCGTGCCCTCCAGCCCCTGGTCCGGCGAGGTCCTGCACGTCGAGGACCTCGGCTCCGACCACTTCCTGTTTGTCGAAATCGGCAGCGACGAGCCCGTCATCGTCCGCCGCCCCGGCAAGGCCGACATCACGGTGGGGACCACGGTCTCCATCGCGCCGAAGGCCGGGCATCTCTACCGCTTCGACAAGGACGGCAAGCCCGTTCGCTGACCCCTACCCTGCGCGCCCGGCAACGGTCTCCGGGCGCGCAACCATTTGAAGGAGAAGACTTATGACCATCCGTGTGACCGTGTGGGGCGAAAACGTCCACGAGCAGAAAAACAAGGTGGTGGCCGAGGTTTACCCCAAGACCATGCACGGCACGATTGCCGAGTTCCTGAACAAGGAAGACGGGATCAAAGCCTCGACCGTCACGCTGCAGGACCCCGAACACGGGATGACCGCCAAGAAGCTCGCTGAAACCGACGTGCTGATCTGGTGGGGCCATGCCGCCCACGGCGAGGTCAAGGACGAGATCGTGGAACGCGTGGCCGAGGCCGTCTGGTCCGGCATGGGCGTGATTTTCCTGCACTCCGCGCATTTCTCGAAACCCTTCAAGCGCCTGATGGGCGCGCCCTGCAACCTGTCCTGGCGCGAAGCCGGCGAACGCGAACGCCTCTGGGTCACCTCCCGCCAGCACCCCATCGCGCGCGGCATCCCCGACCATTTCGAGATCGAATACGAAGAGATGTATGGCGAGCCCTTCGGCGTGCCGGAGCCGCTGGAGACCGTCTTCGTCAGCTGGTTCCAGGGCGGCGAGGTGTTCCGCTCGGGCCTCACCTACCGCCGCGGCGCGGGGAACATCTTCTACTTCCGCCCCGGGCATGAAACCTATCCGACCTACCACCAGCCCATGGTGCAGAAGGTGATCGCGAACGGCGTCCGCTGGGCCTTCAACCCCGAGGCGCGGCTGGCAAAACCCACCGACGCCCCGAACACCCCCATCGGCAAGACGCTGGAACCGCTGGAGGAGCGTGGTCCGCGCCTGCATCACGACGGCGAGGCGGGGTATCGCTGATGCAACCCGTCCGCATCCTGATCCTCGGCACCGGCGGCATGGCGAAAAACCATGCCGAACATTTCGCCGCGATCCCGGGCGTCTCCGTCGTTGCCGGGATCGACACCCGGCCCGAACAACTGGCGACCTTCCAGAAGGCCCACAACATTCCGCACGGCTTCGCCTCCGTGCAGGACGCCATCGCCTGGGGCGAATTCGACGCCGTGACCAACGTCACCCCTGACGCCGCGCATTACGTGACAACCCTGCCCTTCCTGGCCGCAGGCAAGCACGTCCTGTGCGAAAAGCCCTTGGCCACCAACGCTGCCCATGCGCAGGAAATGGCGGCAGCGGCGGCCAAGGCGGGCGTTGTCAACATGGTGAACCTCACCTACCGCAACGTCCCCGCCCTGCAAAAGGCCGCCCAGATGGTCCGCGACGGGGCCATCGGCCCGATCCGTCATTTCGAGGCCTCCTACCTGCAAAGCTGGCTGACCCAGCCCGCCTGGGGGCACTGGGACAAGGAAAGCCAGTGGCTCTGGCGGCTGTCCACGAAACACGGGTCCAAGGGTGTCCTGGGCGACGTCGGCATCCACATCCTCGACTTCGCGACCTTCATCGCGGGGATGGACGCGACGCAAATCTCCTGCCTGCTCCAGACTTTCGACAAGGCACCCGGCGGGCAGATCGGCGAATATGTGCTGGACGCCAATGACAGCGCCACGATGCAGGTGCGCCTGTCGAACGGCGCGCTTGGCACGGTGGCGGCCACACGGTTCGCCTCCGGCCACCTGAACGACCTGCGGCTCCGGCTTTACGGCCTGACCGGCGGGATCGAGGTGCGATTCGAGAAGAACGAAAGCCACCTCCGCGCCTGCCTGGGCCCCGAAGCGATGAAGGAAGGCCTCTGGCACGACGTCGACTGCCCCGCTGTACCCACCGTCTACCAGCGCTTCATCGCGGCCATCCGCGGCGAAGGCCCGGCCGAGCCCGACTTCGCCCGCGGTGCCGCGCTGCAGGTGCTGCTGGACAAGGCCGAAGCCTCGGCAGATCAGGACGGCAGGCTTCTGGCGGTCTGAACGTCAGGCGACGGGAATTTAAAGGAGCGCTGACGCGCAAGTCTTTCCTCTCGTCGTCGGCCTTCGCCTCCTCCTCGGACGTTGCCTCCGGCGGGAGTATTTTGGAATGGGCAAATGCTTCTTGCCCTTGTTTGAAATACTCTGGGGGTTTGGGGGTGAAACCCCCATCAACCGAGGAGGCGGCGAAGGCCGACGACGAGACAAAGAGTCTTCGCGCGTCAGCGCTCATTTTGAGACCCGCCCCAACCCGGGCGCAGGGGTCAGCCGATCAGTGCCTTGACCCGCGCGGTGAAATCCTCGCCCCTTTTCTCGAAGTTCGGATACTGATCGAAACTCGCCGCCGCCGGGGCGAGGAGGACGACCTCCCCCGCCTGAGCCTCTTCGGCCGCACGGGTCACCGCGCGCTCCATCGTCTCGCAAATTTCATGCGGCAGGTCGCCCACCTGCAGCGCGAAGTCGCGGGCAGAATGGCCGATGAAATAGGCCTTCACCACCGACCCAAGCAGTGGTTTCAGCGCCGCGATGCCCCCGTCCTTGCCCATCCCGCCTGCAATCCAGCGGATCTTCGGAAAGGCCTGCAGCGCCTTCGCCGCCGAATCCACGTTGGTGGCCTTGGAATCGTTCACGAACCGCACCCCGCCGCGTTCGCCCACCAGCTGGCTCCGATGCGGCAGGCCCGCGAAGGACTGCAGCGCCCCTTCGATCAGCTTCGGCGCCACCCCCAGCGACCGGCAGGCCGCATAGGCCGCGCAGGCGTTCTGGTGGTTGTGGGCGCCGGGAAGGCCCTTCACCTCGCGCAGGTCGATCGACGCCACCTGCCGCCCCTTGCGCCA
Source organism: Tabrizicola sp. T74 (assembly GCF_057219935.1). Lineage (NCBI taxonomy): Bacteria > Pseudomonadati > Pseudomonadota > Alphaproteobacteria > Rhodobacterales > Paracoccaceae > Tabrizicola > Tabrizicola sp. T74. Next base: position 204,250 of record NZ_JBXVVT010000003.1, on the reverse strand, counting down.
TTCCGCCAGGAATCCCTTCCTCGCGAAGACCGACCAGCCGAAGCCCTCCAGCTTCTGCCCCGAGGACACCCGGATCACCCGGTCATCCTGCGCCCCCTGTGCCAGCACCCCCGCCAGGAACCGCCCTTCCAGTTCATCCACCCCCACCACGGCCCGGTCCGGCCCGCCCATGGTGAAAAGCCGCGCCTTTGCGGCGAAATAGCCGCCCATCCCGTTGTGACGGTCCAGGTGGTCGGGCGACAGGTTGGTGAAGACCGCCACATCCGGTGTCAGCGCGCGGGCCAGTTCGGTCTGATAGGAGGACAGCTCCAGCACCACCACCTCGCCATCCTGCGGCGGGTCGATGGACAGGACCCCCTTGCCGATGTTCCCCGCCATCTGCGTGGGCTTACCCGCGACCTGCAGGATATGGTGGATCAAGGCTGTCGTCGTCGACTTGCCGTTCGACCCGGTCACCGCGACGATCTTCGGCGGGGTCTCCATCTCGTCCCATTCCGGCCCGGCGGCGCTTTGAAAGAACAACCCGATGTCGTTGTCGACCGGGATGCCCAGTTCCAGCGCGCGGGCGATGATCGGGTTCGGCGTGGGGTAAAGATGCGGGATGCCGGGCGAGGTCACCAGGCAGGCCACCCCCTCCAACGCCGAATTCCGCGTGAGGTCGGTGAGCTGGAACCCCTCGGCCTCCGCCTTCGCGCGCGCCTCGGGGCTGTCGTCCCAGAGAAGCGGCTCCGCCCCCCCGGCCCGCAGCGCTGCAGCCGTGGCCAGCCCCGACCGGCCCAGCCCCAGCACCGCGACCTTCTCGCCCTTGTAACCCTTGACCGGGATCATCGCATTCCCCCACCGTTTCCCAGACAGGGATAGGTTAGCCGCGCCGCAAGGGGAAGGGGGTCAGGCGAGCCCCGACACAGGTGCCTGCCCGGCGGCCCACAAGGCTTCGACCCCCGGGCGATGGGCCGACCCCGGCAGATGCGCGGCGATGAGGGCACGGAAGTTGCGGGTCACCTTCTGGGTCGCGGGGTGCAGATCGCCCAGCGTCTGGCGAAAGATCGCCAGCGCGGCGGCGTACAGGTCCTCGGCCTCGTCATGCCGGCCCTGCGCCTCGACCACGCCGGCGAGGTTGTTCAGCCCGGTCCCATAGTCGCGGTCATCCGGGCCGAAGGTGGCGCGGTCGATTTCCAGCGCCTTGCGGAACAGGGTTTCGGCTTCGGGCAGGCGCCGCTGGGCGCGCAGCACTTCGGCCAAGGCGCAGATGCGACCGGCAAAATCGGGATGGGTGCGGCCGATCAGCCGCTGTTCCAGGTCCAGCGCCTGCCGGTAAAGCTGTTCTGCCTGATCGAGCCGCCCCTGCCCTTCGGCCAGCTGCGCGAGGCCGGTCAGGCTGTCCACGAGCACCGGATGCGCCCCACCCGGCAACTGCCGCGCCAGGGCAAAGGCCTTCCGGTACAGCGCCTCGGCCTCGGCATCCTGCTCCTGCGCCTGCAGGATCATCGCCAGCCCGTTTAGCCGCCCGCAATAGTCGGGATGGCCTTCCCCGAGGGTCGCCCGGCTGACCTCAAGCGCCTTGCGGAGCGCGCTTTCCGCGTCCGCCAGACGGTCCTGCGCCTCGAGCACCCGGGCCAGCGCCGCCAGATGCCGGGCATGCTCTGGCCCAGGCGCTGCCGCGCGCCCTGCGGTGACGGCCTTGCGCAGATAGCCCTCGGCCTCGGGCAGGCGGTCCTGCGCTTCCAGCGTCAGGGCGTGTTCGGCCAACGCCAGCGCGCGGTCGGCGGGCGAGCCGGAGGTTTCGGCCAGCACCAGAAGCCCCTGGCCCAGACGGAAGGCCGTCGTCAGGTCACCGGTCAGGCAGACCAGTTCCCGCGCCTTCTGCAGGCTGCGCAGGTCCGGGTTCAGCCGGGCGGCCAGCGCGAACTGTTCCGCCGCCTCGGGCCAGCGCAGGGCCGCCTCGGCAATCAGGCCCCGGGCAAAGGCCAGCCTGCCCGCAAGGTCTGCCGGGGCGGAGTTCAGCGCGGTCAGTTCGGCCAGGACCTGATCGGCAGGCCCGGTATCGCCCGCGCGCAGGGCACCCACGGCGTCGGACAGCTGACCGGGCCCCACCTGGCCAAGCGCCTGCACCGCCTGGACCATGACCTCGCCGATCTCCTCGACCCGGTCAGCCACAAGCGCGGCGTCCCAGGGCAGGCCCGCCACCTGGTGGATCGTCGCAATAAGGGCGCGGTGTTTCTGGTCCAGGTCGGCGCGCAGGTCGGGCGCATCCCCGGCATCCTCCTCGCGCAGCTGGAGGAAAAGGGCATCACACTCCTCGCGCAGCTCTGCCTGCCGCGCCCGCAGCGCCGCACCGGGATCAGTGCCAGCCTCGGGCTCGCCCGTTTCCAGCGCCTCTGCACGCTCTGCTATCTGGTTCGGTCGCACCACGCCCGTCCTGCCAGCAAGCCGGCCTCTCTGCCCGCGTTTGCAAACGGTGTAGGTCAGGCGCGATTCGCTCACAAGCACTGTCTGGCCCATCGGCGCCGCGTCGCAGGGACAGTGACGATCCCGCGCAACACCAGGGCGCGAGGCTCAGCCGACCGGTCCCGCCACCACGGCCTCGGCCTCGGCCTTCATCGGGCGATACTTGAAGCGCGCCGAAATGATGCCGTGGTCATTGGTGCCGCTGTCCTTGTGGTCATCCCAGTTCAGGTGGTCGTTCATCACCACCATCCCGTCGAAGAGCCAAACTCGCTTGCGGCTGTTGTCATAGAACTCCTGGCTGACGAGGATGTGATCCAGGCTTTCCATCATGTCCTGGTGGATGTGGGTGTAATAGACATCCCGCGTGTTGCGGTATTCCTGCAGCGTCTGCGCGGTGTACAGCGCCGCATCCCCCCCGCCGATGCTGTCGCCCACCAGATAGTGCGGCTGTTCGGTCAGGATGTTCGCGGTGTTCGACATCTGGCTGTCGTTGATGTCGCCCAGGACGATGACCGGAGCATCGTTGCCCCGCATCAGCCCGGTCAGCAGGAACCGCAAGGCCGAAGCCTCGGCCGTCCGCCGGATCGTAGACAGCGCGGAACCAAGATTGCTCTGGTGCGGCTTGTAACCCTCGCGGTCGGCATTGAACCAGCGTTCGCGGAAGACCTTGGTCGGGGCCTTCGACTTGAAATGGCATACGAAGACATGCACCAGTGGCTGGTCGTCGCGCGGGCGGATGGTGAAGTGCAACACCGGGCGTGAGAACTTGCGCACCTTCACCGTGATCTCGGGCGTCTGCGGATCATCGCCCCGGCTTTCCAGGATGAAGGCCTCGGGGAAGTCGGTGATCCATTCCGGCTGGCCCTCCAGAAGCCCCTTCGCCACGATCGCCGCACAGACGATCTTCGTGCCGTTCGCATCCGGCGGGATCAAGAGGTCATAGTCGGCCAGCATCCCGGCCTCGGTGACCACCTTTTCCAGCGAGGCGCGGTGCCAGAGCTCCTGAAAGCCCATGACTTGCGGCTTCAGGCGCATCAGCACCCGTTTCGACCAGTCGATCTTGCGGTCATAGACGTCCTGCGCCCAGCCATCGGCATCGCCGTAAAGCGGCAGGCCCGGTTCGTTCAGGTTCAGAAGGTTGAAGGTGGCAATGTCCAGCGTGCGAAGCTTCATGGCAAAATCCTTTCCGATTCAATGCCACAACCGTAGCACGAAGCGGGACGGATACGCCCGTGAAAACCTCAGCGCACCTTCAGCGTCGCGAGGCCAATCATCGCCAGTATCAGGCTGATGATCCAGAAGCGGATGACGATCTGCGGTTCTGCCCAGCCCTTCTTTTCGAAGTGGTGGTGGATCGGGGCCATCAGGAAAATCCGCTTCTTGGTGCGCTTGTAGTAGAGGACCTGGATGATGACGCTCAGGGCCTCGACGACGAAGAGGCCACCGACGATGGCCAGCACGATCTCGTGCTTGGTGCAGACCGCGATGGCCCCCAGTGCGCCGCCCAGCGCAAGCGATCCGGTATCCCCCATGAACACCGCCGCCGGGGGGGCGTTGTACCACAGGAAGCCAAGGCCTGCGCCGAACAGGGCGGCGGCAAAGACCATCAGGTCGGAGGTTCCGGGGACGTAATGGACGCCAAGGAAGGTCGTATAGTCGACCCGGCCCACGACATAGGCAATGATCCCCAGCGTGCCGCCTGCAATCATCACCGGCATGATGGCAAGGCCGTCGAGGCCATCGGTCAGGTTCACCGCGTTTGCGGCCCCCACGATCACCACCATGCCGAACGGCACGAAGAACCAGCCCAGGTTCACCAGCGCGTCCTTGAACAGCGGGAAGGCCAGCTGGTTCGTCAGCTCGGCAGGGTGGAACATCGATGCCGCATAAGCCGCCAGCGCCGCGATCAGAAGGCCGAGCCCCATCCGGACGCGGCTTGAGACGCCCTTGGTGTTCTGCTTGGTGACCTTGGCATAGTCGTCAGCAAAGCCGATCAGGCCGAAGGCGATGGTGACCAGAAGCACGATCCAGACATAGGGGCTGTCGAGCCGCGCCCAGAGGAGAGTGGAAAAGATCAGCGCCGACAGGATCAGCAGGCCCCCCATCGTCGGCGTGCCCGCCTTGGAGAGGTGGCTTTGCGGCCCATCATCACGGATCGGCTGGCCCTTGCCCTGCTTTCTGCGCAGGAAATCGATCAGCGGCCGCCCGAACAGGAACCCGAAGATCAGCGCGGTGACAAAGGCCCCCCCGGCGCGGACCGTGGTATAGCGGAACAGGTTGAAAAGGTCCCCGCCGTCGGAAAACTCGGTCAGCCAGTAAAACATTCACACGGTTCCTTCTGTCGGCGGCGTGCCCTGCCCCATTTTCCGCAAGCAGTCAACGACCAGGCTGACTTTCGACCCCTTCGATCCCTTGACCAGAAGGATGTCGCCTGCATCGATCAGGCTGCGGACGCGGGCGGCAAGTTCGGGGGCGGTCTCGACCCAGTCCCCGCGCTGGTTGCGCGGCAGGGCGGCATAAAGCGCCTGCATCCGCGGCCCGACGCAGTGAATGGTGGCAATCGCCTCAAGCCCCGGGTGGCGGGCGATGTCGGCGTGCAGTTGCGCCTCGGTCGGGCCCAGTTCCAGCATGTCGCCCAGGACCGCGATCCGCCGTCCGCCGCCCACCCTGCCGATGCCATCGGTGGGCCGGGCCGCAATCAGCACGTCCAGCGCCGCCGCCATCGAGGCCGGATTGGCGTTGAAGGCATCATCGATCAGGTCGAAGAAGGTCTCCTCGACGATATCCAGCACGATCCGCTCGCGCTGGCCGCGGCCTGCTGGCGGTGCCCAGCGGCCCAGGTCATGCGCGGCGATCATCGGGTCCGCGCCCAAGGCCTCGGCCACCGCCAGCGCGCCCAGGGCGTTCAGCACGAAGTGGCGTCCGGGGGTGGAGACCTTGAAGAGGACCGGCTCGCCCCGGCGGCTGGCCTGGCAGACCGTCGTGTCATCGGCGATCTGCGCCAACAAAAGGCGGTAATCCGCGCCTTCGGCTGACCCAAAGCCGACCGGGGTCGCCCCCACCGCCAGCGCCTTCGCGCGCAGGACCGGGGTCCATTCGATGTCGGCGTTGAAGACGGCCGTCCCACCCGGCACCAGCCCGTCGAAGATCGAGGCCTTCTCGTGCGCGATGCCTTCCACGCTCTCGAACGCCTCCAGATGCGCGGGGGCAACGGTCGTGACCATCGCCACGTCCAACTGTGCGAGGCGCGCGAGCGGAGCGATCTCTCCGGGATGGTTCATCCCGATTTCGATCACCGCGTAATCCGCGTCTGCGGGCATCCGCGCCAGGGTCAGCGGCACGCCCCAGTGGTTGTTGTAGCTGGCCTCGGCGGCATGGGTCTTGCCCTGCCCGCCCAGGACCTGGCGCAGCATCTCCTTGGTCGAGGTCTTCCCGACCGACCCGGTGATCCCCACCACCTTCGCCCGGGTCCGCGCCCGGGCAAAGACGCCAAGGTCGGCAAGTGCCTTCAGCACATCCGGCACGATCAATAGCGGCGCATCCTTGGCCACGCCTTCGGGAACACGGGCGACCAAAGCCGCCGCCGCCCCCTTCTCCAGCGCCTGGGCAACGAAGTCATGCCCGTCCCGCACGTCCTTCAGCGCCACGAACAGATCGCCCGGCTGGATCGTCCGGGTGTCGATGGACACGCCCCCAGCCGCCCAGGCCCTGGTCACCCGCCCGCCCGTCGCCCGCGCCGCATCGTCCGAGGTCCAGAGGGTCATGCACGGCCCCCCGTTCCTGGCACCGAAATCTGCCCCAAGCGCTTCCCTCCCCCCGCGTGGGGGAGGGAGAGGGTGGGGGGGACGGTTGCAGCGGCGCGGCGCGGGGTGGTCAGCGTGGCCCCCCCACCCCAGCCCTCCCCCACGGCGGGGGGCGCGATGCACCCTGCCCCGCCCTTGCGCAACACCATCTGCGTCCCGACCATCAGATCACCCCATCCAGCGCGGCGACCGCGACACTCGCCTGTTCCACGTCGTCGAAGGGATAGATGTCGGTCCCGACGATCTGCCCGCTTTCGTGACCCTTGCCCGCGATCAGGACCGCATCCCCCGGCTGAGCCGAATCCACCGCCCGCAGGATCGCCTCGGCCCGGTCGCCGACCTCGTTCGCCTCGGGGCAGGCCGCCAGGATCGCGGCGCGGATGCTGGCCGGGTCCTCGGTGCGCGGGTTGTCGTCGGTCACGTACAGCACATCGGCATGGGCCTTGGCCGCCGCGCCCATCAGGGGCCGTTTCGTCCGGTCCCGGTCGCCCCCCGCGCCGAAGACGACGATGATCCGCCCCATCACATGCGGCCGCAGCGCGCGCAGCGCCGTCTCGATGGCATCGGGCGTATGCGCATAATCCACATAGACCGCCGCCCCGTTCCGCCGGGTCGCGGCCAGCTGCATCCGGCCCCGGACCCCGGTCAGCCGCGGCAGCACCCCCAGCACGGCTTCCGGAGCCTCCCCCGCCGCAATCGCTAGCCCTGCGGCCACCGCGACGTTCTCGGCCTGGAAGGCGCCGATCAGGTTCAGCCGGGTCTGGAAGGCGCGTCCCTGCCACAGATAGCGCACCTCCTGCCCCGTCGCGTCAGGCCGGGTGGCGGCAATCTGCAGATCCGCTCCCTGCCCCTTGCCGACGGTCAGCACGCGCAGACCCCGGTTCAGCGCCAGTTCCGCCATGTCTGACCCGCGCGCACCGTCCAGGTTCACCACCGCAACCCCGTCCTCCGGCAACAGCCGCGTGAACAGCTGCGCCTTGGCCGCGAAATAGGCCTCCATCGTGCCGTGGTAATCCAGGTGATCCTGCGTCAGGTTGGTGAACCCCGCCGCCTTCAGCCGCACGCCATCCAGCCGCCGCTGGTCGATCCCGTGGCTTGAGGCCTCCATCGCCGCATGGGTCACGCCGCCCCGCGCCGCTGCGGCCAAAAGCTTCTGCAAGGTCACCGGGTCGGGCGTCGTATGGCCGGAAGGCGCCGTCCAGGCCCCCTCGATCCCCGTGGTGCCGATATTGATCGCCTCGCGCCCGAGCGCCGCCCAAATCTGCCGGGTGAAGGTCGCGACAGACGTCTTCCCGTTCGTCCCCGTCACCGCGACCATCACCTCGGGCTGCGCCCCGAACCACAGCGCCGCCGCACAGGCCAAGGCGGCGCGAGGGTCCTCGGCCACCACCAGCGCCACGTCCGTGTCCGCCAGCGCCTCTGCCGCCAGCTTGGCGCCCTCGGCATCGGTCAGCACCGCCGCCGCGCCTTGCTCCAGCGCCATGCCGATGAACCTCGCCCCATGCACCGCCGACCCGGGCAGCGCGGCAAACAGCATCCCCGCCCGCACCGCGCGACTGTCCGCCGTGATCCCCGACAGCGCCGGATCGCGGCCGGCCCGGGCGGTCAGCCCAAGGTCCGAAACCCGTATCGCGCGCGCTGCCATGCCATCCCCCCGTGCTGAGCCAGCTTCAGTTGCTGGCGGCTGTTACCGCATCCGGGGCCAGAGGTTCAAGTTTGGGTCTGAGACCCATCAGCGGAGCGACGCGGCGGATGATCTCGGCCGCGACCGGCACGGCGGTCCAGCCCGCCGTGCGGCGGGTTTCCGACAAGGTGTCATCCTGCGGCTCGTCCAGCGTCACGATCAGCACGTATTGCGGGTTCGACGCCGGGAACATCGCGGCAAAGGTGTTCACCACCTTGTCGTCGTAGTAGCCCCCGGTCTTCTTCGGCTTGTCCGCCGTCCCGGTCTTGCCTGCGACCTCATAGCCCGGCACGTCGCCAAGGGACGCGGTACCCTCGGTCACCACGCGGCGCAGCATGGCGACGCTGTCATGCGCGGTCTTCTCGCTCATCACCCGCACGCCCGTCGTCGGCCCTTCACGCTTCAGAAGCGTCGGCTTGATCATCACCCCGCCATTGGCAATCGCCGCATAGGCCGCCGCAAGGTGCATCGGGCTCGCCGACATGCCGTGGCCATAAGAGGTGGTGATGGTCACGATCTCGGGCCATTTCTTCGGGATCAGCGGTTTCGCACCCGGGGCCTCGATCAGTTCCAGCGGCGTCGGCTCGAAGAAACCCAGCGACTTCAGGAAGGCCTGCTGCCGCAGCGGCCCGATCATCAGCGCGATATGCGCGGTGCCCACGTTTGACGACTTGGCGATGACGTCCGAGACCGACAGCAGCGGCCCATAGTTCTTGCCCTCGAACTCCTTGATCTTGTGCCTGCCCCATTGCATGGGCGCGTTGGCATCGACCATCGTCTCGGGGCCGACAAGGCCCAGTTCCATCGCCTGCGCGGTTGCGAAGATCTTGAAGGTCGACCCCAGCTCGTAGACCCCCTGGACCGCGCGGTTGAACAAGGGGCTGTCCCCCGGTTCGGCATCCTTGTCGACCAGGGGATTGGGCCGGTCATTCGGGTCGAAGGTCGGCAAGGACGCCAGAGCCAGGATCTCGCCCGTCCGCGCATCCATCAGGATCGCCGCCGCACCCTTGGCGTTCAGCATGCCCATGCCGGCGGCGAGGATCTCCTCGATGGTCGATTGCAGCGTCAGGTCGATGGACAGCTGCAACGGCTTGCCGCCCTGCGCCGGGTCGCGCAGGCGGGCATCCAGCGCCTTCTCGATCCCGGCCACACCGATGACTTCCGCCGAATGCACGCCCTCGGCCCCGAAGGAGGTCCCGCCCAGCACATGGGCAGCCAAGGTTCCGTTCGGGTAAAGCCGCATCTCGCGGGGGCCGAACAACAGGCCCGGATCGCCGATCTCGTGCACCTTCTGCATCTGTTCGGGGGACAAGACCTTGCGCACCCAGACAAAGCTGCGCCCGTCGGTGAAGCGCCGGGCCAGGGCCTTGGCGTCAAGCTCGGGGAAGATTTCCGCCAGTTTCTCGGCCGAGCCCTTGGGGTCGACCATAACCTTGGGATGCGCATAGAGCGCATGGGTGGTCATGTTCGTGGCCAGCACCCGGCCGTTGCGGTCGGTGATGTCGGCGCGCTGCGCGATGATCTCGGCCCCCGGCGCACTGGCGCGCGGCTCCATCGGCTCGGTCGCGGCCATCAGCCCCATCCGCGCGCCGATCGCCGCAAAGGCGATGACAAAGCTTGCACACAGGATCACCAGCCGGAACTGCGCCCGCCCGCGCGCCCTTTCCCGCAGTGCCTCATGCCGGATGCGCAGGTTTTCCTTCTCGATGCTGTCGGGGTTCAGACCGTCCTGGCGGGCCTGCAGGATGCGGGCAAGCGGGCGAAGCGGGGTGCGCATGGGTTAAAGCCCCTCCTCGGGTTCGGCAAGCGTGCCCTGGATTTCGGTGGCAAAGCTGATCTCGGGCAGCTTCGCCGGCGGATAGGCAACCTGTGCCGCAGTGCCGAACTGCGAGGGCTCCATCGGCAACAGCCCCAGCCGGTCGAAATTGGCGGTGGTCAGCTCACGCAGGCGGTCGGGGCGGTTGAGGTAGGCCCATTCCGCTTTCTGCACCGACAGCGCCTCACGCAGGCCGACGATCTGGCGCTGCAGCGCCTCGACCTCCTTCAGCGCGGCCTGGGTCGCATAGTTCTCGCGGTAGGCCCAGAAGCCAAGGGCGATCAGGCCGAGGAATGACAGCACATACAAAACGGGGCGCATCTAGCGGCGTCCTTTCTTCTGAATGTCCGGCAGGCCGAGGTCCGCCGGTGCAAGCGTCTTTGCGGGGGCAGCCGTCCGCCGCCCGACCCGCAGCTTGGCCGATCGCGCGCGGGGGTTGCGGGCGACTTCGCCCTCGTCCGGGGCCACGGCCTTGCGCGTCACCATCTCGAACCGGGCCGTCGTGTCGGCCTTGGCCGGGGCATAGCGGTTGGCGTTGGCCTCATGGCCCGAGGCCAGCTGGAAGAACCGCTTGACGATCCGGTCCTCGAGGCTGTGGAAGGTCACCACGGCCAGAAGGCCCCCGGCCTTCAGCGCGCGTTCGGCGGCGTTCAGGCCCTGGGCCAGTTCGTCGAATTCGGTGTTCACCGCGATCCGGATCGCCTGAAAGCTGCGCGTCGCGGGATGCGATTGCCCCGGCTTCGGGCGCGGCAGGCATTTCGCGACAATCTCGGCCAGCTTGGCCGTCGTGGTGATCGGCTCCACCGCCCGGGCCAGCACGATGGCATGGGCGATCCGGCGCGAAGCGCGTTCCTCGCCGTAATGGTACAGGATATCGGCCAAGACGCCCTCGTCGGCGCCATTGACCAGGTCGGCGGCGGACCGCCCGGACTGGCTCATCCGCATGTCCAGGGGGCCGTCCTTCATGAAGGAAAACCCGCGTTCGGCCTGGTCCAGCTGCATGGAACTGACACCGAGGTCGAGGACCACCCCGTCCAGGGGCTCGCCCGCCAGGTCGTCCAGGTCGGAAAACGTCCCCGCCACCAGCCGCACGCGATCACCGTAGGCGTCCGCCCAAGCCTCGGCCATCTGCAGCGCCAGCGGATCGCGGTCCACCCCGATCACTTGGGCAGCCCCCGCCGCCAGAAGCGCCCGTGTATAGCCGCCCGCCCCCAGCGTCCCGTCCAGCCAGACGCCTTGGATCGGAGCACATTCCTTCAGGATCGCGTCGATCAGGACCGGGATATGTGGATCAGCGGGAAGGCCATTATCGGAAAGGCGGGGCAGCGGACCCGTCATGGCTAGCCCCTGCGCTTGTGCATCGACACGAGCCTGCGCGGATCCACCGCGCCTTCCTTCTCGACCTTCAGGATATTGCCGAAGGCGGCGTCATAGACATCGCGGCGATAGATCAGGAACCGGTCCGACTTGCCGGCAAAGACGACCTCGGCCTTGTCCGGGATCTCGTCGCCAAAACCCAGCTTCTCGCGCACCCGCTGCGGCAGGACGATCCGGCCATCCGGTTCCACCTCGACCCGCGCCGACCGGGTGACCAGGTCCAGCTCGGCCTCGTCCTTCGCGTCACCTTCCTCCATCGACTCGATGTCGGCCGCCAAAGCCTCGAAGGCTTCCTTGCTGTAGCACTCGACGAAATTTCGCATCGGCCCGCCATAGACCATCTGCATGCGCGGGCGGGCGGCATCGGGGGCCTTGGGGTCAAGCTCTTTGAGAATGGCGCGGAAGTCGGCCGGGATCGACACCCGCGCCTTGGCATCCACCTTCTGGTAGATTTCGCCTACGAACCGCTCTGCCATCGCCTTGCCGCGACCTTCCAAAAACGTCCCAAACCCATGCGATGAAAAAGAAAAAGGCGGACCGGGTTGCTGCCACTACCCGATCCGCCGCTGTCCCATCGCTGGGGCGTCCAGCTACGCGTGCCACCTTGGGGGAGATGCTGCTCGCTCGCGCGCCGGATCTCTGTCACCGATGAAAGGGGAAGCCTGTATGAAGCTGCCTTACGCCTTCTTTTGGGATCTTAAGTCTGACCCTGATTTTCACTGCCCATCTCATCGATGTGATATGTATGGCTGGGAAAATCTGGGAATGCAAGGGAAAATACGGGAAATTCGGACTGCATCTTGTGCAGACACCCTGCCAAAGACAGCATCTTGTGCCCAAAATCGGCCCATTCGCCCCACCACTAGGCCAATAGCCCACCAATGCCCCAAGATGTTGTGCCGCCCTCACGACTGATGACAGTGCCGTGAATTCCCGCGATCTCCCGGATCGGCCCGGATCACGGCCCCTGCCACCGCTTTTCCCAGCGACTCTGCGCCCGAAATGCCTGGCAGACCAGCCGCAAGGGGCTGTTTCCCACGATTTCCCGTCAGATGTGATTCGAAATCCGCAGTCAGCGCCGCGGGTCAGGCGGGCCGGTCGAACAGAAGCCGCAGATAGCGCTCCAGGTGGTCGAAGGCCTCGCGCGCGGGGGTGGGATCGTTCAGGGCCTTGGCCAGGATGATCCCGCCCTGGGTCGCGACCTGGAACTGCTGCGCCAGGCTATCCGCCGTCACCCCCGGCACGGGGTGGGCCGCCAGCGCCTCGACCAGGTGGCGGCGGACATGGTCAAAGCCCGACCGGATGCTGCGCTCGGCCGCCGCACGGATCGGGGGAAAGGTCGCGTAGGTCTCCTGCACAGTGGTCCCGGCCACGCAGGTGAAATCCGGCAAGGGCTGGCCCAAAAGCTCGCGCCGCAACTGGATATAGGCGAAAACGCGGTCTAGGGGGTCGGGCAGGCTGTTGTAGGGATGGGCGGCAAACATCGCGCCGGTCATCACGGTCCAGTCCTCGACCAGCGCCACACCCAGCGCTTCCTTCGAGGCGAAGTGATGGAAGAATGCCCCCTTCGTCACCCCCGCCGCCGCGCAGAGATCATCAACGCTGGTGGCGGCAAATCCCCGGTGACGCACAAGACTGCGCGCGGCTTCGATCAGGCGCGCGCGCGCTTCGCCCCTTGGTACGCGGGTCACTGTTGTCAATCGGTCACCTTCTCCCTCATGCTCTGTTGTCCCAAAGTGCGGGGTTCGGTGTCAACACCGCCCATAGGATGCCGAACGGATCCTTCACCATGCCCCAGTCGTCGCCCCAGGGCTGGCGACCATAGGGCACCGCCACCGTGCAGCCCGCCTTGACCGCCCGGTCGAACCAGGCTTGCCCATCGGGCACCACCAGTTGCAGGTGACCACGCCGCAAGGGCGTCCCGGCTTCCGATTGCTCGTCGACATGGTCGGTCAGCATCAGCGCCCCGCCGTTGATCTCGACCTGCAGGTGCATGTAACCCGGCTGGTCCGGGAACGGCATCCGGCCGATGTCCTTGGCGGCGAAGGCTTTCATGTAGAAGTCGGCCGCTTCGCCCGCCTTGCCGGCGAGGCTCAGGTAGGGGATCACGCCTTGCATGATCCGGTCCTCGGGGCGATAGCGCCGGTCTTGCGGTATGTCGTCCATCTGACCCTCCTGTCAGAAACTGCCGGTGCGCATGGCCCCGGCGGGTTTGTAGGTAGAAACGACGACGCCCGTTGCCGTCGCCTTGCTGTCGATCAGCTTCAACTCGCTGGGGTCGACCGCGTCCGAGAAAATGCGCTTGCCCCGCCCGATCATCACCGGGAAGACCAAGAGCACCACCTCATCTGCCAGCCCTTCGGCAATCAGCAAGGGCGTCAGGGTGGAACTGCCCCAGACGATCAGGTCCGCCCCGCCCGCCTGTTTCACCTTGCGGATGCCTGCCGCGATGTCGGGCCCCAGGCTTTCGACCGGCCCCCAGTCCAGACTGTCGGGGCGGTGCGTCGCGACGAACTTCCTGGCGCCATTCAGGCTGTCGGCCATCGGACCCTGCTGCTTTGGCCAATAGCCCGCGAAGATGTCATAGGTCTTGCGGCCCAGAAGCAGGTCGAACCCCTGCCCCTGCGCCGTGTCGATGGCCGCCCCGGCCTCGTCGCCATGGTGCGGAAAGGCCCAGCCGCCGTGGTTGAACCCGTTGGCCTTGTCCTCCTCCGGCCCGCCCGGGCCCTGGATGACCCCGTCCAGCGAGATGTGTTCGATGATCCTGACCGTCCGCATCGGCTCAGGCCGCCGCCCGGACGGCAGCCTCGATCGGCGCCAGATCGATCCTGCCCTGCTTCATCATCTCGGTCATCGCCGCCGCCGCGACCTTCGGGTCGTCGCTGGTCGTCAGCTCGGTCAGGCGGCGCGGGAACACCTGCCAGGACACGCCATAGCGGTCCTTCAGCCAGCCGCAGACGCTTTCCTCGCCGCCATTGGCCGTCAGCGCATACCAAAGCCGGTCGGATTCCGCCTGGTCATCGGTCTCGACGCTGATCGACACCGCCTCGCTCAGCTGGAAATGCGGCCCTGCATCCAGGATCTGGTAGGGCACGCCGCCAAGGGTGAAATCGATCAGCCACGAGGTCCCCATCTCGTTGTTGATGGTGAAGACGCGGTCGACCTTGCTGCCCGGGATCAGCGAGCAATAGAACTTCGCCGCCTCCTGGCCCCGCCCATCGCGGAACCACAGGCATGTCCTGATTGTGTGGGTCATCGTGATCTCCTCCCGATCTTCCGGCCGCGCCGGGCGCGACTCGATGCTTACGCCAGAAGAATACCGACTAGTTGGTATGTAATCAACCCAGATATCCGCAAATGAAGAACCCGCCGGGGTGCGGCGGGTTCGCTGCTGGCGATTGGGGGGGGGGGCGGGTTTCAGCCCATCCCGCCCGCGATCAGCCGGTCGGCCAGCGCCAGGTAGGGTGCGGCCAGGGGCCCGTCCGTCGCGGCAATCGGCGTGCCACTATCCCCCGCCACGCGCACGTCCAAGGCCAGCGGCAATTCGCCAAGGAACGGCAGGTCCAGCTTTGCCGCCTCGGCTGCCACGCCGCCATGGCCGAAGATCGGCGTCACATGCCCGCAGTTCGGGCAGCAGAAGGTCGACATGTTCTCGATCAGCCCCAGAACCGGCGTCTTCAGCTTGCCGAACATGTCCAGCGCCTTCCGCGCATCCAAAAGCGCCACGTCCTGCGGGGTGGAGACCACAATCGCCCCGGTCAGCTGCGTCCGCTGGCAGAGCGTCAGCTGCACATCCCCCGTCCCCGGCGGCAGGTCGATGATCAGGACATCGAGCTTCCCCCAGGCCACCTGCCCCAGCAGCTGCTGCAACGCGCCCATCAGCATCGGCCCGCGCCAGACCACCGCCTCGTCCTCTTTCAGCATCAGGCCGATCGACATCATCGTGACCCCATGCGCGACCAGCGGCTCGATGGTCTTGCCGTCGGGGCTGGAGGGGCGGCGGTTCACCCCCATCATCTTCGGCTGGGAGGGCCCATAGATATCGGCGTCCAGAAGCCCGACCTTCCGCCCCCGTCGCGCCAGCGCCACCGCCAGGTTCGAGGCGACCGTGGATTTCCCCACGCCCCCCTTCCCCGACCCTACCGCAATGATCCGGTCGATCCCGGAAATCCGTTGCGGCCCGCCCTGCTGCGGCGTCGGGTGCTGGCCGATCTTCAGCGTGGGCGGCGCGGCCTTCGCCGCCGGCCCATGCGCCGTCATCACCACTTGGACCGACGAAACCCCCGGCAGCGCCTTCAGCTTCGCCTCCGCCTCAGCCTGCGCCGGGCCCAGGGCCCGTGCCTCATCCGGCGTCGCCGCCTCGATCACAAAGCGCACGACCCCGCCTTCGACCGACAGCGCACGAATCAGATCGCGGCCCACCAGATCGCCCCCGTCCGGGTGCGGGACCCCCGCCAAGACCGCCATTACCTGGTCCCGATCCACTGCCATCGTTTCAACTCCGCTCAAGATTTGCACTAAGGTCGTAGCGTTTCGGCGGAAGGGCAAGGTCCGTTGACCATTCGCTCAAATTTTCGGCGAACACCTTGGTAAATCATGACATTTCCGTGACCTCAGCCATGCATATGCTGCATGGCAGCATTGACGAGACCCGCTATTGTGCATCTGCAGCATGAGGCTCATGTTACCCCTAACAGCGCGACAGAACGTTGCTGACGAAACTGAAGAGGCTTGAGTGACATGGCTTACGTGAACACCACTTCCGCTGCCCGCAAGGGCTTTGCCGACCGCCTGGTCGTGCTCCGTGACACCGTCCTGACGGCAATTGCCCAGCGCCGGACCTACCTGCGCACCGTGGCCGAGCTGAACGGCCTGACCGACCGCGAGCTGGCCGACCTTGGCATCAGCCGCCTGTCGATCGCCGACATCGCGCGTGAGGCCGCCTACGGCAAGTAAGAATTCGTGAGGTCCCCTCCTCCTCCCTGGGACCAAAGCGATATGCGGCGATGCCCTCCTCCTCCCTGGCATCGCCGCCCCTCTTCCGGGGCGTAAGCGCCCCAAACCCATCCTGGTGACCCACCCTCCTCCCGGGTCACCTGGTCAGCGCGGCGGGGCCTCTCCTCCTCCCTGGTCCCACCGCGCCACTTCTCCCGAAGGCCCCCTCCTCCTCCCTGGGGCCCAAGGATCGCGGCGATGCCTCACCTCCTCCCGAGGCCATCGCCGCCCCCATTCCGGGCCGAAAAGGCCCAAGCCATCGGGCGCCCACCCTCCTCCCGGGTTGCCTGGTACAGTGGCGGTGCCGCCCTCCTCCCTGGCACCGCCGCGCTGAATTCCGGGCCGGAAGGCCCGACCGGTGTCCGAGGCCCGCTCCTCCTCCCATGGGCGCCTCGTGGTCCTGCGGCGGTGCCCCCTCCTCCTCCCTGGGCATCGCCGTCCCGTTTCGGGCCGAAAGGTCCACCCCATCGGGTGACCCACCCTCCTCCCGGGTCACCTGGTACAGTGGCGGTGCCGCCCTCCTCCCTGGCACCGCCGCGCTGAATTCCGGGCCGGAAGGCCCGAACGCCATCGGACGCCCCATCCTCCTCCCGGGGTGCGCCGATCTTGCGGCGGCTCCCTCTCCTCCTCCCTGGGAGTCGCCGCCTTTCTCCCCTTGCAGCCCCGAGCGCGCCGCGAAATAGTCCCGCCGTCAGCGCGACGGGCAGGACCGGGGACAGGATGCGCCTTTCAGTGATCTCGGCAGCGACCGTCGCCGCCCTTGTCGGCTATGCCTCCTCGGTCGCGATCCTCTTGGCCGCCGCAACCGCCATCGGCGCAACGCCCGCCCAGACAGCCAGCTGGCTCCTCGCCATCTGCGTCGGCAAGGCCATCGGCTCCGCCTTCCTGTCCTGGCGCGCGAAGATCCCCGTCCTTCTTGCTTGGTCCACCCCGGGCGCTGCCCTCATTGCCGCGACCTCGGGCATAACCTTCGCCGAAGGGGTCGGAGCCTTCGTCGTGGCAGGCCTTCTCATCACCGCGACCGGCCTGATCCGGCCTTTGGGAGCCCTCGTCGCCCGCATCCCCGACGGCATCGCTGCCGCCATGCTGGCCGGGGTCCTCCTGCCCTTCTGCCTGAAAGGCGCCACCGCCGCGCAAAGCCTGCCGGCCCTCGTCCTGCCGATGGTTGCCGTCTTCCTGGTGGTCCGGCTCTGGAACCCCGCCTTCGCCGTCCTCGCCGCCTTTGCCACCGGCATCCTTCTGGCGCTGACCACCGGCTCGGACCTGACGACCCTCCACCTCGCCGCCCCGGTCCTGACCCCCGTCGTCCCAGAGTTCCGCCTTTCGGTCGTCCTCGGCCTCGGCCTGCCCCTGTACCTGGTCACCATGGCCTCGCAGAACCTGCCCGGCTTCGCGACCCTCCGTGCAGCGGGGTATGAGCCACCCGTCTCCGCCGCCCTGACCACCACCGGCTTCATCTCGACCGTGACTGCCTTCGTCGGCGCCCACACCGTCAGCATGGCCGCAATCACCGCCGCAATTTGCCTTGGTCCCGATGTCCACCCCGAGAAGGACCGCCGGTGGATCGTCGGCCTCGCCTACGCCGCCGCCTGGACGCTCCTCGGCCTCCTCAGCCCCACGGTCCTCGACCTGATCGCCGCCCTTCCGGCCGAGGTCGTCGCGGCCCTCGTCGCCCTCGCCCTCCTCTCCCCCCTGACCGGAGCGCTGACCGGAGCCTTCGCCCACCCCGACCAGCGCCTTCCGGCAACGCTGACCGTGGTGGTCACCGCCTCGGGCATTGCCGCCTTCGGCATTGGCGCGGCCTTCTGGGGCCTGATGGTCGGGCTCTTGGTCTGGGGCCTTGACCGGGCGAAGCCGCGCAAGGCCTGAGGGACGCAGAACTATTCGAAACGTTCTGCCAAAATCCTTCGAAGGATTTTGCCCCTTGCGCTAACCTTGCCGCCAGACCACCGGCCTTGGGACTGAAACGATGCAGCTTGCACTGGCAGAGGGTTGGACCCAGGTCAGCCCAAGGGACACGCCCTATACCCTGGTAGTCTCGGACCAGAACCCAGGCCAGCGCCTGATCGCGGTCAACACCGCCTTCACGCGGCAGAAGGACCTGGGATTTGCCGGCGGCACCAACTGCCCCATCGCTGTCGACCGGGCTGGAGAGCGTATCTTCTACTCCGGCGATGCATTCACCTCGCTTGATCTGCGCAGCGGGAGCGAGCGGCACTTTGCCATCGACGACGCCCTCGGCATCTACTGGATGCTGACCTACCAGTCCGATCCGCCTGGGCTGGTCATGCTGCTGCACGTCGCCGATCCTAAGGTGCAGTTTCTAGGGCATCTCGACCTCACCACTGGGGCCCTGGAACGGCGTCCTCTTCCCGCCGAAGCCTTCTCCCCTCTCGCCGTGGACATCGATCGCGGATTGGCGTTGTTCTCAACCCGACGGGCTGGCGCTGCAGTCTGTGACCTGTCCGGTGCGGCGGCAGCCAAGGCATCCCTAGCTCTTTCTCCCTACGTGTACAGCGGATGCTTCACAGGCGATGACGATACGGTCGTACTCGGCGGCAAAGGCCTCGTGGCATGGAATACGCGGACCGGTGCCGTCGCCACCCTCAGCCCGACGGGCCGGTATCCACAGTACGACCGGCAGGGCGATCTCTGGTTCTGCACCGAGGACGGCAATCTCTGCCGCATGCGCCGGGACGGCAGTGGCTTCGACGTCATCGTCGAACTGACCGGGGTCGACCCGACCGGCTGGGGCTATGCCCGGCCCATCGTCTTCAGTCCCGACGGTCGCTACGGCCTGGCGCGCCTGACCGGGAAGTCACCCCTCAGCGCCGAAGAGCTTGCAAAGGCCGAAGCCTTCTGCAAACGCCACGGGCAGCCCTTCCGCGAGTTCTTCCGCTACAGCTATCGGCACATCCTCTGCATCCTTGATCTGGACCGCCAGGAGGCCTGGTGCCAGGACGGCTATGCCCACAACCTCGCCTGGATCGCGGGCGACTGGACGGCCTGATCGTCAGCCTCGGTCCGGGGGCCGAAATCCGCCCTCGAAAGGCCAAATCGCAATCATTAACACCACCCTAACAGAAAATCGCAACCCCTTGAAATCCCTGCCATCGCTGCGTTTGTCCACCGTGGACACAAACCCCGCGCCCGGCTATCCTCCCGCCCGGCCAACCAACGGGGGACCCCCATGGACACCATGCTCGGCGTGATCGGAGGATCGGGGGTCTACCAGATCGACGGCCTTGAAGGGGCCAGCTGGGTGAAGGTCAAGACCCCCTGGGGCAAGCCGTCAGATGAGGTGCTGGTGGGCCGCCTGAACGGCCTTCCGGTGGCCTTCCTGCCCCGCCACGGACGGGGCCACGTCCACTCGCCCACCTCGGTCCCCTACCACGCCAACATCGACGCCCTGAAGCGGCTCGGCGTGACCGACATCCTCGCCGTCTCCGCCGTGGGCTCCCTGCGGGAGGAGTTCGAACCCGGCCACTTCGTCCTCGTCGACCAGTACATCGACCGCACCACCCAGCGCGCGCCCTCGTTCTTCGGCCCCGGCTGCGTCGCCCATGTCAGCCTCGCCGACCCGACCTGCCCACGCCTCGGCGCCCTCGCCGCCCAGGCCGCCCGGGACGAGGGCCTGACGGTCCATACCGGCGCGACCTACCTGTCGATGGAGGGCCCCCAGTTCTCCACCCGCGCGGAAAGCCGGATGTACCGGACCTGGGGCGCCGACGTGATCGGGATGACCGGCTTTTCGGAAGCCCGCCTCGCCCGCGAGGCCGAGCTCTGCTACGCCTCCCTCGCCATGGTCACCGACTACGACTGCTGGCACGACAGCCACGGCGCGGTGGACGTGGCGCAGGTGATCGCCGTCGTCCACGCGAACGCCGCCGCTGCCCGCGGCCTCGTCGCCCGCCTTCCCGCCCTGATGGACAAGGACCGCCAGCCCTGCCCTCACGGCTGCGACCGGGCGCTTTCCCACGCCATCATGACCGCCCCCGAAAAGCGCGACCCCGACCTTCTCGCCAAACTCGACGCCGTCGCCGGACGCGTCGTCTGAAAGGCCAACCATGACCCCCCGCAAGACCGTCAAGGACTACATCCGCACCATCGTCGACTTCCCGCACGAAGGGATCCTGTTCCGCGACGTGACCACGCTTTTCGCCGACCCACGCGGCTTCCGGATGTGCGTCGACCAGCTCCTTGCACCGTACGCGGGCATGCGGATCGACAAGGTCGCGGGGCTGGAGGCGCGGGGCTTCATCCTGGGCGGGGCTGTCGCGCACCAGTTGTCCACGGGCTTCGTCCCGATCCGCAAGAAGGGGAAGCTTCCCGGCCAGACCATTTCCCAGGCCTACCAGCTGGAATACGGCGAGGCGGTGGTCGAGGTGCACGACGACGCCATGCAGCCGGGCGAGAAGGTCCTCCTCGTCGATGACCTGCTGGCAACGGGTGGCACGGCCGAGGCCGGCATCCGGCTGATCGAACGGCTGGGCGCGGAAGTGGTGGGCTGCGCCTTCGTCGTCGACCTGCCCGACCTTGGCGGCCGGAAGAAGCTGGAGGCGATGGGCATGGACGTCCACGCGCTTTGCGCCTTCGAGGGGCTGTAACGGCGCGCGACTTCGGAGTTTTCGAAAACTCCGGACCGATTTCTTCGAAGAAATCGACGCCCCGGGCGGTGTAAGGGGATCGCGTTAACCGTAAGCTAAGAGAATCACCCTAGAACAGGCTTTGTCAGGGCTACCCACCCTGACCGCGCTGCTACCCACAGCGTGACCCACACACCCCAAAGCACCCCGTCGCAGGTTTCCTGCGGCGGGGATGTTTCGTTTCAGGGTCACCCGCCGAGCACTTCGCGCAATTCTCACCCCTCCACAGAGGCACCGTTACGACGTGTGCCCGCAGGGCTTCGAGGAGTTGGCGCCTCAGCCGAGGACCGCGCCTGGGTTCATGATGCCCGCCGGGTCCAGCGCCGCCTTGATCGCCCGCATCGCTGCAAGCTTCCCCGGGTCCGCATAGCGCGCTAGATCGGCGACCTTCAGCCGCCCCACCCCATGTTCCGCCGCGACCGACCCGCCCAGCCTATGGACCAGGTCATGCACGACCCGCTTCACCTCGTCCCGCACGGGCTCATGCTCTGCCTTCGCATGGCCGCGCTCCGGGAAGACGTTCCAGTGCAGGTTGCCGTCGCCCAGATGCCCGAAGCAGTTCACCCGGAACGCTCCCAGGCCCGCAATCGCCCGAGATGCCTCGGCGATGAACCCCGGGATCGCCGACAGGGGCAAAGAGATGTCATGGCTCGACACCGCGCCCACCTTGCGGTTGGCCAAGGGGATCGTCTCGCGCAAGGCCCAGAGATGTGCGGCCTGGGCTTCGGAATGGGCGATCACCCCATCCGTCACCAGCCCCGCCTCGGCCCCAGCCTCGTAAAGACTCGCCATCGTCACCTCGGGCTCCAGTCCGGCTGGCAGTTCCAGTTCCAGAAGCACCAGCCACTCCGGCACCGGGTCGAAAGGCGCGCGCAGGTCGAACCCGGTCTCGGCCAGGAAGTCGAACCCCATCCGGTGGATCAGCTCGAAGGCCGAGACCATGCCCGCCGCCCGCTGACCACACAGCGCCAGCAGGTCCAGCGCCGCCACGGGCGAGGGCACCGCCAACATCGCCACCACCCGCGCCGCAGGCTCGGGGAACAGCTTCAGGCTGGCCGC
This sequence comes from Tabrizicola sp. T74, assembly GCF_057219935.1. NCBI lineage: Bacteria > Pseudomonadati > Pseudomonadota > Alphaproteobacteria > Rhodobacterales > Paracoccaceae > Tabrizicola > Tabrizicola sp. T74. The sequence continues at coordinate 182,422 of NZ_JBXVVT010000003.1, read as the reverse complement.
CGTGATCACCCCCAGCGTCCCCTCGGACCCGATCAGAAGGTGGCGCAGGTCGTAGCCTGCATTGTCCTTGCGCAGCCGGGTCAAGCCGTTGAACACACTGCCATCCGGCAGCACCGCCTCCAGCCCCAGACACAGGTCGCGCGCATTGCCATAGCGCAGCACCGCCGTCCCCCCGGCGTTCGCGGCGAGGTTCCCGCCGATCCGGCAGCTCCCGTCGGACGCCAGCGACAGCGGGAACAGCCGCCCGACCTTCGCCGCCTCGGCCTGCACATCGGCCAGGATCATCCCGGCCTCGACCACCATCGCATTCTCTTCCGGCCAGATGCCCCGCAAGGCCGTCATCCGTTCCAGGGACATCAGCAAGGGCGCGGGGCCAGAGGCCATGATCTGCCCGCCGACCAGCCCCGTCCCGCCGCTGATCGGGACAATGCCCACCCGGGCCTCGCCACAGGCGCGGACGATGCGCGCCACCTCCGCCGTCGACCGTGGCCGCGCCAGCACCCCCGCCTGCCCGGTCCAGCGGCCCCGGGGTTCCTCCAGATGCCGGGGTTCGGGCGCCGACAGGGTTCCCTCCGGCAGGTCCCGGGCCAGGCGCGTGACAAAGGCGGTATCGCAGGGGTTCAGCATCCGGTTGGCCTCCTGCCCCTTGCTAGCGCGGGCGGCGGACCGGGGCCAGAGCTCAGTCGATATAGGCCGGTTCCAGCACCATGATCGTGGGCTGCGAGGGCAGCTGATCCAGCGACAGCGCGATCTGCGCGTCCCCGGTCTCGACCACGGTGAACTCCGCCGACATCTCGGCAAGGAAGGTTTCCAGCGACTGCTGACTGAACCAGTGCATCGGGATCACCACCGAAGACCGCAGCCGCCGCACCACGCCCGCCATATCCTCCAACCGCATCGTATAGCCGCCGTCGACCGGCACGATCACCACATCGAGCCGCCCGATCGCCGCATATTGCTCGTCCGAGGGGATCTGGTGCAGGTGCCCCAGGTGGCCGATGCACAGCCCCCCCGCCTCGAAGATGAAGATCGAGTTGCCATGCGCCCGCGCGCCTTCGCCAAAGGGGCCGCGCGTGTCGGTGGTCACGTTCCGGACCAGCATCGCGCCCAGGTCCAGCCGGTGGTCGGCAGGGCCGTCGCCATCGGGCCAGCCCTCCAGCACGTTCGGGATGCGCGGGTCGGGCGCGGCGGTCCAGTGCGTGGAATGGGCGTTGTTCATCGTGACCACGTCCGGCACCAGGTCCGCCGTGCCGATGTAGCCGGTGTAATCCGTCACCGCCACCGTCCCGTCCGCCGTGACGATGGCAAAGCTCGCGTGGTTGATATAGCGGATCAGCACGCTGTCCGGCTCCAGCCCGTCCTCAAGCGCCACGGGTACGACGGTGGGCTCCCCGGCGGCCACGGCGATGCAATGCGAGGGGATGCGCTCTTGCGCGAAGGCGGGGGTGGCAAGCAGGGCAAGGGCGGCAAGCAGGCGCATCGGTCACCTCCGGGTTTGACGGAGGGTAACCCGGATTGACCCTTCGTCACGCGGGGACCCGATCACGGATGCGCGAGCATCCCGTGCAGCGCCGCGAGCGTGCGCAGGTTCCGCGCCGTCATCGGCTGCGGCAACAGGCGCGGCAGGCGCTCGGCCAGCTTCGACGTGCCATAGCCCCCCGGCGTATGCAGGGTGAACCGGCGCGGCCCGATGTGCCAACCGTCGCCCGGCCGCGCCAGCGCCCGCAAGGTGGCTTCGTCCAGGACCGGCGTCTCGCGCAGGAAGCAGACATGGACGAACTTCGGGTCCGCTCCGCCGAACGGATGCTCGGTCAAGGCCGCCACCAGCTCCGCCGCCGTCAGCACAAAGGTCTCGGGCGCAAAGCCGAACCGCGCCGCCACCACATCCCGGATCGCGGCCTCCAACTCGGCCCCAGGCCTGTCACTGTCAAAGACCGCATTCCCTGACTGGATGTAGGTCTGCACCTTCCCCAGCCCCATCCCCGCCAGCATCGCGCGGAACTCCGCCATCGGCAGCCGCCCCGCGCCCGAGACATTCACCCCCCGCAACAGGGCCACCAGCAAAGCCATGGCTTTCCCTTCTGCAAATATCCCCGGCGGAGCCCAAAGAGGAGGAGGGGTGCCAAGCCCCGACGACGAGACAAAAGGTCTTCGCGCGTCAGCGCTCAATTCAATAGCCGTCCGAACCCGTCAGCCGACGCCCGATGCCTCAACCGACATCCGTCCGCCCACGCCGGTCGCCGCGCAGGTTGGCGTAAAGCACATGGTTGCGCCAGCGCCCGTTGATCTGCAGGTAGCTTTGCGCGACGCCCTCGTACTTGAAGCCGCATTTCTCCAGCACCCCGCGCGAGGCCACGTTTTCGGGCAGGCAGGCCGCCTCCAGCCGCGACAGATCCATCCGGGTGAAAGCGTGGTGGGTCAGCGCCAGGATCGCCTCGCGCATGTAGCCCTGCCGCGCGAAAGGTTGGCCTATCCAGTAGCCGAAGGTCCCGGTTTGCGCGGGCCCCCGGCGGATGTTGTCCAGGGTCAGCGCGCCCAAGAGCTGCTGGTCCTCGCGCCGGATCAGCAGCATCGGCAACGCCGTCCCCTGCGCCTCGGACCGCTGCGCCCAGTAGACTCGGTTGGTGAAGGCGCGGCGGGTGAGGTGGTCGTTCGACCATACCGGCTCCCACTTGATCAGGAACTCGGCACTTGTCTCGCGCACCTCGGACCATTGCCGCCAGTCGCCATGCTCCGGCAGCCGCAGCGTCATCCGCTCGGTCTCGACCCGGATGCGACGCTTCAGTCCCAGCATCAGGCGGCCAGTCCCTTGCGGACCTCTTCGACGCCAGGGGCCGCCGCGACCGGGCCGTAGATGGCCAACGCCGCCTTAGCCGTCGTCAGGTCGACCGCATAGGACCGCACCGCCGCCGTATCCACCGCGTCGATCTTCGCCACCGCCTCGGTCACGTCGGGGATGCGGCCCCAGATCGACAGAAGCCGCGCATTGCGTTCCGCGCGGCTCGACGGGCTTTCCAGGCCCATCAGAAGCCCCGCCTTCAGCTGCGCCCGCGCCCGCGCGACCTCGGCCTCGGTCATGTCCTCGGCGGCCCGCTTCAGCTCGTCCACCGTCAGGCGGGTCAACTCACCGATTTCGGCTTCCGAGGTCCCGGCATAGATCGTCACCTGCCCGGTATCCTCATAGGCCGCCGATTGCGCGTAGATCGAATAGCAAAGCCCCCGGTCCTCGCGGATCTTCTGGAACAGGCGCGAGGACATGCCGCCCCCCATCGCCATCGAATAGACCTGCGCGGTGTAGACCTTGTCGTCGCGGTAGCCCGGAGCCTCGAACTGCAGCGCGAAATGCACCTGCTCCAGATCCTTCACCTCGCGCCGCTCGCCGCCGATGAAGCGGGCGGGTTCGACCTTCGAGGCCCCCACCGGCTTCAGCCCGCCAAAGATGCGCTCCGCCGCCGCGACGATGGCGTCATGGTCCACGCCGCCTGCCGCAGACAGGATCATCTGGTCTGGGCCATAATGCGCGCCGGTGAACCCTTCGAAGTCGGCTTTCTTGAAGGACGCCACCCGTTCCTCTGGCCCGAGGATCGTGCGGCCGAAGCTCTGGTCGGGATAGCTCACCTCATGCAGCCAGTCGAAGATGATGTCGTCAGGCGTGTCCAGCGCCTGGCCGATTTCCTGCAGGATCACGTGGCGTTCGGTCTCGATGTCGGCCTTGCGGAACAGGGGGTTGAGGACGATGTCGGCGATCACGTCCAGCGCCATGACCACGTCCTGGCTCAGCACCCGCGCGTAATAGGCCGTCATCTCGCGGCTGGTATAGGCGTTGATGTAGCCGCCCACATCCTCGATCTCCTCGGCGATCCGCAGGGCCGAGCGGCGACGGGTGCCCTTGAAGGCCATGTGTTCGAGAAAATGCGCGATGCCGTTCTGCTCGGGCCGCTCGTGCCGCCCCCCGGCCTCGACCCAGAGGCCGACGGAGGCGGATTGCAGGCCCGGCATCGCCTCGGTGACGATGCGGAAACCGTTCGGCAGGGTGTGCAGGCGCTGGGTCAAGATGCGGTCCGGATTTGGCGTCGGGTTCGCAGGTGATACAACCCCCGCGCGGGATGGAAAAGGGGCGCTCCGGAACGCTCCTCGTGCGCCTTCGGCTTCTCGTCGCAGGGCGCACCCGCAGCGAAGAGTGACGAAGTCATCGACGAGCGATCCGGTCGCGCACCACGGTCTGCAGGGCGGACAGGTCGTTCGGCACCCGCGTCATCCGTTCCGGCCGGTCGAAGAGGTCCGCCATATGCGGCGGCAGGCCCGGCCTGATCCCCGTGGCGCGCTGCACCGCGTCGGGGAACTTCGCCGGATGTGCCGTCGCCAGGGTAATCATCGGCGCCCCGCCAAGATGCTCCTCCGCGACCTTCACCCCCACGGCGGAATGCGGGCAGAGAAGCTCCCCGGTCGTCTTCCAGTGCCGGGCGATGACGGCCAGCGTTTCGTCCTCATCACATCGGCCCGAGGCGAAGGTCGCCCGCAGCGCCTCGATGGCCCCCTGGCTGATCCGGAAACCGCCCGCCCTCATCTCGCCCATCAGCTGCGCCACCGCCGCGCCGTCGCGGCCATAGGCATCAAACAGGGCGCGCTCGAAGTTCGACGACACCTGAATGTCCATCGACGGGCTGATCGAAGGCTTCACGCCGTTCGTGCGGTAGTCCCCGGACTTCAGCGCGCGGTCGAGGATGTCGTTCTGGTTCGTGGCAATCACCAGCTTGTCGATGGGCAGCCCCATCCGCTTGGCGATGTAGCCCGCGAAGATGTCGCCGAAGTTGCCAGTCGGCACCGTGAAGCTCACCTCGCGGTGCGGCGCACCCAGCGCGGTCCCGGCGTAGAAGTAGTAGACCACCTGCGCCAGCACCCGCGCCCAGTTGATGCTGTTCACCCCCGCCAGCCGCACGCCGTCGCGGAAGGCGAAGTCGTTGAACATGTCCTTCACGCGGGCCTGCGCATCGTCGAAATCGCCGTCGATGGCCAGCGCGTGGCAGTTCGCCTCAGCCGGAGTCGTCATCTGCCGCCGCTGCACGTCCGACACCCGGCCATGCGGGAACAGGATGAACACGTCCACATTGGCGAGGCCCCGGAACGCCTCCATCGCCGCCGACCCGGTATCGCCGCTGGTCGCCCCAACGATGGTGATCCGCTCCCCCGTCTTGGCCAGTGCCGCCTGCATCATCTGCCCAATGAGCTGCATGGCGAAGTCCTTGAAGGCCAGCGTCGGGCCGTGGAACAGCTCCAGCAGGAAATGGTTCGACCCCAGCTGCACCATCGGCGCGCGTGCGGCGTGGTGGAAGCCTTCATAGGCCTTTGCGATCAACCCCTTGAATTCGTCGTCGGAGAAGAACCCGCCCAGATAGGGCCGCATCACCTTGAAAGCGACCTCCTCGTAGGGCGCCCCCGCCAGCGCGGCGATTTCGGCCTTCGTCAGCACCGGGATCGTCTCGGGCACATACAGCCCGCCGTCGCGGGCAAGGCCCGTCATCATCGCCTCGCCGAAGCCAAGGACCGGGGCCGCGCCGCGAGTGGATACGTAGTGCATGGTCATCGCCTTCAAACCTTCCGCGTCCTGATACGCCAGAGCAGGAACAGTGTCATCCCCGCCCAGGTTGCGGCGAGCAGGAACCACTGGATCGCATAGCCCCAATGGTTGTTCGGTATACCCGAGGTATCGACCGGCATCGGCGCGATCCCGTCACCGGTTGGCTCACGCGCGACAATCAATGTCGGTTCCGTCTTCAGCTTCGCCGCCATCGCCGGAACATCGCGGGCAAACCACAGCCCCGTCTTTTCATCCGGTGGCGGGGTGGAACTGCTGGTATCGTCCGGCCAGTGCAGGTTGCCCAGAACCCTCGCCGCATGCGAGGCCCTCGGGACCTTCCGCGCCTCCTCCTCGACGAAACCGCGCTGGACCATGATCCGGCGGCCATTCCCAAGGTCGAAGGCCTCGATCACCATCACGCCCGGGCTTGCCCCCTTCTGGCCCGCCAGCACCTCGAGATACTCGCCGGTAAAGGCCCCCTCGGCCACCACCGCCTGGAACTTGTCGCGGCCCTCTTCGGGAACGGCGGGCAGCGGAATGGGAGCATTGGCAATCCGCGCTTCGATCTCGTCGAGATAGGCGCGCTTCTCCTCCATCCGGTCAAGCTGCCAGAAACCGAGGCTGAGCAGGACAGCGACCCCGGAGACCCCCAGGATGACGGGAAAGAGATAACGGCGCATGCGTCCCCCGGAAACGAAAGCGCAGGCCCGAAGGCCCGCGCTGACCAGTGACTTTGGGCCTGGGGCTTACTGGCCCCAGACGTAGACGGCGGCGAACAGGAACAGCCAGACCACGTCGACGAAGTGCCAGTACCAGGCGGCGGCCTCGAAGCCGACGTGCTTTTCAGGCGTGAAGTGCCCTTTCAGCGCGCGGATCAGGCAGACGGTCAGGAAGATCGTCCCGATGATGACGTGGAAGCCGTGGAAGCCCGTCGCCATGAAGAAGGTCGCGCCATAGATGTTGCCGGCGAAACCGAAGGCCGCGTGGCTGTATTCATAGGCCTGCATGCCGGTGAAGATCACGCCCAGAACGATCGCGATGATCAGGCCATTGACCAGGTCCTTGCGGTTGTTCTCATGCACCAGGGCATGGTGCGCCCAGGTCGCGGCGCAGCCCGACAGAAGCAGGATCAGCGTGTTGATGAACGGCAGATGCCAGGGGTCGAAGGTCTCGATCCCCGCGGGCGGCCAGACACCGTCGACCGTCGGGCTGTCCGGCCCCATCGGATACATGCGGTGCTTGAAGAAGGTCCAGAACCAGGCCGCGAAGAACATGACTTCCGACATGATGAACAGGATGAAGCCATAGCGCAGGCCCAGCCGCACGACCGGAGTGTGGTCGCCCACGCGGCTTTCGTGCACGACTTCCGACCACCAGGCGAACATCACGTAGAGCACGCCCGCCAGCCCGATCAGCCCCATCCAGGGGCCCGAGCCGTGCATCCAGAGGACCGAGCCGAACAGCATGACGAAGGCGGCGACAGCGCCGAACAATGGCCAGATCGACGGCGGCAGGACGTGGTAATCGTGGTTCTTTGCGTGGGCCATGGCCGGCGTTCCCTCGTTTCTTGTCTCAGTTCACAGCGGATGCGTCGTCCGCCGAGGATTGCAGGGCTGCCTGTTCTTCCGGCAGCGGGGTTTCATGGAAGGTATAGCTCAGCACGATCTCGTGCACAAACTGGCCTTCGATATCTTCGACCATCGCGGGATCGACGAAAAAGGTGACCGGCATCTGCACCGTCTCGCCCGGCTGCAGCACCTGTTCGGTAAAGCAGAAGCATTCGATCTTGGTGAAGTAGCCGCCAGCCGAATAGGGATAGACGTTGAAGCTCGCCGTGCCCGCCACCGGGCGGTCGGTCGGATTGTGCGCCTCGTAGAAGGCAAGGCCGGTCTCGCCGATGCGGATCTCCATCGACCGTTCGACCGGCTTGAAGGTCCAGGGCATCCCCTGCTCCAGCGAGGCGTCAAAGCGGACCTTCATGGTCCGGTCCAGGATGACGTCGGACCCGGCCTCGGCCACCGAGGTGGTGCCGCCAAAACCAGTCACCCGGCAGAACCAGTCGTAGAACGGCACGGCGGCAAAGGACAGCGACCCCATCGTCACCACGACGCCGACCAGTTGCACCGCGGTCCGCTTCGGGCCCTGCAGCTTCGGGAAGATCATGGCTGGGTCTCCTCTTTCGGCAGCATGGCGGGGGAATAGGTGTGGTCGAAGCCCTGCATCGGATCGCCGCGCTGCACCTTGACCACGGTCAGCGCGAAGACCAGCGCGACAAAGGCCGCAAGCGTCAGCCCAAGCCCAAGGTTGCGGCCGAACCGGCGCTTGTGCAGCTCATGCTCGGGGCGGAAGGTCATCTCACCAGCCCCCGAGCCCGGCCGACTTCAGCGCCGCTTCGGCCAGGAAGGCCGCGAAATGCAGGAAGAGATACAACAGCGAGAACCGGAAAAAGGCCTTTTCCACGGCATATTTGTCGGCCTCGGCCATGGCCTCGTCCCGCTTCCAGATCCGGACCGCACCGATCACGAACCAGGCGTTCAGCGCCACCGCCACCGCAAGGGTCAGCGGCCCGCCGATCTGGGTCAGCGCCGCGCCCAGCGCAACCGGGACAAGCAGCAGCGTATAGACCAGGATGTGCACCCGCGTCGCCTTGCGGCCATGGGTCACCGTCAGCATCGGCACGCCCGCGGTGTGGTAGTCTTCCTTCATGAAGAGCGCGAGCGCCCAGAAATGCGGCGGCGTCCACATGAAGATGAGGGCGAACATCAGCACCGCCTCGACCGAGACCGATCCCGTCGCACAGACCCAGCCGATCATCGGCGGGAAGGCCCCCGCCGCGCCGCCGATCACGATGTTCTGCGGCGTCGTCCGCTTCAGCCACATCGAATAGACCACGGCATAGAAGAAGATGGTGAAGGCCAGAAGCGCCGCCGCGACCCAGTTGGTCGACAGCCACAGCATCACGATGCTGATGCCGGACAGCGCCAGCCCCACGGCCAGCGCCTCGCCGGCCTGGACCTTGCCTGCGGGCACCGGACGGCGCGCCGTGCGCTTCATCACGGCGTCGATGTCAGCGTCCCACCACATGTTCAGCGCGCCACTGGCCCCCGCGCCCAGCGCGATGAACAGGATCGCCGAGAACGCCTCGACCGGGTGCAGCCCCACCGGCGCGACCAGAAGCCCGACCAGCGCAGTGAACACCACCAGCGACATCACGCGCGGCTTCAGAAGCTGCACGTAATCGCCGAACCCCGGCTCATGCGGGGTGACGGTCACGCCCTGATATGCGGTGGTATCGCTCATTCCGGTTCCGTTTTAGGCGACGGGGGCCGGACCTTTCGGCCAAGCCCCATGCAAGTCCCGTGTCTAGGTTCAGTCGTTCGCCGCGACCTGGGTCTCGGCCGGCAGAGCCACATGCGAAAGCTGCACGTCGCCTGCCTTGGCCTTTTCCAGCCACTGGGCATAGGCGGCTTCCGACACGACCTTCACCGTGATCGGCATGTAGGCATGCATCTGGCCGCAGATTTCCGAGCACTGGCCGAAGTAGATGCCTTCCTTCTCGGCCGTGAACCAAAGGCCCGCCGTCCGGCCGGGCACCGCGTCCTGCATCACGCCGAAAGCCGGGATTTTCCAGGAATGGATCACGTCCGACGCAGTGACCTGCACTACGACGACCTTGCCCACCGGGACGACCACGGCGGTATCGGTTGCCAGAAGGAACTGTTCCTTCGAATAGCCCGCGGCCTTCAGCTGCTCTTCGACTTCCGGGGTCAGCATGTTGACACCGCCGGTGGCCGGAGAGCCGATCATGTAGCTGTCGAACGAGATGCCCTCGTCGACATATTCATAGGACCAGTACCACTGGTTGCCGGTCGCCTTGATGGTGACCTCGCCCACCGGAATCTCCTGCTGCTTGAACAGGACCGGCAGCGAGAAGGCGCCGATGAACACCAGGATCACGATCGGGATCAGGGTCCATGCCACTTCCAGCGGGCTGTTGTGGGTGAAGCGCGCGGGCGTCGGGTTGGCACGACGGTTGAAGCGGACGACGGTGTACAGCAGAAGCCCGGTGACGAAGATCACGATGGCGCCGATGATGTAGTTGATCATCGTGTCGAGCCAGACGATGTCATGCTTCAGCTCGGTCGCCGAGGGCTGGAACCCCATCCCGCCCGGCTCGGGCTGGCCGATGATTTCCAGGGCCTGCTGCGCCAGCACCTGCCCGGCCACAAAGGTGGTCATCCCTGCCGCGGCGATCCCGCCGATCACATTCGAAAGACGCATGGTTTTGTTCCCGTTCACGTCGCGGCTTGGCGCCGCTTTCAAGCAGGACCGACCGCCGGTCAGAATCCCGCCATTTCACACGGCCCTCAAACCATATTAGCTTGCCCGCGACAAGCAAAACCGTAGCGACAAATCGCCCGTCCGATGGCGAGAAGGATTGCCGTGGCCTTCATCAAGCTGACCCTCGTCACCTTCGGCCTGATCTACGGGGTCGCGCTGTCGGGAATGTACCTTTTCCAGCGCGATCTGCAGTATTTCCCGACCCGCCGCGACCCCGCACCGGACGCCGTGGGCCTGGCCGGGGTGACCCGCGTCACGCTCGCCACCCCCGACGGCGAAACGCTGGTCATCTGGCAAAGCCCGGCGCAGGGGGACCGGCCCACGATCCTGTTCCTGCACGGCAACGCGGGAGAGGTCGCCGACCGTGCCGACCGGCAGGCCTTCTACCAGTCGCGCGGGTTTGGCACGGCCTTCCTCAGCTATCGCGGTTATGGCGGCTCGACCGGGCGTCCGACCGAGGCGGGCCTCCTGATCGACGCCAAGACCGCCTACGACCACCTGCGCGGCCAGGGCATCCCGCCTGACCGCATCGTCCTCGTGGGCGAATCTCTCGGTACCGGCCCTGCCGTCCAGACCGCCGCCGCCAATCCCGTCGCGGCCCTGGTGCTGGAGGCGCCCTATTCCGCCGCCGTCGACATCGCCCGCGCGGCCTACCCCTGGATCCCGGTTGGCCTGTTGATGAAGGACCAGTACCGTTCGCGCGACCACATCGCTGCTGTCCGCGCGCCGCTTCTGATCCTGCATGGCGACGATGACCGCGTGATCCCGCCCGGTTTCGGCAAGCGCCTCTACGACGCCGCCCGCGACCCCAAGACCTTCCTATCGCTCGGCCCCGTCGGGCATGAGGCGCTGTTCGACCCTGCCACCTGGGCCGCGGGCGCCGATTTCATCGACCGGACGATCGCGCCTTGACCCTGCCTCTGCGACGGCCCATCTCTGGCGCCTGCCCCACCGAAAGCGCACGCCCATGACCGACGCCCCCTTCCGCCCCTTCGAGTCCCATCTCGACGAAGCCGCAGCCCTTGCCACCCTGCGCGAAGCGACCGCCGGGGCGGATGATGGCGAGCTGTTCCTGGAACGGCGCCGGGCCGAGTCGATCGTGCTGGACGATGGCCGCATCCGGCAGGCGACCTATGATGCAAGCCAGGGCTTCGGCCTCCGCGCCGTCCGGGGCGAAGTCGCAGGCTACGCCCATTCGACCGAGATCACCGAAACCTCCCTTCGCCGCGCCGCGGAAACCGCCCGGCTTGCCGTGGGCGCGGGCGGCGGCACGCTCGCGCCCCCCCCACGCGGCACCAACACCCGGCTTTACCGCCCCGACGACCCGATGGCCGAGGCCGCCTTCCCGGTGAAGATCGATCTTCTCCGCGAAATCGACGCCTATGCCCGCGCGCTTGACCCTCGCGTTGTCCAGGTCTCCGCCACCCTGTCGGCCAGCCTGCAAGAGGTCGAGATCCTCCGCCCCGAAGGCACCCGCCTTGCCGACATCCGCCCGATGGCCCGGATCAACGTCAGTGTGATGGTCGAGGAGAACGGCCGCCGCGAACAGGGTGGCACCGGCCAAGGCGGCCGCCACGGTCTGGCGCAACTCATGTCGCCCGAGACCTGGAAACCGATGATCGCCGAGGCGCTGCGCATCGCCCGCGTCAACCTCGGCGCGGTCGAGGCTCCGGCCGGCGTGATGGACGTCGTCCTCGGCCCCGGCTGGCCCGGCATCCTTCTGCACGAGGCCATCGGCCACGGGTTGGAGGGCGACTTCAACCGCAAGGAAACCTCGGCCTTCGCCGGGCTGATGGGGAAACAGATTGCCTCGAAAGGCGTGACTGTCCTTGATGATGGGACAATCCCCGACCGCCGCGGCTCGATCTCCATCGACGACGAAGGCACACCTTCGGGGAAGAACGTGCTGATCGAAGACGGGGTCCTCGTCGGCTACATGCAGGACCGTCAGAACGCCCGGCTGATGGGCGTGGCCCCCACCGGCAACGGGCGGCGCGAAAGTTTCGCGCATATCCCGATGCCCCGGATGACGAATACCTACATGCTGGCCGGAAACGACGACCCGGCGGGCATCGTCGCCAGCCTTAAGGATGGCATCTATGCCGTGGGCTTCGGCGGAGGCCAGGTCGACATCACCTCTGGCAAGTTCGTGTTCTCCTGCACCGAGGCCTACCGGGTCCGGAACGGGGTCATCGGTGAGGCGGTGAAAGGTGCCACCCTGATCGGCGACGGGGCGACCGCGCTGAAAGGCATCCGCGCCATCGGCAACGATCTGCAGCTCGACCCCGGCATCGGCAACTGCGGCAAGGCGGGGCAATGGGTTCCGGTGGGCGTGGGCCAGCCGACGCTGATGATCCAGGGCCTGACGGTCGGGGGCGCCGCCGCCTGACCCGGGTGCACCCCAAATTTCTTGAGCAAGAAATTTGCCAAAATCCTTACTCAAGGATTTTGCGTCTACCGTCCAAACTTGCCCTTCAGAGCATCGGCGAACGCATTCCCGCCCGACTGCGGCCCCGACTGCATCGGCCCACGCACCGGTTTGCCCGGCCCGGGCGCCCGCTCCCGCGCCTGGTCCTTCGCCGAAGCCCCGCCGTCCGACTTCATCGTCAGCCCGATCCGCTTGCGGGCCACGTCGACCTCGACCACCCGGACCTTGACCACATCCCCGGCCTTCACCACCGCATGCGGGTCCTTCACAAAGCTGTCCGATAGCTGGCTGACATGCACCAGCCCGTCCTGATGTACGCCGATGTCCACAAAGGCCCCGAAGGCCGCGACGTTGGTGACCGTGCCTTCCAGCACCATCCCCGGCCGCAGGTCGGTGATCTCGTCTACCCCGTCGGTGAAGGTCGCCGTCTTGAACGACGGCCGAGGGTCCCGCCCCGGTTTCTCCAGTTCCGACAGGATATCCTTCACCGTCGGCAACCCGAAACGTTCATCCACGAACGCCGCCGGGTTCAGCTTCTTCAATGCCGCCCCATCGCCCATCAGGCTGCGGATGTCCCGCCCGCAGGCCGCGACGATCTTCCGCGCCACATCATAGGCTTCGGGGTGGACAGAGGACGCATCCAGCGGCTCCTTCCCGCCCGTGATCCGCAGGAAGCCCGCCGCCTGCTCAAACGCCTTCGGCCCCAGCCGAGCGACTTTCAAAAGGTCCTTCCGCGTCCCGAAGGGCCCGTTCTGATCCCGATGCGCCACGATGGCCTCAGCGAGCCCCGGCCCGACCCCCGACACCCGTGCCAGAAGGGGGGCGGAGGCTGTGTTCAGGTCCACCCCCACCGCGTTCACCGCATCCTCGACCACCGCATCTAGCGATTTCGCCAGCCGGTGCTGGTCGACATCATGCTGGTACTGGCCAACGCCAATCGCCTTCGGCTCGATCTTCACCAACTCGGCCAAGGGGTCCTGCAGGCGGCGGGCAATCGAGACAGCGCCCCGCAGCGAGACATCCAGCCCCGGAAACTCCTTCGCCGCCAGTTCCGACGCCGAATAGACCGAGGCCCCGGCCTCGCTGACAACCACCTTCACCGGCTTCTCTGCCCCGCCCGGCAGCAGCGCCAGAAGGTCCGCCACCAGCTTCTCGGTCTCGCGGCTGGCGGTCCCGTTGCCGATGGCGATCAGCTTGACCCCGTGCTGCCCGATCAGCCGGGCAATCGACACCTGAGCGCCCTTGAGGTCCAGCTTCGGCTGGAACGGATAGACCGTGTCCGTGGCCACGACCTTGCCCGTCGCATCGACGACCGCGACCTTCACCCCCGTCCGGATGCCCGGATCGAGCCCCATCGTCGCTTTCCCCCCCGCCGGAGCAGCCAACAGCAAGTCCTTCAGGTTCCGCGCAAAGACCCGGATCGCCTCGGCCTCTGCCGCCTCGCGGAGCTCTGCCATCAGGTCCAACGTCAATGAGGTCCTGATCTTTACCCGCCAGGCCCAGGCCGCCGCCTCGCGCAGCCATTTGTCCCCCGCGCCCTGCCCGGAGGCCCCCACCGCCGCCCCGCACGCCCGTTCCGCCGGGCTCTCGCCACGAGGAGCCTCGGCATCGACCTCCAGGTCCAGCGACAGGAATTCCTCGTTCCGCCCGCGAAACATCGCCAGCGCCCGGTGGGACGGCACGCGCCCGAAATCCTCGGTATGCGCGAAGTAGTCCGAAAACTTAGCTCCCGCCACCTCTTTCCCCGGCACCACCTTCGCCGCCAGCTTCCCGGCCTTGCGCATGTGGTCCCGCAACCGGCCCAAGAGCGAAGCATCCTCAGAGAGCCCCTCGGCCAGAATATCCCGCGCGCCTTCCAGCGCGGCCTTGGCGTCGGGGAACCCCTCTGACAGGAACCCGCCCGCCAGGGCCAGCGGGTCGGCCGAACGGTCCCCAAGGATCGCGTCATACAACCCCTGCAAGCCCGCCTCCCGGGCGATCATCGCCTTGGTGCGACGCTTGGGCTTGTAGGGCAGGTAGATGTCCTCCAGCTCCGCCTTCGTCACCGCCTCGGCAATCGCGCGGGCCAGCTCATCCGTCATCTTGCCCTGGGAAGATATCGACTCGGCAATCGCCCCCCGCCGCGCCTCAAGCTCGCGCAGGTAGCCCAGCCGCTCCTCCAACTTCCGCAGCTGGGTGTCGTCCAGTCCCCCCGTCACTTCCTTCCGATAGCGCGCGATGAAGGGCACCGTCGCGCCGCCGTCCAGAAGCTCCACCGCCGCGCTGACCTGCTGGGGGGTCGCCCCGATTTCCGTGGCGATCAGGCGGGGGATCTGGATCAGGCTCATGCGAATCCTCAAAGGTCAGGGGCGGGCACCTTAGCCGCGCCCCCGGGCCGGGTGAAGCCCGCCAGCCAGCCCGTCTACCGCGTCCGGGCCGGGCTTTGGCCGAACCGCTTCTTGTAGGCCTTGGAAAAGCTGGACCGAGAGTTGAACCCCGTCGCCACCGCCACCTCCAGGATCGACAGCGTCGTGTCCGACAAGAGGTCCCGCGCCTCCTCCAGCCTGAGGCCCAGGTAGTATCCCTTGGGCGTCTCCTGCACGACCGACTGGAAAATCCGCTCCAGGTGGCGGGGCGACCGGCCAAAGACCGCGGCCAGCGCGTCGCGGTCCAGCGGCGTCGCGATATTCGCCTGCATCGCCGCGATCACCCGCGCCACCGCCGGATGCCGCGCCAGCATCGGCGCCGGATAGACCTTCTTCTGCGTAGCACTCGCCTCGCGCCGCCGAGAATGCAGGCACATCTCGGCCACCGCATCCGCGAGCTTCGGCCCATGGTCGCGCGTGATCAGCGCCAGCATCAGGTCCACCCCAGCCTCGCCGCCCGCGCAGGAAAAGTGCTTGCGGCCAATGACATAGATCTGCTCAAGCGGCTCCATGTCGAACAGCTCGCGGAAAGCAGGCCGGTTCTCCCAATGCACCGCCGGCGTATCATCGCCCAGAAGCCCCGCCCGCGCCAGCGTATAGGCCCCGGTGCAGACCGCCCCCAACCCCCCGCCCCGCCGGGCATGGTCGCGGAGCCAAGCGAGCACCCGCTTGTCCGCCGCCTGGCTGGCATCCGTCCCCGAACAGACGATGGCCGTCGTCTCGCGGCTGAGCGGTTCCAGCCCCTGGTCCACCTCGACCTTCACTCCGGCGGAACTTTCCACCGGCTGACCGTCCATGCTGACCAGCCGGTAGTTGTACAGCGGCGCTTGCGTCAGCTGGTTGGCAATCCGCAATGGCTCGATGGCCGAACTGAACGCCAAGAGCGTGAACCGCGGCAGCACGAGGAAGGCAAAGTCCCGGGTGACGACGGGACCCTCCAGCCGCACATGCGCCACCCCGCGCGGGATGACGGCGCTGGCGATGGTGAAACCCTGGTCCCGGTCGGCACGGCTCATCTGCGGCACCCCTCTGGGGAAAAATGCGACATCCCCGCTTCTGTGCCGATGCGGCCTCTCTGTCAATCGGTCCCGCCAGCAATGCCAAAGGCCCGGACCTTGCGATCCGGGCCTTCTGCAGGATGGTACCGCCTCCCCGGCTCGAACGGGGGACCCCCAGATCCACAATCTGGTGCTCTAACCAACTGAGCTAAGGCGGCACACGGGGGCGATTTAGCCGCGCTCCCCCCCGAATGCAAGCCTGAATGCAAGCGCCCTCGTCACCCATGCCGGAACGGTTTTTCCTTGCGCCTCGCCCCGCCGCCCGCTACCCCCGCGACATAGCCGGAGTAGCACGAATGGGCATCAACAACCCCAGCGACATCGCCGCCAACCTGCAGATCGGGCCGACCGACGCGGGCATGGTCCGCATCTATGTCGAGGCCGAAGGCGGCATCGAACTGCCCCTCGACTTCGACCCCGAGGAGGCCGAGGAAATCGCCGAGGAACTGCGCGCTGCCGCCGAAGCCGCACGGGCGATGGGCGACCGCCCGGCCCCCAAGCCGAAAAAGCGCTGACGCCGGGCAGGGGCCAAATCTTTTCGAAAAGATCTGCAAATTCCTTCGAAGGAATTTGGCCCGCCCAGCCGGTTGACCGACCACCCCCGCCCCGTCACGATACCGCCGCAACGACCCCGGAGATTCTTCCATGGCTGCAGACGGACCTGCCCCCCAGCCAGATGACGATGACGACGCAGGCGACTGGGGCCCCTTCGGCAAACCCCTGTTCGACGACCCCTCTGCCCGCGCCCTGTCGCGCGTGGGCGTGGTGGATGTCGGCTCGAACTCGGTCCGGATGGTGGTCTTCGACGGCGCGGCGCGCTCGCCCGCCTATTTCTACAACGAAAAGATCATGTGCGGCCTGGGCAAGGGCCTGGCCGAGACCGGCCGCCTGAACCCGCAAGGCAAGGCCCGCGCGCTTGCCGCGCTCAAGCGGTTTTCCCTTCTGGCCAAAGGGATGGACATCAGCCCCTTCACCGTGGTCGCCACCGCCGCCACGCGCGAGGCCGAGGATGGCCCCGAATTCCAGGCCCAGGTCCTGCGCGAGACCGGCCTCAGGCTGCACGTCATCGACGGGGCCGAAGAGGCGCGGTTGTCGGCCCAGGGCGTGCTGCTCGGCTGGCCCGAGGCCCGCGGCATCGTCTGCGACATTGGCGGCAACTCGATGGAACTGGCGCGGATCGGCGGCGGCAAGGTCGGCAAGCGCGTCTCCACGCCCCTCGGTCCCTTCCGCCTGCAGCAGGTCTCGACAGACCCGAGAAGGCGCAAGGCGCATATCGACGCCATCCTTGAAGCAGCCGCCAGGGACATCAAGCCAGACAACGACCGCATCTACCTGGTGGGCGGCAGCTGGCGGGTCATCGCGCGGCTCGACATGGAGCGGCGGAACTACCCGCTGACGGTCTTGCACGAATACCGGATGACGCCCGACGGCCTCCTCGCCACGCTCGACTGGCTGGCCTCGACCGATCTTTCGGCGCTGCGTGGCCGCACCGGCACCAGCGCGGAACGGATGGAGCTTGTGCCCCTCGCCTGCGAGGTCCTGCGCGAAATCATCCGCGTCCTGAAGCCGTCCGAGATCGACGTCTCGGCCTATGGCATCCGCGAGGGGCTTCTCTACGAACAGATGCCGGAAAAGCTCCGCGCCCGCGACCCGCTGATCGAGGCCGCGCGGATGACCGAACTGACCCAGGCCCGTATCCCGGGCTTCGGTAAGAAGCTCTTCACCTTCCTCGAACCCCTCTTCAAAGGTGGGACGCCCGAACGCCTGCGGCTCATCAAGGCAGCCTGCCTTCTGCATGACACCACCTGGCGCGCCCACCCCGACTATCGGGCCGAGGCCTGCTTTGACAACGCGACCCGCGCCAACCTTGGCGGCCTTGACCACCCGGGCCGCGTGTTCCTCGGTCTCGCGCTACTCCACCGCTACAAGAACAGCCGTGCAGGCAGCCGGATGGAGCCACTGTTCCGTCTTTTGTCCGAGGAAGAGATTCAGGAGGCCGAGGCCTTGGGCAAGGCCATGCGCTTCGGCGCGATGTTCTCGATCGGCGATCCGTCCCAGGCCGGAGAGCTGCGCTGGAACCCGAGAAAGCGCCTGCTGACCCTTGCCCTGACCGAAGACGGCATCGGCCTTTTTGGCGAGGTCGCCCAGGCCCGCTTCACCGCCCTTGCGCTGGCCCTGAAGGCCACGACCAGGGTCCAGCCGATGGATGCCGAATGACGCTTGCGCTGGACCATATCGCGGTTTCCGCCGCGACGCTTGAGGCCGGGTCAGCCTGGGTCGAGGCGGCGCTTGGCGTGGCGCCCACGGGCGGCGGCAAGCACCCGCACATGGGCACGCACAACCGTCTGCTGTCCTTGGGCGACCTCTACCTCGAAGTCATCGCCGTCGACCCCACGGCGCCCAAACCTGCCCATCCCCGCTGGTTCGACCTTGACCACTTCCGTGGCCCTCCGCGCCTGACGAACTGGATCTGTCGGACTGACGACCTCGACGCGGCCCTCGCCGCCGCACCGCCCGGCATGGGCACCGCCACCGACCTTCAGCGCGGCGACTACCGCTGGCGCTTTGCGGTCCCCGCCTCGGGCCGCCTGCCCTTCGACGACTGCCACCCCGCGCTGATCCAGTGGCAGGGCGAGCTGCACCCGACGAAATCGCTGCGTGACCACGGCATCCGCCTGACCGGCCTGCAGGTCACCCACCCCGAGGCCCCCGCCCTCCGCGCCGCGCTGAAGGGCCTGTCCGACCCCCGCGTCACGGTCGAACACGGGCCTTACCGCTCGATCCGCGCCACATTCGACACGCCGCACGGCCCCCGCGTCCTGACATGATCCGCCCCGCCACGGCCGCCGACGCCCCGGCCCTTGTCGCGCTTCTGAACCACTGGATCCTGAACACCGCCGTCACCTTCAACCCGGTCCCGAAGACCGAAGCCGACATCCTTGCCATGATCGCCACCAAGGCCGCCGACGGCCATGCCTTCCTGGTGGCCGAGGACGCAGGCACCGTGATCGGCCAGGCCAGCTACGGCCAGTTCCGCGGCGGCGCCGGGTATCGGACCTGCATGGAGCATTCGATCTCCCTCCTGCCCGACGCACCCCGCCAGGGCCTTGGCCGCGCGCTTCTGACTGCCATCGAGGACCACGCCCGCACCCAGGGCGCGCACCAGATGATCGCCGGCGTCTCGGGCGAGAACCCCGACGGCCAGGCCTTTCACGCCCGCATGGGATACCGGCACATCGCCACGGTCCCGCAGGCCGGCTTCAAGTTCGGCCGCTACATCGACCTTGTGCTGATGCAGAAATTCCTCTGACATCCGCCCCACTGCCCGCTATTCTCCCCCCATGTCGATCTGGACCCGCATAACCGAGGCCCTCGCCGCCCTTGTCCAGGGCGAACCCCTTTCCGTGGTCTTCGACCGCTTGCGCAACGACCCCTCGCCCGAACAGTCCATCGGCTTCACCATCGCCGTCCTTGCCCTTGGCGCAAAGATGGCCAAGGCCGACGGCACCGTCACCCGGGACGAGGTCACGGCCTTCCGCCGCATCTTCACCTTCCCCGAGGGCGAAGAGGAACACGCCGCCCGCGTCTACAACCTTGCGCGCCAGGACGTCGCGGGCTTTGACGCCTATGCCCGCAAGATCGCGCGGCTCTTCAACCCCGACGGCCACCGGATCTGCGCCGACGACCACCACGTCCTGGTCGACATCCTTGAGGCGCTGTTCCAGATCGCTATTGCCGACGGCTCCTACCACCCCGGCGAAGACGCCTTCCTTGCCCATGTCGCCGACGAATTCGGCCTGGACGACCGCTGCTTCAACATCGTCCGCTCGCGCCTTGTCGAAGGCGCCCCCCGCGATCCTTACGACGTCCTGGGCCTGCCCGGCACTGCCACCAAGGACCAAGCCCGCAAGGCCTGGAAGGACCTCGTCCGCGACACCCACCCCGACGTCCTGCAATCTCGCGGCATCCCGCCCGAGGCGATGAAACTTGCCGAACGCCGGTTGCAGCTGATCAACGAGGCCTGGCGCGAAATCAGCGCGAAAGAGGCGGCATGACCGGGCGGGCCCTGCGCCTTGCGACCTACAATGTCGAATGGTTCAACGCGCTCTTCGACAACCACGGCCGGATGCTCGATGACCGTGAGCCCTCGACCCGCTACAAGACCACCCGGGGCGAACAGCTTGCCGCACTGGCCATCGTCTTCTCTGCGCTCGATGCCGACGGCATCACCATCATCGAGGCACCTGACACCAACGGCAAGCGTTCGACCGTCAAGGCCCTGGAAACCTTCGCCAAGGCCGCAGGACTGCGCGCCCGCAAGGCTCTGATCGGCTATCCCTCGGAAACCGAACAGGAAATCGCCTTTCTTTACGACCCTGACCGCCTGACGGTGCGCCACGACCCGCAGGGTCACCCCGCCACCACCCAGGGATCGCCCGACGCGCCGCGCTTCGACACAACCTTCCGCTACGATCTTGATGCCGACAACGTCTTCGAATCCATCCGCTTCTCGAAGCCGCCCCTGGAACTTGCGGTGACCACCAAAAGCGGCCAGCACCTGCGGCTGATCGGCGTCCATGCCAAGTCGAAGAACCCCTACGGCGCCATCGGGCGCGAGGCACAGATCCGGCTCTCCATCGAGAACCGCCGCAAGCAGCTTGCCCAGTGCCTCTGGCTGCGGCAACGGGTCGACATGCATCTGGATCAGGGCGACAGCCTGATCGTCATGGGCGATTTCAACGACGGCCCCGGCATCGACGAATTCGAAAAGCTCTTCGGCCATTCCGGCGTCGAGATCGTGCTCGGCACCGGCCCGGACCCTGAACGGCACCTGACCGACCCGCATGCCGCCATGGCGATCCAAAGCAAGATCAGCGGCGTGACCCCGACCACCGCCCGCTTCTACCTTGCCCCGCAGAAGCGCTACTTCGAGGCGCTGCTTGATTTCATCATGGTATCGCCCGACCTTGCCGCCCGGTCCCCCGACTGGCGCATCTGGCATCCGTTCAACGACCCCCGGATCATGGAAGTCCCCGAACTGCGCGAGGCGCTGTTGCAGGCCTCGGATCATTTCCCGGTGACCATCGACGTGGCCGAGATGTGATTTGAAAACCCGCCCCCCCTTCCCCATATTGGGGACATGAGACTTGCCCTCGCCCTTTGCCTGATTGCCGTTCCGGCCCTGGCCGAAGAACCATCCGTCACACCTGATGCGGACAGCGAAGGCTTCAGCCTGATGGAAGAGGGCATGAAGCTGGTCATGCGCGGCATGATGCAGGAAATGCAGCCCGCGATCGACGAAATGGGCAAGGCGCTGGAAGAGGCCGGCCCCGCGCTGGAAGGCCTCGGTGCCGAGATCGGCCCCAAGCTGCGCCAGCTGATCACCATGATCGACGACATCCGCAACTATGACGCGCCGATCATGCTGCCGAACGGCGACATCCTGATCCGCCGCAACGCGCCCCTGGTGCCAAAGGCCGACGACCTGCCCCAGCCCGGCCCGAATGGCGAGATCGAGCTTTAGGGTCGACAACCCTCAGTTGCAGACATTCGCATAGGTCCTTGTGATCTTCCTCCGGCGTCTTGAAACGGCCCGGTGTGCTTCCCACGTCAGGGTTAACGCGGCCTTCCGACAGCGCCAACAGGGCTGCGGCGGGCTGGCACAGCGACAAAAGGATCCCTGCCACAACCCGACCGGAAAGCTTGCGCCATGTCCCCATCCGCAGACTGCTGTCCCCTGTGCGAGACGTCGACCTCTGCCTTGCGGCCCTGGTTGACGATGCCCATCGACGTCAAGAAACGGGGGGCACCGGTGGGCAGCGGCGCTTTGGTCTGGTGCGATGCCTGCGATCTTGGCACCACGCGGACACAGCCTGACGACGCCGCCCTTTCCTCAGCCTATGAGCTTTCGGCCTATTACACGCATGGCGGCTCGCACATGGTCGACGTACCCGCCGGCCTGATCGACCGGGTCCTGGTCAAGGCCGCCTACCTGCGCGACAGCGGCCGCCTGATGGACCGCGAGGGTCTCTTGCGGCGGGCGCCCGGGGCGCGGTCGGTCTTGGACATCGGTTGTGGCAACGGCGATTTCCTGGCCGCGATGGCGGGCGATGGCCGCAGGCTGGTCGCCATCGAACCCGACCCGGGCGCCCGCGCCGTGGCCGCGGCCAAGGGGTTGGAGGTACTACCCGGTAGTGCCGAAGAGCCACCGCCCGAACTGGCGGGACAGTCCTTCGACCTCATCACCATGACCCATGTCCTGGAACATTGCCGCGATCCGCTGCGCGCCTTGCGCAACGTCCGCGACCTCCTCAGGCCCAACGGTGTGTTCTATTGCGAGGTGCCGAACTGTGGGGCCACCTATTTCCGGACGCTGGCGCAGATCTCCGAAATGCTGGATGTGCCGCGGCACCTGCACTTCTTCACCACGGACTCGCTGACCGGATTGTGCCGGAAGGCGGGGCTGCAGGTCTTCGACCACAACTACCACGGCTATACCCGGCATTTCACCGCCAGCTGGCGCGGCTGGGAAAACAGCATTCACACCATGCTGGCCGAGCGTGGCGTGGCAAGCCCCAGCCGCACCCCGCTGAACTCCTTCGCACTCCTCGCCCGCTCGGCCTGGGCGGCGCCCGGGCGCAAGTACGACTGCCTCGGCATCTTCGCGCGTGTGGCCCCGGCGTAAAGGTCTCGTGCCGGGACCATGCCCGTCCGGGTGTTGGTTAACACCACCTGAACGCCCACAGCCAAGCCCTTGATTTCCCTCGCACCGGCAGGGCTGTCCTGCGTGGACAACTACCCTCTGGCCGCACGGATCAGGTCCAGGATCTCCTTCGCCGCCGCCGGGATGTTGGTGCCGGGTCCGAAGATCGCCTTCACCCCGGCGGCCTTCAGGAAATCATAGTCCTGCTGCGGAATGACCCCCCCGCAGATGACCAGGATATCCCCGGCCCCCCGCTCCCGCAGCACCTCGATCAGCTTCGGCGCGAGGGTCTTGTGCCCCGCCGCCTGGCTGGAAATCCCGATCACATGCACGTCGTTATCAATCGCATCCTGCGCCGCTTCCTCCGGCGTCTGGAACAGGGGCCCCACATCCACATCGAACCCGATGTCGGCGAAGGCCGTGGCGATCACCTTCGCCCCCCGGTCATGCCCGTCCTGGCCCATCTTCACGACCAGCATCCGCGGCCGCCGCCCTTCGGCCTCGGCGAAGGCCTCGACGTCCTTCTGGATCTGCTGGAACCCCGCGTCGCCCTCATAGGCCGCGCCGTAGACCCCGGCCAGTGTCTTCACCTCGGCCCGATGCCGCCCGAACACCTTTTCCATCGCGTCAGAAATCTCCCCGACCGAGGCCCGTGCCCGGGCTGCCTCCACCGCCGCTTCCAGAAGGTTGCCACCCTCCCCGGCCCGACGCGTCAATTCCGCCAGCGCCGCCTGCACCCGGCCCTCGTCGCGCGAGGCCCGCACCGCCTTCAACCGCGCGACCTGGGCCTCGCGGACCGCCATGTTGTCGATGTCCAGGATGTCGATCGGGTCTTCCTGGTCCTTGCGGTACTTGTTGACCCCGACGATCACCTCTTCGCCCCGGTCGATCATCGCCTGCCGCCGGGCGGCCGACTCCTCGATCCGCAGCTTCGGCATCCCCGAGGCCACCGCCTTGGTCATGCCCCCCATCGCCTCGACTTCCTCGATCAGCTTCCAGGCCTCCTCGGCCAGCTGATTGGTCAGGCTCTCGACATAGTAGGACCCCGCCAACGGATCGACGACATGGGTGATCCCCGTCTCCTCCTGCAACACCAGCTGCGTATTCCGGGCAATCCGCGCTGCAAATTCCGTCGGCAAGGCAATCGCCTCATCCAGCGCGTTCGTATGCAGCGACTGCGTCCCCCCCAGCACTGCCGCCATCGCCTCATAGGCCGTGCGGATGACGTTGTTGTAGGGGTCCTGCTCTTGAAGACTGACCCCGGAGGTCTGGCAATGGGTCCGCAGCATCAGGGAGGACGTCTTCTTCGCCCCGAACCCGCTCATGATCCGGTGCCACAGCATCCGCGCGGCGCGGAGCTTGGCCACCTCCATGAAGAAGTTCATCCCGATGGCAAAGAAGAACGACAAGCGCCCGGCGAAATCGTCGACGTCCATCCCGCGTGCCAGGGCGGCCTGCACGTATTCCTTCCCGTCGGCCAGCGTGAACGCGAGCTCCTGCACAAGGTTCGCGCCCGCCTCCTGCATGTGATAGCCGCTGATCGAGATCGAGTTGAACTTCGGCATCTCGCGGGACGTATATTCGATGATGTCCGCGATGATCCGCATCGAAGGTTCGGGCGGATAGATGTAGGTGTTCCGCACCATGAATTCCTTCAGGATGTCGTTCTGGATCGTCCCCGACAGGTCCGCCCGCGCCACCCCCTGCTCTTCCCCCGCCACGATGAACGACGCCAGGATCGGGATCACCGCCCCGTTCATCGTCATGGACACGCTGATCTTTTCCAGCGGGATGCCGTCGAAGAGGATCTTCATGTCCTCGACGCTGTCGATCGCGACCCCCGCCTTCCCCACGTCTCCCACCACGCGCGGATGGTCGCTGTCATAACCCCGATGCGTCGCCAGGTCGAAGGCGACCGACACCCCCTGCTGCCCCCCGGCCAGCGCCTTGCGATAAAACGCATTCGACTCCTCGGCGGTAGAAAACCCCGCATACTGCCGGATCGTCCAGGGCCGCCCGGCATACATCGTCGCCCGGACGCCCCGGGTGAACGGCGCCACGCCCGGCAATTCGCCCATCTGCGGCAGGCCCGCCACGTCCGCCGCGGTGTACAGCGGCTTGACCGTGATCCCCTCCAGCGTCTGCCAGTTCAGGCTCTCCGGGCCCTTGCCCTTGAGCTCCTTCGAGGCCAGCGCCTCCCACTGCTTCAGGTCCGCCATCACACTCTCCATTCCGCGACGCCTGCGCGCTTGGGCTTTTGCGAAAGGCCGCCTATATCAAGCCCATGAACACCGTCGCCCATCGTCCTTTGGTTGCCGCCCAGGCCCTTGTCCTCGCCGCGCTTCTTTCCGTTTCGGCCCGCGCCGAAGAGGTTGTCACCTTTGCTCCGATCGCCGCCGCCGAGGTGATCGAAAGCGATCTCCTCTATGTGCTGCGACCGGTGATCGTCTTTGCTGACAGTCCCAACGACCCGGCATTTGTCCGTCAGCTTGAGTTGCTGGCCCGCTATCATGATGAGCTTGCCGCACGCGACGTGGTCCTGATCCTCGACACCGACCCCGCGAACCCTTCGGCGCTGCGCAAGAAACTGCGCCCCAGGGGCTTTTCGCTGGTCTTGATGGACAAGGACTGGAAGCCCTCGATACGCAAACCCCTGCCCTGGGAAGGGCGCGAGATCATCAATTCCATCGACAAGATGCCCATCGCCCGCAACGAGGCCTTGGAGCGGAACCCCGCCGGTCGGTAAAGCCCCGGACTTCTTGAGAATTCCGGACCGGAGCCTTCGAAGGCTCCGTTGCGATTTCTTCGAAGAAATCGGCCCAGGCCCGACCGGCGTGCCATCACTCGAACTCCATGATGACGTCGTCGACCTTCAGACTGGCGCCCGCGCTGGCCTTGATCTTCTTGACCACGCCCTTGCGTTCGGCCTTCAGGATGTTCTCCATCTTCATCGCCTCGACAGTCGCCAGCGCCTGGCCCTCCTGCACCTCGTCGCCCTCGGCCACCGCAATCTTCACCACCAGCCCTGGCATCGGGCAAAGCAGGTACTTCGACGTATCCGGCGGCGCCTTTTCCAGCATCAGGCCCGCCAGCGCCTTCTGACGCGGGGTCTGGACATGGACCTTCAGGTCCGCGCCGCGCAGCCGCATGCGGAAGCCCATCGGAATCTTGCCGACCTTGACCGCCAGCGTCTCGCCCTCGATCCAGAGCCGCGCGAGCGGTTGCCCTGGCGTCCAATCGCTTTCGACCCGTAGGCTCGTCCCGTCTACAAAGCTGACAGTGGAGCCGTTGTGGTCCGCCGCAACCTGCACCGCGAACTCGGACCCGCCCAGCGTCACCACCCAGTCATCGCCAACCCGGCGGGTGTGGTTGTCCATCGTGCCGGAAATCCGCGTGCGCCGGATTTCCGCGACCCGGTTCATCGCCGCCGCGGCAGCCGCCACGCGCCGCAGAAGGCTCGCGTCCAGAGTGGCCCCAGTGAAGCCGCCCTCGTATTCCTCAGCGATGAAGGCGGTGGTGATGTTGCCGCTGGTAAAGCGCGGGTGGTCCATCACAGCCGAACAGAACGGCAGGTTGTGGCCGATCCCCTCGACCTCGAAGGTATCCAGCGCCAGCCGCATCTCCTCGATCGCATCCGCCCGCGTCGGCCCCCAGGTGCAAAGCTTGGCGATCATCGGGTCGTAGAACATGCTGATCTCGCCGCCCTCGTAGACGCCGGTATCGTTGCGCACGATCCCGCCGCGTTCGGTCTTGCCTTCGACCGGGGGCCGGTAGCGGGTCAGGCGGCCAATGGAGGGCAGGAAGTTCCGGTACGGGTCCTCGGCATAGAGGCGGGATTCCATCGCCCAGCCGTTGATCTTGAGATCCTGTTGCTTGAAGGGCAGCGGCTCGCCATTGGCGACGCGGATCATCTGTTCGACGAGGTCCACGCCGGTGATCAGCTCCGTCACCGGATGCTCGACCTGCAAACGCGTATTCATTTCAAGGAAGTAGAAGTTGCGGTTGCCATCGACGATAAACTCCACCGTCCCGGCGCTGGTATAGCCCACCGCCTTCGCCAAGGCGCAGGCCTGTTCACCCATCGCCTTGCGGGTGGCTTCGTCCAGGAAGGGCGAGGGCGCCTCTTCGATCACCTTCTGGTTCCGCCGCTGGATCGAGCATTCGCGTTCATGCAGGTAGACGCAGTTGCCGTGCTTATCGGCCAGCACCTGGATTTCGATATGGCGCGGCTGGGTCACGAACTTCTCAATGAAGATCCGGTCGTCGCCAAACGACGCCGCCGCCTCGTTCTTCGAGGACTGGAAGCCCTCGCGCGCCTCGGCATCGTTCCAGGCGATCCGCATCCCCTTGCCGCCGCCGCCGGCGCTGGCCTTGATCATCACCGGATAGCCGATCTGCGCGCTGATCTTCACCGCCTCGTCCGCGTCGGCGATCAGGCCCATGTAGCCGGGGACTGTGCTGACGCCCGCCTCCTGCGCGATCTTCTTACTGGTGATCTTGTCCCCCATCGCCTCGATGGCAGGCGAAGGCGGCCCCACGAACACCACCCCCGCCGCCTCCAGCGCCGCGGCGAAGTTGCGGTTTTCCGACAGGAAACCATAGCCCGGATGCACCGCCTGCGCGCCCGTGGCCTTGATCGCCGCCATGATCTTGTCGATGACGATATAGCTTTGCGCGGCTGGGGGCGGCCCGATATGCACCGCCTCATCCGCCATCTGCACATGCAGCGCATTGCGGTCGGCGTCGGAATAGACCGCCACCGTCTTGATCCCCATCTTGCGCGCGGTCTTGATCACGCGGCAGGCGATCTCGCCCCGGTTGGCGATCAGGATCTTGTCAAACATCGGCTCCCCCCAGTCGGAATGCAAAAGGACCACCCGGGCGGTCGGCCCGGATGGTCCTTGAATGGTGTTCGGCCCGCCCGAAGGCGGTTACGTCAGTAGCCCGAGTTGCAGGGCGGCAGGCCCAGCTCGATGCCGCAGGTTGCAAGTCCGGCCATGCCGCCAAGCGCGGCGCCTGCCAACATGTTTTCATCCAGCGCATCGGCGACCAGCGCGCCAGCAGCCGCACCGGCCATGCCGCGCGTTGCCGGGTCCTGCATGCAACCGGCCAGAGTCGTGGAAAGGATGGCGAAGACGATAAGCGACTTCCGCATTTGGTACTGCCTCGTTTGGTTGTTGTTATTGTGCGGGATTCTACCGCAAGATCACGGATTTGGAAGCAGTTTCTATCGCCCTTCACGACCCCGGCATCCGACGCCCGCCGGACAAGGATCGGTCCGGCCTGGGACGGGCCGGACCGAATAGAAGGGGAAGGGTAACAACGTAGACTGCGCAGGCCCCGGTTGGACAGCCGGAGGTGCGCAAGGAAACAATGGCGCCACGATCCGCCCATTGCAAATCCATTGAAAACAACCGCCGGGGGTTGAGCAAAACAGCGCCAAATCGACTGGGGGATCGGCGAAATCATGCCTAGTCCTCGCCCTCGTCCCAGTCGTCCGACAGCGCATCGGGCGCGTTGGGCGCAAAGACCTGTGGAAAGGCCGCTTCGGCGCGCTTGACGTCGATCCGCAGCAACGCCTCGTACGAGCAGGGGTCAAACGGATCCTCGGCCGCCACGACTTCGCGCCCGAACAGCCAGGACAGCCGCCCGGCGTCCAGATTACCGCGCTCGAACGGCTCTTCCCCGAAGTACTGCCAGAGGGCGGCCATGAAGGCCTGGTCGGCCATCCGGTCGACGTGCTTGCGGTCCTTGAACCGCTCGCGCTTGATCAGCTTGGTCGCGCCCTCCTTCACGTTGGCACGGCGGATGGTGAATTGGAAATCGGTCCCGGGCATCCGGCCGGGAAAGCCGCGGTGCTTCAACATGTGGTCTGCCTCCTGTCCTGGCGCGTGCCGGCAGGGATAGGCGAAAGCACCGGCATGGCCCAGTGGCCATACCGCGAAGCAGTTGCAATGTCAGGGAATTTCGGCCTGCAGACCGCGCCATTGCGCAGGAGGCCGAGAATTGGTGCGGGCCCGCCCAGCCGTTGCCGGCAGGCCCGCTCCGATAGATTACTTGTACTTGCCGGTATCCACGACTTCCGGGGTGACCGGATCGGGCATCGGCTCTTCCTTCTTGGCGCAAGCAGCCAGAGCTGCAACCGCAGCCAGAACCAGAACGAGACGTGCGCTCTTCGACATCCTCTACTCCATCCTTCTTGGGGTGCTTCGATGCCCTCGCGGGTCACCGGCACCTGTTCGCTGTTGAAGGCCGATTTGGCCCGGCCCGTTGCCACCTTATCCGAAAGCATTCCGGATTGGTATGTCGGCTGGACCAAGTTCTCGACCTGTGGCGTTCCTACATCACGCGGAAAAGCATGGCCAGCCAGAAAAGCAAAATCCGTCCCGCGCATCAGAAAACTTCCCAGATACAGGCGCCATTTTCCGGGCGGTAGGATTCAAAAAATTGCACAACGTCGGGGGCCGCTTCGCCAAAGGGGACAACTTCGCTGGCGAATGAGATCACGATCTGCTGCGGGGCGGGCACCATCCCGTCGATGCGGGGGATCGCAAAGCTGTCGCACACTGCCTGCATGTCGGTTGCAGCCGCCTCGACCTCGTCCGGCGACAGCCCCGGCGCCAGAAAGCGGAACCGCGCCGTAGCCCCTTCCGGCCCCCGCGCGTTGGTCACGACATCGATCAACGACAACTCGCGCCCCGAAGGCACCTCGACCGCCTCGCCGGCCGGCGCCTCTTCCTGGCAGGCCGACACCAGCAAGAATGCGGGCAGCACCGCGTAAAGTCCAAGGTTTGCGCGGGGTTGCATGGTCACAGCGGAATGTTGTCGTGCTTTTTCCAGGGCATCGCGGCCTTCTTGCCGCGCAGTGCCGCAAAGGCCCGCGCCACCCGGCGGCGGGTGGAATGCGGCATGATGACCTCGTCGATAAAGCCCTTTTCGGCGGCCACGAAGGGGTTGGCGAAGCGGTCCTCGTAGTCCTTCACCCGCGCCGCGATCTTCTCGGGCTCGCCCAGTTCCGACCGATAGAGGATCTCGACCGCCCCCTTCGCGCCCATCACCGCAACCTCGGCCGTGGGCCAGGCATAGTTGAAATCGGCCTTCAGGTGCTTTGACGCCATGACGACATAGGCCCCGCCATAGGTCTTGCGGGTCAGCACGGTGACCTTCGGGACTGTCGCCTCACCATAAGCGAACAGCAGCTTGGCCCCGTGCTTGATGACGCCGCCATACTCCTGCCCCGTTCCCGGCAGGAAGCCCGGCACGTCGACGAAGGTCAGGATCGGGATCTCGAAGGCATCGCAGAACCGGACAAACCGCGCGGCCTTGCGGCTGGCGTCGATGTCGAGGCAGCCGGCCAGCACCATCGGCTGGTTCGCCACCACACCCACCGTCTGGCCTTCAAGTCGGATGAAGCCGATGATGATGTTGGCCGCGAAATCCTTTTGCAGCTCGCAGAAATCACCCTCGTCCGCGACCTTCAGGATCAGCTCCTTCATGTCGTAGGGCTGGTTCGGGTTGTCGGGGACCAGTGTGTCAAGGCTCGACTCCAGCCGTGCCGGATCATCGAAGAACGGCCGCACCGGCGCCTTCTGCCGGTTGTTCAACGGCAGGAAGTCGAACAGTCTGCGCACCTCGGCCAGCGCCTCGACGTCGTTCTCAAAGGCCCCGTCGGCGACGGACGACTTGCGGGTGTGGGTGGAGGCCCCGCCCAGTTCTTCCGCCGTCACCACCTCGTTCGTGACCGTTTTCACCACATCAGGACCAGTGACGAACATGTAAGAGCTATCCTTCACCATGAAGATGAAGTCGGTCATCGCCGGAGAGTAGACCGCGCCCCCCGCGCAGGGCCCCATGATAAGGCTGATCTGGGGGACAACGCCCGAGGCCTCGATATTGCGCTGGAACACCTCGCCATAGGCCGCCAGCGAGGCCACGCCTTCCTGAATCCGCGCGCCGCCGGAATCGTTGATCCCGATCACCGGCGCGCCATTCTGCATCGCCATGTCCATGATCTTGCAGATCTTGGCACCATGGGTTTCCGACACCGACCCGCCCATGACGGTGAAGTCCTGGCTGAACACATAGACCTGCCGCCCGTTGATCGTGCCCCAGCCCGTGACGACACCATCGCCTGCGGGCCGCTCCTTCTCCATCCCGAAATCGGTGCAGCGATGGGCGACAAACATGTCGAACTCTTCGAAGCTGCCCTCGTCGAGCAGAAGCTCGATCCGCTCTCGCGCGGTCAGCTTGCCCTTGGCGTGCTGCGCCTGGACCCGGCGCTCGCCACCCCCGGCCCGCGCCGTTGCCCGACGGGCCTCAAGCTCTTCGAGAATGTCCTTCATCGCGCCCTCCCCCGGCTGATGCCTTTCTGCAATCTAGGCGAACGCTGCAGGTGCGAGAAGCAGGAAACGGCGAATTTGCAAATACCTTTGAAAGGGATCGCATCAAATCGCAAATCCGCAAATTCTTGGACTACGGAGTCAGCCGCGCTATGCCGCTTGACACACTAGAGCCCCGAGGACCCCATGACCCTGCCCATCCCCGTCGTCACCATCGGCCTGCTGCTGGCTTCGAACATCTTCATGACCTTCGCCTGGTATGGGCACCTGAAGTTCAAGGAAAGCGCGCTTGTCACCGTGATCCTCGTCTCCTGGGGGATCGCGTTCTTCGAATATTGCCTGATGGTCCCCGCGAACCGCATCGGCCACGGCCATTTCTCCGCCGCCGAGCTGAAGACGATCCAGGAGGTCATCACCCTGTCGGTCTTCGCCGTTTTCTCGGTCCTCTACCTGAAAGAGCCCTTGCACTGGAACCACCTGGTCGGCTTCGGCTTCATCGCGGCAGGGGCCTTCTTCATCTTCCACAAGTGGAGCTGACGTCGGGCTTTCCCCCGGTGGACAATCCCTTCGCCCAAGCGTAGCCCTTCCGGGATGCAAGAGCCCGTATTCCTTGACCGGACGACGCCCCCGAAGATCGTCACCCTGATCCTCATGGCCGGACTTTCGGCCCTGACGATGAACATTTTCCTGCCGTCCCTGCCCGGCATGGCCACCTACTACGGCGTGCCCTACGGCGTGATGCAGCAGTCCGTGGCGCTCTACCTCCTCCTCTCCGCGCTCCTCCAGATCGTCATCGGCCCGATCTCCGACCGCTACGGTCGCCGCGCCGTACTGATCGGGTCGCTGATCCTGTTCCTGCTGGCTACGGTAGGCACCCTCCTCGCCCCCACCGCCACCTGGTTCCTCGTCTTCCGCATGGCTCAGGCCGTGATCGCCGCCGGGATGGTCCTCAGCCGAGCCGTCGTCCGCGACATGGTGGCCGACGAACGCGCGGCCAGCATGATCGGCTACGTCACCATGGGGATGAGCCTGGTGCCCATGATCGGCCCGGTCATCGGCGGCGTCCTTGACGACCTCTACGGCTGGAAAGCGAACTTCGCGCTTCTCCTGATCCTCGGCCTTGCCACCCTCGCCCTCGTCTGGGCCGACCTTGGCGAAACCGCCACCCTCCGCCGCGTCAGCCTCATGGACCAGATCCGCACCTACCCGGCCCTCCTAGCCTCGCGCTGGTTCTGGGGCTACACCCTTGCCGCCGCCTTCGCCTCGGGCTGCTTCTTCGCCTACCTCGGGGGCGCGCCTTACGTCGGCGACAAGATTTTCGGCCTCACCTCCACCCATGTCGGGGCCCTCTTCGCCCTGACCGCCATCGGCTACGCTGCAGGCAATTTCTTCGCCGGTCGCTACTCTGTCCGCGTCGGCATGAACCGGATGATCCTCCTCGGCTGCCTCGTCACCTCCGCAGGCCTCGCGCTCCTGACCCTCCTCACCGCGCTTGGCCTCTCCGGCCCCACCACCTTCTTCGGCCTCACCATCTTCATGGGCCTCGGCAACGGCATCTGCCTGCCGAACGCCAACGCCGGGATGCTCTCCGTCCGCCCCGACCTCGCCGGCACCGCCTCGGGCCTGGGTGGAGCCATCCTGATCGGCGGCGGCGCAGCCCTTGCTGCCGTCGCCGGCATCCTCCTCGGCCCCGGCTCCTCGGAAATGCCGCTCATCCTCTTGATGCTCGCCTCTTCCATCGCCTCGGTCGTGGCCATCCTCTTCGTCATCCGCCGCGCCCGCCAGATCGGCGCTTGACGGGCCTTTGCAACGCGCCGCATAGCTTTGCAAAGAGGTCCCCGATGCCCACCCAGAAGCTTTACGCCGGCGTCAAACTGCGCGAGATTCGCGGGCGGCTGTCGCTGACCCAAAAGGCCTTCGCCGACAAGCTGAACGTCTCGCTGCCCTACCTAAACCAGATGGAGAACAACCACCGGCCCGTCTCCGCCGCCGTGGTCCTTGCCTTGGCCCAGGAATTCGGCCTCGACGTCACCGAGCTGACCGTTGGCGAAAGCGAACGCCTGGTGACCGACATGCGCGAGGCGCTGGCAGACCCGGTCTTCACCACCGCCACCCCGCCGCTCGCCGACCTCCGCCTCGCCGCCTCCAACGCTCCGGCCCTCGCCCGCGCCTTCCTCGACCTCCACCGCGCCTACCGCCAGACCCACGAACGCCTCGCCTCCCTGGATGAGGCTCTGGGCCGCGAAGACGCCGACCTCCGCCCCTCAGCATGGGAGGAGGTGCGCGACTTCTTTCATTATTGCGATAACTACCTCGATGCTATCGACCGTGCCGCCGAGCATTTCGCGACCTCAGCAACCAACGGAAAACCCATAGAAATCCTCGCGCAAGACCTGCTGAAACGCGCCGGGATCAGTCTGCACTATTCGAACACCGCTCCCTTGCGCCACTACGACCCGCAAGCAAAGCGCCTCGACATCTCCGCCCGCGCCTCCGGCCCCTCGCAGCGCTTCCAACTCCTGCATCAGGTCGCGCTTCTCACGCAGAATGAGCTTCTGGAAGCAACCCTCGACCTCGCAAGGTTTTCCACGCCCGAGGCGCGCGACATCGCCAAGATTGGCCTCGCCAACTACTTCGCCGGGGCCGCGCTCCTGCCCTACCGCGCCTTCCTGACCGCCGCGCAAGAGGTGCGCCACGACCTCGAACGCCTGGCCGACATCTTCGGCGCCAGCATCGAACAGGTAGGTCACCGGCTTTCCACGATGCAACGCCCCGGCGCCAAAGGCATCCCGTTCTTCTTTGTCCGCGTCGACCAGGCGGGCACGATCACCAAGCGCCACTCTTCCACCCGCCTGCAGTTCGCCCGCTTCGGCGGAGCCTGCCCCTTGTGGAACGTCCACCAGGCCTTTGAAACGCCAGGACAATTCCTGCGGCAACTGGCCGAGACGCCCGACGGAGTCCGCTACCTTTGCCTCGCCCGCGATGTGTCGAAACCCGCCGGGGCCTTCCTCGCCCCGGTCCGCCGCTATGCCATCGGCCTGGGGTGTGAGGTGCAGCACGCGCCGCAGCTTGTCTATTCCGACGGGCTCGACCTTAAGGGCAGGTTCGAGCCCATCGGCATCTCCTGCCGGATCTGCGAGCGGGTGAACTGCCACCAGCGGTCGGTCCCACCCCTGGAAGGCCGGTTGAAAATCAACCCCAACGCCCGCGACGTCCTGCCCTATGAAATAGGCTGAACCCTCGTCGTTCCCTTCGGTCCTCCTCGGTCGCGAGGAGAAGCCGAAGGCGCACGACGAGCAGCCTACTTGCGCAGCGCCGCCGCGATCTGGTCCTTCAGCCGCGACCGCACCTTGCGCAGGGTTTCCTCTTCGCTTTCGGTCAGCAGGTCCAGGCGGGCTTCCGACCGATGCACCTTGTCGTTCACCGCATCATAGTCCGTCAGAAGCTTGGCGAAATGCGCATCCGCGGCCTTCAAGGCACTGATTTTCTGCGCATCGCCCGGAAACTCCTCATGCAGCGTGTGCGGGGTGTTCGACATCGGTCTCTCCTCTTGACTGTCCCCTACAGTCTAGAAGGTCCCGCCCAACCCCGCCTTGACCCGGATCAAGCTACCGCTGCGACACCCGCCAGTTCGGGTTGATCCAGGGCTCCAGGTTCGACGCCGGCAACTGCGCGCGGCCAAGAATGTGATCCGCGGCCTTTTCGCCCGTCATGATCGACGGCGCATTCAGGTTGCCGTTCGTGACCTGCGGGAAGATCGACGAATCGGCAACCCGAAGGCCCTCGACCCCGATCACCCGGCATTCCGGATCGACCACCGCCATCGGGTCACTGGCCCGCCCCATCCGGCAGGTGCCGCAAGGATGATAGGCGCTTTCGACATGTTCGCGCAGGAAGTCGTCCAGTTGCGCGTCGGTCTCGACCCCTGGCCCCGGCTGCAGCTCGGCCTTCAGGTAGGGCTTGAAGGCGTCCTGTCCGAAGATCTCCCGCGTCAGGCGGATGCAGGCGCGGAAGTCTTCCCAGTCGGACGGGTCGGACATGTAGTTGAACCGGATCACCGGCGCGTCCGTGGGGTTGCCGGACCGCAAGGTGATCGACCCGCGCGACTTCGACCGCATCGGGCCGACATGGGCCTGGAAGCCATGGCCGGCGGCAACGGCCTTGCCGTCATAGCGCACGGCGATGGGCAGGAAGTGGTACTGGATGTCGGGGTATTCCACCCCGGCCTTGGACCGGATGAAGGCGCAAGCTTCGAACTGGTTCGATGCACCGGGGCCTTTCCCGGTCAGCAGCCACTGCGCGCCCACCCAGGCCTTGCCCCAAAGATTCCAGTATTTGTAAAGGGTTATCGGCTGGCTTGCCGCGAACTGCATGTAGATTTCCAGATGGTCCTGCAGGTTCGCGCCCACGCCAGGCCGGTCAGCCACGACCTCCACCCCATGCTCCCGAAGGTGCGCTGCAGGCCCGATCCCGGACAGCATCAGAAGCTTGGGTGAGTTGATCGAGGACGCCGCGATGATGACCTCGCGCCCCGCCCGGATCACCTGCCGCCCGCCGCGCGCATCGATCTCGACCCCCACCGCGCGCTTGCCCTCCATCACCACGCGCCGGGCAAAGCCGCGCACCACATGCACATTCCCCCCCGCCATCGCCGGCTTGAGGTAGGCATTCGCCGCCGACCAGCGCCGCCCCTTGTGGATCGTCGCCTCGAAGGGGCCGAAGCCCTCCTGCTGCTGCCCGTTGTAATCCGCCGTCACCGGATAGCCGGCTTGCCGCCCCGCCTCGATGAAGGCGTCGAACAGCGGATTCTCCCGCGACCCGCGCGACACATGCAGCGGCCCGTCCGTGCCCCGGAACTCCGGCCCCGACCCACCATGCGACTGCTCCATCCGCTTGAAATACGGGAGAACATCGGCATAGCCCCAGCCATCGGCCCCCATCTCGGCCCAGGTGTCGAAATCCTTCGCATGACCCCGGACATAGACCATCCCGTTGATGCTGGATGACCCCCCGATCACCTTCCCCCGCGGCGTCGCGAGCCTGCGCCCCCCAAGGTGAGGCTCGGGCTCCGTGGCAAAGCCCCAGTCGTAGATCCCCATGTTCATGGGATACGACAGCGCCCCCGGCATCTGGATGAACGGCCCGGCGTCCGACCCGCCATGCTCGATCACCGTCACCCGCCGCCCGGCCTCGGCCAGCCGGTAGGCCATCGCACAGCCCGCCGATCCCGCGCCGACGATCACGTAATCCGCATGCATCAGACCGCCCCCCGCACCAGTTCGGCTTCAAGATGCCGCAGCGCCAGCGTTACCGCCGCCGCCCCGTCCGGAGCGCCCGATTTCAGCACCTCGCGCAGGTAAAGCCCGTCGATCATCGCGCCGAGCGATTCGGCGATCCCTTCCGCCCGCGCCCCCGCCAAGGGCCGCAGGGCCGATACGAGGTTCGACCGCAGCCGCCCCTGATACACCGCCAGAAGCCGCTTCGCCTCTGGCACCGATTGCGCCAGGACCCAGAAGTTCAGCCACGCCCCCACCGCCTCACGCCGGAAGTTGCCGGGGGAGAACGACGCCCGCAGGATCGCCCGGATCCGCCCCTCCGGCCCCTCGGCCGCGGCCAGCGCGCCCCGCACCTCGGCGCCGTAAAGCGTCATGATGTGGCGCATCGCGGCCAGGAACATCTCTTCCTTCGACCCGAAATAATGATGCGCCAGGGCCGAAGACATCCCCGCCCGCTTGGCGATCTGGCTCACTGTCACGTCCAGCGACCCCACCCTGCCGATCTCGACAATGGTGGCTTTAACCAGCGCTTCCTTGCGGATAGGCTCCATCCCAAGCTTCGGCATTTCGGTGTGGCCCCAGAAAACTCTTGCCAAACCGAATAAGGGCGAAGTTTATTGACTCGTCAATCAACAAAAACACCGGGGAGCCTGCATGTCCATCCGTTCTACCCTCCTGACCACCGTCGTGACCTTCGCGCTGGCTGGATCCGCCTTCGCCGAAGGCTGCGACAAGGTCATCTTCTCTGACGTCGGCTGGACCGACATCACCGCCACCACCGCCGCCACGACGCTGGTCCTCGAGGCCCTGGGGTATGAGACCGAGACCAAGGTCCTCTCCGTCCCCGTCACTTATACCGGCCTGGCCGAAGGCGACGTCGACGTGTTCCTTGGCAACTGGATGCCGACGATGGAGGCCGACCTCGCCCCGCACCGTGATGCCGGCAAGGTTGAAACCGTCCGCACCAACCTGGAAGGCGCCAAGTACACGCTGGCCACCAACGAACACGGCGCCGCGCTCGGGATCGCCGATTTCAAGGACATCGCCACCCACAAGGACGCGCTCGGCAGCGAAATCTATGGGATCGAGCCGGGCAATGACGGCAACCGCATTCTTCTGGAAATGATCGAAGGCGGCCCCTTCGGCCTTGACGGCTTTGAACTCGTCGAATCCTCCGAACAGGGCATGCTCGCCGAGGTCGCCAAGAAGTCTGACGCCGGTGAGCCGATCATCTTCCTCGGCTGGGAACCCCACCCGATGAATGCCAACTTCAAGATGACCTATCTGACCGGCGGCGACGACTTCTTCGGCCCGAACTTCGGCGGCGCAGTCGTCGATACCAACGTCCGCGCGGGCTACGTCGCGGAATGCCCGAACCAGGGCAAGCTCCTCCAGAACCTCGTCTTCTCGCTGCCGATGGAGAACGAGATCATGGGGGCGATCCTGAACGACGGCGAGGACCCGCGCGATGCTGCAAAGGCATGGCTGGCGGCAAACCCCGATACCTGGAAGGCCTGGCTTGACGGCGTCACCGCCAAGGACGGCAGCGATGCCGTGGCGGCCGTGGAAGCCGCACTCCAGTAAGACCAAAGGCCCCGGGAACCAACCAGGGGCCTTCTTCGTCCAACGGGGGAACGGGACATGGACTGGCTGACGGATTACAAGATCCCGGTCGGCAAGGTGGCGAAGTCCATCTTCGACTGGATGAAGGACAACCTCTCGCCGCTGTTCGATGCGATCTCGGCGGTGATGGATGCGATGATCGCGGGCATCCTCTGGCTGTTGCAGGCCCCGCATCCCCTTGTCATCATTGCGCTTTTCATCGCACTGACCTGGTATCTGCAGCGCAGCTGGAAGGTCTGCCTCGGCGTCCTGCTGGGTTTTCTCTTCATCCTGAACCAGGGCTACTGGGAAGAGACGACGGAAAGCCTGACGCTGATCCTGTCGGCCTGCGTGGTCTGCATGGGCCTGGGCGTCCCCATTGGCATCGCCGCCGCGCACCGGCCCCGGCTTTACACCGCGATGGCCCCGATCCTTGACCTGATGCAGACCCTGCCGACCTTCGTCTACCTGATCCCGGCCATCGTCTTCTTCGGCCTCGGCATGGTCCCTGGCCTGATCGCGACGGTGATCTTCGTCCTGCCCGCGCCGATCCGTCTGACCCACCTTGGCGTCTCTTCGACCCCCAATGCGCTGTTAGAGGCCGCAACGGCATTCGGGGCCACCCCCCGCCAGCGGCTCTGGAAAGTAGAACTGCCCTGGGCCATGCCGCAGATCATGGCCGGGCTGAACCAGACCATCATGCTGTCGCTGTCGATGGTCGTCATCGCGGCCCTCGTCGGCGCAAACGGCCTCGGCGTCCCCGTTGTCCGCGCCTTGAACTCGGTCAACACCGCTTTGGGCTTTGAATCCGGGTTCATCATCGTTGTGGTGGCGATCCTTCTTGACCGCATGCTGAGGGTGACACGATGAGCCGCGCCGCCGTTGAATTCGACCGCGTTTCCATCGTCTTCGGCGACAACCCGGGTCGCGCCCTGCCCTTGATGGACCAGGGCAAGACCCGGGCCGAGGTGCAGCAGGCCTGCGGCCAGGTGCTTGGGGTCCACGACTGCTCCCTGACCGTGGCCGAGGGCGAGATTCTTGTCCTGATGGGCCTTTCGGGGTCCGGCAAGTCCACCCTCCTCCGCGGCGTGAACGCTCTGAACCCCGTGGTCCGGGGCGAAGTGCGGGTGCTTGAGAACGACAAGATGGTCTCTGTCACCAAGGCCGACCCCGAGACGCTGCGCCGGTTGCGCGCCACCCGGATCGCCATGGTTTTCCAGCAGTTCGGCCTGCTGCCCTGGCGGACCGTGCGCGAAAACGTCGGTCTTGGTTTGGAACTTGCCGGCATGTCGCCCGAGGCGCGCAAGCCCAAGGTCGATGCCCAGCTGGAGCTGGTGAACCTGTCGCAATGGGCCGAACGCAAGGTCGGCGACCTTTCGGGCGGGATGCAGCAGCGCGTGGGCCTCGCCCGCGCCTTCGTCACCGACGCGCCGATCCTTCTGATGGACGAACCCTTCTCGGCCCTCGACCCGCTGATCCGCACCAAGCTGCAGGACGAACTGCTGGATCTGCAACGCAAGCTCAAGCGCACCATCGTCTTCGTGAGCCACGACCTGGACGAGGCGTTCAAGATCGGCAACCGCATCGCGTTGATGGAGGGCGGCCGGATCGTCCAATGCGGCACGGCGAGGGAGATCATCGCCAATCCGGTTTCGGACTATGTCGCCGATTTCGTGGCCCACATGAACCCGCTTGGGGTGCTCACGGCCCGCGACGTGATGGAGCCCGGCGCGGCCTCGGCCACCGCCCGGTCGCTCGACGCCGAGACGCCGGTCAAGGACATCATGGACCTGATGGCCCAGGGCGTGGCCGAGCTGGTGGTGACGGAAAACGGCCGGAACCTTGGCCTCGTGCGGACCGCCAGTCTGATGGCCAAGCTGATCAACCCGCGCGCCTAAGTCCAAGAATTTTAAGTAAAATTCTTGACAAATTCCTTGCTCAAGGAATTTGGCCCGGACGCACAGTCGCACACCCTATCCACCTCTCGCCTCCCCTCCCCCGCCGTGGGGAGGGGATGGGGGTGGGGGGCCGACGTCACAGGGTAAACATACCCCTAACGCCCACGCCCATCCACATGATTCCAAACGGAAATCCGGAAATGTCCACCGTGGACACTCACCCGCCCGAGGCCGCCTTCTTCTTCGCCGGGGCCTTCTTCGCCGCCGCTTTCTTCGGGGCGGCAGCCTTCTTCGGCGCAGCCTTCTTCTTCGTACCCGACTTCCCCGCCTTCTCGGCGAGCATGACCAGCGCCTCCTCCAGCGTGACCGCCTCGGGCTCCACCCCCTTCGGCAGGGTCGCGTTGACCTTCTCCCACTTCACATAGGGCCCGTAGCGGCCCGGCATCACCTGCACCTCACCCCCATCCGGATGCGCGCCCAAGACCTTCAACGGCCCCGCCGGCGCCGCCCGCCCTGCCCCGCGCGAGGCCTTCTGGGCCAGCACCTCCACCGCCCGGTTCATCCCGATGGTGAAGACCTCCTCCACCTCCGGAATGTTCGCGTAGACCGACCCATGCTTCACGTAAGGACCAAACCGCCCGATCCCCGCCTCGACCAGCACCCCATCCGCCGGATGCTTGCCGACTTCCCGGGGCAACGACAGCAACGCCAGCGCCCGCTCCAGGGTCAGCCCATCCGGCGTCCACCCCTTCGGCAGGCTCGCCCGGTCGGGCTTCGGATTGGCCTCGCTGGCCTCCCCCCGCTGGACATAGGGCCCGAACCGACCCGCTCGCAGGGAAATCTCGACACCGTTCTCATCCTGCCCCAGGACCCGCCCGTCCGAGGCGACGCTTTCCGCGTCCCCCGCCAAGGGCCGGGTATACCGACACTCTGGATAGTTGCCGCAGCCGATGAAAGCCCCACCCGACCGCGCCGTCTTCAGGTGCAGCCGCCCGGTGCCGCAGGTCGGGCACGCCCTCGGATCGCCCCCATCCGCCCGTGCGGGGTAAAGGTGGGGGGCGAGGAAGTCGTCCAGCTTCTCCAGCACCTCGCCGATCCGCAGGTCCGCCGTCTCGGCAATCGCCGCCGAAAAGTCGCGCCAGAAGCGGGTCAGCACATCCTTGTAGTCCCGGTCGCCAGCCGAGACGTCATCGAGTTCCGCCTCCAGATCGGCGGTGAAATCATACTCGACGTACCGCTTGAAGAAGTTCGCCAGGAAGGCCGTCACCAGCCGCCCCTTGTCTTCCGGGAAGAGGCGGTTCTTGTCCTTCCGGACGTATTCCCGGTCGACAATCGTGGTCAGGATCGAGGCATAGGTCGACGGCCTCCCGATCCCCAGCTCTTCCATCCGTTTCACCAGCGTCGCCTCGGTATAGCGCGGCGGGGGCTGGGTGAAGTGCTGCTCGGGCGTGACCGCGCCCTTCGCCAAAGCCTCGCCTTGCATCACCTGCGGCAGGCGGCCTTCCTCGTCGTCCTCATCGTCGCGGCCCTGGTCGTAGACTTTGAGATAGCCGTCAAACAGTACCACCTGCCCGTTCGCGCGGAAGGCCACTTCACCGTCCGGCGAGGCCACGTCCACCGCCGTCCGTTCCAGCCGCGCCGCCGCCATCTGCGAGGAAATCGTCCGCTTCCAGATCAGGTCATAGAGCTTGCGCTGATCCTCCTCCACCCGGATCTTCTCCGGTCCCAGGCCCATGTCCGTCGGCCGGATGCACTCATGCGCTTCCTGAGCATTCTTGGCCTTGTTCTTGTACATGCGGGGAGACTCCGGCACGTACTCGGCCCCGAAGCGCCGCTTGATCTCGTCCCGAGCGGCCATCACCGCTTCGGGGGCCATGTCGATGCCGTCGGTCCGCATGTAGGTGATGTACCCGGCCTCGTAGAGGCGCTGCGCCGCGTTCATGCACTGCTTTGCGCCCATGCCATACTTGCGGCTCGCCTCTTGCTGGAGCGTCGAGGTCATGAAGGGCGGCCAGGGGTTGCGGGTCGCGGGTTTCGATTCGACCGCCATCACCTTGAATTCGCGGTGGTTTGCCGCCTGGACTGCCAATTCGGCGGCTGTGGCGGTGGGGATGTCGAACTTGGTCAGCTTCTTGCCGCCCAGGGTGACCATTCCGGCCTCGAACTCCTGCCCGCGCGGGGTGCGGAAGACGGCTTTCACGGTCCAGTATTCCTGGGCCTTGAAGGCCTCGATTTCCATTTCCCGCTCGACGATCAGCCGCAAGCAGACGGACTGCACGCGGCCCGCCGACTTGGCCCCTGGCAGCTTGCGCCAGAGGACCGGCGAGAGGGTGAAGCCCACCAGATAGTCCAGCGCGCGGCGGGCAAGGTAGGCCTCGACCAGGGCCTGGTCGACCTCGCGCGGTTCCTTCATCGCCTTCGTCACCGCGTCCTTGGTGATGGCGTTGAAGGTCACGCGGGCGACCTTTTTCCCCTTCTTGAGGCTCGACTGCAGCGCCTCCTTAAGGTGCCAGCTGATCGCCTCACCCTCACGATCCGGGTCGGTCGCCAGGATCAGCGTGTCGTCGGATTTCAACGCCTCGGCGATGGCGCGGACGTGCTTTTTCGATTCCGGCGCGACCTCCCACAGCATGTCGAATCCACGGTCGGGGTCCACGGAACCGTCCTTGGCAGGCAGGTCGCGGACGTGGCCGTAAGACGCAAGGACCGTGAAGTCGGGCCCCAGATACTTGTTGATTGTCTTGGCCTTGGCGGGGGATTCCACGACGACGACTGGCATGTTTTCCTGAAACTCCCGGGCCGGCAAATGGCGCGGCAACATGTGGGGGAAGGTGCGGACTTGTCAACCG
Source organism: Tabrizicola sp. T74 (assembly GCF_057219935.1). Lineage (NCBI taxonomy): Bacteria > Pseudomonadati > Pseudomonadota > Alphaproteobacteria > Rhodobacterales > Paracoccaceae > Tabrizicola > Tabrizicola sp. T74. The sequence goes on along the minus strand of NZ_JBXVVT010000003.1, from coordinate 139,945 downwards.
GGAGAGACAGGCCGTTTTGCCGCAACCGAACCGGACCGAAGGTCCGAATTCGATTTTTCGCCGAAAAATCGTGACCTTGTCAGTCCACCCGCGCCAGCAATCCGCCAGGCTGGCGGGCAATTCGTCCCTCAAGCTCCAGGTTCAGAAGCTCGGGCGCAAGCTGGGCCGAGGTCACCTTGAGGTCCCGCAGCAGCTGATCTTCGGCCAAGGGGCTGGGGCCCAGCCGGGACAGGATCATCGAGTGGAGCAGCGCCATGTCCTTCAAGGGTCGCTGCGGAGCTTCGGGGCCGGGCAGCGGCGGCAGGGTCATCTGCGGTTCCGGCCGCGCCTCACCGGGCGTACCCAAAGCCTCAAGCACGTCCTGCACGCCGCGGACCAGTACCGCCCCATCGCGGATCAGCATGTTGCAGCCCGAGGCGCGCGCATCGAAGGGGTGGCCGGGCACCGCCATGACCTCGCGCCCGTAGTCGAGCGCCGCCCGGGCGGTGATCAGGCTGCCGGACTTCGCCGCCGCCTCGACCACGATAACTGCGCGCGAGAGGCCCGCGACGATCCGGTTGCGCAAGGGGAAATGCCGGGCCTGAGGTTCCAGCCCCGGGGGGTGTTCGCTGATCCGGCAGCCCCTTTCATCGATCATCCGGGCCAGCGCGTCGTTTTCGGCCGGGTAGATCACGTCGATCCCGCCCGCCATCACGGCGATCGTCCGCCCTTTGGCGTCCAGCGCCGCCTCATGCGCCGCGGAGTCGATGCCGCGTGCGAGGCCGGAGACGACCGTCATCCCCGCCTCGGACAGGCCCTGGCCGAGCCTGCGCGCCATGCGCATCCCGAGGGACGAGGCATTCCGCGCGCCGACCATGCCGATCGCCGGACGGTTCAACAGCGTGACGTCCCCCTTGGCCCACAGGACGGGCGGGGCATCCGGGATGTCGATCAGGGCCTGGGGATAGTCATCCTCGCCATGCACCAGCAGCCGCGCCCCGGCGGCAAGTCCCTGACGTTCTTCGGCGATGATGACACCGATGGGACAGGGTTCGTAATCCTCCACCCCGGCAGCAGCGGCGATCTCCGGCAAGGCGGCCAGTGCGGCGCGGGCCGAGCCATGTTCCGCCATCAGCCGATGATAGGTGACGGCGCCCACCCGCCGCGACCGAACCAGGCGCAGGCAATCCCGCCGTTCATCGGTCGACAGACCAGAAGACAGCTTCGCAATCTGACCATCCGCCATCGGCGCCCTCATTCCTCGCATCGGGCGTAGACTGCACCCAGGAAGGTTAATGAATGCTGAATGCCTGAGCCAAGGTTCGGTCTGGCGAGGATTGAAGTCCCCGCGAATATTTGATCAAATGGCATCAAGACCCCGTGGCCCGAGTCTGTCCTTTGGGGTGTCATCCATTCTGGGGAGCGAAGACCATGCTGAACGCCGAAGTAGCCAAGCGCCGCGACGAGGCCATCTCGCGCGGGGTTGGGATGATGACGCAGATCTATGCGGATCGGGCGCTGAATGCGGAAATCTGGGATATAGAGGGCAACCGCTACATCGACTTCGCCGCCGGGATCGCGGTGGTGAACACCGGGCATTGCCACCCCAAGGTGATGGCCGCGGTGGCGAACCAGATGACGAAGTTCACTCACACCTGCCACCAGGTGATGCCCTACGAGAACTACATCCGTCTGGCCGAGCGACTGAACGAAAAGGTGCCGGGCAACTGGAAGAAGAAGACGATCTTCGTGACCACAGGTGCCGAGGCCTGCGAGAATGCGATCAAGATCGCCCGCATCGCCACGGGCCGCGATGCCGTGATCGCCTTCGGCGGCGGCTTCCATGGCCGGACCTTCATGGGCATGGCGCTGACCGGGAAGGTCGAGCCCTACAAGAAGGGCTTCGGCTCGATGATGCCGGGCGTGTTCCACGTCCCCTTCCCGATGGAGCCGCACGGAATTTCCACCAAGGACGCGATGGCGGGGATCGAGAAGCTGTTCAAGGCCGACCTCGACCCGGCCCGCGTCGCGGCGATCATCTTCGAGCCGGTGCAGGGCGAAGGCGGGTTCTACCCGGCGCCGACCGAGTTGGTGAAGGCGATCCGCGCGCTGTGTGACCAGCATGGCATCGTGATGATCGCCGACGAGGTGCAGACCGGCTTTGCGCGGACCGGCAACCTGTTCGCGATGGAGATGCATGGCGTGGCCGCCGACCTGACGACCATGGCCAAGGGCCTCGCGGGCGGCTTGCCGCTGGCGGCCGTAACCGGCCGGGCCGAGCTGATGGATGCAGCCAACCCCGGGGGCCTCGGCGGCACCTATGCCGGCAACCCGCTGGGAATCGCTGCGGCCAATGCCGTGCTGGACGTAATCGAGGAAGAAGACCTCTGCGCCCGCGCCAATGAACTCGGGAGCCGTCTGAAGCAGCGGCTGGAGGCGATCCGCGCGACCTCGCCCGAGATCATCGACATCCGTGGCCCCGGCTTCATGGTGGCGGTGGAATTCGGCAAGCCCGGCACGAAGGAACCCGACGCGGGCTTCACCGGACGCGTCCGGATGGAGGCACAGAAGCGCGGGCTGATCCTGCTGACCTGCGGCGTCTATGGCAACGTCGTGCGCTTCCTGGCGCCGATCACCATTCCGGATGCCCATTTCGCCGAGGCGATGGACATCCTGGAAGCCGCCGTCGCAGCCGCGCGGCAGTAAGGGGCCGGGCGGGACCATTCTGCCGATCCGGAGTTATGGCAACAGAACGGATCGGTTGAATTCCGCCCATCCCGCCATTTTCCGGTCGAAAGCCGGGCCTGTATCGTTACTGTCCGACCGTAGACTCACAACCTGGAGCAGACCAATGACCCGTTTCCTTCTGACCCTTCCCCTGCTGGCCCTGCCGCTGATGGCCTGCACGCCGGCCGAACAGAACGCGGCGCTGGGTGCCGTGGGCGGTGCCGCCGTCGGCGCGGCGATCTCGTCGGACAGCGACCGCGAAAAGGGCGCCCTGATCGGCGCAATGGTCGGGGTCGCGGCTTCGCAGCTGATCGGGCCGGCCCCGCAAGCGGGCAAGTGCTACTACCGTGACCAGAACGGCAACCGCTTCATCGCGAACTGCCAGTAGGCCTGCGGTACACGGCTTTCGGACCCCGGCCCGTCCTGCGGGCTGGGGCCCCTTCATTTCGGACCTCCTGCACTTGGCCGGTCCTTCCGCCCTTTCGCCGGTCAGGCGGAACGGCTAGAAGCGCGGCCAGTCCACTGCAGGGCCCGACATGCCTGACCCATCGACCGGGATCGAGATTGCCTCTGCCACCGTGCGACTGGGCGGGCGGCTGATCCTGAATGCGCTTGACCTGCGGCTGACCGAAGCCCGGATCGGCATCCTCGGGCGGAACGGATCGGGCAAGACAACGCTTCTGCGCCTGGTCGCGGGCCTGATCGCCCCGCAGTCGGGCACAGTCCGGGTTGATGGCTTTGACCCCTATGCCGACCGCAAGGCAGCGCTTGGCGGCATCGGCATCCTGTTCCAGAATCCCGACCACCAGATCCTGTTTCCGACCGTCGAGGAGGAGCTGGCCTTTGGCCTGACCCAGCAGGGACTAAGCCAGGCGCAGGCGCAGGACCGCGCCAATGCCGCCCTGCAAGCTGAAGGCAGGGCACATTGGGCCAAGGTGCCAGTCACCAGCCTGAGTCAGGGCCAGCGCCACTACCTGTGCCTTCTGTCCGTCCTGCTGATGGCCCCGCGCACGATCCTGCTGGACGAACCCCTGGCCGGGCTGGACCTGCCGACACAGGCCCGCCTAGCCCGCCGCTTCGCAGCCCTGCCGCAGCGGCTGGTGACCATCACCCATGATCCCGCGACGGTCCAGCACTGCGACCGGGTAGTCTGGCTGGAAGCGGGCCGCATCGCTGCGGACGGGCCGCCCGGGGCGGTGATCCCCGCCTTCACCGCCGAAATGGCCCGGATTGGAGTGCGCGATGCTGACGCCGATCTCGCCGGTTGACAGCGCACTCCACCGCTGGCCCGCCGTGGCCAAGCTGGCAGCGATTGCGGGCCTCGGGATCCTGCTGGGCGTGATCCAGGACCCGCTGGCGCTGGCGGCGATCTTCGCGGGCGTCTGGCTGGCCTTCCTGTCCCTTGGCTGGGCCGAAGCCGCGCGATTGCCGCGACGGCTTTGGCCACTGTGGCCCTTTGTCCTGGTGATGGGCGGCTGGCATCTGTATCGCGGCACGCCCGAGGCGGGCCTGGCCATCGTCCTGCGGATGATGACGATGTTTGCCGCTGCCGCGCTTCTTCTCCTCACCACCCGCTTCGATGCTCTGCTGGCCGCCTTCGCCGCGATCCTGCGCCCGCTGGAACGGGTCGGCCTGCCGGTCAACCGCATCGCGCTGGCCCTGGCCATGGCGGTCCGCTTCATCCCGGTCCTGTCGCAGCGCGCGGGCGACCTTGCCCAGGCCTGGCGCGCCCGGTCCGCTCGCCGACCCCGCCACCGCCTGCTGGTGCCGCTGGCCCTGGCCGCCCTGGACGAGGCCGACCACGCCGCCGAGGCCTTGCGCGCGCGCAGCGGATCGGTTTAGCAGGGCGCCAGACCCCACGGAGATCCGCCTTGGAACGCAGCCTTGCCCATATCGCCCTCTTTGCCGCCCTGATCGCAGCACTTGGCTTTCTGCCGCGGATCGACCTGATCGCAGGCGTACCGATCACCTTCCAGTCCTTCGGCGTCATGCTGGCGGGCGCGGTCCTTGGCGCGCGCAAGGGGGCGCTGGCGGTCCTTCTCTTCATCGCGCTGATCGCGCTTGGCCTGCCGTTCCTGTCGGGCGGCGCGAATCTGTGGTCGGTCCTCTACACCCCGCGCATCGGCTATGTGGTGGGCTTCCCGGTCGCGGCATTCGTGACGGGCTGGCTGACCCAGCGCCTGTCCGGCCTGCCGCTGTCCGTGGCTGCGGGCCTGGCCGCTGTGGGCGGCGGGATGATTGTCCTCTACGCCATCGGCATCCCCGTCGCGGCCTACATGAACGACCTGACCCTGGCCGAGACCGCGACCGGAGCCCTTGCCTTCCTGCCGGGCGACCTGGTCAAGGCGGTGGCCACCGGCCTTGTCACCGGGCAGCTTGCCCGCATGCGGCCGGGCGTAGTGCAGTCACGCGGCTGATGCCTCGACCAGAAGCGCGGTACCGATCCCACCCGCAGCTGCGATGGCGGCAAGCCCGCGCCCCCGCTGCAGCCCGTGGAACAGCCGCACGGCCAGGATCGCGCCCGAGGCCCCGATCGGGTGGCCCCGGGCCAGCCCTCCGCCTGCCGGATTGACGATGGCGGGGTCCAGCCCCGCGCCTTCGACCACCGCGATGGCCTGGACAGCATAGGCCTCCATCACCTCGGCCATGGCCAGCGGCTCACCACCCCAGATCGCGCGGATGGCGGCCACGGGCGCAAGGCCCGGTTCCATCGGATCGCCCCCGAGCGTCCGGCCCGCCAGCAGCGCCAGGCCCCTACCTTTCGCGATCCGGTCGCTGACCACAAGGCACAGCGCCGCGGCATCGGCGGCGACAGCAGCCGTCGCGGCAGTGATGCTGCCTGCCACCACCGGCGCCTTGGCCAGAAGACGGGGGGGCAGGGAGCGGGGGAAGGCGTCCCGCGCGATGCCCAGAACCGGCACGATCTCGGCAGATAGGTCCGCCCGCAGCGCCTTGTCATGGCTGGCCACAGCCCAGGCTTCTTGCCTTGGCCGGTCAATCCTCAGCCGCTGCGCCAGCGCCTCGGCGGCCTCGGCCATGCCCGGATTGCGGTCGGGCCAGGGGGTGAAAGGCGCCTCGTCATATGGCACCGGAGCCCCGCCGTCGGGATCGGTGCGCAGCCGCAAGGGACGGCGGGAGTAGCTTTCGACACCGCCCGCCAGCACCACTTCGGCCATGCCCGCGTCTACCATGGCGCGGGCCAGCAGGATCGCGTCCAGCCCGCCCGCACATTGCCGGTCTGTGGTCAGCCCGGCCACCGCCTCGGGCAGGCCCGCCGCCAGCGCCACCCGCCGCGCCGGGTTGCCGCCGGCACCGAGGGCGTTCGACAGGACCAGCTCATCCACCCGGTCCAGCGCAATCCCGGCATCGGCCAGACAGGCCCTGACGACGGGTGCGGCCAGATCCTCCAGCGACAGCCGGGCAAAGGCCCCGCCGCGCGGGACAACCGCAGTGCGGCGGGCGGCGATCAGGCGGGCCATGGCGGGCTTGCATCAAGGGCCTTCAGGTCGGTCTTGCCCGAGGCCAGCACCGGCCAGTCATCCCGCCAGATCACCACCTTCGGTGCCCGCGTCGGCCCCAAACGTTCGCGCAACAGGGCGAGAAGGGCGGCCTCTTGCGCGGTGTCCCCCTGCAGGATCGCCACCAGCGCCTGGCCGCGCAGAGGGTCGGGGACGGGCAGGATTGCCGCACGACTGACAGCAGGATGAGCTTCCAGAAGCGCCTCGATCTCTTCGGGAAAGACGTTCTGGTCGGCCACCGTGACCATGCGGCCCGCGCGGCCCTTCAGGTACAGCCATTCCCCCTGCAGACGGCCAATCTCGCCCACAGAAACCCAACCGTCGCGCCAGGTTGCGCCCCCTGCCCCCTTCGGGCCAGCATAAACCAGAAACAGATAGGGACTGCGCACCCAGACCTCGCCCGACGCGTCCAGCTGCAGCTCGACCCCGGGATAGGCCCGCCCGACCGACGCGTCCGGAGTGGTGTCATCAGACAGGGTGACAAAGCTCGTCTCGGCGGCCCCATAGAACTCGCGCAGCGCTGCCTGCGGGGCCAGGCCGGTCAGCCGCGCCCGCAAGGCCGGATCAAGCTTCGAGCCGCCGATCAGGATCATTTGCAGGTCCGGCCAGGGCCCCTGCCCCAGCGCCATGAGCCGCAGCTGCGCGGGCGTCGCGTACAGGTGCGTGATCCGTTTCCGCACCAGCGCCGCCGCCTGACGGTCCGGCCGCAGGGCATCCAGAAGATGCACCTCGGCGCCCAGGTGCAACCCCTCGATCGCGCCATAAAGCGACAGCGAATGCACCAACCGACCCGGCACCGCGACCCGCGCGCCGGGGCCGATGCCAAACGCCGCGTTGACCGCAAAGCTTGCCGTCCACGAGGCTTGCGTCCGCCGGATGCGCTTGGGCTGGCCGGTCGAGCCCGAGGTCAGCGTCTCGAAGACCGGTTGACCGTATGGCGCGGGCGCGGACTGGTCCGGTGCGCCGATGCGAAAGGCCGGATGGCCGATGGCCGCTGCCAGACCGGCGGCGGTGTCGGGCAGGACCGCGCAGTCGGGCCGCCCGGGCAACACCTCACGCCCCGCGATGTCGATCAGCCGGGCCTTCGGGTGCCAGCGAAAGCCGTCCGTCATGCCAGCAGACTGGCGATCCGCCGTAGCGCCAGCAGGTAGCCCTCTGTCCCGCAGCCCACGATCACCCCGTCGGCCCGGTGGCTGACATAGGAATGATGCCGGAACGCCTCGCGCTTGTGGATTTGCGAGATATGGACCTCGATCACCACGCCCTCATAGGCATTCAGCGCGTCCAGGATGGCGACCGACGTGTGCGAATAGGCCCCCGGGTTGATGATGATCGCAGCCGAAGTCCCCCGCGCCGCCTGGATCCAGTCGACCAGCTGGCCTTCGTGGTTCGACTGCAGCGCCTTGACCGCCAGCCCCAGGTCCTCGGCAAGGTCGGACACCTTTGCCGCCACATCCTCCAGCGTTTCGCGCCCGTAGATTTCAGGCTGGCGCAGGCCAAGGAGGTTCAGGTTCGGGCCGTTGAGAAAAGTGACGAGCTTGGGCATGTCGGGGTCCGCGAGTAGGGTCGCGCGAGATTAGCCGATATGACCCGGGCAGCAACCGGCAAAAAAACGGCGGCTTTCCAGGGGACCTTGGGGAAAGGTCGGAAAGCCGCCCAGGGAGACACCGGTTGCCCCAAGGGGCTGATTTCAGGCCACTTTCTCCAACACCAGCTCGGGCTTGATGCCCAGCGCATGGACGACCTCGCGGGTCAGGTGCGGGCGGTTCAGGGTGTAGAAGTGCAGATCCTCGACCCCGCCCTGGATCAGCCGGTCGCACAGCGCCGTGCACTGGGTCAGCGCCAGAAGCTCTTCGCGCCCGTCGCGGGCGGCGGTGGTAAAGGCCTCGTCCAGCCGCGCCGGGACCGAGGTGCCGCAGCGGCGGGCGAACTTCTTGGCGCCCTCCCAGCTGGTGATCGGCAGGATGCCGGGGATGATTGGCGCGGTGATCCCGGCCTTCACGCAGGCATCGCGGAAGCGGAAGAAGGTGTCGGCGTCGAAGAAGAACTGGGTGATCGCGCTAGAGGCCCCGGCGTCGATCTTGCGCTTCAGCCAGGTCACGTCGGCGCTGGAGTCTGCGGCATCCGGGTGCGGCTCAGGATAGGCACCCACGCGGATCTTGAACTTGCCGGTCCGCGCCAGTTTCTCCACCAGCTCCACGGAATTCGCAAAGCCCAGGGGATGCGGGACAAACCGCTGCGCGCCTTTCGGGGCATCGCCACGGAGGGCCACGATCTCTGTCACCCCGGCCGCGGCGTAGGATTCGGCAATGGCCAGCGTCTCGGTCTGAGTCGCGTCAACGCAGGTCAGGTGCGCGGCGACGGGCAGGCCATAGTTGCGATGGATGGTCGAGACCGCTTCATGCGTCAGGGTCCGCGTGGTGCCGCCCGCGCCATAGGTCACCGACACGAAGGACGGCTTCATCGGCGCCAGCGCCTGCACCGTTTCCCACAGCCGGAAGGACGCGTCCAGCGACTGCGGCGGGAAGAATTCGAAACTGATACGGGGCGCGTTGGACATGGTGGTCTCCTTCGATGACCCCTTGTCGCAGATTCCTCAATGTGAGACCAATTCATAGTTCTCACGATCTTCATGAGGTTCGTTCATGTATATCGAACTGCGTCACCTACGCACGATCCGCGCGATCCAGCAAGCCGGGGGTCTGCAACGGGCGGCAGACATGCTGAACATGACCCAGTCTGCCCTGTCGCATCAGGTAAAGGGACTGGAGGACCAGGCGGGGATGGAGCTATTCGTGCGCCGGTCGAAACCCATGCGGCTGTCGGCTGCCGGAGTGCGGATGCTGCGGGCAGCGGAGCGCATCCTGCCCGAGATCGACGCGATGGAGGAAGAGTTCCGCGCCTTGCGCGCGGGCCGGACGGGCCGCCTGCACATCGCCATCGAATGCCACGCCTGTTTCGACTGGCTGTTCCCAGTGCTGGAGATGTTCCGCCACGCCTGGCCCGAGATCGACGTCGACATTCGCGCGGGGCTGGCCTTCGAGGCCCTTCCGGCGCTGAACCGTGAGGATGTGGACCTGGTGATCTCGTCCGACCGCGAGCCGCCGCCGGGGATCGTCTTCAACCCCCTCTTCGACTATCACCCGACCTTCGTTGGCTCATCGCAGAACCCCTTGGCCGCAAAGGACTTCATCACTGCGGAGGACTTCCGCGACCAGGTGCTGATCACCTACCCGGTCAGCCGCGACAAGCTGGATGTGTTCACCGAAATCCTGACGCCCGCCAAGGTGGAACCCAGGGCCCAGCGGACCGCGGAACTGACGGCGGTGATCCTGATGCTGGTGGGGTCGAACCGTGGGGTGGCAGTGCTACCGGACTGGGTGATGCGCGAGGTGAAGACGAATGCCGACTACATCACCCGGCCCCTGGGGCCCGAGGTGGTGACCAAGCGGATGTATGCGGCCACGCGAGAGGAAGATGCGGCGAAGCCCTATATCGCGCACTTCCTGCGGCTCGCGCGGTCCGAGCCGGTGAAGCTGCAGCGCGGGTAACCCGGCCTGGCACGAACCTTCTGCGAAGGTTCAGTGTCGAATTTTCGCAGAAAATTCGTGCCCGTCAGGCGCGGATCGTGTCCGCCAGCGCCTTGAAGAGCCCATCGTTGGCCGCGATCAGCGCGCCGTCCAGGGGATCGGTGCCCTCACGCAACCCCTCGACCAGCCCCCCGGCCTCCTTGACCAGCAGGATGCCCGCCGCGATGTCCCAGGCCGAAAGCTCCCGCTCCCAGAAGCCGTCGAAGCGGCCCGCCGCCACGTAGGCAAGGTCCAGCGCGGCAGCCCCCCAGCGGCGGACCCCGGCACAGGCGGGCATCAGGCGGCCCAGGTCCTTCAGCATCGCTGGCAGCGTCGACTTCGCGCCGAACGGGATGCCGGTGGCGAACACCGCCTCGTGCATCGCCCGACGGGCCGAGACGCGCAGACGGCGGTTGTCGTTCAGCCAACAGCCCGCGCCCTTTTCGGCCCAGAACATCTCGTCCTTGGCCGGATCATAGACGACCGCGCTGACGATCTCGCCCTTGTGCTCCAGCGCGATCGACACCGCCCAATGCGGCATCCCGTGCAGGAAGTTCGTGGTCCCGTCCAGGGGATCGACAATCCAGCGCCGGGTCGGGTCAGCCCCGGCAGCACCCCCGGTCTCCTCGCCCAGCCAGCCATAGGTCGGCCGCGCGCCCATCAGTTCTTCCTTGATCAGCCGCTCCGCCTCGCGGTCGGCCTTCGAGACGAAGTCGCCCGGCCCCTTGGTCGAGACCTGCAGGTTTTCCACCTCGCGGAAGTCCTTGACCAGCGAACGGCCCGCCTTGCGCGCAGCCTTGATCATCAGGTTGAGGTTGGCACTGCCTTGCATGGACTTCACTCCGGTCGGTTCACGGCGGTCGGGATCTGCGGGGGTCTGGGAAAGTGGGGCTGCAGAGGTCGGGCGGGCATACACGCGGGACGCCTGGAAGTGAAGTACTGCCATGGGCCTCGCCAGCCTGATCCTGAGCTTTGCGTTGCTTTGTCTGCAGAACCGGTCATTCTGGGATGGCACTCGGGATTGAGGGGAGGCCACATGATCCTTGACTGGCTGGCGACCGCGTCAGGCGCGGCTGTGATCGGAGGTGGCCTGGTCGGGCTCTCCGCCGCCGTGCTCTTGGTGCTGACCGGGCGCGCAATGAACATGTCCGACATGTTTGGCAGCCTGCTTGGCGGAAACGAGGGGCTGGCTGCGGCCAGCATCGCCTTCCTGGCCGGGCTGGTTCTTGCCCCGACGGTCTGGCAGATCTGGGTGCCGCTGCCAGAGGCAGGCGAGGCGACCAACGTGCCGCTGGTTCTGGTGGCCGGGCTCCTTGCCGGCTTCGGCGCAAGACTTGGCAGCACCGGCATCAGCGGGCAGGCAATCCTTGGACTGGCGCGTCTGTCGAAGCGGGCGCTGGTCGCCGTGGTCTGCCTGATTCTGGGCGGGATTGCCGGAGTGGTCGCGTCGGGCTGGGTCCGCAGCAGCGGGGTGCCGACATGATCCGGCTTGCAGCTCTGGCCTGCGGACTGCTCTGCGGTGGTGGCCTCATCCTCTCGGGCCTGGCCGACCCCGCGCGGGTGCAGGCTTTCCTTCGCCCCGGTTCGGGCTGGGACCCGAGCTTTGGGCTGGCGATCCTGGCCGCGATTGTGCTGGCCTTCCTGGGCATCAGGCTGCACAGACGGCTGGGTCGCGCTGTGCTTCCCGGCCCAGCTGTCCCGCCCGAAGCCGAAGGCATTGATGCAAGGCTCGTCGCCGGAAGCCTGCTCTTCGGGCTGGGCTGGGGGATTTCCGGCTATTCGCCCGGCACCGCGCTGACCGCCGTGGGGCAGTTCCTTGGGGATGGCGCGCTGTTCGCTGCAGCCGCGCTGGTCGGGATGCTGCTGCACGATCTGACGACGGCCCGCGGGCGCGCGACGATGAGGAACATGCGGTCCCGCGGCTAGGCTTCGGCACCGAAAGCCCGGCTGCACCGGCAGAGACAAGAGCGCGGGTCCAAGGGCGGGTGGCCCTACTGGACGATCACCACGCGCATGTTCTCCATCCCCTCGGCCTTGACCATCTCGAACAGGATCTTGGCGTTGTCGGGATGCAGCCGCACGCAGCCCCGGCTGGCTGGCGCACCAAGGCGATCGATCTGGTCGGTGCCGTGGATCGCATAGTGCCCGTCGTAGAAGATCGCGAACGGCATCGGCGCGTTGTTGTAGCGCTTCGAGCGATGGTTCCGTGACAGGAACTCGGGCGCGTAGGTGCCGGTCGGAGTGATCTTTCCCGGCTTTGCGGTAGAGACCGGCCAGGTGAAAAGCAACCGCCCCTCGTGGTAGACCTTCATGGTCTGCGAAGCGATGGACACATGGGCCACCACCCGCTCGGCCAGGGCAGGGCCGGGCAGCAGCATCAGGCCCATCAGAAGCGCGGCAAAATGGCGGCGCATGGTAACCTCCGAATGTGTAGATCAATCACGGGCAGGATTCCCGATGCATCACAGTAGTCAATGAAAAACCGGCGAAAATCCGGTCAGGAATCCCGGATTTGTGGCGGGTTTGGGTCAACCATTGTCCGGGCCGGGCGCAATCAGCCCGCCGATCATCGGACCCTGCAACTCGCGCAGCAGTTTGCGGCGGATAGCGGCGGGATAATCCGCTTGCGTCGGGGCGCTTTCGACAAAGGCACCGGGGCCGCGGATGACCTCATTCAGGTAGTAGTCCAGGATGTCGGCCTCATGCTCTCCGACCGCGAGGCCATTCACCGTGATCCCGGTGAAATCCTCGCGCTCATAGGTGCGCGCGACCGAAATGCCTTCGTTGTTGCGCCCGTCGCCCGCCACGTCAATCACCCTTCGGTCACAGTCGGGGGCATCGTCCATCAGTCCGGCCCCATAGCGGAGCGCATCGCCCATCGCGGTCGCAAGGCGTGCCGCCGGGCGTGGCGTGCGGCGCACGGTCCAGATCAAGCTGTCCAGCGCCTCGGGGCTGTCCAGCATCACCCAGTCCTGCACCAGGTCCTGATAGCCGCGCCCCGACCAGTAGTAGACCGCCAGCGCGACCTGACCTTCCGGCACAAGGATCGCCCGCCGCACCTCCGGGTCCTCCAGCGCCAGGGCCAGGCCTTCGGTCTGGACGATGTAGTCCTGCGAATCGATGGACCGAGAGATATCGACCGCCAGCGCCAGGGCCAGGCGGCAGTCGGCAGCGGCGGCAGGCTGGCAAAGCAGCACAAGGCAGGCCAGGCGGAGCATCACGACCCTCCGCCACCGATGCTACGCCCGAAGGGTCACCGCGCAAAGCGCCTACCGCGGGCGGCGGCGGATCAGGGGCACGTTCGACCGCGCGGCCTCGAACTGCGTCTCGGGATGCGGCGGATGGCCTGCCGTTTGCTGCCAGTAGCCTTGCGCGCCGCGCCGCAGCCAGACCGGCAGGGTCAGCACCAGCCCCGCGACAAATCCGCCAACATGCGCCCAGTAGGCCACGCCGCCCTCCTCGCCCGGGATCGCGACGCCTGACCCGATCTGGATCGCCAGCCACAGCCCCAGCACGATCCAGGCCGGGATCGCGAAGATGCGGAAGAAGATGACGAAGATGAACAGGACATCGACCTTGGCCTTGGGGAACATGAGGAGATAGCCGCCCATCACCCCCGCAATCGCGCCCGAGGCCCCTACCATCGGAATGGGCGAGCCCGGATCAGGCAGCGCCTGCGCGAGGCCCGCCGCCACTCCGCAGGCCAGGTAGAAGATCAGGAAGCCCACCGGCCCCATCTCTTCCTCCAGGTTGTCGCCGTAGATCCACAGGAACAGCATGTTGCCCGCCAAATGCATCCAGCCGCCATGCAGGAACATCGAGGTGAAGATCGTCTCCAGCCCCTGGCCCTGCATGAACCGGGCGGGCACCAGGCCCCAGGTCATGAAGAATCCGTTCAGGTCCCATTCCGAAAGGGTGGTGAAATAGCCCAGGAAAACCAGGATGTTGATCGCGATCAGCGCGAAGGTGACATAAGGCGTGCGCCCCGAGGGGTTATGGTCGCGGATCGGAAACATGGCCGCAGCCTTTCCGATCCGCCGTCAGGCGTCAAGCGTCGGCCACCGCCGCCAGCAGCTGCGCATTGCCGCCCGAGGCGGTGGTATCGATGCACAGGTGCCGCTCCAGATGCGTGTGCCCTGCGTCGGGTGCGGCGATCAGCGGCAGGATCGGCCCCTGCCTTTGTGCCAGCGCCTGGGCGTAAGGGCGGCCAGCCTCGGCCTCGCCCCACCAGAGCGCACCCGAGAAGCCCTGCAGGGACTTCAGGGCGTCGGGGGCAAGGCCGGGCGCCTCCACCGCGTGGCCGCCAAGCTTGCGGATCGCTTCTGCCTGGGCCAACGCGGCGGCGCGTCCGGGGCCCAGGCAGAGAAGGGGCGCGCGGGGCGTCAGAGTCAGGCGGTTCGATTCGCCGGTCGGGCCAGGCATGTCCTGGGTCAACGGCGCGGTGGCGGGCCAGGGGGCAGCGAGAGCCTTCGTCACCTCGGTGACCGGGATGGCGGCCTCGTCCGGGGTGGCGACGGGCGTGGGGGCCTTGGTGAAGCGGGTCAGGTAATGCGGCCCGCCGGCCTTTGGTCCGGTGCCTGACAGCCCCTCACCTCCGAAGGGCTGCGAGCCCACCACCGCGCCGATCTGGTTACGGTTGACGTAGGTGTTTCCCACCCGGATGCCGTCGACGATGTGCTGCACCCGGTCGTCGATGCGGGAGTGGAGGCCGAAGGTCAGTCCGTAGCCCGTGGCGTTGATCGCCGAGATCACCCGGTCGATCTCGGAGGCCTTGAAGGTGGCGATGTGCAGGACCGGCCCGAAGATCTCGCGCGGCATGTCCTGGATGCCGTTCACTGTCAGCACCGTTGGCGCGATGAAGGTCCCCTGCCCCGGGGCGCGCAACTCCTTCAGTACCCGCCCCTCGGCCCGCGCGGCATCGACATAGGCGCGGATACCCGCCTGCGCCTCGGCGTCAATCACCGGGCCGATGTCGGTCGACAAAGCCCACGGATCGCCCAGCGACAGGTCCTCCATCGCGCCGAAGAGCATCTCGGTGACAGTGTGGGCGATGTCCTCTTGCACATAAAGGCAGCGAAGCGCCGAACACCGCTGGCCCGCCGACTGGAAGCTGGAGGCGATGATGTCACGCACCGCCTGTTCCGGCAGCGCGGTCGAATCGACCAGCATCGCGTTAAGGCCGCCGGTCTCCGCGATCAGGGGAGCGGTGGGGTCAAGGTGGTCTGCCATCGCCCGACGAATGGCCTGCGCCGTCTCGGTGGAGCCGGTGAAGGCCACGCCACTCACACGCGGGTCGCGGGTCAGGGCAGCGCCGATCTGGCCGTCGCCCGGGAGGAGTTGCAGCGCGGTCGCGGGCACTCCGGCGGCGAGGAGGTGGTCGACGGCAAGGCAGGCGATAAGCGGGGTCTGTTCGGCGGGTTTCGCCAGCACGGCGTTCCCGGCAGCGAGGGCGGCGCCGATCTGGCCGCAGAAGATCGCCAGCGGAAAGTTCCAGGGGGAGATGCAGGCGAAGACCCCGCGCGCCGGGTGCGGTTGGGCGGTTTGCGTGGCGTAGTAGCGCAGGAAGTCCACCGCCTCGCGCAGTTCGGCGACGGCATCGGACAGGGTCTTCCCCGCCTCGCGCGCCAGAAGCGCGAAGATGCGGCCGAAGTCCTGCTCCATCCGGTCGGCGGCGCGGTTCAGGACCGTGGCGCGTTCGGCGGGCGCGGCAGACCAGGGTTCGGCGAGGCGATGCGCGGTATCCACGTCCGGCAGGCCCGCCGTGGTGACATGGCCGACCAGAGCGCCCGTGGCGGGGTTCAGGACGGCCAATTGCGATCCGCCGACGACACGGCCCGCCAGGCGCGGGGCGGCGTCGATGCGGGCCTCCAGGAAGGGCTCGCGAGCGGCTTCGATGGCCGCAAGGTCGGCGGCATCGGTGAGGTCCCAGCCTTTCGAGTTCTTGCGCGTGCCGAAGAGCGCCGGGCCGGTTTTCAGCGCGGGACTCGGGATTGTGGGCAGTCCTTCGACCACCGTCAGCGGGCAGGCGGCGACGGCTTCCGGGGCGACGTCCTCATCGACGATCTGGTTGACGAAGCTGGAGTTCGCGCCGTTCTCCAGAAGCCTGCGCACCAGATAGGCCAAAAGGTCGCGATGCGCGCCGACGGGGGCATAGATCCGGCAGCGGGTGGCGTTGTCGGTGAGAACGATGTCATGCAGCCGCTCGCCCATGCCATGCAGACGCTGGAATTCGTAGTCCATCGCCGTCAGCCCCTGCGCGTCCACCATGTGCAGGATCGCGGCGACGGTATGGGCGTTGTGGGTGGCGAACTGGGGGTAGATGCGGTCGGTCAGCGACAAAAGCTTGCGGGCGTTGGCGATGTAGGAAACGTCCGTCGACTGTTTGCGGGTGAAGACCGGGAAGCTTTCCAGCCCCATCACCTGCGCCCGTTTCACCTCGGCGTCCCAATAGGCCCCCTTGACGAGGCGGACCATGATCTTGCGGTCAAGCCGCGTGGCCAAGGCATGCAGCCAGTCAATCACCGCACCCGCGCGCCGCCCATACGCCTGGACCACCACCCCGAACCCGTCCCAGCCCTTCAGCGCCGGGTCGGAGAGCGTGGCCTCGATCACCTCCAGCGACAGGGCCAGGCGGTCGGCCTCTTCCGCATCAATGTTGAAACCCAGACCCGCGGCCTTCGCCAGCGTCGCCAGGGCGCGGACGCGGGGGACCAGTTCCTCCATCACCCGCTCGCGCTTCGCCACCTCATAGCGCGGATGCAGCGCGGACAGCTTCACCGAGATGCCGGGGTTGGTGCGGATGTCGTTTCCCTTCGCCGCCCGCGCAATCGCCGTGATCGCGCGGGAATAGGCCAGGTGATACCGCCGCGCATCACCTTCCGTCCGCGCGGCCTCGCCGAGCATGTCGTAGCTATATGTATAGCCCCTGACCTCCAGCTCCTCGGCCCGGTCCATCGCCTTGTCGATGGTTTCCCCCAGGACGAAGTTCCGCCCCATTTCCTTCATCGCCCGACTGACAGCGGTTCGGATCACTGGCTCCCCCAGCCGCCTGACCGCCCCTCGCAGCGCGCCCGCAATCCCGCCCTCCCGGTCGTCCAGCACCTTGCCGGTCAGCATCAGCGCCCAAGTCGAAGCGTTCACCAGCGAGGACGCCGATTTCCCCAGATGCCGCCCCCAGTCCGAAGGTGCGATCTTGTCCTCGATCAGCGCGTCCATCGTCTCGGAATCCGGCACGCGGAGAAGGGCCTCGGCCAAGCACATCAGCGCGATGCCCTCGTCGGTCGACAGCCCGTATTCCGCAAGGAAAACCTCCATCAGACCGGGCCGCGAACTGGCCCGGATGCGGCGCACCAGATCCGCCCCCTGCGCCACGACATGAGCCCGGGCCGACGCATCCAATGCCGCCTCGGCCACCAGCCGTTGCACGAGCGCCGTCTCGTCGGTCAGCGCGCCCGTGGTGATGACGGACCAGGCGGCGGGAGCGGTCGCAGATTTCATGGCAGGCACCTTTCTTTCCGCCCAGCATAACGCGAATATTGCAGGCTGTTTTCCTGAAGATCATGTGATATGCGGGCCAGAATCGCGTCAATCAGGGAAGTGCTTATGCCAAACGACCGCGTCGATCTGGACCGTTTCGACCTTGCGATCCTGCGGGTCCTGCAGACCGAAGGCCGCATTCCCGCCGTCGAACTCGCCCGCCGCATCGGGTTGTCGAAGTCCCCCACCCAGGCCCGGATGAAGCGACTGGAGGAGATCGGCATCATCACGGGATATCGCGCGATCCTCGACCCGATCAAGATGGGCCAGGCGCATGTGGCCTTTGTCGAGGTGCGGCTGTCCGACACGCGCGAGGCGGCGCTGACCGCGTTCAACCGGGCTGTTCTGACGGTGCCCGAGGTCGAGCAATGCCACATGATGGCGTCAAGCTTCGACTACCTCCTCAAGGTCCGCACCTCCGACATCCAGAGCTACCGCCGGGTCCTGGGCGAAGTGATCAGCGCGCTCCCCCATGTCGCCAGTACCTCGACCTATGTGGCGATGGAGGCGGTGAAGGAGGTTTTCTGAGCGTAAGGTGGGCGATCCGCCCACCCTACCTGGCAGGCACCGCGCCTCGTCGGTGAAACTTCGCGTCCGGCTCCGCGTAGCTGCGCGAAACGGAGGCGCGCATGGACGGCATCGGACGACTCTTCATGGCGCTGCTCTTTCTGGCAGGGGCCTTCCAGAAAGCACTGGCCCCGCACGTGGCGGCCGGGCTTCTGACCGGGGTCGGCGCGCCGGGCTGGCTGGTCTGGCCCGCGCTGGGGCTGAACCTGGCGCTGGCCCTCGGCCTTCTGCTGCCGCGCACGGTCTTTCCTGCGGCGCTGGCGGCTGCGGTCTACTGCGGCCTTACCAGCCTCTTCCACTTTCAGCCGCAGGATGGCTGGCAAATGTCGATCTTTGTGAAGAACTGGGCAATTGCGGGCGGACTTCTGGCGCTGGCCGCCGCGCACAGACCCGGTTAGTCCTTGGGCTTGCCGGGCGAGATCGTGACCTTTGCGTTGGTCGAAGCCACCTGAACCGGGGCCTTCGCGGCCTCCTTCTTTGGCTTCTTAACTTCCTTGCGCTTGTTCATACCCTTGGCCATGACCACGTCCCCCTGTCGGCCCGAGCGGCCGCCCCCGACCCTAGGCTCCCGCCCTTACGAATGCACGAAGCAAATGTGCCCGATCTTGCCAGCCCGCAACCGCCGCCGCACACTGCGCGAAACGGGAAACCGGGAGTGACCGATGAGCCTTGACCGCGCCGAGATCGCAGCCGCCACCCAACCCCTGAACCGCGCACGGTCGATGCCTGCGGGGTTCTACACCGATCCGGTGATCTTCAGGCTGGAACGCGAGAAGCTGTTCCTCAAGCACTGGTTCTTCCTGTGCCGGGCCGAGGACCTTCCGAACCCCGGCGACTACCGCGCCTTCGACAATCCCGGCGGACCCATCGTGCTGATCCGCGGCAATGACGGGCAGCTCCGCTGCTTTGCCAACTACTGCCGCCACCGCGGCTCGATCCTTCTGGAAGGCCAGGGCAATGTCGGCGGCCGGATCACCTGCCCCTACCACGCCTGGAGCTACCTGAACGACGGGCGCCTCTACGGCTGCCCCGACATGAAGGACGCCGAAGGCTTCGACAAGGTCGAAAACGGGATGGTGGCGCTGGACCTGGACAGTTGGGAGGGCTTCGTCTTCGCCCGGTTCACCAAGGACGGTCCAAGCCTTCTGGAACACCTCGGCGACTTTCCAGACCGGATGGCCAGCCACAAGCTTGGCCAGATGCGCTGCACATGGACTGTGACGCTGGACGTCGCCTGCAACTGGAAACTGATCCTGGAAAACGCGGTCGAGACCTATCACACCGGCATCGTCCACCGCGACACGGTCGGGGCGCAGCAGTCGCGGTCGCCCGAGACGAAAGGCAACTGGATCACCATTCAGGTGATCTCGGGCCGGTCCATCGCCACCTTGGGCAGCGACCAGCCACCCTTCCCGCCCATCGACGGCCTCGACGACGACGCGCAGATGGGCACCTACTTCACCGTCATCTTCCCCACCGTCCAGTTCGCCGTCGCACAGGATTGCCTGTGGTGGCTCAACACGCGTCCCGTGGCCGAGAACCGCACGATCCTGGAGGTCGGCGGCTGCTTCCCCGAGGATCGGCTGGCCTTGCCGGACTTCCAGGCTCGGGCCGAGCCCTATTATGACCGGTGGGAGCGGGTGGCGAAGGAAGACGTCGGCATCCTGGAAAAACAGCAGCGCGCGCTGGGGTCCGCGCTCTACAAGCCCGGACCGCTTTCATGGCGCGACGACATGGTGCAGGCGATGGGCCTTTGGGTGGTGGACCGGCTGGGCCTCTGACGGCTCGTCGTGCGCCTTCGGCTTCTCCTCGCGGGACCTGAGCGAGGAGTGCCCGAAGGGCTTCGACGAGCCACATCTAGCCCTGCGGTGTCATCGCCTTGCGTTGCTTCGCCCGCTCGATCCCCAGCTTGTGCTCGCGCCAGATGATCAGGATCCCCGCCGTCACGATCAGCGCCGCCCCGCCCAACATGGTCCAAGTCGGCACTTCCGAGAAGATGAAATAGCCGATGGCCAGCGCAAAGATCATCGAGGCATAGTCAAAAGGCGCCACCAGCGAGGCATCGGCCTCGCGGTAGCTTGAGGTCAGAAGGATCTGCCCGACCCCACCCAAGAGGCCCGCCATGACCAGAAGCGACGCCTCCAGTGGCGTGGGCCAGACCCAGCCGAAAGGAACAGTCACTAGCGACAGCGTGGTCGCGGTCAGCGAAAAGTAGAAAACGATGGCCGCCGTGCCTTCCGTGTGCACCAGCTTGCGCACGAAGACCTGCGCGAGCGCGGCAAAGACCGCGCTGCCGAGGACCAGCGTCGCGCCAAAGGCTTCGGTCACGCTGGCCGTGCCGGGCCCGATGGACAGACGCGGCAGCAGGACAATCAGCACCCCCACCATCCCCAGGGCCACACAGGTGATCCGGAACAGCCGCACGTCCTCGCCCAGGAACATCGCCGCGAAGATCACCGTCAACAGCGGCGCCGCATAGCCGATGGCCGTCACCTCGGGCAGCGGCAGGTAGCCAAGCCCGGCAAAGCCCAGGCCCATCGAGGTTGTGCCCACCAGCCCGCGCCAGAAATGGCCAAGCGGATTCGCCGTCCTCAGTCCGGTTGCCAACTCCCGCCGCCAGGCCAGCCAGACCATGATGACCGGGATCGCAAAGGCCGACCGGAAGAACACCGCCTGCCCGGCCGGAACATGCGCCGAGGTCGCCTTGATCAGCGAGGCCATGGCGATGAACACCAGGACCGAGCACAGCTTGTAGGCGATGCCGCGCAGCGGGCGGCTCTGTTGGGGTTCGTTGGGCGGGGTTTGGGGTTCCACAGGGACCGTAGTGCTGGACGCGGCAGGTCATTTCAGGTTCCCTGATCGGAAAGGAGAATGCCATGCCGAAAGCGCCACTTGCGGACAGAATTGATCAGGGCCGGGGTGCGGTGCCCGCCGACCTCGTCCTGAAGGGCGGCCGGGTCTTCGACCTGATCACCGGGGACCTCGTCGAAACCGACGTCGCGATCTGCGGCGACACCATCGTGGGCGTCTTCGGCAGTTATGCGGGGCGGAAAGAGATCGACGTCTCGGGCAAGGTCCTCGTACCCGGCTTCATCGACACGCATCTGCATGTGGAATCCTCGCTGGTCACCCCGCACGAATTCGACCGCTGCGTGACGCCGCGTGGGGTGACCACGGCGATCTGCGACCCGCACGAGATCGCGAATGTCTGCGGGATCAAGGGGATCCGCTTCTTTCTTGAGTCCGCGTCGCAACTGGTGATGGACCTGCGGGTGCAGCTGTCTTCCTGCGTGCCCTCGACCCATATGGAGACGACCGGCGCGCGTTTGTCCGCTGCCGACCTCGTGCCTTTCAAGGACCACCCCAAGGTCATCGGCCTGGCGGAGTTCATGAACTACCCCGGCGTGCTGATGAAGGACCTGGGCTGCCTGGAGAAGCTGGAGGCCTTCCAGGGCCGCCACATCGACGGACACGCGCCGCTGCTGCGGGGGAACGACCTGAACGGCTATATCTCGGCGGGGATCCGGACCGAGCATGAGGCGACCAGTTACGAGGAGGGATTGGAGAAGCTGCGCAAGGGGATGCGGGTGCTGATCCGGGAAGGGTCGGTCTCGAAAGATCTGCACGCGCTGGCGGGGCTCCTGACCGAACGATTCTCGTCCTACCTGTGCCTGTGCACCGACGACCGGAACCCGCTGGATATCGGCGAGCATGGGCATCTCGACTACATGATCCGCACGGCCATCGAACTGGGTGCGCCGCCGCTGGCGGTGTATCGGGCGGCGTCGTTGAGTGCGGCGGAGGCTTTCGGGCTGAAGGACCGCGGGCTGATTGCTCCCGGCAAACGGGCGGATATCGCGGTGATCGACAGTCTGGAGGGGTGCCATGCCTCGTTGGTCCTGGCGGGGGGCGTGGCGGCGGATGATGCGGCTTTTGCGGGCCGCGCGACAACCGAGCCGGTGGCGCGGCACTCGGTGAAGTCGGCGCGGATCGAACCCGCGCAGTTCCGGACCGGCGGCAACCGGGTGGAGACGCCGGTGATCGGCATCCTGCCCGGCAAGATCATCACCGAACACCTGAGTTTCGACATCGCCCCGCAAGACGGGGACAAGCGGCCGGACCTGGCGCGCGACCTGGTCAAGATCGCGGTGATCGAGCGGCACGGGGTGAACGGGAACCGGGCGACGGGGTTCGTGAAGGGCTTCGGGCTGCAACGGGGGGCCATCGGGTCGACGGTCTGCCACGATCATCACAACATCGCGGTCGTTGGGGCGGACTACGGGGACATGGCGCTGGCGGCGAACCGGCTGGTCGAGATCGAGGGCGGCTTCGTCGTTGTCGAGGGGGGCCGGGTGCTGGCGGAACTGGCGCTGCCAGTGGCAGGGCTGATGTCCTTGCGGTCCTTCGAGGAGGTGCGGGAGGAGCTGGTGAAGTTGCGGGCCGCCGCGACCTCTCTGGGGGTGGTGCTGGAGGAGCCCTTCCTGCAGCTGGCCTTCCTGGCGCTGCCGGTGATCCCGCATCTGAAGATCACCGATTTCGGCATGGTCGACGTGGACCGGTTCGAGGTCATCCCCTGACCTGTCCACGGTGGACAGTGTAGGATTGTCATTTGTTTTCAGGGTCTTGGATATTTCCGTTAGGAGTTTCTTAACCCGCAGTCACCCCCTCACCCTGGCCCTCTCCCCCGGAGGGGAGAGGGGACGCGGGTGGTGCGACCTGCGCCCGGTTGGGATGCGCCGCGCGGGTGGTTGGCGGGTTTCAGATTAAGCGCTGACGCGCAAGCCTTTCTCTCGCCGCTTTGCGTGAAGGACGCAAAGGGGCTCGAAGAACGGGGGTTTCACACCCCCGCACCCCCGTGGGATACTTGCAGAAGAGAAAGACGATCTGCGGAATCCCCGTCGCGGTCGTGCAACATCCGCCGGGTCACCGCCAGCGCAGCTCGGCCAGAAGCGGCAAGTGGTCCGAGGGCTGCGGGCCACGCGGTTGCGGAAAGCCGAGCGGGACCAGATCGAGGTCCGGCGAATGGACGATCCGGTCCAAGGGCAGAAGCGGCCGGCGCGACGGGAAGGTCGGCTCGGTCGGCAGGATCACGAAGGGCGTGGCGATGCGGCCGAGGCCCACGCGGCGGGAATGTTCGTTGAAGTCGCCAAGGATCACCGTCGGCCGCACCGGCAACCGCAGCAGCGCTGCCTTGATTGCGTCCAGCTGGCGGCGGCGTGCGGCGCGCAGGAGGCCGAGGTGCACCACCACCACGCGCAGAGGGGCCGGGTTGTCGAGATCGGCAACCACCGCCCCGCGCGGTTCATGTCCCGGCAGGTCCAGCCGTTCCACCCCGGTCAGATGGATGTCCGGACGCGCCAGCAGCGCATTGCCGTGCCAGCCGAGGCTGACGGCATTCCGACCGATAGGCAGCGGCTCCAGCCCGGTAACCGCCGCGATCTGCTCGCGCGGCAGGGCCGAGGGGCGG
The DNA here is from genome assembly GCF_057219935.1 of Tabrizicola sp. T74. NCBI lineage: Bacteria > Pseudomonadati > Pseudomonadota > Alphaproteobacteria > Rhodobacterales > Paracoccaceae > Tabrizicola > Tabrizicola sp. T74. The sequence goes on along the minus strand of NZ_JBXVVT010000003.1, from coordinate 116,582 downwards.
TCGCCAAGCCGCCGGTCGGCCTCTTGCAGGGCGACGATGTCCGCCCCGAGCGCCGCAATCGCCGTCAGCACCCGGTCGGCATCGCGGCGGCGGTCGGTGCCGACGGCCTTGTGAATGTTCCAGGACGCCACGCGCAGGGCGGGCTTTGAATCACCTCTCATGACCCCAATATAGAAGGCGAAGCCCACAGAGCGGAGAGGCAATTGCCCGGCACCTCGGCCATCGTCCTGAGCGCGATCCGCATCCTGCTGGCGGTCGAGGCGGTGATTGCCGCCATTGGCGGGGTCTGGCCGGCGGTCTTCGTGACCTTGGCAGCCTTGGTGCTGACGGTCCTGCCGGGACAACTCGCCAGCCGGGTCGGCCTGCGCCTGCCGCCCAGTTTCCTGGCCGCCATCGCGCTGTTCGTCATGGCGACGCTGTACCTGGGCGAGGTCTATGATTTCTACGACCGGTTCTGGTGGTGGGACCTGGTCCTGCATTTCGGGTCTGCGATGGGCTTCGGGATCCTGGGGTTCCTGCTCGTCTTCATGCTGTTCCAGGGCGACCGCTATGCCGCGCCGCCCTGGGCCCTGGGCGCGCTGTCCTTCTGCCTGGCAATGACGGTGGGGGTGTTGTGGGAGATCTTCGAGTACGCGATGGACACGCTCTTCGGCTTCAACATGATGAAGTCCGGCCTGCCCGACACGATGGGCGATTTCATCGTCAACACGCTGGGGGCGGCGCTGGCGGCGGGCGCGGGGGTGATCTACATGCTGGGCCGCGCCGGGCGGCTTGGCGCGCCCTTCGATCTGTTCATCGAGACCAACCGGGCGCGGTTTCGCAAGGTTCTGGCCCGCCGCCGGAGGAAGCGTGGGTAAGGGGGCACCAGGCCCCCTGCCCTGTCACAGCGCGGCGGCGATGGTCTCGGCAATCGGCGTCGTCGGGCGGCCAATCAGGCGGCTGAGCGTGCGGCTGTCGTCGGACAGTGCGCCCTCACCGGCGCGGGCGTCGCTGTCGGCCAGGACATGGGCAAAGCCTTCGGGCAGGCCGAAGCCGGTCAGTGCCTTGGCATAATCGGCCAGGGACATCGGCACATAGGCCACGGGCTTGCCTGCAGCCTTGGCGACGGCGGCGGCGAAGTCGGCACCAGTATGGGCCGTGTCGCCCGCCAGCTCATAGACCTTGCCACCGTGGGATGCGTCGAGCGCGGTCACCGCAATCGCCTCGGCATAGTCCTTCCGGGCGGCGGAGTTCACCCGGCCCGTCCCCGCCGCGCCGATGATCGCGCCGTGCTGGAGGGCGGCACCAAGCGAGCCGGTGTAGTTTTCCGTATACCAGCCGTTGCGCAGGATGGTGGCGGGGATGCCCGCCTCACGGATCGCAGCTTCGGTGGCGATGTGGTCCTGCGCCAGGATCATCGGGTTCTGATCGCCCTTCAGGATCGAGGTGTAGAGGATCCGCTTGACCCCTGCGGCCTTGGCGGCGGCGATGGCGTTCCGATGCTGGCCCGCGCGGTCGTTGAAGTCGTTCGAGGAGATGAGGACCAGCGTGTCGACGCCCTTCAGCGCGGCCGGGTCGGCTTTGGTGTAGTCGAAGGCGCGGGTCTCGACGCCGAGGTCGGCTTTCGACGGGTCGCGTGCAAGCGCGATGGGTTGGGCGCCGCGGGCCTTGAGGGCGGCGATGGCGAGGCGGCCGAGCTGGCCGGTGGCTCCGGTGATGGCGATAGTCATGGGTCTCTCCATTGGTTGACGGGGGAGAGGTAGCTGCTATACTTACGAAAAGGAAGTACGCACAAATTTGTTAGTATCCGGACGGAGCGCACAGGATGATGGACAAGGTTGCACAGGGGCTTCTGGATGGCTGGCGGCTGGGGAACGTGCTGGCGACGGATTGTCCGTCCCGGGGGGTGCTGAGCCACCTGACGAACCGTTGGGGCGTCCTGGTGATGGTGGCGCTGGCGACGGGGCCGCACCGGTTTGCCGAGCTGCGCCGTAAGGTGGGGGGCGTGAGCGAACGGATGCTGAGCCAGACCCTGAAGGAGCTGGAGGCGGACGGGTTCGTGTTGCGGACCGCGCATCCGGTGGTGCCGCCGCATGTCGACTATGAGCTGACCCCGCTGGGGGTCGAGGCCGCGGGGCATGTGGTGGCCCTGGTCGGCTGGATCGAGGGTGCCCTGCCGCGGATCATGGCGGGGAAGCTGGCCCTGGCGGCGGAGTGACGGGCGGCGCCAAACTGCTCCGGATGCCCGCCCGACGGTGGCTGCGAGGTGGACGGAGCGGACCTTCGCATCATCTGTGCGAACGACCACTCTTTAGGTTGTTCGTTCGGAGATCACGAAGTACTCATGCACTATGATTACGGAAACCTTCACACTTTCCTTTCTTCTCGGTCCGATAACTTGGATTGCCGTATCCTTTTGGATCGTCGTGCGTCAGGTGAAAAGATCAAGTCTAAGAAACGGTTTCTTTGTTCTAGCTGTTTTGACCCAGATACTTCTGATTGCACTACCTTTCTTTCTCCACAACTTGTCTCTTGGCGAAGCTGGTCTGGCTGAATTTAACAGTTGTCCAAACAACCAAGAGTACTGCGACGAGTTCTTTGAGGTAGAGGCTTTGAGGGCGCGTTTCTTCTTTCATTTAATCACAGCTCTCTGGGTCGGTGTCGCCGTGTGGCTCCTGACGTTTTTGCTCAAATCACCGAAAGCCGACGTTTCCCCATGACGCAGCATTCGACGCTCAGGCCTCAAAGCCGACGCTGGCCGCTATTTCCTACCCCTCTGTCGGCGGCCCGAACCGTTCCAGCATCCGCGTCCTGATCTGGTCCCGCGCCTGACGATAGGCGGCCAGCTTCGCCTCACGCGTTTCGCCCAAACCGGTGGGGTCCAGGATCGGCCAGTATTCGATCTCGAGGTGGTGGAAGCGGGTCAGCTCCAGCGCCATGCGCTGGCTGGCGGGGGACAGCGCGATGATGAGGTCGAATTGGGAAAGATCATCACCCCAATCCTGCATCTCGTCAAAGGACCGCGAGCGATGGCGGGAAAGCTCGATGCCCAATTCCTTGCAGACCGCGACGGAGAAGCCGTCGATCTCCATATCGTTCTTCACGCCCGCCGATTGCACATAGGCGCGCTGGCCGTACATCCGTTTCATCAGCCCCTCGGCCATGGGCGAGCGGACGGCGTTGTGGTCGCAGCAGAAGAGGACGGACTGAGGGAAGTCGCCCAAGGTCAGCCCCAGTGCAGGACGCAGATCAGGGTAAAGAGGCGACGCGCGGTGTCGGTGTCGACCTCGGCCTTGCCGTCCAGCCGTTCGCGCAGGATCGAGGCGCCCTCGTTGTGGATGCCGCGGCGGGCCATGTCGATGGCCTCGATCTGGGAGGGCGGCAGGCGTTTGACGGCGTCGAAGTAGGACTCACAAATCTGGAAGTAGTCCTTCACCACCTGCCGGAAGGGGCCGAGGGAAAGGTGGAACTCCGCGGCCTTCTCACCGCCCTCCGTGGCGATGTCGAAGACCAGACGGCCTTCGCGGATCGCCAGCAGCACGCGGTAGGGGCCTTCCGGCATCTCGCGGTCGGGGCGACGTGCGGGGGTGAAGGAGTTCTCCTCCAACAGATCGAAGATCGCGACGCGGCGTTCCTGTTCGATCTCGGGCGTGGGGCGGGCGAGGCCGCGCTCGTCGATCTCGATATGGCAGATGCGATTGGTCATGGCAGGTCCCGAAGCTTGTGCCCGTGATGCCCGACCGGCCGAACTGGCGCAAGGGGCCTAGTCGTTCAACCGGTCGAGCCGCGCGCGGACGGAAAGGCCATGGGCCTGCAGGCTTTCCGATGTGGCCAGCCGTTCGGCGGCGGGGCCAATGGCTTTCAGCGCCTCGGGGGTCATTTTCGCCAGCGTGGTGCGCTTCATAAAATCCAGCACTGAGAGCCCGCTGGAAAACCGCGCCGACCGCGCGGTGGGTAGGACATGGTTCGGCCCGCCGATGTAGTCGCCGATGGCCTCGGGCGTGTACTGGCCAAGGAAGATCGCACCGGCATGGGTGATCTTCTGCGCCAGGCCGTCAGGGTCGGCGGTGCAAAGCTCCAGGTGTTCCGGGGCGACGCGGTTGGAAAGGGTTGCGGCCTCGGTCAGGTCGCGGGTCACGATCACCGCGCCGTGCTGCGCCCAGGAGGCCCCGGCAATGGCGCGTCTTTCCAGCGTTTCCAGGCGCTTGGCGACGGCCTGGGCCACGGCCTGCCCGAAGGCGGGACTGTCGGTGATCAGGATCGACTGCGCGCTTTCGTCGTGTTCGGCCTGGGACAGGAGGTCGAGTGCGATCCAATCAGGATCGTTGTCCCCGTCGGCGATGACGAGGATTTCGGAGGGACCCGCGATCATGTCGATGCCGACGCGGCCGAAGACCCGGCGCTTTGCGGCGGCGACGAAGGCGTTGCCGGGGCCGGTGATCTTGTCGACCGGCGCGATGGTTTGCGTCCCGTAGGCCAGCGCCGCAATCGCCTGCGCCCCGCCGATGCGGTAGACCTGATCGACCCCGGCGATCCGTGCGGCGAGGAGGACGAGCGGGTTCACCACGCCCCCCGGGGTCGGGCAGGCGATGACCAGACGCTCAACGCCTGCGACCTTGGCGGGGATCGCGTTCATCAGGACAGAGGACGGGTAGGAGGCGAGCCCGCCGGGGACGTAGAGCCCCGCCGCCGAGACGGGCGTCCAGCGCCAGCCGAGCGTGGCCCCGGTGCTGTCGGTCCAGCTTTCGTCCTGCGGTTTCTGACGGGTGTGGTAGGCGCGGATGCGTTCTGCGGCCAGTTCCAGCGCGGCGCGGTCATCGGGCGAGACCTTGGCGATCTCAGTGTCGATCTCGGCCTGCGAGAAGGCGAGAGTATCGGGAGAGAGGGTCAGGCGGTCGAAGCGTTGCGTCAGCTCGATCACCGCCTGGTCACCCCGGGCGCGGACATCGGCGATGATCTGCGCGACGGCCTGATCGACATCCTCGGCCTCTTCGCGCTTTTGCCCGAGGAGGGTCTGGAAGGCGGCATCAAACCCTGGGTCGGCGGTGTTCAGGAAAACGGGCATCGCGGCCTCCGGCTGGTCGGGGTCCAGATAGCGCGGGGGGCCCGGGCACTCAAGCCAATCCGGCCTGATCTTCCGGTCAGCCATTTCCCGCATGTCCCACCCCCACCGTCGCAGCGTAGGGTTTCGCTGACTTTGACGTATTGCATCCCGTTGGCAGGCTCTTGCGGCCGATGAAGCAGGTCAGAGGTCTGTGATGCGCATTGCGGAGAAGTACAGTTCGAGGTGTTTCCTGTCCCTCGCGCGCTTTCCGGGAAAGGCTGGCTTCGCGCTGGCCGGGACAGCATCTGATCACCCGTCCATGGCCTGGCTTCTTCGCCTGGACCAGGACGGCGTGCTGCAATGGGAACATGAAGATGACGGGGCGCTTGTCGAAGACGTCTACGGCGGTGGTCAGGAGGGCAGTTGCTTCGAGGGTGTGGGGGTCTACCCCGACGGCGGAGTTGTCGCGGTCGGGACCTGGGGGATCTTTCGGGACGCAGTGCCCAGGGGCTTTGTGCGTCGGTTTACTGCCGATGGTGCCGTCGCTTGGGAACGGTTCTTCGGCAACGAAAAGGCTGGCAGCCAGTTTTCAGCCTGTGCCGCGCTGGACGATGGCGGGCTAGTCGTCGTGGGCCATGATTGGCAGCGCGCGATCAGCAATTGCGTCATTCGGCTGGATGCCGCGGGCAATGAGGTTTGGACTGCAAGGCTCAATGATAGGGATGCCTGGCCGCAAGCCGTTGCAGTTCATGCCGGGGGTGATCTGCTGATTGCCGGAGGCGCCAAGTCGACGTCCGGTGAAGATCAAGCCCGCATGGCGCGGCTTAACCCGGAAGGCGCGCCCGTGTTCAGCTGGATCTGGGCCGACGAACCGGGCAGGTCCCGGTTCAACGCGGCGATGGCCCTGCCCGATGGCGGTGCGGTCCTCGGCGGATGGGCCGCAGTGAATGGCTCCCGATACGGCAGCGAAGCCCTGGTGATGATGGTCGATCCGGCGGGAAAGCCGGTCTGGCGGCTGCGTCTGCCCGGTTGGCCGAATCGCAAGGATGGAGGCTCGGAGCAGACCGAGGTCACCGGAGTGACGGTCGTTGCAGACGGCATCTACCTCTCCGGTTGGCGCGAAGATCCGACCACTGGTCAGCGACACGCCTGGGCGGCGATGGTCGGGCTGGATGGACGGCCGATCTGGCAGGATTGCTTTGGCGGCGATCTCAGCGGGGCTTTCAACAGCGTCGTTGCGCTGGATGATGGAACTGCGCTTTTCGCAGGCCGGATCCGGGATGCTATCGGCAAGGACGAGGCCTGGCTGGCCCGGATCGACGCCACGGGCAAGCTGCAGGACGAACCCCGGAACTAGGGGCCGAGGCCCCTGCCCCGTCGTCAGACCGTGTGCAGGTAGAGGTCGAAGTCCACTTCGCTGACCGTCCGCATCACGCGGGCATATTCGGCGGCCATGATCGCGGTGAAGGTGCGGTGCATGTCCTCGCCCAGCGCGTCCTTGAGGAAGGTGGAGCGCTTCGCGGCCTCGATGGCGGATTTCCAGTCGGCCGGGATCTCGGCGCCGCTTTCGTCCTCGTAGCCGTTGCCGGTGGTTTCGGGACCGGGGTCGATCTGTTCCTTCAGTCCCTTGCGGACTCCCGCGAGCACGGTGGCGGCGACGAGATAGGGGTTCGCGTCCACGCCTGCGGGGCGGTGTTCGATCCGGCGGGCCTTGATGTCTCCGGCCGGGATGCGGAGGGCCACGGAGCGGTTGTTGACGCCCCAGGTGGGCGAGACCGGCGCGTAGCTTTGGTTCGCAAAGCGCCGCCAAGAGTTGGCGTGGGGGGCGAAGACCAGCATCGACTCGCCCATCGTTGCCTTCAGGCCACCAAGCGCGTGAAGGATGGTGGGGTTCCACTTGCCCTCCTCCTTCTCGATGAAGACGTTCTTGCCCTTGTCGTCCAGCAGTGAGACGTGGAAGTGCATCCCCGAGCCCGCGTAGTTCTCGTTCGGCTTGGCCATGAAGCAGGCGACGACGCCATGCGCGCGGGCCTGCGCCCGGACGATCCGCTTCAGCCGCATCAGGTCGTCGGCGGCCTGCATGACGTTTTCGCGGTAGTGGAGCGTCAGTTCGTACTGGCCGGGCGCGTATTCGGAGATGAGCGTCTCGGCCTTGATCCCGGCCTTTTCGGCGCCCGCGTAGATGTCGGAGAAGAGCGGCAGCATCCCGTGCAGGTGGTCGACCGAATAGACCTCGGTCTTGGCGGACTTGCGGCGGTCCAAGACGTCTCGGGCGGGCTGCATCTTGCCGTCGGGGCCGCGTTCGGGGTCGAGGAGGAAGAACTCCAGCTCGAAGGCCCCGGCGGGATGCAGGCCCTCGGCGGCCAGCGCGTCCACCTGCCGCTGTAAGGAGTGGCGGGGGTCCGAGGTCATCGGCGCACCGTCGAGCGTGTACATCGACATGAACACTTCGCCGCGCGGCGGGGTGGTGTTGTGCAGCGCCTTCAGCGTGCCGGGGATCGGCCAGGCCCGCAGGTCGCCGTCGCCCTGGTCCCAGATCAGGCCCGTCTCGTGGACATCCTCGCCGCAGATGTCGAGGCCGAGGATGGAGATCGGCAGATGGCGGCCATTGTTGTAAAAGGACAAAAGTTCATGCCGCCGGATGATCTTTCCCCGGCCAATCCCGTTGGCGTCATGCAGGATAATGTCAAAAGCCTCGATCTCGGGATGGGCGGAAAGGAAGGCTTCGGCCTCGGCCACGGTGGAACCGGAGGGGCTAACTTGGGGCATGTTCAGGCTGCTTTGAAAAGGTCCGTCAGGATGGTGTCGAAGTTTGCGATCAGCCTGTCAACCTGCGCCTTCTTCGTGGCCGGGCTGATCAGCATCATGTTGTGAAACGGCGCGATGAGCGTGCCGCGGTTGATGAGGCCGGTGTGGATCGCGGCCTCGACCTGGGGCTGGTGGGCGTATCCGGCTTGCGTCCCGTTCTTCAGGGGGCCGGGGGCGCAGATGAACTCCACCCGCGCGCCGACTCGGACGACGTGCCAGGGGGCTTTGTGCCGGTCGATGATCCGCGCAAGGCCGTGGGAGAGGCGTTCGGCAAGCTTCTCCATATGGGCGTAGCTGTCGGGGGTCATGACCTCGGACAGGTTCGCGACCAGGCAGGCGAATTGCATCGGGTTGGCGGAGAGCGTGGTGCCCATGCCGGTGCGGCCGGGCTCGCGTTTGGCGTCGGCCTCCTCGTACCGCTTCGCGGTCTCGTCGGTGAGGCCCCAGACGGCGGTGGGCATGCCGCCTGCCACGCATTTGCCGACGACGAAGATGTCGGGGCGAAGGGAATGGACACGGGTATAGCCCCCAAGGCCGGAGGAGATTGTGTGCGTCTCGTCGACGATGAGGAGCGCGCCGTACTTCAGCGACAACTGGCGGAGGCCGTCGTGGAACCCGGCCTCGGGCAGGACCATGCAGGAGTTGGTCATGACGGGTTCGGTCAGGATGGCTGCGACGTCGCCTTTGGCCAGCGCGGCCTCGACCGATGCGAGGTCGTTGAACTCGGCGCAGACGGCGGTCTGCGTCAGGTCGTTCACCTGGCCGAGGAGGCCGGGGGAGTTGACGGTCTTGCCGTTCTCCAGGGAGACGAAGGTGTCGTCCACCGTGCCGTGGTAGCAGCCGTTGAAGACCAGGACCTTGGGCTTGCCGGTGATCGCGCGGGCGACGCGCAGGGCGAAGCGGTTGGCGTCGGTGGCGGTAGTGGCGATCTGCCAGCGGAAGGGGCCGAAACGGTCGGTCAGCAGGCGTCCGGCCTCAAGCGCGGCCTTGGTGGGCAGCATGTAGGTCAGTCCGCGGCGGGCCTGGTGGCGGATGGCTTTCGCCACGGGGGCCGGGGAATGGCCGAACATCGACCCGGTGTCGCCAAGGCAGAAGTCGTCGAGTTTAAGACCGTCGATATCCTCGATCCTTGTGCCGTGCGCCTTGGCCACCAGCGGCAGGTGTGGCATCGGCCAGTCGGCCATCCAGTGCATCGGGACGCCGCCAAGGAAGTTCCCGGCGCCAGCGGCGAGGGCTTTCAGGGCCTTGGGGCGGGCCTTGGCGTAGATCTCGGCCTCGCGCTTGGCAAAGGCGGCAAGGCAGGCGGTGGAAATACCGGCGATGGTTTCGGCAGTCATGGCAGGCCCCAGGGACGTCGCAGCGTTTATGCCGGAATTTGATCAAATAGCAAGAAGCTCCTCGTGCGCCTTCGGCTTCTCGTCGCGGGCGGTGAGCGAGGAGCGCCGAAGGCGAACGACAAGCGGGGGATCAGGCCCAGCGGCCCTCGAAATCCTCGGGGACCAGCACGTTGTGGCGACCCATGTTCTTCACGTCGCGCTCGCCGCAGAGGGCCATCGTGATGTCCATCTCTTTCTTGATGACCTCCAGCGCCTTGGTCACCCCGGCCTCGCCCATCGCGCCCAGCCCGTGGATGTAGGCGCGGCCGATCATCGTGCCCTTGGCCCCCAGCGACAGCGCCTTCAGCACGTCCTGGCCCGAGCGGATGCCGGAATCGAGCCAGACCTCCGTCTGGTCGCCGATGGCGCGCACGATGGACGGCAGCATGCGGATCGAGCTCAAAGCGCCGTCCAGCTGCCGTCCGCCGTGGTTCGAGACGATGACGGCGTCGGCACCCATGTCGGCGGCAATCTTCGCGTCTTCGGCGTCGAGGACGCCTTTCAGGATGAACTTGCCCTTCCACTGGTCGCGGATGCGGGCGACCTTGGCCCAGTCGAGCTTGGGGTCGAACTGCTCGTTGGCCCAGGCGGCGAGGTCGGCGAGGTTGGTCACGCCCTTCACGTGGCCCACGATGTTGCGGAACTGGCGGCGGGGCGTGCCAAGCATCCCCATCGACCAGCGCGGCTTGGTCATCATGTTGATGATGTTGGGAATCGTCAGCTTCGGCGGCGAGGACAGCCCGTTCTTCAGGTCCTTGTGCCTTTGCCCGAGGATCTGGAGGTCGAGCGTCAGGACCAGGGCCGAACACTTCGCGGCCCGGGCGCGTTCGATGGCGGCGTCGACGAAATCCTCATCCGTCATCACGTAAAGCTGGAACCAGAACGGGTCGGGGCTGGCCGCTGCCACGTCCTCGATCGAACAAATGGACATGGTGGAGAGGGTGAAGGGCACGCCGAACTTGGCGGCGGCGCGGGCGGCGTGGATTTCGCCATCCGGGTGCTGCATCCCGCAGGAACCGACGGGGGCAAGCGCAACGGGGATCGAGACCTTCTGGCCCGCCATGGCGCTTTCGAGGACGCGGCCCGAGAGGTCGCGGGCGACGCGCTGGCGGAAGCGGATCTTCGCAAAGTCCGAGGTGTTCTCGCGGAAGGTCTGCTCGGTGTAGCTGCCGCTTTCGCAATAGTCCCAGAACATCTTCGGCGTGCGCTTCTGGTGGAGGCGCTTCAGGTCCTCGATGCAGGTGATGACGGGCATGGGCAGCCTCCGGATTGGTCATCTTTGGTTACCAATCCGCCAGGCTGGGCGCAATGGAAATCCAGGGTTGATATTCGTACGGTATCGTACTATATGGTGCGATATCGTATCAAATGGAGACCGCCATGCCCCTGTCTCGCCGCCGCACGCTTGCCCTGATCGGAGGTGGCCTGATCCTTGCCGCCACGGGATCGCTGGGCGCCATCGCCACCCGCCAGCCGCGCACCGCGCTTTTGCCCTGGGGGCAGGCCGGCCAAGGCGAGGATGTGCGGCACCGGGCCTTGTCCTGGGCGCTCTTGGCGCCGAACCCGCATAACCGGCAGCCCTGGCTGGTGGACCTGCGTGAGGAGGGGGTGGTGACGCTGTATGTGGATACGGCGAAGCTTCTGCCGCACACCGACCCCTACAGCCGGCAGATCACCATCGGCCTCGGCTGTTTCCTGGAGCTGATGCGCATGGCGGCGAGCCATGACGGGCAGCGGGTCGAGATTACGCCCTTCCCAGAAGGCTTTGACGACCGGGCGCTGGACGCTCGCCCCGTGGCGCGGGCGGTGTTCACGGCGGATGCAGGGGTGACGCCCGACCCGCTGTTCCCCCATGCCCTGGCACGGCGGTCGAACAAGGAGCCCTATGATCTGGCCCGCCCGCTGCCCGACGGTACGCTGGAGAAGCTGGCCGTCGCCAACACCGCCCGCTTTGGCGGCACGCTGGACGCGAAGGAGGTCGCCGACTGGCGCGCCTTCACGCGTGAGGCGCTGCGGATCGAGATCGAGACGCCGCATACCTTCAAGGAATCGGTTGACCTGTTCCGCATCGGCCGGGCGGAAGTGGACGCAAACCCGGACGGGATCGACTTCACCGGCCCCCTGTTCGAGGTCCTCGGCGCAACCGGGCTGATGACGCGGGAGGCGTCGCTCGACACCTCTTCGCAGGCCTACAAGGCGGGGCTGGACGCCGTCTATGCCAATGCCGACACCGCGATGGGGCATGTCTGGCTGGTGACCACGGGCAACAGCCGCCCGGACCAGATCGCCACCGGCGCGGACTGGCTGCGGGTGAACCTGGCCGCGACGGCGGCGGGAGTGGCCTTCCAGCCGCTGAGCCAGGCCCTGCAAGAATATCCCGAGATGGCCAAGCTTTACGCAGACCTGCACGCAAGGCTTGCGCCAAAGGGCGGGACGGTCCAGATGTTGGCGCGTATCGGTTACGGGCCCGAGGTGGCCCCTTCCCCTCGCTGGCCGCTGGAGACGAAGATCCTGAATGCCTGACCAAGGCCCGACCCCGGAAGCGACGCTCTTCGCCTTCTTCAACGAGGTCGGGATTCTTGCGCAACTGAGCCGTGCCCTGTTCGAGGCGCGGCTTCCGCCCGGGTTCAACCTGCCGCAGTTCGCGGTCCTGAACCATCTGGTGCGGGTGAAGGACGGGCAGACCCCGCTGGCGCTGGCCCGCGCCTTCCAGGTGCCGAAGACCTCGATGACCCACAGCCTTGCAGTGCTGGAGCGGCACGGCCTGATCGAGATGCGCCCGAATGCGCGCGACGGCCGGTCGAAATGCGTCTTCCTGACCGAAGCCGGACGCGGCTTTCGCACGCAGGCCATTGCCGATCTTGCGCCGGACATGACGGCGATCGCTGCGCAGTATCCGGTGGACCGGCTGGCCCAGGTGCTGCCGGTCCTGTCCGAGTTGCGCAAGGTGATGGACGCGATGCGCGAGGCCTAGCGCCCGACAACCCGCCGAAGGAGGGCGTCCAGCTGGTCGAAGTCTGCGCTCCCAAGCTTGGCCCGCCACTTCTCCTCGATTTCTAGCTTGATCCGGTCGGCATCGCGCATCGCGGCCTCTCCCGCCGGGGTCAGGCGGACCCAGCGGGCGCGGGCATCCTTTTCGTCGCGGGTGCGGTGGACGATGCCGTCCGCTTCAAGCTCGTCCACGAACTGCTGGACGGCCTGCTTCGTAAGGCCCGCTTTTTCCACCAGGTCAGCCTGCCGGATGCCATTCGGACCGACATGGACCAGGATGTTGCCGCGCGCATGGGCGAACCAGCCATGGCCTGCCGCCGCCATTGCCGCGACGAAGTCCCGGCGCCACGCAAGCGTCGCCTGCCAGAGCGTCCAGCCGATATGGTCGGGAACCATCTATCCCCCGAATGGTCAAGTGTCTTGACAATGCGCCACGCATCGCCAATAGTCAAGCTACTAGACCAATTCCGGTCAGTTGCCAAGCGCCCCTCACAAGGGGGCGTGATGAAAGGATATTGTCATGACGGTTCTTGAGAAATCGGTGCTGGAGGTGCTGTTGCCCGGCTTCACCCACCATGTGGACATCGGCCAGGGCGAGGATGCGCGGATCAGCTATGGCGCGGGCGGGCTGGCGCAGATGGTGCTGCCGGGCCAGCCCGCGATGAACGGCGAATGGAAGCCCCTGCCCGACGGCTATCACGTCGCCTGGTCGGGCGGGCCGGAAGGTGCCTGGAAGATCGCGCATGATGTGGGGCGCCTGGTCTACATCGACCCGACGGGCCGCGAGGCGGGGACGGTCACGAAGATCGAGCCGATTGCCCCATGGCCCGCGACCTGACTGCAGCTTACGACGCTGCGGCAGAGCAATGGGGGCGGCGGATTGCCTGGCTGGGCTTTCCTGCCGCCTACCGTGCCATGGCGGCACGGGCAGCAAGCTTGCTGCCGCCTGCGGGCATGATCAGGGCCGTTGATCTTGGCGCGGGCGATGGTGCCCTTGCCGAAGCGCTGCTGGATCAGTTCGGCCCAAGGCTGAGGCTGGCGCTGCTAGACCGGTCACAGGCGATGCTCCGGGCTGCCGAGCGGAGGTTGGGCGCGGGGCGGGCCGAGCTGATTGCGGGCGATCTGGAGACGACCGACCTGCCTTCGGGCGGCTTTGATCTGGTGGCGGCTGCGCACCTTCTGGAACACCTGCCAGACCCAGAGGCGGCCTTGCGCCGGATGATGCAGCTGCTGCGGCCTGGTGGGACGCTGCTGCTTGCGGTCAGTCGGCCGCATTGGTGCAGTCGACCGGTCTGGTTCACCTGGCGCCATCGGCGCTTTCGCGCGGCTGAAATGCTTTGCCTGCTGGATGACGCGGGATATGTCGCCCGGCAAATCTGGCCGATGACCCCCGGTCCGCCGCGTCGGCTGAGCCTGGCCTACGCCGCCCGCCGCCCAGACTGATCAGGCGTAATGCGCGCCGTCGGCCAGCGCCTTGACCTTGGCCAGCACCTCCGCCACCGGGCGGCCTTCGCCGATGTCCTTGACGATGGCCGAGCCCACGACGCAGCCGTCCGCGACCGAGGCAATGGTCTTCGCGGCTTCGGGCGTGTTGATCCCGAAGCCCACGATGATCGGCAGGTCGGTCGAGCGCTTGATCCGCGCGACTTCGGGGCCAACATCGGTCGCCTGCGCGGCGGCAGCGCCGGTGATGCCGGTGATCGAGACGTAGTAGACAAACCCGCTGGTGTTCTGCAGCACCTTGGGCAGGCGCTTGTCGTCCGTTGTCGGCGTCGCCAGCCGGATGAAGTTCAGGCCCGCGGTCTGCGCGGGGATGCAAAGCTCGTCATCCTCCTCGGGCGGCAGGTCGACGACGATCAGACCGTCGATCCCGGCCTCGACCGCATCTTTTAGAAAACGGTCGACCCCGCGCGAATAGATCGGGTTGTAATAGCCCATGAGGACGATGGGCGTCGTGTTGTCCCCGGCGCGGAAGGCGCGGACCATGGCCAGCACCTTGTCCATCGTCATCCCACCTTCCAGCGCGCGCTGGCCTGCGGCCTGGATCGTCGGACCGTCGGCCATCGGATCGGTGAAGGGCATCCCCAGTTCGATCACGTCGACCCCCGCGGCCGGCAGGCCCTGCATGACGGCCAGCGAGGTCGCCTCATCCGGGTCGCCGCCCATGATATAGGCGACGAAGGCCTTCTTCCCCTCGGCCTTGAGCCGCGCGAAGGTGTCGTCGATCCGTGTCATGGTGGCCCCCCTTGTGAACGGCTCCATCTGCCACGCGGCGACGGGGGAAATCAATGGGCGGCTTTGCGTGCGCGGGTCTTGGAACTTCGCCCCGACATCCCATCTTTAGGGCCATGAACTACCTGCTCGCCCTCTTGCTCCCGCCACTCTCCATCGTCCTGACCGGACGGCCGTTCCTGGGCATCCTGGTCTTTCCGATCTGGGTGCTGGCACTTATCTTCTCCGGAGGGCTGACGCATCCGATGTTCATCCTCCTGGCCTGGCTGCTGATCTTCCAGTCGCGGGAAAGGGCTGACCTGCAGCGCTACTGACGGCTCCGGCTTGCGCAGGAACAGTCCGCGCCGTAGAGACAGCCGCGCGTGAATGGAGGGCAGCATGGGTTTCAGGATGGGTATCGTCGGGCTGCCGAATGTGGGCAAGTCCACCCTCTTCAACGCGCTGACCCGCACGGCGGCGGCGCAGGCGGCGAACTTCCCGTTCTGCACCATCGAGCCCAACGTGGGCGAGGTGTCCGTCCCCGACGCGCGGCTTGAAAAGCTGGCGGCCATCGCGCAGTCCAAGCAGATCATCCCGACGCGGATGACCTTCGTCGACATCGCCGGGCTGGTGCGGGGCGCGTCGAAGGGCGAAGGCTTGGGCAACCAGTTCCTGGCCAACATCCGCGAATGCGATGCCATCGCCCATGTGCTGCGTTGCTTTGAAGACGGCGACATCACCCATGTCGAGGGCCGGATCGACCCGGTGGCCGATGCCGAGACGATCGAGACCGAGCTGATGCTGGCCGACATGGAATCAATCGAACGCCGCCTGACCGCTTTGGCCAAGAAGCTGCGCGGCGGCGATCAGGAGGTTCAGGACCAGGACCGTCTGCTGCGCGCCGCTCTGGCGGTACTGAACGAAGGCAAGCCCGCCCGGACGGTGAAGATCGCGGACGAGGACAAGAAGCAGTGGCGGATCCTGCAGCTTCTGACGGCGAAGCCGGTGCTGTATGTCTGCAACGTCGAGGAGGCTTCGGCAGCCTCCGGCAACAGCCAGTCCGCCCGGGTGGCAGAGATGGCCACCAAGCAGGGCGCGGCCTCGGTGGTGATCTCGGCCCGGATCGAGGAGGAGCTGGCGCAGCTTCCCGAGGACGAGGCCGCGATGTTCCTGGAGGAGATGGGGCTGGCGGAGGCGGGTCTGGATCGGCTCATCAAGGCGGGCTACGCGCTTCTGGGCCTGCAGACCTATTTCACGGTGGGCCCGAAAGAGGCGCGGGCCTGGACGATCACCAAGGGTACGCTCGCCCCGCAGGCGGCGGGGGTCATTCACGGGGACTTCGAGAAGGGCTTCATCCGGGCGGAGACCGTGGCCTACGACGACTACATCGCCGGGAACGGCGAGGCGGGGGCCAAGGAAGCGGGCAAGTTCCGGGTCGAGGGGAAAACCTACGAGGTCAAGGACGGGGACGTCCTGCACTTCCTGTTCAACGCCTAAGGCGGCGCGACCCGGGTGTGTTCGGCCTCGACCGCGGCGCTGAGGCCGTAGAGGCCCTTGATCGTCAAGCCGTCCGCCGTGCAGGCAAAACTGAACGCGCCCGGCAGGAAAGGCGGGAAGTCCTCGGACGGGGGCAGCGCCTGCAGTTCGAGGCCACCCAAAGTGACCCTGCCTTCGGTCGCGACGCTGGTCTCGCCGTACCAGGCGGTGGCCACGCCCTCTTCGCGCACCTGCCAGTCAAAGTCGGCCGCTCCCCGAACGGTGGTCCGGGTATCGATGTCACCCTTGTCGGTCGACAGCGTGCAGCTGGTGGTCTGGTCATTGAAGGCGAGCGTGGCGGTGCCGTCCTCGCGGAAGGTCAGCCGCCAGTCACCGCTGCGGTGGCTGCACATCGTGGTGCCACTTTCGCCACCAAACATGAGCAAGGTCGCGCCGATGTCCTCGCTCATCACCGCCTGTCCCTCCAGCGCCTCCTGCGTCGGCGCCCATTCGCCCACCAGACAGCAGGTGCCGCCGCCAGTATCAGCGTCGGTCGTGACATTCAGCGTCCCTTCGCCGGTGCCTTCGGTCGTGGTCATGTAGAGGAAGTGCCTTTGCGCGCCGTCGCAGGTGCTGATCATCTCTGGCGGGTCCGCCCAGTCACCCCCTTCTGACGGGCGCATCGCCAGGTGGCCCGAGCCGGTGATCGTATGTGTCAGGTCATAGCGTTTGTCTGCGACGAAGTCCGCCCCGGCCCGGTCGATGACATAGGGCCGTGCCGTAAGGGTCAGCGTGCCCGACCGGCGAAAGACCTCAAGCCTACCCGAAAACTCCGGCTCGATCGCCCGACCACCCGGCAGGAGGATTTCACCTTCCAACCAGGTTTCGACAAAACTGATCCAGTCCGCCTCGGGCACCAGCCCGCGCAGCACCGCGATCTGGTCGCCGCCGCGCATCTGGTTGAGGAAGGTCGCAACCGCCGCTGGCCCGCCGCGATGGCCAAGCCAGGCGAAAATGACGACGTTCTGGTACTGCATCTGCGTCGGATCCATGCTGTACGAATCCGCGGTGAACGCATCGATCCAGATGTCGCTGACGTCGAGTCCGGGCACCGCGAGGTAGGCAAAGTATTCGGCGCTGCCTTCCACCCACCATTCTGATCCTTCGGCCGACGCGGCCATGCGCCAAGTCGCGAACTGGATGCAATGGAAGATCTCATGGGCGAGCGTGAACGCAAACAAATCCGGACTGGCCCCCTCGGCCAGCTTGTAGAACGTCACCTGGCACTCGCCGCTGGGATCGATGACAGTGGCATCGGCATGGGCTTCGCCCAATTCTTCGATCGTCATAGTCTTGTAAGAGAGGAACACGGTGATCTCGGACGGCAGTCGACCCGCCCCCATCTCATCCAGTGCGCGACCGACGCCGTTGGCCACGGCCAAGGCCTGGGGATGCCAGTCGCCGACGTCACGCGCGGCGGTCGACGGCAAGCTGATGAAGCGCAGCGTTGCCGTGCCGGAACTGGCGCGGATCGTGGTGTAGTAGTCCTCGTCGCAGACCTGTGGGGCAAGGCCCGGAATGAAGCGGGCAAGGTAACCGGGGTCGAGGCAACGTCCGAAGGCAAGGGCCGATTGCGGCACAAGGCCAGTCAAGACAAGGGCCAGCACAAGGAGAATGGCGCGCATTGGCACCTCTCTATTGGAGAGTGTGAGTGGGCCGATCCTACATTGGAAGGCCGTCGCCGCCTAGCCTTGCCTGGGCGACCGGCCGCACCTGCCTCTACACCCCCGCCGGATTGTCCACCTCGCCGCCCATTTCCTTCAGGTCCTGATAGCGGTCGCCGATGCGGTGGTGCGGGCGGCCTCCAAGTGACGCGCCAAGGGCGATGACCAGTTCGTCATGGCCCGGCGCGTCGGGGATCGAGAACTGGACGGTCAGGTAGTGCGACCGGCGCCCCGCATCATGCTTGTCCATCAGCGGGATCTGGATCTGCGTGTTGGCGGGGCCGCGGGTGTTGGTGAAGCCGAGATAGGTCTTGGCCCCCACCGCCTCACGATAGAAGTTGCCGAAGCGCAGGGTGTGGATGAGCGCCGAGCAGTGTTCCAGCTCGCACGCCGTGCCGCAGAGGGCAGCCTTGCCATAGGCCTCGATGGCGTCGCCGGACCCGGCGAGGCGGATCAGGCGGTCGGTGAGGAGTTTCCCCAGCGCCGGGCCCATGCGCTTGATCTCGGGTGAGAGGTCTTCGACGAAGCCACGTCCGTACCAGGGGTTCGTCACCACGGCGGCGACGGCGATCATGCGCAGGGGCGGCGTGCAGGCGCGGCCGCCGTCGGTGACGGTGTCCTCGTCATAGGTGACCAGTTTGCGGAGTTCGGGGAGGGACATGGTTTTCCTTTCTTCACGCGCCGATCTGGCGGGTTTGGCCCGTGGTTTCGGTGCCGTGGTAGATCGAGAAGCTGCCGTTGCGGAAGTCCTGCGCGTAGCGGGCCAGCATGGCGGCCTCGGCGGAGTTGGCGATCTGCGCGGTGGCGAGGTCGGCCAGGGGCAGGATGCGGTAGCCCGTCGGCAGGGGGCCGGAGACGGTGCCGTGGTAATAGACGGCATGGCCACCGGTCGTGCGGTCGTCGAAGGCGGCGTAGACGAAGTCGATCTGCGGCTGCAGGCCCAGACCGGCGAGCTTGGCGGTCAGGCTGTCGAGCGTCGGCTCCGGAGCGAGCGGCAGGCGAAGCTGGTTGGCTTCCTCCCTGAGAAGTACCCCGTCGTTGCAGGCCAGCACCGCGCCGAGACGATTGCCCTTGGCGGAGGCGGCCGCTTCGGCGAGGTCTTTCTCGATCCCGATGGAGAAGTAGTTGCCCCGGAAGTAGCCGAGGGGTTGGCCTTCGTTGGTCGAGAACGCCTCGATCCGGCCGATCAGGATCAGGTGGTCTCCGGCGTCGACAAGCTGATGGTTCGCGCAGGTGAACTGGGCGAGCGCACCGTCGATCAGGGGGATGTCCGACGGCCCCGGAGTCCAGGCGCATTGGGCGAACTTGTCCGGCGTGCGCGAGGCGAAGAGGCCGGAGACGGCTTTCTGGTCCTCGGCCAGGATGTTGACGGCGAAATGGGGGGCTTCGGCGAAGGTGTCGGCGGAGTGCGCGGTCTTGGCAAGGCAGACGAGGAGGAGCGGTGGGTCGAGCGAGACCGAGGTGAAGCTGTTCGCGGTGAAGCCCCGAGGCGTGCCGTCGGGCTGGCGGGTGGTGACGACGGTGACCCCGGTCGCGAAGGCGCCGAAGGCGTTTCTCAGCGCTTTTGGGTCGCTCATCGCAGCACCTCGGTCAGGAAGTCGACGACCGGGCGGTTCACGGCCTCCGGCGCCTCGGCCAATGCCATGTGGCGCAGGCCCTTCACGATGACAAGGCGCGCGCGGGGGATTTCCTCGGCAATGGCCATGCTCATCTCTGGCCCGTTGCCGGTATCCTCGTCGCCAGTGAGGACGAGAGTGGGGACGGTGAGGGGCGGCTGGGGCGCGACGATCTCCTCCACCCCATTCGCGAGGATGCGGTAGAGCTTGACGTAAACCTCACGCTTGTTGGCGAGGACCCAGCGGCGCGTCAGGTCCATCAGGTCGGGGCGGGTGGCCTGTGCGGCCTCGGTATACCAGCGTTGGAGGGCAAGCTCGACGGTGGCCTCGGGGCCGTGGTCCCGCGCCTGGTCGACGCGGTAGAGGATCGCGCCTTGCTGTTTCTCGGTGCGCTTGTGGGCGGAGTGGAGGACGACGAGGGCGGTGGTGCGGTCGCGGTGATCCTGCGCAAAGCGGCGGGCGATCATTCCGCCGAGGGAGAAGCCGACGATGGCGGCTTTCTCAATCTGCAGGTGGTCGATGAGGATTGCGAGTTGGTCCGACAGGTCCTTGAGGGTCGGGTCGCCCTGCGGCGGGGCGGACTGCCCATGGCCAATCAGGTCATAGGTTAGGACGCGGAATTTCTTGAGGTCGGGCAGCATCCACTGCCAGACGGAGCGGGTCAGGCCGAGGCCGTGGATCAGGACGACGACGGGGGCGTCCTCGGGGCCGGTCAGGTCGTAAGTGGTGCCGTTGTGGATCATTGCGGGTTCCAGGCGATGACCTCGACCTCCACCCGGATGTCGACGAGGAAGTCGGAGACGAGGGCGGAGCGGGCGGGCGGGTTCGTCGGGAAATATTCGCCGTAGACGGCGTTGAAGCCGGGGAAATCGGCGCGATCCTTCAGCCAGACCATCGTTTTCACGACATCGTCTCGGGTGCAGCCGGCCTCGGCGAGCGTCTCGGTGATCCGGTCGAGGCAGGCGCGGGTCTGGTCCTCGATGCTGCCGGTGGTCAGGACCTGGCCATCCACCATCGGGACCTGGCCAGTCAGGAACACGAAATCGCCCGCGCGGACGGCTTTCGAGAGGGAAAGCGTCCGTCCGTTGATGACCAGCGGGCCGCCGATGATTTCCTTCATGTCGTCCTCCGTGGTCTTTGGATGTGCCATTCCGGCGGAAGTGTCGATTGCGGATTTTCGTCAGCCGGTGGCGAAAAATCGGAAACATGCGGCATTTGCGCGCGGCATCAAGGGGGAAAGCCAGGAGGGTGGGATGGCCGAGTTGAAGCGCTGCCAGATGCTGATCGACGGGGAGTGGGTGGGCGCCTCGGATGGGGCCGTGTTCCCGTCGGTCTCGCCGGTGACGGGTGCCGTGTGGGCCGAGGTACCGGAGGCGACGGCCTCGGATGTCGATCGGGCGGTGCGGGCGGCGGACCGGGCCTTGTCGGGCCCTTGGGGGGCGATGACGCCCTCGGCGCGGGGCAAGTGCTTGCGGAAGCTCGGGGATTTGCTGGCCGACGCCTCGGAGGAGCTGGGGCGGGCGGAGACGCTGGACACCGGCAAGATGCTGAAAGAGACGCGCTGGCAGGCCAAATACATCGCGGAGTTCTTCCATTTCTACGCAGGCGCTGCGGACAAGATCGCCGGCGAGGTGCTGCCGATCGACAAGCCGGATCTCCTGGTCTTCACCAACCGCGAGCCGCTGGGGGTGGTTGCGGCGGTGGTGCCGTGGAACTCGCAGCTGTTCCTGTCGGCGGTGAAGCTGGGGCCGGCGCTGGCGGCGGGGAATACGGTGGTGCTGAAGGTGTCCGAGCACGCCTCGGTGCCGATGCTGGAGTTCGGGAAGCTGATCGAGGCGGCGGGGTTTCCTGCGGGCGTGGTGAACATCATCAGCGGGCATGGCGAGGTGGGGCGGGTGCTGACCTCTCATCCATTGGTCGCGCGGGTATCGTTCACCGGGGGCCCGCAGACGGCTCGGCATGTGGTGCGGAACTCGGCTGAGAACTTCGCGGAGGTGTCGCTGGAGCTGGGCGGGAAGTCTCCGTTTGTGGTGTTTCAGGATGCGGACCTGGACAGCGCGGTGAACGGCTGCATGGCGGGGATCTTCGGCGCGACGGGGCAGAGCTGCGTGGCGGGGTCTCGCCTGATCGTGCAGGACAGCGTGGCGGAGGAGTTCCTGGCGCGGCTGGTGGCGGCGGCGAAGGCGATCCGGATTGGCGATCCTCTGGCGGAGGAGACGCAGATGGGGCCGCTTTGCACCGAAGCACAGGTGCAGTTGATCGAAACGCAAGTGGCTTTGGCGGTCAAGGAAGGCGCGAAGGTCCTGACCGGGGGCAAGCAGCCAAGCCAGGGCGGGACCTACTATGAGCCGACGATTGTCGACTGCCCGTCGCCGGACCTGACCATCGTGGATACGGAGCTCTTCGGGCCGGTCCTGTCGGTCCTGCGCTTCAAGGACGAGGCCGAGGCCGTGGCTCTGGCGAACAAGTCCGTGCATGGGCTGGCGGCCGGGGTCTTCACCCGGGACGGGGCGCGGCAGATGCGGGTGGCGAAAGCCATCCGGGCGGGGATCGTCTGGGTCAACACCTACCGCGCGGTGTCGCCCATCGCGGCCTTCGGGGGCGTCAAGGGATCGGGCTACGGGCGCGAAAGCGGGTTCCAGGCGCTTTACGACTACACGCGGCCCAAGACGATCTGGGTCAACACCTCATCCGAGCCCATCGCCAACCCCTTCGTGATGCGCTGAGTTTTCAAGGAGATACGACATGAAATTCCACCTGGCGATCAACTTGGAGCGGATCGACGACTCTCTGGACATGAAGGAAGTCGCCCGCCACACGTTGGAGATGGTGCAGATGGCCGACCAGGGCGGCTTCCGCATCGCCTGGGCGGCAGAGCATCACGCGCTGGAGATGACCATCGCGCCGAACCCCTTCTCCATCCTCGCCTGGTGGGCCGAGCATACCAACGACATCCGCCTTGGCACGGCAGTGATCGCGGCGCCCTACTGGCACCCGATCAAGGCGGCGGGGGAAGCGGCGTTCATCGACCTGATCTCTGGCGGGAGGCTGGAGTTCGGCATCGGATCAGGCGCTTATCAGCGCGAGTTCGACCGGATGCGGCCGGGGCTGAAACAGACCGACGCCTGGAAGTACATGCAGGAGATGCTGCCGGTGATCCGGGAGCTGTGGAAGGGCGACTACGAACACAACGGCGAGTTCTGGTCCTTCCCGGCCTCGACCTCTTGCCCGAAGCCGGTGCAGAAGGACGTCCCGGTCTGGGTCGCGGCCCGCGCGCCGATCACCTATGACTACGCGGTCAAGCATGGCTGCAACATCCAGTCCTGGCCGCTGACCCGCGACATGGCCGAGGCCGAGCTTTACATGGCACGGATGGCCGAGGCCTTGGCGAACAACCCCGGCAAGAAGCGCCCGGTGATGGCGATGATGCGCCATACGGCGGTCTATGACCGGAAGGAGGACTGGATGGTCCCGGTCCGCGCGGCGCAACGGCAGCTTTCCCAGTTCGAGAACCTGTTCAAGAACATGGGCGATGTGGAGAACGGCTTTCCGAAGTCGATCCCCTTCGACCAGTTGGGCAACCGGGCGGAGTACGACCCGGAGATGCTGTCGCGGAACCTGATGTTCGGGACGCCGGACGAGGTGATCGCGAAACTGAAGCTGTACGAGGCGATCGGGGTGGACGAGTTCATCTACTACGCGTCGCTGGGCCTGGGGCTGAAAGAGCAGAAGCGGTCGATGGAACTGTTCTGCAAGGAGGTCATCCCGGCCTTCGCGTGACTGGTGCACGATTTTTCGGCGAAAAATCGGCAGCGATCCTTCGCCGAAGGATCGTCGCCCGTCAGGGCTGCGCGGCGGCCTGCGTGGCGCGGCGCTGCAGGTTCTCGATATAGGCGCTCAGCGTGCCGGGCCAGGACGGCGTGGCCTCGCTTGGGGCCCAGCCCTGGCGATAGTCGCTGGGCCGTCGGTCAAAGCATTTGCGGAAGGCGGATGCGAAGTGTGAAAGCGCGTTGAAGCCCGTGGCCGTGGCGATCTCGCGTACGGAAAGCTTGGTCGCGATCAAGAGGACGCGGGCGTGCTGCAGGCGGACCAGCGTGCCGAACTGCACCACCGAACAGCCAAACCCCTTGTGGAACTGCCGTTCCAGCTGGCGCTGCGACAGACCAAGGCGCGCGGCGATCTCGGGCACCGTCAGCGGCTCGGCGATGTTCGCCTCGATCAGCGCGATGGCCTGGCGCAGGATGGGCGGGAACTGGTCGGTTCCCTGCCCCAGTGTCCGGCGCTGCGGCGCGGTGGCCGGCCGGAGAGGCTGATGGAGGATCTGATCGGCGACCTCGCCCGCCATCCCCTCGCCATACCGGTCGGCGATCAGGCGCAGCATGAGGTCGACCCCGGCCATGCCGCCGGCACAGGTCATCACGCCGTCGCCCAGGGTGAACAGTTGCTCGACCAGCGGGATATCCGGATAGCGTTCCTGAAAGCCCGGCGCCCAGGACCAATGCGTGGCGACCGGGCGGTCGGCAAAGAGACCCGCCCGGGCCAGAAGGTAGCAGCCAAGCTCCACCGCACAAATCCGCGCGCCGTCGCGGGACTGGCGGCGCAGCCAGGCTGCAAGGTCGCGGTTCACATAGTCCTCGGCCCCCCATGAGGCGAGGACAAAGACCGTCTCGCCCCGGCGGTTCCGGTCATCCAGCGGCTCTGCCGTGATCGACAGCCCGTTCGATGCCGGGATGTCCGTGCCGTCGGGGGACAGGATGTCCCAGTGATAGAGCGGCGCGGGGGCGAGGTAATTCGCCACGCGCAGGGGTTCGATCATGGTGATCAGCGTCGCCATGTTGAACCGGGGGACGAGAACAAAGGTGACCCGGTCCGCCGACGCGACCGGACTGCCGGGACGCGGGGCGGCAGCCTGACCCACAGAGATGCGGTTTTTCGCCATGACAGCAGCCTATCTGGCGGAAAACCGGCAGGAAAGCCACAAAGGTGCCGGGCGGGATTACTCCTTGGCCGCAGGGGTTCTGTCGGAACGGCCCAGTGCTGGCCAATGCCATGGAACCGGAGGCGCACGCATGTGTGTGGGGGAAATGGTGCTGCAAGAGAGGATTGAACTCTCGACCTCTCCCTTACCAAGGGAGTGCTCTACCACTGAGCTACTGCAGCGCCGTCGGTGGGCGGCTGATTAGACGCAATCATTTCCGGGCGCAAGGGGGTTTGGGCGGGAAATCCGGACCCTCTCTGGACCCACCCGCTCCCTTACGGTAGAAGCCTTGGCCATGCGCAAGCCATCGGACCCCTCGCCTGGCGAAAAGTCCCGGAAACCTGAGCGCGCCCTGTCCCGGGAAGACCGGCTGAAGGCGGCGCTCAAGGCCAACATGGCGCGGCGGAAGGCACAGGCAAAGGCTCGGACTGCCGAAGACGCAGCCGGGGAAACCGGGGACAAGGAGTAGGGCAGATGGATTCGATTCTGGTGCGCGGCAACGGGGCCCTGTCGGGTGCGATCCCGATCGCGGGGGCGAAGAACGCTTGTCTCACGCTGATGCCGGCAACGCTGCTCAGCGATGAGCCGCTGACCCTGACCAATGCGCCGCGCCTGTCGGACATCCGCACGATGACGCAGCTGCTGCAGTCTCTGGGCGCGGAAGTGGCCTCCCTGCAGGACGGGCTGGTGCTGGCGCTGTCGTCGCATTCGATCACCAATTTCAAGGCCGACTACGACATCGTCCGCAAGATGCGCGCCTCGATCCTGGTCCTCGGCCCGATGCTGGCGCGCTATGGCCATGCGGTCGTGTCCTTGCCCGGCGGCTGTGCCATCGGCGCGCGGCCCGTCGACCTGCACCTCAAGGCGCTGGAGGCGATGGGCGCGGACCTTGACCTGCGTGACGGCTATGTCCATTCCAAGGCCCCCGGTGGCCGCCTGAAGGGCGCCGTGGTGGACTTCCCCTTCGTCTCGGTCGGCGCTACGGAAAACGCGCTGATGGCGGCGACGCTCGCCAAGGGGACGACCGTCCTGAAGAATGCCGCCAAAGAGCCCGAGATCGTCGATCTGGCCCGCTGCCTGAAGAAGATGGGCGCGAAGATCGACGGCGAAGGCAGCGCGACCATCACCATCGAGGGCGTCGACCGCCTCGGCGGGGCGACGCACCAGGTCGTCACCGACCGGATCGAACTGGGCACCTACATGCTCGTCCCCGCGATCTGCGGCGGCGAGGTCGAGTGCATCGGCGGCACGCTGGACCTCGTCGGCGCATTCGCCGAGAAACTGGACGCGGCGGGGGTCTCTGTCACCCAGACCAACCGGGGCCTTAAGGTTTCGCGCAAGAACGGGCGGGTGAAGGCGGTGGACGTCACGACCGAGCCGTTCCCGGGCTTCCCGACCGATCTGCAGGCGCAGATGATGGCTCTGCTGTGCACCGCCGAGGGGACCAGCGTTCTGGAAGAGAAGATTTTCGAGAACCGCTTCATGCATGCGCCGGAATTGATCCGGATGGGCGCGAAGATCGACGTGCATGGCGGGACGGCCACGGTGACGGGGGTCGAAAAGCTGAAAGGCGCGCCGGTGATGGCGACGGACCTCCGCGCCTCGGTCTCGCTGATCCTCGCAGGACTGGCGGCAGAGGGTGAGACGATCGTCTCCCGCGTCTATCACCTCGACCGCGGCTATGAGCGGGTGGAGGAGAAACTCCGGGCCTGTGGCGCGCATATCGAGCGCATCCAGGCATGACGGACGCCCGATTCGAAGAGGGTGGCGAAGGCCCGCTGCGGCTGATCGCGCAGGATGGTGATGACCTGAAGGTCATCTCCTCCCTGGTGCAGGATGCCGTCCTGCCGGTGACGGAACTTCAGTACGACGCCAAGCGGCGGCGTTTCGCCCTGATGCTGAACCGCTTCCGCTGGGAGGACCGGGCCGAGGCCGAACAGGTGGGCCGCGCCTATGAACGGGTGCGCTCGGTCATGGTGGTCGAGGATGTGCTGAAGGTTCGGACGCAAGGCTTTGACCGGGCCGACAAGGACCTGATCCTGTCGCTTCTGTCCTTGGACTTCACCCCCGGCGAGGAGGGCGCGGGGCGGGTGACGCTGGTCCTCGCCGGCGACGGCGCCATCGCGCTGGAGGTCGAGGCGCTGGAAGTCCGGCTGGACGACGTGACCCGCCCCTACCGCGCGCCCTCGGGCAAGCTGCCGCGGCACGACTGACGCCTAGTCCTGCCCCCTGGCCCAGCGGCAGGCCCCCGCGCAGACCGGCACGCCCCGCCGGATCGCCGCCGCGATGATCCCCGGCACACGGTCGTCCAGTCCCACAGGAGGCAGGATGCGGCCAGTGAACCCCGACTTTGCCAGTGCTGCCGGGATATCCTCGCCGACATGCCCACCTTCGGCGGCGAAGAACGGCAGGCAGACCCCTGCCCCTCCGGGCAGACTGGCAAGCTGCGGGTCTTGGTCGATGAAACCCGCCTCGGCCACCACGCCGGCCTCGCTGGCTATCCGCCCCGCCACGTGGAAGGCGATGTCGGAAGGCGCGGGCGACTTGAACGATCCGTGCGCGGCCAGGATCACGCGGGCCTCCCCCGCCTCGCGCACCAGCGTCACGCAGAGGTCATGCACCAGGGGATCGCAGCCGAAGGGTTCCAGCACTGTCCAACCTACTGCCCCCGCCTCGTCCAGCCTTTTCGGGATCTGTATCCGGGTGAACCAGCCCCCGGCCATGAACATCGGGAAGACGACCCCCCCGGCCCGCCCTGCCACGGCCTGCGCAATTGACCCTTCTTCAGCCAAGGTCGCCGCACTTATGGTCCAGCCCGGCATGAGCTCCGCGACCCTGGCCGCCAAAGCCTCCAGCGCCGCGCCTGCAGGGCGGGGATCGGAGGGCTGGCCATGGGCCACGATCAGGGCTTGTTTCGTCATGCGCCGATAGGTGACCCGCAAAGCGTCGGGGTCAACCCGTCACGGCATCCGCCCCGCGATATAGCGGGCGAAATCGTAGTTCGGTCGTTCCAGATGGCTCAGCGCCCCCGGCGCGGACATCCCGGCACGCAGCCCCTTCCACACCCGCTCCACACAGCCCTTGTCCTCGACATTTACGTCATCCAGCAGCGCCTTGACCTTCGCCAGATGCGCCGGCGCCTCGGGGTCGGCCATCCAGTCCGCGCTCATCCCGCCGCCGAACAGCACCTTGACCGACCCCGGCCCGTCGGGCGTCAAAGACAGATACCAGAAGTACCCCGGCGTGAGCGTGATCAGCAGCGCCGGGTAGATCGCCAGCAGCCAGGTGATCCGCCGGTCATCGCCCTGCAAAGTGGTGTTCGACGGATGCGCCAGCGCCAAGGGCACCAGGTCGTTCTTGACGATCCAGTGGTAGTTGAAGGCCTCTTCGCCTTCCGGGCATTCCATCTGGTTCAGGTCCGACGCGCCCCCAATGGTCCCCGCATGGCAGACCGGCAGGTGGTAGCTTTCCATGAAATTCTCGGCCAGGACCTTCCAGTTGGTGTCCCAGCTGAACTCCTCCCGGAAAACCTCGCGGTAGCCCGCCATCGGCAGGTGCCCGACCAGCCGCTCCACCCCTGCCAGCCGCTCCGCCACCGGCGGCGCATCCGGCGACAGCGTCACCATGATCCAGCCCTGCCAGTCCTCGACCCGGACGGCGGGCAGCTTCACGTCCTCCTTGCAGAACCCCTCA
This sequence comes from Tabrizicola sp. T74, assembly GCF_057219935.1. Lineage (NCBI taxonomy): Bacteria > Pseudomonadati > Pseudomonadota > Alphaproteobacteria > Rhodobacterales > Paracoccaceae > Tabrizicola > Tabrizicola sp. T74. The sequence goes on along the minus strand of NZ_JBXVVT010000003.1, from coordinate 88,686 downwards.
TTCCGCGCCATCGCGGGCGCCCCACGAAGTGACCCATCCAGATTGTAGGTCCAGGCGTGATAGGGGCAGACGATGGACCGCACATTCCCCCGGCCCTCCAGCAGCGTGCTCATCCGGTGGCGGCAGACGTTTGACATGCCGCGCAAGACGCCCTCGCGGTCGCGCAGGATGATCACCGGTTCACCCGCGATCTCCATCGTCAGGTAGTCGCCCGGGTTCGGCAGCGCATCCGCCCGCCCCGCGCACAGCCATTCCTTCGAGAAGATGTGCTCCTCCTCGGCGCGGGCGAAATCTGGCGAGGTGTAGACCGACTTCGGCATCGCCCGGGCGCGTTCGAAGGGCACTCCGACATTGGCGCGCAGCTCGGCAATGGCAAGCGAGGGATCGTGCTGGGTCATGGGCCGCACCTCCTGCCGCCATCCTGCTCCCGGACCGGCCGCCCTTCCAGCAGAAATCCGACGCGATCAGGGAAAATGCGCCCGGATCGCCTCGGCGAAAGCCTTTGCCAGCTTGGGGTTCGCCTCGGCGTCGTAATGGATGCCGTCGATGGGCGAGACCTTCACCACCTTCCCCGCATCGAGGAACGGCACGCCCGCCCGCTTGGCCGCTGCTTCCACCTCGGCGGCCAGCCGCTGCGACTTTGCCGCCCCGCCCGCGAACATCTCCTTCAGGCAGCCCACCTCGATGATCGGCGGCGGCGCGACCAAGAGCACCCCCGGCGCTGCCCCATCCGGGCCGCAGTCGCTTGCCCGGATCACCCGCACCACCCGCTCCAGCGAGTGCCCGATGTCGCCCGCATTGACCGAAAAGCGTGGCTTCAGGTCGTTGGTCCCCAGCATGACCAGCACCACGTCGATGGGCTTGTGGCTCTCCAACAGCGCCGGCAGCACCCGCAGCCCGTTGCGGTGTTCGCCCTCAACCGGGTCGTCATGAACCGCCGTCCGGCCCGGGTGGCCTTCGGTGATGACCTCCCAATCCGGCAGTAGCTTCGCCAACCGCCCCGCCCAGCGTTCGTCCCGGTCAAAGCGACCCGCACCGTCCAGGTCGGGCAAGGGCATCGTGCCATGCGTGTTGCTGTCGCCGAATAGCAGGATCGTCCGTGTCATGCGCTTCCCCCCGATTTGCAGGCAGGCTAGCGCCCGGACCGCGGGAAATCCACCGTAGTCCTGACTGCCGCCATCGCGCATCACTGATTGACGTACCTCAGTCCGCGCCCGATACTGCCCCCCGGAAACCTGGAGCCCATCTTGCGGCCAACCGTGATCGATATTGCCCGCGAGGCTGGGGTCAGCCTTGCGACCGTGGACCGTGTCCTGAACGCCCGCCCCGGCGTGCGGGAAAAGACGATCCGCGCGGTCAATGACGCGATTGCCAAGCTGGGCTATGTGCGCGACCTGACCGCGGCGAACCTGGCGCGGGGGCGGACTTACCGGGTCGCCGTCGTGCTGCCGGACACGGAAAGCCAATTCATTCAATCTCTTGCCATGGCGCTGACCGAGGCAGGCTCAGCCGCCGCCACCAGCCGGACGGAACTCAAGCTGCACCGCTTCCCCGCCGAAGACCCGCATGCGCTGGCAGCCCTCCTCTCCACCCTGCCCGACCGCGACTATGTCGGCGTCGCTCTGATGGCCCCCGAGACGCCGGTCCTCCGCGACGCGGTCCGGTCCCTGCGCGCCAAGGGCATCCCGGTCGTCGCGCTCGTCTCTGACCTGCCCACCGCCGACCATTTCGTCGGCATCGACAACCGCGCCGCCGGGCGCACCGCCGGGGTGATGATGGGCCGCTTTCTGGGCGGCGGACCGGGGCAGGTCATGGTGCTGGGCCAGTCGCTTCTGGCACGCGACATGATCGAACGCCGCCGCGGCTTTGACGAGGTGATGCAGCGCGACTTCCCCGGCATCGAGGTGCTGCAGTCGCTGGAAACCCACGGCTCCACCACCACCCTGCGCCAGGTCGTGACCGAAATGCTGGCCAACGCGCCGCGTATCCGGGGCATCTATGCGATGGGCGACGGCAACCGGATGCTGACCCAACTCATTGACGAAATGGGTCTTTCCGGGAAACTGACCGTTATCTGCCACGAATTGACCCCCCATGTCCGCGAGGCGCTGGTCACCGGCAGCATCAGCGCCGTCATCACCCAGAACCTCGGCCATCTGGCGCGATCCACGCTGCGCGTCTTGCGGGCCAAGGCCGACAACCAGCCGCTGGACGAGGGCCAGGAACAGATTCGAATCGAGATCGTCCTGCGCGAAAACCTGCCCGCCCTGCCTGAACCGCCCGCCGCCTCGGACATCGAAAAGGTCGCCTAACACCGGCCCAAATCGGTTTGATCCGGCTTGGCGGGCGAAAATGAGGTACGTTCCTCAAAAATGCTTTACAGCCCCGCCGCGCCGTGTTTATGGTCGCCCCAATCCAAGAAGGCCCGGCCTCATGTACGGGTCCATTTCCATCAACCCGGGAGGAATTCATGAAACGGACGTCTCTCGCCGCTTCGGCGGCAATCGCGCTGGTCTGGGCGACCCAGGCAAGCGCTCAAGGCAGCGAGCTTACCCTCTGCTGGGCCGCATGGGACCCGGCCAACGCGCTGGTCGAACTGTCCAAGGACTTCGAGGCGCAGACCGGCACCAAGATGAACTTCGAGTTCGTCCCCTGGCCCAACTTCGCTGACCGCATGCTGAACGAGTTGAACTCGGGCGGCCAGCTCTGCGACCTGATGATCGGCGACAGCCAGTGGATCGGCGGCGCGGCTGAAAACGGCTGGTACGTCAAGCTGAACGACTTCTTCGACAAGGAAGGCATCTCGATGGATGCCTTCGTCCCCGCCACGGTGACCGGCTATTCCGAATGGCCGAAGAACACCCCGAACTACTGGTCGCTGCCCGCCTTCGGCGACGTCGTGGGCTGGACCTACCGCAAGGACTGGTTCGAACGTCCCGAAATCCAGGCCGCCTTCAAGGAAAAGACCGGCCGCGACCTGACGCCCCCCGCCACCATGGCGGAACTGAAGGAAGTCGCCGAGTTCTTCCAGGGCCGCGACATCGACGGCAAGACCGTCTACGGCGCCTCGATCTACACGGAACGCGGCTCCGAAGGCATCACCATGGGCGCGATGAACGTCCTATATTCCTTCGGCTTCAAGTACGACAACCCCGACAAGCCCTATGACATGGAAGGCTTCGTCAACTCTGACGGCGCCGTTGCGGGGCTGGAGTTCTACAAGTCGCTCTATGACTGCTGCGTCGCGCCGGGCACGTCCAACACCTACATGGGCGAGGGTATCGACGCGTACAAATCGGGCCAGGTCGCGCTTCAGATGAACTTCGCCTTCACCTGGCCGGGCTTCGAAGTCGACCCCAACGTCGGCGGCGGCAAGACCGGTTACCTGGTGAACCCGGCCGGCCCGAACGGCGAGAAGTTCGCCCAGCTGGGCGGTCAGGGCATCAGCGTCGTCGCCAACACCGACAACATGGACGGGGCGCTGGCCTACATCAAATGGTTCGCCCAGCAGGACGTGCAGCAGAAGTGGTGGTCGATGGGCGGCTTCTCCTGCCTGCGCGCCGTGGTGGAAGACCCGGCCTTCGCCACCAGCCAGCCCTATGCCCAGACCTTCCTCGACTCGATGGCCATCGTGAAGGACTTCTGGGCCGAGCCGTCCTACGCCTCGCTCCTCCAGGCGTCGCAGGCGCGCATCCACGAATACGTGGTCGCCGGGAACGGCACCGCGAAAGAGGCGCTGGACGGCCTGATCGCCGACTGGACCGAAGTCTTCGAGGACGAAGGCAAGCTCTGATCCCTTCCGGGGCGAAGGGTACCCTTCGCCCCGGCCTTTCCCCGGCGCGCGCCGCCGCCCGACCCCTCACCCCGATTCCGGAGCCATCCGATGTCCGCCGTCGCACGCCTTGGCCGCGCGCTTTCCCAGCCATTGCCCTGGACGCTTCTGGGCATCGGCCTGCGCCTGATGCCAACCGATGGGCCGCGCTCCAGCCTGGCATGGGTTGACGGGCCGCTTTACGTCGGCGTCATCGGCGGCTTTGTCGCCCGGCAGTTCGGCTGGCAGGGACTGCGCCTGTCGCGCCTCGCCGCCGCCCTGGCCTTTCTGGTCCTGACGCTGCTCTTTGGCGCGATCTACGAACTGTCCCTGACCGTCGACGGCACCGGCTGGGGCGGGATGCATCCGGACACCCGGACCTCCTTCGTGCTGGCCTTTGGCGATTACACCCTGCTCGCGTTGGCCAGTCTTGCCGCGATCCGCTGGCTGCGCCTGTCTCCGTCGCAGCTGTTCTGGCTCGTCTTCGGCGCCTCGATGACCGAAGGGGCGGTCTTTACCGGCGTCCTCTGGCAGATCCCGCTGCCGTTCCTGCCGGTCTTCATCGCCTACTACGCCCTGGCCTACGCCACGTTCCTGGTCCTGCCCGCCCTGGTCATCGACCCCCGCCCGATCTGGTCCCGCCCGGACCCCGGCCGAACCAACCCACTGATCCTGCTGCTTCTTGGCTTTGCGATCACTTTCGTGGTCCGTGTGATCTGGGGCCTTGCCTACGCCCCGCTGGTCAGCGACCTCTTTTCTCTCTTGCCCCCGGTTTCCTGAGCCATGCCAAACCCCATCGACATCGCGGCCAAGGCCACCCCGCCGACCATCGCCCGCAAGGTGCGCGGCCTGTCGGACCGGACGATCGCCTGGATCTTCGTGGCCCCCACGATCTTCCTCCTCCTCGCGATCAACATCTTCCCGCTGATCTGGACCATCCGCCTGTCCTTCACCAACTACGCCGCCAACAAGCCGAATGCCGAGGTGAAATGGGTCGGCCTGCGCAACTATGAGCGCATCCTGACTGACGAGGACATCTGGTCGAACATGACCACCACGGCGCATTTCCTGATCTGGACTATCTTCTTCCAGGTCCTGATCGGCTTCACGCTCGCCTGGCTCATCAACCGCAAGTTCAAGGGCAACGACCTGCTGACGACGCTGATCGTGCTGCCGATGATGCTGTCCCCCGCGGTCGTCGGCAACTTCTGGACCTTCCTCTACCAGCCGCAGATCGGCGTGGTGAACTACATCGTCGAATTCTTCACCGGCATCCCGGCCAACAGCTTCTCGATGCTTGGGCCGGGAGGCCTTGCCCCCTGGTCCATCGTCATCGTCGACACCTGGATGTGGACGCCCTTCGTGATGCTGATCTGCCTCGCGGGCCTCAGGTCGATCCCCGACTACATCTATGAGGCCGCCGAGGTCGACCGCGCCTCGAAATGGCGGCAGTTCTGGACGATCACCGTGCCGATGGTGCTGCCGTTCCTGATGCTCGCCGTCCTCTTCCGCGGCATCGAGAACTTCAAGATGTTCGACATGGTCAACTTGCTCACTGGCGGCGGTCCGGGCAGCGAGACGCTCCTGACCTCCATCGACCTCAAGCGCGAAGCCTTCGAGAAATGGCGCACCGGCTATTCCTCGGCCTACGCGATCATCCTCTTCGTCACCGTCTTCGGCCTGGCCTCGATCTACGTGAAGGCGCTCAACAAAGTGAAGGAGCGGTGATGACCCACGCATTCACCCTCGCCCTGGCCCCCCACCCCCAGCCCCTCCCCACTTGGGGGAGGGGAGCCACCCGGCCGAACCGTCTTGCGCCAGCGCATCCATCCCGCGCCTCCCTCCCGCCGCTGTGGGGGAGGGATGGGGTGGGGGGGCACCCGGCCCGAAAAGGAGCGCACCCATGAGCGCCTATTCCGTCACCGAACCCTCCAAGGCCTCGAAATGGGTCGCGGCCGGCCTCGTCACGCTTTACACGATCATCACCCTCCTGCCGCTCGTCTGGATCATCTCCACCAGCTTCAAGACCGGCCCGGACTCGATCTCCTACCCGCCGAAAGTGTTCTTCGATCCGACGGTCGAGGGCTACGTGAACCTCTTCACCACCCGCACCCGCCCTGCCGTGTCAGAGCTTGAAACCCTGCCGCCCCCCGACGGGATCATGGAAGAAATCGCCCGCCGCCAGGGCACCATCATCACCGGCCCCTCGCGCTTTGGCGAACGCTTCCTGAACTCAGTCATCATCGGTTTCGGGTCCACGGCCCTCAGCATCTTCCTCGGCACCCTCGCGGCCTACGCCTTCAGCCGCTTCAAGGTCCCGCTGAAGGATGACCTCCTCTTCTTCATCCTCTCGACCCGGATGATGCCCCCCATCGCCGTCGCGATCCCGATTTACCTCATGTACCGCGAGCTCGGACTCTCCGACACGCATCTCGGGATGATCCTCCTCTACACTGCCGTGAACATCTCGCTCGCCGTCTGGCTCCTGAAAGGCTTCATCGACGAAATCCCGCGCGAATACGAAGAGGCGGCGCTGATCGACGGCTACACCCGCTTCCAGGCCTTCCGGAAGGTCGTCCTGCCCCAGGCCGCCACCGGCATCGCCTCCACCGCCATCTTCTGCCTGATCTTTGCCTGGAACGAATACGCCTTCGCCGTCCTCCTCACCTCCGGCAACGCCCAGACCGCGCCGCCCTTCATCCCGACGATCATCGGCGTCGGCGGCCAGGACTGGCCCGCCGTGGCTGCCGGGGCGACGCTGTTCCTCCTGCCAGTGATGATCTTCACTATCCTTCTGCGCAAACACCTGCTGCGCGGGATCACCTTCGGAGCCGTCCGCAAATGACCCGATTTTTCGACGAAAAATCGCTTCCCGAGTTTTCGCAGAAAACTCGTGCCACGGGGGCCGCAAGATGACCGCTTTCCTCACCGGCCTCCTCCGCCTGAAACGCGGCCCGTGGGAGATGCTCGCCACCATCCTCATCGCGCTTGGCGTCGTCATGCTGATGCAGCCCTTCTTCCTCTGGGCCTACACCTGGTCCTTCCTCGTGACCCTTGTCGGCACGGTCATGTTCATCATCGTCAGCCATTTCCCGGAATGAAGATGCTGGAAAAGCTCTCCCCCATCCTGCCCGCCCGCGACATCGCCGAGACCGAGGTCTTCTGGCAGCGCTTGGGCTTCCACACCGTCTATGACGACGCCGAGTACCTGTTGATGAAACGCGAAGGGGCCGAAGTGCATTTCTTCCACCACCCCGCCCTCGACCCCGCCAAATGCGACCACGGCGCCTACCTGCGCCCCGCGGACGTCAACGCGCTCGACGCCGAATGGGCCGCCATAGGCCTGCCTTCGACCGGCATCCCGCGCCTCGAACGCGCCGCCGACAAACCCTGGGGCATGCGCGAACTGGCGCTCCTCGACCTCAACGGCAACCTCATCCGCGCCGGGCAGGAGCTTCCCCTTGGCTGAAATCGTCATCAAGAACCTCCGCAAGGAATTCGGCGCCTTCACCGCCGTCAAGGGCTCGTCCTTCACCATCAGGGACGGTGAGTTCTTCATGCTCCTCGGCCCCTCCGGCTGCGGCAAGACCACCACGCTGCGCATGATCGCGGGCCTCGAACTTCCGACCTCCGGCGAAATCCTGATCGACGGTGAGGACGTCAGCCAGAAACCGGCAAGCCAGCGCGACATCGCTATGGTCTTCCAGATGTTCGCCCTCTACCCGCACATGAACGTCCGTAAGAACATCGCCTATCCGCTGGTCTCCCAGGGCGTCTCCAAGGCCGAGGTCCAGCGCAAGGTGGCCGAGGTCGCAAGGATCCTCCGCATCGACCACATGCTCGACAAACCCGTCGGCGGGTTGTCAGGAGGCGACCGCCAGCGCGTCGCCCTTGGCCGCGCCATCGTGCGGAACCCCAAGGCCTTCATGATGGACGAACCCTTGGGCGCGCTTGACGCCGAATTCCGCGAGATCATGGCCGAGGAGCTTCGCGCCCTCCACGACCGGATGCACGCCACCACCGTCTACGTCACCCACGACCAACTCGAAGCCATGCAGATGGGCGACAAGATCGTGGTGATGAACCACGGCGTCGTCGAGCAATTCGGCACCCCGCAAGACATCTACGACCACCCCGCCACCCTGTTTGTGGCCGATTTCATCGGCAGCCCCGCGATGAACTTCCTGCGCTTCGACGGCACCGCCACCGCAGGTGCGGAACAGGTCACTTTGGGAGACACCTCCATCACCCTCCCCCAACTTCAGGAACCCGCCTCCGGCCAACTCGTCCTCGGCGTCCGCCCCGAACACGTCGCCCTTTCCGACACCGCCCCCCTCCGCGGCCGGATCGAGGCCGTCGAATACCTCGGCACCACCCAGATCGTCACCCTCTCCACCGCCTTCGGCCCCGTGAAAGCCCGCACCCCTTCCACCCAACCCGCCAAACCCGGCGACCTGACCGGCCTCAAACTCTCCGCCCCCCGCCTGTCGCTTTTCGACGCCACCACCGGCCGCGCCTTCCGCACCGCCGCCAACGCCGGGGTCCACCATGGCTGAGGTCCAGCTTCTGAACCTGTCAAAGTCCTACGGCGCCACCAAGGCCCTCAAGGACGTCACCATGACCATCCCCAGCGGCGCCTTCGTCGTCCTCCTCGGCCCCACCGGCGCGGGGAAAACCACCACGCTCCGCCTCATCGCCGGCCTCGACAAACCCGACGCCGGGGACGTCCGCATCGACGGCGCCTCGGTCCTGCAGGAAACCCCCGCCCAGCGCGACGTGGCGATGGTCTTCCAGCAATACTCGCTCTACCCCCACCTCACCGTGCGCGACAACCTGGCCTTCCCGCTGCGGTCCCCGATGATCGCAATGCCCGAGGACCAGATCGCCAAGCGCGTGCAAGAGGTGGCCGAGGTCCTGCGCATCCCCCACAAGCTCGACAACAAGGCCACGGCGCTTTCGGGCGGAGAGATGCAGCGCGTCTCCATCGGCCGGGCCCTCGTCCGCAACCCCCGCATCTACCTGATGGACGAACCGCTCTCCTCGCTTGACGCGAAACTCCGCGCCGACCTCCGGATCGAGCTCAAGCGCATCCACGCCGACATGGCCGCCACCTTCCTCTACGTGACCCATGACCAGATCGAGGCAATGACGATGGCCACCCACGTGGGCGTCCTTGACCACGGCAAACTCGTCCAGTTCGGCACGCCAAGGGACATCTACGAAAACCCCGTCTCGACCTACGTCGCCTCCCGCCTCGGCCAGCCGCACATCAACCTCCTGCCCGCCGATGCCTTCCCCGGCGCACCCGCCAATGCCGCACAAATCGGCCTGAGACCCGAACACATCCACGTGGGCGACGGCCAGCCAGCGACCATCCAGCGTGTCGAACACCTCGGCGACCAGACCCGCCTGCACCTTGCCCTTGGCCCGCACAGCCTCATCACCCTCACAGAACCCCACACCGCCCTGAAACCGGGGCAGACCCTCAACATCCGCCCCCACAACCCCCTCTGGTTCGACGCCTCCGGCAACCGCATCTGAAAGGCCAACCCCATGAAACAGTTCATGAACTCGCGCGAGAGCCTCGTCACCGAAGCCATCGACGGCCTCCTCAGAACCAGCGGAGGCAAACTCGCCCGCCTAGACGGCTACCCCCACATCCGCGTCGTCATCCGCACCGACTGGGACCGCTCCAAGGTCGCCCTCGTCTCCGGCGGCGGCTCCGGCCACGAACCCTCGCACGCCGGTTTCGTCGGGCAAGGAATGCTCACCGCCGCCGTCTGCGGCGATGTCTTCGCCAGCCCCTCCGTCGACGCCGTCCTCGCCGGCATCCTCGCCGTCACCGGCAAGGCGGGCTGCCTCCTCATCGTCAAGAACTACACCGGCGACCGCCTGAACTTCGGCCTTGCCGCCGAACGTGCCCGCGCCTTCGGCCTCAAGGTCTCGATGGTCATCGTCGACGACGACATCGCGCTGCCCGACCTGCCGCAAGCCCGCGGCGTCGCCGGAACCCTCTTCGTCCACAAGATCGCCGGAGCCATGGCCGAATCCGGTGCCGACCTCGACACCATCACCGCCGCCGCCACCCAGGTCATCAAGGGCGCCATCTCCATCGGCATGTCGCTGGACACCTGCACCGTCCCCGGCTCGCCCAAGGAAGACCGCATCAGCGCGGGCAAGGCCGAGCTTGGCCTCGGCATCCATGGTGAGGCCGGGATCGAACAGGTCGACTTCTCCGGCGCCCGCTCCGCCATGCAAATGGTGGCGGAAAAGCTCCTGCCCCACACCGGCAGCGGAGACCACGTCGCGCTTCTCAACAACCTCGGCTCCACCACGCCGCTGGAGATGTCGATCCTCGCCGAGGAACTCGCCCGCTCGCCCCTCGGCGGCAAGGTCAAGTGGATGATCGGCCCCGCCCCCCTGATGACCTCGCTCGACATGCACGGCTTCTCGGTTTCGCTCCTCCCCGTGGACCACGCGCAGGTCACGAGCCTCGCCGCCCCCGTCGCCCCGCACGCCTGGCCCGGCCTCTCCCCCTTCGGCGCCGTCGCCGTCAGACCCCTCCCCGACGGCCTCGCCCCGATCCAGCCGGTGCCCAGCGCCCACCCCGCCCGCCGCGCGCTGATTGAACGCTGCTGCAAGGCCCTGATCGCCGTCGAATCCGACCTCAACGCCCTCGACGCCAAGTCCGGTGACGGCGACACCGGCAGCACCCTCGCCGGGGCCGCCCGCGCCCTCCACGCCGCCCTCGACCGCCTCCCCCTCGCCGACCCCACGCAACTCTACCGCGCCATCGGCATGGAACTGTCCCAGACCATGGGCGGCTCCAGCGGGGTCCTCCTCGCCATCTTCTTCGCCGCCGCCGGCGACGCGAGCGCCTCCGGCAAGACCTGGATCGGAGCGCTCACGTCAGGCCTAGACCGCGTGATGCAGGTCGGAGGCGCCGCCCCCGGCCACCGCACCATGATCGACGCCCTCGCCCCCGCCCTCGCCGCCCTCCCGCAGGGAGTGTCAGCCGCCGCGAAAGCCGCCCGCGAGGGCGCAAACGCCACCGCCCAGATGACCCGCGCCAAGGCAGGCCGCGCCAGCTACCTCGCCGCCGACAAGCTCAAGGGCCACAACGACCCGGGGGCGGAAGGCGTGGCGCGGCTTTTCGAGGACCTCGCAAAGGGCTGACCTTCACCCCGCCAGTCATCCCCGCCCCGCCTGTCATCCCCGCGAAGGCGGGGATCCACAGGGACCAACGCCGCGACAGCGTAGGGTGCGCTACAGCGCACCGAAACGGTCACCACCAGTCACGCTCGTCGTCCTTCTTCCCCAAACGGTAGAGGGGCCAGGCGACAATCGCGGCCAAGGCAAAAAACGCAATTACCCCGCGTTCATTGTACAGCGCGTAGCCCAAGCCGGCGAAGCAGATCAGCAGCTTCCACCAGTCCTGCTTTACTGCATCCCTGAACTTCACTCAGACTACCCACTTGTTGCTTCGAAAAGCCGACTTTCCCTTCCCCAAATATCCCACAGGGGTCCGGGGGTGTGAAACCCCCGGCGGCCAGCCAGAGGCGCAGCCCTCACGGCCCCCAGGACCGAACCCCAGCCCCGGGGCGCCCCCTCTCCCCTCGGGGGAGAGGGTCGGGGTGAGGGGGAAAACCGGTTAACACCCGGTATACGCCCACGCCCATCCCACTGATTCCAAACAGAAATCAGAAAATGTCCACCGTGGACACTACCCCTCGCGCACCGCGACGTTCTGGTCGATCAGATACCGCTGCGACAAGGGGATTGCCGCCGCCCCCAGGGCGCGGGCATCCGCCCCCACCGTCCCCTCCCGGATCACCGGTGGCTCGATCCCGGCGAGGTCCAGCCCCAGCAGCGCCCCCCGCGTCCGCCGCACCACCTCGGCCCGCACCGCGACCGGCATCCACCCGTCGATCAGCACCGCCTCGATCTCCAACAGCGCCGCCGCCGCCAGCGTGGCATGCGCGAGCGCCCCCGCGGCCTGGTCCAGCCAGGGCTCCAGCACGGCGGAAGACACCTCCCACCGGTCATGCTGCGACCAGAGATGATCCGACCCCTCCCCCGCCGCCTCCATCGCCTCGGCCAGGACGGACATCGAGGCCAGATCAATCAGCCGCCGCGTCTCGCCGCCCGGGGCGGGCACCTGGATCGACCCAACCGCAGCCGCATTTCCGGTCCGCCCCAGGAACAGCTGGCCGTTCATCACGAGGCCACCGCCAATGAAGGTCCCGAAGTAGAAATAGAGGAAGTCCTTCGGCCGCTCCCCGGTCCCGAAGATCAGCTCGGCCCCGCAGGCGGAGGTCGCGTCGTTCTGGACATAGACCGGCAGGCCCGTCACCGCGCCCAGCTCTGCCGCAAGGTCGCGCGCCCGCCAGGCGTCCATCTCGGCCTGCGGCACCCCAAGGACCGAGACCCAGTTCCACAGCTGGAACGGCATTGCCACGCCCATGCCCATCACCCGGCCGCGCAGCGCTGCGGGCAGTTCGCCCACCAGGACCGGAGCCGCCTCGCGGACAAAGCCCACCACCGCGTCGGGCGTGGGGTAACGGTAGACCCGCCGCCGCGCCGCGCGCAGGCGCCCCCGGAAATCGGTCAGCACCAGGTCTGCCGAGCGTCGCCCGACCTTCAGCCCGAAGAAGAATGCCCCCTCGGCGGCCAGTGACATCGGGATCGAAGGCTGGCCCACCCGCCCCCGCACCGGCTGGCCGCGTTCCAGAAGCCCCTCGTCCTCCAACCCCCGCATGATGACGCTGACTGTCTGCGCCGACAGCCCCGTCATCCGCGCGATGTCGGACTTGGCCAGCGCCCCCTGCTGGCGGACCAGCGACAGGACCAGCCGTTCGTTGTGGTCGCGCATGCCCGACTGGTTGGTGCCGCGTAAGGCAGCGCCTTCGGCAATGCTGCGATCGGGCGAGGCATCCTGCATGCGAAACGCCTCCCCTCAGGCCCCGATCACGCCCTTGCGCAGGATGATGTTGGCGAACAGCGCGGTCTCGCCGGTCGCCACGATGGCAAAGGCCGACCGGATGCGCGGGTACAGCGCCTCGCCCGACAGGGGCACGACCGTCATGCCGGGGGCCATCCGCGCAAACAGCGCATCGATCTGCCGGTGGATGTCCGCCGCCTGGCCCGGGTCGTTGTTCAGACTGGCCCGGAACAGGGCCGACGGCACCGCCCGGTCCAGCGGCATCACGGTCAGCACTGCCTCGGCCACCGCCAGCACGCCATGGCCATCCGCCCGCACCAGCCGCCGCGCATGGTCCGCCGCCGGATAGTTGCCGTCCACGATGGCGATTTCGTCGCCATGCCCCATCGCCCGCAGCGCGGACAGGAAGTCAGGCCCCAGAAGGGTCGGTATACCGATCAACATGCAGGCCTCCCCTCCTCCAGGGCGCAGCAGACTCGGGTGCGGCGGGTCCAAGCCCCGACAACATTGCGCAGACTGGCGGGCGAGCGGGCCTCTGTCAATAATAAATCACTGAGATTTAATTATCTTGACGCAAGGGAGGGAATCAGCTTTTCTGTGCCGCGTCGCAGGGCCTGCCAGGCCCGGCGCACGGATTTTGAAACGGGGGCGCAATTGCCCCCACTTGGGAGGAAGACCATGAAAGTCATCACCAAAGCCCTTCTGGGCGCGGGCGCCCTTGCGCTGTCGGCCGGCTTCGCCTCGGCACAGGACGGCGTATCGGCCTGCCTGATCACCAAGACCGACACCAACCCCTTCTTCGTGAAGATGAAGGAAGGCGCCGAGGCCAAGGCGGCCGAGTTGGGCGTGACCCTGAAGTCCTACGCCGGCAAGGTCGACGGCGACCACGACAGCCAGGTGGCTGCGGTCGAAAGCTGCATCGCCGACGGCGCGAAGGGCATCCTGATCGCCGCCTCGGACACCAAGGCCATCACCGGCCCGCTGGCCAAGGCCCGCGAAGCCGGCCTGCTGGTCATCGCGCTCGACACGCCGCTTGACCCGGCGGACGCTGCTGACGCGACCTTCGCCACCGACAACCTGGAAGCCGGCCGCCTGATCGGCGCCTGGGCTGCGGCGACGCTGGGCGACAAGGCGGCTGACGCCAAGATCGCCTTCCTGAACCTGACCCCGTCGGAACCGACCGTCGACGTCCTGCGCAACCAGGGCTTCATGATGGGCTTCGGCATCGACGTGAAGGACCCCAACGACATCGGCGACGAAGATGATCCGCGCATCGTCGGCCATGACGTGACCAACGGGAACGAGGAAGGCGGCCGCAAGGCGATGGAGAACCTCCTCCAGAAGGATCCGGGCATCACCGTCGTCCACACCATCAACGAGCCTGCTGCCGTGGGCGCCTACCAGGCGCTGAAGGCCGTGGGTCTGGAAAGCCAGGTCCTGATCGTTTCGGTCGACGGCGGCTGCCCGGGCGTGGCTTCGGTCAAGGACGGCGTGATCGGCGCCACCTCGCAGCAGTATCCGCTGCTGATGGCTGCCCTCGGCGTGGAAGCCATCGCCAAGTTCGCCGCTGACGGCACCAAGCCCGCGCCGACCGAAGGCAAGTCGTTCTTCGACACCGGCGTGGCGCTGGTCACCGACAAGCCGGCTGCTGGCGTCGACTCGATCGACACCACCAAGGGCACCGAGCTCTGCTGGGGCTGATCTTGCCCGACATCGCATCCGGCACCTGATGCCGGACACGGAAAGGGCGGCCTTTGCGCCGCCCTTTCTTCAAGCCGAAGGTTAGGGCAGGATCGGACCGGCCACAGGGGAGGGAAGCCAAGCATGACCCAAGCGCAAGACTTCGAAAGCGCCTCGAAGGGAGCCGACCAAAGCGTCGCCCATTTCGAGGAAAGGAAATCGCCGCTGGCCAAGCTGCAGCACGTGCTGCACGGCAACCCGGCGCTGGTACCGTTGATCGTGCTTCTGGGCCTGATCGCGTTTTTCGGCATCTTCGCCGGTGACCGCTTCTTCAGCGCCTACACCCTGACCCTGGTGATGCAGCAGGTCGCCGTGGTGGGTATCCTGGCCGCTGCGCAGACCCTGGTCGTGCTGACCGCAGGCATCGACCTCGCCATCGGCGTGATCATGGTCTTTTCCTTCGTCGTGATGGGCAACTGGGTCCTGACCGACGGCTCGCCCGGCGACTTCGCGGTGCCTGCGGTCCTTGCGCTGATCGCGGGCTTCGTGCTCGCGGGCTTCTGGGGGTTCGTTAACGGCAACCTCGTCGCGCGGCTGAAGCTTCCGCCCTTCATCGTGACGCTGGGCACCTGGAACATCATCATGGCGATCTGCCTGATCTATTCCGCCAACGAGACGATGCGCGAGGCTGACCTGACCGCGCAGACCCAGCTTCTGCACGTCTTCGGCCAGAACTTCCGCGTCGGCCCCGCCGTTGTCACCTACGGCGTTGTGGCGATGATCGCATTGTACGTGGCGCTTTGGTTCATGCTGAACCACACCGCCTTTGGCCGCCACATCTATGCCGTGGGCGATGATCCGGACGCGGCAGAGCTGTCGGGGATCTCGACCAAGAAGGTCCTGATCGCGGTTTACACGCTTGCCGGCCTGATCGCGGGCCTCGCGGCCTGGGTGTCCATCGGCCGCAACGGCTCGGTCTCGCCCTCGACCGTGGTGACCGACTTCAACCTGCAGGCCATCACCGCGACGGTGATCGGGGGCATCTCGCTGTTCGGCGGACGCGGCTCGATCCTGGGGGTGCTGTTCGGAACCCTCATCGTCGGGATCATGTCGATGGGCCTGAACATGATGAACGCGGACCCGCAGTGGAAGGTGCTGCTCACGGGGGTGCTGATCATCGCCGCGGTGGCGGTCGACCAGTGGATCCGCAAGGTCTCGAGCTGAGGGAGGACGCGACATGGAACCCATTCTGACCGCACGGGGCCTGACCAAGCGCTATGGCCGTGTCACCGCCTTGGACAACTGCGACTTCGACCTGATGCCGGGGGAAATCCTAGCCGTCATCGGCGACAACGGCGCCGGGAAATCGACGCTGATCAAGGCGATCTCGGGCGCCGTCATCCCGGACGAAGGCGAGATCCGCCTGGAAGGCCAACCCGTCCAGTTCCGCACGCCGATCCAGGCGCGCGAAGCTGGGATCGAGACGGTCTACCAGACGCTGGCCATGTCCCCGGCGCTGTCGATCGCCGACAACATGTTCATGGGCCGCGAGATCCGCAAACCCGGCATCATGGGATCGGTCTTCCGCCAGCTTGACCGGCCGAAGATGCAGGCCTTCGCCCGGCAGAAACTGTCCGAGCTTGGGCTGATGACGATCCAGAACATCAACCAGGCGGTGGAGACGCTCTCGGGCGGCCAGCGCCAGGGGGTGGCCGTGGCGCGCGCGGCGGCCTTCGGGTCGAAGGTGGTGATCCTGGACGAACCGACGGCGGCGCTTGGCGTCAAGGAAAGCCGCCGGGTGCTGGAGCTGATCCGCGACGTGAAGAACCGGGGCATCCCGATCATCCTGATCAGCCACAACATGCCGCATGTGTTCGAAATCGCCGACCGCATCCATATCCACCGGCTTGGCCGCAGGCTCTGCGTCATCAACCCGAAGGACTACACGATGTCGGACGCCGTGGCCTTCATGACCGGCGCAAAAGTCCCCGAAGGCGTGACCGAGGTCGCCTGACCAGCTTTGCGGCAGCCGTTTGATCGGCTGCCGCCCCCTTGCAGGGAATCGGCCGAGTGCGGCCGCAGGCCCGGCACCGAGCCTTTGCCAGTCGATTTCAGCGATCCCTTACCGCCCCCGTGCAAAGCGCAGGGGACACTCCTCGTTCGAAAAACTGCGGTATCACGACGCAAGGGGCTTGAATCCCTTGACGGCAGGCCCAAAATCGCCCGAAACCCGCCGCGACGCGATCAGAACCAACAACAGCCGCCACGACGAGGACCCAACCCGCATGTCCCTAGCCCTGATTGCGGCGCTGCCCTTCCTTGGTGCGCTCCTTCCCGGTCTGATGATCCGTGCGGGTCGCAATGCCTGCGCCGTGGCCACCGGGGCAGTTACGGCTCTGGCCCTGATCCTTCTTGCCCTCGAAGCCCCCGCCGTCCTGCGGGGTGAAATTGTCCAGACCCGCATCGACTGGATTCCGGCGCTTGGCCTGAATGTCACCTTCTTCCTTGACGGGCTTGGTCTTCTCTTCGCCGGTCTGATCCTGGGGATCGGCCTCCTCATCATCCTCTACGCCCGCTTCTACCTGGGCCGAAGCGACCCGATGGGGCAGTTCTACACCTATCTCCTCCTGTTCCAGGGCGCGATGGTCGGGATCGTCCTGTCGGACAACATCCTCCTCCTCCTGATTTTCTGGGAGCTGACCTCGCTCTCCTCCTTCCTCCTCATCGGCTACTGGAAGCACCTCCCCGAAGGCCGCCAGGGCGCGCGGATGGCGCTGGCGGTGACTGGAGGCGGGGGCCTCGCAATGATCGCGGGGATGCTGATCCTGGGGAACATCGTCGGCAGCTATGACCTAACCGTGATCCTTGAAAACAAGGACCTGATCCAGGCCTCGCCGTGGTATCTGCCCGCGCTGATCCTGATCCTCTTGGGCGCCTTCACCAAGTCGGCGCAGTTCCCCTTCCACTTCTGGCTGCCACACGCCATGGCCGCCCCCACCCCGGTCTCGGCCTACCTGCACTCGGCCACCATGGTGAAGGCGGGGTTGTTCCTGATGGCGCGGATGTGGCCGGTGCTGGCGGGGACGCCGGAGTGGTTCTGGATCGTCTCTACTGCGGGCCTTGTCACCATGGTCATGGCCGCCAAGATCGCCCTCTTCAAGGATGACCTGAAGGCGCTCCTCGCCTTCTCCACGGTCAGCCACCTGGGCCTCATCACCATGCTCTTGGGCTTCGGCACCAAGGCCGCGGCAACGGTTGCCGTGTTCCACATCATCAACCATGCCACCTTCAAGGCCGCCCTCTTCATGTCCGCCGGGATCGTCGATCACGAGGCGCATACCCGCGACCTGCGCCGTCTGGGGGGCCTCCGCACCCTCATGCCCATCACCTTCGGCATTGTCACCCTCGCCTCTCTCTCCATGGCGGGCATCCCGCCCCTGAACGGGTTCCTCTCGAAGGAGCTGATGCTGGAGGAAGCCGCCCACACCACCTGGCTGACCCCCTGGGCGATGGGCCTTCTGGCCACCATCGGGGCGGCGTTCTCGGTCGCCTATTCCTTCCGCTTCCTCGCCCACGGCTTCCTTGGTCCGGTGCGCAACGACTATCCGCACAAGCCGCATGATCCGGGCTTCGGCCTCTGGGCCGCGCCCGCATTCCTTGCGGCCCTTGTCGTGCTGATCGGCCTTCTGCCGATGACCTCTGCCGCCTGGCTGGTCGATGTCGCAGCGGGGGCCGTCACCGGTACGCCGGTCGCGGTCGAGATCAAGCACTGGCACGGGCTTTACGCGCCTGCTCTCTGGATGTCGCTGGCTGCGGTTGGCGGCGGTCTGATGCTGCTTGGGACCTACCCCCGCCTCCGCGCGATCTGGGATGCCGCCCCGCGCCCCGAGGCCAAGCGCATCTTCGACGGCATCGTCGAGCCGCTGGCCGCGCTGTCGCGCAGCGTGACCGAGGGCCTGCACAATGGCAGCTTCGGCCGGGCGCTGGTTCTTTCGGTCCTGGCCATCGCCGGGGCTGCGCTGTGGGCCTTCCTCGGCGGGACCCACCTGCCGGGAACCCTGCCGACCCTGGCCATCGATCCCGCCATTGCCGCGATCTGGCTGGTGATGATGCTTGCAGCCCTGGTCACCCCCGTCCTCCACCGCAACCGCCTGGTCGCGCTGATCCTGACCGGGGTCGTCGGCCTGTTGATCGCCCCCCTGTTCATGCTGTTCTCGGCGCCCGACCTGGCGCTGACGCAGGTGTCGGTCGAGGTGGTGACGATCCTCCTCATGCTGCTCGCACTGCACTTCCTGCCCAAGGACACGCCTGTCGAAAGCCCCCTGCCCCGCCGCCTGCGCGATGCGGGCATCGCCGGGATCGCGGGCCTTGGCATCGGCGGGCTGGCCTGGGCGATGATGACGCGGGCCCCGGCCTTCGAGCCGATCTCGCATTATCATCTGGCGCAGTCGAAACCCGGCGCGGGCGGGACCAACGCGGTCAACACCATCATCGTCGACTTCCGCGGCTATGACACCTTTGGCGAGATCATCGTCCTCGGCATCGCCGCGCTGGTGATCTTCGCCCTGTCGCTAACGCTCCTGCGCAATACCGAGGTCACCCGCCGCCTGGCGGCCATGCCGAGGTCCCGCGAATCCGGCGACCGCCACCCGATGATGCTGGTCGTCTCGACCCGGCTGCTTCTGCCCATGGCGATGATGGTCGGGGTCTACATCTATCTGCGCGGCCACAACATGCCGGGCGGGGGCTTCGTCGCGGGCCTTGTCTTCGCCATCGCCTACCTGATGCAGTACATGGCCTCGGGCTACGACTGGTCGCACGCCCGCCAGCGCTATGACCACCACGTCCTGATCGGCTGGGGCGTCCTGATCGCCGCGCTGGCCGGGATCGGCCCCTGGGCCTTTGGCCTGCCGTTCCTGACCTCGGGCTACGAATATGTCGACCTCTGGCCGCTCGAGAAGTTCGAGCTCGCCACCGCCGCGATCTTCGACCTTGGCGTGTTCCTTTGCGTCCTCGGTGCCGTGCTCCTGGCCCTCGCCTCGCTATCACGGCTGGCGCTGCGCACCGGAGAGGCCGCCAACACGCGCGCCTATGACATCGAGGAGGGCCGCTGATGGAAGCCCTCGTCGCCATCGCCATCGGCACCCTGACCGCGGTCGGCATCTACCTGATGCTGCGGCTGCGGACCTTCCCGGTGATCCTCGGGCTCACCTTCCTGTCCTATGCCGTCAACCTCTTCATCTTCGTCTCCGGCCGCCTTGCGGTGAACGCCGCGCCCATCATCGGGACGCCCGAGCCCTACGCCGACCCCCTGCCCCAGGCCCTGGTCCTGACCGCCATCGTGATTTCCTTCGGCATGACCGCGGTCATCATGATCATGGCCATCGGCGGCTACCTGACCGCCGGGCACGACCGGATCGACCTCGACGCCAGGGACGAAGGGGACGCCAAATGAGCCACTGGATCATCGCCCCCGTAGCCCTGCCCGCGCTGGTTGCCGCACTGATGGTCATCGGCCTGCGCGGCCAGTTGTCCCTGCAGCGCATCGCCAGCCTCGCCACGATCCTCGCCCTGAACGCCATTGCCGCAGCGCTCCTCTGGTCCGCCACCCTCCACGGCCCCGAGGCCTATTTCCTCGGCGACTGGCCTGCGCCCTTCGGCATCGTCCTCGTCCTCGACCGCCTCTCAGCCCTGATGGTGGCCCTCCTCTCCCTGCTCGCCCTCCTCACCACCCTCTACGCCATAGGCTCCGGCTGGGACCGCAAGGGCGCGCATTTCCACCCGCTTCTGATGTTCCTCCTGATGGGCATCGGCGGGGCCTTCCTGACCGGCGACGCCTTCAACCTCTTCGTCTTCTTCGAGGTCCTGCTCATCGCCTCCTACGGCCTCATGATCCACGGCGGGGGAGAGGCCCGGACCCGCGCGGGCATCCAGTACATCGCCTTCAACCTCGTCGGCTCCTCGCTCTTCCTCTTTGCCCTCGCGCTGATCTACGGCGTCACCGGCACGCTCAACATGGCCGACCTTGCCGCGAAGCTGCCCAGCCTGCCCGAAGGCGACACCGCCCTCCTCCGCACCGCCGCCGTCATGCTGATCCTGGTCTTCGCGATCAAGGGCGCGCTGGTGCCGCTTCAGTTCTGGCTGCCGGGTACCTATGCCAACGCGCCCGGGGTCGTCGCCGCCCTGTTTGCCGTCATGACCAAGATCGGCGCCTATGCGACGCTCCGCGCCGGCACCCTGATCTTCCCGGAAAGCCTGCCCGCGACCGGACCGCTCCTCCATGACCTGTTGCACCCCGCGGCCCTGGTCACCCTGATCCTCGGTGCCGTCGGAGTCCTCGGCGCCTCCACCCTCCCCCGCCTCGCAGCGTTTGCCGGCATCGCCTCGATGGGCACGGCCTTCCTCGCGATCTCGGCCTTCACCCCCGCGACCACCGCCGCCGCGCTCTACTACATCCTGCACTCCACCCTGGCCACGGCGGCCCTGTTCATGGTGGCCGACCTCGTCACCCGCCGCCGCGCCCATGTCCGGCTGACCGCCACCGCCCCCGCCATCGCGCAGTCCGGCCTGATCGCCGCGCTGTTCATGGCCAGCGCCATCGCCGCCGCCGGGATGCCGCCCCTGTCGGGCTTCATCGGCAAGCTTCTGGTCCTCGACGCCTTCCGCGCCCAGGCCCCGCTGGTATGGAGCGTGATCCTCGTCTCCTCCTTCCTGATGATCCTCGGCCTCGCCCGCGCAGGATCGCTGATCTTCTGGAAGACCGATGCGCCGGGGGATGAGGCCGCGCCGCAGCCCACCGAACCGCTGGCCATCGCCGCCACCCTGGCCCTGCTCGCCACCCTCGTCGCGCTGACCGCCTTTGCCGGCCCGATTACCGACTGGCTGGCTGCCACCGCTGAAACCCTGCACGCCCCGCAGGCCTATATCGACGCCAACCGCCTGGGGGTCGCGCCATGAGACGACTTTTCCCCCATCCCTACCTGACGCTGACGCTGATCGTCCTTTGGTTCCTTCTGGTGAACCAGTGGAAGGTCGGCAGCCTGGTCATGGCAATTTTCCTTGGCACGGTCATCCCGCTCCTCACCTCGGCCTGGTGGCCGAACCGCGCCCGGATCAAGCACCCCCTGCTTCTGGCGGCCTACAGTGTGCTTGTCCTCTGGGACGTGATCGTCGCCAACTTCCAGGTCGCGCGCATCGTCCTCTTCATGCCGCGCGACAAGATCCAGTCGAACTGGGTCACCGTGCCCCTCGACCTCACCTCGCCCGAGGCGATCTCGCTTCTCGCCGGGACCATCACCATGACCCCCGGCACGCTGACCGCCGACATGTCGGCCTGCGGTCGGGCGCTTCTGATTCATTCGCTGCACGCCCCCGACCCCGACGCCGTCCGCGACGACATCAAGACGCGCTACGAATCCCGGCTGAAAAGGATTTTCGAATGATCCTGCCCTATGCCCTTGGCTTCTTCGTCGGCTGCATCGCGCTGTCGCTGCTGATGAACCTCTGGCGGCTCTTTACCGCGCCCACAGTGCCCGACCGCATCCTGACGCTGGACACGATGACCGTGAACGCGCTGGCCCTGGTCGTCGCCTACGGCATCTGGGCAGGCACTGGCCTCTACCTGGAAATCGCGATCCTCTTCGCGCTGACCGGCTTTGTCGGCACCGTCGCCTACTGCAAGTACCTCCTTCGGGGGAGCATCATCGAATGACCCTCGCGATAGACCTCTTCCTGTCTGCAGTGCTGTTCGGCGGCGGCGTCTTTGCACTCGTCGGCTCCTACGGCCTTCTGCGCCTGCCCCGCCCGATGCAGCGCCTGCATGCGCCGACCAAGGCCACTACCATCGGTGTCGGCGCGGCGCTGCTCGTCTCGGCCCTTGATCTGTTGGGCCAGGGTCAGATCAGCTGGCAAGAGGCGCTGATCACCCTCTTCCTCCTTCTGACCGCCCCGATCTCGGCGCTGTTCCTGGCCAAGTCCCTGATCCTGCGCGGCGAGGCCGACCCTGACATTCCCGATTCAGGTACCGGCAAACCCTGGGCCACCCTTGCCGAAGAACGCCCTGACCCCTGATTTTTGACCATCCGGTCAGAAATTCGCCCCCTCGCCCCTTGCGCGGGGCCGCCCTCGCATGGCATCGTCGCCCGTATCCGGCACCTTCGGGGAAATCCCATGAACACGCTGTCCCCGGCCCAGGCGGGCCTTCTGCCCCAGGTCACCCATGCCCGGAACCCCGGCATGGCCTTGGACCTCGACTGGGTCGCCTCGGTCCAGGCCAACACCTCCGCCATCGAGCGCCGCGCCGCGACGCTGCCCGGCCGCCGCAGCGTCAAGAAGGAGTACCAGGCCGCCTGGCTGTTGAAGGCGATCTCCCTCATCGACCTGACCACCCTCAGCGGAGACGACACCGAGGGCCGCGTCCAGCGCCTCTGCGCCAAGGCCCGCCAACCCGTCGCCCCCTGGATGCTGGAGAAGCTCGGGATGCCCGGCCTCACGGTGGGCGCCGTCTGCGTTTATCACGAAATGGTCGCCCCCGCTGTCCGCGCGCTGGAAGGGACATCCATCCCTGTCGCCGCCGTCTCCACCGGCTTCCCCGCTGGTCTCTCGCCCTACAAGCTCCGCATTGCCGAGATCGGCGAAAGCGTGAAGGCGGGCGCGAAAGAGATCGACATCGTCATCTCCCGCCGCCATGTCCTGACGCAGAACTGGCAGGCCCTCTATGACGAGATGCGCGACATGCGCGAAGCCTGTGGCGATGCCCATGTGAAGGCGATCCTCGCGACCGGCGAACTCGGCACCCTCCGTACCGTCGCCCGCGCCAGCCTCATCTGCATGATGGCAGGCGCCGATTTCATCAAGACCTCCACCGGGAAAGAGGCCGTCAACGCCACCCTCCCCGTCTCCCTCACCATGATCCGCGCCATCCGCGACTACGAGGCCCGCACCGGCTTCAAGGTCGGCTACAAGCCCGCAGGCGGCATCGCCAAGGCCAAGGACGCGCTGGTCTACCTCAGCCTCATGAAGGACGAACTCGGCCACCCCTGGCTGCAACCCGACCTCTTCCGCTTCGGCGCCTCGTCCCTCTTGGGAGACATCGAACGCCAGCTCGAACACCACCTCACCGGCCACTACTCCGCCGCCAACCGCCACGCGATGGGCTGACGGATGGCAGACGACTCCGAAGACGAGGAATGGGATGAGGCGTCAAAGTTTGTTGCCCAAGGCAACGACAAGGCTTGGCTGAAGGCGATCGCCGGCGACGCAGAAGGCGCATTGGCGGATTTGGATGCGGTGCGTGACGAAGGCGTCCGGATGGCAGAAGCTGACCCCGACCTGCAGAACGAAATTGAGTGCCGCCGATTGGAGAGTCGGCTGATGGTTGCCGAATTCGCCCGGGACCACGAACTGCTTTGGCAGGCCATGCGGGAAATCGGCGACTCCAATCGGTTCTCGGCAGAACGCCTGCATGAAAACATGACCCTCGCGTCATCTCTAGTCCGCGACGCGCTACGGAGGCTCAAACCATGACCATCAAGGAAATCTTCGACAGCATGGCCTACGGCCCCGCCCCCGAGTCCGCGACCGAAGCCCTCGCCTGGATCGCCAAGCACAACGGCACCTTCGGCCACTTCATCGACGGCCAATTCACCGCGCCGGCTGACACCTTCACCACCCACAACCCCGCCAGCGGCAAACCCCTCGCGAAAGTCACCCAGGGCACCCCCGACGACATCGCCCGCGCCGTCGCAGCCGCCCGCCGGGCGCAACCGAAATGGGCCGCCCTCCCCGCCTTCAAGCGCGCGCAATTCCTCTACGCCCTCGCCCGCCTCGTCCAGAAACACTCCCGCCTCTTCGCCACACTCGAAACCCTCGACAACGGCAAGCCGATCCGCGAGTCCCGCGACATCGACATCCCGCTCGTCGCCCGCCACTTCTCCTACCACGCCGGCCTCGCCCAACTGCTGCCGAGTGAACACCCCGACCTCCAGCCCCTCGGCGTCTGCGGCGCCGTCATCCCCTGGAACTTCCCCCTCCTCATGCTCGCCTGGAAGGTCGCCCCCGCGCTGGCCGCCGGGAACACCATCGTCCTCAAACCCGCCGAATACACCCCCCTCACCGCCCTCCTCTTCGCCGAAATCTCCCGCGAGGCAGGCCTCCCGAAAGGAGTCCTCAACATCGTCACCGGCGACGGCACCACCGGCGCGGCCCTCGTCGACGCGCCCGTCGACAAGATCGCCTTCACCGGCTCCACCTCCGTCGGCAAGCGCATCCGCGAGGCCACCGCGGGCACCGGCAAAGCCCTCACCCTGGAGCTCGGCGGCAAATCCCCCTACATCGTCTTCGACGACGCCGACCTCGACAGCGCCATCGAAGGCCTCGTCGACGCGATCTGGTTCAACCAGGGCCAGGTCTGCTGCGCCGGCTCCCGCCTCCTTGTCCAGGAAGGCGTCGCCCCCCGCTTCTACGACAAGCTCAAGCGCCGGATGGACGGCCTCCGCGTCGGCGACCCGCTCGACAAGGCCATCGACATCGGCGCCATCGTCGACCCCATCCAGCTGAAAACCATCACCGACCTCGTCGCCGCCAACCCCGAGGGCCAACACTACCAGGCCCCCTGCCCCCTCCCGGCCGCAGGCTCCTTCTACCCCCCCACCCTCATCACCGGCCTCGGCACCGCCTCCCCGCTGATGCAAGAGGAAATCTTCGGCCCCGTCCTCGTCGCCATGACCTTCCGCACGCCCGAGGAAGCCGTCGCCCTCGCCAACAACACCCGCTACGGCCTCGCCGCCACCGTCTGGACCGAGAACATCAACCTCGCCCTCGACGTGGCCCCGAAGCTCAAAGCCGGGGTCGTCTGGATCAACGCCACCAACCTCTTCGACGCTGCCGCTGGCTTCGGGGGCGTTCGCGAATCCGGCTTCGGCCGCGAAGGCGGGTGGGAGGGCCTGATGGCCTACCTCAAACCCACCGCCAAACCCGCGGCGCTGAAACCCGCGCAACCCATCCCCGCGCCGCAAGAGCCCCAAGTCGACGCCCTCGACCGCACCGCCAAGCTGTACATCGGCGGCAAACAGGCCCGCCCCGACTCCGGCTACTCGCAACCCGTCTACGGCCCGAAAGGCAAACTCCTCGGCCATGTCGGCATCGGCAACCGCAAGGACATAAGGAACGCGGTAGAGGCCGCCCACGCCGCCAAAGGCTGGGCAAAAACAACGGCCTACAACCGCGCCCAGGTCCTCTACTTCATCGCCGAGAACCTCTCCGCCCGGGCCACCGAGTTCGCCAACCGCATCCAGGACCTCACCGGCAAGCCCGGCCAGGCCGAGGTCGACGCGAGCATCCAGCGCCTCTTCACCTACGCCGCCTGGGCCGACAAATACGACGGCCACGCCAAATCCGTCCCGATCCGCGGCATCGCGCTTGCGATGAACGAACCCACCGGCGTCATCGGCGCCCTCCTCCCCGACGAATGCCCCCTCCTCGGCCTCGTCTCCGTCATGGCCCCGGCCATCGCGATGGGCAACACCACGGTCCTCGTCCCCGGAACCGCGCCGCTCTCCGCCACCGACTTCTACCAGGTCCTCGACACCTCCGACGTGCCGCCCGGGGTCGTCAACATCGTCACCGGCCTCGCCCCCGACCTGGCGAAAGCGCTCTCCGGCCACATGGACGTCGACGCGGTGTGGAGCTTCTCCTCCCACCCCCTCTCCGCCCTCATCGAGCGCGAGGCCGCAGGCAACCTCAAACGCACCTGGGTCAACCACGGCCGCGCGCGGACCTGGATGGGCCCCGAGGGCGAAGGCCGGACGTTCCTGTCCCAGGCGACCGAGGTCAAGACGGTCTGGGTGCCGTATGGGGAGTAGAGCCGCCATCGCCCCCATCGTAGGGTGCGCTACAGCGCACCGTCCGACGGTGCGCTGTAGCGCACCCTACAAATGAAATCTGCTTCTGACCAAGAATCGTAGCGCATGAATCGCACATTGGAAGAAGCGATCATCTCAATTGAGCTTTCGATCCGTCCTCCATTCTTAGGGTTTATGCAGTCTTCCACAGAGGCGCTTTCCGAACGACTGAATCTGACGATCTATTTCAGTCGATTTGGCGGCGCAAAGCGATACACAATTGACAAGGTGAACGGGCGCAAATCCAGTTTGGCTTGGGGTGACACGCTCTTGTCGATCTGGTTGCCCAAGCCTGACGCGGCGTTCCGAGCAATGCTCCAACCAACCGCCGGAAGACAGCAATACGGCAGATATCGATGGCAATGGACCCGTGATTCTTCGACATTGATCGCAATGGACGACATGGAATTTCATTTTAGGCCGGATGAAGCTCGCTCATTGGAGAAAGCCTTGTTTCGTGAGAATCTAGTGTAAGGTGCGCTGTAGCGCACCCTACGCTGCCGCACCGACATCGCGATGCCACGACGAATAGGGCCAGTCCTGAACTTCCTGGACGAGCCCATGCTTCACCGGATTGGCCCAGCAATACTGTACGCAGGCCGAAAAATCCTGCTCTCCCCTCACATGGTGCTCCCAGAACCGACGCTGCCAGATGCCCTTCTCCCGCCGCAGGACATGGCTCGACCGCAACCGCCCCTCCGGCAGCGCCTTGGAGAAGGTCGCCTTGATCTGCCCCATCCTTGCGCCGTAGTCCGCATCTCCCTCCGGCAAGGTCCAGACGCAATGCATGTGATCCGGCAGCACGACCCAGGCATCGATTTGGAATGGCCGACTAAGCCGCGTCACGCGAACCGCATGGCGCAGGGCTTCAATTTCCCGCACGAGCAAATCAGACCCTCGTTCAGCAAGGGTGACCGTCAGATAAACCGAAGCTCCGGGGATCTTTGGACGAAGATAATTGGACATGCCCGAAAGCTACCGACCAAACCTTAACACCCAGTAACCAACATTTCGCACATCGTAGGGTGCGCTACAGCGCACCGCCCCGGCCAGTCAAACGCGATTCGCCCGCCAAGGTTAACGCCCCACCACCCAGACGCGCGTATGCATGGAATGCATACGCGATGTATACGGGGTGTAGCCCCCGACGCAGCCCGAAATCCCCCGGATTAACCCAGCGTTCCCAACCCCTTGACCCGGAGTCTCTTGCGGCCCTCAGGCCCGCCCCGCCGCCGCGCTCAGGGTCAAAGGATCGATCCCCATCCCCCGCAGCGCCGCCGACCACTTGCCCCCGTCATCCGGCGCGAAGACCAGCCCCTCGGGGGCCTCACAGGTCAGCCAGTCGTTCCGCGCGATCTCGGCCTCCAGCTGACCCGGCCCCCAGCCGGAATAACCCAAGGCCAGCAAGGCCTTACCCGGCCCCCCGCCCGAAGCCAAAGCCTCCAGGATGTTGATCGTCGCGGTCATCTCCAGGCCCCCCGGCACCTGCATCGTGCCCTCGCCCAAAGGCCGCCAGTCGGCGGAATGCAGCACGAACCCCCGCCCCCGCTCCACCGGCCCGCCGAAATGCACGCGGATGTCGCGACCCTCAGGCGCCACGGGGATCTTCAGATGCTCCAGAAGCCCGGAAAAGCTCAAATCTTCCAAGGGCTTGTTGACGATCAACCCCATCGCCCCCTCGGCCGAGTGGGCGCACAAAAGCACCACGCTCCGCTCGAACCGCGGGTCCGCCATGCCCGGCATGGCGATCAGGATCTGTCCAGCTAGGTCCATGTCCCAAACATGGCCCCCAAAACCCCGTCGGGCAAGACCCGTTACCCCAAGATCACGCTCACGCCATGTCGCTGCAACGTGATTTCCTTTGGCCCTGCAAGATCTTATCTTGCCCGCATGATCTACCGCGCCCTCTGCCTCTGCTCCCTTGCCGCCCCCGCCCTTGCCACCACGCAGGATGAGGTGCTGCAGGCGCAGCTAAGGCCCGGATGGCAAATGGAAAACGGTGCGCACATGGCGGCGGTCGAACTGCAGCTCGCCCCCGGCTGGAAGACCTATTGGCGCAGTCCGGGCGATGCCGGGATCCCACCAAGTTTTGACTGGTCGCGGTCGGAAAACGTGAAGTCCGTCCGTATCCACTGGCCCGCGCCCGCGGTATTCCTGGCGAACGGCATGCAGACCATCGGCTATCATGACCAGCTTGTCCTGCCGGTCGAGGTCCTCCCCATCGACCTGGCCAAACCGGTCCGTCTGGATGTCCGGATGGAGTTGGGCGTCTGCGACGAGATCTGCCTGCCTGCCTTGGTCGAGCTTGGCACCGACCTCGCACCCCCCGGCGCGCCCGATGCCAGCATCAAGGCCGCGCTCGCCCAGCGCGCAGCCACCGCGCAAGAGGCCGGGGTCACCGGCGTCTCTTGTCAGGTCGACCCGATCAAGGACGGGTTGCGCCTGACCGCTCGGCTGGGTTTGCCCGACCCAGGGATGCCAGAGGTTGTGGCCTTCGAGACCGCCGACCGCGAGGTCTGGGTCGCCGAAGCGATCACCGAGCGGCAGGGTGGAGAGCTGGTGTCGATGACCGAGCTTGTTCCCCCCAGCGGCGCACCCTTTGCGCTGGACCGGTCCAAGGTCACGATGACGATCCTTGCGGCAACCGGGGCGGTCGAGATCCGGGGTTGCCCCGCGCCGTGATGGCCGGTTGTGGGGCTGGTCACCGGGCCGTAGTCTCGCCGCATGGGAATCGCCACTGACATCGCAAACGACTGGGAGGCCGCCTTGGCCGCCCTGGTCTGGCAGGTCGAGGCCGGGGCGGACGAGCCGGTCGGTGATACGGCGATCAATCGCTATGACCTGGGGGCCGAGGCCCCGAAGCCCGCAGCGGCAAAGCCGTCCCCCGCAGCCAGCGAGCCATCCCGTGCCGATGTCGATCCCGTCGCGGTGGCAACGGAGGCCGCCGGTCAGGCAGGTTCGCTGGAGGCCCTGCGCGAGGCGATCGTCGCTTTCGACCTGTGTGACCTGAAGAAGGGCGCGCGGAACACGGTCTTTGCCGATGGCAACCCCAAGGCGCGCGTCCTGATCCTGGGCGAGGCCCCGGGCGCGGACGAGGACCGCGAGGGCCGGCCCTTCGTCGGCCGCGCCGGGCAACTGCTGGACAAGATGTTCGCCGCCATCGGCCTGTCGCGCACCTCACCCGATGCGCAATCGGCGCTTTACATCACCAATGTCCTGCCCTGGCGGCCGCCCGGCAACCGCGACCCGGAACCTGCCGAAATCGCGATGATGCTGCCCTTCGTGAAACGCCACATCGCGCTGGTCGATCCGCAGGTGATCGTCGTCGTCGGCAACACGCCCTTGTTCGCGCTGACCGGGTCCAAGGGCATCCTGCGGGCGCGCGGAAACTGGTCCCAGGCCCTTGGCAAACCGCTGCTGCCGATGACGCATCCGGCCTATCTTCTGCGCACCCCCAGCGCCAAGCGCGAGGCCTGGGCGGACCTTTTGTCCCTGCAGGCAAGGCTGCGCTGATGCTGCCCGTCGAGCCGCTGATCCTCCTTGCCTTTGTCCCCGCGGGACTTGCGCTGAACCTCACGCCGGGGGCGGACATGATGTTCTGCCTGGGCCAGGGGTTGAAGTCCGGGCGGCGGGCGGCGATGGCGGCGAATTTCGGGATTGCGGTCGGGGGCATGGTCCACACTCTGTTGGCCGCGCTTGGCCTTGGCGCGCTGGTCGCGGCCCATCCGGCGGCGTTCGAGGCGATCCGCTGGCTGGGCGTCGGCTATCTGTTGTGGCTGGCCGTCGGCGCGCTTCGGTCCTCGCCCTTCGCGGCAGAGGCACAGGTGACGCCGACCTCCACCGCACGGGCCTTCTGGCAGGGACTGATGGTCAACCTCCTGAATCCCAAGGTGATCCTGTTCATCCTGGCCTTCCTGCCGCAGTTCGTGGACCCATCCCGCGCGATCCTGCCGCAGTTCCTGACGCTGGGACTGGTCTTTGCGCTGGGCGGTCTGGTGGTGAACGGAGCCGTGGGGATATTCGCCGGGTCCATCGGCCAGCGGGTCGCCCGGTCGGCTGGACTGGCGAAATGGCTGTCCCGGATCAGCGCCACCATCTTCGGCGCGCTGGCCTTGCGGCTGGCACTGATGCCTAGGAGTTGACCCATTTCCCGTATTGACGAGACACTGCCCTTCCACCCGGTCCGCATCGCCGTCCTGACCGTGTCTGACACCCGGACGCCCGAGACGGACAAGTCCGGCGACACGCTGGTCGCCCGGCTGGCCGAGGCCGGGCATGTGCTGGCCGACCGGGGGATCGTCCCCGACGACCGCCCGGCCATCGTCGCCCGGCTGCGCCAGTGGATCGCCGACCCGCTGGTCGACGTGATCCTGACCACCGGCGGCACCGGCCTCACGGGGCGCGATGTCACCGTGGAGGCCCACCGCGAGGTCTACGAGAAGGAGATCGAGGCTTTCGGGACCGTCTTCACCATCGTCAGCATGCAGAAGATCGGCGCCAGCGCCGTGCAAAGCCGTGCCACCGGCGGGGTGGCTGGGGGGACCTACCTCTTCGCCCTCCCCGGCTCGCCTGGCGCCTGCCGCGATGCCTGGGACGAGATCCTGAAACCCCAGCTCGACAGCCGCCACCGGCCCTGCAACTTCGTCGAGATCATGCCGCGCCTGGAAGAGCATCTTAAGCGGAAGTAAAACCTTCTGGGCGCCTCCTCGTGCGCCTTCGGCTTCTCGTCGGAAGACCAGCGAGGAGTGACGAAGTCATCGACGAGCCTTTCCCTTGCCGCGCCCCGCGCCCTTTGCGATAGAGGGGGAGACCGGACATCAGACCCTAGAGGGGGACGACCATGGCCTTCCGCGCCCGCCATCTTCTGGGGATCGAGCAGCTTTCGCCGCTGGAGATCACCACAGTCCTCGACCTTGCAGACCGCTATGTCGACCTGAACCGCCGCACAGTGAAGCAGTCCGACGTGCTTGCCGGGATGACGCAGATCAACCTCTTCTTCGAGAACTCGACCCGCACGCAGTCGTCCTTCGAACTGGCCGGCAAGCGGCTGGGCGCCGATGTGATGAACATGTCGGTGGCGAATTCATCCGTGAAGAAGGGCGAGACGCTGATCGACACCGCGATGACGCTGAACGCGATGCACCCGGACCTCTTGGTTGTGAGGCACGGGGCCTCGGGCGCGGTAAACCTTCTGGCGCAGAAAGTGGATTGCGCCGTCCTGAACGCGGGCGACGGGCGGCATGAACATCCCACCCAGGCCCTTCTCGACGCGCTGACCATCCGCCGCGCCAAGGGCCGCATCCAGCGGCTGACCATCGCCATCTGCGGGGACATTGCGCACAGCCGCGTGGCCCGCAGCAACCTGATCCTCTTGGGGAAAATGGAAAACCGCCTCCGCCTGATCGCCCCGCCGACCCTGATGCCCTCGGGCGTCGAGGACTTCGGCTGCGAACTCTTCGACGACATGCGCGAGGGGCTGAAGGGCGCGGACGTGGTGATGATGCTGCGGCTGCAGAAGGAACGGATGGACGGCGGGTTCATCCCTTCGGAACGCGAATACTACCACCGCTACGGCTTGGACGCCGAGAAGCTGTCCTTTGCGTCCCCGGAGGCCATCGTCATGCACCCCGGCCCGATGAACCGGGGGGTAGAGATCGACGGCGATCTGGCCGACGACATCAACCGGTCGGTGATCCAGGACCAGGTGGAGATGGGGGTGGCGGTGCGAATGGCCTGCATGGATCTTCTCGCCCGCAACCTGCGGGCCGAGCGGGGACGGAAGATCGTGGGGATGATGGCGTGAGGTCGACGTGACCAAGGCGGACACTCCTGTTTACTGGGAATGCACGTCAAAGGAGCACCCGCCCGCCATGCTGACTGAATTGCTTAGGGATGATGAAATTCTGCTTTGGGCTGTTCGTTTAAGCAGCGCAATGACGGTTGGTCGACACTTGCTCGAAGCGATACTTGCGTTGAGTGCGGCAATACTCTTTGCCCTGGTTGCACCTTGGACAATGAGCCTTACTGACTATTGCGGCCCCAAACCATCTGGCAGGTGCACGGTCCTGGCTTACATCTTGTGGCCGGCAGTTGCCTTCCTTGCGGGCACCTCGCTATGGCGCTTCTCGTACATATGGCGAGCCACCCATCGACCGTGGATGATTACGTATGGTCTGACAGACAGACGCGCCTTGTTCGTTGATGAACGGAGCTCCAAGACTTGTACGTCCGTCTATCTCAGGCTCCACGCTCCAAAGCTCATACGCGGAAGAAGCCTTTCCTTCGAAGGCGAGGCCTTGGCCTTTGATGGCTTGCCTCCAGACGCGGCGACCCGTGCGTTCCATTGGGCGACGACCGGCCGCACAAACGGGTCTCCAGCATGACCAAAGGCGCTCCACCCCTCCCCCTCCGCCCCGGTGAAACCGTCCTCTGGGAGGGCTCCCCCGTCCCCGGTCTGCACCAGCGCGGGAAGGCGATCTTCCTGATGGTCTTCGGCTCCCCCTTCCTGATCGTCGGTGTCTCGCTGTTCTTCCACGGCCTCTGGCAGCTGACCCGCGCCCCGACCTTCGCCGACGCAGGCATTGGGCTTTTCGTCGCCGCCTTCAGCCTGCCCTTCGCCGGGATCGGGGCCTTCCTCGTCTTCGGCCCGCTGGTCGAGGCGAGGACCGCCCACCGCGACATCCGCTATGCCCTGACCAACCGCGCCGCCTATGTCGTCCGGCAGGGGCGGTTCTCCAGCCTCAAGGTCTACCCGATCCTGCCCTCGACACCCCTGGAACTCGAACCCGGGCCCCGCGCCTCGACTGTCTGGCTGCATTCGCGGCTGGAACGCGACTCGGACGGCGATATTGGCACCACGAAAGCGGGGTTCGAGAACATCGCCGAGGCCGAGAAGGTGTTCCTGCTGATCCGCGACCTGCAGGACAAGGCCGGATGAAGCCGCCCACCCCGCGCGACCGCGAGGTCCGGGTCACCGACGCGAACGAGGCGGGGAGCTGGGAGGGTATCCTGAACGCGGGCGAAGAGATCGAATGGCAGGGCACCCCGGTGCAGGGGGTTTTCTGGGAGCTTGGCCGCCGCAAGACGCTCATGGCCATCGCAGCGGCGGCGGGCTTGCTTGGCTTCATCGTCCTCACCCATGGACGGTCGCCAGAGCTCGGCAACACGGCCCTCGTCTTCCTGGCCTGGGGCGTCATCTGGGCGGTGGTCCACCACGCCAGGTCCTTCTGGAACCGCCGCCGCACTTTCTACACCCTGACCAACCAGCGCGCCTTCATTGCGACCTGGCATTTCGGGGTGCAGACCTTGCGCGCCTATCCCATCGCCACGATGCGCCCCCTGCGGCTGGTCGATTCCGGCCCGGGACACATCTGGTTCGATCAGGACAGGGTGGTTCTCAGCGACGGCACCGGGGGACGGAAGGAGGCGATCGTCGACGTCGGCTTCCAGCATCTTGCCAACCCGCGCGAGGTGCACGACCTTCTGGTGCGACATGGCGCCGTGCCTGGCTGACCGCTCAAAGGAGCTGCGATGACCCCCGACCCCGATCGCAAGCCCACCAAGGCCGAGATGCGCCAGGGCGGCATGGTGGCGACCGCCGTCCTGGTCTTCATCGCCGTCTTCACCATCGTCATCGTCTGGATCGCCTGATGGCCCGGATCGAACCCGACCCGATCCTGGGCACCACCACTCCCTTGCAGGAAGGCGAGACCGTCCTGGCCGAGTTCCGCGCCGACAAGGCAGCGTACTGGCGCGGGCATCTGGTCATGGCCGTGGTGCTGGGTGCGGCGGCGGGGGTGTTCCTCATGTGGCAGGGCAACCCCTACCCGGTTGCGGGACCGATGGGCGCGGTGCTCGCCATCGGGGCGCGGGCGGCCTATCTGGCCTCCGAGGCGCTGGCCGAGACCTGGCGGCTGACCGACCGCCGCATTCTCGGGCCCGGGGGACGCGCAATCCCGCTGGCGCAAGTGCAGTCGGCGAAACCCTTCCTGGGCGCGGTCCAGGTCACCACGACGACAGGGGACCGCCACCTCATCAAGTACCAGGTCGACCCTGCCGCCACTGCCAACCGGATTACTGCGCGCCGATGACGCTGACCATTCCCGCACATGACCGGCTTGGCGTCCGGGTCTTCGCCGCAAAGCTGACCCCCGACGACCTGCAGCGCGACAAGGCCCGGCTTGTGGCCGACCTTCTGGGCGATCCCGACCTCGATCCCGCTTTCGTCGAGATCTTCGACGTGGCCGACCTCTCGGGCGTCGGACTTTCCGGCTATCTGATCGAAGGGTTGGGGGTGCCCGAGGCCGCACTTGCCCACGACCGCGCCCGGCTGGATGCGCTGAAAGGTCCGGTCCTGATCCTTTTGTCGAAGGCGCCGCATGGGCGCGAGGTGACGCTGACCCCCGATCCCCGCCTGACCCTGGTCGGGACCTTTGCCGAGGACCGCCCCCCGGTCCATTTCGAACCCCTGCCCACGACCGCCGCGCAGGGCACGCTTGCGCCCGAGCTTCCCCCTGACCGCACCCCGCAGCGGCCGGGTTCGGCCTTCCTCCTCCTCGGGGTCGCACTGGTCCTGACCGGGGCCACGGCGCTGTGGCTTGCGCTTTGGTAACAGTGGACAAGCCGCCCGCGCCGTCGCATATCGGGCCAGCCCTTCGGACGGACCGGACATGACCACGCTGCACTTCACCAACGCCCGCCTGATCGACCCCGAGGGGGGCACGGATGCCCTGGGCAGTCTGACGGTGAAGGACGGGCTGATCCTGGCCCGAGACGAGAAGGCGCCGAAGGGTGCGACAGTGGTGGACTGCGGGGCCAAGTGCCTTGCTCCGGGCATCGTCGACCTTGGGGTGAAGATCGGTGAACCCGGGGAGCGGCACCGCGAAAGCTTTGGCTCGGCCGGGGCGGCGGCGGCGGCGGGCGGGGTCACCACGATCATCGCCCGGCCCGACACCCACCCGGCCATCGACACGCCCGAGACGCTGGAGTTCGTCACCCGCCGCGCCGCCGAAGCGCCAGTCCGCATCCGCCACATGGCTGCCCTGACCAAGGGCCGCGAGGGGCGCGAGATGACCGAGATCGGCTTCCTGCGCGATGCGGGCGCCATTGCCTTCTCGGACGTGTTCCGCGTCTCGACCGACGCCAAGGCGATCACCCGGGCGATGACTTATGCGAAGTCACTGGGCGCGCTGGTCGTGGGCCATCCGCAGGACCCCGGGCTGTCCTCGGGCGCCTCGGCCACCTCCGGCAAGTTCGCCAGCCTGCGCGGTATCCCGGCAGTCTCGCCGATGGCGGAACGGATGGGCCTGGAACGCGACCTTGCCCTGGTCGAGATGACGGGCGTCCGCTACCACGCCGACCAGATCACCACGGCGAAGTCGCTGCCCGCGCTGGCCCGCGCCAAGGCCGCAGGGCTGGATGTGACGGCAGGGACTTCGATCCACCACCTGACGCTGAACGAATTCGACGTGGGCGACTACCGGACCTTCTTCAAGGTCACCCCGCCCTTGCGGTCCGAGCAGGACCGGCTGGCCGTGGTCGCAGCCGTGGCCGACGGGACCATCGACGTGATCTCGTCCTTCCACACCCCGGCGGATGAGGAATCGAAGCGCCTGCCCTTCGAGGAGGCTGCGGCCGGGGCCGTCGCGCTGGAGACGTTCCTGCCCGCGGCGATGCGGCTCTATCATGCCGGGCATCTGGACCTGCCCGCCCTCTTCCGCGCGATGGCGCTGAACCCGGCGAACCGCCTTGGCCTGCCGCAGGGCCGCCTGACCCTAGGCGCGCCTGCCGACCTGGTCCTCTTCGACCCCGACGCGCCCTTCCTGATGGACCGCTTCCGCTTGCGGTCAAAATCCAAGAACACCCCGTTTGACGGGGCGCGGATGGAAGGTAAGGTGCTGGGAACCTGGGTCGGCGGGACCCGTGTCTTTGCGGCGGAAGAAAGCCATGCCTGAATTCGTGACCTCGCAGGGGATGCTGATCTTGGTGGCCATACTGGGCTACCTCCTGGGGTCGATCCCGTTCGGGGTGGTGGTCACTCGGGCGATGGGGTTGGGGGACCTGCGGGCCATCGGGTCGGGGAACATCGGTGCGACGAACGTGCTCCGGACCGGGAACAAGGGGGCGGCGCTGGCCACCCTGCTGCTCGACGGCGGCAAGGGGGCGGTGGCTGTCCTTCTCGCCCGCTGGCTGGTCGGAGAGGACGCGGCGCAGGTCGCGGGGCTGGCGGCGTTCCTGGGGCACCTGTTCCCGGTCTGGCTGCGCTTCAAGGGCGGCAAGGGGGTGGCGACCTTCATCGGGGTCATGCTGGCGCTGAACTGGCTGGTGGGGGCCGCAGTCTGCGTGACCTGGCTGCTGGGGGCGGTGGTCACCCGGACCTCGTCGATCGCAGCACTGATCGCGGCGGCGGCCTCGGGGCTGTTCGTGCTGGGCCTGACCGATGGGAGCCTGCTCCTCCTGACCCTGGTCCTGACGGTGCTGGTCTATGCCCGGCACTGGGGGAACCTGCAGCGGATCAAGGCGGGGACGGAACCCAAGATCGGGGCGAAGAAGGCCTGACTGTCCACGGTGGACATTTCTGGATTTCGTATTGAAATCAAAAACATGTCTGTGGACGGTAACCGTCTGGCAACCAGGATTTCGCGCGCTTAGCCGCCCTTCGCCGCTCGCTCTACCAGCCGCAACACGACACGCGTCGAGAGCGCCATATCCTGCACAGAGATCCACTCGCGGGGCCCGTGCAGTTCTTGCATGCCCGTAAAGACGTTCGGACAGGGCACGCCCATTTCCGTCAGGCGCGAGCCATCGGTGCCGCCGCGGATCGGGACGGACACCGGCTCGATCCCCAGGTCGCGGCAGGCGCCTTGCGCCAGTTCGACGGGCGACATGTCCTTTTCCAGCCAGTAGCGCATGTTGCGGTATTGGGGGCGGATCTCGCAGGTGATCTTCGCGCGCGGCTCCGTCGCGACGACTGCCTCACACACCTGCCGCAACAATGCGCCCTTGGCGGCGAGGCCGTCCAGTTCGAAGTCCCGCAGGATGAAGCGCAGCTCACACTCCGCCGCCGTGCCGCGCATTTCGTAGACCATGATGAACCCTTCACGGCCGCTCGTCGTCTCGGGCGTCATTCGGGCCTGAGGCAGGGTCGAGATGATCTTGGCGCCAAGGTGCAGCGCATTGACCAGCTTGTCCTTGGCGGTGCCGGGGTGTACCGAAACGCCCTCGATCTTCACCACAGCCCCGTCGGCGGAAAAGCTTTCATACTCGATCTCGCCCGCAGCACCACCGTCGAGCGTGTAGGCGAAGTCGGCCTTCAGGTCCTTGGCCAGACGCGGATCGACGCCGCGCCCGATTTCCTCGTCGGGCGTGAAGGCAATGCGGATCGCCCCGTGCGGGATGTCGGGATTGGCGATCAGGTGCCGGGCGGCGGTCATGATGACGGCGACGCCGGACTTGTCGTCGGCGCCCAGCAGCGTGGTGCCCGAGGCGGTGACGATGTCATGGCCAAGGCGCGTGCCGAGATAAGGAGAGACCTCGGGCGACAGCTCCAAGTCCGGCGCGTCGGGAAAGCGGATCGGGCCGCCGTTGTATCCCCGGATCACGCGCGGCTTGACGCCGGTGGCGTTGAAGGCAGGGGCGGTGTCGACATGGGCGAGAAAGCCGATGGTCGGACCTTCTGCCGTGGCCGGGACGGTGGCAAGGACAGTGCCGTAGTCAGTAAGAGTCACGTCCTGCGCGCCGATAGATTTCAGCTCTTCGACCAGCAGGTTCAGCATCCCGAACTGGACCTGCGTGCTGGGCTGGCTCTTGCTGTCCTCGTCGCTCTGGCTGTCGATGGCGCAATAGCGGATCAGGCGGTCTTCCAGCTCGGCGTCGAAATCGGTGCGCATGGTGGCTCCTTACAAGGAAGCGGCCTGGTAGAGCGGCGTGAGGTCCCTGCCCCAGTCACCGTTGTAGAGGTCGAGCCACTTGTCCGCCTGCACCCGGCCGGTCTTAAGGCTTTCGACCAGCGGCAGAAGCTGGACCTCTTCGCCGAGGCCCCTTGCGACGAGGCCCGCATGCGACAGGCCCACGGCGGCACGGGCGAGGTCGAGAAGCTTGACGCCACGCGCTTCGCCCTGCAGGGCCGAGACGGAGGCCGCAACGCGCAGGCCTTCGCGGGTCTCAGTGTCGAGGCCCTTCACGAGGTCCCAGGCCGCATCAAGCGCGGTCTGGTCGTACATGAGGCCGACCCAGAAGGCCGGAAGGGCCGCGATATGGGCCTGGTCGCCGCAATCGGCCCCGCGCATCTCGATGAACTTCTTCGCGCGCGCCTCGGGGAAGACGGTGGTCATGTGGTCGGCCCAGTCCGACAGCGTGGGCTTCTCTCCCGGCAGCGCGGGGAGCTTTCCGGCAAGGAAATCGCGGAAGGATTGGCCGAGGGCATTGATGTACTTTCCGTCGCGGTAGACGAAGTACATCGGCACGTCGAGGACCCAGTCGACATACCTTTGGAAGCCCATCCCGTCCTCGAAGGCGAAGGGGAGCATGCCTGTCCGGCTGTCATCAAGCCCGCGCCAGATACGGCTGCGCCAAGAGCGGTGGGCGTTGGGCTTGCCTTCGAAGAAGGGCGATGAGGCGAAGAGGGCGGTGGCGACGGGTTGCAGGGCAAGCGCCACGCGGAGCTTCTTCACGAAGTCGGCTTCCGAGGCGTAGTCGAGGTTCACCTGCACGGTGCAGGTCCGGTACATCATCTGCGTGCCGTGCGTCCCGACGCGGCCCATGTAGTCGGTCATCAGCCGGTAGCGGCCCTTGGGCATCACCGGCATCTGTTGGTGCGTCCATTCGGGTGCGGCGCCGATCCCCATGAAGCGGACCCCCATCGGGTCGGCGATCTGGCGGACTTCGTCGAGGTGGTTTTGCAGTTCCGCGCCGACCTCCAGCGTCGAGGCGAGAGGGGCGCCGGACAGTTCGAACTGGCCGCCGGGTTCGAGGCTGATGTTGGCCCCGTTCCGGGTGAGGCCGATGGTGTTCTCGCCCTCCTTGACCGGGGTCCAGCCGAAGCGGGCCTCAAGCTGGGCGAAGATGGCCGAGATGGAGCGGGGGCCTGCATAGGGAAGGGGCTGGCGGGTGTCGGTCAGCCAGCCGAACTTCTCATGCTCGGCCCCGATGCGCCACTGGTCCTTGGGTTTGCAGCCGGCCTCCATATAGGTGGCGAGTTGGTCGAAGCTTTCGATGAGGCCGCCGCCGGACTGAGGGATGGACATGGGGGACGGGCTCCGGGTCTTCTGGCTGCTTGGGCTTGGCCCCGCAGGGGAGCCGGATGGCAAGAGGTGTCGCGGGCGGCTCACCAAGTCAAGGGGGGTCACGGGGCCGCGCGCCGTCTGTCCACGGTGGACGGTTCTGCGGGGCGTGGAAATTCAAGGGCTTGGCGGGGCGGACTAAACTTCTGTTATGAAATGAACAGAATTCCTGTCGGATTTGCGGGTTGGTCAGCGGACCACGACGCCCGCTCCCTTGCGCGCCCAGATCAGCCGGTCGACTTCGTTCAGCGCGATGACGCGGGTGTCGGATGCGGGCGCGTCGGTGCCGAGCGCCGCGACAAGGGCGGCCATATCGATGCCGGGCAGCGTGGCGAAGGCGTCGAACAGCGCCTCGGCCCCGTCGGATTCCACGGGGATGTGGAGAAGCTGGCCGTCTCCCTGCTTCAGCTTCCAGATGCGGCGGCCACGCAGGGTAAGAAGGCGGATTTCGGCCAGGTCGGGGAGACCGACAAAGCCGCCGACCCGGGGGCCGTAGTAGGCGATCTGCGCCTCGGTCACGCGAACGATGCCCGGTGCCTCGCCGTCCTGCTGGAAGCGGAGGCGGCGGAAGGCGGTCAGCGCCCAAGCCCCGCCGAGGGTGGTGAGGGCAAGGCCAAGGGGCGTGAGGAAATAGCCGCCGCGCGTGGCGGTCCAGAGGCCGAGGGCGGTGAGGGCGGCCCCGGCGATGACTTCGCGCCAGCGGTGGAGGGTTTCGAGGAGTTCGGGGCGGATGAAGCTCACGGCGTGACCGGATCACGGAAGAGGACAAGGGCGAAGTCTGACGCAGGCTGGAAGCCGATGGCAAGGTAGGCGCGGGCAGCCGCGTCGGAGGCGGCGAACAGAACGGCGCGCCGGGTGCCTTTGGCGCGCGCTTCGGCCAGGTGGAGCGCGACGGCGCGGCGGGCGTGGCCACGGTTGCGGAGGGCGGGCGGGGTGTAGACGCCGCCGACCTGGACGATTTCGGGAAGCGTCGCGTTGAAGCCGGTGAGAGCCACGGGTTCGCCGTCGTGGATCAAGAGGCGGTGGCTGTCGCGGGCGAGGTAGCTGGCAAGGTCGGCCTCGGCCTTGGCGCGGGCCTCGGGGCCGGTGACGCCCGTGACTTCGCCGATGTAAGTTTCGCGCCATTCAGTGACGCGCGGCAGGTCCGCCGGGGACAACGGGCGGAGGGTCGCGGCGGGGAGGTCGGGGAGGATCAGGGCGTCGAGAGGGAGGGCGAAGCCAGGCTCGTCCCGGTCCATTGTTGTGGGCAGGTGGTCAAGAGCGAGCGCTGCCAGCAGGGGCCGGATCGAGGCGGCGGGGCCGATGGCGCCGGTGACGGTGAGGCCGTGGAGAAGGGGGCGGAGGGGCGCGAGATCGGGTGTGCCGTGGAGGAGCGCCATCAGCATCCCCTCTTGCGTCAGAGCAATGAGGCTGTGGCCGTCGACAATCCAGTATCGCGATGCGTGGGGGTGGTCGGCGGCGAAGCCGCCCTGCCCCAGCCCATGTGCGCGGAGGTTTGTCAGGGGAAACATCGCCTGGTCGATGCGGGCGGTCAGGATCGCCTCCAGCGCTGCGCGGTCGTCGGGTCCGGCCTCGACGATCATGGCCCTGTCTCCGGAGGTCGCGCGGGATGGCAAGGGGGAGCCCCCCACCCCCTCCCTCCCCCACGGTGGGGGGAGGGAGGCGCTTTGGCGGTGGAGGCGGCGCTACGGATTAGCGCTCGGGTGGGTGGACGGCTGTTGGGCGTCATCGCCAGTCCCCGCAGGCCGCCTGCCAGAGCGTCAGGGCCGCAACGGCGGCGGTGTCGGCGCGGAGGATTCTGGGGCCGAGGCTCAGGGGGGTGACGTTTGTCCGGGCGCGGAGTTTCTGGGCCTCGTCGGCGGAGAAGCCGCCCTCGGGGCCGATCAGGATGGCGGCGGGGCCGGTCGTCGGTGTCAGGCTGGCGGGCTGGCCGATGGCGGTCTCGTCGCACCAGTAAAGGCGGCGGTCCTCGGGCCATTGGCGAAGGAGGCGGTCGAGGGGCGTGAGGTCCGTTACTTCAGGCACGTAGGTGGCGCCGCATTGTTCGGCGGCCTCCACGGCGTGGGCCTGCAGGCGGTCCTGCCGGATGCGTTCGGAATTGGTGTGGCGGGTCTGGACCGGGAGGATGCGGGCGGCACCGAGTTCCACGGCCTTTTCGACGATGAAATCGGTACGGGCCTTCTTGATCGGCGCGAAGAGGAGCCAGAGGTCGGGGGGCATGTGCAGGGGTTTCGTCTGCACGTCGCAAACCGCGATGGCGTTGCGTTTCCCGGCCTGGGCGAGCGTTGCGCGCCACTCGCCGTCGCGGCCGTTGAAGAGGAGGATTGCCGCCCCCTCGCCCAGCCGCATGACGCCTGTCAGGTAGTGCGCCTGATCCTGCGACAGGGCCACGGCTTGCCCCGCCCCAAGCGGCTGATCTACATAGAGCCTGATCTTCGCATCCATGAGCCGGAACCTATGTCCCAAGCGCCCGAAATGCCAGAGGCTGCCCCCGCGGGTCAGGTTGCGGACGCACCCCGCGCGAACTGGGTGGATGTCTACGCCCCGGCGGCCACGCGGCCCTATCTGCGGTTAAGCCGCGCGGACCGGCCTATCGGGACCTGGCTGCTGCTGGTGCCCTGCCTCTGGGCGATTGCGCTGGCGGGTGGGGTGAGCGGTTTCCGGGCCTGGGACCTGTGGCTCGCGGTCTCCTGTGGCGTGGGGGCCTTCCTGATGCGTGGCGCGGGCTGCACCTGGAATGACATCAC
Organism: Tabrizicola sp. T74; assembly: GCF_057219935.1. Classification (NCBI taxonomy): domain Bacteria; kingdom Pseudomonadati; phylum Pseudomonadota; class Alphaproteobacteria; order Rhodobacterales; family Paracoccaceae; genus Tabrizicola; species Tabrizicola sp. T74. The sequence continues at coordinate 46,327 of NZ_JBXVVT010000003.1, read as the reverse complement.
GGATCGGGACATCGACGCGCAGGTGGCCCGCACGCGCTCGCGGCCCTTGCCCTCCGGTCAGGTGACGGTGAAGGCGGCACTGGTCTGGATGGTGGTGCAGGCCTTGCTCGCGGCCTGTATCCTCTTCACCTACAACTGGCTGGCGGTGGCCTTGGGGGTCGCAAGCCTGGCGCTGGTCTGCATATACCCCTTCGCCAAGCGCTTTACCTGGTGGCCGCAGGTGTTCCTGGGGCTGGCGTTCAACTGGGGCGCGCTTCTGGCCTGGGCCGCGCATGCCGGGACGGTGCCGGCGGCGGCAGTGGTGCTGTACGCGGCGGGGATTGCCTGGACGCTGTACTATGACACGATCTATGCGCATCAGGACCGCGAGGACGATGCGCTGATCGGGGTCATGTCCACGGCGCGGCTGTTCGGGGACAACAGCCGTCAGTGGCTCTGGGGTTTCTTCGCGGCGACGCTGATCCTGTTCGCCGCCGCCGTGGTCCTGGCCCATGCCGATGCGCAGCGGCCCCTGGCCTTTGTCGTGGCGCTGGCCGGGGTCTGGGCGATGGGGCTGCACCTTGGCTGGCAAATGCGGCAACTGGACCTGGACGACCCGGCATCCTGCCTGAAGGTGTTCCGCGCCAACCGCGATGCCGGGCTGATCCCCGTGCCGTTTCTTGCCATAGCTGCATGGCTTGGTTGAACCTTTGGCCCTGAACCCCTAGGAAGCAGGGGGCCGAACGGTGCCCTTGAGTCTTGCGGAAGTCCCCCAGTTGCTGCCCCGTATTGCCAGACTGTCCTCGACCACCCTTGCGCTGCTTGCGTTCCTGCTGGCGGCGGTCCTGATGATTTCGGTGGCCTTCGGGGCGGCAAAGGTCATCGAGTCGCGCACTTTGAAGGTGGTCACAGCGACGCTGGCCGAAGCCGGGCTGGGCTGGATCACCGTGACGACGGACGGCTTGCAGGTGCAGCTGACCGGCACCGCCCCGCGCGAGGACCTGCGGTTCCGGGCGGTCAACCTGGTGGGCTCGCTGATCGATGCCAGCCGCATCCGCGACGGGCTGGATGTGGCCCCGACCACGGCGATCGAGGCGCCGGACTTCTCGGTCCAGATGCTGCGCACGGAAGACGGCATCCAGCTGATCGGCCTGATCCCGGAAGACCCGGGCGAAGGCGGCCTGGGCGAGGCGCAGCTGACCGAGGCGGCCGCAGCGCTGGCCCCGGGGACCGAGCTTCCGGACATGCTGGAAACGGCGGGCTATCCCGCACCCGCAACCTGGAACGCGGCGCTGGCCTTCGGGCTGGAGGCGCTTGGCAAGCTGGAACGGTCGAAGATCTCGGTCGCGGCAGAGGTGGTCGAGGTCACGGCGATTTCCGACAGCGACAGCGAAAAGCGCGAGCTGGAGCGCGAGCTGCGCGCCTCGGCCCCGGCAGGCGTGCAGCTGGTGCTGGACATCTCGGCCCCGCGGCCGGTGATCACGCCTTTTACCATGCGCTTTGTCGTCGATGCCGAGGGCGCGCGGTTTGACAGCTGTTCCGCCGACACGGAACGGGCGCGGGCGCAGATCCTGCGGACGGCGGCGGCTGCCGGGGTGGAGGGCGCGCCGGTCTGCCAGGTGGGGCTTGGCGTGCCGACCCCGCGCTGGGCCGAGGCGGTGGGGCTGGGCATCCGGGCGGTGACGGAACTGGGGTCGGGGTCGATCACCTTTTCCGATGCCGACGTCACGCTTCTGGCGGGCAGTGACGTGCCGCAGGCGACGTTCGACAAGGTGGTGGGCGAGCTGGAAACCGGGTTGCCGGATGTCTTTTCGCTGACCTCGACGCTCGAGAAGGTGGAGACCGCGACCGAGGGCCCGGCGGAGTTCACCGCAGTGCTGGCCGAGGGCGGGAAGGTCGAACTCCGCGGCCGGGTGATCGATGAGACGCAGCGCAATGTGGTCGACGCCTTTGCGCGGTCGGCCTTTGCCGGGGCGGACGTGCTGACCGCGACGCGGGTGGACGCGGGCCTGCCGGACGGCTGGGCGATCCGGGTACTGGCGGGGCTGAAGGCCCTGGCCGAGGTGGAGAGTGGCAGGCTTCTGGTTCGGCCCGACCTGGTCGAGGTGACCGGGGTCACCGGGTCCACCACGGCCCGGGGCCGGATCACGCAGATCCTGTCCGAAGAGCTGGGCCAGGGCGAGACCTTCAAGGTCAACGTCCGCTATGACGAGGCGCTGGACCCGCTGGCCGCACTGCCCACGCCCGAGGAATGCGCCGCCGACCTGAACGCGGTGATCGCGCGGACGAAGATCACCTTCACGCCGGCCTCGGCCGAGATCGCGACCACGGCGCGGCCGGTGCTGGATGAGTTGGCGCAGATCCTGACCGACTGCCCGGCGATGCAGATGGAAATCGGCGGCCATACCGACAGCCAGGGCTCGGAAGGCGGCAACCTGTCGCTGAGCCAGGCCCGGGCCGAAGCGGTGCTGCTGGCGCTGCAAGGCCGGCGGGTCGATGTGTCCGGCATGACCGCGAAGGGCTTTGGCGAGACGATGCCGATTGCCGACAACGGCAGCGAGGCAGGCCGCGAGGCGAACCGGCGGATCGAATTCGTGCTGAAGGGCGCGCATGGCGCGGCGGCGGCAGGCGAAGCCTCGGCAGAGGCGGCTCCGGCAGAGGCGGGGGGCGAGGCCGTGGCACCGGCGGCTGAGGGCACCACCCCGGCAGCCGAGGCGCCATCGCCTGCTGCCGAGGGTCCCGACTTCTCGGACGACACCAGCCCCTCGGTCGCGCCGACCGAAAAGACCATTGCCCCGAAGCCCCGCCCCGAAGGCCTGCAGGCCGAGGAAGACCAATGAACCGCACCGAATTCGTCGTCGCCACTGCCATCATCCTTCTGGTCGCCTTTGCGCTGGGCTGGTTCACCCACTGGCTTCTGCACCGGTTCACCCGGGTCCAGGGCGGCGACATGGCCGAGATGGACAAGCTGGCGCAGTCGTTGCACGAGGCAGAAGAACTGCGCGACCAGGCGCTGGCCTATCTGGAACAGCGCGAGGCGGAGCTGACGAACCACATCAGCCAGACCGAGGCCGAGCTGAAGGCCGCGATGGAGGGCCTGCGCGAAGCCCGTCACGAGGCCGAGGAGATGCGCACCTATATCGAGCGGATGCACGCGAACGGGTAGTTCGGGGTCAAATTCCTTCGAAGGAATTTGCAAATCTTTTCGAAAAGATTTGCGGCGCGTCGGTCCAGCCGCTCGCAGATTTGATCAAACCTTGGCCTGATGCAGCCCGTCGAACTGGACATAGGCCGCCCCGCATGGCACCTGTCGCACAAAGCATAAGGAGGGCCCACCCATGCTCGATTCCGTGACCGACCTCGCGTCGCTTCTGAAAGACCCCTCGCTTCTGGTGACCAAGTCCTATGTCGCCGGTGAGTGGGTGGATGCCGACGACGGCTCGACCTTCCCGGTGACGAACCCCGCCCGGGGCGACGTGATCTGCCACCTGCCGAACCTTGGCCGTGCGGAAGCCGCCCGCGCGATCAAGGCCGCGCATGCCGCGCACCGCGAATGGGCCAAGCGCACCGGGAAAGAGCGTGCGCAGGTGCTGCGCAAGTGGTTCGACCTGTGCATGGCGAACCAGGACGACCTGGCGACGATCCTGACCGCCGAGATGGGCAAGCCGCTGGCCGAAGCCAAGGGCGAGATTGCCTATGGCTCGTCCTACATCGAATTCTACGGCGAGGAAGCCAAGCGCACCTATGGCGACATCATCCCCGGCCACCAGCGCGACAAGCGCATCCATGTGCTGAAGCAGCCGATCGGCGTGGCGGCCTCCATTACCCCGTGGAATTTCCCGAACGCGATGATCGCGCGGAAGGTGGCCCCTGCCCTTGCGGCCGGTTGCGGGTTTGTGGCGCGTCCTGCGGCGGAGACTCCGCTGTCGGCCCTGTCGCTGGCGCTGCTGGCAGAGCGCGCTGGGGTGCCGGCGGGGCTCTTCTCGGTCATCACGTCCAAGCGGTCCTCGGACATCGGCAAGGAGTTCTGCGAGAACCCGCTGATCCGCAAGCTGACCTTCACCGGGTCGACCGAGGTGGGTCGCATCCTCTTGAAGCAGGCGGCGGACCAGATCCTGAAGTGCTCGATGGAGCTGGGTGGGAATGCCCCCTTCATCGTCTTCGACGACGCCGATCTGGATGCGGCGGTGGAAGGCGCGATGATTTCCAAGTTCCGCAACAACGGCCAGACCTGCGTCTGCGCGAACCGGATCTATGTGCAGGCAGGCGTCTATGACGCCTTTGCGAAGAAGCTGGCAGCAGCGGTCGAGAAGCTGTCGATCGGCGACGGTCTGAAGGCTGGTGTCACCACCGGCCCGCTGATCAACGCGGCCGCCGTGGACAAGGTCGAGGAGCATATCGCCGACGTCCTCGCAGGCGGCGGCAAGATCGTCACTGGGGGCCGCCGGCATGAGCTGGGCGGGACCTTCTTCCAGCCGACCGTCGTGACCGGCGTAAAGCCCGACATGAAGGTTGCCCAGGAAGAGACCTTCGGGCCGCTCGCCCCCCTCTTCAAGTTCGAGACCGAGGAAGAGGTCATCGAGCTTGCCAACAACACGATCTTCGGTCTGGCCTCCTACTTCTATGCACGCGACATTGGCCGGATCACCCGGGTTCAGGAAGCGCTGGAATACGGGATGGTTGGGGTGAACACCGGGTTGATCTCCAACGAGATGGCACCTTTCGGTGGCGTCAAGCAGTCGGGTCTGGGCCGCGAGGGCTCACGGCACGGTCTGGATGACTACATGGAACTTAAGTACGTCTGCCTGTCGATCTGACGGGTCTGGGCATCTGGGCAAGGGGCGGTCTTCGGGCCGCCCCTTTGCGTTGGGCTGTGCGTTTCTGCAGCCCCCTCCCGCCGTTCGGGGCCACTGGTGGGGCGCGGATCGATGCACTAGCTTTGCTGTCCGATCCGCATAGCAAGGGTTCCGAGATGTCGAACGACTATACCCCGCCGAAGGTCTGGAAATGGGAGCAGCCCTCGGGCGGCACTTTCGCAAACATCAACCGCCCCATCGCCGGGGCGACGCATGACAAGGAACTGCCGGTCGGCAAGCATCCCTTGCAGCTTTACTCGCTGGCGACGCCCAATGGCGTGAAGGTGACGATCCTGCTGGAGGAGCTTCTGGAAGCGGGCTACGATGCCGAATACGACGCTTGGCTGATCGATATCGGCAAGGGCGACCAGTTCGGGTCGGGGTTTGTCGAGGTGAACCCGAATTCCAAGATCCCGGCGCTGATGGATCATGGCAACGGGCAGCGGGTCTTCGAGAGCGCCTCGATCATGCTGTACCTGGCCGAGAAATTCGGCGGCGCGTTTATCCCGAAGGATGCCTCGCAGCGGACCGAGATGTTCAGCTGGCTTTTCTGGCAGATGGGCTCCGCGCCCTTCGTCGGCGGCGGCTTCGGGCATTTCTACGCCTACGCGCCGGTGAAGATCGAATACGCGATCAACCGCTATGCGATGGAGACGAAGCGGCAGCTGGACGTGCTGGACCAGCATCTGGCGAAGAACGAATGGATGGCGGGGGAGTATTCGCTGGCCGACATTGCGGTTTATTCCTGGTACGGGAACCTTGTGCTGGGCCGGGCCTACAACGCGGCCGAGTTCCTGGATGTGGAGAGCTACAAGCACGTCCTGGCCTGGGCCAAGCGCATCGATGCGCGGCCGGGGGTGGTGCGGGGGCGGAAGGTCAACCGCTCCTGGGGCGAGGACTGGGAGAAGCTGCCGGAGCGTCATTCCTCGGCCGATTTCGACAAGCTGCCGAAAGCACCCTGACAACTCGACAGGACGGATTGAGCCAGCCCGGGCCTTGGCCTAGGCTGGCTTTTCCATGTCTGGGGGGAGCCATGTCCAATCGCATCGCCGTCGTGACCGGGGCCGCAGGTGGGTTGGGGCGGGCCTTCGTCGACCGGCTTCTGGCCGACGGGTTGACCGTGGTGGGCGTCGACATCGACGGGGCGGCGCTCTTGGCGATGGCGGCGGACCGGGAGGGCTTCGTGGCGGAAGCGGTGGACCTGACGGACGCCGAGGCCATTGCGGACCTGTTCGACCGGCTGGTGTCCCGGTTCGGCGGGGTGGATGCACTGGTGAACAACGCCGGGACCTGCTTCATGTCGGATTTCCCGGACATTCCGGCCAGTGAACTGGACCGGCAGATGGCGATTAACTTCTCCTCGGCCTTCCATTGCTGCCAGCAGGCGGTCAAGGCGATGGCGGGGCGGCCGGGGGTGCGGAAGATCGTCAATATCTCGTCGAACGGGGCCTACAACTTCGACGTCTTCGACCCGCCGCATTACCGGGCCTCGAAGGCGGCGATGGACACGCTGACGAAGGACTTGGCGCGGCGCTATGCGAAGGAGAGGATCGCGGTGAACTCGATTGCGCCGGCGATGACCGAGACACCCCTGTTCAATGTGTTGACCGAGGAGGTGCTGGCGAAGGCGATCAGCGCGATGCCGCACGGGCGGGCGATGCAGCCTGACGAGATTGCGGCCTGGGTGGGGTTCCTGATTTCGCCTGCAGGGGATGTGTCGTCGGGGAACGTGATCATCCTGAACCAGGGGCGCGACGTGCGGTGAGGAGACCAAATTTCTTGAGTAAGAAATTTGACAAGAATTTTACTTAAAATTCTTGGGGTTGCGCGAGGGGGCGAATGAAGGTCACCATTCACAAGCTGTTCGATTACCTCTTGGAGACCACGGCCGCCGAGCCGCCAGAGTGCTTCATCGGGTTTTCGCTGGCGCGGTCGCCGCGGCTGAAGGACTTCCTCGCGGACCTTGACCCCGAGTTGTCGCTGGACTGGAACGGGAAGAGCTTTTTGGGCCTGCCAAGCCTGCGGCAGCGGGTGCTGGACCAGGCGGGGCTTTCGCAGCCTCTGGACTCCGTCCTGATCACGGCGGGGGCGGCGGAGGCGAATTATCTGCTGTTCCGGCAGCTGGTGCAGGCGGGGGACGAGATTGTCACCGAGGCGCCCGGCTGGCCGCAGGCGGGAGTGATGGCGAAGGCCATCGGAGCGCGGCTGGTGGAGGTGGCGCGGGACGAAGGCCGGGGATGGTGGTTGGACCCCGAGGCGGTGGCGCGGGCGATCACGCCGAAGACGCAGATGATCTTTCTGACCAATCCGAACAACCCGACCGGGCGGCTGATCCCCGAGGCCGACCTTCGGGCGCTGGCGGATCTGGCGGAGCGGCATGGCATCTGGCTGGTGGTGGACGAAGTCTATGCGGGGCTGGAGTGGGCGGGACCGCGACCGCCGTCCATCGCCGGGATGACACGGTTCGGGATCACCACGGGGTCGGTGTCGAAGGCGCTGGGGCTGCAGGGGCTGCGGACGGGGTGGATGATCTGCCAAAGCCCGGAGGTGATCCGCGACGCGATGATCCTGCGCGAGAACGGGTCGGAGATCATGAATACCCTCGGCGAGCATATCGCCGAAGTCGCCTTGCGGCCTGACCGGCTGGCGGCGGCGCTGGGGCGCGCCCGGGCCGAGGGGGCAGAGACGCTGGACCTGCTGGACCATTTCGTGACCAAAGAACCGCGCCTGTCCTGGCACCGGCCCGAGGCGGGGCTGATCGGGCTGGCGCGGGTCGATGGGATCGACGGCGAATCGCTGGCCCGCGCGCTGCTGAGGCCGCCATATCGCACCTTCCTGCTCCCTGGATCGGCCTATGGCCTGCCGCATCACATCCGGATCGGGGCGGGCGGGGGGCCGGAAGCGCGGCTCAACGAAGGTTTAGAGCGGTTGTCAGCGGCGCTGCGCGACTTGGCCTGACGGCCCAACCCACTGATCCAAAAGGCGTTATCCGATAACATGGGGGTGTTTTTCCCTAGCGTGGCGCTGATTTTGCCTAGCGTGGACCGGGTGCCCATAACCATTGGCATCGAACCCCGGAAGCCCCGGGCAACCACGAAAGGACACGACATGCTGCTCTCTGTCATGAACGCGAAGACCACCCTGATCGCCGGCCTGACCGCGCTGTCCATCGCCGCCGTTCCCGCCGCCCCTGCGCTGGCCTGGGGTGAGAAGGAACAGGGCTTTGTCGCCGGTGTTGCCACCGCCGTGATCGTCGACGAGATCCTGAAGAACAACCGCAAGGCCCGCCTTTATGACCGCGGCCACACCGCCGCCGGGCCGACCTATGTCGAGCCGCGCGTGGTCTATGTCGAGCCGCGCCACACCACCTCGATCTACGCGACCCCGGCGGCGCGGGCCTTCAAGACCTATTCGGCCAGCGAGCGCAAGGCGATCCAGCGCAACCTGCGCGCCTGGGGCTACTATCGCGGTGGGATCGACGGCGCCTTCGGGCCTGGCACCTACAACGCGATCACCGCTTATGCCCGCGACGAAGGCATCTCCTTGTCGACCACGGCGAAGGCTTACGGCGCCTATGACGGACTGCTGTTCTGATCCCCTGACGGTCCCTGCCCTGTCCCGGCCCGGTCGATCAGACCGGGCCGGAGCGCTTCATTCCGGCGTCAGGTCCCAGGACCACCAGGTGGCATCGCTGGCCGCCCGGGCATCCTGCAGGACCGCCGCCGCCTCTGCCGCCGCAACCGCGCGGACCTTCGGGGCATAGGTCCAGGTCAGCTCCATCTCGCCACCTTCTTCCGAGGTCCCCTTCAGGCTGAAATCGAAGGCGGGGTTCGAGATCGTCAGGTCTTCCGGCGTGGTAAAGTCGATCGGCGCATTCTGCACGGTGACCCGGTGCACCAGCGTCCAGGGCCCGCCCACCGCCAGCGGCAGGCGGCGGGGCGAGGTCTGGGGAGCGGGATAGCGGTCCATCAGGCCGGGCACGGCAAACACGAAATCCTGGCGCAACCCGTTCTGGTCCAGCGCGGTGAAGGGCAGGAAATAGTGTTCCTTGATCGTCACCCGGTTCGCGGCGCGGTCATCGGTCATCTGCGGCGGCCTTGCTTCGGTCAGGCCCGGGTAGCGGTCGGCGTAGAACTCCAGGAACTCGCGCCCGATCTGGCTGACGGGGGTCGCGGCCCAGCGGGCGCGGGCCTGGTCGGCGGCCCCGGTCCGGTTCTCGGTCGTCACAGTCAGAAAGACGCCGACCATGGAAAACCGGTAGTCCTCATGCACCTCTTGCGCCCAGGAGCCTTCGGCCGTCACCTCGATCCGCTCCATGGCCGTCGTGCCTTCGGCTATGGGCAGGGCAAAGCCGAAATCCGGCTGGGCCGCCGTCCCGAGCCCGCCACCTTCGTGCGAGCCGGTCGGGTCCATCCAGACGGTCTGCCCGCCCAGGGTCGCGCGCAGGATCATGTGGTCGAAGACGAAGGGGGTGGGCAGCTCTTCCGGCAGGCGGTAGCCATTGTCGAGGTCGGTCAGGGCGACGGCGGCGTCGATCCCCAGCCGGTTGAGCAGCACGCGAAGAAGCAGCGACTTGTCCTTGCAGTCGCCAAAGCCCGAGGCGATCACCTCCTCCGGCAAACGCGCGAAATAGCCCCCGGCGCCGACCGACAGCGAGACATAGCGGATTTCATCCTGCACCAGGCGCAGGGCGGCATAGGCGCGGGCCTCAGGCGTTCGGTGGTCGCGGGCGATCTGGTCCAGCCGGGCCTGCCAGTCGGGCGGCAAGGGATAGTCGGCCGCGTAGTGCGGTATCAGCGCGGTGACCAGTGGGGTCCAGTCGCGGCTGTCGGAAAAGCGGACCAGCGCATCTTCGATCACCTCGGAGGGCACGGCCTCTTCCTCGATGGGCGGAATGTGGTTTTCGCGCCGCCATTCGTGGCGCATGAGGCCGTTGCCGAGGTCAGTCGCGGCATAGGTCACGCGGTCGGGCAAGGGGCCAAGCTCCAAGGGCGCGTCCTTGGGCCAGGTCAGCAGCGTGCGCGACAGGACGACCGGGGTCGACCATTCGAGCCACGAGCCGCCGCTGCGTTCGGCCCCGCCGACCAGGGGCCGGGTCTCCAGAAGTGTCGCCTGTTCCAGCACGTCGCCCACCCGCAGGCCGGGGACCTGGACCACCGCGGTCAGGCTGCCGTCGATGATCCCCTCCTCCAACCGCGTTTCCCGTCGGTAGACTTGCGGTGCGGCTGTCGCCTTCAGGTCGATGACCTGACCGTCGCGGTGGATGATTAGGCGCGTGAGGCTGGCGGTCTCATGGCTGGGGTCGAAGTCGACCTGGATCGTCGCCAGCTCTTCCAGCCCCGCGCGGTCGGTCACCTCGGCCACGACGCGGTTCCAGGATTGTTTGGTGTCGCCCTCCCAGGCGATCTGGTGATCGGAGAGCAGGAAGAACTGCCCGCCCTCGACCTCGGCCCGCAGCGCCGGGGTGCCTTCGGGGATGGGCGCGATGTCGACCCAGGGCGGGTCATCGGCCACCGTCAGAGTCTGGGCGTGCAGGGCGACGGCGGACAGGCAGTACGCGAGAACCAGGAACAGAAGGCGCATCGGGAATCCGGGGAATGAATTTCCGGCAGGCTAGCCGGGGATCGGTCGGCTGCAAAGGATTTCCCGACCTGTCCCAAGGATTGCCGCGTGGCCTGCGTCTTGTGTAAGTGATGCTGATGGACACGCCCGACGAGATGTTGGCTACTGCCGCCGCTGGCGGGGACCGGGCGGCCTTTGCCACGCTGGTCGGGCGGCATTACGACCGCATTCATGGGCTGGCCTGGCGGCTGACCGGGTCGAAGGCCGAGGCGGAGGACCTGACGCAGGACATCTGCGCCGCGCTGCCGGTCAAGCTGCGGAACTGGCGCGGGGAGGCGCGGTTCACCACCTGGCTCTACCGCGTGGTGGTGAACGCGGCGCATGACCTGCGGCGGCGGCAGGCAACCCGCGCTAGGGCCTCTGCAGGCTGGGGCGACTGGGAGATTGCAAGGCAGGACGAGATTGCGACGCAGGCCGAGGCCGCGGACTGGCTGGCGCAGGCGATGACGCAGCTGTCGCCGGAATTGCGCGATACGGTGGCCCTGGTCCTGGGCGAAGAGATGACCCAGGCTGAGGCCGGGGTTGTGCTGGGCGTGTCCGAGGGGACCATTGCCTGGCGGATGAGCGAAGTGAAGAAACGCCTGCGGGCCATGGCCAGGGAGGACGCGAAATGAGTGACGATCTCGACGACCTCCGCGCCGCCTTGAAGGCGGCCCCGGCCCCGGATGGGGATGCCAAGGCCCGGGCGATGGCTTTGGCGACGGAAAATTTCGACCGGCTCCAAGGATCGACCGAGCCGCTCCGTTCCAGTGAGGACCGCAAAGGAGCGGCCCCCCTGAACGGAGTACGTCGCATGTTGAATTACCTGACCTACCGCCCTGCCCTGGCCGCCACCACCTCGGTTGCGGCGCTGATCATCGGTGTCGCGGTGATCCTGCCGGTCGCTGATCTGCGGATCGGCAAGCCGACCGTCGTGGTCGAGACGCCGAAGAGCGAACCCACCCCGCCGATGGACCCGGTGGCCGATGCGGCCAAGCCCGAGGCCGCCCTGACGACCGAAGTCGCCCCCTCGGGCGGCGAGGGCGCAGCCCTGACGCAAGAGACCCTCGACGCGGCCCCCCCGGTGGTGGACGCGCCGGTGACAGTCGAGGAAGTGATCGTCGCGGATGATCTTGCTCTTTCGCAAGAAGGGAACGTTGCCTCGTCTGCAGCCATTGCCGAAGCAGCCCCTGATGTGGTGACCGAAGCGTCGCCGATGGCCGAGGTGGAGGCGCTTCCCGCCGCGCCGGTGGAGGGGCTGTTGACCGAGGCCGAGCCGCGGCTGCGGGCCGAGGCGAAGATGGAAGGCGATGGCACCCTTGGCTATCTGCCTGCCCCACCCGGTATCGCCCCCGATGCCCTGCCCGCCCCGGTCGAGAACACCGAGGCCTATTCGAACGAGGCCCCGAACCCGGTGAAGGTGACGGCGGAAGAGCCAGTCTCGACCTTCTCCATCGACGTGGATACCGCGTCCTACGCCGTCGTGCGGTCGTCACTGACCGGGGGCTATCTGCCCTCGCCCGATCAGGTGCGGATCGAAGAGATGGTGAACTACTTCCCCTATGCCTATGCGGCGCCCGAGGGGGATCAGGCCTTTGCCTCGACCATTTCTGTGATGCCGACGCCCTGGAACCCCGGCACGCGGCTGGTGAGCATCGGCATCCAGGGCGCGCTGCCGGAGGTCGCCGCGCGGCCCCCCTTGAACCTGGTGTTCCTGATCGACACCTCGGGGTCGATGGAGGATGCGAACAAGTTGCCTCTCCTCAAGCAGTCGCTGTCGTTGATGCTGTCCGAACTGCGGCCCGAGGATCAGGTGTCCATCGTCACCTATGCGGGCTCGGCCGGTCTGGTGCTGCCCCCCACGGCGGCGGGGGACAGGGCGGCGATCCTGTCATCCCTGGAGAACCTGGCGGCAGGCGGGTCGACGGCCGGGGCCGAGGGGCTGGAGCTTGCCTATCAGGTCGCCGAGGGGATGAAGGCGGACGGTGAGGTCACGCGGATCCTGCTGGCGACGGATGGGGATTTCAACGTGGGTGTCAGCGACCCCGAGGGGCTGGAGGCGTACGTCGCGAAGAAGCGCGAGACGGGGACTTACCTGTCCGTCCTGGGCTTCGGGCGCGGGAACCTGGACGATGCGGTGATGCAGTCGCTGGCGCAGAACGGGAACGGGACGGCGGCCTATATCGACACGCTCTCCGAAGCGCGGAAGGTGCTGGTGGACCAGCTGACCGGGGCCCTCTTCCCCATCGCGGATGACGTGAAGATCCAGATCGAGTGGAACCCCGCCACGGTCGCGGAATACCGGCTGATCGGCTACGAGACCCGCGCTCTGCGGCGCGAGGATTTCAACAACGACGCGGTCGACGCGGGTGAGATTGGGGCGGGTACCCAGGTCACCGCGATCTATGAGGTGACGGCACCGGGGTCGGATGCCCTGCTGAACGACCCGCTGCGCTATGGCCAGGCCTCGGCGAGCGGGGATGCGACGGGCGAGTTGGGCTTCCTGCGGCTGCGCTGGAAGGCGCCGGGAGAGGACGCGTCCACGTTGGTGGAAACGCCGATCACCGGGACGGAAGGGTCAAGCGAGGAGACCCGCTTTGCCGCCGCCATTGCCGGGTTCGGGCAGCTGTTGCAGGGATCGGTCTACCTGGGCGACTGGGGCTGGGATCAGGCCATTGAACTCGCCGTCCAGAACCGGGGCGAGGATGCCTTTGGCTACCGGATCGAGGCGGTGAACCTGATGCGGCTGGCCGAGAGCCTGTCTCAGTAACGGCTCCTCGTTCGACTTCGTCTCCTCGTCGCAAGGTCCGCCGCAGCGAGGAGTGACGAAGTCATCGACGAGCGGTCGTCGAAAGCAGAACGGCGCGCCCCGTAAGGGACGCGCCGTCGGTCATTCGGCCTTCGCCAAGTCAGTTGACGGTTTCGGCCTTTGCCTCAAGCACCGGGGTCGCGCCGTTGGCACGGGCGATCTCGATCCGGCGGGGCTTCATCGCCTCGGGCACTTCGCGGACGAGGTCGACGTGGAGCATGCCATGTTCATGCACGGCGCCCGTCACGCGGACGTGGTCGGCAAGGGCAAAGCGACGCTCGAAGGCGCGGGTGGCGATGCCACGGTGCAGGTAGGTCCGCTCGGTCTCGTCAGCGGCTTTGCGGGCGGTCACGAGAAGCGAGCCGTCCTTCACTTCGACCGACAGTTCATCGGGGGTGAACCCGGCGACGGCGATCGAGATGCGATAGGCATCCTCGGCGGTCTTTTCGATGTTGTAGGGCGGATAGGTCGGCTGGGCGACGTCCGTGGACAGCACCCGGTCCATCAGGTCGGCGATCCGGTCGAAGCCGACGGTGGCTCGGTACAGCGGTGCGAAATCAAGGTTGCGCATTGTCATCCTCCTGGAAGCGATGTCAGGGGCCCTCCCCTTCAGGGGGCAGGGCGGTAAACCCGGGCCCGTCATGGCACCCGGATGACAGTCAGGTAGGAAACGGCAAACGGCCTTTCAAGACCTGCGCCAGGCGCGGTCAGGGCGCGACGAAGCGGGCCCCGCCGCCCGAGGTCGCACCCAGGCCACTGTCGCCCTGCAGCACGATCCGCTTTGCCGGCTTGCCCGGCATGCCCGAGCTGGCCGTGCCGATCCCGCTGCCGGTCGTGCCGACCCCGGTGTCTTCGGGCGCTTCGGCCACGCTGGTCGCCTCGCCCCGGCGGAGCGCGGTCTTCAGGCGGTCAACCAGTTCGGGCAGTTCCATCCCGATCGCGATCGGCTGGCCGTCTTCGTCGCTGCCGGCAGAGATGATCGAGACGATCCTGGCCCGATAGCCCGACCGGTCCAGGACCGGCGCGCCGGACGAGCCGAAGGTCACGTCGCAATCCATGGCGATCAGCACACCCTCGCGCCCCAGCACGTGGCAAACGCGCTGCCAGGACAGCACCTCTTCGCGGCCTTCGGCATAGGAGACGACGCTGACCTCGTCGCCGTTGCCGGGACGCGCCACGGTAAAGGGCGAGATCATCGAGCTTGGGATCGGCTCGGCCAGCTGCAGAAGGGCCACGTCCTTCTCGATCATCTCGGCCGGGGCCGGGTCCATGCTGCGGAAGGTCGGGTCGACGATGGTGCGGACCACCGGCACCTCGATCAGCGCTTCGCCATTGGCAAGGCCCGCCCGGAACAGGATGCGCGAGGCGTTGACCGGGCTGCCGGTGCGTTCCACCACGCAATGCCCGGCGGTCAGCACAAGGTCAGGCGCGATCAGCGCGCCGGTGCAGAACCCGCCGTTCTCGATGTCAACCCGACCCACGGGTTCGAACCCGCGCAGGTCGTCGCGGGTGACAAGCTCTGCCAGACCGCTGTTGTCCGAACTGGGCATGTCTTGTGCCGCGGCGGCGGAGGAGAGGGCCAGTAGTGCGATGAAAATGTTTTTCATGGTTTCACGAACTTGGCACCCGATCCGGTGCCCCCTGACAGAACCCGCACTGATTTGCTGCCAACCGCCGACCCCGCACGGCTTTCTTCCAGCGCGGCGAGTAACGCAACCAGCGGCTCGGCCAATGGCACGGCAAGCGCCACCTTCTGGCCGTTGACCTCGGCCTTGGCCGAGATGACCGAGACCACCTGGGCCACCCCGTCCTTGACGACGAAGACCGGCGCGCCGGAGGATCCGAAGTCGACGTTGCAGGTCAGGATCAGCGCATCGCGGCGGTCGGCCAGCACTTCGCAGGCCTCCTGGATCGAGGGCGCTTCCTCACGGTCCTGCGCATAGGACACCACGTCGACGGCATCGCCTTCGACCGGAGCTTCCCCGGTCTCGAACGGCGTCAGCGACGGCAGGCGGATCGGCTGGCTCAGCTCCAGAAGTGCCAGGTCGCCGGTCACGTCTTCCAGCCGCTCCTCTCCGGGATAGCGGTAGTCGGGATGGGTGACGGCGCGGGTGACCCGGCGATAGGCCACCGCCCGGCCATTGCGGAAGCCGGCCATGAACTCGATGTCCTCGGGCTGCATCTGCACGCCGGTGGTCTTGTCATAAAGGCAATGCGCAGCGGTCAGCACCAGTTGCGGCCCGATCAGCGCCCCGGTGCAGAAGCCGCGTTTGCCAAGGACCAGCTTGCCGACAGCGTCCCAACCTCGGGAATCATCGGCCGTTTCCAGCTTGACCATTTCGCTGTCTTGCGCCCGGGCCGCCGATGGCCCAAGCGTCAAACCCAAGAGACACAACCCCATGGTCAGAAGACCGGGGAACAGGTGACGCATGGAACCCCTCCCAATCCGCGCAGCCTTCACTGTTGCCCGGCGAGTTTGGCGGATTTAGGGCCGCCCACGCAAGCACTGCCTTCGTGTCAGCCCTGCAAGGCGCGCGGCTGTGGCCCGCCGGTCGCCCAGTCCAGCAGCTCGACGGTGTGGACAACGGGGATGCCGGTGCCAGAGCCGATCTGCATCATGCAGCCGATGTTGCCCGCGGCGATCACCTGGGGGGCCTTGGCTTCCAGGGTCTGCACCTTGCGGCGCTTGAGGTCCGCGCTGATTTCGGGTTGCAGCAGGTTGTAGGTGCCCGCGCTGCCGCAGCAGAGATGGCTGTCGGCGGGCTCCACCACCTCGAACCCTGCGCGTTTCAGCAGGTCCTTCGGCGCCGACTTGATCTGCTGGCCATGCTGCAGGCTGCAGGCGGCATGGTAGGCGACGCGAAGCCCCTTTGGCGCGCCTTGCGGCAGGCCGAGTTGGGTCAGCACTTCGCTGACATCCTTCGCCAGCCCGGCGACGGTGGCGGCATCTTCGGCCAGGGGATCGTTGCGGAACATGTGGCCGTAATCCTTGACAGTGGTCCCGCAGCCCGAGGTGTTGATGACGATGGCATCCAGCCCCCCGGCCCGCTGTTCCGCCATGAAGGCCCGGATCGTGGCGGCGGCGTGGGAGTGGCTGAGGTCCTCTTTCCCCATGTGGTGCGTCAACGCCCCGCAGCAGCCCTGCCCCTTGGCGATCACCACCTCGCAGCCCAGGCGGCGGAGAATGCGGATCGTGGCGTCATTGATGTCGGTGTTCAGCGCCTTCTGCGCGCAGCCGGTCATCAGGGCGACGCGCAGCTTGCGGTCTCCGATGGCGGGAAAGACCTGCGGGTCGTCGTTGCGGCTGACCGGAGGGATGGTCTTCGGGGCCATCGCCAGCATCGCCTGAACGCGCGCATCGGGGATCAGCCAGGCAAAAGGCTTCCCGATCTTCGCCGCCAGCAGCGCCAGGCGGAAGCGGCCGGGATAGGGGATGATCCGCGCCAGCACCGCGCGCAGCATCCGGTCCATGAAGGGCCGCTTGTAGGTCTTTTCCACATGCGCCCGGGCATGGTCGATCAGGTGCATGTAGTGGACGCCCGAGGGGCAGGTCGTCATGCAGGCAAGGCAGGAGAGGCAGCGGTCGAGGTGCTTGACTGTCTTCTCGTCCGCCGGACGCCCCGCCTCCAGCATGTCCTTGATCAGGTAGATCCGGCCCCGAGGAGAGTCCAACTCGTCACCCAGCACCTGATAGGTCGGGCAGGTCGCCGTGCAGAAGCCGCAATGCACGCAGGACCGCAGGATCTGGTTGGCGCGGGCGATGCCGGGGTCTTTCAGCTGCTCGGGGGAGAAGTTCGTCTGCATGTCAGCCCATCATCCCGCGATTGAGAATGCCCCTGGGGTCAAACTTCACCTTCAGCCCCGCCACCAGAGCCGCAACCTCGGGCGCCTCGGGCGGGAAGACCGGGCCGCCCCGCCCTTTCACCAACGTGGCATGGCCCCTGCCCGCCACCGCCGCCGCAACGTCCGCCCCCCGGCCATGGTCGAGGAGCAGCCATATGAGCCCCCCGCCCCAGTCCCAGACCGCCTCGCCTTCAAGCTGCGCCACGATGCCCGCCGCCGCCGTAGGCAGCGTGGCGATCCGCCAGACCTCGCCCGGCTTGCCCTGCAGGGGGACCACGTCTCGTACCTCGCGCCAGAGGGCGGCGCTCTCGGCACCTTCGGCCACCGTAATCTCGCCGCCGACCTGGTCGCGCAGCTGAGCCACGCGATAGGCCACCGAGCCCACCATCCCTTCGACCCGGATCAGGCTACGCCCGGAATGCCGTGCGGCACCCGAGACGTCGAAGGGCGACCCCAGCGCCGCCCGCAGCGCCTGAAGCCCCGCCTCGTCGCCCAGCCCCTCGACGACCAGCGTCGCCTCGGACTCGGGCAGGGCCTGCACCTTGAAACTGACTTCGGTCAAGATTCCCAAGGCGCCCCGGCTGCCCGCCAGAAGCTTGACCAGGTCGTAGCCGGTGACGTTCTTCATCACCCGCCCGCCGTTCTTGACCACCGTCCCCGCCCCATCCACGAAGCGCACCCCCAGGCAGGCGTCCCGGCACGCGCCCACCTGCACCCGACGCGGACCGGAGGCATTGGCGGCCACCACGCCGCCGATGGTCGAGGTGCCGTCACGCCCCAGAAGCCCGCGCAGGTCCGGCACCTCGAAGGCCAGCCGCTGCCGCTCTCCGGCCAGCACCCGCTCCACCTCGGCCACCGGCGTCCCGGCGCGGACAACCAGAGTCAGCGCGCCGGGCTCATAAAGCTCCACCCCTGAAAGGCCCCCGGTCTCCAGCACTTCGCCCACGGCATGGCCCAGCGTCCGCGTGCCCCCGCCCCGCACCAGGAGGGGACCCGAGGCCCCCGCCACGGCGTCCGCCAGTTCCGCTTCTGTCACAGGCCGCATGTCTTGCTCTTTTCATAAATACTCCGGGGTCTGGGGCAGCGCCCCGGGGGTTCAACCCGCGCGCCGTTCGGCACTGACGCCCAGGGGAAACACCTTCGCCGGGTTCAACAGCCACTTCGGGTCGAACACATCCTTCACCCGCATCTGCGCCTCCATGTCCTGGGGGGCAAACTGCACCGACATCAGGTCGCGCTTTTCGATCCCGACGCCGTGCTCGCCGGTCAGGCAGCCGCCCACCTCGACGCAAAGCTTCAGGATTTCCGCCCCGAAGGCCTCGCACTTTTCAAGATCGCCCGGCTTGTTCGCGTTGAACAGGATCAAGGGGTGCATGTTGCCGTCGCCCGCATGGAAGACGTTGCCGACGTCGAGGCCGAAGTCGCGGCTCATCTTGCCGATGCGCTTCAGGACATGCGGGAGGCTGGAAACCGGGATCGTCCCGTCGAGGCACATGTAGTCGTTGATCTGCCCCATCGCCCCAAATGCGCTTTTCCGTCCCAGCCAGATGCGCTTGGCCTGGTCTTCGTCGGCGGCCTCGCGGAACTCGACCGGGTCATGGGCCATGGCAATCTGCTTGATCCGGCCAAGCTGTTCACTGATCTCTGCCTCGGACCCCTCGACCTCGATGATAAGCAGCGCCTCGCAGTCCGGGTAGCCCGCCTTGGCGAAGGCTTCGGTGGCGCGGATGCAGGGGCGGTCCATGAATTCGATGGCGACGGGCAGGATGCCGGCCTTGATGATGTCGCTGACGCAGGCCCCCGCGACCTCGTTCGAGTTGAAGCCCACCAGCACCGGCCGCGCCCCTTCGGGCTTCGGCAGGATGCGGAGCCAAGCTTCGGTGACCACCCCCAACTGCCCCTCGGACCCGCACACGACGCCCAGAAGGTCGAGGCCCGAAGGCTCGCCCCAGGGTCCGCCCAGCGTCACGACGGTCCCATCCATCTTGACCAGCCGCACGCCGAGAAGGTTGTTCGTCGTCACCCCATACTTCAGGCAATGCGCGCCCCCGGAGTTCATCGCTATGTTCCCGGCAATGGCGCAGGCGAGCTGGCTACTCGGATCCGGCGCGTAGAAGAACCCCTCGGCCTCGACCGCGCCGGTGACCGACAGGTTGGTCCGGCCCGCCTCGACTTGGATGAAGCGGTTTTCGTAGTCGGTCGCAATCACCCGGTTCATCCGGGCGACCCCCAGAATCACGGAGTCCGCCGTTGGCATCGCGCCCCCGGCGAGGCTGGTCCCCGACCCACGCGGCACCACCGGGACGCCCTCCTCCCAGCAGACGCGCAGCACGGCGCTGACCTCCTCGGTCGTCCGGGGCAGAACGGCGGCGAGCGGTGGGCAGCGGTAGGCGGTGAGGGCATCACACTCGTAAGCGCGCAACTCCTCGGGCGCGTCGATCACCGCGTCGGCGGGCAGCACACCGCAGAGGCGGGCGACGATGCGGGCCTTGCGGGAAAGGACGCCCTGGTCCGGTGCTGGCATGTCCATGGGCGATCCTCCGCTGACTGGTAAGAAATTATAACCAATTTCCCCGGATGACAAGGGGAAACCCGGCCCCTAGGGTCGGGGCATGATGATGAACCTCGCCTCGATCCCTGGTCTGGACCTTGCGATGCTGGGGCTGCTGGTCGTGGCCTGGGTAATCTCGGGCTGGGTCAGCGAAAGCCCGCCCAAGGCGTTCCCCTCGGTGTCCTCGCTGATGGAGGAGTACCGCCGCGACTGGATGCGGACCTTCGTCACCCGCCAGCCGAGGATCTTCGATGCCACGCTGATCGACAGCCTCCGGCAGGGGACGGCCTTCTTCGCCTCGGCCTGCATGATCGCCATCGGCGGTGGGGTGGCGGTGATCGGCAATGCGGCGGCGGTGCAAAGGCTGGCCGATGAGCTGCCCATTGGCGCGGGGCCGGACGTTGCGCTGAAGATGCTGCCGGTGATCGCATTTCTGGCAAACTCGCTGCTGAAATTCGTCTGGGCGCATCGGCTGTTCGGCTATTGCTCGATCCTGATGGCGGCGGTGCCGAATGATCCGGGTGATCCGCTGGCCTTCCACCGGGCGGGCCAGGCGGCCGAGATCAACATCACGGCAGCGAAAAGCTTCAACCGGGGGCTGCGGTCGATCTATTTTGCACTTGCCGCGCTTGGCTGGCTGCTCGGCCCCTGGGGCCTTCTGGTCGGGACGGTGCTGGCGACCGGGGTGCTGCTCCGGCGCGAATTCGCGAGCCACTCACGCAAGGTGATCCTGGCCCGCGAGCCGTAGGGCCACCTGCCCGGCCGCCGCCTCTCCTGAAAGCCTGGCGCCCGCAGCGGTCTGCTTCAGCCCCCCGGCCAGCGCCTCGCCCGCGAACCAGATGCGGTCCCCGACCGGGTCCTTCAGCACCTCGCGGGCATGGGCCTTGCCGGGACGCGCGGCGGCGTAGCCTCCCCGCACGTGCCGTTCCGCCGACCAGTTCGTCATGGTGCCATGAGTGACGGCCTTCCGCACGTCCGCACCGAAGATGTCGACCAGCCGGTCGGTGACGAAATCCACCGCCGCCGCGCGGCCTGCGGCCTCCATCTCCCAGGCAAAATCGCCGCCGACGAAGCCGACCATGAGGTCGGTGTCGAAGGGGAAAGCGAGGAAATAGAGGTCGTGCCGCGCGTGGCGCTCGATCAGGACGTCGTCGAAGGGTGAAAGGCCAAGGCGGGTGCCCTCGATCCGGACCGGCACCTTGGTGAGCAACCCCATGGGAAGGTCGAAGATCGCCTCCTGATGGCCAAGCGGCAGGTCGGGAGTAAAGGCAATGTCTTCGAAGGCAAGGACGCCGGTGGAGACGGTGACGATCACCGCCTGCGCCCGGATCGTGCCGCGGTCGGTCGCCACCTCCACCGCCGGCCCGTCCCAGCGAATGCGGCGGACCGGGGTGGACAGCGTCACCGGCACGTCGGCACCCCAGCGGTGGATCAGCGCGCCGTAGCCTTCCTTCGTGAAGTAGTTCGGGTCAAGGTCGGCGGCGGCACGGTAATCGGTCACGCTGATCTCGTCATCATCCGCGCCAAAGTCCATCGGTCCCGCGAAGGTCGCGCTGACCCGGAGCCCGTGGCAGGCCTCGACCAAGGTCGACAGCCGGTCGCTTTGGCCCTTGTGGCGTTCGATACAGGCGGCAAGTTCCGCTTCTGCCCGCCGTTCATCGGCCATTTCCGCGTCGGTCGCGCGTCGCTTGCCGAACCAGAGATGGTCAAGGCCCATGTCGTGATGCTGCAAGGTCCAGCCCGCGGCCTGCGCTTCGGGGAAGAAGGGGTTGCGGTCGGCGGCGTGAAGCCAGGCGCAGCCGATGTCGAAGGGGATGCCGAAGTCGGTCCTGGTGGTCCAGGCGCGACCACCGATGCGGTCCATCGCTTCGATCACCTGGAAGGTCAGCCCCGCACCGCGCAGCCGCTTGGCCGCTGCCAGGCCCGCGCAGCCTGCGCCGACGATCACCACATCGACATCCGTCATCCCGAAATCCTCCGCCTGAAATAAGGGCAGGATGATCGAAAGCCGGGCAGTGGCCAACTGGTTTCGCTATGGGAAGGGGGACGAGTTTTCGGCGAAAACTCGGCACTTCGAATTTTCGCCGAAAATTCGTCCCCGGTCAGGCGGCCTTGGCGCCCTTGCGGCCTTCGACCAGCCAGGCGACCACGGCGAGCCCCGCCGCTATCAGCAGCCAGGCCCAGGCCGGCAGGAAGGGCACGACGTTGACCTCGGTCGTGAGATACGCCTCGCGCGGGGTGATGCCGATCCAGCCGCGACCCAGGGCCACGCGGCCCTCGGCCACGCTGCGGATGTCGGGCGCGCCCGGTTCCAGTCGGGTCACGCCGCCGCGTGTAGCCTCGGCCACCGGCTGCAGCGCCTCGCCCGAGGCGATGGTCTCGGTGAACTCGCGCGGGCTGGCGGGGCCGACGGCGATGACCCGGGTCAGATCGCCCTGCTCCAGCCGGTAGAGCCCCAGCGAGGGCGCCTGCCAGGTGGTCTCGTAGCGGCCCGGGGCGACCAGCGGCATCGCCAGTTCGACCGAGGTCCCGTCCGGCCCGGTGATTGTGACCGGCCCCGGCTCTTCCTCGGCCAGGGACCGGCGGGTGATGGTCAGCGCCTCGCCCCGCACTTCGGCGGTGAGCGTTTCCTCTTCCAGCTCGGGTTCCTTCAGCATCCAGTGCGCCAGCCGCCGGAGAAGCTCCAACTGCGGCCCGCCACCTTCATACCCCCGGCCCCAGAGCCAGGCGTGGTCTGAGGCCAGCACCGCGATCCGGCCCTGTTCGACGCGGTTCAGGACCAGAAGCGGCAGGTCGTTCGGACCGGACATCAAGACCTGGCCCGCAGTCTGTTCGACCTCGATCAGCCGGAACCAGCGGCCCCAGCCGCCTTCCGGCGCCTCGGCCTCCAGCCCCTCGGTCACCGGATGGCGGCGGCCGAGGTCGGTCACCTTGGGCCGGTAACCTTCCTCGATCACTTGGGCGGTGGGGGCGACGGGCAGGATCTCGGCCAGGGGCGAGCGGTAGAGGCTGTCGACCGCGCCGAACTCCGGCCCGGCGGCCACCAGGACTGTGCCGCCGTTGCGCACGTAGGTGACCATGTTCTCGATATAGGACATCGGCAGGATGCCCCGCATCCGGTAGCGGTCGAAGATGATCAGGTCGAATTCCTCGATCTTCTCGACGAACAGCTCCCGCGTGGGGAAGGCGATGAGGCTGAGTTCATCCACCGGCACGCCGTCCTGCTTTTCGGGCGGGCGCAGGATGGTGAAGTGGACCAGGTCCACCGCCGCGTCGGATTTGAGGAGGTTACGCCAGACCCGTTCGCCGGCATGGGGTTCGCCACTGATGAGCAGCACCCGCAGCCGGTCGCGCACGCCGTTGATCTGCACCGCGGACGCGTTGTTGCGGTCGGTGATCTCGCCCTCGACCGGGGCCACGCTGAACTGAAGCACGTTCGCCCCGCCATGGGGGAGCGTCACGGGCAGCTCCAGGTCCTCGTTCAGGGGGACGGAGTAGGTCACCGGCTCTTCGGTGTCGATGGCGATGGTCAGATCGACTTCGGACCCCAGCGCCGGGGCGGCGCCGATATCCTCGATCCGCAGCTCCAGCTTGAACTCCTCGCCGATGATGGCGAAGGCGGGGGCGTTCTTGATGACGATGCGGCGGTCCCAGTCTGCCGACTGCCCGGTCAGCAGGACCTGCAGCGGTGCGGGCAGGTTCGGGACCACGCCCGCGTCATGCACCCGGCCGTCGGTGATCAGGATCGCGCCTGCAACCCGCGCGCGGGGTTCCTCGGCCAAGGCCTCGGCGAGTGCCGTCATCACCAGGGAACCTGAGTCCTCGGCCCCGTCGCCGACGCGGTGGATGCGCAGTTCGGTGTTTGGCATCGCGGCCACTTCGGCCTGGACGGCAGCCACCGCCGCCTCGGTCTGGGCGCGGCGGTCGGCCAGGCCCTGGCTTGCGCTTTCGTCGACAACGAGGATGACGATGTCGGACAGGTTCTGGCGTTCTTCCTCTTGCAGCGCCGGGTTGGCCAGCGCCAGCACCAGCGCGCCCAGCGCCAGCCCGCGCAGCCACCAGCCCGACAGCCCGCGCCACAGGGCAAAGGCGACCATCGCAGCGGCCACGCCCGCAAGGAAATAGACCAGTACCCAGGAGACCAGAGGCGCAAAGACGACGGACGCGCTCATTGTCCAAGCCTTTCCAGAAGGGCCGGCACATGCACCTGGTCGGATTTGTAGTTGCCGGTCAGCACATGCATGATCAGGTTGATGCCGAAGCGGTAGGACATCTCGCGCTGCTGCTCACCGGCGAACCCGCGGCCGACCTGGACCAGCGGCACACCAATGTCATCGGTGGCCCAGGCCGCGGCCCAGTCGGCCCCGCCGATCACCACCGGCGTCACCCCGTCGTTGAGGTTGCGGAACGGCATGCCCTCGGCTGCCTCGGCCGCTGCATCGGGCGAGGCTTCGACCCAAAGCTGCCCGCCCTGGTGGCGGCCGGGGAAGTCCTGCAACAGATAGAAGGTCCGGGTCAGGACATGGTCGGACGGCATCGGTTCCAAGGGCGGGATGTCCAGCCCTTCGGCGATGACCTGCAGGGCCTGGCCCTCCGGCGTCGTGCCACCGCCAAAGCCGGTCAGGTCGGCGTCGCGGGTGTCGAACAGGATCATCCCCCCGGTCCGCAGGTACTGGTTCAGCTTGGCATAGGCGGCATCCGAGGGCTGCGCCGCCCCGGCCACGACGGGCCAGTAAAGGAAGGGGAAGAAGGCCAGTTCGTCCTTCTCGATGTCGACGCCCATCGGCATCATCGGCTCGATCGAGGTGCGCTGCCAGAGCTTGTCGGACAGACCCAGAAGACCCGCGCGGGCCATCTCGTCCACCTTGGGGTCGCCGGTGAGGACATAGGCCAGCACGACCGAGCTGGTCGCCTGCAGGGCGAAATCATCGGCCTCGCCCGTGTCCTGGGCCACGGCATCGCGCGGCGTCGTAGCCAGAAGCGCAAGCACGACCATGGCCGCCGCACCGCGCGCCAGCCCCCGCAGGCGGCCCGCCAGCCACAGCGCGGCGAGAACGTCCAGCAGCAGAAGCGCCGTCGCCAGCGTCAGGAACTCGCCCTTCAGCGCCCGGGCCACATTCGCCTCGAGCCGGTCAACCGGCACAGACGCAGGCCAGACGGCGGTTTCCAGCACGGTTTCCGCCCCGATCACGTTCAGCGCGACCCGCCGCTCGGCCCCGGCGTAAAGCCCGGGCGGGGTATCGGCGGTCGGGCCCTCGGCGATCATCTTCGCCAGCACCTCGCCTTCCACCCCCGGCAATTCGCCCGCGTCCGAGCTTTGGCCAAAGGCGTCCAGCACCACCTCGGGCACCCAGGTCTGACCGGCAAGGTCGGAGGCCTCGGGCGTCGCGGGCTTGGTGGAGACGGCCAGCCGCTCCAGCATCTGGACGAACAGCCCCGACAGGGGCAGCGAGGACCATTCGGCGTTGGCGGTCACATGGACCAGCACTACCTGCCCGGAGCCCACGACCTTACGGGTCATCAGGGGCGTGCCGTCATCCAGCGCGGCGATGGTACGTTCGGCGAGGTCGGGGTCAGGCTGCGCCAGCACCTGTTCGCGCACCACCACATCCGGCGGCGCGGTCAGGCCGAAGAAGGGCGAGCCTTCGGGGAACGGCGCCAGGGCCTTCGGTTCCCCCCAGCTCATCGCGCCGCCGACGGTACGACCGCCTTCGCGCAGGCGCACCGGCAAAAGCGGGTCTTCGTCGATGCGGGACACATCGCTTGCCGCCAGCACCGGCCCGGCAAAGCGCAGGAGGAGACCGCCCTTTTCCAGCCATTCCGTCAGGTCGGCCCGTTCGCTGGCCGAGACATCGGCGACATCGGCCAGGATCACCACGTCCGGGTTGGCCTGGAGCGAATCCGTCAGGTTGGCTTCGATAAGGTCGGCAGTGGGGGCCAGCGCCTGCCGCAGGTAGTGCAAGGGCGACAGAAGCTGCAGCGTCTCCTCATCCGCGCCGGTCTGGATCAGCGCGATCTTGCGGCGCTTCAGGCTGTCATCGGCCAGGCTGACCGCCCCCGCCGTCCGCGCGCCTTCCAGTACGAACCGGGTGATCCGGTTGCGCAGTTCCGGCGGCAGGTCGATCGCGGCCTCGGCCCGGTCGGCGCTGGCGTCGAAGGTCAGCGTCACCCGGCCCAGGTCGCGTTCGACGCCCGAGGGGTCCGGCCCCTGCGCCAGCACATCGACTGACACGGCTGCCCCGGCGGGCACCCGGCTGGCGGCGACGGTGACCTTGCCGTCCTCATACCCCGCCGGATGCAGGGCCAGCACGGGCCGATCGTTTTCCACCACCCGCACATCGCCGCGGGCCTGCAGGGCCCTCAGCAAGTCCTCGCGCCCAGGATGGGCGAGGCCGTCGGACAGCCAGACCGTCTCGAACTCGCCTTCCGGCAGGGCCGCGGCCCAACCGGCAAACTCGCCCGGCGCCCAGGCTTGCGGCTGCAGACCTGCGGCCCGGCCGGCCCAGGCTTCGGCAGTCTGGAATTCCACCTGATCGGGCGCGTCGCTTAACCGGACCAGCGCCACCGTGCGACCCACTGCCCCGGCCTCACCCACCAGCGCCTCGATCTTCTCCTGCCGCTCCGGCCAGTCGCGCGCATCGGCCCAGCCGCCGTCCACAGCGATCAGCAGGGGGCCAGAGCCCGCCACCCGATCCTCGGGGTTCAGGACCGGACCGGCAAAGCCCAGGATCAGGGCGCCGATGGCCAAGGTGCGAAGAAGCAGAAGCCACCAGGGCGTCTTGTCCGTTTCGGCCTCTTCGTCCTTCAGGCCCAGAAGCAGCGCCACGCCCGGGAACCGCCGCCGGATCGGGGCGGGTGGCACGGCGCGGAGCAGAAGCCACAGGATCGGCAGCGCGACCAGCGCGACCAGAAGCCAGGGCGCGGCAAAGCCAAGGGGGCCGAGGGTGAACATCTACCGACCGCCCTCCAGAGCCAGATAGGCCCAGAGCAGCGCCGCTTGCGCGGGCGCCCCGGTGTGGTGCGTGGTGAAATGCCAGCCCACCGCGCGGGCAAGCCCAGCCAGCCGGTCCTTGCGTTCAGCCAGCCGGGCGAGGTAGCGGGTCCGCAACTCTCCGGCCTGTTGCGTCTCATGCCGCATGGTGCCGCCCATCGATTCAAAGATCGTGCGACCGTCGAAGGGGAACTCCTCTTCCGCCGGGTCGAGGACCTGGATCAGGACGCCCTTCACCCCATGGTCCGCCGCGCGGGCGAGACCGGCCTCGATGCCCGAAAGGTCGCCCAGGAAATCCGACAGGAACACGCCGCGGCCATGGCTGACCATGCCCTCGGTGACCGGCGCGCCGTAATCCTCGCCCGCCTCCTCACCCGACAGCCGCGCCGCAAGCCGCAAAAGCTGCGCCCGGCCAGCCCTTGGCGAGGCGAGGCCTGCCAACCCCACCCGTTCCCCGCCACGGAGGAGGAGGACAGCGAGCGCCAGACCCAGAAGCTTTGCCCGGTCCGCCTTCGGCGCGCGGGACTTGTCGCCGGTGAAGCTCATCGACTTGGCCGGATCGACCCAGATCGTCACCGACTGCGCCGCCTGCCATTCGCGTTCGCGCACGAAATGCGCGTCACTGCGGGCCGACCGCCGCCAGTCGATCATCCGGGCGCTATCGCCCTGATGCGCCGGGCGGTACTGCCAGAACTCATCCCCAAGCCCCGCCCTGCGACGGCCATGCTCGCCCATCATCACGGTCGAGGCCAGCATTTCGGCCTCGGCCAGAAGGGGCGGCAGGGTCTGGCCCAGTGCTTCCGCACGGGACCGCAGGTCGGGGGCTAAGCTCACGCTGCCGCCTCAAGCCGCAGGGTCTTGGCAGTGACACGGGAAATGATGCCCGCCAGCGTCTCACCCCGCGCGCGGGCGGCGAAGGACAGGGCCATGCGGTGGATCAGCACGGATTGCGCGAGGTCGGCCACATCGGCGACCGAAGGCGCGAGGCGATCGTCCAAGAGCGCCCGCGCCCGAACCATCAGCATCAGCGCCTGCGCAGCGCGGGGGCCGGGTCCCCAGGAGAGAGAGTCGGCCAGATCGCGGCCTTCGGGTTCCCCCGGTCGGCAGGCGCGGACGAGGTCCAGGATCGCCTCGACCACCTGGTCGCCCACCGGCATCCGACGGATCACGCCTTGCGCGTCGATCAAGCCTTGCGCGGTGAAGACCTGGTGCGCCTCGGCCTCCTCGGCCCCGGTGGTGGCGATCAGGATGTCACGCTCGGTCTGGCGGGTCGGGTATTCGACGTCGACCTGAACGAGGAAACGGTCAAGCTGCGCTTCGGGAAGGGGATAGGTGCCTTCCTGTTCGATCGGGTTCTGGGTGGCGAGGACATGGAACGGCTTGCCAAGCGGCCGGTGCTGGCCCGCGATGGTGACCTCTTTCTCCTGCATCGCCTGCAGAAGCGCCGACTGCGTCCGGGGCGAGGCACGGTTGATTTCGTCGGCCATCAGAAGCTGGCAGAAGATCGGCCCTTCGATGAAGCGGAATGCGCGCGAGGTGGCGTCGCCATCCAGCACTTCCGACCCCAGGATATCGGCCGGCATCAGGTCCGGCGTGAACTGGATGCGGTTGGCCTTCAGACCCATCACCGTGCCCAAGGTGTCCACGAGCCGCGTCTTGCCCAGCCCCGGCAGACCGACCAGCAGCGCATGGCCGCCGCAGAGCATGGAGGCCAGCACCAGCTCCACCACCTTTTCCTGCCCGATGAAGCGGCGGTTGATCGAGGCCTTCGCCTGACCCAGCGTCGCGCCCAATGCTTCGATTTCCGCGACCAGCGCCTTGGTGTCGGCCATGCCTCATGCTCCCTTCAGGGTCCTCTACCCGCCAGTAAAGCGAAGTATTCCGGCGGGCACAAATGGCAAAAGGCGACTTGACACAAATGATCGTGAGACTTGCGCGACTGCGTCAGGCGCTGGCCAACTGCGTGGGGCTTGCCTAGGGTTACGGCAAACGGAGACTGCGCCATGACCACTGCCTTCTATTCCGACGAGCGCTGCTTCTGGCATGGCGGAGGCAACTATGCCTTCACCCTGCCCGTCGCTGGTCTGGTGCAACCGACGCCGGGGGGCCTGCCGGAAAACCCGGAGACCAAGCGCCGTCTGCGGAACCTGATCGAGGTGACGGGCCTGACGCGCCAGCTTGCGATGCGGGGGGCGGAGGCGGCTACGCTTGAAGACCTGCTGCGCGTCCATCCCGAAAGCTACTTGACGGCCTTCAAGGCGGCCTCGGACGCGGGCGGGGGCGAACTTGGCCTTCGCACACCTTTCGGCGCGGGGGGCTATGAGATCGCGTCGCTGTCAGCGGGGCTGGCGAAGGCCGCGCTGCGGGCGGTCCTGACGGGCGAGGTCAGGAACGCCTATTCCCTGTCGCGCCCCCCGGGTCACCATTGTACCGCCGACTGGCCGAACGGCTTCTGCCTTCTGAACAACATCGCCGTGGCGATCCGCGCGGCACAGGCCGAGGGGCTGGTGCGCCGGGTCGCGGTGGTCGACTGGGACGTCCACCACGGCAACGGGACCGAGGCGATCTTCTGGAACGACCCCGACGTGCTGACGATCAGCCTGCATCAGGAACGAAACTACCCGCTCGACACCGGCGGGGTGGAGGCGACGGGCGGGCCTGACGCGCCGATGTCCAACCTCAACCTGCCGCTTCCCCCCGGCTGCGGCCATGCAACCTATCTGCACGCGATGAATCGCGTGGTCCTGCCCGCACTTGCCCGGTTCCAGCCCGAGGTCATCATCGTCGCTTGCGGCTTCGACGCCGCGGCGGTCGATCCGCTTGGGCGGATGCTGTGCACCGCCGAAACCTTCCGCGCGATGACGCGGCAGATGATGCAGGCGGCCGACAGGCTTTGCGGCGGCAAGCTCGTCCTTGTCCACGAAGGCGGCTATTCCGAGGTCTACGTCCCCTTCTGCGGCCATGCCGTGCTGGAAGAACTGAGCGGCGCGGACATCACCGCCCCTGACCCCCTCGCCGCCACCCTGGCCAAGCGCCAGCCCGACGCCCGCTTCGACGCCTTCGTGCGCGGCTGGATCGAGGAGGCGGCCCTGGGCCTGGGCATATAGCTGCCGACCGATTTCTTCGATGAAATCGGACCGGAGCCTTCAAAGGCCCCGAAGCGGAGTTTTCGAAAACTCCGCCCCACGTCGATACGACCCGCACTGGCGGTTAACGGACGGGGCTTCTAGACTGCCGAATGCATCTTACCCGAAGGACCGACATGCCCGCCCGCAACGACGCCGCCCTTGCCTTCCTGAAAGCCCGCCGCTCGCGCCCGGCGAAGCTCTTCACCCTGCCCGTCCCCTCGCGGGATCAGCTGGAGGAGATCCTGACCGCCGCCACCCGCGTTCCCGACCATGGCAAGCTGGAGCCCTGGCGGCTTCAGGTCATCCAGGGCGCGGCCTTCGCCCGGCTGGCCGATCTGGCCGAGGCGCGGGCAAAGGAACTCGGCGGGAATGCCGAGATGGTCGCCAAGGGGCGTGGGCAGTATGACCTCGGCAAGCTCGCCGTGGTGGTTATCGCCTCGCCCAAACCTTCGCCCAAGATCCCGGTCGCAGAGCAGCAGGCCTCGGCCGCGGCCCTGTGCCTTGGCCTGGTCAACGCGGCCGAAGCGGCGGGCTGGGGCGCCTGCTGGCTGACCGGCTGGCCCGCGCATGATGCAAGCTTTGCCGCACGCGCCTTTGGCTGCGAAGGGGCCGAGACGGTGGCCGGCATCGTCCACATCGCCACCCCACCCGAGGACGGGCCCGACCGCCCCCGCCCGGACCTGTCCCGCCTTGTGACCTGGATCAACGCATGATCTTCGCCGCCTTCTTCCAGTCCCTGGGGCAACTCGGCGACCGCCGCTTTCGCCGCGTGGTGGGACTGGGCGTCCTCTTGGCGCTGGCGCTCCTCTTCGCCGCCTATATCCTGTTCATCCAGCTGATCTGGTGGCTGTCCCCCGAAACCATCGATCTGCCAGTGATCGGCCCGGTCTCGGGGATCGAGACCTTCCTCGGCTGGGCCTCGTTGTTCCTGATGATCGGGCTGTCGGTCTTCCTGATGGTCCCGGTCGCCTCGGCCTTCACCGGGTTTTTCCTGGAGGACGTGGCCGATGCGGTCGAGGACCGGCACTATCCGGGCCTGCCCCCCGCGACGGCGCTGACGCTGGGCGAAAGCCTGCGCCAGTCGGTCAACTTCCTGGGCCTGGTGATCGCGGTGAACGCAGGCGCGCTGTTCCTCTATCCCTTCGTCGGCCCCGGCATCCCGCTGGTCTTCTGGGCGATCAACGGCTTCCTTCTGGGGCGAGAGTATTTCAGCCTGGTTGCGCTGCGCCGCCTGCCCCCGCAGGAGGTCAAGGCGATGCGCCGCCGGAACCGCTGGACGCTTTGGGCCGCAGGCACGCTGATGGCTGCCCCCCTGTCGGTGCCGCTGGTCAACCTTGTGATCCCGGTCCTGGGTGTGGCGACCTTCACCCATATCTACCACCGCCTGGCCAGCGCGGGGCGGTAGGGACTGGACCCAAATTTCTTAAGCAAGAAATTTGTCAAAATCCTTGCTTAAGGATTTTGGCCCCCAGCCGCGCCGTCAGGGAGTCGCTCGGCCGAACCAGTCGAGGTCCGCGATGGAAATCCAGCCCGACAGGATGACGCCCGCGATCACTGCCCAGATTGGCGTCGCGATCAGCGTGGTGATCCAGACCTTGCGCTTCATCACCTCGCCCGCCGGCGCGCCGGGCGGGGTGCCGGGGAC
Source organism: Tabrizicola sp. T74 (assembly GCF_057219935.1). Lineage (NCBI taxonomy): Bacteria > Pseudomonadati > Pseudomonadota > Alphaproteobacteria > Rhodobacterales > Paracoccaceae > Tabrizicola > Tabrizicola sp. T74. Next base: position 14,924 of record NZ_JBXVVT010000003.1, on the reverse strand, counting down.
GATGTGGTTCGCCTCATCCTGCGACTGGGTGCGGTAGGGCAACACGCAGAACAGCGTCATGAACCAGGTGATCGAGTAGAGGACGAGGGCGGCGGTGATGGTCATGCCTGTTCAAGCTCCACCAGACAGCCATTGAAATCCTTGGGATGCAGGAACAGCACCGGCTTGCCATGCGCGCCGATCTTCGGCTCGCCCGAGCCCAGGACCCGCGCGCCTGACGCCTTGAGGTGATCGCGCGCGGCCAGGATGTCTTCAACCTCGTAGCAGATGTGGTGGATGCCGCCCGATGGGTTCTTTTCCAGAAACCCCAGGATCGGCGAGGCATCACCCAGGGGATGCAGAAGCTCGATCTTGGTGTTCGGCAGTTCGATGAAGACCACCGTCACCCCGTGATCGGGTTCAGCCTGCGGCGCGCCGACCTTGGCGCCCAGCGTCTGGCGGTACTGGGCCGCAGCCGCCTCCAGGTCCGGGACGGCGATGGCGACATGGTTCAGGCGTCCGATCATGGGGTCCTCGCATGGCTTTGCGCCGGGTTATGCGGCCCGGGCGGCGGCGCTGCAAGCGGCGCGATGGTCGCAGGCGCCTTTACCGCGCCTTAACGCTGCGGGACGACACTCGCTTCCGTCACGAAAGAGGTCCGCCATGCCCAACCGCCCCTCCCACCTGAACCTGCCTGATCTGCCCTTTGGCGGTGGTGATCTGCCGCTGCAGGGGCTGACGCTGATGGTCGTCGATGACAGCCGCTTCACCTGTGACGCGCTGCGGCTGATCCTGCAGCGGGCGGGCGCACGGCTGCGTCGGGCGGAAAGCCTTGAAATCGCACGGCTTCACCTGAACTGCTACCGGCCAGACCTGGCCATCGTCGATCTTGGCCTGCCTGATGGCCGGGGTGAGGACCTGATTGCCGAGCTTTCCGCGCAGGGCTTCCCCGTCCTCGGCCTGTCCGGCGATCCTGAGGGGCGGGATCGTGCGCTCGACGCCGGGGCGGCCGGATTCCTGGAAAAACCGCTCGGCTCGGTCGCGGGCCTGGTGCGGCTGATTCGGCAGCTGACCACCGGCGTTGGCCCCATCGACAAGGGCGAGGATGTGCCCGCCCCGATGGGCGACCCGATCGCACTGCGCGACGATCTTGCGCGCGGGGCGCAGCTGATCACCGCGCCGGGCGATCCGTCCTATGCCCGCGCCTTCCTGCAAAGCCTGGCCCGCGCCTCGTGCGACAGTGAGCTTGAGGATGCCGTGCGCGACAGTTCCACCCCCTTCGACCGGGCGCGCCTGTCCCGGATGATCGAGGATCGGATCGCCGCCCTGCGCTCGATGGCCTGACCGGGCTGCTCAGCCCTCCAGCGCCGGGTCGCTGTCTGCCCGCACCAGCCGCGTCAGGTCGGACAGCCGTTCGCGCTGGCGGCCCCGGGCGTCGAAGTTCGACGGTGCCAGCCAGACCGCATAGGCCTCGGCCAGCGCGGGCCATTCGTTGTCGATGATCGAGAACCAGGCGGTGTCGCGGTTCCGGCCCTTGACGATCATGTGCTGGCGGAACACGCCCTCAAAGCTGAACCCCAGCCGCTGCGCCGCCCGGCGTGAGGCCAGGTTCAGCGCGTTGCACTTCCATTCATAGCGCCGGTAGCCCGCCTGGAACGCCCAAGCCATCATCAGGAACATGGCTTCCGTCGCTGCCGCCCCCCGCTGCATTGAGGGTGAGATGCAGATGTGCCCGACCTCGATCGACCCGGCCTCGGGCGTGATCCGCAGGAAGCTGGCGATCCCGCCGCATTTGCCGCTGCCTGCATCCCGCATCACGAAGAACCGAGGGTCCTCGCCGCCCTCTCGTTCCCGCGCCCAGCGGTGATAGGCCGAGCCCGAGGTGAAGGGGCCGTAGGGCATGTAGTCCCACAAGCTGTCGTGACCCTGGAAAGCCTCTTGCAATTCAAAGGCATGGGTGTCGGCCTGCAACGGCTCCAGCCGCACGAACCGCCCCTCCAGCGCCGCATGGCCCGGCCGCGCAGGCGGCGTCCAGCCCTTGACCTCATCCCCCAGCCTCTTGCCCATCACCCTGCCCTCCCGTCCCAGGCGCAGGCTATGCCGGGGGTCGCGGGCACTGCAAGGTCAGAGAAGCAGCGAGGGTGCGGCTTCCATCGTCAGGCCCGGGAAAATCGTCCGTTCAAGATTGGCCCGGTCCAGCCCGTAAAGCCCCGCCATCACCTGCGCCGCCCAATCCCGCACGTCCGAGGTCGGCATCAGGTCGCGCCGGTCATAAAGGTCGGCCTCCGCCAGCCCCGGCCAGCGCCCATGGACCTTTCCGCCGCGCACCGCCCCGCCCGCGACCAGCATCGCACCGCCCGTCCCGTGGTCCGTCCCGCCCGAGCCGTTCTGCCGCACCGTCCGCCCGAACTCGGTCATCGCCAGCACGACCGTCTTGCCCCAGACAACCGGCCCCGTCCCCGCCTTCAGCCGCAAGACCGCGCGCTGGAGACGGTCGAGCGGCCTGCGGATCGCCCGCTCCTGCCCCTTGTGGGTGTCCCAGCCGGTCAGCGAAAACGCCGCGATCCGCGCCGGGCCGCGCAGGCGTTCGGCGACGAAATCGGCGATCAGGTCGGTGTCCTGCCCCGCGCCCTCCTCCATCCCCGCCAGGCCGAAGGCGGTGGCCGAGGCCTGGTGGAACAGCGGGTCGTCCTGGTAGACATGCTCCAAAAGCGACCGCGCCGGGACGGAGACCGCCAGGTCCTGGTCCGGCGCCCAGCTTTCCGCCGGGGCCGCTCCGGCCAGGATCGGCATCGCCTCGCGCCCGACGGCCCAGGCGGTTTCCGAGGTCACGCCGGGCAGCACCGACAGAAGCCGGTTCAGCCAGCCATCCCGCTGCGCCGCCGGGGCTAGGTCGGTGCCGGTCCCGGCCTCCAACAGGTCCTGCCCGTCGAAATGGCTGCGCTTGTCGCGGTAGGGGGTCGAGGTCGCATGGACGAAGGCCAGTTCCCCCGCCTGCCACAGCGGCATCAGCCCGGACAGGCCTTCATGCAGCGCAAAGAACCCGTCGAGGTCCTGCGCCTGGGCCAACACCCCGGGCCGCACCTTGGCCAACCCCCGGTCGCCCCGCGGCTGCACCACGTCCAACCCATCCATCGCCCCGCGCAGGATGATGACGACCAGCCGGTTCTCGCCCGGTGCCGCCGCCAGCGTCAGCGTGGTCAGCAGGGGATGCGCCGCGGCCGAGCAGCCCATCACCCCCAGCCCCTTCAGGAAAATCCGCCGATCCATCGCCTACCTCCTGTTGAACTCGGGCGAGGCAAGGACCAGCCCCACCCCATCCCGCGCCGATTCCGCAGCACCCACCGCCCATGTCAGCTTCTCCCCCGCCGTTCCGCCCAGCGCCCGCGATTGGAAGGCCCTCGGGTCCGGCAGGGGCCGCACCAGCCGCTCGGGCGCCTGCATCGCGAAAGTGATCCGGGCCGCAAGACCCTGCGGAGTGATCCAGTCGGCCTCACGCTCTGGCCAGCCATCGGGGCCGGGCGCTTGCTGGAAGGGCTGGCCCATCGACTGCAACGGATCGAGGATCAGCCGCTTGAAGGCCCTTGGCTCCAGCCCCAGGATCACTTCCGGCCCCACGCCCAGCGCGCGCAAGCTCGCCACCAGAAAATCGAACGGCTGCCGCGTCTTAATCCCCTTCGCAGCCTTGGGATGTGCTGCCAGCGCGTCAGAAACCTGTCGCAGATCCCCGCCCCCGTCGCGGAAAACCGCCGCCAGATCATCGACCAGTCCCTCGTCCGGATCATCCGCCACGAAATGCACCGCCAGCTTCCGCGCCAGATGCGCCGCCGTCTCGGGCCGCGCGGCAAGATCGTCCAGCGCCTGAAGGATCGGCGCCTCGCCCTTGCCGTCGTAGCGCACGCCCAGCACCGTCTCGGCCCCTGGCTCTGCCCTTTTCGCATCGAAGACAAACCCCTCGCGCCCCACGGTAAGGCCGGTCAGAAGCTCGGCCAGCTGCCGCACGTCGTCCTGGGTGTAGCCCGCCCCGACCCCCAGCGTGTGCAGCTCCAGAAGTTCCCGCGCGAGGTTCTCGTTCAGACCCTTCTGCTGCCGCTTGCCCTTGAGCGAGCCCGGCCCGAAGGACGCCTCCTGGTTCAGGTAGACCAGCATGGCCGGATGCGTGGTGACCGCGCGCAGCATGTCGGCGAAACGCCCCGTCACATGCGGGCGGATCGCCTCTTCGACCAGGATCCCCGGCAGCGCGCGTTCGATGCGGTTGCGCGCGGTGACGGTGAAATTGTCGGCCCAGAAGGCCACCAGCCTCTCGCGGTAGGGGTCGTCGGATCCGATGGCCCGGGCAAAGATCGCCTTCGCCCCGCGCAGGGCCAGCGCATCGACCGCCCGCTGCGCCTCTTTCACCGCCGTCTCGTCCTTGGCCTTCTTCGCCGCCCGGTAGGCGAGTGCTTCGGGCGCAAGCTCGGCCAGCGTCACCCCTGGCCAGGTCCGCGCGGCAGTGTCCTCTGCCCCGAGGCCCATGACCCCCGCAGGCAGCCCATAGCCGAACCGGATTGCAAAGCTGTCGCTGTCCATGCGCGCCTCCCGTTTCTTGCGGGATCATACGCGAGGGAGCCTGCGTTCCGTCGCCGCCCAGCGATGAGCAAGCGGAGCGCCCGCGAAGAGCCGCCGGTTCAGAAGCGGAAATCGGCCGGATAGGAATGGAACCCGTCGAAATCCGCCTTGCCCAAAGGCACCCCGGCGGCGCGGAGTGCGGCATAGCCCATGGTCAGGTGGAAGAAGAAATTCGGCAGGCCGTAAAGATGGAGGAACTCTGCCCCGGTCTGATCCAGCTCGGCAAAGCCCGCCTTGTGGCGGATCATCCGGCTCTCGGCGCCCTCGAAATCGGCAGGCGTCATCGCACCTAACAGCGCCCGCGCCACCGCCAGCCGGGGACCCAGGCCCTGCGGCAGGTCCGGCACTTCGCGCCCCGCCAGGGGGCAGGCGATCCGCAGGGCAAAGCCCGCAGCCGTGGCGAACTGCTGGCGGGCGGGAAAGCTGTCGGCGATCTGGGCGTCCAGCGCATCCGGCCCCGCCACCGCCACGATGTCGCTGACGCGCGACAGGTAGTGGCGGAAGACGGGGACCGAGGCCTGGTACATCAGCTGTCCTTAGGGACGACGCGAAGGTTCAACTCGCGCAGCTGCTGCAGGGTCGGGTCCGAGGGCGCATTCATCAGCAGGTCCTCGGCCCGCTGGTTCATCGGGAACATGATGACCTCGCGGATGTTCTGGGTGTCGGCCAGCAGCATCACCAGCCGGTCGATCCCTGCAGCACAGCCACCGTGGGGCGGAGCGCCGTACTTGAACGCCTTGACCATCCCGCCGAAACGCTTGTCGACCTCGGAGTTCGGGTAGCCCGCCAGCTCGAACGCCTTGTACATGATCTCGGGCTTGTGGTTCCGGATGCCGCCCGAGATCACCTCATAGCCGTTGCACGCGAGGTCGTACTGGTAGGCATAGACCTTCAGCGGGTCGCCAGACAGCGCCTCAAGGCCCCCCTGCGGCATCGAGAAGGGGTTGTGGCTGAAGTCGATCTTCCCCTCGTCGGTCTTCTCGTACATCGGGAAGTCGACGATCCAGGCAAAGCGGAAGCAGTCCTTCTCGGTCAGCCCCAATTCCTCGCCGATCACGTTCCGCGCCTTGCCGGCGATGCCCTCGAAGGCCTCGGGCTTGCCGCCCAGGAAGAAGGCCGCGTCGCCCTTTTCCAGGCCGAGTTGCAGCCGGATCGCCTCGGTCCGCTCCGGCCCGATGTTCTTGGCCAGGGGGCCGGCGGCTTCCATGCCCGAGCCATCCTCGGCGTCGCGCCAGAAGATGTAGCCCATCCCCGGCAGGCCCTGCTGCTGCGCGAAGGCGTTCATCCGGTCGCAGAACTTGCGGCCCACAGGTTCGCCCGACGGCCCCTTCGGCGCCGGGATCGCGCGGACCTCGTTGCCCTCCTGCTCCAAGAGTTTGGCGAAGATCGCGAAGCCCGAGCCGCGGAAATGTTCGCTGACGTCCTGCATCCGGATCGGGTTCCGCAGGTCGGGCTTGTCGGACCCGTACCACTTCAGCGCATCCCGATAGGCGATGCGCGGCCAGTCAGAGTACACCTTCCGGCCCTTGCCAAAGTGCTCGAAGAGGCCCTGCAAGACCGGCTGGACGGCGGCAAAGACGTCGTCCTGGGTCACGAAGGACATCTCGACATCGAGCTGGTAGAAGTCGGTAGGCGAGCGGTCGGCGCGCGGGTCTTCGTCGCGGAAGCAGGGCGCGATCTGGAAATAGCGGTCAAAGCCCGCGACCTGGATCAGCTGCTTGAACTGCTGCGGGGCCTGGGGCAGCGCGTAGAACTTGCCCGGATGCAGGCGCGAGGGCACCAGGAAGTCGCGCGCGCCTTCGGGGGAGGAGGCGGTGATGATCGGCGTCTGGAACTCGGTGAAGCCCTGGTCCCACATGGCACCCCGCAGCCAGCGCACCACGTTCGACCGCAGCATCATGTTCTGGTGCATCGTGTCGCGGCGGAGGTCGAGGAAGCGGTAGGTCAGCCGCGTCTCCTCGGGGTATTCGGTGTCGCCGAAGACCGGTAGCGGCAGTTCCTCGGCCGCACCCAGGACTTCCAGGTCGGTCACATAGACCTCGATCTCGCCCGTCGGGATCTTGGGGTTCACGAGCGAGGCATCCCGCGCCTTCACCCGGCCGTCAACGCGGATCACCCACTCCGACCGCACCTGCTCCAGCGCCTTGAACGCCGCCGAGTCGCCGTCACACAGCACCTGAGTGATCCCGTAATGGTCGCGCAGGTCAATGAAGAGCACACCGCCATGGTCGCGCACCCGGTGGACCCAGCCCGACAAGCGGACGGTTTCGCCCACATGGGACGTGTTCAGCGCGGCACAGGTATGGCTGCGATAGGCATGCATCGTCGTTCCCCTTTCGGAGGGCCTTGAATTCCATCGCGCCGATACACCTTGCCCAAGGGGCCAAGTCAAGCCCGACCCCGCCGGTAGGGTGGGCAATCTTGCCCACCTTACGTCTGAAAAACCGCCGGGATCAGCCCGCGCAGCGCATTGCCCGCCCAAAGCCGCACGCGGGGCAGGTCCTCGGCCAGCAGAACCTCCTCCAGACAGCCAACTTCTGCCCGCAGCACCCCCGGCAGCGACCCACAGGCCAAGGGCGGGGTCCGCATCCCCTGCCCCCGGTCGAAGAAGACCGTGGTGATCGACCCGTCGCAGACCTCGCCGCGTTCGTTCAGGAAGATCACCTCGTCCAGCCCTTGCGGAAGCGCCGCCCGCGCCCGGTCATAGACTTCGCGCCGGGTGGACTTTACCCGCAGCCAGGGGTCATCCGACCGCAGCCGCTCCCCGGCCAACCCCACCCGCCACTCCGCCTTGGCCGGGGGCAACGGGGCGACCGTCCACTCCACCCGACCCTGCCGGTCCAAAGTCAGCCGTAACCGCGCCGGATGGTCGGGGCCGGACGGTGCAACCTCGGGACAGGACCAGCCCAGCATCGCCGCCGACCGCTGCAGCCGCTCCCGATGCAACGCCCAGCGCGGGGCGCCCGCCCCGTCCCACAGCAGCGTCTCAATCAGCCTCAGTCCCGGCTCACCGCCGCCTTCACGAAGCGCGCTTTCCACAGCGCCTCCTCCCATTCTCCTTCAGCGGTCGAGCCATGCGTCAGCCCGCCGCCCACGTTCATCACGATGTCCGACCCGGAAACCGACAGCGTCCGGATCGCGACCGAAAAATCGGCGTCCCCGGACGGAGACATCCACCCCACCGCGCCGCAATAGACGCCGCGCGCAAAGGGCTCCACTTCACGGATGATCTGCATCGCCCGGATCTTCGGCGCGCCCGTGACGCTGCCGCAGGGAAACAAAGCCGCCATCAGCCCCGGCAGGGTCGGCGGCGCCTCAAGCTCCCCCTCCACCGTCGAGGTCATCTGATGCACCGTCGCATAGCTTTCGATCGCATACAAAGCGGGGACCTTTACCGTCCCCACTTTCGACAGCCGCGAGATGTCGTTGCGCAGAAGGTCCACGATCATCAGGTTCTCGGCCCGGTCCTTCTCGGCCCCCCGCAACTCGGCAATGATCGCCGCATCCTCGGCCGCGTCCTTGCCCCGGGGTCGCGTGCCCTTCATCGGACGCGTCACGACGCGGCCAGCCTGAACCTTGAAGAACAGCTCGGGGCTCCGCGAGACCACCACCGGCCCCACACCCAGGTCGACATAGGCCCCATGCCCCACGGCTCCGGTCCGCCGGAAGGCCCCGTAAAGCCCCAGAGGAGACCCCGAGACCAGCCGCGCCGCCATTGGGAAGGTCAGGTTCACCTGATAGCAATCCCCCGCCGCGATATAGTCGAAGACGCGCCGCGCCGCATTGCCGTAGGCCCGACGACCGATCAGCGGCGCGGGCGCGGTCATCCAGGTCGACCGGCCCTCCTCCAGCGCCCGGGCCAGAGCCGGCCCGGCCTCCCGTGGCCCGTCGAAGACGCCAAGCGCGAGCAGCGGGCCGGGGCGTTTCCGCGGCATCAGGCGGGAAAGCTTCGGCTCCAGCGCATAGCCGGCCTCATAGGCAACATAGCCCGCAAGCCAGGCCCCCGATGCCCGCGCTGCCTCGGCCTGCGCCAGGGCCGCGGGCAGATCGGCCGGGCGGCGGGCAATGATCACCTCGCGCGGCCGGTCGAAGAGCGCGGGCGCATCCCCCGGTCCATGTTCGATGAGGATCACCCGTCGGCCCCCGTATTCCCGTCAGCCCGAAATAGGCCGAAGCCCGCGCGCCCGCCAGTTCATTCCGCGCCGCAGCTGCAGCAGAAAACGACGCCGCAGCGCAAAAAACTTGATCGATCGGTCAAGAAACGCATTCAAAGCTTGCCTGATGGTTAAAATAGCGCTTCCTTGTCGATACACCCGGGCACCACATGATGTAGCCGGGGGGCAACGAACAACAAAAATCGTCCAACACCGGTACGAAGGGACACCGAAAATGGCTTCCGACGACTACAACGACCATGCCAAGCATGAGGACCTGAAGGTCTTGCACGGCATGGGCTACGCGCAGGAGCTGCAGCGCTCCATGTCGAAGTTCTCGAACTTCGCCATCTCCTTCTCGATCATCTGCATCCTCTCCGGAGGCATCAACTCCTTCGCCCAGGCGATCTCGTCCGTGGGCGGAGCGGGGGCGGGCATCGGCTGGATCACCGGCTGCATCGTCTCGGGCATGTTCGCCCTGGCGATGGCGCAGATCGCCTCGGCCTTCCCGACCGCGGGCGGGCTTTATCACTGGGCCTCGATCCTGGGGAACCGGTTCTGGGGCTGGCTGACCGCCTGGCTCAACCTGCTGGGCCTGATCACCGTCCTTGGGGCGATCAACATCGGGACCGCCTACTTCTTCGCCGGGACCTTCGGGCCGATGTTCGGCTTCACCGGGACCGACTGGCAGATCGTGGGCTTCGTTGCCGCGATCACCGTGCTCCAGGCGATCTTCAACCACATCGGCATCAAGGCCACGACCTTCCTGACCGACATTTCGGGCTACATCATCTTTGCGACGACCGCGGTGCTGGTCGTGGCCTGCCTCTACTTCGCCCCGGCCATCGATATCTCGCGGCTGTGGACCTTCACCAACTACTCGGGCGAGGCCGGCGGCAACGTCTTCCCCGCCAGCGACAGCATCCCCTACCTGTTCCTCCTCTGCCTCCTTCTGCCGGTCTACACGATCACCGGCTACGACGCCTCGGCCCATACGTCCGAGGAAACCAAGAACGCGGCCCACTCGGTGCCGCGTGGGATCGTCTCGGCCGTGTTCTGGTCCTCCATCGTCGGCTGGATCATGATCTGCGCCATCACGCTGGCGATCCCGGACATGAACGCCGCCGCAGTCCAAGGCTGGGGCATGTTCTTCGGCACGATGGACGCCATCATGCCGCAAGGCCTGAAGACCGCGCTCTACTTCTTCATCCTGATCGCGCAGTTGCTTTGCGGTCTGGCCACGGTGACCTCGGCCAGCCGGATGCTCTTCGCCTTCTCGCGCGATGACGGGGTTCCGGGTGCGTCCAAGGCGCTGGCCACCGTCTCGCCGAAGTACCGCACGCCGGTCAACGCGATCTGGACCTCGGCGGTGCTTTGCATCCTCTATGTGCTCCTGGCGCTGTCGATCAAGGTGGGCGAGACCTCGATCTACGTGATCGTGGTGAACTCGACGCTGGTGTTCCTGTTCCTGTCCTTCATCATCCCGATCCTGGCCGGGATGCTGGCCTATGGTGGGCCGAAGTGGCCGACCCCCGGCCCCTGGGCGATGAGCGCAGGTCTCTTCAAGCTGGTCTGCGTGCTGGCGCTGATCGGCAAGGGGATCATCCTCTACATCGCCGTGGCCCACCCGAACGAGCGGGTGCTCTACGTCGTCCTCGGCTTCATCGCGCTGGCCATCGTGCTTTGGGTGCTGGTCGAGAATCGCCGCTTCGAGGGCCCGCCGACGGGTGAGCGCATCGCTGCCCGCAAGGCCGCAATCGCCGCCGCCGAGGCCGCGGTGGGCGAACGGGCATAAGGCGTCCGCGCCCCTGAAACCGACAAAGGCCGGGGTTCTCCCCGGCCTTTTCCATTGCGAATGCGCCCCGCCGTTTGCCCCTTGCGCCGGTCCGGCTTCTCTCTATAACCCGCACAATTTTGCGCAATAGGTGGGGGCTCAGATGCCGAAGCGGACCGATATCAAGTCGATCATGATCATCGGCGCGGGTCCCATCGTCATCGGGCAGGCCTGCGAGTTCGACTACTCCGGCGCCCAGGCCTGCAAGGCCCTGCGCGAGGAAGGCTACCGGGTCATCCTGGTGAACTCGAACCCCGCGACGATCATGACCGACCCGGGTCTGGCGGATGCGACCTACATCGAGCCGATCACCCCCGAAGTCGTCGCCAAGATCATTGAAAAGGAACGCCCTGACGCGCTGTTGCCCACGATGGGCGGGCAGACCGGCCTCAACACCGCGCTGGCGCTCGCGGACATGGGCGTGTTGGAAAAGTACAAGGTCGAGCTGATCGGGGCCAAGCGCGAAGCCATCGAAATGGCAGAAGATCGCAAGTTGTTCCGCGAGGCGATGGATCGCATCGGGCTGGAGAACCCCAAGGCCACGATCATCGCAGCGCCGAAGAAGCCCGACGGCAAGTACGACATCGCCGCCGGCGTGCGCGAGGCGATCGAGGCGATCGAATACGTCGGCCTCCCCGCCATCATCCGCCCCGCCTTCACTCTCGGCGGCACCGGCGGCGGCGTCGCCTACAACCGCGACGACTATGAAGCCATCGTGAAGTCCGGGCTCGAAGCCTCCCCCGTCGCGCAGGTCCTCGTCGACGAATCCCTCCTCGGCTGGAAGGAATACGAGATGGAAGTCGTGCGCGACCGCGCCGACAACGCCATCATCGTCTGCTCCATCGAGAACGTCGACCCGATGGGCGTCCACACCGGCGATTCCATCACCGTTGCGCCCGCCCTGACGCTGACCGACAAGGAATACCAGATCATGCGCAACGGCAGCATCGCCGTGCTGCGCGAGATCGGGGTCGAAACCGGCGGCTCCAACGTGCAGTGGGCGATCAACCCCGCCGACGGCCGCATGGTCGTGATCGAGATGAACCCCCGCGTCTCCCGCTCCTCAGCGCTCGCGTCGAAAGCCACCGGCTTCCCCATCGCCAAGATCGCCGCGAAACTCGCCATCGGCTACACGCTGGATGAGCTTGACAACGACATCACCAAGGTCACGCCCGCCTCCTTCGAGCCCTCCATCGACTACGTCGTCACCAAGATCCCCCGCTTCGCCTTCGAGAAATTCCCGGGCTCCCAGCCCAACCTCACCACCGCGATGAAGTCGGTCGGCGAAGCCATGGCCATCGGCCGCACCATCCACGAATCCATGCAGAAGGCTCTCGCCTCGCTGGAAACCGGCCTCACCGGCTTTGACGAAATCGCCATCCCCGGCGCGCCGGACAAGGCCTCCATCGTCAAGGCCCTCGGCCAAGCCACCCCAGACCGCCTGAGGGTCATCGCCCAGGCCATGCGGCACGGGCTGACCAACGACGAAATCCAGGACGTCACCGCCTTCGACCCCTGGTTCCTCGCCCGCATCCGCGAGATCATCGACACCGAGGCGACCATCCGCAAGAACGGCCTGCCCACCAACGCCGAAGCGCTCCGCCAGCTGAAGATGATGGGCTTCACCGACGCGCGCCTCGCCAAACTCACCGGCCGCGACGAAGCCCAGGTCCGCCGCGCCCGCACCCGCCTCGGCGTCACCGCCGTCTTCAAGCGCATCGACACCTGCGCGGCGGAGTTCGAGGCCCAGACCCCCTACATGTATTCCACCTACGAAGCCCCCGCGATGGGCGACGTGGAATGCGAAAGCCGCCCGACTAACGCCAAGAAGGTCGTCATCCTCGGCGGCGGCCCGAACCGGATCGGCCAGGGGATCGAGTTCGACTACTGCTGCTGCCACGCCTGCTTTGCGCTGACCGCCGCCGGGTATGAGACCATCATGGTCAACTGCAACCCCGAGACCGTCTCGACCGACTACGACACCTCCGACCGCCTCTACTTCGAGCCCCTGACCCTGGAGCATGTCCTGGAAATCCTGCGGGTTGAGCAGGAGAACGGCACGCTCCACGGCGTCATCGTCCAGTTCGGCGGTCAGACGCCGCTGAAACTCGCCAACGCGCTTCACGCCGAAGGCATCCCGATCCTCGGCACCACGCCCGATGCCATCGACCTCGCCGAAGACCGCGAACGCTTCCAGCGGCTCCTCCAGGACCTGGGCCTGAAACAGCCGCACAACGGCACCGCCCGCAGCCGCGACGAGGCCTTCAAGGTCGCGAAAGAAGTCGGCTACCCCCTCGTCATCCGCCCCTCCTTCGTCCTTGGCGGCCGCGCGATGGAAATCGTCCGCTCGGACGAACAGCTCGAACGCTACATCTCCACCGCCGTCCAGGTATCCGGCGACTCGCCCGTGCTTCTCGACTCCTACCTCTCCGGTGCCGTCGAGGTTGACGTCGACGCGCTCAGCGACGGTAAATCCGTCCATGTCGCTGGAATCATGGAACATATCGAGGAAGCGGGCGTCCACTCCGGCGACTCGGCCTGCTGCCTGCCGCCGCACCAGCTGTCTGCCGAAACGGTCGAGGAGCTGAAGCGCCAGACCGTCGTCATGGCCAAGGCGCTGAACGTCGTGGGCCTGATGAACGTGCAATTCGCGATCAAGGACGGGGTGATCTACGTCCTGGAAGTGAACCCGCGCGCCAGCCGCACTGTGCCCTTCGTCGCCAAGGCCACCGACAGTGCCATCGCCTCCATCGCCGCCCGCCTGATGGCCGGTGAGCCGCTGAAAGCCTTCCCGATGCGCGCGCCCTACCCCGCCGGCGTCGGCCCCGACACCGACCTGCCCCTCGCCGACCCGCTGACCCTCGCCGACCCGAATACCCCCTGGTTCAGCGTCAAAGAGGCCGTCCTGCCGTTTGCGAGGTTCCCCGGCGTCGACCCGATGCTGGGGCCCGAGATGCGTTCGACCGGCGAAGTGATGGGCTGGGACCGCACCTTCGCGTTGGCCTTCCTCAAGGCCCAGATGGGCGCAGGCACGATCCTCCCAACCGAAGGCCGGGTCTTCCTATCGGTCAAGGACATGGACAAGACTCCGGCCCTCGCCGCCGCCGCCCGCGACCTTGTGGCGATGGGCTTCGTGATCGTCGCCACCAGGGGCACCGCGAAGTGGCTGGCCTCGCAGGACGTGCCGTCAGAGGCCGTCGCCAAGGTCTACGAAGGCCGCCCGAACATCGTCGACCGGCTGAAGAACAACGACATCGCTTTGGTGATGAACACGACCGAGGGCACCCAGGCGGTGTCCGACAGCCGGGATATCCGGCGGGTCGCGCTGATGGACAAGATCCCGTATTTCACCACGGCTGCGGCGTCAGTGGCGGCAGTTGCGGCGATGAAGGCACGGGGCGAGGGGTATGGGGTTAGGACGTTGCAGGGGTGAGGCGCGGCCCCGGCCCTGCCGGGGTGAAAACGCTCCAGTGGAGCGTTTTCAGCGCCGAACGGCCCGAGGCAACGAGGGCCGGACCCAACGCTTAGCTGTTGAGCATAGCCATAACACTCGGCGTTTGATCTGGAGGGGTCTCATACTTTGCCACGACCTTCTTTACTCGCTCCTTCGCGCCCCAAAATAGATCGACGTTAAGGAAGTAAGTGTTCGGAGCAAGGCCTAGGGTGAAATAATTCCCTGATCGCGACTCCAAGTCAGCATTAGTCGGTTCAAGAACTACCGAAGCTAACAAGCCCCAGGCGATTGGTTCCGGGAGACGAACGCCGTTCCCCACTTTGTCGATCTGAAAGTCAAAACTGCCGTCTGGTTTGCGTGGAAGAATCGAACAGTTTTCGCCGAGTTCCTGACCATGAGCCAATGAACAGCGATGTAGGTAATAGAGAACCTCGGCTAGATCTGGACGGTCAACGACCCTTCCATCAGTTAACTTGGGATCAAGGGTGGGGAAACGCAGAAGCCCAAAGTCAAGAAAGCTTCCAGAGAACCAGTGGAATACATCATAGTTCTCTCTAATAAGCCTCATAAATGATGTGCGCCCACCTGCACCAAACTTCTTCTTTGCGGATGCTTCAACTGCGGGCAGCGCAAATGAAAGCATCGGCAGAAACTCTTTGTTTAGCCCAAGATCGAAGGCTAAGCGAACGCGGTCTTCGATTTTCACTTGCCAATCCTTCTGACCGGAAACTGAAGGTCTTCTAGGGTCAGGACCCATTGATCTTGCGTCTGTGGCGTGATTCAGCCTCCGTAAGGAGACTGAGCGATGAGCAACCTTTTCTGGCTGACGGAGGCGCAGATGGCGCGGCTGCAGCCTTTCTTTCCCAAGAGCCACGGCAAGCCGCGCGTGGATGAC
>NZ_JBXVVT010000002.1:0-554734 GCF_057219935.1 Tabrizicola sp. T74 | reverse complement strand
ACTGAAGGACTGGCGACGTGTTGCTACCCGATACGACAGGTGCCACAAGGTCTTCCTCTCCGCCGTCGCTCTCGCTGCAACTGTCATGTTCTGGCTATGAAGCAAGAACGAGTCCTGACCCTAGCCTCGCCAACTGACCAAACGGTCCCGCTTCCGCTACTTCAAGACGATCCCCGAGATCATCCGCCTGCCGTTAATCTTCTAGTCCTCGCATCGATCCACAGCCACTTTCCGACGGAGCGCCATCTCCAAGATCGCAACGCCTACAAGCAGACCCGTGCCGCCGCTCTCGCCGAGTGGCGCGGCCTGCTCGGTGCCTGACCCGAAGGTGGGGTTGGGGTAACGGAGACTGGTTCGCATTCGTCTGACAGCACCCCCCAGGTCTTCCTCGCTGCAGTCGCTCTCGCCGCAACCGCAATATACTGGCTATGATGCCAGAACGAGTCCCGCCCCCAGGTTCAATGCGAAGTGTCTCGGACTGGCAGCTTTGGATGAGAATGCACTCAACCTTCGCGTACCGATTGCCGTACGGACGTTGACCAAAGCGATCGAGCTGCTGTCCGAAGATTCTCTGGCATCCGTGGCGAGAAGGTTGTGAACTCGACCTTTGGCACAACCGGGCAGCCAATACTTGCCATTGCCATGCCGGCAACACCCAAAGCACCGATTTCCTCGACCTTGGCCGCGCTTACTGTGTGAGCCAGCAGGTCCGCCTGCAATTGCATCAAGAACCCGTTGCCCGATGCGCCCCCGTCCGCCGAAAGAGTGGCAAGGGGCTGGCCGATATCAGCCTCCATCGCATCCAACACATCCGCGATCTGGTGCGCGATCGCCTCAAAGGTTGCACGTGCCAGATGGGCAGGTTTGGTGGCATGGGTCATGCCGGCAATTGTGCCGCGTGCTGCGTCTTTCCAATGCGGTGCTCCTAGACCGGCGAGAGCCGGCACGAAGGTTACGCCACCTGCGTCTGGTACGGTTTGAGCCAGCGCGGAAACTGCAGCCGCGTCAGCAAGACCCAATATGCTTGCCATGAACGCAGCGGCCTGGGCGGACACTGTGATGTTGCCCTCAAGCGCATAGGCCGTGCCGTTGCTATCGGTCCAGGCAATGGTCCCCGAAAGGCCATGGTTCGAAGTCACTCGGGAGGGCGTCAGCGTCATCAGGCTGGAGCCGGTGCCGTAGGTCGCCTTGACTGGTCCCGGCTGGCGGATGCCATGGCCATACAGTGCAGCATGGCTGTCGCCCAGCATCGCGCGAATTGGCAGTCCGGCGGGGAGTGCAGTCGCGCCAGCCGATGTGACACCAAACAGGCTGTCCGACGGGAGCGGTTCCGGCAGGCAATCCACCGGCGCGCCGAAGACCCGGCCAAGGTCAGCCGAGAAAGTCAGGCTGCGCGTATCGAAAAGCTGCGTGCGGCTAGCGTTGGAATGGTCGGTCGCAAAGGCGGCGCCCCCGGTGAGGTTCCAAAGTAGCCAGGCGTCGACGGTCCCGGCACGGAGGCGGCCCTCTAAGTGAAGTCCCGCAGCCTTCTCGACATTCCGCAGCGCCCAGGCGAGTTTCGAGGCCGGGAAAAGCGGGTTGATTCCCAGACCTGTGGCGGCGGTCACTTCCGGGTCATGGCCTTGAGCGATGAGCGCGGCGCAGTCGTCAGCGGTGCGGCGGCATTGCCAGATCGGAGCGGGGCAGACCGGCTCGCTGGTTTCGCTGTCCCACAGGACCAGAGTCTCACGCTGGTTGGCGATGGCGATCGCGTCGATCTGCGACCCGGTTTCGGTAACAATCTGCGCAATGACGGACTGGACCGAAGCCCAGATGTCCGACGCGGACTGTTCAGCCCAGCCGGGGTGCGGGTACGAGGTTCTCAGCGGCGCGGAGGCACGGGCGAGGACACTGCCGGTCTGGTCTATGAGCAGCGCCTTGGTGTTGGTGGTGCCCTGGTCGATGGAAAGGACTCGCAAGACGCTCATTTGCGACCCAGCGCTCGGTGAGCGGCGGCAATGATGCCATCAATTGAAAGGCCGTACTCCTTGAAAAGCCAGTCGGTGGATCCGGTGGGAAGAAAACCAGGGAAGCCCATGCGTTCGACTGGCACGGGCCTGTGGGCCGAGGTGAACTCGGCCACCGCGCCGCCAAGGCCGCCCCGGACCGAGGCCTCTTCGACCGTGACGATGGCGCCGGTGGCAGTGGCCTCGTGGAGGGCGGCTTCGTCGAGGGGATTGATCGTGGAGAAGTTCAGGACGCGGGCAGTGATGCCTTCAGCCCTGAGCCGGTACGCTGCAGAGGCTGCCAAGTGCACAGTGGTCCCGCAGGCAACGATTGTCAGGTCATCGCCCTGAAGGACGACCTCGGCCTTGCCCGGATGAAAGGTTCGGTTCGGGATATCAAGGTCGGGGACGGGCGTGCGGGAGAGCCGGAGGTAGACCGGGCCCTCGTGCCTTGCAGCCCATTTCACGGCTTCGGCGGTTTCCCAGGCGTCGGCGGGAACGATGACGGTGAGATTGGTCAGGGGCCGGAGCCAGGCGAGGTCTTCGATGGAGTGGTGGGTGGCCCCAAGTTCTCCGTAAGCGACGCCAGAGGATTGACCGACCAGCTTCACGTTGAAATTGGCATATGCAATGTCGGCCTTTAGCTGTTCAAGCGCGCGACCGGTGAGAAAGCAGCTTGCGGCGGAGACGAAAGGAATACGGCCGCCATTCGCCAGCCCTGCGCCGACGCCGACCATCACTTGCTCGGCGATGCCCACGTTGATCAGGCGGTCCGGGAACTTCTTCTGGAAACTCCCAAGCTTGGAGGACCCGACCGAGTCATTGACCACCGCGACAATGCGGGGGTCAGACTCGGCCAGTTGCTCCAGAGTCTGCACCCAGATGTTCCGGCAATCGTGAAGCCCGGCGGCGGCGGTTGAGGCGTGGGCCATCAGGCAAGCTCCCGCATGGCTTGGGCATATTGCGCATCGTTCGGGACGCCGTGGTGCCACGAGGCGACGCCTTCCATGAAGCTTACACCCTTGCCCTTGACCGTGTTCGCGATCACGCAGCGCGGCCTGGTGCCGGGGGCAGCCCCAAGTGTAGCCAGCAGGGCCTCGGGAGTATGGCCGTCCACCTCGAACACGTCGAAGCCGAAGGCGCGGTATTTGTCGTCGAGGGGGTCAAGGCCAGAGGTCTCCTCGGTCCCCGCGCCCTGTTGCAGGCGGTTGCGATCGATGATGAGGGTGAGGTTCGCAAGCTTGCGGTGGCCCGCGACCATCGCGGCCTCCCAGTTCGACCCCTCTTGCTGTTCTCCATCGCCGGTCAGCACAAAGGTCCTGTAGGTCGCGCCGGTGATCTGGCCGGCAATGGCGATGCCGGTGGCGACGGGGAAGCCGTGACCCAGGGGGCCGGTGTTGGTTTCGATTCCGGGCAGGTAGTTGCGGTTCGGGTGGCCGTTGAGGAGCGACTTCGGTTGCATGTAGCTGGACAGCCAATCCTCGGGAAAATAGCCCGCCGCGCAGAGGGCGGAGTAGAGCGCTCCGGTGGCGTGGCCTTTGGACATGACGAAGCGGTCACGCCCATCCCAGTCGGGGCGTTGGGGGTCGTAGTTCATCACCCCGAAGTACAGCGTGGCGAGGATGTCCATGGCCGAAAAGTCGCCACCCGGATGGCCCAGTTGTGCGCGATGTACCATGGTAAAGGCTGTGCGCCGCATCCACAGTGCCTTTTCCCGGATTAGCGGGATCTTGTCATTCGTCAGCATATTGTCAGAACCGGTTCGGGAAGGTGAGTTGGGGTTCAGGCTCTTGCCCATGGTGGTAGATCGGCCAACCGAGATACCGGGTCATTGCCTCGTTGACGACATCAGCATGGTGGCCGCGGACCATGGCGACGTGGTGTTCGAAGCCGTTTTGCGTCACGAACTTCAGCAACTTCCGCAATTCCTTGACGCGGGTGGTGGCGATGCCTCCGTCCATCGCGAAGGGATGGTCGGTGAACTCGCCCTCGCCCAGGTAGCACTTCACGGTGCCGCGCCGGTCGTCCGTGGACAGACGGAAATAGGTCATCGGACCGGGCTTCACCTTGCCCTTGACCGCGCCGAAGCATTTCGACCGCCCGATGCTTTCGCCCAGCACGTCCAACTCGCCCACTTCGGGCGTGTCGCCGATGAAGGACTTCGGGTAGTTCCCGCAATGGGTGCAGACGCAGAGGTCTTCTTCGTAGGCGTAGTTGTTGTTCCAATCGAGGATCGCCGGGGGTGCGCCACTTGCCAGCGCCAGCGCATACATCGACAGTGCGCCCATGATGTCGACCTCGCAGGCCGAGGGCATCAGGTCTTCGCCCATCATCGACATCGTCAGGCAGGTGGCGCAGCCAAAGTTGTCCTGCAGGCTGCGCCAGCATTGAATGGCGCTGGCGTCGCAGCCGTTTTCCTCGATCCAGCGATTGACGGCGAGCGTCCAGCGGGCTTGCCTTTCGATCTGGGCAGGCTGGATATGGGCGGGGATCTTCCCGTAGTTCTTGACCTTTTCCAGCGTGCTCAGCAGGGCCGGGTCGTCAGTCTTGATGGCTGACGCAGCCCCCATCATTTCGGACAGGTCCACGGTCACCACGGTGACGCCGGCTGCCTGCAGCAGCTTTTCGGAATAGCGCATGGTCTGAAAGGCACCGGTCCGCGCCCCTATAGAGCCAAGTCGGGCGTTCCGCAGGCCTTTCACTGTGCGGCAGACGCGGGCAAAGCGGTCAAGGTCGCGGCCAAGTTCCTCGCCCCAGGTGTCGCAGGTATGGCTTGTGGTTTCCGAGAACGGGACACCGTACTGCCAGAAGTTGTTGGTGACGCTGATCTTGCCGCAAAACGCGTCGCGACGTTCGGAGACGGAGACTTTGGCAACCTCGTCATTTGAAGCCTGGACGAGAACCGGAACGTTCAGCCGGGCGCGGTTCACCAGTTCGGCCACGGCGATTTCATCGCCGAAGTTCGGAAGGCAGATTACCAACCCGTCGATCCTATCGGCGTGCGCCTTGAAGTGGGCCGCGTAGAGATCGGCGTCAGCGATGGATTGAACCGCGCCGTTCGCTGTGGCCTCGAATGGCAGGATCACTGCGTCGATGTTCAGCTTTGCCAGCTGCGATAGCACGTCATCGCGTGCGGCCTTGCAGGGGGCGGGGCTGAAGAAGGCGCGGCTGCCGATGACGACACCAAGGCTGATCTTGCGCTGGAAGATGGTGGACATGGTTCCCTTCCCCGGTCGCGGTGGCTTCCTCGCCCCGCAGGCGATTTCGTTTGCTTTCGAGTGCTGTGCTTTTACAGCGAGTCTTCCCGCGGTGCAAGCGGAGTTACCGGATGCGAGTGGATGAACGGATGATCTTGCAGGAAAGAGGATGCCATAAGCGCAATGATCGAAAACATTATAAAGCAATTGACAATCAAAAGCGAGGTCATCATGCATGTATCCCAACGAATCGAAACCTATCGATATCGTTTGAAAGGGAGGACATCATGAAACTGAACCGCCGCCTCTTTGTGGGCAGCCTTGCTGCTGCTGTCTCGGGCATCCTGCCGACGCTGTCCCTAGCGCAGGCCAAAGGCACCATCGCGATCATCACCCCCAGCCATGACAACCCGTTCTTCAAGGCCGAGGCCGACGGCGCCGCCGCAAAGGCGGTCGAACTCGGCTATGAAGTCATGGTGCTGGTGCACGACGACGACGCCAACAAGCAGAACCAACTGTTCGACAGCGCGATCGCTGCGGGCGTGAAGGCGATCATTCTGGACAACGCCGGGGCCGACGCGTCGGTGGCAGCCGTCCAGAAGGCAAAAGACGCTGGGATCCCAAGCTTCCTGATCGACCGCGAGATCACCGCGACCGGCGTGGCCGTCAGCCAGATCGTGTCGAACAACTACCAAGGCGCGCAGCTTGGGGCCGAGGAGTTCGTGAAGCTGATGGGCGAAGCCGGCGACTATGCCGAACTCGTCGGCAAGGAATCCGACACCAATGCCGGGATCCGTTCCCAAGGCTACACCGACGTCATCTCGCAGTATCCCGACCTGAAGCTGGTCGCCAAGCAGACTGCCAACTGGTCGCAGACCGAAGCCTTCACGGTGATGGAATCGATGTTGCAGGCGAACCCAAGCATCAAGGGCGTGATCTCGGGTAACGACACCATGGCGATGGGTGCTTGGGCGGCTCTGGAGGCTGCAGGCAGGACGGATGTGATCGTCGTCGGTTTCGACGGATCGAATGATGTGCGCGACAGCATCTTGGCGGGCGGCATCAAGGCCACCGTGCTGCAACCGGCCTATGCGCAAGCTCAGATGGCGGTCGAGCAGGCCGACAAGTATCTGGCAACCGGGTCAACCGGGCTAGAGGAAAAGCAGCTGATGGATTGCGTTCTGGTCAACGCCGACAATGCGGCCAAGCTTGAGACCTTCGCACTGGGCAGCTGATGTCGGTGGCCTGAACCGGCGCGGCCTGCTCCCGGCCGCGCCGGACCCTTCCATTTGCCTCGGAACGAAAATGACCCGTCTGCCGACCATCGCGCTAGCCTGCCTGGCGACCTTGTGCATGACCGCCTGCAAGATCATCAAGAACCCCGAACCGGGGGCTGCGACGGAAATTGCCAGCGGCGAGGCGGGGGATGAGGCGCGGATTGCACTCTTGCTGGACGAAACACTGCAAAGCCAACTCCTACCCTTTATTCGCGACAAGGCGTCAGAGGCGGGACCGCTACGGGCTGCCGTTGCAGCGGGGCTGGATGCCACAGGGACCGCGACGGGAAATCGGGGTGCAGGCGAAGGCGCAGCTTGGAACTTCGCAGTCAAGGGGAGCGGCCAAGTGGTGGAGGCCAATCTGCAAAGCCGGGCAAGGACGGCGGCTCTGGATCTTGACGGTGACGGCAAGGCAGACCTGACCCTGCAACTTGGTCCGGTGATTAAGGGCACTGCACTGCGCGACGTGGCGCCAATCTACGATTTCAACGATTTCCGCGACCAGATCGAATTTGCCAAGCTCGGTCGTGCGATCAACGACCGGGTCTCGGCCGCACTGAACCTGCCCGAGGGCGACCTGATTGGCACGACGCTTGGCTTCACGGGTGCCGTTACGCTGAAGACTGCAAATGACCCATGGCTCGTCACTGTGATCGAGGTCTCGAAATGAACGACCACAGCGTCGGTTTGCAGGTTCGGGGCGGAGTTAAGGTTTATCCGGGCACGCGCGCCTTGAAAGGCGTGGACTTCGACCTGCACATGGGCGCAGTAAACGTGCTTGTCGGCGAAAATGGTGCCGGAAAATCGACCCTGATGAAAGTGATCGCCGGGGTAGAGACGCTGACCGAGGGTTGCATCCTGATGGATGGGCGCGAGGTGCAGTTCCGGTCAAAGGCAGATGCGGTGGCGCATGGCATCGGCATCGTCTTTCAGGAATTGAATCTCTTTCCCAACCTTACCGTGGCCGAGAACATCTTCATCGGCCGGGAACCCCTGCGAGGCGGGATCGACATCGACGCGGCCCGGCAAAGACGCTCCGCCGCCGACTTGATGCAGCGGTTGGAACAGGACATCGACCCTGACACCCCGCTTGGTCACCTGCGCGTAGGTCAACAACAGATCGTGGAAATTGCGAAGGCTTTGGCGCAAGATGCGCGCATCCTGATCCTTGACGAACCTACCAGCGCCTTGTCAGCGGCGGAAGTTGACGTGCTGTTCCGCATCATTCGGGACCTGACGGCGCAAGGCGTTTGTATCGTCTACATCAGTCATCGTCTTGAAGAACTGATCCGCATCGGCGACCGCATCACTGTCTTGCGCGATGGCCTGATCACGGGCGATCGACCCATGGCGGGTGTGGACATCCCCTGGATTGTGCGTGCGATGATCGGCGATGGCTCGAAGGAGTTCCCGCGGACAGAACCGCCGAGCTTTGGTGATGAAGTGTTTCGCGCCGAGGACGTCACCCTGCCGCGCGCTGGTGGTGGTTATGCGGTTGACCATGTTTCTCTTTCGGTACGTCGCGGCGAAATTGTCGGGCTTTACGGGCTTATGGGTGCAGGGCGAACAGAGTTCGTCGAGTGCGTGATGGCCCAGCATCCCCACTCAAGCGGACGCTTCTTCATCAATGGCAGGCCCTTGACCGAACCCGACGTTGCATCCCGCATCGCGCGCGGCGTGGCACTGATCCCCGAAGATCGCAAGCGCGACGGTCTAGTGCAGATCATGGCGATCCGCGAAAACCTGACCCTTTCGGCCCTAGACCGCTTCAGCCGCTTCTTCCATCTCAGCCTGAAGGCTGAGGCGGCCACTGCGATGGACTTCGTGAAACGACTGACCATCAAGATCGCCAGTCCCGAAAATCCGGTCTCATCGCTATCGGGCGGCAACCAGCAGAAAGTGGTCATCGGCAAGGCCCTGATGACCAACCCGAAGGTCCTCTTGATGGACGAACCCAGTCGCGGCATTGACATCGGAGCGAAGGCCGAAGTGTTCCGCACCATGCGCAAGCTCGCGGCCGAGGGCCTCGGCATCCTCTTTGTCACCTCCGATCTCGACGAAGTTCGCGCTCTCTCCGACCGCATCCTGGTCATGGCGAATGGCCGTATCACCGGAGAGTTCGCGGGTGATGCCGAAGCCGCAGCAATCATCGGGGCGGCCAGCCCAGGCAAATCGAAGGCTTCCGCAGCATGAGCACGCTCTCTCCCACAACCAATGCCCTGCTAATGCTGTTGCGTCTTCGCACCTTCGTGGCGCTGATCCTGGTCTTTGCGTTCTTCGCGGTAATGGCCCCCAACTTCCTGTCTGCCGCCAACGCCGTAATCATCTCCAAACACGTGGCGCTGAATGCCTTCCTGGCCATCGGCATGACCTTTGTGATCATCACCGGCGGGATTGACCTTTCGGTTGGCTCGATCGTCGGGCTGTGCGCAATGGTGGCGGGCTGGCTGATGCTGAATGGGGTCGACACCGGATTGGGCTATACGATCTGGTTCAACACCTACGAAATCGTCGGCCTTGTCGCATTGGTCGGGGTTGGCGTGGGCATGATCAACGGAATCCTCATAACCCGGCTGAATGTTGCCCCCTTCATTGCCACTCTGGGCACGCTCTACATTGCGCGGGGGGCTGCCCTGCTGTCGTCGGGTGGGCGCACCTTCCCCAACCTTTCAGGCACGGAAGAGATGGGCACCACCAGCTTTGCCTTCATCGGTACTGGCACCATCCTGGGCCTGCCCTTCATGGTCTGGATGCTGATCGCGGTCGCGGTACTGGCCCATTACATCTCGCGCCGCACGCCCCTCGGCCGGCACATCTATGCCGTTGGCGGCAATGAACGGGGGGCGGCGCTTTCGGGGGTCAAGGTCAACCGCATCAAGATGTTCGTATACATGTTCTCGGGCTTCTGTGCCGCTTTGGTAGGTCTGATCATCGCCAGCCAGCTGCAGGCCGCCCACCCCGCCACCGGCGAGACCTTCGAGCTGAATGCCATCGCCGCCGCTGTCCTTGGCGGCACCTCGATGAGCGGCGGGCGCGGGCGCATCACCGGCACGATCGTCGGGGCCTTTGTGATCGGCATTCTTTCCGACGGGCTCATCATGATGGGGGTGTCCAGTTTCTGGCAGACCGTGATCAAGGGCATTGTCATCATTGTCGCAGTGGTGATTGACCAGGCCCAAAGCCGCTTGCAGGCCCGCGTTGCTCTGGCCCAAGAGGCAGCAGCGCGGTAATCGGCGTTGCGCGGCTGTCGGATCACGACTAAATCTTGACGCCAACGGCGACATGCCAAAGCAGAAAGACCTTTGGGTGGATAAGCGACCAGAAAAGCTTGGCAAAGACAACATGGCCGGACTGCTGTCCGAACCACGCCGTCGGCGCATTCTGGAGTGGATTCAGGAAGAGGGCGCCGCGCGCGTTCGCGACCTTGCCGCCGCGTTTCAGGTGTCCGAGGCCACCATCCGCCAAGACCTTGAACGGCTGGAGCAAGAGGGCGTTCTGACACGCGAACACGGCGGGGCCTTCCTGAACTCGGTTCCGACGCCGGTTGGCGCGCCTACGCTGCACCATCAGGAGAACATGGACAAAAAGCGCAAGATCGGCGCGCTGGCAGCCGGTCTGGTCAAGGACGGCGAAACCTTGATCCTGGATGCCGGCACGACGACAACTGAAATTGCTCTGCGCTTGGTGGGCCACCGCAACCTGACCGTGATCACCAATGCGCTGAACATCGCCATGATCCTGGGCGCCGTTCCCGGTAACGCGGTGCATATGCCGGGTGGTCAGTTCAAAGCACCGACCCTGTCCCTGACCGGTGACAAGTCAGCCGAGTATTTCCGCAATATCTTTGCCGGAAAGCTGTTCCTTGCCACCGCCGGGGTTGCATCGGATTCCGGTCTGACCTACCCCAGCTTTGCCGACCTCCAACTGAAGGAGGCGATGATCAAGGCGGCCAGCCACGTCTACCTTGTGGCGGACTCGACGAAGATCAACAGATCCTCATTCACGCGTCTTGGCTCGCTGGACTTGATCCAGACCTTCATCACGGATGACGCAATATCCGAGTCGGATGTTGCCGAATTCGAACGCTGCGGCCTCACGATGATGATTGCCCGTTGACCACACCTTGATCTGGCCCGGCAGACCTTGAACACCCTGACCCCAGGTGCCAGCCATCACCGCTAAGGGCCGGAGCCGGGTAGCGGCTCTTCACGCGTCTTGCCCGCATTCTGTGCCGCTTCCGCCGCTTCGCGTGCCTTCGGTGCGATGTGCACACGGAAGGGCCGCCCTTTGTACTCGGACTCGCGAAGGTGACGTCGAGGCAATGTAACCGAGTTTGTGGGGAGATGAATTTCAATCCCTAGCAAAGTGGCACTCAGCACCTCTCCGGCCACTTCGGAACCTAAACCCATGGCTGCTTCGCCGACAAGATCAGCCTCTGGCCAGCAGGCTCTGTTCCTTGTGTCAGCGACGATCTCTAGCTGATTGGTGCAGTTCTTGTGTTGCAGTCAACGGATGTACCCCTTGCCGGAATGAACCTGCAGAGCCATGCGCTAAGGACAGAAATACGTGAGGATCATTGCCCAGTTTCAGGCCCTGGGGCCCAGAACCGAAATCAAAACGCGCCAACCGTAAATATTTGCGGTTACGGAGATTGACGAGTGCGGAATTTCTGTCACTGTGGCCTTGCGAATGATCGTGAACGCGAACGAGCGTTCTTTCGGGGAGGAGCACCATGAAGCGCATGAATCGTACAGGATTGTCTGTCATCGCCTTTTCGGCCGCATTCTGCAGTCAGGCTGCCGCGCAAGACTTGACAGTCTGGGCACTCACGTCGGGATCGGAAGAGGTGACGGCTGCTTGGGATCGCATAGTTGCCGACTTTCAGACTGCGAACCCGGACATCTCTGTGACGCTCGAACGTCGCTCGACGGACGAACACAAGGCGGCGCTGCGCGTCGCTGCGCAGTCCGACCAAGGTCCCGACATTTACTTCATGTGGGCAGGCCTCGGCCTGGGGGGCGAGTTCGTCAACTCCGGACTATCGCTGCCACTGGACGACTATTACGCGCAGTATAACTGGGACGACCGGCTGGTCGGCACGGCAGAGGGCTTTACGCGTAGTTATCCGCCCAACCGCCACGGCGTGCCGTATACGTTCCGCGGCGAAGCGATCTACTACAACAAGGCGCTGTTCGAGCAGGCCGGCATCACCGAGCTGCCTGACACCTATGACGAGTTGAAGGCCGCAGCGCAGAAGCTGAAAGATGCGGGGATTCCGGCATTCACCTTTGGCGGCACGGTGAACTGGCACGTGATGCGTCTAATGGACGTCGTGCTTGAAACGACGTGCGGCGCCGAGAAGCGCGATGCGCTCATGGGCATGAAACTCGACTGGTCGACCGAACCTTGCGCGACCGAGGCATTCGTAGAATTCCACGGCTGGACGTCGAACCACTTCCTCAAGCCGTTCATGGGGATCGATCAGGCGCAGTCCTTCAACCTCTTCATTGCGGATCGCGCCGCGATGATGCTGGAAGGCGACTGGCTGGTGAACCAGGTGAGTGAAGCCGGTCGCGGAGACGACATGGGCGTCTTCCCCTTCCCGACCGGAACGGGGCGGCTTTACGGCTTCGGGGAGAATTTCTACATCTCGACCCAAAGCGACGCTCCCGATGCGGCGGCAGTCTTCCTTGACTACTTGACATCAGACGCAGTCCAGCAGTCCGTGTCGGGCCTGTTCGGATCGATCTCGATCAATTCGAACGTGACCTATACGGATGTTCGGCCGCTCGATCAGGCGTGGATGGACATCTTCGCTACGTATAGCGAGACTTTCGTGAATGGCGATCAGGCCTTCCCGCTGGACGTGACGACAGAATACTTCCGGGTTATCAATGAGGTGGCTTCTGATGTGCTGCCGCCAGAAGAGGCTGGCGCGGCGCTGCAGAAGTTCATTTCCGGCCGCAGCTAGTAGGCGAAACTCAAGGGCGGTGGCCTCGATCGGCCGCCGCCCTTCCTTACTGAGAGCGGTACCACGATGGCTGCAAGGCCAATGCTCAAGTCCTCGACGACGGGCTGGTTAATGCTTGCCCCGGCCGTCGGGGTTTATCTTCTGTTTGCCGTCTATCCGATGCTTGACGTCATACTGATGTCTTTCTCGCGTTGGAACGGTCTGACCACGGACAGTAACTTCGTGGGGTGGGACAACTACCACTGGGTTACTACGCAAGACCCGGTTTTCTGGACAGCGCTCTGGAACACCATTGCTTGGACACTGCTTGCGGTGATCGTGCCAAATCTGGTGGCCTTTGGCCTCGCGCTTGCGCTCAATCAGAACATCCCCGCGGTGGCACCACTGCGGGTCATTTTCTACCTTCCAGTGATCATCGCCTCGATAGCCGTCGCGACAATCTGGAAGTGGATGTACGATCCTTTTTTTGGCCTCCTCAACGCTACTCTTCTGGGACTTGGGCTTGACGGTTGGATCCTCGACTGGCTGGGGGATCGGCAAGTGGCGCTCTGGTCGGTTTTTGCCGCCCATGTCTGGCAGTCTGTGGGCTTTGCAATGGTCCTCTTTCTGGCTGGTTTGCAGTCCGTCTCTCTAACTCTGATCGAAGCTTCACGGATCGATGGGGCTGGACGCTGGGGAGTGTTTCGTCACGTAACACTGCATGCACTCAAGCCCACGATCACTGTCGTCGTGGTCCTGTCGTTGATCAACTCGCTCAAGGCCTTTGACATCGTCTATGGCATGACCGGCGGCGGACCGGCGCAGTCAACCCAGATGCTTGCCATGTGGGCCTACTCACAGGCGATGCAATTGGGCGACTTCGGCCGCGGTGCAGCAATCTCGGTCATCCTTCTGGGCATCACCCTGATCATCGTAATTCCCTATCTTCGCTGGATGCTGAATTCCGAGGATTCTAGACGATGAGCCTCTTCGAACAAGCCTTCCGCCCTGTCGGCAGTTCGCGACGCGACCCGGTGCTGGTGGCCTTGTGGATATCACTGATTGTCGTCGCACTGATCTGGATCATGCCTTTCGTCTTCATCGTGTTCACATCGCTGAAGTCTACGGCCGAGGTGATGCGCTCCTCTGCCTTCGCTGCGCCCACCACACCGGAATGGGCAAACTACGCCTTTGCGTGGGAGACTGGCAGCTTCAATACCACCGCTCTCAACTCCGCACTAATTAGCTTAGTCAAGGTTCCGCTCGGGGTGTTTCTTTCAGCGATGGCCGCGTATGCACTGACCCGGATTGAACTGCCGTTTCGCAGGGCTCTCTTCGTGCTCGTCGTTTTTGGCACAATGATACCTTTTCAGGTCATGCTGGCTCCGATCTTTCGGCAAGTGAATGCTTTTGGTCTGATCAACACCTATCCAGGTATCATCCTGCCCTACCTTGCCTTCGGTGTGCCCTACCAGGTCTTCATTCTGTACGGATTCTTCAATGCGGTTCCGCGAGAGCTGTCCGAAGCTGCACGGATCGACGGAGCAGGGCATTTCACCATTTTCCGGCGAATATTCTTGCCGATTTCGCTTCCTGTTCTCGCAGCTCTGCTGATCCTGGACTTCGTTGCGACCTGGAACGAATTTGCCATGGCCCTGGTGATCCTTCAGGAGCAGGAAATGTGGACGCTTCCCTTGGGGATGATGGGATTCTCGAGTCAGTTCTCCAACGACTATGGTGAACTGAATGCTGCAATCGTAATGACCGTCCTGCCTGCTGCAATCGTCTATCTGATGTTTCAGCGCTACTTCATCTCGGGCCTGACAACTGGCGCCGTTAAGGAATGAACCATGACCCACGTCTATGACCTTCATGAAATACGCTTGGTCGGGCCAGCTGTCGGCAACCCCTATCTGGAGGTGGAGTTGTATGCGACCTTTTCACAGGGCAATCGCAGCGTGCGCGTCACTGGGTTTCATGATGGCGGGGACGAGTATGTTCTGAGATTCATGCCCGACCAGCCGGGCACCTGGGAATGGACCACGCAATCGAACGCCGCGGCATTGGACCGGCAGACAGGAAGCTTCTCTGCCCTGGCTGCCCGGCCTGATGTGCACGGCCCGATCCGGGTACGTGACCGGTTTCATTTCGCCTATGATGACGGTACCCCCTATCTGCCCTTTGGCACCACTTGCTATGCTTGGACGCATCAGCCGTTGGCCATGCAGGAGGAAACTCTGGCCACCTTGGCTGGCACCCGGTTCAACAAGATCCGCATGGGTGTGTTTCCGAAGGACTATCCGTTCAACGAGAACGAGCCGCTGCAGGACATCTATCTGCGAGGAACTGATGGCAAGATCGACTTTGATCGACCCAATCCAGTCGCCTTCCGTCACTTTGAGGCACAGATTGCTCGGTTGGCCGATATGGGCATCGAAGCCGATGTGATCATGTTCCATCCCTATGATCGTTGGGGATACGCCAGTATGTCGGCAGCGCAAAATCGTGCCTACGTTAAGTACCTTGCCGCGCGGCTTTCGGCGTACCGCAATGTCTGGTGGGCGCTTGCAAACGAATATGACTTTCTTCTCGACACCATCCCGATGTCGGAATGGGACGGTTTCTGCCATATCTTGGAAGAACACGACCATGTTGGCCATCTCAGGTCGATTCACAACGGCGACCAGAAAATGAACTTCGACCATCGAAAGCCATGGATCACACATGTCTGCATTCAGAACTGGGACGTAAAACGAACCCAGGAATGGCGTCGCGACTTTGGCAAGCCCGTTGTCAATGATGAGCCGGAGTACGAGGGCACGATCTGGGCATCATGGGGCAACATCTCGGCGAGCGAGCTGACGCACCGGTTCTGGATAACGCTCACCCGCGGGGGATACGCCGGCCACGGTGAAACCTATTCCGACCCCGACGATCTGATTTGGTGGGCAAAGGGGGGAAAACTACATGGACAGGCATGGCAGCGTATCGGATTCCTGCGCGACATTCTCGAATCTTCCGGTGTTCGAGGACTAGAGCCTATCGGATCGAACGATGCCTGGCCCTGGTCGCGCGTGTCGGCTGCGAGAGATGTTTCCGGGCGGGTCGCCTTCATTTATCTGGGCGAACATCAGCCTGACCAGTGGACCAGCGGCTTGCCCAAAACCGATGTCCCTTGCGATGTCGACATTATCGACACCTGGGAGATGACCGTCACGCCGGCCGAACGCATTCCGGCTTATGTTCCACATCCCACCCGACATGGCGAGGTGGTCCGCGGGGGCGTGGCAGACGCGGCGTTTGGTGTACGGTTGCCTGGGCGACCTCATCTCGCCATTCGCGTTACGTTGAAGGGGTAAGAGATGGGTTCCGTCTCGATCCGCAAGGTCGTGAAGTCTTACGGCGCTGTGAAGGCTTTGCATGGAATTGATGTTGAAATAGCGGACGGCGAGTTCACCGTATTGGTCGGTCCGTCGGGATGTGGGAAGTCCACGCTCTTGCGTATGGTTGCGGGACTTGAAACGGTCACCGGGGGCGAGATTGCCATCAATGACAAGCGTATAAATGACCTTGAGCCCAAAGACCGCGACATTGCCATGGTCTT
The DNA here is from genome assembly GCF_057219935.1 of Tabrizicola sp. T74. Taxonomy (NCBI): domain Bacteria; kingdom Pseudomonadati; phylum Pseudomonadota; class Alphaproteobacteria; order Rhodobacterales; family Paracoccaceae; genus Tabrizicola; species Tabrizicola sp. T74. The sequence continues at coordinate 538,721 of NZ_JBXVVT010000002.1, read as the reverse complement.
TCAGAACTATGCTCTTTATCCACAAATGACCGTAGCCCAGAATATGGGCTTTGCGCTTGAGATGCAGAAGAAGCCTCGCCACGTGATCGATGCCGAGGTTGCAAGGGCGGCTGAAATTCTGTCACTTGGAGCACTTCTTGACCGAAAGCCTGGTCAGTTGTCGGGCGGGCAACGCCAGCGCGTTGCAATGGGGCGCGCCATTGTTCGCCATCCATCCGTGTTTCTGTTCGACGAGCCCTTGTCCAACCTGGATGCAAAGCTGCGCGTCCAGATGCGCGCCGAGATCAAGGCGCTGCACCAAAGGCTCAAGTCGACCATACTATATGTCACGCATGACCAGATCGAAGCCATGACCATGGCCGACAAGATTGTGGTGATGAATGGTGGTCGGGTTGAGCAGGTCGGAACACCGCTGGAGCTTTATGACCGGCCGGCAAACATCTTCGTTGCTGGCTTCATGGGCAGCCCGGCAATGAACCTTTTGCCGACCACTATAGACGGGGCTGACCTGATAGTTGCTGGGGTGAGGCTTCCCGCTCCGTCAGGGCTCCCGACTGGGCGACCACTGACCCTGGGCATCCGTCCGGAACATGTTCTAATTGGACAAGGCAGCCCAGCACGCGTGCTCTTGTCCGAGCCGACGGGGCCGGAACTTCATCTGACTGTAGAGTTGGGTGGAGAAACCGTGGTTCTGGTCAGCCGAGAACGACTTTCCGCGCGACCAGGCGGCGAGGTCCTCATTAGTTTTGACCTTAGGCACAGTCATGTCTTCGACTCTGAAACCGGGCTTAGGGTCAGGACTAGTTCTCCTGAAATGACCCGATCATGACCTCGCTCATTCTGAGCCATTTGGATCGGCGCTTGTGGTGTTTGATGGGCTTCATGTGCGACGTCCAGCCTGGACCAAAGGGCTTCTACCCCTGATTTTCAATGCTTCTCTGAATCCATCTGCATCGTAGCCCTGTTCGGTCAGTTGCTATTCTGCATTTGGCGATCCAGCCAAGAGGGTGGTCGTGCCCGTAGGCGGGGCGAAAGGGGAAATTGGCGTCGCCGTGGCCTTCGACCAGACGGCTGCGTTTTTCGATCAGGAGGGCGTCGATCAGCGCGACCACGTCGGTCTCGCACTCTAGATGCGCCGCTTCTTCAGTGCTGCCACATAGGTCTTGGCGCTACGGCCGGGGTAGCTGGCGAAGCCGGCCATTGCACCACCTCCGGGGCCGGGGACGATCTCCCAACGATGCATGCAGCCGCGCAAACAGCCATTGGAGGTGCGGTATGGTTGAGACCCGATGGTGCAGTGGCGCGTCCTGCGCTTCGCTAGAATAGCACATGCCGGCCAAGAACGACGCCTAACCGAGCGTTAGGACTTGCGTGGTATCTGATTCGCGAGGTGGTACGGGAATGGCCATGAAACTTCAGACGATGATCCTGGCCGTTTTCGGCCTTATAGCGGTCCTGCTTGCGCTGTTTGGCGGCCAGCTTGCCTGGACGGCCATTTCGGAGCAGCGTGATATCCGGCGTGCGGCCCTTTTGGGAAGCGCCGAGTCGGCCGCGATCAGCGCCGCGATTGAGATGTCGCTCGAAAGAAGTGTCGTCCAAGTGGCGCTTGCGCAGCCGGACCCAATTCCTGCCGACTTCAGCGAGATCGTGATCCGGCAACGCGCTGCGGCAGATGCCGGACTTGCCGATGCCATCCTTCAGCTGGAGCCGCTCGCCGACATGCCGAGTACGGCGGAGTATGTTGCGCTGACGACCGCCAGCCTTGCCCGCGTCGAAGCCTTGCGCGCCGAGATCGACGCGATCCTTGCGCTGCCCGGACCCGAAAGGGATCCGGTGCGGGCCCGGCAATTGCCCGAAGAGCTGAAGCGCGAGGTGGTCAGCCTGCGCAATGCCACGGAGTTGCTGCGCAACCGCGTCGGGGTCTCGACGCAGCTTGCGGGCGCCCTGCAGCATGTCAAGGCGAAGTCCTGGGAAGCGCGCGAGTTCGGTGGGCGGGCCCGCACGTACCTTGCGATTGCCACCCTGACCGGTGCTCCGATTTCCGGCGCCAACCTCGCGGCATTCGAGGTCGACAGCAAGCGGGCAGGCGAGGCCTGGGAGTCGCTTCTGAACGCGATCCGACACGTGGAGGACGTCCCCGAAGACATCCTGCGCGAGATCGCAGCTGCGGATGAGCTGTACTTCGGCCAATACCGTCAGCTGACCGAGCAGCTCGTCGCGGCCTCGCGGGCCGCTGCAGACGGCACGAGAGCCGGCTACGGCATGGATTTCGCGACGTTCTTCGCGACGTCGAACGACGCACTCGGCGCGCTGGAGACCCTGTCGAAGAGCAGCGGTGCCGCGCTGACGGAATACTGGCAGGGCCGACAGGGCCAGGCGACGACGGTTGCCGTCCTGAGCACAGCCTTTGCGGTCCTGTCGCTGATATTGTTGGCATTCACCTACCGGGCGCTGACGGTCCGCGTCATCGGGTTGCTGGGTGCGTCGCGACGGATCTTCACCAGCCTCGCGGCGGGCGACCTCGACATCCGGGTGCGCCAGAACCGGCGCGAACTGCCGGAAATCACGGAATTGCACGCCACAGTGATGGGATTCCGCAGCGCGTTCGAGGCTGCGCGCACGGCCGAGGCCGAGGCAAAGGAAGCGTCCGCACGGCAGAAGGAAGCGGAGATGGAGGAGGCCAAGCGGGAACGCGACCGGATGGCCGAGCGCGAGGCGCTTGCCGAACGGGAACGTGCCGAGACCGAGGCCCGCCTTGCGCAAGAGCGGCGCGCGGCGGCGGAAATCGCCGCAGTCGTCGAGGCCTGTGCCGCAGGCGATTTCTCGCGTCGGCTGGCGACGGACGACAAGGAGGGGATCTTCCGGGAAATCTGCGACGGTATGAACCGGATCGGCGAGGCAGCCGACGCAGGCCTGGGCGCTGTCCGCAGTGCCCTCGACCGGATGGCCGCAGGGGATCTGAGCCATCGCATGCCCGACGCCTTTGCGGGCGTCTTTGCCGAGATCGCCCGCGCCATGAACGGGACGGCGGCAAGCCTGTCGGAGACCCTGACGCGCATCGCTCAGTCTGCGGAACGGGTGGATGGCTCGTCGCAGATGATCGCGGGCTCGGCGCGCGACCTTATGCAGCGGTCCGACACCAACGCGATCCGGATCGAGCGGACGGCGCGGGAACTGTCGCAGATCCTGGAGAACGTGACGACGGCCGCGAAATCGGCCGAGACCGCGCGTGTTTCGGTCGAGGATGTCACCGCAATGGCGCGTGTGGGCAATGACGTGATCACGCAGACCATCGCCGCGATCGATCTGATCCAGACCTCGTCCGACCAGATCAGCAAGGTCCTGAAACTGATCGACGACATCGCCTTCCAGACCAATCTTTTGGCCCTGAACGCAGGCGTTGAGGCTGCGCGCGCCGGAGACGCCGGCCGCGGCTTCGCGGTCGTCGCCTCCGAAGTGCGGGCGCTGGCGCAACGGTCCTCGGAAGCAGCGCGCGAGATCTCGGGGTATGTCGAGACCTCTGCGGGCAATGTTCGCAGTGGCGTCACCCTCGTGCAGCAGTCCGGCGACGCCTTCCGAAGGATCGTCGCAGGGCTGGAGGACGCGACGGTCAGGATCCACGACATCGTGGCGGCGACGAGCGAGACGTCAACTGGGATCGGCGAAATATCCAAGGCCACGACGGCCCTCGATGCGGACACCCGCCAGAACGCCGCTGCCTTGCGCGGGACGGCCGACGCCGTGACGTCGCTGCGGACCGAGGCCTCGACCCTGAACACTGCCGTGGCAGCCTTCCACCTCGACGCGCTCGCCGCCAAAGCTCAATCGTCCAGTCGGCGTCCGGTACGCGCCGCCTGAGTGCCGAGCAAAGAGCGGCGTTTTCAGAAGAACTTGCCTTGCGTTGGGGCAGGGTACTCTGATCGCGTTTCTCGCTGACCACACGATCCCCCTTGCGCTACTTCAAGCCGAGCCCCGAGATCATCCGCTTGGCGGTGATGCTCTACATCCGCTTCCTGTTCTCGCTGCGCAACGTCGAGGATCTTTTGCATGAGCGGGGCGTCGAGGTCAGCCAGAGACAGTGCGATACTGGTGGAACCGGTTCGGCCCGATGTTCGCCTCTGAGATCAATGGCAAGTGGGTAGCGGCAATACGCGCTTGCCGACGATGGCATCGGCACCTGGATGAGGTCTTCGTGAAGATCAACGGGGTGACTCATTACCTTTGGCGCGCTGTCTGTCACGAGGGCGAGGTGCTGGAAAGCATCGTCACCAAGTCCCGAGATCGCAAGGCATCCCTTAAGCTCTTGAAGGGATCCATGAAGCGGCACGGTGGGCCAGAGACCAACGTCACGAATCGCCTTCGGTCCTACGGTGCCGATCTGAAAGACCTCGATCACGGTGATGATCGCCAAATGGGACGCTGACTGAGCAATAGGGCCGAGAACTGGCTCCTGTCGTTCCCACGACGCGAGCGAGCGATGTTGCTGTTCCGGCGCATGCGGACGTTGCAGAAGTTCGCCTCAGTCCATGCCTCGGTCCACAACCACTTTCCGACGGAGCGGCACCTCCAAGGTCGCGACCCCAGCAAGACAACCCGCGCTGCCGCTCTTGCGGAAATGCGCGGCCTTCTCGCTGCCTGAGCCGAAGGTGGGTGGGCGTAACGGAGACTGGTTGCCACTCGTCTGGCAGCACCTCTCCAGTAGACGAAAAGAACAGCCAACCGCGCACGCATCTGGCTGCAGTTCTTGTCAGTTTGCCTGGTGGTCATGTGACGCGGATACTTGCCTGGAAAAGGCAAGTGCGTCGTTCGAAGCCTGACCAAGGCTGGTGGCCATGATGCTGGACCAGTCGAGTGCGGGGTGTGTGCGCAAGGCGAGGGTTGCAAGGGGCTGGCCAGAGGCTGCAGCCTCGGCCAGAAGTGCCTTGACCTGCCGCTCGGCTTCGGGTCGGGGAAGCTGACGGGCAAGGGCGAAGGTCAGCGCCTCGGCATGGATGGCGCCGTGAGCGGTCTCCATCTGTGCGGCCATAGCGGCTGGATCGGGGTGCAGTCGCGACAGGCAATCGTGCGAAAGGGTCAGCACGCGGCCAAGGGCGATGCAGGTCTGCGGCAGGGCCAGCCATTCGGTGAACCAGGCGGCGCCATCGCGCTGCTGGCGATGCAGGCCCGCGCCTTGCAGGAGGGCGGCCTGTCCGACGACGTGACGGGCCAGAGCCACAAGCGCCGAGGGACCAACGGGGTTCTGTTTCTGCGGCATGGTGGACGAGGCCCCGCCTTCGCCCAACGTCACCTCGGCCAGCCCGGATTGGGTGAAGAGGATCAGATCCTCACCGATCTTGCCGAGCGACGCGGCAAGCGTGGCGGCATAGCCTGCAAGCTGGCCGATGCCGGAGCGGTCGCTGTGCCAACTGTGGTCGGGGTCGGACAGGTTCAGCGCCCGGGCCAGGGCGGCGCGGACAGCGGGGCCCTCGGAGCCCATGGCTGACAATGTGCCGGCGGCCCCGGACAGGGACACTTGCAGAACGGCAGGGCGCAAGGCGGCCAGGCGGTCGCGCGCGGCGATCAGGGGCCAGCCCCAGCTTGCAACGACGGCGCCAAAGCTGGTCGGAGTGGCGATCTGGCCGTAGGTGCGGGCGGCCATGGGCAGGGCCGCATGGGTTTCGGCAAGAACGGCCATCTGCTGCAGCAGTGTGCCAAGGCGGGCCTCGTACAAGGCCAGCACCGGCCTCAGACGCAGGGCAAGGCCGGTGTCCATGATGTCCTGACTGGTGGCCCCCCAATGCAGGTACTGCATCAACTCGGGCGCAGTTGCCGCCTTGCGAAAGGCCGCCAGAAGCGCTGGCACCGGCACTCCGTTGCGGGCCGTGTCTGCCGCAAGGGCCGCAGGGTCGATCTGCGCTTCATGGGCGGCCCGCGCGATGAAGGCGGCCGCGTCTGCCGGGATCACGCCGAGGCTGCCCTGCACGCGGGCCAGTTCCCCTTCGACCAGCAACAGGGCGCGCAGCTCGGCGCTGTCGCTGAACAGACGCTCGGTTTCCGGGTCGCCGAAGAGCCCCGCGTAGATCTGAGAGTTCATCGGGCTGGCGGGCATGATGCTGGCTTTCTAGGCAGGCTGCCTCAGGGGCAGCCCGAGAATGGCGCGGGCCTCGGCCCAACTGGCAACGGGGCGATCGTAGCGATGGCAGAGATCGACCACCCGCTGCACAAGAGCCGCGTTCGAGGGGGCAAGCCGGTCGCGGTCAAAGCGCACGTTATCCTCCAGCCCGGTGCGGGCATGGCCGCCCGACGAGACAGACCATTCGTTCAGAACGATCTGGGCCGGGCCGATCCCGGCGGCGCACCAGGGCGCGTCTGGGCCGAACAGGCGTTTGACGGTGGCAATGTAGTAGTCGAACACATGCCGGTCGGCGGGCATGGCGTTCTTCACGCCCATGACGAATTGCACATAGGGCGTGCCGACCAACTGGCCCTTGGTCTGCATCTCTTTGGCCTTGAAGATGTGCGACAGGTCGAAGGCCTCGATCTCGGGCCTGACGCCATAGGTCAGCATCTCGGTGGCAAGCCAGTCCACCAGGTCAGGCGGATTTTCATAGACGCGGGTGGGGAAGTTGTTCGACCCCACCGAGAGACTGGCCATGTCGGGCCGCAGGGGCAGCATGCCGCCACGCGCCTGACCGGCACCGGAGCGGCCTCCGGTCGAAAGCTGCACAATCATGCCGGGGCAATGCTTGTGCAGTCCCTCCAACAGCCGGGCAAAACGTTCCGGGTCGCTGGTCGGTTTCCCTTCGTCATCACGCACATGGGCGTGGACGATGGTGGCACCCGCCTCAAAGGCCGCATGCGTCGATTCCACCTGTTCGGAGACCGTGATCGGTACGGCGGGGTTGTTGGCCTTGGTGGGCAAGGACCCGGTGATGGCAACGCAGATGATGCAGGGGTTGGACATGGTCAGACGTCGATGAACACGGTTTCGCGGTCGCCCTGCAGGCGGATGTCGAAATGGTAGGTGGACGGGCCGGTCGCGGTGGCGATCAGGGTCGCGACGCGGGTGCGCTGTTCGATGCTGGCAAGGACCGGGTCGGCGGCATGGGCGGCTTCGTCTTCGGGGAAGTACATCCGCGTGTTCAGTCCGATGTTGATGCCGCGCGACACCAGCCACAGGCTGAGGTGGGGGGCCTGAACGCGGCCAGCCCGGCCCGGAACCGGCCCTGGCTTGATGGTTTCAATCCGGAACACCCCGGTGTCAAAGTCGGAAATCACCCGGCCCCAGCCCCGAAAGCCCGGCGCGCAATCGGCCATGCGGGGGTCTTCGGGATGGGGATAGATGCCCTGTGCATCGGCTTGCCAGACTTCGATCAGCACATCCTTCACCGGCGCGCCAAGGCCATCCAGCACGAGACCCTCGATGGTCACGCGCTGACCCGGCACGCCTTCCGGTGCGAGGTTCTGGCCCAACTCCGTCTCGAAGGTGTGGAAACCTGCCGCACCGGGGGCGAGGCCGATATGGACATACGGACCGGCGGTCTGCGAGGCGCTTTCGCGCAGGTAGGGCAAGGATTGCACCATCTTAGTTCCCCTCGAGCCGGTTTTCAAACAGCGTCGACCGCCGCCCGCGCAGGACGATGTCGAACTTGTAGGCCAGACAATCCATCGGCACGGCGGAATTCAGGTCGAGGACGGCAGTCAGTTGCTGGACCGCCTGTGGATCGGGGATGGTCTGCACGATCGGGCATTTCGGGATCAGGGGATCGCCTTCAAAGTAAAGCTGCGTGATCAGGCGCTGGCTGAAGGACGTGCCAAAGACCGAGACATGAATATGTGCAGGCCGCCAAGAGTTGACGTAGTTCAGCCAGGGATAGGGTCCGGGCTTGATGGTGCGAAAGGCATAGCGGCCTTCTGCGTCGGTCAGGGTTCGCCCGCAGCCGCCGAAGTTCGGGTCAAGCGCACCAAGGTAGACATCCTTCTTGTGGCGATAGCGCCCCGAGGCATTGGCTTGCCAGATCTCGACCAGGGTGTTCGGAACGGGGCGGTTGTTTTCATCGAGGACCCGCCCCTGCAGAATGATCCGTTCTCCGACCGGCAGTCCGCCATGGTTGAAGTTCAGCGTCAGGTCATTGTCCAACGCGCCGATGTCATTGTGCCCGAAGGTCGGTCCGGTGATCTCGGACAGGGTCTGTTGCAGCGTCAAAAGCGCGTTGCGGGGCGAGCGGGGCACACTGGTCTTGTAGCCCGGATGATGGGCCGGCGGATGCAGGGAACGGTCACGCATGTAGAACTCGGCTGGCTTCATGGGGTGTCCTCCTGCGCCATGGCGGCGAAAACCTCTTTGGCGATCGATATGGCGTGATTGGCGCGCGGGACACCGGCGTAGATGGCGACATGCAACAGCGCCTCCATCACGTCGGCTTGCGTGGCGCCGGTGTTGCGGGTGGCGCGGATGTGCATGGCGAGTTCGTGGTCGTTGCCCAAGCCCGCCAGCAGCGCGATGGTCAGCATGGACCGTTCGCGCAGGGGGATGGTGTCGCGCGACCAGACATGGCCCCACGCCGCATCGGTAATCAGCGCCTGGAATGGGGTATCAAGGTCGGTCTTTGCCGCCTCGGCACGGTCGACATGGGCATCGCCCAGCACGCGTCGGCGGGTTCGCATGGCCGTGGTGGCAAGGTCAGGCATGGGCATGGTCTTTCAGGAAAGGCGCGACGACGGCGGCCCAGGCTTCGGGGGTCTCGACGCAAGGCAGGTGGCCTGCGCCGGGGATGACATGGAATGCCGCATCGGGGATCAGCGCTGCCGTGGCCTGAACAAGATCAGGCGGGCTTGCACCATCTTCCGCCCCGGCAATGACGAGCGTCGGCAGGCGCAGGGCGGCGGTGGCCTGTCGCTGATCGGCGGTCGCAAGGGCACGGCAGGCGGCGATGTAGCCCTCGGCTGGCGTGCGCAGCAACATGTTGCGCCAGGGCGCGCAGGCCGCGCTGGTGCGGAACGGGACGGCGAACCACCGCTCCATCACCGCGTCGGCGATCGAGGTCAGACCCCGGGTAGAGACGGCATCGATGCGGGCCTGCCAGCTGCCCGCGGTGCCAAGCCGGGCGGCAGTGTTCGACAGGACAAGGGCGCGCACAAGGTCAGGGCGCTGGCTGGCCACGACCTGCCCGATCAGCCCGCCGATGGACAGGCCGACAAAGACCACAGGGCCGGGTCCGACAGCTTCGATCACGGCAATCGCGTCGTCGGCGTGATCCTCGATCCTTGTGCCGCCACCCTGATCCGACAGGCCATGCCCGCGTTTGTCATAGCGCACAAGGCGCAGGCCCGGCGGCATGAGGGGAAGGATGGCATCCCAAAGCCGCAGATCGGTGCCGAGCGAATTGGCAAAGACCACCGCGGGTGCGCCCTGCGGCCCGTCGATGCGGATGTGAAGCGTGCCAAAGGGCCGTGTCAGGACTTGCATCAAAACCTCCCCCATTCATAATATAGATGGAATGGAAACGAGAGAAAAATGCAAAAGAGCAGATTGAGCATAACCGAATGATTATGCACCCAGCGATCAAGCTGCGCCATATCCGTGCCTTTCTGGATATTGCTGCCGCAGGGGCGCTGTCGCCCGTGGCGCGTGCCCAGGGCATTTCGCAGCCCGCGCTCAGCCGGACGCTTGCGGAACTTGAGGACCTGCTGGGCGTCCTCTTGTTTCGCCGCGAACGGCGGCGGCTGGTTCTGACCGAACAGGGGGCACTCTTCCGCCACCATGCCATTCTTGGCCTTGGGGCGCTGGAAGATGCGGTGGCGGCCCTGCACCCGGGATCGCGGGACAGCCTGCGCGTCGGTATCCTGCCGACCGCTGCGACGCGTCTGTTCCCGCGTGTCGCCCTGCGGTTTTGCACTCTCCAGCCCCAGACCGTGCTTAAGATCGAGACCGGCCCCCATGCCTATCTTCTGGGGCTGTTGCGCGATGGGGGGATCGACATGATGGTCGGGCGTATGCCCGATCCGCAGGACATGGCGGGCCTGCGGTTCACCCATCTTTACGAAGAGGATGTCGTGCTGGTTGCCCGCGCCGGACATCCAATGGCTGGCCGCTCTGTGGCTGAGCTTCTGCAGGCGGTGCCGGTGATCCTGCCGACCGAGGGCGCCCTGATCCGGCGCACTCTGAACGACTACCTGGCCATGCTGGGCCTTTCCACGCTTCGCCCGGCGATCGAGACGGTTGCCTTGGCTGTTGGTCGGGGTCTCCTGGCGGCCTCGGACGCCGTATGGTTCATCTCGCGCGGGGTGGTGGCCGAGGAACTGGCGAGGGGCGAGATGGTTGTCATTCCAACTGGCGCGCGGTTCCTGTCGGGCGCCGTTGGCGTCACGCAAAGACAGGCCGCCCCGGTCAATTCCGGGGCAGCGCTGTTGCTGCAACTTTTCAACGAGGAAACGCACGCCGGGCCTACGGGATCAGGAACAGCGTGATCCCCGGCACCAGCACCAGAAGGACGACGCGCGCAAGGTCGGTGCCCACGAAGAACATCACCGCGCCATAGGTCTGCCGGATCGGGGTGGTACGGTCTATGGCGTTGATGACGAACAGGTTCATCCCCACCGGCGGGGTTATCATTCCCACCTCGACCACGATCAGCACCAGGATGCCGAACCAGATCGCCATGTGTTCCGGCGACATTCCGAAATCCAGCGCCAGCATGACGGGATAGAAGATCGGAATTGTCAGAAGGATCATCGACAGGCTGTCCATGATGCAGCCAAGCACAAGGTAGATCAGAAGGATGCAGGCCAGGACCAGCCAGGGGCCGAAGCCCTGTTCCACGATCCAGGCCGAGGCGATCTGCGGCATCTGCGTCAAGGCCAGGAAGGCGTTGAAGAACCCCGCGCCCAGCACGATCAGGAAGATCATCGCCGTGCCCGTGGCCGTGGACATCAACGCCGCCTTCAGGCGCGGCCAATCAAGCCCGCCCGAGGCCCAGGCAACCAGCCCGGTCCCCAGCGCGCCGATCGAGGCGCCTTCGGTCGGGTTGAAGATGCCGGTATAGATGCCACCCACCACCGCCAAAAAGATCAGCATGACCGGCCAGACGTTGAACAGCGCCCGGAACCGGTCGCGGTAGGGCATGCGGGGCAGGCTGCCGGCCGAGTCGGGGTAAAGCCGGACATAAAGTGCGATGACCAGCATGTAGCCGATGGCCGCCATGATGCCGGGGATGAAGGCCGCGAGGAACAGCTTGGCGATGTTCGTCTCGGTCAGCGTGGCATAGATCACCAGAACGACCGACGGCGGGATCAGGATACCCAGCGTGCCGCCTGCCGCCAGTGTCGCGGTCGACAGTCCGCCCGAATAGCCCGCCCGGCGCAGTTCCGGTAGCGCGACCTGCGCCATTGTCGCAGCCGTCGCGACGGACGAGCCGCAGATCGACCCGAAGCCAGCACAGGCCCCGATGGCGGCCATGGCCGTGCCGCCCTTGCGGTGGCCTAACCAGGCTTCGGCCGCCTTGAACAGCGCCCGGCTCATGCCGCCGAGACCCGCCAGATGCCCCATCAAGAGAAAGATCGGGATGATCGACAGCGAGTGGCTGGAGAAGGTCGAGAATGTCTCTGTCTTGAATTTCGACAGGACAATGTTGGGACTGCCCGTCACCATCCACATCCCGAACACGCCGACGATCAGCATGGCAAGTCCGATGGGCGCGCGCAGGAAGATCAGCCCCAACAGGACCGGAAAGGCCAGAAGGCCAAGCTCGACGCCGGTCAATGGTTTGCTCCCTCGACGGTGCGGGTGTCTTGCCCGGTCAGGGCGGACCGCACCCGGTCTGCTGCAGACCAAAGACCCACGAGAACACCGATACCCGCAGGGACAAGCGCCGCCGCATAGCCCCACCAGACCGGGAACTGCAGCAGCATCGTGATCTCGTTGTTGCCAAGCTTGCCGAGGAAGCCTTCATAAAGCCGCCAGGCGATGAAGATGACGGTAGCGGTCAGCGCCACTTCCCAAATGGCCAGCAAGATGCGGTTTGCCTGCGCGCCAAGGCCCGCGGTGAAGACATCCACCGTGGCATGGCCTGCCACAAGCTGACATAGCGGCAGAAAGCAGAAGACGGCAAAGGCGATGCCCATCTCGGTCAGCTCGAAGTCGCCGGGCACGGGACCGAGCCCGAGCGGCACAAGCGCGCGACCGATGACGCTGGTGACCGTCATCAGGATGATCAGCACGAGCACCGCCCCGCCGAGCAATGCCGTTCCATTGGCCAGCCCGTAGGCAAGTTTCTTCATCTGCCGCCCTCCCCAGCGCAAAATCAGAAAGGAAAACCCGCGCCGGGCATCTGCCTTGGGCAAGGCTCGGCGCGGGTAAGGCGACGGCTTACTGTGCCAGAAGGCCCAGAGCGTCGTTCAGCAGGGCTTGTCCGTCGAAGCCGGCGGCGGCCGATTCCGCGATCCAGGCATCATAGGTCGGCTTGGCCGCGGCCTCCCACTCGGCCGATTGCGCAGCGTCAAGGACGGTGATGGAGTTGCCGAGGTCCACTGCGATCTGGCGGGCCTTGGCATCTGCCTCCTGGCCGATCCGGCCGGCCATGGCCGAGAATTCGACCCCGGAATTGGCGTCGATGACCGCCTTGAGGTCATCGGGCAGTGCATCATAGCGGTCCTTGTTCATCGCGATCAGGAAGGCGCCGACATACATCGCCTTCCCGGTGAATTCGGTGTGGTTCGTCACCAGTTCCGAGGTCTTGAGCGCACCGGTAACTTCCCAGGGAAGCATCGTGGCGTCGATCACGCCCTTGGAGAGCGACTCCGGTACAGCGGGAACCGGCATGCCGACAGGCGTCGCCCCGAGGCTGGTGACCATCATGTTCGTGACCCGCGTCGGCGCGCGCAGCTTGATGCCCGCAAGGTCCGCCGGTTTGAGGATCGGCGTCTTGGAATGGATCAGGCCCGGGCCGTGGGTGAACAGCGCCAGCACCTTGTAGTCGGCGTACTCGGTGTCGAACATGTACTTCTCGCCCAGCGTATAGAGGACGCGGGACGCGGTCTCGGCATCGTTCACCAGGAACGGCAGTTCGATCACTTCAGTGCGCGGAAAGCGTCCGGGGGTATAGCCTGGCAGCGTCCAGATGACATCGGCCACGCCGTCGACCACCTGATCGACAAGCTCTGGCGGTTTGCCGCCAAGCTGCATGGCCGGATAGTGTTCAAAGACGATCCGGCCGCCCGATTCAGCGGTGATCTTGTCCATCCAGGGCTGCAGCACTTGCGCCGGGATCGGTGCCTGTGCGGGCAGCATCTGGTGCAGCTTAAGCACGACCTCCTGCGCCCAGGCGGCCGAGGCTGTCAGGGCCGAGACGAGGGCAGCGGCCGAAATCCAGCGCGCGGCCTTGGTGTAGGTGATCTTCATGATTTCCTCCCTTTCTTGTGGCAGTCAGCCTTTAGTTTTCCTTCCCGTGGCCGCCCTTGGTCGCCTTGGCTAAACCGGACGGCATGTAGCACGCTCCCATTTTTGGTATACCGATCAATGATGATCCAGAATAATAAAATATTGGACGCTATTCATACCCTATAGATTATGAACTTTTGTCCTTCGTCAGTAGGGCAGGCCCGTGTAGTTTTCCGCCAGGATGCCTCGGGCGGCGGCGGAATTTGCCAGAGTCTCTAGTTCGACTCGCTGCACGCGTCGGTCAAAGGCGCTTTGCCCGGGGAAGTCGTGCAGCATGGTTGTCATGGACCAGGAAAAGCGCATCGCCTTCCACACCCGCTGCAGCGCATCGGCGCCATAGCTGGCCAGCAGCGTCCCGTCGCCGCCAAGATATCTGGCCTTGAGCGCGCGGCTAAGGTAGAAGACGTCGGAAACCGCCAGGTTCAGCCCCTTGGCCCCGGTCGGCGGAACGATATGGGCCGCATCGCCGCACAGGAACAGGCGCCCCCACTGCATCGGCTCGCAGACAAAGCTCCGTAGGGGAGCGATGCTTTTCTCGATCGACGGGCCGGTGACAAGGGTATCCGCCACTTCGGCAGGCAGCCTGCGGCGCAGTTCCTCCCAGAAGGCGTCATCGGACCAGTCTTCGACCCGGTCGGTCAGCGGCACCTGGATGTAATAGCGCGACAGCATCGGGTTGCGCATCGAGGCCAGCGCAAAGCCGCGCGTATGGTTGGCGTAGATCAGTTCTTCGTGGACAGGCGGAGTTCTTGAAAGAATTCCAAGCCAGCCAAAGGGATAGACCTTCTCGAACTCTTGCCGCACTTCGGCCGGGATGCTTGGGCGGCTGACGCCGTGAAAGCCGTCGCACCCCGCGACATAGGCGCAATCGAGGCGGTGCTGCGCGCCTTCATGCTTAAACGTCACGTAGGGCGCTTCCGACTGCAGGTCATGCAGGGCGACGTCGTCAACCTCGTGCAGGATCGTTGCGCCAAGGGCCTCCTGCGCCTCGTAAAGGTCGCGCGTCACTTCGGTCTGGCCATAGACCATGACCTGCTTGCCGCAGCCTTCGAGAAAGTCGATGCGGATCATCCTGTCATCCGAGGTCAGGTAGCAGCCGTGGTGCGGCTGGCCTTCCTTGTGCATGCGATCGCCGACCCCGGCCGCTTCAAGCAGTTCCACGGTGCCCCATTCAAGCACACCGGCCCGAATGCGCGACAGGACATAGTCGCGCGACTTGCGCTCTAGCACCACGGTACGAATGCCAGCCTTCATCAAGAGCTGCGACAGCAGCAGGCCTGCCGGGCCTCCACCAATGATGGCAACATCGGTCTGCAAGGGGACACTCCCATATCCGATTTCTTAACGACGTCGCTTGTGCGTAAAGATGCACTGGCGCTTCGGGAATGGACGTGATGCGCAAAGGATGGTACTTTTCGGACATGCCGCAACCATCCCATGCCCCCGTTGCCAGCACCTCTGCCCGGACCATTCCCGTCTGGCACCTTTATGGTGAAGACAGCGCCTTTCCCGATGTCCTGCACATCGAGACGATCACCCATCGCGCTGCGGGCCTTGACTGGCAGATCGCCGTGCATCGCCATCGGCATCTGCACCAGTTCTTTCTGATTGAGGCAGGTGATGTCCGGATCGAGCTTGATGGACAGACCTTGCAGACCGAACCGCCCTTCCTGCTGAATGTGCCCGCCGGGATGGTGCACGGCTTTTCCTTTGCGGCAGGGACCTCGGGCTGGGTGCTGACCGTGCCGTTGCAGACGCTGCCCGACCTGCTGGACCCAGCCGTAACTCAACAAACAGCGCTGGGGCTGGGGAGGACCACCAGCGCTTCGACCGAGATGTTCGCCCTGTTCCGCAAGATCGAAGCCGAGCACGGCGCTTCCCACCAGGCGCGATCGGTCATGCTGCGGGCCCTTGCTTGCCAGCTGGCCTGCCTTGCGCTGCGCGACATGGACGATGCGGCGGGGGGCGCTTCAGCGACGATGGACCCGCGGTTCCAGCGGTTCCTGGCGCTTTTGGACCTGCATCTGCGCGACCGCTGGCGGCTGACCGACTACGCCCGCGAGATCGGCGTGTCCGAGCGCCACCTGAGCCGGATCTGCCAGGTCAGCTCTGGCATGTCAGGGGCGCGGATCCTTGAGGCAGCCGTGATCCGCGAGGCCTGCCGGCTGCTGGTCTATACCCGGGCCTCGGTGGCCTCGGTCGGCTATGGGCTGGGCTTTGACGATCCGTCCTATTTCTCGCGTGCCTTTCGCCGGGCAATGGGCCTGTCGCCCGCCGCCTACCGCGCAGGGTTCGAACGCGATCTGCGCTGACACATCACAGCTGCTTAGGCTGTCAGGTTCGGCGCGAAAGCCCCAGCTTGGCCAGCCGGTAATCCAGCTTGGCACGGCTGAGCCCAAGCGCCCGTGCCGCGGCCGAGACATTGCCATCGGCGGCGGCAAGTGCGGCGCGATAGGTGTCGATCTCCAGCTCGTCGAAAGTGCGACTGTCCATCGGCCCGGCCAACGCGCCCTGGGGACTGCGCCGCACGATCCGGCCCGAGGCGTGCAGGCCTTCGACAAACTCTGGCAGCTGCTCGATGCCTGTGAAGATGTGCGAAATCTCCAGATCGCCCCCCGGTTCGGCATAGATCACGCCGCGTTCGATCATGTTGGACAACTCGCGCACGTTGCCGGGAAAGTCGTAGCGCATCAGCAGATCGCGCGCTGCGGCGGTAATCTGGCGCAGCGGCTTTCTATGCGTACGGCTGTGGGTCAGCACGAAGTGATCGATCAGCATCGGCAGGTCATCGCGCCGGTCACGCAAGGGCGGAATGACAATCGGCAAAAGCGACAGACGGAAGTAGAGGTCGGTCCGAAATGCGCCAGAGGTGACAAGGTCGCGAGGGCCGGCGCCAATCGCCGACATCACGCGCGTCGAGGTCAGAAGCGGGGCTCCCTCGCCCAGATGGGCCGCAAGCTGAGACTGCAAGGGACGCGGCAACGACAGCAGGTCGTTCAGGAACAGGGTCCCACCCTGCGCACGTTCGACGGCTCCGCCCTTACCGAACAGCGGGGTGTCGGCGTAGCCACTGGAGAACGCGTCACAGTTGACCGTTACGAAGGGCGCCTTCGGTGTTCGGCCGATCTCGTGCAGGCGGCGCGCGAAGAACTCCTTGCCGGTGCCGGGTTCGCCCATGAACATCACCGGCTCGTCATAGCCTGCCACCCGCTCCAGCAGGCGGCGCGCCCGCTCGATGGCTGCGCTCTTGCCGATGATCGGGTGCGGCACAGTGAGCGTGGGGGATTTCGGCTCGGTGGTGGCAGGGTTCCACGGTTTGGCCCGGGGCCGTGTCGTGGCGGGCGCGAATTCGGCCAGTTCGGGCACGTCCTTGCCCCAGGCCGCCGCATTGCGCCCGATCACGACGCAACGCTCCGCCCCCATTCCCATGCACTCGACCTCGCGGAAGATCACGGGCTGACCAAGTAGGGAGGTGGTGAACCCGGCCGGTGCGCCGACCTGCATCCAGCATGTCGGGCAATCGGACACACCGAAGGCCTGCAGGTGCTCGACCGCCTCGGTGCTGTCGTGCCAATGGAATTCGCCGTGGTAGTGCCCGCGCTTGATGTCGAACTCGAACCGCTTGGTGGTGACCTTGACGAAGCCTTCCATCGTGTGAAGGCGCGGCCCGGCGGCAAGAGCGGCGGTCAGGTCATCCTGCCGGAACCGTTTGCGGACCAGATCGGCGTAGCGTTGACCCTGGGACCATCCGGTGCGGTAGAACAGGCTGCGCGCCCGATCCAGGCCCACCACGTTGATCACGTCGCGCCTGAGCATGCCCAGAATGGCTGTCTGCATCATGACCATCCGCTCGTCGCTGAGCCAGATGCGGCCATCGCCCAGTGCGAACTGCAGCGCGCCTGCCAGATCCTCCAGCGTCGGGGCCGCGCCCTCCTTCAACAGCCGGCTATCCCCACGCGCCATGATTCGGGGCGCTTGGCGCGACGCTTCGGTCAAGGTGATGCGCTTGGACATGTTTTCATCATTTCATGAATATGGATCCATCTTTCTCATTTACATGAAAATCCCGCCGAAGCAAGAAGATCAGATTTTTATACTGAAAATCATTATGTTAAGCCTTTATAGGTGTAACACATAATTATTTGTTGCAAAACGAACTCAATCTGACCCGCTCTGTCCACGCCGCTCAGGGAGGAGCCCGGCAGCAACTGCTGACATGCATCGCGGATGCCAGTCAGCGTCGAATGCGCCGGTTGAAACAGGGAGAGAGACATGGACGGATCAGCACCGATTTTTCTGTCGCAGGACGCATGGGAAGGAAAGATCTTCTCTGGTGGCTGGGGCGCTGCGAACGGCGGGGCCTATGAAGTGACCGCGCCTGCAGACGGCAGCCACGTCGCAAAGGTGGGCAATGGCAACAAGGCCGATGTCGCCCGCGCCGCTGCCGCCGCCGCCGCCGCCCAGCCTGCATGGGAGGCCGCTGCCGCCGCCGAGCGTGCCCGTATCCTGAACGCCACCGCCGATATCCTTGAGGCGAACCGTGACGAGTTGATCCCCTGGATCATCCGCGAGTCGGGCTCGATCTACCCCAAGGCCGCCATCGAGATCGAACACTCGGCAGGCTTCCTGCGTGCCGCCGCCGCCGCTGCCACAGAGGACACCCGCAAGGTCGTGCAATCGCTGGATGGGCGCGACGAAGAAGTGATCCGTGTGGCGCATGGCGTCGTCGGGGTGATTTCGCCCTTCAACTTCCCGCTGATCCTGTCGGTCCGCGCGATTGCGGCGGCACTGGCCACCGGCAACGCCGTGGTCCACAAGCCCGATCCGCGCACGCCGATCAGCGGCGGGATCATCATCGCCCGCATCTTCGAAGAGGCGGGGCTGCCGAAGGACCTTCTCCACATCATCCCCGGCGGGGCCGAGGTGGGTACCGCGCTTTGCGAGGACCCCAACATCGCCATGGTCTCCTTCACCGGCTCGCCCGGCGTCGGCGCCAAGGTGGGCGAGGCTTGCGGTCGCAACCTCAAGAAGGTGCAGCTGGAACTGGGCGGCAAGAACGCCTTGATCATCCAGGATGATGCCGATTTCGCACTGGCCGCGGCCAATGCAGCCTGGGGCACCTGGCTGCACCAGGGGCAGATCTGCATGGCGACGGGGCTGATCCTTGCGCCGGCTGCGATGGCCGACCAGCTGGCCGCAGAACTCGCCGCCAAGGCCAGCCGTCTGCCAGTGGGCAACCCGGCAACCGAACAATGCGCGCTCGGGCCGTTGATCTCGGACGGGCAAGCGGCACTGGTGAAGGCGATCGTCGATGATGCTGTCGCCAAGGGTGCAAAGCTCCTGGCCGGTGGCACGCCCAAGGGGCGGATGTTCCCGGCGACCGTTCTGTCGGGCGTGAAGCCGGGCATGCGGGCGTTCGAGGAGGAGATCTTTGGCCCCGTGGCAGTTGTCGTCGCCTATGACAACGACGAACACGCGATCCAGCTGGCCAACATGTCGGAATTCGGCCTTGCCGCCGGGATCATCGCCAAGGACGTCGGCCGCGCCCGCCGTATCGGAATGCGCCTGAAAGTCGGCCATCTGCACATCAATGATCAGACTGTGATGGCCAGCCCGAACGCTCCCTTCGGCGGTCGCGGCAAATCCGGCAACGGCAGCCGCATCTCGGGCCCGGCGATCTGGGAAGAGTTCACGCAATGGGTCTGGATCACCTCGCGCGCTGACGCCGTGATGTACCCGTTCTGATCGACCACCAAACGCAGGTAAGCAAAATGACTGTTCAAATCCGGGCCGCGGTCGCGCGCGGCGCAGGGCAAGATTTGTCGATCGAAACGATCGCTCTGGAAGAGCCACGCCCCGACGAAATCCTGGTCAAGGTGGTTGCCACCGGGGTCTGCCACACCGATCTGGTGGTGATGGCGGGTCACCTGCCCACCCCGATGCCCGTTGTTCTGGGGCACGAAGGCGCTGGGATCGTGGAGCGTGTCGGCAGTGCCGTGAAGAAGGTGAAGGCGGGCGATCATGTCGTCATGACCTTCAACTCCTGCGGCACCTGTCCTTCGTGCCGCGACCATGACATTTCGTATTGCTACGAGTTCTTCCCCCGCAACTTCTTTGCCACCCGCGCCGATGGGTCGGTGGCGATCAGCAAGGGGGCCGAGAAGATCCATTCGAACTTCTTTGGGCAGTCGTCCTGGGCCAGCCACGCCATCTGCCATGAGGCAAACGTGGTCAAGGTAGACCCTTCGGCGCAGCTGGACCTCCTTGGCCCCTTGGCCTGCGGCATCCAGACCGGGGCGGGCACGGTGATGAACGCGCTGAAGGTGCAGCCGGGCAAGAGCTTCGTAGTCTTCGGTGCGGGTTCGGTCGGGCTGTCGGCGGTCATGGGTGCGGTGGTGCAGGGTGCGACCACGATCATCGCGGTCGACATGCACGACAGCCGCCTTGACCTGGCGCGCGAGTTGGGGGCCACCCACACGATCAACGCCAAAACCGACGATGTCGTGGGCCAGATCCACGCGCTGACGGCTGGGGTGAACTATTCGCTCGACACCACGGGACTGCCTGCGGTGATCCGGCAAGCCGTGGATGCGCTCGCCCCGCGCGGCACTTGCGCAATCCTGGGTGCCCCGATGCCGGGGTCGGAAATCTCGGTCGACAACACCGGCTTCATGTCGATGGGCAAGAAGCTGATCGGGGTCGTCGAAGGGCAATCCAACCCCGACAGCTTCATCCCGACGCTGATCGCGCTGTGGCAGGCGGGGCGCTTCCCCTTCGACCGGTTGGTCAAGTTCTACGACTTTGCCGACATCAACACAGCCATCCACGACAGCCACGCCGGCACAACCGTGAAGGCGATTGTGCGCATGTAACCCCGACGGCCGCCTTCCGAAGAAGAGAGGGCGGCCTCGGTGAAGGACCCAACAACCGATGCAGGGGCAGGAAGGCCACTGCACGCATTAACTCGGAGGAACCCATGACGAAGTTTGCCTTGCCATCCGCGAACGGCATCAGCCGCCGCAGTTTCAACCGCCTGATCGCCGGTTCGGCCCTGGCCGCGCCGCTGATCGGGACACGCGCCTTCGGTCAGGACGCGGCCACCTTCAAGATCGGCTATATCGGGCCGCAGTCGGGCCCGCTGGGCATCTTCGGTGCGCATGACGGCTGGCTGATCGAGACGATCAAGGCCAACCTCGCCGGCGGCATCGACGTCAACGGCACCAAGATGAACGTCGAGATCATCACTGCCGACACCCAGTCGGACCCGGTACGGGCCAGCCAGATCACCCGCGACATGATCAATTCGGAGGCCCCTGACCTGATCCTGACCCACTCGGCCCCGGAAACCGTCAATCCGGTGTCGGATGCCTGCGAGGCCGGCGCGACCCCCTGCCTGTCGACCGTCGCCCCGTGGGAGGCGTTCTATTTCGGCCGTGGTGGCAAGCCCGATGCGCAGTCGTTCAAGTGGACGTTCCACTACTCCTTCGGTTCGGCGAACTTCCTCAACCTCTACAATGGCCAGTGGTCTCTGCTGCAGACCAACAAGAAGGTCGGCACGCTGGTTCCGTCGGACGCCGATGGCAATGCGATCCGGGCAGGCCTGCTGCCCAAGCTGGCCGAAGCCGGTTGGGAGGTTGTCGATGCCGGTCCGTACGAGAACATGAGCCAGGATTTCAGCACCCAGATCAACGCCTTCAAGGATGCAGGCGTCGAGATCGTGGTCTGCTTCCCCTTCCCGCCGGACTTCCCCGTGTTCTGGCGCCAGGCGGCACAGCAGGGTCTGGCCCAGCAGCTGAAGATCATGCAGATGGCCAAGGCCGGGCTGTTTGCGGCCGAAATGGAAGGCCTCGGGGACCTTGGGCAAGGCCTTTGCACCGGCGTCTACTGGCACCCTGCCTTCCCGTTTGCCTCGGCCGCGACAGGCATGACCAACGCCGACCTTGGCGCAAAGTACGAAGCCGCGACGGGCGCGCAGTGGGCGCAGGCGCTGGGTGCGTCCGCCTCGCTGTTCGATGCCGCCCTTGCGCTGGCGGTGCAGGCCGGCAGCCCGAAGGACAAGGAAGCGATGGCAGCGGCACTGCCCAAGCTGAAGGCAGAAACCGCGGTCGGCACGGTCGATTTCGGCACGGGCCCGATGCACAACTGTGCTGTCAGCGGCCTGGCAGGCGGGCAGTGGAACAAGGCCAGCGAAGGGCCGTTCCAGTTCCAGCTTGACCTCGTGTCGAACGCCGACTTCCCGCAGATCCAGCTGACTTCGGAGTTCAAGCCGCTGGCCTTCGGCTGAGCTGATCCAGAACGGGGCGGGTGCGAAACCCGCCCCCTTTCTCTGCGTGCGGACAGAAAGGAACGAAGCGCGTGATGATGCCTGCCATGACGGCCGAACCCATCCTGAGAGCCGAAGGCGTGAACAAGTCCTTCGGTGCGCTGAAAGTGCTGTTCGACGTGGATTTCCATGTCATGCCGGGTGAGGCGGTCGGCGTTGTCGGGCCGAACGGCGCGGGCAAGACGACGCTGTTCGGCGCGCTTGCCGGGTCCTTTCCCGTCAGTTCCGGGGCCATTCAGCTTGCCGGGCGCGATCTTTCGGGCACATCTGCTGCCGAGCGCTGCCGGTTGGGACTGGCCCGCACCCATCAGGTCCCGAAGCCCTTTCTGGGCATGACGGTGTTCGAGAACGTCCATGTCGCTGCCCGCGCGGGTGCGGGGATGGACCAGACACGGGCCACCACCGAAGCGGCCGACATATTGCGCCGGACGGGCCTTCTGCCCTTGGCAAACCGCCCGGCTGCGGCACTGGGCCTTCTGGACCGCAAGCGTCTGGAGGTCGCGCGCGCGCTGGCCACGCAGCCAAGCGTCATCCTGCTGGATGAAATTGGCGGCGGCCTGACCGAGGCGGAGCTGGTAGCGCTGGTCGATCTGATCCGCAGCCTTCAGGCAGGCGGTCTGACCGTGGTCTGGATCGAACATATCCTGCACGCGCTTCTGCGTGTGATCACGCGGCTGGTCTGCATGGCCGAGGGGCGGGTGCTGGCCCAGGGTGATCCCCGCGACGTGATGGCCCACCCCGAAGTGCAACGCGCCTATCTGGGGAGCAGCCCGGAATGACTGCAGCCCAGAAACCAGCCTTGACATTGACCGACCTTGTTGGTCGCCACGGGCAGTTGCAGGCGGTCAAGGGCCTGTCCCTGACGGTCGAGCCCAACGAAGTGCTGGCCGTGATCGGGGCAAATGGCGCGGGCAAGACCACGCTGATGCGCATGATCGCGGGCCTGCATCCGGTGGCCGAAGGCGGCATTCTCCTGCATGGCGCCCCGGTCACCAGAATGCCCGCGCATGAGCGCGTGAAGGCGGGCATAGCGCTGTCGCCGGAAGGGCGCCGTCTGTTTGGCGACATGACGGTTGCGGAAAACCTGATGATTGCCGCCGAGAACGGCCGCAAGGGTGACTGGACGCTTGCCACCGTCTGCGACGCCTTTCCGCAACTGACCCCACTGCTGGGAAGGCTTGCGGGCGGCCTTTCGGGCGGTCAGCGGCAGGCGGTGGCGATCGGTCGGGCGCTGATCGCCAACCCCTCGGTCATCCTGCTGGATGAAGTGTCGCTGGGCCTGTCGCCAGCGGCGGTCGAGGGCCTTTATGACTCCCTGGCCGGGCTGAAGGGTCAGGTGACCCTGATCGTGGTGGAACAGGACCTGACCCGTGCGATGGGGTTTGCCAGCCGCCTGATCTGCATCGCCGAAGGGGTTCTGGAACTCGACGGGACACCTGCCACCCTCACCCGCCAGCAGATCACGGATGCCTACTTCGGCATCCACAAGGCCGAGGAGCCGAGCCATGCTTGACAGTCTGATCCAGGGCATCCTGCTAGGCGGCTACTACGCCGTTCTTGCCGCGGGCCTGTCGCTGATGTTCGGCGTCGTGCGGTTCATCAACCTGGCGCATGGCGATATGGCGGTGCTGGGGGCGCTCGGCTCGCTCTGGCTGGTGCAAAGCGCCGGAGTTGTCGTGCCGCTGGCCATCGTCATCACCTTGATCGGCATGGCGGCCCTGGGCTGGCTTATGCAGCGCTTCATCTTCGAACGGGCGCTTGCAGGCGGGTTCCTGATCCCGATCCTAACGACCATCGGCCTGGGCGCAGCGCTGCAAAACGGCATGTTCGCGGCCTTCGGGTCGGACACGAAGTCACTGGGCGCACATATCGGCAATTTGTCCTGGGCCAGTTGGGAACTGCCCGGTGGCATCTTTGTCGGCCAATTGCCGGTCTACATGTTTGCCACCGCAGTCCTGGTGCTGGGGTCCTTGCATCTGCTCTTGACGCGGACGGCCTTTGGCCGCGCGGTACGGGCTACGTCGACCGATGCCGAAGCGGCCAGCCTGTGCGGCGTCGATCCGCGCAAGGTGCACCGCTGGGCCGCAGCCATTGCTGTGGCTTTGGCGGGGCTTGCCGGAATCTTTCTGGCGATGCGGGCGCAGGTCACGCCGTTTTCGGGGCCGATGATGCTGATCTTCGCCTTCGAGGCAGTGGTGATCGGCGGCATCGGGTCGCTGCGCGGCACGCTGATCGGCGGGATCGTGTTGGGCGTGGTGCAGGCGCTGGGCGCGCTGATATCGCCGCAGATCTCGATCCTGGCGGGCCATCTGGTGTTTCTGGCCGTCCTCGGCTGGCGGCTGATGCACGTCGCCGCGTCCGAGCGGGGCGGCTGGCGTGCGGCCCTGAAGGCTGCCTTCAACAAACCTGACCTGTCGCGGAGCCAAGCATGACACCCGCCCAAACCCTGCCCATGGCGACGTCTGACCGCAGGCTCTTGGTCCTTGTCGGGATCGTCCTTCTGGGGCTTGTCACCCTGCCCTGGCTTGGGTCTGCCCTTGTCGTCGACAAGCTGATCTACCTCTTCATCCTGGTGATGTTCGCCGTGATGTGGAACCTGCTGGCGGGCTATGCCGGGCTGGTGTCGGTTGGCCAGCAGGCGTTCATCGGTCTGGGTGGCTATGCCCTGGTCCGATTGGTCGAGGCAGGCCTGCCCCCCTTTCCGACGATCTTCCTCGCTGCTGCACTGACGGGTGCCGTGGCCTGGGCCTTGTCGTGGTTCATGCTGCGCATGAAGGCGGGTGAGTTCGCCGTGGCCACTTGGGTGATTGCAGAAACCATCCGGTCCATCGTGATGTTCGATCCGATCGTGCAGGGGGAAACTGGCACCTCGCTCTTGGCGCTGAATGCCTATGACCCCGATCTGCGCCGCATGGTGCTGTATCTTCTGTCGCTGGGCAGCATGGTCCTGATGGTGGGTGGCACATGGGTTCTGCTGCAGCGTCGGATCGGTGCGGAAAGCCAGGCGATCCGGGATGACGAGGACGCCGCTGCCTCCATCGGGATCTCGACCTTTCAGGTCAAGCAGCGGATCTACATCATCGCCTCGGTTGGCTGCGCGCTGGCGGGTGCGCTGTGGCTGGCCTCGGCCATCACCTTCCAGCCGCGCACGTCCTTCGGCGTGCAATGGTCCGTCTTCATGCTGTTCATGGTGCTGGTCGGTGGCATCGGCACCTTCATCGGGCCGATCCTTGGCGCACTTCTGTTCTTTGCCCTGCAGGAAATCTTTGGCGACTTCGGGGCCTGGTATCTGGCGGGCATCGGGATCGTGGCAATCCTCTTCGCCCTTTACCTCCCGCGCGGGCTGGTGGGCCTCTGGCTGGACCGGGGCCGGGATGAGCCCTTGTCCTTGCGCAAGCGGCTGCGCCTGAAGGAATGACCATGGCTGACCGGTACATAGATGTATCCGGCCTCAGGATCCGCTATCGCGACAGCGGCGGTCCGGGCCTGCCCATCGTGCTGAGCCATGGCATTGCAGGCTCGCTGGAACTGTGGTCGGCGCAACTGGCTGGTCTGGGGGGAACCCATCGGATCATCGCCTGGGACGCGCCGAACCACGGGCTGTCAGGTCTGACCGGCAAGGCCGAAGACTGGGAAAGCTATGCCAAGTGGCTTCTGGCCTTTGCCGATGCGCTGCGACTGGACCAGTTCATCGCGGCCGGCAATTCGATGGGCGGGGCCTTGTCGCTGCGGGTTGCAGGGCTGGCACCGGAGCGCGTCAAGGGAGTGGTGCTGGCCAATGCCGCCTCGTTGGGACGCGAGGTGGTTCCGGCCTTCCGCCTGACGACCCTGCCTTTTCTGGGCGAGGTGATGAACAGGCCCAGTCCGAAGGGCGTCGATCTGATGCTGTCGGCGATTGTCAAAGACAAGGGCTGTGTAAGCGGCGACCTCTACGATGACCTGCTGCGCAACCAGTTCAAGAAAGGCGGTAGAGCCGCGTTCCTCGCCACCCTGCGCGCCACGACAAACGTCTTCGGACAGCGGAAATCAGCCTGGGAACCCAGCCACAGGCTGCTGTCCACGCTGGATGTGCCGATGCTTATCCTGCATGGGCGTCAGGACGCCGTTCTGCCCCTGAAGCACAGCGAAGAGGCCGCCAGACGGGCGCGGAACGCGACCTTGATCGTGCTGGAAGACTGCGGCCACACCCCGCAGGTTGAAAAGCCGGAAGCGGTCAACAAAGCTCTCCACGATTTCGCGGTGCGCGTTTCGGGCCGTGATGCTGCGTGACGTCTGGATGCGGCCTCGTCTGTCGCGCCCACAGGTCCGAACCTAACCCGTGGTCAGATCATTTCCGCGCGTCAAACTCGGCCCGGGCCGCATCAATCTCGGCCCGGTTTTCAATGACCCAGCGCGCCATGCTGGAGAGCCGCACGAACAGGCTTTCGCCCAAGGGCCGCAGCCGATAGTCCACGCGCGGCGGGGCGGTCGGGGTCACGATCCGCTCCAGAAGCCCGTCCCGCTCCAGCTTGCGCAGCGTGTGGGTCAGCATCTTTTGCGACACATCGGGGATGTCGCGGCGCAGCTCCGAAAACCGCCGCGATGACATCGACAAAGCCGCCATCACCAGGATCGACCATTTGTCGCTGACCCCGTCCAGCACCTGCCGCACGGGGCAAGTGGCCGGGTCCAACGAAATCCGGTGCGGTTCGTGCGCGTCGTCAAGGGACATGGCCATCTCGCGGTACTGTGATCGTTGAAGGCCATGGTTACCAAATGGTGCCTCCTTTTCCAACCCTAAATCATCAAATAGATTGCTGGTATCAAAATTATACTAGACATGGAAAGGAAACTGCATGGAGATCTTGAACCGCCGAACGCTGCTGAAGACGGCAGCTGCGACCGGGGCCTCTGCGACCTTGTGGCCCGGTCTTGCTCAAGCCGCTGCCTCGGGGACCGAGCTTTTCACTTCGGATGAAGCCGGGCTCCTTGTCGACAGCGTCGTTGTCCTTGGCGAGCAGTCGGCAGTGCTGATCGACGCGCAGTTCACCGCCGGCAACGCTGGCCTGCTGGCCGACATGATCGCAGCCTCGGGTCGCACGCTGGAAAGCATCCTGATCACCCACCTGCATCCCGATCACATCCTTGGACTGCCCGTCCTGATGGACCGCTTCCCACAGGCGCGGGCCTATGCACAGACCGACATCCAGGCGATCCTGGCGCAAATCCTTGGCGGCATGCATGCGGAAATCGCGGGCAGCGCCCCGGCGGGCGTGTTTGCGGACCGCTTTGTCCTGCCCGAAGCGCTCAGCGCCGATCACCTGATGCTGGAAGGTGAGCGGATCGAGATACTGCCGCCCATGGCAGGCGACACCGCGCTGATCACGCCCGTGCACATCCCCAGCCTGGATACGCTGATTGCGACCGACGTGGCCTATATCGACACCCACCTGTGGATGGAGGAAGTCGCCACCACCGATGGCATCGCCCCCTGGCGCGCCAGTGTCGAGGCCCTGCGGGCCATCGGCGCCAGGACGGTGATCCCGGGGCATCGCAAGTCGGGCAGCCCGAACGATGCCAGCGTCTTTGATGCGACCATCGCCTACCTCGACCATTGGGAAGCGGCCCGCGCCGCCTCGGCCAATGCCGAGGAGTTCCGCGCCAAGCTGATGGTCGGGACCGAAGCCCTTGGTTTCGCTTTTGCCATCGACCGTGGCGTCGCCGCCGCGTTCCCCAGCTGAACCACCTGACCGAAACCCGACATCACAGGAGAAACCCGATGTCCTATCTGAGAAACACCACCTTCGCGCTGGCCCTTGCCATGACTTCCCTTGCCGCCCCGGCCTTCGCGCAGGAGTCCAACAAGGACTTCGTCGTCAAGGCGGTCACGGAATTGTTTGTGAACAAGGACCTGACGGCCATCGACCGCTATTGGGCCGACAGCTACATGCAGCGGAACCCTGGGCTGGCTTCGACCAGCGCCGTGCTGAAGGACGCGCTGAAGGACATGCCAGCCGACATGACCTATGAAATTGGCATGGTCATCGCCGAGGGCGATCTGGTGGCGATCCATGGCCGCTACTCCGGCTGGGGTCCGACGCCGCTGATCGTGGTCGACATCTACCGTGTCGAGAACGGCAAGATCGCCGAGCACTGGGATGTCGGCCAGGACGAGGTCCTTGAGACGGCCTCCGGCCTGCCGATGTTCGAGCCGATGAACTGATCCCCTGGCGGGGCTGACAACCTGACTTTCGGCCCCGCCGCCATGACCATTCCAGACCGGAGGCCTTCAATGACCGATGAAAGCAGAAACCCCGCCAGACGCCGATTTCTGACCTTTGCCGCCTCTCTTCCTGCGGCCTTCGGGTTGGGCGCTGGCAGCGCGTCGGCCGAACAGGCGATGATCCCCACCGCAAGCGATATGGAGGGGCCTTTCTACATCAGCAATGTCCCGGTCGTCACCAACATGAACCGCTTCGGAAAGAAGGGCGAGGTCATGCGCATCGCCGGGCGCGTCATGAACGCCGCTTCTCCCGAGACCCCCGTAGCTGGCGCGAAGCTGGAACTTTGGCAGACGGACGGCAGCGGCAGATACTATCCGGAAGCCAAAGGCGACTACAGCGACTTCCGCGATGCCGAGATGGACCTGCGCGGCACGATCATTGCCGATGCGAACGGCTATTTCGAGGTGCTGTCCCTGTTCCCCAAGGAATACTGGCCCCGCCCGCCCCATATCCACTACCGGATCAGCGCCGATGGTTTTCGCACGCTGATCACCCAACACTATCTGGACACCCGGCCCCGGGATCGGCCGCACCGCACGGCCAACGTCCTCCGCGACCAGGCGCCCGCGCTGTTCCCCGCGCCGACCATCTACATCGAGCCCGCTTGAGGCGGAGGGTCCGGGCAGTCAACCCTGAATGGTTAGCGGCGAGATCCGGCCGGCCTGAAACGTGTCAGCCAGCCGCGTCAGTTCCACCCGCTTGACCACACCGCCCTTGAAGAAGGGATCGCCCTCGGCAAAGGCGCGGGCGGTTGCCTCGTCCTGGGCCTCAAGGATGCCAAAGTTGCCGATCCCTTCGGCCTTGGGGTTCCACAGTGCCGAACCCGTCAGCACCCGGGCAAGACCATTGCCGCCCGAAGCCACCCAGTCGCGGTGCTGCGGGCGCAGACGGTCGCGCAGGGCGCCAACTTCGGCCCCGCTTTTGTGGGGGCAGATCATCAGGAAATACATCAGGCGTTCTCCAGAAGCACCATGCCCGCCCCCGTCATCGAGGCGGGGGCGAAGTAGTGGCGGTGCAGCGTCTTCACTTCGTCGTCCATGCAGCCGCGCATCACCAGCCACATGATCAGTTCCGCCCCTTCGGATCCGAACACCTGCACATATTCCTCACGCGTCATGTCGCGGTAGCGTTGCGGGGCCGGGCCGATGTCGGCGATCCAGCGGCGATCTTCCTCGGGGTTGATGTAGCCGGCCCGCGCGCCCTGCAACTGGTGCGAAAGGCCCCCCGTGCCCAGGACGATGACCCGCTCGTCGGTCGGCCAGCTTTCGATGGCTTGCCGCAACACGCGGCCAAGGTCCCACATGCGTTGCGGGGTGGGGATCGGATACTGGATCGTGTTCACCAGGATTGGCACCACCTTGACGGGCCAAGCCTTGGGCCGCCCGAAGACCAGCTCCATCGGCACCTGCATCCCATGATCCACGTCCAGTTCACGGCAGATCAGCGGGTCGAAATGGCTGGCCACCATCTGATCAGCCAAATGCCATGCGAAATCGGCGGCCCCTTCGAACACGGGCACTGGGCGCGGCCCCCAGCCTTCGTCGATCGGGGCGTAGCTGTCGGCCACGCCGAGCGCCAGCGTCGGCACACGGTCCAGGAAGAAGGCATTGCCGTGGTCGTTGAAGATGACCACGGCGATATCCGGCTTTTGCGCGGCCACCCAATCCTGCGCCGGGATATAGCCGTCAAAGAAGGGTTTCCATTCGTCCGAATGGCGCAAGCCCTTGTCCAGCGCCGCCGCGATGGAGGGCACATGGCTGGTGCCCAATCCGCCGATCAGTCTAGCCATTGCTCACCTTCCCCAGCCGGGTTTCCAGAAATGCGTCAAGGCTCATCCCCGCCTGGGCCGCGCCAATCGCGCGAATGGGCGTTGGGTCCACGGCCGAAATCTTCAGGATGTAGAACAGGTTGCCGCCAAGGCGGACCATCTCCTCCCAATCCCGCGCCACAACGGCAGCGCGCTGTTCGGGTGTCAGGCGAAAGCGGTCAAGGTAGGCCCCCTCATCCGCCAGAAAGGCCGCCCGACCCTCGGGCGTAGACAGGCCCATTGCCATCTTGTTCAGCGCATAGCCTGCATTGGCGCGGGGTCGGTCAAAGAGCGGCGTGTCCGGGATGCGGTCCAGCCCTGCATCCGCGGCGACCACCGGCTTGGCCCAATCGGCCAGCAACCGGGCCACGAGGCTGGGTTGCTCCACCGGGGCGAAATGGCCCGCGTCAGGAACAATCTCCAGGAGGGCTTGCGGGCAGAGGCGGGCGATATCCTGATGCTGGGCCACCGGGCTCCACGCATCTTCGGCCCCGGTGATCAGCAGCATGGGGCCGGAATAGGCAAGGCTCGCCGCCGCATCGGGGCGCGACAGGAGCGCGCGCAACTGGCGTTCGTGAATCTCGGGTGTCATCCGGCAGACCATGGCCGTCAGGTCCGCCATCAGGGTGGGGTTCGGGGCGGCCTTGGCATTCATCATGCCCGGCAACCACGCGCCGGCCAGCGCTGCCATTCCTTCGCCATGGGCCAGGTCAATCATCACCTGACGCTTGGCCTCTTCGCCCTCCCGCCGTGGATGCATGCCCGTGTTCAGAAGCGCCATGCCCGCGATCCGTCCGGGGGCCAGGCGCGCCATTTCCATCGCCACGCGCCCGCCCATCGAATGACCGGCCAGCACCAGCCGCCCCTCGTGCCGCGCAAGCAGGCTGCGCGCCATGTCCTCGATGCTGTTTTGGGTGGTCACATCGGCCACCACCACGGCCAGAGGGTCCAGCGCTGCCACGGCGGCAGTCCAGACAAAACCATCGGACACAAGGCCCGGGATCAGAAGAACAGTCGCCATCGGGGAAGCCTTGACAGGAAAAGGGGCCGCCCGGTGAAGGGCGGCCCAGGGTCTCAGGGAGGTTAGCGTTTCGTCCGCCAGCTGTCGGCGTAGTTCGTCCGCGCCTCGGCGGCATAGGGGGTTGCGGCCACACGCACGCGGATTTCCGTCTGGCGGTGCGGCTCGGTCGAGGTCTTGCAGGTGGTTTCCGGCTCGCCCCATTTCAGGGTCAGGATGTCGCCTTCCTGCACGTCTTGCGCCACCACTCCCAAGGACAGCATGCAGCGTTCGTTGTAGGAATAGCCGTTGAACATGCTCATCCCCACCATCTTGTCGCCCTGCATCACCATATCGGCGCTGGAGGAGGCATAGTTCGGCTGCGGGAAATCGATCCACTTGTACGGCACGCCGGGTTCGAAGTTCGACGCGATGACCTTCAGTACATCGTCGCGGTTCCACTCGAAGGTCACCTTCTTGCGATTCTTCGGGCTGCCCTTCATCGCTTGCAGCGCGGCCTTGCCGACGAAGTCATCCTTCTTCCAGCCGATGTAGAAGTCATACCCTAGCTCGAACGGGTTGACGTAGTAGTCCTCGATGTTGTCGCTGACGAAGCTGCCACCGATGGCACCTGCGGCCTCATAGCTGTCAGCGCCCAGCCAGTCGCGGTAATCCTTTAGCATCCCGTCGCCGGTATAGATGCCCGGCAAGGGTGAGGGGATCCAGCCAGATTCCAGCGTGTTGGTCGAATAGGCCCTGCTGCCGCACTGCACGAGGTTCACGCCGGCATCGCGGGCGGCCTGCAGGATGGTGGAATGGATGTAATCCTTGTCCTTGTAAGGACCCCAGATTTCCAGCCCCGGCGCGCCCGACATGCCATGCCGCAACGCCTGCACCTTCTTCGACCCGATGTTGATCCAGTCGACATGGAAGAACTTGATGTCCGGCACCGGGCCGCCATTCATCTTCTCAAAGACCTTGGGCGCGTCCGGCCCCTGGATCTGGAAGCGGTAATGTTCGCGCAGCACGCGCTCGCCCTCGGGGCGGCTGGGGCTGCGGGGATCGTACTTCAGGCGCACGTTCCACTTGCCCCAGGCCGCGCAGAACATCAGCCAGTTCGAGGTCGGCGCGCGTCCGACGAGGATGTATTTGTCCTCGCGCTCGCGGAAGATGATGTGGTCACCGATGACATGGCCATTGGGCGTGACGGGCACGAAATGCTTGGCGCGGTTCAGGTCGAAATTCGCGAAGCTGTTGATCCCATGATGGGACAGGAACTCGGTCGCCTGCGGGCCTTCGACGATGACTTCGTCCATGTGGTGCGACTGGTCGAACAGCACGGCCGACTGCCGCCAGGCCACCTGTTCGTTGCGCCAGTTCTGGAATTCCGGCGCCACGACCGGGTAGACATACATCCCCGCCTTGGAATTGCGCAGCATGGTGACCGGGTTCCCGGCAGCGGCCATGACGGTTGACAAACTTAAAGCCATCGAAGCTCCTCCCTGAAGCATATGTATACACTGATACGGAAGGGTGGCGATGAATCAAGGCATAATGCGTGAAAATGGGTCGTTGCGCGTGGGAAATGTATACAGAAACCCCTCAGGCGGACAGGATTGCCAGACTCGCCACGCCTTCGCGCATCGCCGCTTCCTGAGACAGCAGGAATTCCACGTTCCGCCTCGCTGCGCGGGCGTGTTCCCGGGCGAGTGATTCGGCGCGAAACCCCTCTCGCTGGGCGATCGCCTCGATCATGGCGCGGTGCTGTTCCTGCGCGGCGGAAAGGGTTTTCGTCAGTTCGGCCTGACGCGTCTGGTCATCCAGGAACGCCGAAGGCGAGGCAAACGGCAGGGCGGTGATCCGTTCAATCTCGCGGCACAGAACGTCACTTTGCGACAGGCGGGCCAGAAGTCGGTGGAACTGCGCGTTCAGGACAGAATATCCATCCATATCAATATCCTGAACAAGGAAAAGTCGGTCAATTCGGCGCAGGATTTCGCGGGCTTCGGCCATCAGGTCATCCGGGGCACCGCGTTCTGCCGCCAGCCGTGCAGCAGTGCCTTCCAGGACGCCCCGCAGTTCGATCGTATCGACCACATCCCGCACCGCGAAACTTCGCACCACAAAGCCACCGCCGGCGGTGCGGTCCAGCAAGGCCTCTTCGGCAAGCCGCGACAGGGCCGCCCTGACCGGGGTGCGGGAAATGCCCAGCTCTTCGGCCAAGGCCACCTCGAACAGGCGGGTTCCGCCCTGCAGATCGCCACCAAGGATCCGCTTGCGCAGGGTGATCAGCGCCCGTTGCGCGTGAGTTGAGCTTTTCTCTTCCGGCACGTCCGATCTCGTCCTGTATACAGGGTCAGAATACCATCAGATGGCAGAATGTATACAAGCCCCTTAGATCTTCAGGATGCGCCGGGCGTTTTCCTTCAGGATCAGCGGGCGCACGTCATCGCGGATCGGCAGTTCGGCAAAATCCTTAAGCCAGCG
This sequence comes from Tabrizicola sp. T74, assembly GCF_057219935.1. Taxonomy (NCBI): domain Bacteria; kingdom Pseudomonadati; phylum Pseudomonadota; class Alphaproteobacteria; order Rhodobacterales; family Paracoccaceae; genus Tabrizicola; species Tabrizicola sp. T74. Next base: position 505,427 of record NZ_JBXVVT010000002.1, on the reverse strand, counting down.
ATCCGGGGTGATTGCGGGCCAGTCCGAGCCGAACAGCATCTTCTTCTTCAGGATTGTATTTGCGTAGTGCACGAAGATCTGCGGGAAGTATTTCGGCGACCAGCCCGACATGTCGATGTAGACGTTCGGCTTGTGCTGGGCGATGGCCAGCCCTTCCTCGGTCCAGGGAAAGGACGGGTGGGCAAGCACGATGGTCATGTCGGGGAAGTCGACAGCCACATCGTCGATATGGATCGGATTGGAGTACTTCAGCCGCATCCCCATGCCGCCGTGCATGCCCGATCCCACCCCGGTCTGCCCGGTGTGGAACAGCGCAATCGCACCTTCCTCGGCAATCGCCTCGTACAGCGGATAGGCCATGCGGTCGTTGGGGAAGAACCCCTGCATCGTGGGATGGAACTTGAACCCCTTCACGCCAAACTCGCGCACCAGGCGCCGCGCCTGTCGGGCGCCAACCTTGCCCTTGGCCGGATCGATGCTGGCAAAAGGGATCAGGATATCGCTGTTTTCGGCGGCGAGTTGCGCGATTTCCTCGTTGTTGTGGCGGTAAAATCCGGTCTCGCGTTCAGCGTCCACGCCAAAGATCACCGCAGCGATCTTGCGTTCGCGGTAGTAGGCGGCGGTCTGCGGCACGGTGGGCAGCATGCCGTCGATCCCGGCCGGGTTCTTGAAGTACGCGGCCATGCCGGCCTGAAACTCGTTGTAGCCATCGTCACGATGGCAATTGCACGGCTCTTCGGCATGGGTGTGGAAGTCGATGGCAATGATGTCGTCAAGGTTCATCGGCGTCAGTCCTTGGGCGCTTCAAGCTTGGCGGTCCGCTTTTCCAGGAAATCCCGCAGGCGATCCTTCGCCTCGGGCGTGACCGAGGTCAGCGAGGACATCAGGCTTTCCACGAACAGCCCGTCTTCGGACGACATGTCGCGGATCCGCGGCAGGGCGTTGATGATGGCATAGTTCGACATCGGCGCATTCTGCGCTGCGGCCTTGGCCAGCTCGATGGCCTTCTCCAAAGCCTTGCCCTCGGGCACCACGTAGCTCACCCCGCCCCATTGCTCCATCTGCACGGGCGACACGGTGCGACCGGTCAGCATCATGTCACCCATCCGCTGCGAGCCGATCAGCCGTGCAATCCGCACCGAACCGCCGCCTCCGACAAAGATGCCGCGCGTGCCTTCCGGCAGGCCGAAGAAGGCGGTTTCATCGGCCACCCGCACATGGGCCGCAGCCGCAAGCTCGAACCCGCCGCCGACAACGGCGCCCTTCAGCGCCACGACAAAGGGAATCCCACCGCGCTCGATGCCGTCAAAGATCTTGTGCCAGCGGCGCGAGCCCTGCACGGCGGCGATCAGCGGCTTTTCCACATGCTCTGCCAGGTCCAACCCGGCGCAGAAATGCTTGCCTTCACCGTAGATGACGGCGGCCTTGGCCTGCGATTGCGCGGCTTCGACGGCAAGGTGCAGGGCCTCGACCACACGGTCGCTGATGGCATTCCGCTTGGCCGGACGGTTCAGACCGATGAGAGCAATGTCTTCGCGCAGGTCGTAGGTGACCAACTGCTCCATACTTCCGTCCATGTCCTGCTCCTTCACGGCCTTGTGCCCGGACCGGGCATCTGCTGATAGTTATAGAACATAAACATTATGCTGTAAACATCTCTTGCGCTGCTTCGTGGCGTGACATACTGTTATATCCAATAACTATTCGGCATCTTCTGGTGACCGGCTGCGTTCGGGGGGATCATGCAAGGCTTAACCGTTCAATACGTTGGCGCAGGCACGGTGCCACTTCTCAGTGAAACCAGACCGGACGGGACGGTCCTGATTCGTCAGGCGGCGCAGCTGAGCGACTGGCCGCGCTGCATCACCGAACGCTTCATGCACTGGGCGAAGGTCGACCCCGACCGGCTCTGGATGGCCGAGCGCGGGGAAGATGGCGCATGGGTGCGTATGACCTATGGGCAGGGCGCGCGGGCGATCCGCGCCATCGGGTCGGCCTTGCTGCAAAGCGGCCTTTCGGTCGAGCGGCCCCTGCTGATCCTGTCGGGCAACAGTCTGTCGCATGCGCTGATGGCGCTGGGTGCACAGCATGTCGGTATCCCCTCGGCTGCCCTGTCGCCCGCCTATGCCCTTTCGGGCGAAGACAGGGGCAAGCTTGCTCAGGTGGTGGCACAACTGACGCCCGGCTTGGTCTTTGCCGATCATGCGGCAAAGTTCCTGCCGGCGATTGATGCCGTTCTGGCCACCGATGTGATTCTGGTCAGCCGGACTGGCCGCAGCGAGACGCGTCTGTCGCTGGACTTTGACAGCCTGCTCGCCACCGCTCCGACAGCCGAGGCCGACGCAGCCCATGTCGCCGTCGGGCCCGACACCATTGCCAAGTTCCTGTTCACCTCGGGCACGACCGGCAGCCCCAAGGCGGTGATCCAGACGCAAGGGATGCTGTGCTCCAATCAGGCGATGGTCGCGGCCGCCTATGACTTTCTGTCACAAGAGCCGCCAGTTCTGGTGGACTGGGCCCCCTGGAACCATACGGCCAGCGGCAACAAGGTCTTCAACATGGCCATCTTTCACGGTGGCACCTATTACATCGACGATGGTCGCCCCACGCCCGCCGATATCGGCAAGACCATCCGCACCCTGCGCGAAGTGGCGCCCACCTGGTACTTCAACGTGCCCGTCGGATATCAGTTCCTGCTCGACGCGATGGAAACGGACGAGGCGCTGGCCGACACCTTCTTTTCGCGCCTCAGGATGATGATGTATGCGGGCGCGGGGATGAGCCAGCCGGTCTGGGATCGTCTTGCCGCGGTCGCCGCGCGCAAGGTGCCGGGCGGTGTGCCGATCGTGTCCGGCCTGGGCGCGACTGAAACCGGGCCCTTCGCCCTGTACTACAGCGACAAGAAGGACCGGCCCGGCAATATCGGCGTGCCCGCCCTTGGCGTGACGCTGAAGCTGGTTCCGCAAGAGGGCAAGCTGGAGGCCCGTTTGAAAAGCCCCTCGATCACGCCCGGGTACTGGCGCAATCCTGCTCTGACGGCGGCCGCCTTCGACGAGGAAGGCTTTTACAAGCTGGGCGACGCCCTGCGCTACGCCGAGCCCGGAGAGCCTTCCGCGGGCTTCATCTTCGACGGGCGGCTGGCCGAGAACTTCAAGCTGTCGACCGGCACTTGGGTCGCCGTGGGTGCGCTGCGGGCCGCGCTGATCAATGCGATGGGGGGCCTGATCTCGGACGCTGTGATCGCGGGCGAAGAAAGGGACGATCTGCGCGCGCTTCTGGTGCCGAACTGGGCCGCCCTGCGTGAGCTTGCGGGTGGCGACGAGGAAGCGCACTCCCATCCCGCTGTTCGGGCCGCCCTGGCCGAACGTCTTTCCGCCCATGCCCGCGCCGCCACAGGCAGTGCCGCCCGCGTGGTGGCGGCGCTGGTGCTGGAAGAACCGCTCAGCTTTGACAGGGGCGAGGTGACCGACAAAGGCTCGGTCAACCAGCGCGCCGTCCTGCGCGAAAGGGCCGATCTCGTGGCTGCCCTCTGGGACGCAGACGACCGCGTCATTGCCGCGGACTGGAAGGGAAGACGCTGATGGAACTTGCCGGCAACCACATCGCCGTCACCGGCGGCGGCTCGGGTCTGGGTGAGGCCGTCGCACGTGCGCTTGCCACAAAGGGGGCCCGCGTCACGGTCATCGACCGCAGCGCCGAAGGGGCCTCCCGCGTAGCTGCAGAGGTCAAAGGCCATGCCCTGACGCTAGACGTGACGGACGAAGCCGCCGGTGCGGAACTCGACGCCGCCATCGCGATGCAAGGGCCGCTCTGGGGGCTGGTCAATTGCGCCGGTATCGGCGGGGCCAGCCGCATTGTCGGGCGTGACGGGCCGATGGACCTTGCGGCTTTCGAGCGCACGATCCGCGTCAACCTGATCGGCACCTTCAACATGCTGCGCCTTGCGGCAGCGCGGATGCAGGCCAATACGCCCGACGCCGATGGCGCACGCGGGGCGATCGTGAACACGGCCTCGGTCGCGGCCTTTGACGGGCAGATCGGCCAGGCGGCCTATGCGGCCTCCAAGGGGGGGATCGTGTCGATGGCCCTTCCCGCCGCCCGGGAACTCGCCCGCTTCGGCATCCGGGTGAACACGGTCGCCCCGGGCATCTTCCTCACCCCCCTGCTGGCCGAACTGCCGCCCGAGGTGCAACAGGGAATCGCCGGCTCGATCCCGTTTCCGAACCGTCTGGGGGATCCGGCCGAATTTGCCGATGTGGTGCTGATGTGCCTGACCAACAGCTATCTGAATGCCGAGGTCATCCGGCTGGACGGCGGTGTGCGCCTGCCGCCGAAATAGGCGCGAGGCGATGAATGCGGCTGTTCAATGCCCTGACAATGGTACGTGAGAATATTGATATGGCAGCGCTTTCGGATCGCAGTATTCTGCAGCCAGACCTGCTGCACTGAAGTCCCGACCGGGGAAAGGGCCAAACCATGGACGCAATCGCTGAGGCGCCAGATCAGACGGCCGAAACGGATCGCCACCTGTCCGCTTTCATTGGCTATGCCATGAAGCGCGCCTTGTCGATCGTGCAGGCGGATTTTGCCAGGACACTGGCCGAGTATGACTTGCGGGCGGTGTCGTTCTCGGCGCTGTCCATCATCGTGGGTGAACCGGGGCTGACCCAGACGCAGCTCGCCGATGCGCTGCAGATCGAACGGTCGAACCTTGTCACCATCATTGACGAGCTGGCCGGCCGCAACCTTATCATCCGCGCTCCGGTGGCGCAGGATCGCAGGCGTCATGCGTTGATGCCGACGTCGGCAGGCAAGCAACTGGCCGCTGCGGCACAGGCAAGCGCCATTGACCACGAGCGCCGCTTGTTCGCCTGCCTGACCGAGGGCGAACGCGCCGAATTGCAGCGCATTCTGCGCAAGTTCCGCAAGGAGGCCGTGGCCTAGACGGCGACGGCCCGCAGCGCAGCCAGCATATCGCTCTGCGCCTGCGTGGGTTGCCAGTCGGTTCGCGTGGTTAGTCCGATCGGCCGCAAGGTCCCCGTTGGTTGAAACGGCAACCGCACGAGTGCGCCCTGCGCGACATCGCGCGCAACCTGACGGGCCGAGATGAACCCAAGATGATCCGAGGTCCCGACCAGATGGCTCAGCAGCGCCATTGATCCGGTTTCAACCAGACTTTCAGGGATCTGCAGTTTCGCGGTGCGGAACATCGCTGTGAAATGGTCACGGGCGGGGGTGCCCTCGGCGGCCACGACCCATGGATAGAGCGCCATCTCTGCGGGCTCGGTCGGGCCCTGAGCCAAAGGATGTCCGGGCCGGGCAACGATGGCCATTTCGTCCTGAAACAGCACTTCCTGGCTCAGATCGGCAGCTGCCGGGCGCAGCGCCCCGACCAGAACATCCATCTCACCCCGGCGCAGGGCCAGGGCCAATTCTGCATAAGGCCCGTCGATCACCCGCACCGGCAGGGTTTTCCACCGCTTGCGAAACAGCGAGATGGCCGGACCCAGAAGCGCCGCGCGGGCCAATGGCATAGCCCCGATGACCACTCGCCCGACTTCGCGCCCGGTCAGTGCGCCAACATCGGCTTCGGCCTGATCCATTTCGGCAAAGGCCAGACGGGCGGCCGTCGCCAGATGCCGCACGGCGCGGATCGGGATCACGCCATGTGAAGTGCGCTCGAACAGCGGCTGGCCAACTTCGCGCTCAAGCTGGCTGATGGCGCGATGCACGGTGGGCTGTGCGATGTTCAGCCGGCGTGCAGCCGCGGAAAAGCTTTCGCACTCGGCGCCCGCGATCAGCGCGTTCAATTGCGCAACGGTTGCCGTTCGGATCAGACGCGGGGCAAGCGACGCCAGGGCCGGATCGAGCCAGGCCAGCGCCCGCTGGAACCGCAGGGCCACAGCCTCACCTGCCGGGGTCGGGATGAACCCGGCGCGTCCGCGCTGAAAGACCGGTACGCCAAGCGCCGCCTCGATCTGCGCCACCGCGGCCGAGACGGCGGGCTGCGAAACATGGCAGCGGGCTGCGGCTAGGGTGACGGACCGGGTCTCCTCCACCGCAAGCACGATCCGCGTATGGCGCAGGCTGATCTTCATTCCCAGGCGCGCAGGATCAGATCTGCCCTTGTCCCCAGATCCTCTGGCCCCGGATCCAGCGCCAGGGCGGCAAGGTCGGACTGCCAGGCTTGCGTTGCCTGGGCCATCCGGTCAGGCATACCCAGTTCGCGCAAGGTGGCGGCGACTTCGGTCATCTCCGCCGCGCGCCGTGATCCATGGACCAGCATCCGTTCCAGATTGTAGGCGCCGCGACGGGTCCAGTCGAACCCTGGGTCCGACGCCTGAAGCGACGCAATCACCGCACCTTCCACTCCCGCCGCCCGTGCGGCCAGAAAGGATTCCGCCGTCAGCGCCTCAAGCCCCTTGATGATGACCGACCGCAGCATCTTGATCGCCGAGGCTTGCCCCACCTGGTCGCCCGCAACCCCGACTTCGATGCCAAGGCTGGCGAGGGCGGCCGCGCCCGCGACGGCGTCTGGTCCGGAGGCAAGCATGGGCGTGCGATGCAGTCGCGGGTGAACCGGGGCCATCAGGGCAAGATCGACATAGCGCCCGCCCGCTGCGCCGATCACATCGGCCGCCTGCTGCTTGGTGCCGGGCGAGCATGAATTGCCGTCAAACCAGAAGGCCCCCGGCGCCAGATGCGGGGCAGCGGCCCGGGCCGCATGAAGCGCCTGATCGGCAGTGACAAGGCAGACTACCACTCCCGACACGCCCAAGCCCTCAAGCTTGCAGGGCGAGACGTCCAGCCGGGACATCGCCTGCCGGAAAGGGGCACCTTCTTCTGGGGTGTCTAGCTTCAAGTCATAGGCTGCGATGCGCAGGGATGCAAGCTGCAAGCCTTTGGCAAAGGCCTGACCGGCCTCACCGAACCCAATAAAGGCGATGTCCTGCACCCGATGAACCCCTACTTTGTCCACCCGGGAGCCTGCAGGAACAGCACGCTTCTCACAAGTAGCTATAGCAAAGACTTATGCCGATTGTCCGAGTTCCGAATTGGCCAAACAGCGCGTCCGGTGCATGACACTTGCACTGTCGAAGGAAGGACCCTGTCATGCCAGCCGCTGGAACTGCCCGGAAAACCGCTCTCATCATCTCGGCCCATGCCGCCGATTTCGTCTGGCGTTGTGGTGGAGCCATCGCGCTGCACGCGGCCATGGACTATCAGGTGACCGTCGTCTGCCTGTCCTTCGGGGAACGCGGCGAAAGCGCCAAGCTTTGGAAACAGCCCGGCATGACGCTTGACACCGTCAAGGCCGCCCGCCGCGCCGAAGCCGAAGCGGCCGCAAAGGCCCTTGGGGTGCACGACCTGATCTGCCTCGATCTGGGCGACTACCCGTTGCGGCTGACGGATGACGACAAGATGCGCCTCGTCGACATCATCCGCGCCGTGCAGCCCGCCTTCATGATGAGCCACAGCGCCTTCGACCCCTACAACACCGACCACATGTACACGACGCAAGTGGCCCTTGAATGCCGGATGATCGCGCAGGCCTGGGGGCACAATCCGGGGCAGAAGGTGCTGGGCGCACCGCAGCTCTACCTGTTCGAGCCCCACCAGACCGAACAGATGGGCTGGAAGCCGGATGTCTTCCTCGACATCACCCCGGTCTGGGACCAGAAGCGCGCCGCCATCGAATGCATGGCAGGGCAAGAGCATCTGTGGGAGTTCTACACCCGCGTCGCACAAAACCGCGCCAACCATTTCCAGCGCAATTCGGGCGGCCAGTCCGGCGGGCGGCAGGCGCTTTACGCCGAAGGCTTCCAGTCGATGTTCCCCCGCACCGTGGATGAGCTGTGATGGGCAACATCGCGCATCTGGGGCATGTCGAGGTCTATACCGACAGTTTCGACGAAAGCCTTGATTTCTTCACCCGCGTCTACGGCCTGAAACTGTCGGGGCAGGACGAGGCCAGCGCCTATCTGCGGGCCTGGGATGACTATGAACTCTGCTCTCTCAAGCTGACGCGGCACCATACCACCGGGGTGGGTCACATCGGCTATCGTGCCGCTTCGGCGCAGGCGCTGGCCGATCAGGTGGCAGTGATCGAGACGTCGGGGTACAAGGTACACGGCTGGACGTCAGGCGACCAGAGCCATGGCCCTGCCTTCCGGTTCGAAGACCCCTTTGGCCATGTCTTCGAGATCTATTGGGACACCGTCCGCTATGCGCCCGGCGAAGGCGACCGCCCGGCGCTGAAGAACATGGCCAGCCGCTATACCGCGCAAGGGGCGGCTCCGCGCCGGATTGACCATCTTAACCTGCTTGCCTCCGATGTGGCCGAGTTCCGGCGCTTCATGGAAACCTGCCTTGGGTCCCGCGTGACCGAGATGATCCAGCTCGACAATGGCCGCACTGGCGGCTGCTGGTTTACCGTCAACAACAAGACCTACGATCTCGCCTGTACCGAAGACCATGGCGGCGGCCATGCCCGGCTGCACCATGTGACCTATGCCACCGACACCCGCGAAGACATTCTGCGCGCCGCCGACATCTTTCTGGAAAACGGTGTCCACATCGAGACCGGCCCCCACAAGCATGCCATTCAGGGCACCTTCTTTCTGTACGTCTGGGAACCCGCAGGCAACCGGGTCGAGCTTGCCAATGCCGGTGCGCGGTTGATCCTGGCGCCCGATCATCAGCCCGTGGTCTGGACCGAGTCTGAGCGCAAGAAAGGTCAGGCGTGGGGCCTGAAAACCATCGACACTTTCCACACTCACGGCACTCCGCCTGCAAAAGGGGATCATTGACATGGGCATTGTCGTGCAGAACATTTCCCGTGTACCGCAAGATGTTGTCGACGGTCTGGCGCGTGCCGGCGTTGCCACCGTGCACGAGGCCCAAGGCCGCAAGGGCTGCCTGCAGTCCTACATGCGCCCGATCTATGCGGGCGCGCAGATTGCCGGCAGCGCAGTGACGATCAGCGCGCCCCCGGGCGACAACTGGATGCTGCACGTTGCCATCGAACAGCTGCAACCCGGCGATCTTCTGGTCCTGGCGCCGACCAGCCCCTGCGACAACGGCTATTTCGGCGACCTACTGGCGACCAGTGCCATGGCGCGCGGCTGCCGCGGGCTGATCATCGACGCGGGCGTGCGCGATGTGCGCGACCTGACCGCGATGGGCTTTCCGGTCTGGTCCAGAGCGATTTCGGCCCAGGGCACCGTCAAGGAAACCCTTGGGTCGGTGAACGTCCCCATCGTCTGCGCGGGTCAGGCGATCGAGGCCGGCGACGTGATCGTTGCCGATGACGACGGGGTGGTGGTGGTGAAACGCGCCGAGGCCGAAGCCGTGCTTGCCGCCGCCAACAAGCGGCTTGCCGCAGAGGAGGCAAAACGCAGCAAACTCGCCGCCGGTGAGCTGGGCCTCGACATCTACAACATGCGCCCGGCGCTTCAGGCCAAGGGCCTGCGCTATGTCTGACGGCATCCCCTGCCTGTGGATGCGGGGGGGCACGTCAAAAGGGGCCTACTTCCTTGCATCCGACCTGCCCGCCGACCCCGACGCGCGCGATGCGCTCCTCTTGCGCATCATGGGCAGCCCCGATCCGCGCCAGATCGACGGGATCGGCGGGGGCGACCCCCTGACCTCGAAGGTTGCGATCCTGTCGCCGCCCTCGCGCCCCGATGCCGATGTCGACTACCTGTTTCTGCAGGTCTTCGTCGATCAGCCGCTGGTCAGCGCTGCCCAGCCCTGTGGCAACATCCTTGCCGCTGTCGGCCCTGCTGCCATCGAACGCGGCCTTGTCACGGCCCGTGACGGTACGACCGACGTCCGCATCCACATGCTGAATACCGGCGAGATCGCCACGGCCCGCATTCATACCCCCGGCGGTCGGGTCAGCTATGACGGTGACGCCCGGATCGACGGCGTGCCGGGCGCCCATGCAGCCGTGCCGCTGATGTTCACCGGCATCGCCGGGTCGATGTGCGGGGCGATGCTTCCGACGGGCCGTGCGGTGGATGTGATCGACGGTGTTGCCTGCACGCTGATCGACAACGGCATGCCGGTCGTGGTGCTGCAGGCTGCAGACCTTGGCCTGACCGGACGGGAAAGCCCCGATGTGCTGGAGGCCGACACCGCGCTCAAGGCCCGGGTTGAATCCATCCGCCTGCAAGCCGGACTGCTGATGAACCTTGGCGCGGTGGCCGCAAAATCGGTGCCGAAGATGACCCTTGTCTCGCCCCCCGTTCAGGGTGGCGCCATCCATACCCGCAGCTTCATTCCGCACCAGGTGCATGCTGGCATCGGTGTCCTGGCGGCTGTCAGTGTCGCGACCGCCTGCCTCTTGCCGGACAGCCCGGCTGCAAAGCTTGCAAAACTGCCAACTGACGGCAGGTTCCTGATCGAACATCCCGGTGGGGCAACCGACGTGCTGCTGGAGATCCGCGATGGCCAGGTGACTGGCGCGGGCACCCTCCGCACGGCCCGCAAGCTGTTTGACGGGCGGGTGTTTCCGGCAGCGGGCTGATCGAACCGGCGCACGTCACCCTGTCACAGGCAACTTACTCGATGTTTGCCACCGAGACACGCGGCAGGCGCACCAGGGCGCCGCGCGCGCCGATCACGTGGCGGGCGAGGCTTGCGGCCTCGGACAAGGCATCTTGGAGTGGTCGCCCAGAGAGATGTGCAGCCAGGAACCCGGCATTGAAGCTGTCGCCTGCGGCGGTCGTGTCTACGACGATGGCGGCGGCATCGGGTTGGTGGCGCAGGGTCTTGCCATCGTTATGCAGGACGACTTCCCTGGCGCCGTCCTTCACCACGACCATGCGCGCGCCGGCCCTTTGGTAGCGCTCTGCCGTCGCAACAGGGTTGGCATCGCCAAAATGCTGGGCTTCTTCATCGAAGGAAGGAAGCACAATGTCCATGCCAGAGGCGGCCTGCGTCACTACCCGGCGCATCGTGTCGTTGTCCGACCAGAGACGCGGTCGGAGGTTCGGATCAAAGGCAAGAAGGGTGCCCTTCGCCCGGGCCACGGCCAAGGCTGCAAGGAGGCGTGCGCGGTCCGCCTCGGGCAGGATCGCCAGCGTGATCCCTGAAAGGTAAGCCAGATCGGCACCTGCCAGGGCGCGATGCAGCGCAGCCTCGTCCTCGGCCAGCCGACGCGCCGCCGACGCCGACCGCCAGTAAGAGAAGCTGCGCTCGGCCCCCGTCAGCGAGATCATGTAGAGACCGACCGAGCCGCCAGCGATCAGCCGGACATGTCGGGTGTCGATGCCTTCCGATGCAATGAAGTCGGCCATTCGCGTCGAGATCGGATCGTCGCCGACAGCGGTCAGGTAGTCCACCTGCCAGCCTTCCGGCAGAGAGCGCCGCAGATACCAGGCCGTGTTGAAGGTGTCTCCCGCAAAGCCCATCGCAAAGCGGCCATCGGCTTCGGGCGCCAACTCTACCATGCATTCCCCGATAGAGACGACACGCAAGGTCAGTCTTCTTCCGCGAAATAGGCCGAATGCGTCCCGCGGATCTGCACGATCTGGTCCAGGATGCGAATGAGATGTCTACGGATGGCGGCGGTTGCCGCATTGGCATCGCGGGCTTGGATCGCCTGCAGGATTTCGCGGTGTTCCTTGTAGGCGCGTTCGGACGCGAAGGAGAGCGAAAGGTATCGCACCCGGTCCATGTGGGCCTTGTTCTCACGGATCGTGTCCCAGACATAGCCATGCCCGGCCCGTTCACAGATTTCCCGGTGAAACTGATCATCCAGCCGATGAAAGCGTTCGGCATCCTGCGGTGCTACTGTGAGGGCCTGTTCGTCCAGGATGGCCGACAAGGCAGTGAAGTCCTTTTCCGTCAGCCGCTCGCAAGCCTCACGGACGGTTTCAAGCTCGATCGCCGTCCGCATGAACCGGGCCTGCTTGACGGACCGCTCCGAGATCAGGGAAACCATCGTCGCGCGCTGGGGGCGGATGGTCAGGAACCCAAGTTTCGATAGCCGGTAGAAGGCATCCCGCACGGGTTGGCGCGAGACGCCAAGTGCCTGCGCGACATCCACTTCCGAAAGCTTTGTGCCAGGGGCAAGGACGAGAGTCAGGATCTGGCGATTCAGCTCTTCGAACACCGAATCCGCCACCGATGGCCGCTGAATCCGTTCGAGAACTTGCAAAGCCCCGTGCACCTGACGCCCCCCTTCGTGCCGCCTTGGGCCGACACTACTGGGCAGGGGTAGAATTCACAACTAGAATATTACTTGACTAGTATGTATCGCGACGGCATCGTCCGTGGGGCAAGGCAGGGGGGGAGACATCGCTTTGGACGACGACAGGCTCTTTCCGGTTGACCCGGCCTTGCGCACTTTGGCGCGCAGGCTGTACGGGCTGGTCCGGGACCTGCCGATTGTCAGCCCGCATGGCCATACCGACCCGCGCTGGTTTGCCGAAGACCGGGCTTTCCCTGACCCCGCTCAGCTGTTCGTGACACCGGATCACTATGTCTTCCGCATGCTCTGCTCGCAGGGGATCGCGCTGGAGGATTTGGGGGTGCCACGGGCCGACGGTGGACCGGTCCAGACAGACGGGCGGGCGATCTGGCGGCTTTTTGCGGCCAACTTCCACTTGTTTCGTGGCACGCCGTCGCGGCTGTGGCTGGACCACGCCTTTTCGACCGTCTTTGGCTGGCACGAACGGCTCTCGGCCGACACTGCCGATGCCGCCTACGACCACATCGCGGACTGTTTGACCCGACCGGAGTTTCGCCCGCGCGCGCTGTTCAAGCGGTTCAACATCGAGGTCATTGCCACGACAGAAAGCCCGCTGGATGATCTGCGCTGGCACCGGATGATCCGCGAAAGCGGCTGGGGCGGGCGGGTTGTAACGGCTTATCGGCCCGATTCCGTGGTGGACCCCGAGTTCGCCGGCTTTGCGCAGAATGTCGAGCAACTGGGTGCCCTGACCGGCGAGACCGCGACCGACTGGCAGGGCTACCTGCGCGCCCATCGCATCCGGCGTGCCTACTTTCGCGAGCTGGGCGCGACCTCGACCGATCACGGCCATGCCACGGCGAGGACCGAGAACCTTTCGCAGACGGATGCCGCCGCGCTGTTCGACAGGGCCTTGCGGGGGCTGTGTTCGGCCGAAGAAGCCGATGCGTTCCGGGGCCACATGCTGACCGAGATGGCCCGGATTAGCCTTGGCGACGGGATGGTCATGCAGATCCACCCCGGATCGTGGCGCAATCATTCGCCCCAGGTGCTGGCCCGGTTCGGTCGCGACAAGGGCTTCGATATCCCGACCCGAACGGACTACGTGCGCGCGCTGAAGCCGCTTCTCGACGCGGTCGGGATGGAGCCGGACCTGGCGATCATCCTCTTCACGCTGGACGAAAGCGCCTATGCCCGCGAACTGGCGCCTCTGGCAGGGGCCTATCCGTCGCTGAAGCTGGGGCCGCCCTGGTGGTTCCACGATTCCGCGGAAGGGATGATGCGGTTCCGCCAGATGGCGACTGAAACGGCCGGTTTCTACAACACGGTCGGTTTCAACGACGACACCCGAGCCTTCTGTTCCATTCCCGCCCGGCATGACGTGGCCCGGCGGGTGGATTGTGCCTTCCTGGCGACCCTCGTGGGAACGGGAAGGCTGGACCTGGACGAAGCCGAAGAGCTTGCGCCGGACCTCGCCCATGGGCTTGCAAAACGGGCCTACAGACTTTGACCAACGACAAACCGGGAGGAGACCCAACATGAAACACCTGAAGACCACGCTGGCCGCCCTGCTGGCCAGTGCCGCCCTGGCCGGGGCCGCGATGGCGGAATGCGAATTGACGCTGAGATCGTCGGACACCCATCCCGACGGCTACCCCACGGTCGCCGCCGTGCAGAAGATGGGCGAGATGCTCAAGGAGCGTTCGGGCGGCCGGATCTGCGTCGAGGTGTTCCACTCGGCGCAGCTGGGCGAGGAAAAGGACACCATCGAACAGACCAAGTTCGGCGTCATCGACATGAACCGCGTCTCGATGGGGCCGTTCAACAACATCATCGAGGAAACCAAGGTCGTCTCGCTGCCCTTCATTTTCCGGGACACCAGCCACATGCACCGCGTGATGGACGGCCCGATCGGCGACGAGATCCTGGCGGCGTTTGAGCCGCACGGCTTCATCGGTCTGGCCTATTTCGACGGGGGCTCGCGCAGCTTTTACAACTCGAAGAAGCCGATCACCTCGATTGCCGACCTTGCCGGCATGAAGGTACGCACCATGCAGTCCGACGTCTTCGTCGACATGATGTCGGCCCTTGGCGCCAACGCCACCCCGATGCCCTTCGGCGAGGTCTATTCCGCGCTGCAGACCGGCGTCATTGACGGTGCCGAGAACAACTGGCCGTCCTTCGAATCCTCGGGCCACTACGAAGTCGCGGGCTATTACACGCTGAACGAACACCTGATCGTGCCCGAGGTGCTGGTCATGTCGAAGGTCAGCTGGGACAAGCTGACCCCGGAAGACCAGGCGCTGATCCGGCAGGCCGCGAAGGACGCGGTTCCGATCAACCGCGAGCTCTGGGCCGCGCGCGAAAAGGTCTCGGAGGAAAAGGTCCGCGCGGCGGGCGTCGAGATCGTCGAGGAGATCGACAAGACCCCGTTCATCGAGGCGATGGTCCCGGTCTATGAAAAGCACGCGAACACGCCGAAACTGCAGGACCTCGTGACCCGCATCCAGGCGACCGAGTGAGCTGACATCAGGGCGGCCGCGTCAGGCCGCCCGCACCAAACCGGGGGAAATCGTGCAGGACGTGATGAAACGGGTGGCCTGGCTTCTGGGCCATGTGGCGAACGCTGCCCTTTGGGTTGCGGGTGCGGCATTGGTGCTGATGACGGCCGTCATCGCTGCGCAGGTGGTCTTCCGCTATGGCCTCAACTCCTCGCTGATCTGGAGCGAGCCGCTGGCCGTCATCCTGATGGGCTGGTTCATCTTCCTTGGGGCCGCAGTGGGTATCCGCGAGGGCTATCACCTCTCGTTCGACATCCTGATCTACATCCTGCCGCAACGCGCCAAACTTTGGCTCTTTTCAGTGTCCGACATCGTCGTCGGCGGCTTCGGGGTCGGCATGGTCTGGTTTGGCGGCCAGCTTGCGGGGTCGGCATGGAACATCAAGCTGCCGTCCCTGGGCATCACCGGTGCCGTCGACTTTGCCCCCATCGTGGGCGGCGGGGTGCTGATCGTGCTCTTTTCCCTGGAACGTCTGGCCCGCCGCGCCGCTGGCCTTCCCACCATGCGCTTCGGCGACAGCCCGGCAGAGGCTTGATCAATGGAACTCTGGATTCTTTTCGGCACCTTCGCCACGCTCCTGCTGATCGGCACGCCCGTTGCCTTCTGCCTTGGCATCGCGTCCTTCGCGACCGTCCTCTACATGGAGATGCCGCCCATCGTCGTCTTCCAGCGCCTGAATTCGGGCGTCTCGGTCTTTGCGCTGATGGCAATCCCATTCTTCATTTTCGCCGGTGAGCTGATGGTCCGGGGCGACATCGCCCGCCGACTGGTGGCCCTTGCCGGGGGCCTTGTCGGCCACATGCGCGGCGGGCTTGGCCAGGTCAACATCTCGGCTTCGGTCCTCTTTGGCGGCATCTCCGGCTCCGCCGCCGCGGATGCCTCGGCCATCGGTGGCCTGATGATCCCGCAGATGAAAGAGCGTGGCTACGGCGTCGACTACGCGGTCAACGTGACCGTGGTCTCGTCGATCATCGCGCTGATGATCCCGCCCAGCCACAACATGATCATCTATTCCATCGCCGGGGGCGGGCGCATCTCCATCGCCGACCTCTTTACCGCGGGCATCCTGCCCGGCCTGCTGCTGGCCGTCTCGCTGATGGTCGCGGCCTGGCTCGTGGCCTCGCGGCGCGGTTACCCGACCGACCCCTTTCCCGGCTGGTCCGCCGTTGGAGGCCTGCTTCTGAACGCGATCCCGGGCATCCTGCTGATCGCGATCATCTTCGTCGGTGTCCGGTCCGGCGTCTTCACGGCCTCCGAGTCAAGCTGTGTCGCTGCCGTCTATGCGCTTGTAGTCACCGCGCTCGCCTACCGCACGATGGACTGGCAGAACTTCGTCGCGGCCACCTTCGCTGCCGTCCGTACGACGGCGATGGTGCTGATGGTCATCGGTTGCGCTGCCGCCTTCGGCTGGCTCTTGGCGGTCCTGAAGGTCCCAACCACGATGATCGAGGTGATGAAGGGCGTGTCCGACAATCCGATCGTGATCCTCCTCCTCATCAATCTCCTGCTGCTCTTCCTCGGCACCTTCATGGACATGTCGCCTCTGATCGTGATCACCACGCCGATCTTCCTGCCCGTTGCCACGGCCTTCGGCGTCGATCCGGTGCATTTCGGGGTCATCATGGTGCTGAACCTTGGCATCGGGCTTTGCACGCCACCGGTCGGAGCGGTCCTTTTCGTCGGCTGTGCCGTGGGCCGCATCGGCGTCGGCGAAGTGCTGAAGACGATCTGGCCCTTCTACGGTGCCGCCTTCGTCACGCTGATGCTGGTGACCTACATCCCCGCGCTTTCGCTGTGGCTGCCCTCGCTCTTTCACTAGGTGACGAAATGCCCTCAAAGACCTACCCAACCGCCACCACCGGCCCCGGTGTCACGCGCCAGGTGCTGGCCGATCACCCCGACCTGATGGTCGTCGCCTTCCGCTTCGTGGAAGGGGCGACGGGCGCGCTGCACAGCCATCCACATGTGCAGGCGACCTACGTCCAGTCGGGCCGCTTCGCCTTCACCATCGACGGGAAGGACCATGAGGTCGGTCCCGGCGACAGTTTCGTGATCCCCAGCGGCGCAACTCATGGCTGCCGCTGTCTAGAAGGCGGGGTGCTGATCGACAGCTTCACCCCCCGCCGTGACGACTTCCTGTGAAAGGCCCTGCCCATGCTCACCGTTGAAACCCGCCCCGCCATTTCCCCGTCCGAGGCCAAGGGTATGGACACCACCGCCCTCCGCGCGGCCTTTCTGGGGCAGGGCCTCTTTGCCAACGGCGAGGTCCGCCTGATCTACTCGCACTACGACCGGATGATCACCGGCGGCGCGGTCCCGGCGGGCGGCAGCCTTATGCTGGACCACGTCAAGGAATGCGGCACTGCCAGCATCCTTGACCGTCGCGAGATGGGGATCGTCAACGTCGGCGGGTCCGGCGCCGTTTCGGCCGGAGGCCAGACCCATACAATGGGAAAGGGTGACGTTCTCTACCTTGGCCGTGGCCTCGGCCCCGTAACCTTCACGGGGCAGGGCAGGTTCTACCTCACCTCCGCCCCTGCGCATGCCAGCCTTCCCGCCCGCCTGATCCGCCTGGCCGAGGCGAAGAACTTCACGACCGGCTCGCCCGAGACGGCAAACCACCGCACGATCTACCAGTTCATCCACCCCGAAGTGATGGAAAGCTGCCAGCTGGTTCTCGGCTATACCAAATTCCACGGGGGTTCCGTCTGGAACACCATGCCTGCCCACCTGCATGACCGCCGGATGGAGGCCTATTTCTACTTCGATCTCGCCCCCGAGGCCCGCGTCTTCCACATGATGGGCCGCCCGGAAGAGACCCGCCACCTCGTCGTCGCCAACGAAGAGGCCGTCCTGTCGCCGCCCTGGTCGATCCACTGCGGCGCAGGCACTGGCAGCTACACCTTCATCTGGGCGATGGCGGGCGACAATGTCGACTACAAGGACGTCGAGATGGTGGGCATGGGGGACCTTCGGTGAGCGCCTTTTCGCTGGACGGCCGCCATGCGCTGGTGACCGGCGCGAATACCGGGATCGGTCAGGCCATCGCTATTGCTCTCGCGCAAGCGGGCGCAAGGGTGACGCTCGCCGCTCGCCGCGATTGCGTCGAGACATTGGCGAGGATTCCCGGGGCCAGTGCGATACGCCTGGACTTCGCCGACCCCCTGGCGGCCCGTGACGCCTTTGCCGGTCAGGACTATGACGTGCTGATCAACAACGCCGGCACGATCCGCCGGGCGGACAGCCTCGACTTCACCGAGGCCGACTGGGACGAGGTGATGGATGTGAACCTGAAGGCCGTGTTCTTCACCGCCCAGGCTTTCGCCAGGGCCTTGCTGCAGCGGACGGCGCGCGGCGCGATCGTCAACATCGCGTCGCTCCTGTCGTTCCAGGGCGGCATCCGCGTGCCGTCCTACACGGCGGCCAAGCACGGCGTGGCCGGACTGACCAAGCTTCTGGCCAACGAATGGGCGGCCAGGGGCATCAATGTCAATGCGATTGCTCCGGGCTATATCGAGACCAACAACACCGACGATCTCCGCGCCGACCCAGAGCGCAGCAAGTCCATCCTTGACCGTATCCCGGCCGGACGGTGGGGCAGGCCCGAGGATATCGCGCAGACGGCGGTCTTTCTGGCCTCGCCCGCGGCGGCCTACATTCACGGCGCGATCGTTCCCGTGGACGGAGGCTGGCTTGCCCGCTGACGCGGTCCGCCTGATCCGTCCGCCCGGCCCGCGCCCGGGCATCGGCATCGTGCACCTTGGGCTCGGCGCCTTCTTCCGGGCGCATGGTGCGGTCTACATCGAAGAGGCGATGGCCGTGTCGGGCGGCGACTGGGGGATCCTTGGCGTAAGCCTGCGCAGCCCCGACATCCGTGACGGATTGAACCCGCAGGGCGGCTGCTACACGGCGCTGGAACTGGCTCCCGAAGGACCGAAGGCACGGGTCATCGGCTCGGTCCAGGCGGTGCTCTACGCGCCGGAGAACCCGCAGTCTGTGCTGGATGCCATGGCCGATCCAGCCGTGCGGATCGTGACGTTGACGGTGACCGAAAAGGGCTATTGCCACGCGCCCGCCACGGGACGGCTGAACCTTGACCATCCCGAGATCCGGCATGATCTGGCCCATCCGCTGCCCGCATCTGCACCGGGCTACCTGGTCCGCGCGCTGCAGATGCGCCGGGCGGCGGGGCATGCGCCCTTTACCGTGCTGACCTGCGACAATCTGCCAAGCAATGGACCTCTGGTCCGGGGTCTGGTCCTTGAGCTTGCCGAAAGGATCGACCCCGGCCTGTCCGCCTGGATCGCTGAACATGCCCGCTTCCCCGCGACCATGGTCGACCGGATCGTCCCGGCCACCACCCCCGATGACATCGCCCGCGTCCGCGCTCTGACTGGCCATGACGACGCCGCCCCCGTGGTGCACGAGCCCTTCCGCCAATGGGTTGTCGAGGATGACTTCGTTGGCGGCCTGCGTCCCGACCTCGGCGCGGTCGGCGTTCAGATGGTCCGGGATGTGGCCCCGTTCGAGCTGATGAAGCTGCGCATGCTGAACGGCGCCCATTCCGCCCTGGCCTACCTTGGTTATCTTGGCGGACACCGGACCATTGCCGAGTGCATGGCCGATCCGCCCTACCAGGATTTCGTGCGGCGGCTCTGGGCCAACGAGATCATTCCAGCTCTGACACCGCCTGCGGGGGTAGACCTTCCAGCCTATGCAGCGGCACTGGAGACCCGCTTTTCGAATCCAGCCGTCCATCACCGCACCTGGCAGATCGCCATGGATGGCAGTCAGAAACTGCCGCAGCGGATCCTTGGCACGCTGGAGACGAACATGGCGGCGGGGCGTGACAGTCCGGGCCTGATGCTGGCTGTCGCGGCCTGGATGACCTATGTCGGGGGCATTGACGAAGGGGGTCAGAAGATCGACGTTCGCGATCCGCTGGCAGACCGTCTCCGCGCGCTATCGGTCGGCCTGCCCGAGGCTCGGGTGGCGGCACTTCTGTCGGTCCGCGAAATCTTCCCGCCTACGATTGTCTCCGTCATCGCGCCCGGCGTGACAGATGCTTTTCTCAGGCTGCAGAACCATGGCGCACGCCACGCTTTGATGACCTGGACACAAGGAGGGTCAGTCTGAGGCGTTCTTTCAGATGAACCTTGCTTCAGACAGGGCAAGGCAGTCCACTAGCCTACAGGCATGACCAAAAGCTCCCCTTTCCGCATTTGCGGCTCCGGCATGTGCAAGCGTTGCAGAAGTTCGCTACGGTCCAAGCCTCGGCCGACAACCGTTCTCCAACGCAGCGCCATCTTCAGAACCGCAACACCTGCAAGCTGATCCAAGCCGCCGCATTCTCCGCGTGGCGCGGCCTTCTCGCGGCCTGACTCCTGGATCGGCTAGAGGCAACAGAGGACGGCACCCATACAGTCGCTTGGCTCGGGGCTTACGCCTCGAGCCAAGCCGTTGGTTGGGCGGTATGCGCCTTCACTGCTCGAATGCGCCCATCTGAAAGAGGCCACCGAGCCAGTCTTCCAGGTGCCAGGTGGTCTGGACCATGCCGTCTTCGTTGAACTCGTGGATGTCGATGGTCATGATGGTGAACTCGCGGCCCTTGGCGGGGAAGCCTGCAAAAGGGCCGATCTGCTTGGCGGTATAGGTCGAGCGCACGGCCACCTTGTTGCCCTCCTGGACGATGTCCTCGATCGTCAGCTTGCCGTCGGCGAAGGTGGCGGCAAAGCCCGGGATCTGCTTCTTGAAGCCCTCGCGGCCCGGTTCCTCGCCCGGGGCGGCGGGAATGTGGACCCAATCCTCGGCGATGATCTGGTCCAGAAGGTTGGCGTCGTTCGTGTTGAAGGTTTCGTAGAAGATGCGGATGCGTTCCTTGTAGTCGTCCTGCGCCATGGCGGTCCCGGCGAACAGTGACAAGGTGGCGGCGGTGGCAACGGCCAGCGCGGCGCGGCGGGTGATGGACATGTTGGTCTCCTTCCTTTGGGTTAAGGTCGCCGGATCGGTGCCGCGCGTCCTGCGCGGCCCGGCGGGCCGTTCGAGTTTCGGTTCTTCCTCGGGAGCCGCTGGCGCCCTCAGGCGGATTGCGGTCCGATAGGGGAAGGCTAGACCTTCACCTGCAGGAGATCATCGGCCCGATCGTTGATCCTGTCTTTCAAGGCGTGAGATGATCCTAGGGGTCCCGCCGTCTTGCAGGCCGCCCGTCGGAACCCGGTGCAGGCCATGATCCCTCGGCCCGAAAGTGGCCCGGCGCGCCCTTCCAGTCCCGGGTTTCACGACAGGGATCAGCTGACACGGTCAAGATGGCGGGCCACCGGATCGGCGGTGCTGTGCGCCGTGGGGTCAGGTCCCAGCGCAGCGGCCAGCTAAGCCTTGGCAGGCGTCAACTGAAGCAGTCGGCACATAGCCCAAAATTCCGCTTCAGAAGACCTTCTCCGGGTCGCGCAAGAAGATCTTCCACGATTGACTTGGCGCCACTTGCAGTCCCGGACCTTCCGTCCAATTCGTCCCGCTCCGGTCGGAAGACCGCCGGTGCTCAACCCTCAGCAAGCTCTTCGATGTGCAAGTCGGGTCTCTGTGTTGCGGCCCGAAGCGCATCCTCGTCGAAAACGACCCGCACCGTGATCGGCGACAAAAACGCAAGCACCTGTTCCAACATCCTGGCGTAACCCAACTGTGTGCTGTCGCTGACGAGGATCGCGCTGATCGACCCGCGCTCAAACTTGGCCAGCAGATCGCGCAGTCCCTCAACTCCAAACAGAACATCCTGGAAGCTCGCGTGGATCTTGGTCACGTCGCGGGCGTCAGTGACCATCAGATAGGTGGGATCGAAGTTCTCATCCTTGGTGTACCGGACGAAGGCTTCCTTGGCCGACACCGTCGCGACATCGTCCCAGAACTTGAAGAACGCGACGCGCTTTTCGGGGAAGACCTTGATCCTGTAGGCCAATCTTGATCCTCGCTGCCCAGGTATAATCAGATTAGAATATCGGCATTCGAGGGAAGATATGTCGCACCTTCAGGAGATCAATCACGAAGTCTGACTTTCTGAAAAGGGTAGCTGACGCGAAGACATGCGTTGGCTCACCAACAGCGGATGGTGAAGTTCAGATTCGGGAACGTTCGGAAGCGTTCGCGCCGTTCGAAACCGCGTCCCGCACTACGGCGGCAAGCTTGGCCATGTCGATGGGCTTGCTCAGGTACCCTGCAAACCCGCGGGCGATATAATGGTCGCCTTGTTCACGCACCACGTCTGCAGTGACGGCGATGACCGGAATGCCGGAGGGTCTTCCGCCAAGCTCCCTGATCTTCTGCAAGACCTCGAAGCCATTGGACTCAGGCATCCAGATGTCCATCAGGATGACATCAATCTGTTCAGTCTGCACCAGATGGAGGGCCGAAACCCCGTCCCCTGCCTCCAGACAGTCTGCACCCAGGGCGCACAACATCGACCGCACAACGATGCGGTTGGTCTGGGTGTCGTCGACAACCAACGCTTTGACATTGCTCAGAACCGCGACCCGGTCTGGTGGGGTCACGACGGGCCGGGCGGGCGCCAGCGCCCCGGAAGCCTCTGCGCGGAATGAAAGACGGAACTCCGATCCCTTCCCCAGTGCCGACGTGACCGTCAACTGTCCACCCATAAGCTTGGCAAGCCGACGGGATATCGCCAAACCAAGACCGGTGCCTCCGGGCACGTATGACTTCGCCGTTCCCAATTGCTGAAAAGGCTGGAAAAGACGGGGTATATCCTCCTCGGCTATGCCGATTCCGGAATCCCTCACTCTGACTTCGATGGTCCAACCTTCCGACTCGGGTCTCGCAGACAGGGTGATGATGATGTCGCCGTTCCTCGTGAACTTCACGGCATTCGAGATGAGGTTGGCCACGCATTGGCGCGCGCGCACCGAGTCGTAGCTCGCAATTTCCGGAATCCCTGGATCGACGATGACAGCCAGCTTGTTGCCGCGTTCGACCGCCCTGGCCCGAAAGAGTTCGGCACAGGAGGTTAGGACTGGCACGATCGGTTGCGGAACAGGCTCCAAAGTGACCTGCCCGACATCGATCTTCGACAGGTCCAGCACCTCGGAAATGACCGCCATCAGGACGTCGCCGGATTCCTGGATGACGCGCAATGCTTCCTTCTGGCTTTCGTCCAGCGAACTCGCCTCAAGCATCTTCGCCATCCCCAGGACGCCATTCAGCGGCGTACGCACCTCATGGCTCATGTTCGCGAGGAACTCGGTCTTGGAGCGGTTGGCCAGGTCGGCCGCGGCTAGCGCTTCCCGAAGTTCGGCGCTGATCATGTTGATGCGCGCAAAGAGCGCATAACCAAGAAAGACCGATGGGGCACCTACGGCGAACGAGACTGCGGCCGCGATCATCAAGACAAGAAGGGCAGATCGCTCTGGGACTGTCCAGCCGAACCAGCTTATGGCCGCAGACCAGAGGACCAGCGAGATGAGCGCACTTGTCACGACGATGCCAAACAGCAGCCAGAGGTTGAAGCGCAGAACGTCGATCCGTGCGGCGCGTTCCAGCATGCCGTCGAACCAGGTCGTTCTAAGTGTTTTCACGTCTGAAGGCCCGGGCATCTCACGTTTCCAGCGGTAAACCGGCCTGAAAGTCCTCTGGCTACAGAAGGTAGTATTTGCGTACGGAACGACCACTTGTAACGGACTAGCCAGAAGGGCGTACTGCCACGGCGGCGACTACGACACGACTGTAGAAGCGCCGCATCAATTCACAAAAAGGATTCTGTCTGACAGGGCGTAAAGCAACTTGCAGTCTTTCGCAGTTTGGCCGGACGAGACCCTGATGGCGACTTGAACCTGCAAGGCACCCTATGCAAACTCGGTTGCAGACCGTATGCAATCAAAGGTTGACCTGTGCCCCATTCCCGCAAGCCAAAGCCGCCTGGCACTCGGACCGAAAGGCTGCACGTCATGCTGAGGCAGGCAATCATCGAACAGCGCCTCGCCCCTGGCATGCGCCTGCCCGAAGATGCGATCGGCGAAAGCTTCGGCACCTCGCGCACCATCGCGCGTGAGGCTTTGGGGCGGCTTGCCGTTGAAGGCCTGGTTGAGCTGATCCCGAACCGTGGGGCGTTCGTGGCCAACCCCACCCTGGACGATGGGCGCGACATCTTCGCCGTGCGCAAGTCGCTGGAGCGACTGGTTGTTCAAGAAGTGGCCGCCCGCATGACACCACAAATCGCCAAGGATCTGCGGGCTCTCGGCCAAAAAGAAGCCGATGCCGGGCCGATTTCCGAGGCCGAGGCCATTCGTCTGGCAGGAGAGTTCCACCTCCGCCTCGCCGAGCTTAGCGGCAATGCACTTCTGTCGCGCTATGTGACCGAGCTTGTGTCGCGCTGTTCCCTTGTGCTGGCCATGTATGGCCGCCCCCATTCCGCCGACTGTGCCGTCAACGAACATATGGCCTTGGTCGAGGCTCTGGCCGCTGGTGACGGGGCTCGGGCCGGTGACCTGATGGACCAGCATCTGGATGCCGTCGCGGGGCGCGCGCTTTTGCCGAAGCCGGTCCCCACTGACATCCGCAGCATCCTGGCAAACGTCTCGCGAGACCTTGGATCCACCTAGCGCCACGCGATTCGGGCCAGAAATCGCATGCAATCCGTGTAGTGATTATTGTGCGATCGTATCGCATCAGAGCAGACAGCCTCTGATTCCGCCCAAGATCCGTGCAAGCTTTGAATAGCGGCCTTTTCGCGCCGCTCAACCGCACGAAGACCTGAGTGGGTGCCCGCATCTGGCGCAGACTTCCTTGCACCATGAAAAGATGCAGGAGAGGTCCATGAAACGTCCGATTGATCTAAGCCGCCGTGGCTTCCTTGGGGCCGGTGCGGCACTTGCGGCCACAAGCACCCTGCGCTGGTCGCCCGCCTATGCCCAGGAGCCGCAGGTCCTGAACTACCTGTCATGGCCGGGCAACGCCGACCCCTATCTGGTCGCTGCGTTCGAGCAGGAGAACAACTGCAAGGTCGCGATCAAGGAATACGTCGGCGGCGACCAGATGCTTGCCGTCATCAACCAGTCGCCCCCCGGGTCCTTCGACGTGGTGCTGGCCGATGCGGAGTATCTGCACCTCTTGAAAGAGGCCGATTTCATCGAAGAACTTAACCCGGCCGACTACCCGCTGCAGGATTTCTGGCCCGAGTTCCAGAAGTTCCCGTTGCACTGGTTCGACGACAAGCTTTACGCGGTCATGACCGACTTCGGCTATCTGGGCCTGTCGTACAACACCGAGGTCTACAAGCCCGAGGAGGTCTCCTCCTACGCAGCGATGTGGGAGCCGAAGGCCACCGGCAAGGTCGGCTTCTTCGACTGGTATCTGCCCTCGATGGGCTGCATCAGCCTGTCGAACGGCAACAAGCCGCCCTTCGACATCGACGAAGCCGCCTTCGAGGCGCTGAAGGAAAAGCTCTTTTCGCTGAAGCCGCAGACGGCGGGGTTCTATACCATCGCCGACATCTTCTCGTCCCTTCGCAACGGCCAGGCGCATCTGATCCCCGGCATTGGCGAATGGGTGACACTGGGCCTGCGGCTCGACGGCGCGCCGGTCGACACGATCCTGCCCGCCGAGGGTGGCATCCAGTGGACCGAAAGCATGTCGATCGTGAAGGGCACGCCGAAGGCTGACCTTGCACGGAAGTTCATCCAGTACACGACCTCGCCGGCCGGACAGGTGGCAATGGCGACCAAGGCCGACAACAAGAAATCGATCCCGTCGATCCCTGGCTGGAAGCTTCTGAACGAGACGATGCCGGACCAGGCCGAGTTCCTGCGCCTGCAGCTGGATAAGCCCAACGTCATGGACGACTGGAAAGCCGGTCGCGTGGCCCTGCGCCAACTGCCGCAACAGCAGTCCATCGAAGACTGGAACGACGTCTGGAGCGAGATGAAGAGCCTGTGACCGACGCAGTTGTCATAAGCGAAAGCGCGCCCCCCCAAGCGGGGGGCCGCAAGTCGGCGCGGCGGGCGATGCCCCTGCTTCTGGGCGTGCCGGTGGCCCTGTGGCAACTGGCCTTCTTTGTGCTGCCGCTGGTCTTTCTGGTCGTGATAACCTTCTGGAAAGTACAGAATTTCAAGCTGGCGCCCGCCTTCGACTTCGGCAACTGGGAGAAGGTGCTGACCTCCACTCCGTTCCAGCGGGCACTGGTCTACACCTTTGAGGTGGCCGCTATCACCACGGTTCTGGCGATGCTGCTGGCCTTTCCGGCCGCTCACGCCATTGCTCTGCGTCTGTCGGAAAAGGCGCGGGCGCGATGGATCGCCTTCCTGATCATCCCGATTTTCTCCAGCTACATCCTGAAGGTCTACGCCTGGCAGGTCGTGCTGTCGCCCGGCGGGATCGTGAATGTGGTGCTGGAGTGGCTGGGCCTTCCCGCCGTTGACCTCCTGGGCGGCGCGTTTTCGCTGTACGTGGGCCTGCTGACGCTGACCCTGCCCGTTGTCACGCTGATCCTTGTTTTCTCGATGATGGGCCTCGACCGCACCCAGTTGGAGGCCGCGCGCAACCTTGGTGCCTCGGGCTGGCAGGTGCTGACCCAGGTCACCTTGCCCGCGATCAAGTCGGGCCTTGGGCTTGCCGGGGTGACGGCGTTCCTGATGTCCTTTGGCGACTATGCGAGCCCAGTGTTCCTGACCGGATCGAACCCGCCGACCCTGTCGATCCTGATCGTGGACACGGTCAAATCCGGCTCGCAATGGCCGCGCGCGTCTGTCGTGGGGGTGTCGATGCTGGCCATTCTTGTGGTGGCCTTCGTGCTTGTCCAGTTCGCCACGCAGAGACGCAAGGTAGGGGGGGTGTGATGGCGACGCTGGTCCGTACGCTCTACCTTGCCGCGCTGGCGCTGTTCATCCTGACGCCGATGCTCGTGATCGTCGTCTTCTCCTTCGATGCCAACCGGTTTCCGACCCTGCCCTGGGGCGGGTTCACGCTGGCCTGGCACCGCGAGGCTTTGGGCGACGCGATGATCGTCAGCGCGATCTGGAATTCGATCATCGTCAGCCTTGGCACTGCCGTCATCGCCACCGTGCTTGGCTTCTGCGCGGCTTATCTGGACTACCGCTACAATTTCTTCGGCAAGCGGACCCTGATGCTGGCCATCGCCGTGCCCCCTGCCGTGCCGGTGACGATCCTGGGCATGGCGATGCTTGCCGCCTTGTCGCGCACGCCGATCTTCGGCACGCCGATGGGCATCATCGTCTGCCACGTGGCGATTGCCGTGTCCTTCGCCATGGCGCTGATCCGCCTGCGGCTGAACGAGCTTGGCCCGGACATGGAACAGGCCGCCTGGAACCTGGGTGCCTCGACCGGTGGCGCCTTGCGGCACGTGGTGATCCCGTTCTGCAAGCCCAGTCTTATCGCCGCCTTCTGCCTGTCGGCGGCGGTGTCCTTCGACGAGTTCATGGTGGCCTGGTTCGTCGGTGGGGTGAACGAGACGCTGTCGGTGCGGGTCTTCAACATGCTGCTTGGTCAGGTGAACCCCAAGATCAACGCCATCGGCACGCTGGTGCTGGCGACCTCGCTAGTGCTGGTGACCATCGCGCAAGTCTCGGCCCGGTTGGGCAAACCCGGAAAGGAGGCCGCATGAGCAGCCCTTATGTGCGGCTTGAAGGCCTGGACATGCGCTATCCCGGCCACCACGCGGTCAAGAACCTGAACCTGGACATCGCGGCAGGCGAGTTCATCGCGCTGATGGGACCGTCGGGCTGCGGCAAGTCCACAACCCTGCGGATGATCGCAGGGCTGGAGCAACCCACATCCGGCCGCATCCTCATTGGCGGTGAGGACATGACCCATGTCCCCCCCGACCGGCGCGGCACGCCGATGGTCTGGCAGAGCCTGGCGCTGTTTCCGTTCCTGTCGGTCGAGGACAATGTGGCCTTCTCGCTGAAAATGCGGGGCGAGACACCAAGCGCGCGGCGCAGGCTTGCCAATGAGTGGCTGGAAAAGGTCGGCCTCGGCGGCATGGGCAAGCGCGACATCGCCCAACTGTCGGGCGGCCAGCGCCAGCGCGTGGCGATTGCCCGGGCGCTGGTCACGCAGCCCTCGATCCTGCTGCTGGACGAACCCTTGTCGGCGCTGGACGCGCACTTGCGGGTGCATCTGCAGACCGAACTGGCCCGCCTGCATCGTGAGCTGAAGATCACCTTCATCTACGTCACCCACAGCCAGTCCGAGGCCTTTGCCCTCGCCGACCGGGTGGTGGTGATGGCGGACGGCATCGTGCAGCAGGCGGGAGCACCTCGTGACGTCTACCGCGCGCCGGTCAACGGGTTCGTGGCCTCGTTCATGGGGATGAATACGCGGCTGGATGGCAAGGTCACGGCCCGTGACAACGGGCTGATCTGGGTCGACTGCCCCGAGGGGCGCATTGCCGTGCCGGATACGGTTCCCACCCCTGCCGGGGGCGAACTGTCTTTCGTCATCGGCGCCGACCGTATCCGCATGGTGGCCGAAGGCACGGCCCTCGATGGCCAGCCGCAAGTGCCCGGCCATGTCGTCGGGATGGAGTTTGTCGGCTCGACCCAGACGATCTTCGTCACCTCTGCCACCGGGCGCGACTTCCGCCTGCAACGGCTCGACCTGGGGGATGAGGCTGTTCTGACCCCTGGCACCCCGGTGACCCTGACCTGGGACCCGCGCCATGCCTGGGCCCTGCCGAACCCATAGGAGGACAAGATGTACGAAGAGAAATTTATGCGCCGGGCGCTGGAATTGTCGGCGCTTGCCCTGACCCAGCCGGGAACCGAGCCTTTCGGGTCGGTCGTGGTCAAGGATGGCAAGATTGTCGGCGAAGGGCTGAACCATTCGCTGGCGCATTTCGACCCCACCTCGCATGGCGAGACCGAAGCGATCCGCGATGCCTGTCGCAACCTCAAGACCGTCGATCTGCGCGGGTGCGAGCTTTACACCTCGGCCGAGCCCTGCGCGCTGTGCGTGGCGGCAATGGTCATCGCCGGCATCGGGCAGATGTACTACGCGGCCTCGATGGCCCAGTGCGACCCGATCTTCGGGCCGTTGCCGATGGCGGAACGTTTTCCCATCGACTGCGACCACCTTCGCGCCGAATGCGGGGCGACCGTCACGGGCCGCAGCCTGAAAGCGGAACAGCGCATGGACGCAGAAGCGATCGAGGTTCTAAAGGCCTGGGCAAGCCCGCGGCTGGGCTGATGGAGGCCGACTTCACCACGCTGCCCGAGGCAGACCGTTACCGGTTGCTGACGAACTTCGTCGGACCAAGGCCGATCGCGCTGGTGACCACGCGGAACGAAGACGGCACCAACAATGCCGCCCCGATGAGCTTTTTCAACGTTTTCTCGCATGAACCGCCGCTGCTGGTCCTGGGCATCCAGCCGCGCAAGGACGGGCGGGCCAAGGACACTCTGGCGAACCTGCGCCGGACGGGCAGCTTTACGGTGAACATGGTGGACATTGCGCTTGGCCCCGCGATGGCCACTACTGCGATGACGGTCGAGCCGGGAGTGGATGAACTGGCGCTGGCCGGGCTGACCCCCGTTGCGGGCCACAGCATCCCGGTCCGTAGCATCGCCGAAAGCCCTTGCATCATGGAATGCCGGGTGGAGCGGTGTCTGGACTGGCCGAAACGCACTCTGGTCATTGGCGAGGTCCTGTTCATGCGGGTCCGCCCCGACTGCCTGGACGCGACGGGCCGCTATGTGGACCCCGCCCGCTACCACCCCATCGCCCGGCTGCACGCCGACAACTACATCGTCGCGGATCGTCAGTTCGAGCTGAAGGTCCCGCCCCTGCCCGAAAAGGTGGCCGGATGAGCTATGATCTTCTGATCAAGGGCGGGGTCCTGCCCGATGGCTCTCAGGCCGACATCGCCATTTCCGGCGACCGGATCGCTGCCGTGGCCCCCGGTATCACAGCCGCCGCCGGACAGGTGATTGATGCCATTGGCAAGCTGGTCAGCACGCCCTTCATCGACTGCCATTTCCACATGGATGCGACGCTGAGCTATGGCACGCCGCGGATCAATGCGACGGGGACGCTTCTGGAAGGCATCCGGCTGTGGGCCGAACTCAAGGTCCTGCAGACCAGGGAAGACATCATCGCGCGGGCCATGCGCTATTGTCACATGGCGGTGGGTCAGGGGATCCTTGCCATCCGCAGCCATGTCGACGTCACAGACCCAAATTTCTGCACCGTCGAAGCACTGCTGGAGGTGCGCGACCGCGTCCGCCATGTGATCGACCTGCAGCTTGTGGCCTTCCCGCAGGACGGCTGGTACCGATCCCCCGGGGCCGAGGCGGCGGTGATCCGGGCGCTGGACGCGGGCATCGATATCGTCGGCGGCATCCCGCATTTCGAACGCACGATGCAGGCCGGGCATGACTCGGTGACTGCCGCCTGCCGGTTGGCTGCCGAGCGGGGCCTCATGGTCGACCTCCACTGCGACGAGACCGACGACCCGATGTCGCGCCATGTCGAGGTGCTGGCGACAGAGACCCTTCGCTTTGGCCTGCAAGGCCGGGTCGCAGGGTCGCACCTGACCTCGATGCATTCGATGGACAACTACTATGTGTCCAAGCTTCTGCCGCTGATGGCCGAGGCGCAGGTGGCTGCCATCGCCAATCCGCTGGTCAACATCGTTCTGCAGGGCCGTCACGACACTTACCCCAAACGCCGCGGCCTGACGCGGGTGCCCGAGCTGATGGCTGCCGGCGTGACCGTTGCCTTGGCGCAGGACAGCACGCGCGACCCCTGGTACTCGATGGGCTCCGGCAACATGCTGGAGGTCGCGATGATGGGCTTGCACCTCGCGCACATGACCGCCCCCGCTGCGATGCGCGCCTGTTTCGAAATGGTCACCACCACCCCCGCACAGATCATGGGGCTGGACTACGGCCTCCGCCCCGGTGCCCGCGCCTGCCTGATGGTGCTGGACTGCGCCGATCCCGTCGACGCCATCCGCCTGAACCCCGCGCGCCTTGCGGTCATCGCCAACGGCAAGTTGGCGGCACGGACTGCACCCGCCGTCACTGAAACCTTCCTTTGACCCGCCAGAAAGGCCCCCCGATGGACAAGACCGACTTCATGGCCCACGCCATAGCCATCAGCCGCCGCGACATGCTGGAAAAAGGCTGCGCGCCCTTTGCCGCCGTGATCGTCAAGGACGGCAAGATCGTGGGCGAGGGATGCAATCACGTAGTCGCCAACCACGACCCCACCAGCCATGGCGAAGTCGAGGCGATCCGCGACGCGGGCCGCAACCTGGGCACCTGGGACCTCTCCGGCTGCGAGCTTTATACCACCTGTGAGCCCTGCGAGATGTGCGTCGCCGCGATGTACTGGGCGCGGATCGACAAGATGTACTACGCCAACACCCTGAAAGATTGCGAAGATATCGGCTTCGAACTCGCCCCCCTCCGCGCCCTTGTCCGCAGTGACCTGCACGACCGCGCGCTTCCTGCCGAACGCCTGCTGGGGGCAGAGGGGCGCGAGGTGCTGGACCTCTGGACCCGGCAACCCAGCTTCAACCGGTTCCAGGGGTAACCATGTCCATTCTCATCAAGGGCGCCGAGATCATCTCAATGGCCGAAGGCCAGGGCGCCACCCCCTTCACCGGCGATATCCTGCTCGAAGGCGACCGAATTGCCGCCATCGGCAAGCTGGACCAGGCACGCGCCGATACCGTCATCGACGGCAAGAACCGGCTGGTGATGCCCGGGCTGGTCAATAGCCACCTCCACACGCCCGAGGCTTTGTTCAAGGGCCGCTACGACAACATGCCCTTGGAAATCTGGATGCTCTACGCCTATCCGATCCTTGGTGCGCAAACCCTTTCGCCCCGCATGGTCTACCTCCGCACCGCCCTCTGCGCGATGGAGTCGCTGAAATCGGGCACCACCTGCGTCACCGATGACGTCTACGAAAGCCCGAACCAGACGCCCGAGCAGCTGGAAGCGGTGTTCCAGGCTTATGAGGATGTGGGCCTGCGCGCCACCATATCGGGACATATCGTCGACCGGCCGTTCCTGGACACCATCCCCTTCGCCCGCGAGCTGGTGCCCGCAGCCCTGCAGGCCGAGGCGGATGTGCTGGGCACGGCCGATGGCGCGCTGTGGCTGGATCGCTGCCGCCATGCGCTGACCCATCTGCATGGCCGGGCCGGGCGGCTGAACTTCATGGTCGCCCCCTCCGCCCCCCAACGCTGCACGCCCGCTTTGATGCAGGCCGCGATGGAACTGGCCGAGGCGCATGATGTGCCCTTCCACACCCATATCCTGGAAACCAAGGTCCAGGCGGTCACGGGGCCGGAATTCTACGGCGAGACCCTGATCGCCTACATGAAACGCATGGGGCTTCTGCGCCGCCGCACGACGATCGCCCATTCGATCTGGATCACCGACGCCGACATGGCACTGATGGGGGACGCAGGCGTCTCCATCGTCCACAACGTGATTTCCAACCAGAAGCTTGGCGCCGGGGTCGCCCCGGTCAAGCGCATGCTGCGCGCCGGGATCAACGTGGCGTTGGGGTCGGACGGGGTCTGCTCGTCGGACAGCACGCGGATGTTCGACGTGGTCAAGGCGGCGGGGCTGATCCACAAGGTCCAGACGCCCGATGATGACCTGTGGATGACCGCCGAAGAGGTGCTCCACTGCGCCACTGTGGCCGGGGCGCGCAGTGCCTGCCTTGATGGCAAGGTCGGATCGCTTGAGGTTGGGATGAAGGCCGACATGCTGGTCCTCGACCTCAACTCCATCGCCTTCACCCCGCGCAATGACCTGGCCAAGCACCTGGTCTACAGCGAGAACGGAAGCTCCCTGACCCATGTCATCGTCAACGGCGAAGTGATGGCCGAAGGCGGGCGCTGCCTGCGGGTGAATGAGGCCGAGCTTCTGGCCGAGCTTCGCGACGAGATGCCCAGGTTCCTTGAAGGCCACGCGAAGACCGAAGCACTGAACCGCCAGTTCGAGCCGTTTTTCCAGGAGATCCACAAGCGCGCCAACCGCCGGGATGTGGGCATTCATCGCCTCGGGCTGGAACCCGCCTGGGGAGGCAACAGCCATGCGGCTTGATGACCTGACCTGGCCGGAACTGGAGGCTTTGACGAAGGCCGGGCCGCCGATCCTCATCCTGCCGACCGGATCGCTGGAACAGCACGGGCCGCATCTGCCGCTGAACACCGATACGATCCTGCCCTTGGCGGTGGCCGACCGCGTGGCAGCCATGATCGGCGCGCTGGTCGCCCCGCCCATCCCCTACGGCTACAAATCGCAACCGAAATCCGGCGGCGGCAACCACTTTCCCGGCTGCGCCAGCCTGGATGGCGCGACCTACATCAACCTTGTCCGCGACCTGATCTGCGATTTCGCGCGCCATGGGCTGACACGGATCGTTCTCTTCGACGGCCACATGGAAAACCAGTGGTTCCTGACCGAAGCCGCCGACCTTGCCTTGCGCGCCCTGAAGGGCGAGGGGATCGCCGGGGTGAGGATCGTCAAGCTTGGCTACTGGACCTTCATCAACGCCGCGACCGAAGCGGTGCTGTTCCCCGAAGGCCTGCTCAGCTGGGAGCTGGAACATGCAGCTGTGATGGAGACATCGGTCATGCTGCATCTTGTGCCGCATCTGGTGCGCAAGGAGCTGATCCCGGACGGCCCACCTGCAGACTTCCCGGCCTACGACGTCTATCCCTTTGATACGAGACCCATTCCGCCAACCGGGGTGCTGTCTTCGGCGGCCTCGGCCACCGCCGCGAAGGGAGAGGCCGTTCTTGCGCAAGTCGTGCCGGACATCGCAGGCGCGCTTCAGGCAGCCTGGTCCTGACAGTGCGGGCGCTTTCTCGGGAGAGTTTGCAACAGGCCGCGCCGCGGTGATGGGCCACCCCTAGCCGAAGGTTGCGAGCGCGGCGGCTAAAGCCGGGCTTTCCTTCGCCGCAACGTCAAGCGGGATGCCCGCCATTGCAGCGTCCCATGCGTCACGCAAGGAGCGGACGCCAGCAGCCGGGCCGTTGCGGTGCGCCATGATCCCTCCGCCTGCCGCGTAGATGAGGTCGGGTGAACGAAGCGCGGCCCAGGTGTCGTGCACCTGAAGCGCCGACTGGCCCGAGGAAAACACCGGCATGATGATCGAGGGGTGCGCCGCCGACATCGGCGTCAGGAGAGCGCGCGCCGAGGCAATCACGCTGTCGTCCGCTTCGCAGAACTTGTTGCGGATGCCGTTCACATGCATGTGGTCGGCACCAGCCAGCCGCCACAGCGCGGACCAGGCCGGATAGTCGAAGCCGAGCGCGGGATGCCGCGACAGATAGCCCCAACCGTTGCGATGCAGGTGGATCGGCAGGCTGGCGTGCCGCCGCAGGGCGATCAGACCTGTCAGCCCGACAGAATTCGCGCTGGCCATCACGCAGGTCCCGCCTTCGGCAAGGACAAGGTCGTGGCGGCGGCGCATCTCGTCGACCTCGCCGGTCAGGTTGAAGGCGTACATCACTTTTCGCCCGGTCCGTTCGGCGTGGGCGTTGATGACGGGCATGACGGCCCGCACACGGTCCTCGAACGGACAGACAGCACCATCGGCCTGCAACTCGTCGTCCTTGATGAAGTCGATCCCGGCGGCGCAGAGCGTGTGGACCATCGCCGCGGTTTCCTCAGGGGAAAGCCCAATGGAGGGCTTGATGATCGTCCCGATCAGGGGCCGCCCCGTGACGCCCGACAGTCGGCGCGTGCCGTCGATGCCGAATGCGGGGCCCGGGCTTGCCGCAACCATCTCGGGCGGAAAGCGCAGGGCGGTCAGGCGCAGCCCGGCGACGCAGTTCAGTTCGAACAGGTTTCCCGCAACGGTCGCAAGGATGTTCGGCAGGCTGATGCCGGTGTTGGAAAGCGGCCAGGACAGCGTCATGGCTACGCGCCGATGCGGCGCATCGGGACGAACCGCGCCGGGCAGAGACGGGCCGGCGACGGGGCCGAGGTCCGTGATCCGCTCGATCCGGGCGGCAGAGCGCGCCTTGAGTTCCTCGGTCTCGCCGGGCACGGCCATGAAAGTCCCGGACGACTGTTCGCCCGCGATCGTGGCCGCTGCTTTCTCTGGGGCGATGGAGGTTTCGAGAAGGTAGTCGGCTTCGAACCGGGCGGTCATCTGCATCCCTTTTCAGGACAAGTGGATTGTGGCGCTTTCCGGAGGAAGCGCAGCGAGTCCCGGCACCGGCGAAGGCGCCAGCTCGGACGTGCAATTCGCGGCGAGCGTGGTGGTGCCCGATGACAGAACGAGCACGCCGCCCCTTTCCACGATCTCCAGGTCGCGTCCCGCGATCCCTGCCGCGACCCGGATAACATCGCCGAGGGGCCCTTCGGCACCAAGCGGACCGGAGGCCATGCCAAGGGCAAGGCTTTCCACCCCAGCCGCTGCTGCCCGGGCGAGGATTCCGATGGCATAGGCGGCGGCGAAACCCGTGGCCTGACGTGGGTCGTGCATGGCCATCGGCAGCCTCAGGCCCTTCGGGTTGGGTGCCACTGCCGCGCCATAGGGGTTCGACCGCATCCCGATCGACAGAAGCCCGAGGTGGAGCGGCTTCCCACCCGCGATCTGCCGCGCCGTGGCAAGGATGTCGGGCAGGGCTTCCAGGGTCTGCCAGACCGACAGGTCGTCGGCGGCGTGTACGACGGCGGTGTTGCCGAAGGTCACAAAGTCGACCGACCCCGGATCGGGCCGGCAGCGGTTAAGCTCGGTGAAGTTGGTCAGGCTTCCGCCCCCGACGGCTGCAGCGGGAAATCCCTCACGCAGCGGCGCAAGTGCCTCGCCCGGGTGCGTGCCTTCCGGCCATGGTCCCTCGGGCTGATGGCTTTTCAGATAGTCCGCCGGCAAGGCTGCAACACGCACCGGGTCGACCCCCGCCGCGCGCGCCCGCCCGATCAAGGCAATCAGGTCGGGCAGGTCTTCGAACACGATCTCAAGTGCTGTGCCCGCGCGGCCCGCCACTGCCCGCAGCTCGCTGTCGGGCGTCGCTGCGGTCAGGCGGAACAGGACGGGCAAATCGGGGAACCGGTCAAGCGCCGCAAGGTCGGACAGTCCGGCTTCATGCGCAAGCATCACCTGCGGCATGCGCGCGACGATGGGCCCCGCTAGAGTGTCCGGACTGCCGACAACTGCCTCCGCCTGCACAGTCAGGACAATCCGTTGGCGGATCGTCTCGCCTGCGGCGACGTCATAGGGGAAGGGCAGCGACAGCGGGCGGCAATAGGTCTTGAACGAGGCGTCCGACCAGTTGCGCTGGTCCTCCATCTCGAAGACGTCGCCCTCCATGGTGATGTCGACACGAACACCGCCCAGCGCGTGCCGCAGTCCGGCGATGTCGCGGGCGGGCTGGGCGGGGCTGACCAGCGCGGGAAAGACCGTATCGGTCCGTCGGCCGTCAGGATGCAGGATGGAAAGCGGGCTGCCGCCCAAGCCGCGGATCGGGTGCAGCAGCGTGAAACCGCAGCGGTTCACCCGCGCCGCACGTCCGAACGTGAAGCTCACTTCTGCCTCGATCCGGTCGGGGCCGAGCGTCACATGGAAGAGGCCCGTGAAACCTCCGCCGCTATCGGCAAAGCGCCGCAGATAGGTCGTGGCGCCGATCTCCTCGGCCTCGGTCACCGTCAGGTGGGTGCCCCAATCGGGGTTGCGCACCGGATAGGTCAGGCCGCGCAGGACCTCGACGCCGCCGCAGGTCACCGCGCCAAGCGCACCATCGCGGATCAGCACCGAAAGCCGGCCGTTCTGCAAATTCGGCACTGAGTCCTCCCGTCCTTACTGCCCGGGGCAATGTCAGGTGATGCGGCGGATCGAGGCGGTGATCTCGTCCCAGTCGAACACCCGTTTCCAGTCGTCCCGCATCAGCACGGGCTTCCCGAAGGCGATGGCCTTGTTGCACGCATCCGAAAAGACGCCCTGCCGCTCTTCGAAGATCACGGCGGCCAGGATGTTCATGTGGCCAAGCAGGAAGTCGCGGGCGCAGTCACGCTGGACGCCGCTTCGGGCAACGCATTCGTCCATCGCCTCGCGCATCACCGTCAGAAGCGAGGCGCAGACCGTCTCGGACAGGCCGGGTTCCAGCATGGCCATCTGTTCCACCGTCACTTCGTGGCTGCGCATGACGGGCGCGAACATCGCCCGCGCAATCCGTTCTCCCAGCGCATAGTGCGAGCGCGGGCCCTGCATCAGCGCGCAGACGATGGCCTGTTTTGCCGCCACGCCGCCGAAGTGATCGGCCTTGGCCTCTGGCGTCGTCTCGTCGTTGAAGATCGGCGGATGACAGGGATGGGTCACGAAATAGGTAATGTCGGTCCGATCCGGCAGGTGCCCTGCAAAGGGTGCCGCCGCATCAAGGATCACCACGATCGTGCCCGCAGCAAGCTGCGGCACGACCTCGGCAGCGACGCGCCCGATATGCGTATCGGGTACGGCAAGGATCACCGCCTCGGCCCCGCGCAGCGCCTCTGCCGCCGGGACGCAGGCAATGCCAAGGGCGTCCTTCAGGCGGGTTCGTCCGGCCTCGCTGACTTCCACATGGGCAACGTCGAAGTCTGTCCGGGCAAGGTTCGTCGCCGATCGCACCCCCATCTTTCCTCCCGCTCCGAAGAGGGCGATCTTCGTCATATTGCGGCTTCCTTCCGTCGCGGCACTGGTATTATCTGCTACTGGGTATACCAACAAAGTCAAGGCGACGCGGCACCCATGGCACATCGGACAGCGGGCCGACCCCGCATCGCCTGGCTGGGCGACGACTTCACCGGATCGGCCGCCGTCATGGAGGTTCTGACCTTCGCGGGCCTTCCTTCGGTCCTGTTCACCGAGGTCCCGGACGCGGCCTTCGCGGCGCGGTTCGACGGCATGGCCGGCATCGGTCTTGCAACAACCGCGCGAAGCCACGGTCCGGACTGGATGGAGCGGGAATTGCCGCCGCTCCTCCGCTGGCTTCACGACCGTGAACCCGATCTCCTGCACTACAAGATCTGCTCTACCTTCGATTCTGCACCCTCTGTGGGCAGCATCGGTCGGGCCATCGAGATTGCACTTACCGTGCGGACCGCCGCCATCGTGCCGCTGCTGACCGCAGCGCCTGCGATCCGGCGGTATCAGGTGTTCGGGCATCTCTTCGCGGCCGCACCTGGCGGGGTTTTCCGGCTGGACCGGCACCCGGTGATGGCGCACCACCCGGTCACGCCGATGACGGACTCGGACCTGCTTTGCCACCTTGCGGCGCAGACCGACCTGCCCACGGCTCTGCTGGACCTGGAGGGACTGGCAGACGATCCGCAGGCCTGCCTGGGGGTCGCGCTGGGGCAGGGGGCCCGCATCCTGTCGATCGACAGCGCAGATCCTTCGTCCGAGGCGGCGGCCGGGCGGCTGATCTGGGAAAACCGCGACAAGATGGGCCTGGTTGTCGGTAGCCAGGGGGTGGAATACGCGCTTGTCCGTCACTGGCAGGACACGGGATTGCTTGCGCCGCCACCCGCACCAAGGGGGACAGGTGCGGTGGACCGGATCGCCGCAGTATCGGGCTCGGTCTCGCCGGTAACGGCGCGGCAGCTGGAGTGGGCAGGGAAGCAGGGCTTTGCACTTCTGCCGTTCGATGCCGCCTCTGTGTGTCTTGCGCCGGCCGACCTTGCGTCCGAGGAAGCGCGGGTCATCCATGCCGCCACCGAAGCGGCAGCCCGCGGTCAAAGCCCGCTTGTCCATTCCGCCGCAGGCACCGACGATCCGGCGGTCGGGCGCTTCCGCGCCGCGTTGTCGGCCAGCCGATTGTCGTCCGAAGCGGCAAACCGCCGGATCGGCGAGGCACTCGGCCGCATTCTGGACGCGGTCCTCCGCCAGACCGGTTTGCGCCGTGCCGTCATCTCGGGGGGCGACACGTCCGGTCACGGCATGCGACAGCTTGGCCTCGGCGCTCTGGAGGCGCTGGCGCCCACGGTTCCGGGTGCCGCGCTGTGTCGCGCGCATGGGGCGGGACCGCATGACGGGCTGGAGATCGCGCTGAAGGGCGGGCAGATGGGATCGGATGACTATTTCGCATGGATCAGGTCGGGTGGCGGCCCGCGTTGATCAGGGGCGATCGCCGTCGGGCTTGCGATAAAGATCGTTCGCCCGCGTGAGGTGGTTGCGCATCGACGCTGCGGCCTTCGCGGGATCGCGCGTGGCGATGGCCTCGATGATTTCCCGGTGCTCGGCGACCGTCAGCCGCTCCTTGCCCGGAACCGACACCAGGTCCACGTGAAAATCGTTCAGCCAGCGAAACAGCGCGTCAGACAGTGCGGGCCAGATCGGGTTGCCGCTGAGGGCCGCGATTTCCCGGTGAAACTGGCCGTCGATCAGACGGAACGTCGGGCCGTTGCCAAAGTTTGCCGCCTGCTCGTCGACGATGCGCGACAGGCGTGCAAGATCGGCCGCCTGGTGCCGCTCGGCTGCAAGCCGGGCCATCTCAAGCTCGAAGGTCAGCCGGGCGTCCTTGAGATTCTCCAGGCTCGCAGCCGAATGGACAAGCAGATGCTTCATCGACTCGGACATCTGGTCGATCATCCGGTTCATCGAGGGTTCGGCTACCCGCGCCCTTTCCCCGTGCCGGATCTGGATAAGCCCCGCGCGTTCCAGCGATTGCATCGCCTCGCGGATGGCGGGCCTGCCAACGCCAAGGCCATCCATCATTTCGCGTTCCGAAGGCAGGACATCGCCGGGCCGCAGCTCTCCGCTCTCGATCATTGCAAGAAGCCTTTCCCGCACTTCATCGGCAAGCTTGCGCTTCTGGATCGGCATCCCCTTGAGCATCCGCTGCTCCCTTCTCGGTCCTGGCGCTCCCGGGCTCGGGCCCTGTGCTTTGTCTCTGGCAATTCTCTTGCGCAGTCAAACCCTTTGCGGGTCGCCGCAGCAGGCCTGGTCGATCGGCCGACTGGTTCAGTCCAGCCGGACGTGCTGCCGATGTCCGTGCAGCACTCGCATGCGGCCGGGCTTCTGCCCGTTGCCGCCGGCCCGTCACGTAAAGGTCTCCTCCTGGGTCACGGTGGTGCCGGTCCGCGCAGCCGTGATTGCAGCCGGCTTGACTGGAAGGGTTCCCAGGTTGTGCGCCCCCTGACGCGCGGGTTCAGCCGCTGCGTCTTGCAAGACACGCGCAGGACATCGCCCATCAGGTTTCGGGCCATGTCGAACAGATGCAGACCGATATCGGTCAGCGCCGGATCCGGTTCCTCAGCAAGATAGGGCTGGTAGGTGTAGATGTCGCAGGCATGTCGAAAGGACAGCTGCAGAAAGCGCGGCGTTCCGATCTCGCCCGCCGCAACCCGGGCTGTGATCTCGCGCCAGGGCCTCATCGGCAATGTCTGGCCGGATGTCTGTCAGCATTGCGGCGGCATCGGTGTAGGGCCGGGCGCCGAATTCGGCCGCGAAGGTCTTGGCCTTTGTCCGGTTCAGGTTACAGACCGCCTCGACCCTGGCCCCCGCAAGATCCCGCCACGCCGGAACGTGGTTGCGCGCGAAGAAGCGGCAGCCAACAAGCGCGACACGTGCCGTCAACGGGCATATCCTTGATGCAGCGTCCCTGACACTTCGCGCCCGCGCAGCGTTGTGGCTGTCACTTCTTGCCGTGAACGATCAGCTCAGCCGCTTCGCGCACCACCTTGGGTGACAGCGCCTCGCGCCAGTTTTCCTTCATGATCTTCGACTTGCCGAACTCCAGCAGACGAAGCGCGGCGTCCGAGGGGACTTTCGGCGAATAGCCGAACCACATCGCAATCTCGACGTTGAGGTGCCCGATCAGGAAATCATGTGCCGCTTCGCGCGGAATGCCGTAACGCGTCGCGCATTCGTCTACCGCCTCGGTCATGACGTCGACCATGCACATTGCAAGCATCTCGGACAGGCCGGGTTCCAGGATGGCAAGCTGCTCGGTCGTCACCCGATGCACTTTCGTCACCGGCGACCACATTGCCGTGCAGATCTCGGCCCCCAGCGCAAAGTGCTCTTCCGGCCCCTGCATCAGCGCGCAGACGATCGCCTGCCGGGCGACCCCGCCGTGATAGTCGCGCCGCGCCGCCATGTCGGTTTCGTCGTTGTAGAGCGGCGGATGGCAGGGATGACCGACGAAGTAGGTCAGGTCCGGCCGATCCTTCGGCAAGACATCCGCATAGGGCGCGGCGGCGTCGAGGATCAGGACCATCGTCCCGGGGGCAAGGCGCGGCGCGATCTCCGCCGTGACCTTGCCGATCAGGTTGTCAGGCAGCGCAAGCACCACAACCTGCGCGCCCGCCAGGCCGCTATCCACATCGACTGCCTTGATCCCGGCCTCGGCGAGCCGGATCTTTCCGGCCTCGCCAATTTCGACAGCGCGAAGGTCGAACCCGGCCTCCCTCAGCTTCCGCGTCACCCGGTAGCCCATCTTTCCGCCGGCGCCGAAAACGGCCACGCCGTATGTCATCGCATGCCTCTTGCAAGTTGGTTCGCGTCCGGCCGACAGGACCGAAGCGCAGCCTGCACGCTGGTATACTGAGTATGTTATTGTCAAGCGCGTTGCTGGCAGAAGTGGCAAGCGAGAAGGCCAGGACGTGGCCCGGCGCGCGCGGGACTGCAGCCTAGGCTGGCATCATTGGCCCGTGGACCAGATCCGTTGGGCGTTTCGGGCAAGGATGCTGTTGCGATCCTCTGCCGTCTGATCCTGCAGCAAGGCCTGCGTGGTCGCCACCCATTCGGCCAGCGTAGACTGCAGGGTGCACACCGGGCTGTCCGACCCCCAGACGATGCGACCTGGGCCGAAGGCATCGATCAGGTGGCTCACATAGGGCTTGAGCGTCTGCAGGGTCCAGTCCGCTGGTCCGTAGGCACTGATGCCGGAAAGCTTGGCAATCACGTTCGGCCGTTCGGCGATGCGGCTGATCGAGGCCGCCCAGTCTTCGAATGCCCCCGAGGCGATTGCGGGGACGCCGCAATGGTCAAGCACGAACACCGTGTCCGGGCAGGCGTCCACGAGGTCGATGGCCAGGGGCAGCTGACGCTGCAGCATGCAGACGTCGAAGGGCAGGCCGGCCCGCCCGAGCCGGCGCAGGTTGCGGCGGAAGAGGTCGCCTTGCGAGACATCGTCGGGGACGACATGCAGCACCCGTCGCACCCCGCGGACAACCCGGCGGTCGACCCGGTCGAGCCAGGCCTCGAAACCGGCGGACTCCGGGCGGGCGGCGCTGATCGCGCCCCGCAGCGGACTGCCGGGCCGGGCCATCATCTCGGCGACCCAGGCGGTTTCCCGGTCCATGTCAGCCTCGGCCACGTCCACTTCCATGTGCAGGACATCGGTGATGCCAACCCGGGCTGCCGTGGACAGGTAAGCGTCGAAATCCCAGTCCCGGTCCAGCGGCGGAAATCCGGCCAGCCAGGGGTAGTTCAGCCGCGACCGGTCGATCAGGTGCAAGTGGGTATCGAAGATCATCGGATGCTCCCCGCTTTTCGCAAGTGATGGCCGGTTTCATACTTAAACGCGGCTTGACGCAGTCTTGCAACTGCATTTATACATGAAACATCGTTCCGAATATGAAATAAAGCGCGGACGAGGTGCGGTCACGGACGGCACGGCAACAGCCAGGGAGGAAATGCCATGAAGACATTCGCGGCCAGCAGCGCGCTGGCACTCTTGGCGGGGCTTGGCCTTGCCACGGCCGCGCTCGCCGATGGCGAGTTCGCGGGCATCACCATCGATGCCAAGCTGATCGGCGGCCAGCAGTACGAGGCGCTTTACGCCCGCATCCCGGAATGGGAAGCGCAGACCGGCGCAAAGGTGAACATCGTCAGCCAGAAGAACCACTTCGAGCTGGACAAGGAATTCAAGGCCGACATCGCTGCGGGCTCGATCACCTGGTGCGTGGGGTCGAACCATTCGTCCTTTGCGTCGCAGTATCCACAGCTTTACACCGACCTGACGCCCCTCGTC
The DNA here is from genome assembly GCF_057219935.1 of Tabrizicola sp. T74. NCBI lineage: Bacteria > Pseudomonadati > Pseudomonadota > Alphaproteobacteria > Rhodobacterales > Paracoccaceae > Tabrizicola > Tabrizicola sp. T74. The sequence goes on along the minus strand of NZ_JBXVVT010000002.1, from coordinate 462,721 downwards.
CCGGCCGAGACGGTCGCGGGCTTTGTTGGCGCGAACATCGCGGCGGCCACACTCGACGGCAAGCTCGTGATGCTGCCGCGGGCGCAGTTCGACGTCTCGGCGCTGTACTATCAGAAGTCGCTGTACGCCGACCCGGCCAAGGCCGAGGCGTTCAAGGCGAAGTACGGCTATGACCTCGCCGTGCCGGAAACCTGGGACCAGGTCCGCGACCAGGCGATCTTCTTTGCCGACCCACCGAACTTCTACGGCACGCAGTACGCGGGCAAGGAAGAGGGGATCACCGGACGCTACTACGAGATGGTGATCGCCAATGGCGGCAAGCTGTTCAACGATGACTTCTCGCCGGCCTTCAACTCGCCCGAAGGCAAGATGGCGCTGCAATGGTTCGTCGACCTCTACAAGGCGGGCGCCGTGCCGCCGGGGACCACGAACTATCTGTGGGATGACCTGGGCAACGGCTTTGCCTCGGGCACCATCGCGCTGAACCTGGACTGGCCGGGCTGGTCGGGCTTCTTCAACGATCCGGCGGCCTCCAAGGCCTCGGGCAACGTCGGCGTGGCGCCGGCACCGAAAGGGGCTGCGGGCGTGCGGACCGGCTGGTCGGGCTTCCACGGCTTCTCGGTCACCGAAGCCTGCGCCAACAAGGAAGCCGCCGCCTCGCTGGTGGACTTCCTGACGAACGAGGACAGCCAGACGCTGGAATCCGCCGCCGGTCCCCTGCCAACCCGCACGGCGGTCTGGGACAAGGTGATCGCCGCCGCAGCCTCGGACCCCTACAAGTCCGAAGTGCTGGCCGCCTTCCAGGAAACCGCGAAGACCGCCTTCCCGGTGCCGAAGACCCCCTACTGGATCGAGGCCTCGAACCTGATCTACCCGGAACTTCAGGCGGCCATCCTGGGTGACAAGACGGTGGACGAGGCGTTGCAGGCGGCCTCGGATGCCGTGGACGGTCTTATGCGAGAGAACGGGGTCTACTGACCCACTGATCGCGCAACGAAGCGGCGCCTGTCTCCCCGGCGCCGCTTCACCCTTTTGCCGGAAAGAGCCTGATGTACCGGATGCGCTTGCCCCCCTGGCTGGTCCTTCTCACGCCGGCCTTCGTGATCCTGCTTGCGGTGGTCGCGATCCCGCTGGTCCTCAGCCTCTATTCCAGCTTCACCGCCTTCCAGCTGACCCGGCCCGAGACGATCACCCGTTGGATCGGGACCTTCAACTATGAAAAGGCCGTTGGAGACGCCAACTTCTGGGCGGCCTTCGGGCGCACGGTGTTGCTGCTGACGGTGGCGCTGAACCTCGAGATGCTGCTCGGGCTTGGGCTAGCCTTGATGGTGGCAAAGGTCACGCACGGGCAGCGCCTTCTGCGCACCATCATGATGTTCCCGATGATGTTCTCGCCCATCCTGGTGGGCTTCCAGTTCAAGTTCATCTTCAACGACAACGTCGGGCTACTGAACAACGCGCTTCAGTCGCTGGGCCTGACCGACGTGGCGATCCCCTGGCTGGTGGACGGCAACCTGGCCTTCATCGCCATCGTGACCGCCGAGGTCTGGACCTCGACCTCGGTCTTCGCGATCCTGATCCTGGCGGGCCTCTTCGCCATCCCGCAGGACCCGGTCGAGGCTGCACGGGTGGATGGCTGCACACCCTGGCAGACCTTCCGCTATGTGACGCTGCCGTTCCTCATGCCCTTCATCTACATCGCTATGGCGATCCGGTCGCTGGACGTGGCCCGTGCCTACGACATCGTGCAGGTGATGACAGCGGGCGGGCCTGCGCGGCGGACCGAGCTGTTGTGGACGCTGATCGGGCGCACCGGCTATGTCGATGCCCGCATGGGCTATGCCAACGCGATGGGCTACATCGCGATCCTGCTGTCCATCGCCTTCACGGTTTACTTCTTCCGCAAGCTCTCGGCGGCGCGGACCAGCCTTGGCATGGGGGACTGACGCATGGACGCAGGTACCCAGCACCGCCTCCGCCGCCGCCTCATGAAGGCAGGACATTTCATCGGCCTCTTCCTGGCCATGAGCCTGATTTGCCTGCCCGGGCTTTGGGTCGTGCTGAACAGCTTTCGTCCCACCGTGGAAATCATGGCCAAGCCCCCGGTCTGGATCCCGACCGAGCTGAACTTGGACCACTACCGTGCCATGTTCGGCGGGATCGGCGAGGGCGGGGTGCCGGTCCTCACCTACTTCTGGAATTCGCTGGTCATCTCGCTGACCTCGACCTTTATCGCCCTGCTGGTCGGCATGGCAGGCGGCTATGCCTTTGCGCGCTATCGTATCCCCGGCAAGGGGGCGATCTTCGTGGGCCTGATGGTCACGCGGGCGGTTCCCGGCGTGGCGCTGTCCCTGCCGCTCTTCATCCTCTACGGGCGGCTTGGGATCATCGACACGCATTTCGGCATGATCCTGGTCTATGTCGCGCTGAACGTGCCCTTCACGATCTGGCTGATCGACGGCTTCTTCCGCCAGGTGCCGAAGGAACTGGCCGAGGCGGCCGAGATCGACGGCTGCACACGCTGGCAGGCGTTCTGGAAGGTCGAATTCCCGGTGGCGCGGGCGGGCATCGCCAGCGCGGGCATCTTCGCCTTCCTCACCTCGTGGAACGAATATGCGCTGGCCAGCCAGCTGACCCGCTCTCTCAATTCCAAGACGATGCCGGTGGGCCTGATGGACTTCACTTCGCAATTCACTCTCAACTGGGGGGGCATGTGCGCGCTGGCGGTCTTGATGATCATCCCTGCATTGATCCTGACCTTCCTCGTGCAGAAACACCTCATCGCCGGCCTGACCTTCGGCGGCGTGAAAGGATAAGACATGGCCGACGTGGTCCTGCGGGACGTTGTGAAAAGCTACGGCGCGGTGCCGGTGGTCCATGCGATCAACCTCGACATCGCGCACGGCGAGTTCGTGGTGCTGGTCGGGCCTTCGGGCTGCGGCAAGTCCACCACGCTACGGATGATCGCGGGGCTGGAGGAGATTTCAGGCGGCAAGGTCCTGATCGGCGGGCGCGAGGTCAACGACCTGCCCCCGCGTGACCGCAACATCAGCATGGTGTTCCAGAACTACGCGCTTTACCCGCACATGAGCGTGCGGGAGAACCTGGGGTTTTCGCTGCACATCGCCAAGCGGTCCAAGGCCGAGATCGAGAAGGCGGTGGCCGAGGCGGCAGAGATCCTGTCCTTGACCCCGCTGCTGGATCGCAAGCCCGGGCAGCTGTCGGGCGGCCAGCGCCAGCGCGTCGCGATGGGCCGCGCTATTGTGCGGCATCCCGACGTGTTCCTGTTCGACGAACCGCTGTCGAACCTCGACGCAAAGCTCCGCACCCAGATGCGGGTCGAGATCAAGCGCCTGCACCAGAAGGTCGGCACCACGATCATCTACGTCACCCACGACCAGGTCGAGGCGATGACGCTGGCCGACCGCATCGTCATCATGCGCGACGGGCATATCGTGCAGATTGGCACACCGCTCGACGTGTTCGAACGGCCGGTGAATGCCTTCGTCGCGACCTTCATCGGCAGCCCCCCGATGAACCTTCTGCCTGCAACGGTGACGGGCAGGGCCCTGCGGCTGGCGGACGGCTCTTCGATACCCATGCCGCCCGGCCTATCGGTGCGGGACGGGCAGGCCGTGCACTTCGGCGTCCGCGCTGACAACATCATGCCCGAGGGCCATTCCATGCCGCCCACCGCCCACATGGCCCATGTCGAGATGCCGGTGACCCTGACCGAACCCCTGGGCACCGAGACGCTGCTGTTCGCCACGCTCGCCGGGACCGAGGTGCAGGCCAAGATGCTGAACCCCCGACCCGTCCGCACCGGAGAGGTCCTGCGCTTCGGCATCGCGCTGGACAAGTGCCACCTGTTCGACGCCGAAACCGGCGCCAGCCTGAGGGTCTGACATGCCGCGCATCACCCGGGCCGAGGCCTTCCTTGTCGATCTGTTGCCCAAGGTCAAACGCACCGACGCTATACAAAGCTTCAAGAGCCAGGAGACGATCTTCGTCACCCTGACCGATGCCGAGGGCGCGACGGGGCGGGGCTACAGCTACACCATCGGTGACGGCGGTCCTTCGGTGCTGGCGCTCCTCCGCCACACCCTGCTGCCCGCGCTGATGGGGCGCGAGGCCGAGATGATCGAGGCCATCTGGCGCGACCTTCTCTTCACCAGCCATGCGACCGCCGTGGGGCCGATCATGTCGCTGGCGCTGGCCGCCATCGACACCGCTCTCTGGGATTTGCGGGGCAAGCGGGCGGGGCTGCCGCTGCATGTTCTGGCGGGCGGGGCCAAGAACCGGGTGCCGATGTATTCCACCGAAGGCGGCTGGCTGCACCTGGAACCCCAGGCCTTGGTCGAGGATGCGCTGGCGATGCGCGCGGGCGGGTTCCTGGGGTCGAAGATCAAGATCGGCAAGCCGACCGTCGCAGGCGATGCTGCCCGGCTGGAGGCGGTGCGCGCGGCGCTGGGTCCGGATTACGAGATCATGACCGACGCCAACCAATCGATGACCGCGGCCGAAGCCGCGCGTCGGTTGCCCCTGCTGGAAGGCCTTAACATCGGCTGGTTCGAGGAACCGCTTCCCGCCGACGACATCGCCGGCCACGCCCGTCTGGCCCGCCTCTCGCGCGTGCCGATCGCGGTGGGCGAAAGCCTCTATTCCCCCGGCCAGTTCGCCGACTACATCGTCGCCGGCGCCTGCGGCATCGTGCAGGCCGATGTGGCGCGCATCGGTGGCATCACCCCCTGGCTCAAGGTCGCCCACATGGCCGAGGCGCATAACCTGTCGATCTGTCCCCACTTCCTGATGGAGATCCACGTTAGTCTGGTCTGCGCCGTGCCAAACGCGCCCTGGCTGGAATACATCCCGCAGCTGGACGACATTGCCGCCCCGATGGCGCGCGAGGGTGGCTTCGCTTTGGCCCCCACAAGACCTGGATTGGGGATAGACTGGGACGAAGACGCGCTGACCGCCCGCCGCGCACCGGGCAGCCATTTCGAGGTGACAGCATGAAACGCTATGGGTCCGTCATCGGCCTGTCGGAAGAGGGCAAGGCCGAATACCGCAAGCTGCACGCCGCCGTCTGGCCCGGCGTGCTAGCCAAGATCGCCGACTGCAACATCCGCAACTACTCGATCTACCTGAAAGAGCCCGAGAACCTGATGTTCTCGTACTTCGAATACCACGGGACGGACCTGGCCGCCGACATGGCGAAGATGGCCTCGGACCCGGAAACCCAGCGCTGGTGGGCGATCAACATGCCGCTGCAACGCCCGCTGGACACCCGGAAAGAGGGCGAATGGTGGGCCGACATGACCGAGATCTTCCATGTCGACTGAACTGCGTCAGTCCCTGCCCCTGCCGAAGACCAGCCTGCCCGTCGTGATCTTCGGCGCGGGGTCCATCGTGACCGACGCGCACCTTCCCGCCTATGCCCGGCTCGGCTTCACGGTGGCAGGGATCTACGACCCGGATCAGGCCAAGGCGCAGGCGGTTGCGGCAAAGCACGGCACTAGCGCCTTTGCCTCGGTGGCCGAGGCGACGGCGCTGGGCCTAGGTGCGGTCTACGACCTGGCCACGCCCCCCGACGCCCATGCCGACCTGCTGGCAGAGCTTCCCGATTGTGCAGTCTGCATCATGCAGAAACCGATGGGCTCGGACCTGGCCGAGGCGGACCGGATCATCCGCATCTGCCGCAGGAAAAGTCTCAAGGCTGCCGTCAACTTCCAGCTCCGCTTCGCGCCCGCCCTGCTGGCACTCAAGGAGGCCATCGCGCAGGGCAAGCTGGGACAACTGGTCGATGTCGACGGGCTCTTGGCAGTGGACACGCCCTGGCATCTGTTTGCCTTCCTGGCCAACCTGCCGCGAGTCGAGATCCTCTTGCACTCGATCCACTACCTTGATGCGATCCGCGACCTTCTGGGCAATCCGCAGGGGGTGCATGCCCGGACCATGGGCCATCCGTCCTCGACCGTGTCGAACACCCGCACGGCGATGATCCTGGACTACGGCCAGAACGTGCGCTGTGCGTTGTCGATCAACCACAACCACAGTTTCGGCCGCCGCTTCCAGGCCTGCGAGTTCCGCATCTGCGGCACCAAGGGCGCGGCTTATGTCAAGCTGGGGGTGAACCTGGACTATCCGAAGGGCGAACCGGACGAGTTGTGGCTGAACACCGGCGCAGGATGGGAACAGGTGCCGCTCATCGGCAACTGGTTCATCGAGGCCTTCCTGGGCCGCTTCACCCAGGTCATGCGCTTTGCCGTGGGCGAGGATGCCAGCCTGCTTGGCAGTGCCGAGGATGCCTGGCACACCATGGCGCTGGTCGAGGCGGCCTATGAGAGTGCCGCGCTGCCGGCCCATCCGATCAAGGGGACGCCTGATGCTTGAACAGGTGAAGTACTTCGAAGACTTTGTCATTGGCGAAGGGCGCGACACGACGGGTCGCACCATCACCGAGACGGATTTCGTCGTCCATGCCGGCCATTCGGGCGACTTCTTTCCGCATCACCTTGACGCCGAATTCTGCAAGACCCTGCCTTTCGGCCAGCGCATCGCCCATGGCACGATGGTCTTCACCATCGGCGTCGGCCTGACGGCCACCATCATCAACCCGGTCGCCTTCTCCTACGGCTACGACCGGCTGCGATTCGTGAAACCGGTTTTCATCGGGGACACGATCCGGTCACGCGTGGAGATCATCGCCACCGAGCCGATGGAGAAGCGCCCCGGTTTCGGCCGAGTGACCGAACGACTGACGGTCACCAACCAGAAGGGCGAAACGGTGCTGGTGGCCGATCACATCTACATGGTGGAACGGCGGCCATGACCATCTGCGCCCGTGCGGCTGGGGCCACCCGGCGCCGGTATGTGGCGGGCGTTGCAGGAGGATGACGATGGAACGACTGACTGGAAAGACCGCCCTGGTCACGGCCGCGGGGCAAGGCATCGGACGGGCCAGCGCCGAACGCATGGCCCGCGAGGGCGCAAGGGTCATCGCGACGGACGTGAACGATGGGGCCCTGGCCGAACTTGCGCGGGTGCCGGGCATCACGGCACGCAAGCTGAACGTGCTGGACCCCGCCGCCATCGCCGCCTTGGCCGAAGAAGTCGGGCCGGTCGACATCCTGTTCAACTGCGCCGGGGTCGTGCACAGCGGTACAGTGCTTGAGGCGACCGAGGCCGAATGGGATTTCGCCTTCGACCTGAACGCCAAGGCCCAGTTCCGGATGATCCGCGCCTTCCTGCCCGGGATGCTGGCCAAGGGGGCTGGGTCGATCATCAACATGTCCTCGGTCGCGGGGCCGAAGAAGGGTCCGGTCAATCGTGCGGTCTATTCCGCCTCAAAGGCGGCGGTCGTGGGTCTGACGCGGGCGGTGGCGGCGGACTATGTGACCAGAGGTATCCGCTGCAACGCGATCTGCCCGGGAACGGTGGACAGCCCCTCCCTGCACGAACGGCTGCGGGCCACCGGCGACTATGAGGGCGCGCTGCAGGCCTTCATTGCCCGGCAGGCGATGGGCCGTCTTGGCCTGGCCGAAGAGGTGGCGGCGCTGGTCTGCTATCTGGCGGCGGACGAATCCGGCTTTACCACCGGGACCGAACACGTGATCGATGGTGGCTGGACCGCCTGACGGGGGATGCAATGAAGCTGTGCCGCTATGGCGACCGGGGCCAGGAAAAGCCCGGACTGATCGACCCGCAGGGCCGGTTGCGCGACCTGTCTGGCCATGTCGCCGACATATCGGGGCCTGTTCTGGCCGATCTGGCTGCCCTTAGGGGCGTCGACCCCTCCAGCCTGCCGCTGGTCACGGGTACCCCTCGGCTCGGTGCCTGCGTAGGCGGCATCGGCAAGTTCATCTGCATCGGGCTGAACTACAGCGACCATGCCGCAGAAAGCGGAATGGCCGTCCCGCCGGAACCGGTGATCTTCGCCAAATACACCAGCGCGGTCTGCGGGCCGAACGATCCGATCATCATCCCGCGCGGGTCGGTGAAGACTGACTGGGAGGTGGAACTGGCCTTCGTCATCGGCAAGCCCGGCAAGTACATCACCGAAGCCGACGCGATGGATCATGTCGCAGGCTTCTTTGTCTGCAACGATGTCAGCGAGCGCAGCTTCCAGGCGGAACGCTCGGGCCAGTGGTCCAAGGGCAAGTCGTCGGACAACTTCGGCCCCATCGGCCCCTGGCTCGTTACCCGAGACGAGGTGCCGGACCCGGGCTCCTTGCGCATGTGGCTGGAGGTGAACGGCAAGCGGATGCAGGACGGCAGCACGGCGACGATGGTCTACAAGGTGCCCTTTCTTGTCAGCTACCTGTCGCAGTTCTTCACCCTGCATCCGGGCGATGTGGTGTCGACCGGCACCCCGCCCGGTGTGGGCTTGGGCATGAAGCCGCCGCAGTACCTGAAGCCCGGCGACGTGGTGGAGCTGGGGATCGAGGGCCTGGGCCAGCAGCGGCAGGTCTGTGTCGCCGACAGCTGACGGCCAAGCTCGCCCCGTCAGGCGCGGGACTTCTCTTTCGCGGCCATCTTCGCCTGTGCCTCGGCCGCAAAGGTCGCGGGATCGCGGTAAAGCGCGGTCAGCAGGTGTTCGGCATAAAGCACAAGCTCCCCTTCGCCCTTGTACACCGAATAGCTGACCTTGAGCTTGCCCATCGTCAGGTTGTGCACCTCTTTCGACAGGTTCTCGCGGATCGTGTAGATCGTGTCGCCGATGAACACCGGCTTGATGAACCGTAGCCGGTCATAGCCGTAGCTGAACGAATTCAGGCAGTTCGTCGCCGCCAGCCCAAGCCCCAGCGAAAAGACGAAGGCCCCCGCCACCAGACGGCGACCGAAGACGCCCTCCTCACGCGCGAAGGTCTCGTCGCTGACATAGGGGTGGTGGTCCATGACCAGGCTGTTGAACATCATCGACTCGCCCTCGGCGATGGTGCGCCGGATCGAGCGGATCTTGTCGCCGATCACGAAGTCCTCGAAGTACCAGTCCTCGGAATTCCAGACCGGTATCGCGGCGTGGTCCGCCGGAAGTCCCGCCATCGCGCGTGCATGAACGCCAATCTCAGCCATTCCGTGTCCCCCATCCCTGTGACAAGAGATCGTTCGCATCTCCCAGCGCGGGTGCCGCACGGGATGCGGCTGGTCGTGCGCCGTCGAACTTGATCGGCAGCCGCGTCGTCTTCAGCCGCACCTCGCCGCGCTGCACCTCCTGCAGCATGTCCAGCGTCTCCATCATCCCGGTCGCCACCAGCGCCTGCCAGTCCATGACCGGGGCGGCCCAGATGTCGGCGGCGATGAAAGCCTCCATCCAGTCGGCGTTGGGCTTTGTCGCCAGCGCCGCCGCCAGGCCCGCCTTGATCCGGTCGCGCGCGGCGAAGGGGTCCAGCCCAGCCGTCGCGGGGTCGAGCCCGGTGATGCCGGCAAGGATGTCCAGCTTGCCCATCGCAATCGCCACATGCCCGTCGGCCGTGGCATAGACCCCATAGGGCGCTGCCAGATAGGCATGGGCCGGGTTCTGCGCCGAGCGCTTGGGCATCCGGCCGCCATCGTTCAGCCAGGTGGTCAGAAGCTCGAACTGCAGGTCGGCCAGCACCTCGATCAGCGAGGTCTCGACCAGCCCGCCAATTCCGTGGCGTTCGCGCCGGAACAGCAGCGCCAGAACCCCATGCGCCAGCGCCGCCCCCGCCAGCACATCACCGATGGGCAGGCCCACCGCGACCGGCCCGTCCTCGGCTCCGCCGGTCAGCCACATCATTCCCGACCGCGCCTGCGCCAGTAGGTCCTGCCCCGGCAGGTCCACCCAGGGGCCCTCGGTGCCATAGCCGGTGACCGACCCGTAGACGACCTTCGGATTGATCGCCCGCACGGCGTCATACCCAAAGCCCAGCCGCTCCATCACGCCGGGGCGGAAGTTCTGCAGCACCACATCCGCGCCCCGGACCAGATCCCGCAGCGCCGCCCGGTCGGTTTCGGATTTCATGTCCACCGCGACCGACCGCTTGTTGCGGTTGATCGCATGGAAGATCGTGCTTTCGCCGCCGATCCGCGTGTCGGTCAGGTACAGGTGCCGCGACAGGTCGCCCGTGCCGATCCGTTCCACCTTCACCACGTCCGCGCCCATGTCGGCCAGTTTCAGCGCGGCATAGGGACCGGCAAGGAACTGGCTGAAATCAAGGACGCGCAGTCCCGCAAGCGGCAGGGGAGGAGGTGTCATTCCGGGAAGCTTTCGATGAATCTCTGGTCCAGCGCATCCAGTGCTGCGGCATGGGAGGTGCGGCCTGTGATCGCGTCAAGGACGATCTGGCTGCCCTCCTCCTGAAACGCCATATAGCCCTTGTGGCGCGGACGCAGCCAGGCGGCCTCATGCGTGAGGCGGGTGTTGGCATAGGCATTTCCGACAGCGGCATTCACCGCCGCATCGCCCCAGGCGCGGGCATTGCCGGGCTGGCCGTTGCTGGCCGAATAGAGGCCCCGCTGCACCGCGGCCGAGGCAAGCCAAAGGGCAAAGCGGGTGCACAGCTCGGGATGACGGGTGTGCGCCGACACGGCGATTCCCGTCCCGCCAAGGGCCGATCCGATGGGGCCACCGGCTCCGATGGCGGGGATATCGCAAAAGGCAATCCGGTTGCGGCGATAGCCTTCGCGCGCATAGGGGGCATAAAGGTAGGTCAGTGGGATGACCCAATGCCGAGGGCTTTCGGCCAGCGCGTTCAGGGCGGCAATCGGGTCCATCGCCCGGCAGGCGGGGTCCACCAGCTCGGCCAGGGCCTGCAGCGCCTCCAGCACGGCAAGGCCCGTGGCGCGACTGACCAGGGGGCCGCGGGTGACGGCGCAGGGATCGCCGAGATTTGCCGCCAGGGTGAAGAACCCCATCAGCACATGCGGCGGGCGCAAGGGCCACAGCACTGCCCCCTCGCGCGCGGCCTCCATCACCTGATCCCAGCGCCGTAGCGGGGCGGCCTGCCGGTCAGGCCGGATCGCCTGCACCTGGGTCGCGGCATCGATGGGCAGCGCCCATTGCCGCCCGGCCAGCCGGTACGAGGCAAAGCTCTTGCCCACCGTCTCGCCCTCAAGCCGCAGAAGGCTTTCTGCATCGCCATGCTGGTCGATGGGCAACAGGCAGCCATCCGCCACTACAGCGCCAACATGCGGATGGTCGATCACCATCAGGTCATAGGTCGCGGCCAGTTCATCCACCGGCGTTGATTCAAAACCCTGAAGCGACCGCTTGTCCCATTCGATCTGTACACCGGGGTGCAGCCGGGCAAATTCGGCCGCAGCGGCTACGACCGGATCGTAGCCCCTCGGATCGGACCACGTCATCCCCCTGAGATCGATTTCCGTCGCCAAGTCTCGTCCTCCGCCCTCACCGGATTAGTAGCAAGCACAAGTTCACAAGTAAAAGGTATTTTTACATTTCAAACATTCTGGATCATTTGATTTCAGATTTGAACCCATGCTACCACCAGCGAAAGGGGATCAGCATGCCGCGCAAGGATCAGGACGAGGACGACCTCGAAGAGGCCGAAGGCCCGGAAGAAAAGTATCGCGCGCCGGCGCTTTCGAAAGGTCTCGACATTCTGGAGCATTTGGCAAGCGAGGCTGAAGGCAAGACCCAGGCCGAGATTGCCAAGACGCTGGGCCGTACGACGTCGGAAATCTTCCGGATGCTGATGGTCCTGCGCAAGCGCGGCTATGTGCACCTGAACGAAGAGGACGACCGCTACAGCCTGACCACCAAGCTGTTCGAGATTGCCCACCGCCATCCTCCGGTCCGCCGCCTGACCAGCATCGCGGGAGAGGCGATGCAGAAACTGGCCAACCGCATCAACCAGTCGATGCACATGGCAATCCTGCATTCCGGCAAGGTGCTGGTCATTGCGCAGGTCGACTGCAACGACAACAACATCACCGCCGTCCGCCTTGGTGCGCAGATCTCGCTTTATGACACCTCCTCAGGCCGCGTGCTGGCTGCCTGGATGGATGCCGAGTCCCTTGCGGCCTTGCTGGCCGAGGCGGGGCCCGGCACCGATGACCGTCAGGTGGCCTTTGTGCGCGACCTGCCCTCCGTTCGCGCTGCGGGCTACGCGCAGAACGAATCCTTCACCATTGCCGGCGTCGTCAACATTGCCGCCCCCGTTCGCGACATGACCGGCCGGGTCATCGCGGCAATCACCATTCCCTTCGTCCGCCGCCTGTCTGGCACCAACACGGCCACTGTCGACGGGGCCCGGGAAGAGCTGCTTGCGATGGCGGCAATGATTTCGCAGCGACTCGGGGCCGGAGCAAACCGCGAAAGCTGAAGGCATGCCGACAGGTAGCGGCAGAGCAAGCGCCTGGGTCCTTGCCCTGGGCCGGAACGCCGGGTCAGCGCTGCGCCGATCACGGCCCTAGCAGATGCGCGGCAACTGCTCGCCGATCAGCATGTCGACCAGCCGCCCCCCGCCAAAGGCGGTGCGCAGGGTGACCCGACCGGTGGGGCCGGGCAGGGCCTTGCCGATCACGCAGGCCCCCTCGCCATGCGGCAGCGCGCGCAAGGCTGCTACCACCGCCTCGGCCCGGTCGGGCGGGCAGAACAGGACCAGCCGCCCCTCGTTGGCCAGATACAGCGGATCGAGGCCCAGAAGCTCGCACACCCCCGCCACCTCGGGGCGCAGGGGCAGGGCGGTTTCGTCCAGTTCGACCGCTACCCCGGCCTCTGCGGCCAGTTCGTTCAGCGCCGAGGCAAGCCCGCCCCTGGTGCAGTCCCGCGCCGCACGCAGGTCGGGTGCCGCCGCCAGCGCCGCCTGCATCAGGTGCCCCAGCCCCGCGCAGTCGGACGACAGGTCCACCGACAACGCCAGGTCGCCCCGGGCGGCCAGGATCGTGGCGCCATGGTCGCCCAAGACGCCGTTGACGATCACCGCGTCGCCCGGCCGGATGTTCTGCGGCCCCAAGTCCAGGCCCGGCGGAATGACCCCGACCCCGGCGGTGGTGATGAACACCCCGTCGCCCTTGCCGCGCTCGACGACCTTGGTGTCCCCCGTGACGATCCGCACCCCGGCCCGCGCGGCCTCGGCCGCCATCGACGCGACGATCCGGCGCAGAAGCGCGATCTCGCAGCCCTCCTCGATGATGAAAGCCGCCGACAGCCACAGGGGCCGCGCCCCGCCCACCGCCAGGTCGTTGACCGTGCCGCAGACCGCCAGCGTGCCGATGTCGCCGCCGGGAAACTCCAGCGGAGTGACGACAAAACTGTCCGTAGTGAACGCGAGCCGCGCGCCGGGTTCCTGCAGGGCCTCCGTCATCAGCCGGGCCTGGTCATCCGTGCCGGGCGGCTGGAAGACCGAAGTGAAGACCTCCTCGATCAGGTCGCGCATGGCCCGCCCGCCCCCGCCGTGGGCCATGGTCACATGGGTGTCGCGCAACGCCATCTATTCCGCCGCCACCCGCGCACCCGCATATTGCCAATAGGCCGCGCAGGCCCCTTCCGAGGACACCATCAGCGCGCCCAAGGGCATTTCCGGAGTGCAGCCCTTGCCGAACTGCGGGCACCCGGTCGGCTTCAGCTTGCCCACCATCACCGAGCCGCAAGCGCAACCCTCGACCTCGGGCACCTGGCGGCGGCCAGTGGCATAGCCGATGCCGAACTTCTCCTCGGCGTCGAAGGCCGCGTATTTCGCCCGGATGCGCAGACCGCTCGCGTCGATCTCCCCCAGGCCCCGCCACTCAAACGTTGGGCGACGTTCGTAGACATCGGCGATGGCGGCCAAGCTGACCGGGTTGCCATGCTCCGGCACCACCCGGGCATACTGGTTCTCCACCGCCGCGCGGCCCTCGGCCACCTGGGTCAGGACCATCAGCACCGACTGCAGCAAGTCCGTGGGTTCAAACCCCGCCACCACGATGGGCTTGCCGAACTCCTCGGCAATGAAATCATAGGGATGCGTGCCGATCACCATCGACACATGCCCCGGCCCGATGAACCCGTCCAGGACCATGTCCGGGTCCCCCAGCAACGCCCGGATCGGTTCGGGCACCGTGATGTGGTTGCAGAACACACTGAAATTCCTCAGCCCCTCGCGCGCCGCCTGCTGGATCGACAACGCCGTTGACGGAGTCGTCGTCTCGAACCCCAGGCCGAAGAACACCACCTCGCGCCCGGGGTTGCGGCGGGCCAGTTCCAGCGCGTCCAGCGGCGAATAGACCATGCGGATGTCGGCCCCGCCGGACTTGGCCTGCAACAGGCTCTTCCGATGCCCCGGCACCCGCATCGCATCGCCGAAGGTGGTGAAGATCACGCCTGGCTTTTCGGCAATCTCCACGCATTCATCGACCCGCGCCATCGGCAAGACGCAGACCGGACAGCCCGGGCCGTGGATGAACTCCACCCCCTCGTGGATCAGCTTGTCGAGGCCATAGCGGAAGATCGAATGCGTATGCCCGCCGCAGATTTCCATGATGTGGACCGGCTTTGCCCGCGTCGCCCCGATCTCGTCGGCCTTGCGGGCGATGGCGGCCAGCAGTGCGCGGGCCGCGACCGGATCGCGGAATTCGGATGCGAATTTCATGCCAGCGCCCTTTCCGCAGCCGCCATCTGCTCCAGCGTCTCCTGCGCCTCGCCCAGATCGCGCAGCGCCTCCAGCGTCTTCTCTGCCTCGTCCTCGTCGATCAGGCTCATCGCAAAGCCCACATGGATCAGCGCCCATTGCCCGACCAGCGCCTCAAGGTCGTTGCCTGCGACGCATGCCACGTTGACCTCGCGCCGCACGCCCGAGACCTCGGCCATAGCCATCAGGCGGGCGGCATCGGTGATTGCGGTGATCTTGCCCGGAATCCCCAGACACATGGCCTATTCCTCCTCTTCGTCCTGCATCTGGCCCGAGGGATCGGCGATCCCGTAGCGGTCCAGTTTCGCCCGCAGTCCCACGCGGCTCAGGCCCAGTTCCACCGCCGCCCGGCTCTTGTTCCAGCGGTGGCGCGTCAGCGTCTCGCGCAGGATGCGCATTTCGATCAGTTCGACCCGGTCCTTCAGCGTGCCGTCCGACATGAGCACCGCCTGCGCCGTGCGGTCGGCCCCTTCGTCAGAGGGGAGCGCCTGCAGGATCGGGCGGCTGATGAGGTCGGCCCCCAGCATCGGGCTGCGGGCGAAGATCAGCATCCGGGTGACTTCGTTCTGCAACTCGCGCAGGTTGCCGGGCCAGTCGTAGTTCTCCAGAAACTCCAGCGCGGCGGGGGCAAAGCCCTGTGCGGCCTTGCCGTGCGCGGCGGCCAGGTCGGACAAGAAATGCTGGGCCAGGATCGCCACGTCCCCCCGCCGGGCGCGAAGGGGCGGGATCGCCATCTCGGCCACGTTCAGCGCAAAGTAGAGGTCGGGCCGGAAACGGCCATCGGCCACCCGGGCGGGCAGGTCCGGCCCAGCCCCGGCGATCAGTCGCAGGTTCGTCGTCAGCACTTCCTGCCCGCCCACGGGGCTGAAGCTGCCTTCATCGACCAGCCGCCACAGCGCCAGTTGCAGCGCGGGCGCGGCCTGTTCGATGCCTTCCACGAACAGCGTTCCCCGGTCTGCCTTCTGCGCCAGGCCGATCTTGTTCACCCCGCCCGGCAAGACGCCGCGCTTGGCCCCGAACAGCTCCACCGCCGCCAGGTCCTCGGGCAGGCCGGAAAGGTTGATGGCATGGAACGGCTTGTCCGACCGCAAGGACCCATAGTGCATCGCCCGCGCCAGCCGCGCGCGTCCGGTCCCGGGTTCGCCCAGCAGCAGGGCGGGTACGTCAAAGCTCGCATAGTGCCGCGCCATCTCGATCAGCGCGTTCATCGGGCTTTGCGGACTGCGGAGCAGCGTCTCGAACCCCATCCCGTCGCGCAACGCGGTGCGGCGTTTTTCCAGCTTGGTCTGGCTGGTCGAGGCGAGGAACCGCATCTCCAGCGCCATGCGCTCGTTGTCGCGCGCCAGCTGGAACAGCCGCGCACCGTTCCGCGCCGCCATCACCAGCTGGTCGGGATGCCAGGGCTTGGTGATGAACTGGTGGATGCCCGCATCGTTGATGGCCTGCGCCATGGCGGACGGGTCGGTATAGCCGGTGATGATGATCCGCACGGTGTCCGGCCAGCGGTCGCGCAGGTCAGTCAGCAGCTCAACCCCTGTGCGCTCCGGCATCCGCTGGTCACAGATCACCACATGCACCCATTCCTCCTCCATCCGCGCCAGCGCGGTTTCGGCGTCGGTGGCCGTGACGCAGTCGAACTCGTCCTCCAGCGCCATGCGCATCGCCGACAGCGAATGCGGCTCGTCATCGACGAGGAGTAGCGTGGGGCGCGTGCCGGTCATGCCTGCGCCTCGGCAAGCCGGGCGCGCAGCCAGGTCAGCCAGGCGGGCATCCCCTCGCCGGTGCGGGCCGAGACGCGCAGGATTTCGATCCCGGGGTTCACCCGACGCAGGTTCGCCTCGTACAGGTCAAGGTCCACGTCGCAATGGGGCGCAAGGTCGGTCTTGTTCAGGATGGCCAGTCGCGCGGCGGTGAACATGTCGGGGTATTTGAGCGGCTTGTCTTCGCCCTCCGTCACCGACAGGATCGCGACCTTGGCGGCCTCGCCCAGGTCGAAGGCGGCGGGGCAGACGAGGTTGCCGACGTTTTCGATGAAGAGGTAGGACCCGGGGCGCGGACGCACGTCGTCGATGGCATGGCCGACCATTTGCGCGTCGAGGTGACACCCCTTGCCCGTATTGATCTGGATCGCCCGCGCCCCCGTCGCCCGGATGCGGTCGGCGTCCGCGCTGGTCTGCTGGTCGCCCTCGATCACCGCGAGCGGCGCGTCGCCCAGGGCCTCGATCGTCTTGCAGAGCAGCGTGGTCTTCCCCGACCCGGGACTGGAGACGAGGTTCAGCGCCAAGACCCCCAGTGCGTTCAACACCCGACGGTTCGCCGCCGCGATGCCGTCGTTCTTGGCCAGGATCGACGTCTCCACCTCGATCAGCCGCTCCTGCGACATCCCCGGCACCGAGACCCCGGCGGGGCCTTTGCCATAGTGATGGTCGTGGTGGTGATGCCCCTTCGCCTGGACATGCGGGAAGGGCAGGGCAGGGGCCGCGGGCTGGAAGGCGGGCGCGTGGCTGTGGGCCAGACCCAGGCGATGCGCCTCGTCATGGCTCATCACCTTGCCATCCGCCGTCACCGTGTCCCCGCAGCCGCAAACCGTGCACATCACGCCACCTCCATGTCCTTGATCCGCATCTCGTCCCCGCCCTGCGGGATCAGCTTGCCGCCACCGCACATCGGGCAGGGGTCCAGCCGGTCGGCCAGCTCCACCGTCTTCCCGCAGTTGTAGCAGAGCGCCTGCCCGGGCAGGTCGATCATCTCCAGCCGCGCGCCCTCGGCTGGGCTGCCGCGCATGACGACGTCGAAGGCAAACTCCAGAGCGGGCTTTTCCACCCCCGCAAAGCGCCCGATCTCCAGCCGCAGCACGCGGACCTTTGCGAACCCATGTGACCGCGCCTGGTCAAGGACGATGCTGCGGATGCCTTCGGCGAGGCTCATCTCATGCATGGTGGACCTCGCGGACCGTGACCGGAATGCAGGGATCATGCAGCGCGACCAGCTTTGCGACAAGGTCGGGTCGGTCACCCGGCAGGCTTGCCAGCGCGCGAGCCAAGGCACCGCCCGGTGCCAGCTGGTGGTCCGTGGGGGTCACCCGCACCACCCCCGTCACCAGCCCCCCGGCCTGACCCAGCCGCAAAGCATAGGCCCCCCGCGCCGCCTGCACCACCGCCGTCCCATCGGCCAACCGTCGCGGCGCGGCCAAGTCCCGCGTACCCTCCAGATCCGCCAGCAATCCCAGATAACGCCACAGCGGGCTGCGGCCCTGATCGGCCTCCACGGCCCGCAAGAGAGGATGCCCCGCCTGCCGCCCGGCAGGGGAGTTCTCGAACGCCCCCACCTCCGTGCCCTCAGGCCAGGGCAGGACCGGCACTACACCCACCCCTTTCGGAAAACTGCGCAACACCGCCCGGCCCAGTTCCGCCGCTGGCAGTGGAGCCGCCAGCCACTCCGCCAGCCCCGCCAGACCGCGCGGCAGGTACGTCACGGCTTTAGGATCGGGGCGCAGGGGCGGCAGGTCGAAGGCCCGGCGCAGGGTGACATAGAGCCGCGCCAGGTGATCCTGCACCACCTCGGCACTGGTGTCGGGCGCGTGGTCCAGCCTCAGCGCCAGCCGCGCCGCCGTGGTCTGCGCCATCCGGCACAGGTTGAACAGACGCGGCAGCAGCGCCGCCACTTCCGCCACTGGACGACCCGTCAACAGGGCGGCCAGGTCCGGCCCGGGCTGCCGGTCGATCTGCCAGCCCCCCGCGCCCAAGACAACCTCTGCCGCCCCCAGCGTCATCCGCCCATCCCCCCGGTGATCAGCCTGCGGCGCGACGGCTCGGCCTCGGGTTCGGGCGGCGGCGCAAGCTCTGCCTCACGCCTCGCGCGGATCTCGGCGGCACGGTCGGTCTCCTCCCGGTTCTCGGCCTTGAAGAGCTCTCCCATCGCCGCGCGCGCCACGTCCACCGCCTGCAGCTGGCTGGTGAAATCCCCCATCGGCGAGAAGAGCGCGCAGGCCATGTACGGCCCCACCATCTCGCGGCTCGCATGCATGAACTCGTACTCGCCCGAGGGGAAGGCCAGCACCTCCTTCGCCCCGACCTTCAGCGCCGGACGGTCAGGCCCAGGAAGGAACACCAGGTTCATGAACCAGGGCGCGACCAGGATCCCCAGGAACCCGCCCTCATGCGGCTGGAAACCCACGGCCTGCACATGCAGCGCCTGGTTGACCATCGGCAGGTCGCGCATCCGGGAATGGAAGACCTCGGTGAAATCGGCAACCAGCGCCTTGGTCCGCGCCTCCATCTCCGCCCGCTGGGCCGCCGCCGGAGCACCCGGGTCGTCATGCACCAGGAACTGCGCGCGGGGGGCAGAGCAGCCGGGGCAGGTCCAGTCCTCGGGCAGGTCCAGGAACGAGGTGCCCGGTTCGATCTGCCGGGTCTCGTCGCCCACCGCCGGGTCATAGGGCGTCCAGCAGATCTTGCATTCCATGATCGCCGCCGGGCTGATCTTGTCGGCCGACCCCAGGAAGCTGCCCTCGAATCCCGGGGTCATTGGATCGCCCCGATCACGTCGCGGATGCGGATGGCGCTGTCTTCCAGATCCTCGACCGCCGCAACGGCGACCTCGGGGATCTCGCAGACCTCGTAGGTGTCCAGGATCAGCGTGTCCATCGAGTTGAAGAATTGCACCTTCCAGACATGGGCTTGCGCGCAGGCGGTGACGCGGCAGTTGCCATAGCCGCGCGACAAGACGGTGACCGCGCCTTCGCCAAGCGCCTCGGACAGCCAGTCCAGGTCCTCGGGCGTGTGCGGCAACAGCGACAGGTTGACGACATGCGCCAGGGTCCCCGGCTGGCGGGTCAGCGACTTGTCGACCAATTCCGCCAGGATCGCCGGCGCATTGGCCAGCCCCGGCACGCGGCGCGCAAGGACGCCAATGGCCGGGCGATGCGGCAAGTGCGCGCGCGACAGGACCAGCGAGGGGACGGGCGCCACCTCGACCACATCCATCCCGGCTGCCAGCATCAGCCAGACCCCGGCGAAGACGCTTTCCTGCACCATGACCGCAGGCTTGCCGCGCACCTTCATCGACACTTCGCCCTGACCCAGCGCATCGGCCATCACGGCGCGCGCCCCGGGCGACAGGGTTGCCAGGTCAAAGGATACCGGGGCCGCACCCTTGGCCACCGCTTCGCAGGCCTCGGCCATCCGGGTCAGCATCGCCACCGCCTCGGTCATGGCCGCCGCGTCGTCGGCGTCGGGGATATGGGGGGTGTAGACCCGCATCCCCGACGGCATCGACATGTACTGCAGGTCGCCCTCCGGATCGGGCTGCGAGCCGGGGCCGAAACCGGCAGGGGGCATCGTGAAGGGCGAAACCATGGGCAAACCTCAAGCGGCTTTCAGCGACAGGAAATGGGTGATGCGGGCCAGGTAGTCCGACCAGTCGCGGACCTTCTCGATCCCGCCCAGGTATTCGGCCTGGCGGAAGAACAGAAGACCGGGCGTCTTCAGCGCGCGGTAGGTTTCGCGCAAGTCGGCCTCGATGGAGTCGTCGATCACGGCGCAGTCGAAAGCGCCCTGGAAGGCCTGGCGCAGTTCCGGCAGGATCACCGCCGCATCGGCGGTCTCCAGGTTGCGGCGCGCGTCGCCGGGGATGAACAGGCAATGCACGCCGGGGCGGGACAGGAACGCGGCCACCTCGGCGTCGCTATCCAGGCGCGGATAGCCGAACTCGGTCTCCAGCCTTGCGATCAGGGGGTGGAGGTCGGTGGCAGGCGGCAGGTCGTAAGGGGCGTGGTCGTGCATGGGTCACCCTGTGGCTTGGCCCGCGTCCAGCGCGGCTTGCAGATGGGGGGGGAGGCGGGGCGTGCGGGCGTCAAGGTCGGCGAAGGCATCGCCCGCGTCGCCCCCCGCCATTATGGCCGACAGACCGGCCAGCGCCTTGCGGATCAGCAGCGCCTCGGCTTCCGGCAGGATCTCCCGGGCGGTGCCAAGGAAGCCCAGCACCCAGTCGCCAACCCGGGCGTCGGGGAGGAGCGACAGGTCGAGAAGGGTAGGGCGCCCGTCCTCCAGCGCCTGGCCGACGATCCCGTCGATGGAGATGAGCTGCAGGGGAATGCCGACGCACATCACGCGGCTCCGGGAAAGAAACGGTCATCGCCGGTGCGGCAGGCCTCGGCCTCGGACGGGCGCCCCGCCTCATAGGCGTCACGGCGGATCGACGGGTCGGCCAAAAGCGGGCTGTCGGTGCGGCCCTCGGCCACCGGCACGCCCCAGTCGGCAAGGATGCCCCGCGCGATGGCCAGCGCCTCGGGGATGCGGGCCGCGACCGCCGGGCGCAGGCCGCCACCGTAATCCTCCAGCTCCACGGGCTGGCAGCCGATCAGCACCATCCGCTCGGGGCAATAGCCCATTAACTGCGCTGTGGCGATGACGTCCTGAAAGCCGGTCTGGTGCAGGCTCATCTTCTTCGCCCCCATGAAGGAGGGCACCTCGCCATCGCGGACCACCTTCATCGTGCCGGGGGGCAGGCCGTAGTCGATGGCGTCAAAGACGATCAGCGCCTCGGCCTCTTCCAGGAAGGGCAGAAGGTACAGCCCCTGCGTCCCGCCATCCAGAAGACGCACCGTATCGGGCAGGGCGTGGGTCTCGGCCATCGCCTCGACGCAGCGGACGCCAAAGCCCTCATCCGCCCAAAGGACATTGCCGATGCCCAGAATCAGAACCCTCACCGCCCGTCCCCCCGGTTTCGTCTGGTCGAAACCCTTTCAGTTTCGCCTTGAAGTGAGAGTATGGTTTTCAGCGTCTCAGGACAGCAAAAAGCCCTTTGCCCAAGGAAAAGTCCAAGAAACTGAATTTGCAGGCGAATTCTGGATGGCACGCGGGTCGCTTGGCATCAAACTGCAAACTATCCTTCCACTCTGCGCCGCCGATGCAAGCCTTTCTGCCAGCCACCTTCCCGCCCCCACGCCCCGACGATTTTTCTGTTCCCGCACCCGGCTCGCTTCTATGATTCCGCCATGGCACCCCTGCACGGCCTTCTCGATCCCGACCGCCCGGCGCATTTCTCGGATGACGCCTGGGTCGAGGTGCTGTCGGCGATGGACCGCACCTATGCTGACCTCGTGGGCTACCAGGAACAGCTCGAACGCCAGAACGCCGAGCTGCAGGAGATGCGCACTTTCCTGACGGCGATCCTGTCCTCGGTCTCCGACGTCCTGATCGTCGTTGACCGCAACCGCCGCATCGCGCGCACCAGCCAGTCCTTCGTCCAGCTTGCCGGGCCGGGGCGCACCGTGCTGCACGAACCCCTCGCCCAAATGTTCGTCGAGGCCGACCGCCCCCTGGTCCTCGCCATGCTGCAGACCGTCCAGGACCAGCGCCGCACCGCCAGCTTCGAGGCCAACCTGCAGACGGAAGCCGGCCTTGAGCCCCTCGACATCTCCATCGCCCCCCGCCTCGACGACCGTGGCCGGGTCGACGGCTTCGTCCTGACCGGCCGCCCCCTTGGTGCCCTCCGCACCGCCTATGCCGACCTCAGCCAAAGCCACGAGGCCTTGAAGACCGCCCAGGCCCAGCTTGTCCGCAACGAAAAGCTGGCCTCCCTCGGCCGCCTCCTCGCCGGGGTCGCGCACGAACTGAACAACCCGATCAGCTTCGTCTACGCCAACACCCATGCGCTGGAACGTTATGCCGGCAAGTTCGAGACCTACTTCGCCCGCGTCCAGGACGGCGCCAGCCGGGATGAGCTGATCCAGCTTCGCGCCGACCTGCGCCTGGATCGTGAGGTGGCGAACCTCCGCGATGCGATCAACGGCGCGCGTGACGGGGCGGAGCGGGTGCGCGACATTGTCGAGGACCTGCGCCGCCTGTCCTCGGACGGCTCGGGCCAGATGGCGGTGTTCGACCTGGCCGAAACCGTGCGCGTCGCCGCCAGCTGGGTGGCGCGCGGGATGAAGCAGCCGGTGACGCTCCAGATGGATCCGATGGAACCCGTCCAGGTCCTTGGCCGCGCCGGGCATATCCAGCAGGTGGTGATGAACCTCGTCCAGAACTCGGTCGACGCGCTCGAGGGTCAGGCCGACGCCACGATCCGGCTGTCAGTCGAACGCCAGGGTGACCGCGCCGTGCTGACCGTTGCCGACAACGGCCCGGGCATCCCCGCCGAGCTACGGACTGCGATCTTCGACCCGTTCTTCACCACCAAACCCGTCGGGCGCGGCACCGGCCTTGGCCTGTCGATCAGCCACAAGATCACCGAGGAACACGGCGGTTCGCTCACCCTGTGTGACGTGCTCCAGGGCGCCTCTTTCCGCCTGTCCCTGCCGGTAGGGGACGCAGCATGACCACGCTCCTCTGGCTCCAGGCCTCGGGCTGCGGCGGCTGCACCATGTCGCTCCTTTGCGCCGAAAGCCCCGGCGTGATCGAGACGCTGGAAGACGCCGGCATCCGCCTTCTCTGGCACCCCGCCCTGTCGCTGGAAACCGGGGCCGAAGCGCGGGCGATCCTCGACGATGTGGCCGAGGGGCGCATCACGCTCGACATCCTCTGCGTCGAAGGCGCGATCGCGCGGGGGCCAGCGGGCACGGGGCGCTTCCAGATGCTGTCGGGCACCGGTGTCAGCCTGATGCACTGGGTGGAACGCATCGCCCCACGCGCCCGGCATGTGATCGCCGTAGGCTCTTGCGCGGCCTTCGGCGGGGTCACCGCGGCGGGCGGCAACCCGACCGATGCGGTCGGCCTGCAATATGACGGCGCGCATGCCGGGGGCCTCTTCCCGCCCGCCTGGCGCAGCGGCTCCGGCGCCGCCGTCATCAACGTCGCAGGCTGCCCGACGCACCCAGGCTGGGTGACTGAGACGCTGATGATGCTGGCAGCGGGCGAGACCATCGCGGTCGACGGCTACGCCCGCCCCCGCTTTTTCGCCGATCACCTTGTCCATCACGGCTGCCCGAAGAACGAGTTCTACGAATACAAGGCCAGCGCCCGCGACCTGTCGGAACAGGGCTGCATGATGGAAAACCTCGGCTGCATCGGCACGCAGGCGGTCGGCGATTGCAACATCCGGCCCTGGAACGGCGAAGGCTCCTGCACGCGCGGCGGTTACCCCTGCATCAACTGCACCGCACCGCAGTTCGAGGACCCGGCCCACGCCTTCGTGGAAACGCCCAAGATCGCGGGCATCCCGGTGGGCCTGCCGACCGACATGCCCAAGGCCTGGTTCATGGCGCTGGCCTCGCTGTCGAAGGCCGCAACCCCTGACCGCATCGGTGCCAATGCCCGGGCCGACCGGGTGGTGGTCCCGCCCACTCTGCGCAAGCCGCGATGACCGAGGCTCGGCTGGTGGTCGGCCCGTTCAACCGGGTCGAGGGCGATCTTGAGGTGACGCTGGACCTGGCCGATGGCCTGGTGGCGCGCGCGCAGGTAAATGCCCCCCTTTATCGCGGGTTCGAACGGATGCTGGAAGGCCGCGACCCGCGTGACGCGCTGGTCATCACGCCGCGCATCTGCGGCATCTGCTCGATCAGCCAGTCCTCTGCCGCGGCCCATGCCCTGGCCGCTGCGATGGGGCTGACCCCCACACCGCAGGGCGCACTGGCGGCGGCGCTGATCCATGCGGCGGAAAACGTGGCCGACCACCTGACGCATTTCCACCTGTTCTTCATGCCCGACTTCGCGCGGCCCGATTATGCCGGGCGGCCCTGGCATGGCCGGGCGGTGGAGCGCTTCACCGCGCTCGAAGGCGGGGCGCAGCGCAGTGCCGTGGCCGCGCGGGCCGAGCTTCTGCACGTCATGGGCCTGATGGCGGGCAAGTGGCCGCATACGCTGGCTGTCCAGCCGGGCGGCGTCACCCGCGCACCGGGTCCGCGCGAAAAGGCGCGGCTTGCCGCAACGCTCCGCGCCTTCCGTCGCTATCTGGAAACCGTGCTCTTCGGCGGGCGGCTGGAGGATTTCTGTGCTTTGCCCGATGTTCCTGCGCTCATGCGCTGGCCGGGCGGCGATGTGGCCCTGTTCCTTGAGATCGCCGCTGACCTGGGCCTTGCGACCCTAGGTCGCGGGGCAGGGCGCTATCTGTCCTATGGGGCCTATCCCCTTGCCGATGGCCGCGCCTTCGCCGCCGGGACGCTGGTCGGGGCGCAGCCCGGCCCGGTGCAGCCCGAAGGCATCGTCGAAGACCTGAGCCACGCCTGGATGAAGGGTCGGGCCGCGCATCCCTTCGACGGCATGACCACCCCGGACGAGGCGATGGCCGACCCCGCCTATACCTGGTGCAAGGCCCCGCGTCTGGGCGGCTTGCCGATGGAGGTCGGCGCGCTCGCCCGGCAGGCAGTGGATGGCCATCCGCTCGCCCTGGCGATGGCTGCCGAGGGCGGTGTCCTGGCGCGGGTCGGCGGGCGGCTTCTGGAACTGGCGCGGACCCAGCTGATGATGGAGAAGTGGGTGGCCGACCTCGTCCCCGGCGAAAGCTTCATGGCGCGGGGCCAAATGCCACGCCACGGGACTGGCGCCGGGCTGGTCGAGGCCGCACGTGGGGCGCTGGGCCACTGGCTGCGGATCGAGAACGGGCGGATCGCCAGTTACCAGATCATCGCGCCGACGACCTGGAACTTCAGCCCCCGGGACGGGCAGGGCGTTCCGGGCCCGCTGGAGGCCGCGCTGGAAGGCACCCCGATCGAAGGCCCGGTGCCGCTGGCCGTCCAGCACATCGTCCGCAGCTTCGATCCCTGCATGGTCTGCACGGTGCACTGATGTCGCCCCGCCCACAATTCTTCTGCGAAGAATTGCCCCCCGATCCAGCGGCGCTAAGGCCCGTGGGCAATTATGAAGATTTCCCTAACAGAAATTTTCAACCCATTGATTTCATTTGGATTGCGCGTTTTGTCCACCGTGGACACTTTTTCCATGCCCGCCCCTTCTGACCCCCGGCCCGCCCATCTGATCCGGGTCCGCGGCCAGGTCCAGGGGGTCGGCTTCCGCCCCTTCGTCTGGCAGCTCGCCCAGGAGATGGGCCTGCGGGGCCGGGTCTGGAACGATGCCGAGGGCGTCGGGATCGAAGCCGCCGGCGACCGGATCGACGCCTTCGCCGAAGCCCTCTCCTCCCGGGCCCCGGCCCTCGCCCGGGTCGACGCGGTCGAGGTCTCGCCCATCCTGGCCGACCTTCCCGATGGCTTCCAAATCGCCCCCAGCCGCGGCAGGGGTGCCGAGACCCGGGTCACCCCCGACGCCGCGACCTGCCCCGCCTGCGCCGCCGAAATCCGCGCCCCCGGCCGCCGCCAGGGCTACCCCTTCACCAACTGCACCCATTGCGGCCCCCGCTTCACGATCCTGCAGGGCTTGCCCTACGACCGGTCGCAGACCACAATGGCCGCCTTCCCGATGTGCCCCGCCTGCCGCGCAGAGTACGAGAACCCCGCCGACCGCCGCTTCCACGCCCAGCCCGTAGCTTGTCCCGCCTGCGGCCCCCGCCTCTGGTACGAGGTGGCGGGGCAGGAGGTCTCGGGCGACCCTTTGGCGCAGGCGGTGGCCTGCCTCCGAAGCGGAAGGATCGTCGCGATCAAGGGCCTCGGCGGGTTCCACCTCGCCTGCGACGCGGCGAACCCCGACGCGGTGGCGCTCCTCCGCGTGCGGAAGCGGCGGCCGTCGAAGCCCCTCGCCCTGATGGGGCACGAACCCGCGTTGGACCGGATCGCCCACCTGTCCGTGGCCGATCGTACCCTTCTCCACGACCCCGCCGCTCCGATCGTTCTGGTCCCCTCGCGCGGGCGGCTGCCGGAAGGCGTGGCGCCCGGCATGACCTCGCTCGGGGTGATGCTCCCCTACACGCCGCTCCACCACCTCTTGCTGGACGCATTCGGCGGGGTGCTGGTGATGACCTCCGGCAACCTCTCGGGCGAACCGCAGGTGGTGGGCAACGACGAGGCGCGGGAGAAGCTCGCGGCCTTCGCCGACGGTTTCCTGATTCACGACCGCGACATCGCCCGGCGGCTGGACGACAGCGTCGAGCGTGCCGATCCTCCGATGATCCTGCGCCGCGCGCGGGGGCGGGTGCCGGGGACCTTGCCGCTGCCCAAGGGGTTCGAAGGCGCGCCGCAGGTGCTGGCTTTGGGCGGGCAGATGAAGGGGGCAATCTGCCTGCTGAAGAACGGGCAGGCCCTTCTGGGGCACCATCTCGGCGACCTGGACGACGCCCTGTGCGCCGAGGAGTTTGGCAAGGCTGTCGCCGACTACTCCGCTCTCTTCGACCACCGGCCCGAGGTGGTGGCGGTGGATGCCCACCCCGGCTACCGCGCGACGCAGGCGGGTCTGGCGATGGGCCTGCCGTTGGCGGAGGTCTTCCACCACCACGCCCATCTGGCGTCCTGCCTGGCCGAGAACGGCTGGCCGTTGGGCGGGGGCAAGGTGGCCGGGATCGTGCTGGACGGTACGGGTCTGGGGCCGGATGGCACGATCTGGGGCGGGGAGCTTCTGATCGGGGATTACCTGGGGTTCGAGCGGCGGGCCTGGCTGAAACCGGCACCCCTGACGGGCGGCGACCGGGCGGCGCGGGAACCCTGGCGGAACGCGCTGGTGAGGCTGGATCAGGCGGGGCTGTCGGACTGGGCGGATGAGCTGTTCCCCGGTCACCCTCGTGAGGTGCTGCGGCAGGCTGTGGCCAAGGGGATCAACGCGCCGATGTCCTCCAGCGCCGGGCGGCTGTTCGATGCCTTTGCGGCGGTGCTGGGGATCTGCCCCGGCGGCATCAGCTATGAAGGCGAGGCGGCGATGCGGCTGGAGGCAATGGCGGAAGATAAGGGGCCGACCCTGACCTTTGCCCTGCAGGACGGCCGGATCGACCCCGCGCCGATCTGGGCCGAGACGCGCGCAGCGCTGGCCGCAGGTGTTTCGAAACCGCGCTTGGCCCGGGCCTTCCATGAGGGTCTTGCGACCGCCTTTGCCGGGGCTGCGAGGGAATTGGTAAAGCGGGGCGAGGCATTCGCCGTGGCCCTGTCCGGCGGCTGCTTCCAGAACATGCTCCTGCGCGACCTGACCCTGCGCGCGCTGGGCGACGTGCCTGTCCTGACCCATCGTGTGACGCCAGCGAATGACGGGGGACTCGCGCTGGGGCAGGCGGTGATCGCAGCAGCGCGGGCGCTGCGGGGTGCAAAGGTCGTAACCAGCGAGATGGAAAGCCGGTAAGCGCGCATCCGGTAACCCCGATCGTCCCTCCAGACATCGCATTGATAACAAGAGAGAATAAGGGCGGCTAAAGCGCAGGCATTTTTCTTTGTATGCCACGGCACACGCTGCTTCCCTAAGACCGGAGAGGTGCGAATGCGCCTTTGGGGACAAGAGGGAGGGCCAGCGTTGAGCCAGATCGAAACCTTCTACGAGGTCATGCGCCGTCAGGGGATCACCCGGCGAAGTTTCATGAAGTACTGCTCGCTGACGGCAAGCGCGCTGGGCCTTGGACCGGCCTTCGTGCCGCAGATCGCGCATGCAATGGAGACAAAGCCCAGGACCCCGGTGATCTGGGTCAATGGCCTTGAATGCACCTGCTGTTCGGAAAGCTTCATCCGCGGCGCGCATCCGTTGGCCAAGGATGTGGTGCTGTCGATGATCAGCCTCGACTACTCCCACGTCCTGATGGCCGCCGCCGGTCACGCAGCCGAGGCGGCGCTGGCCGAGGCGATGGAGACCCACAAGGGCAACTACATCCTGGCTGTCGAAGGCAACCCGCCGCTGAACGAGGACGGGATGTTCTGCATCGTCGGCGGGCGGCCCTTCGTCGAGAAGCTGAAAGAGGCGGCCGCAGGGGCCAAGGCGGTGATCGCCTGGGGCGCCTGTGCCTCCTACGGCTGCGTCCAGGCGGCCAAGCCGAACCCGACGCAAGCCACGCCAATCCACAAGGTCATCACCGACAAGCCGATCATCAAGATCCCGGGCTGCCCGCCCATCGCCGAGGTCATGACCGGTGTCATCACCTACATGCTGACCTTCGACCGTATGCCGGAGCTTGACCGCCAGGGTCGTCCGGCGATGTTCTACGGCCAGCGCATTCACGACAAATGCTATCGCCGCCCGCATTTCGACGCCGGGCAGTTCGTCGAGGCCTGGGACGACGACAACGCGCGCAAGGGCTATTGCCTGTACAAGATGGGCTGCAAGGGGCCGACCACCTACAACGCCTGTTCGACCGTGGGTTGGAACGAGGGCGTCAGCTTCCCGATCCAGTCCGGTCACGGCTGCATCGGCTGTTCCGAGGACGGCTTCTGGGATCAGGGGTCGTTCTACAACCGGCTGACCAACATCAAGCAGTTCGGCGTGGAACAGAACGCCGACCAGGTGGGCATGGCCGCTGCTGGCGTCGTCGGCGGGGCCGTCGCGGTCCATGCGGCGATCAGCGCGCTGAAGCGGGCACAGAAGAAGACGCAGGACAAGGTGGAGGGCTAAGCCATGACGATCGAAACCCCGAATGGCTTCACTCTGGACACCACCGGCACCCGCGTCGTGGTAGACCCGGTCACCCGGATCGAAGGCCACATGCGCTGCGAGGTGAACGTCAACGCCGAGAATGTCATCACCAACGCGGTCAGCACTGGCACGATGTGGCGCGGGCTGGAGGTGATCCTGAAGGGCCGCGACCCGCGGGACGCCTGGGCCTTCACCGAACGCATCTGCGGCGTCTGCACCGGAACCCATGCGCTGACATCCGTGCGCGCGGTCGAGGATGCGCTGGGGATCACCATCCCGGACAACGCGAACTCGATCCGCAACATCATGCAGCTGAACCTGGAGATCCACGACCACGTCGTGCATTTCTACCACCTCCACGCGCTGGACTGGGTCAATCCGGTCAACGCGCTGAAGGCGGACCCGAAGGCGACCTCCGAGCTGCAGCAGATGGTCTCGCCCAGCCATCCGCTGTCGTCGCCCGGCTATTTCCGGGACGTGCAAAACCGGCTGAAGGCTTTCGTGGAGTCGGGCCAGCTTGGCATCTTCAAGAACGGCTACTGGGACAACCCGGCCTACCTGCTGCCGCCCGAAGCCGACCTGATGGCGACGACGCACTACCTGGAAGCGCTGGACCTGCAGAAGGAGATCGTGAAGATCCACACGATCTTCGGCGGCAAGAACCCGCATCCGAACTGGCTGGTGGGCGGCGTGCCCTGCCCGATCAACGTCCATTCGACGGGGGCCGTGGGCGCGATCAACATGGAGCGGCTGAACCACGTCTCCTCGATCATCGACAAGTGCATCGAGTTCAACACCAACGTCTACATCCCCGATGTCATCGCCATCGGCGGGTTCTACAAGAACTGGCTCTACGGCGGTGGGCTTTCCGGCAAGTCAGTACTCGCCTATGGCGACATCCCGGAAAACGCCAATGATTTCAGCGCCGGGAACCTGCACCTGCCGCGCGGCGCGATCATCAATGGCAACCTGAACGAGGTGCTGGACGTCGATGTCCGCGACCCCGAGCAGATCCAGGAATTCGTCGACCACTCCTGGTATGAATACGCCGGTGCCGAAGCGGGCAAGGGCCTGCACCCCTGGGATGGCGAGACCGCGCCGAAATACGAACTCGGTCCGAACGCCAAGGGCACCCGCACCAACATCGAACAGCTGGACGAGGCGGCGAAGTACAGCTGGATCAAGGCCCCGCGCTGGAAGGGCAACGCGATGGAGGTGGGCCCGCTGGCCCGCTATGTCGTGGGCTATGCCAAGGGCCACGAGGACATCAGGAACCAGGTCGACGGGCTTCTCCGCACCATGAACCTGCCGGTCTCGGCGCTGTTCTCGACCTTGGGCCGCACGGCGGCGCGGGCGCTGGAAAGCGAATACTGCGGGCGTCTGCAGAAGCACTTCTTCGACAAGCTGGTCGCCAACATCAAGAACGGCGACGAGTCGACCGCGAATGTCGCGAAATGGGACCCCTCGACCTGGCCGAAAGAGGCAAAGGGCGTTGGCATGACGGAAGCCCCGCGTGGGGCACTTGGGCATTGGGTCAAGATCAAGGATGGCCGGATCGAGAACTACCAGTGCGTGGTGCCGACCACCTGGAACGGCAGCCCGCGCGACACGGCCGGAAACATCGGGGCTTTCGAGGCGGCGCTGATGAACACCAAGGTCGAACGCCCCGAGGAGCCGGTCGAAATCCTGCGCACGCTGCACAGCTTTGACCCCTGCCTTGCCTGTTCGACGCATGTGATGAGCCCCGACGGCCAGGAACTGGCCAAGGTCAAGGTCCGCTGAGGGAGGAACCAGACATGAAGAAACTTGCACTTGCCGCCACGCTGGCCCTGATCGCCGGTCCGGCCCTCGCCCATACCGGCCATGGCGACGCGAACGGCTTTGTCCATGGACTTGCGCACCCGATTTTCGGACCCGACCACCTGCTCGCCATGCTGGCGGTGGGGCTCTGGTCCGGCTTTGTCCTGCCCAGCCGCTTTTGGGCCGGGGCTGCGGCCTTCATTGGCGCGATGGCCTTCGGGGCGGGCCTGTCCTGGGCAGGCGTCGGCTATCCGATGGTCGAGACGGTGATCGTCGCCTCGGTCGTGGCCTTCGGCCTGCTGACGCTGGTCTCGCGCCGGGGTCAGGCGGCAGCGCTGACCGGCGCATCGCTTGCAGCCATCGCGCTTTTCGCCTCGGCCCACGGACACGCCCATGCGACCGACGCTGCAGGCAATGCGTTTGCCTATCTCGCTGGCTTCCTGATCTCGACCGCCGCGCTGCACCTGGCCGGGATCGGCATCGCCCGGGCCGTGGCGACCCGGCCCCTGGTCCAGCAGGCATTGGGCGCGGGCATTGCGGCCTCGGGCCTTCTGATGATGGCGGGCTGAGCCATGGCCAGCCCGTCCACCAATGTTCCGGCGCATGACGTGGCACCGGAAGACCTGGCCAGCGTCAGCCGCCAGACCAGCGTCTATGTCTACGAGGCCCCGGTCCGCATCTGGCACTGGATCAATGCGGCGGCGATCCTGGTGCTGATCGTCACCGGTTACTTCATCGGCTCGCCCCCACCGACGATGATCATCGGCGAGGCCGCAGAGCAGTTCGTCTTCGGCTACATCCGCTTTGCCCATTTCGCGGCGGGCTGGGTCTTGGCTATCGGCTTTCTGGGCCGGATCTACTGGGCCTTCTTCGGCAACCACCATTCGCGCCAGCTGTTCTATGTGCCGTTCTGGTCCGGCACCTTCTGGCGCGAGGTCTGGTTCGAGATCCGCTGGTACCTGTTCCTGGCGAAGGAGCCGAAGAAGTACGTGGGCCACAACCCGCTGGCACAGCTGGCCATGTTCTTCTTCATCACGCTGGGCGTCAGCTTCATGATCGTGACCGGCATTGCGCTTTATGCCGAGGGCGCGCAGGAGGGGTCGCTGGCCCATGACCTGTTCGGCTGGGTCCACTCCCTGACCTGGAACAGCCAGCGGCTGCACACGCTGCACCATCTGGGCATGTGGTGGATCGTGATCTTCATGATCGTGCACATCTATGTGGCGATCCGCGAGGACATCATGAGCCGGCAGTCCATCGTGTCGACGATGATCTCGGGCACCCGCACCTTCAAGGACGACCGGGAGGACTGAGAGGCGGCGGGTCGGGTGTTCCCGGCCCGCTTGTCTCTCGCCGTGCCTGGGCCAGTGACGGATCAGCCGATCTGACCGTGTGGCCCATAGTCGATGGTGCGCGGTGGGATGAGTTCCGGGGCGACCTCGTGCACCACCGGCTCCATTTGCCCGGCGTCGATGAGTTCGTAGGCCTGTTCGATCAGCCGGTGGCCGTCCTGCCGCACCATGTGCACCGGGAATTGCAGGTAGGCGGCGAAGGGATCGTAGTCGTAACAGCCGATCACCGTGCCCTCCAGCGCCTCGGCGGGCAGCCCCACAAGATAGCCCAGCACCCCTTCGAAGGCGGTGAGCGAGTTCACGAACAAGGCGGCGGGGAGACCGCCAAGCCGGTCGTAGAGCGCGGAAATTTCCTGCATCGCCAGGCGCGGCGCATAGCCGGTGGCCAGGATCTGGTCAGGCTCGGCGGGATGGCCCGCCGCTGCCAGCACATCGCGAAAGCCCTCGATCCGGCGCGAGGTTGCGTAGTCACTGTCGATGCCGCCGAGGAAGTGGATGCGCCCCCGGGCAGAGCCGTCGCCGCGCATGTCATCCAGCAGCTGCCGCGTCAGCCGTGCCGCGCCCAGGTGGTTGTCCGAAATCACCGAGGGCGCGCCCGGTCCGGGCAGGTCAACAAAGACATGGCGCAGGCCTGCCGCCTGGCAGAGCGCGGTGATCGCGGCAGGGTCGGTCGCTCCGGCGATGAACAGGTAGTCGACCGCGTAGGAGATCAGCGTGCGGACAATGCGGCGTTCCTCGGCCGGGTCACGCATGGAGCTGGCGATCACCGGGACCAGGCCGCGGTCGCGCGCGAAGCCTTCAAAGCTTTGCGACATCGAGCTGAAGAAGCGGTTGTCGTGCACGGGGATGATCATCCCCACCAGGCCCGAGCGCGCCTGCCTTAGCCCGCGCGCCTGCATGTTGATCGAATAGCCCTGCTCGGCCGCGATGCGGCGGATCTCCTCTACCCGCGCTTCCGAGATGCGGCGGGACTTCCAGTTGTCGGACAACGCCGCCGACACGGTGGACGGCGAGGCCCCGGACAGGCGGGCGATGTCGTGGATCGTGGCCTTGCGCGTCGAGGGTTCCATGGCCAGTCCGTCTGCCCGAAAGATTCCGCTTGACGATTCTAGGCGGAGTGAGGCCTCATGTGCAATATCGTTTGTGCATGCCCTTGGCGCAGGGAGTGAGGCGCCGTCCAAGGCAATTCGGGAAGGGAAAGCCAGCAATGGCGCTGTTCTCGGATCAAGATGCACAATCGATTGCGCAATCACCGCCCTGGAAGGCGGATCATGGGAGGAAGACATGAAAAGACGGACGTTCGGCGCCCTGATGACGGGGGTCGCCCTTTCGGTGGGACTCATGGGCACGGCCATGGCGCAGGACGCGCCGACGATGGGGGTCGTGGTCAAGATCGGCGGCATCCCGTGGTTCAATGCCATGGAAGCCGGGATCAAGGAGCAGGGCGCTGCGCTGGGCATGGATGCCAGCATGATCGGCCCCACCTCGGCCGACCCGGCTCTGCAGGTCCGCGCGATCGAGGACCTGATCGCCAAGGGTGTCGACGTGATCGGCGTCGTGCCGAACGACGAGGCCGCGCTGGAGCCCGTGCTGGAAAAGGCCCGTGCCGCCGGCATCAAGGTGGTCAGCCATGAAGGCCCGGGCATCAACAACGTCGACTGGAACTTCGAGATGGCCTCGGCCACCGGTTTCGGCGAGACGCATGCCGAGCTTCTGGCGCAGAAGATGGGCGGCAAGGGGGAGTATGCCGTGTTCGTCGGCTCGCTGACCGTGCCGCTGCACAACGCCTGGGCCGATGCGGCCATCGCCTATCTGGCTGCGAAGTACCCCGAGATGAAGCTGGTCGGCGACCGCTATGGCGTGGCCGAAAACGTCGACGACAGCCGCAAGACTGCGCTGGACGTGATGTCGGCGAACCCGGGGCTGGGCGGCTTCCTGGCCTTCGGCTCACAAGGGCCGATCGGGGCGGGCCGCGCCATCGAGGAACAGCGCAAGATCGGTTCCGTCCATGTGATCGGACCGTTCTCGCCCGGACAGGGTCGCGACCTGATCAAGTCCGGCGCGATCTCGGGCGGGTTCATGTGGAACCCAATGGAGGCGGGCCGTGTCTTCGTGACGATGGGCAAGATGCTGGTCGACGGGACCGAGATCGCCGACGGCACCGACATCCCAGGCCTTGGCGTCGTCTCGCCGGATGTGGCTGGCAAGGACATCATCACCAACAACCTGATCCCGATCAACGTCGACACGGTCGACGGCCTGGCGGACATGGGTCTCTGAGCCCGTTGGCGTGATGCCTTTGTAAATTATTGCCGGGGCGGTTATTGCCGCCCCGGACCCTTCCCGATCATCCCGAAGCCTGCCAGACTGGCGCCATTGCCTGCGCCGGAGCGAGTGTCCGTGCCCACTACCGAACCAGATCCCGGCCCTACGCCACCCGCGCTGCGCCTTCGCCATGTGTCGAAGACGTTTGGTGGTGTCCGGGCGTTGCAGGACGTCTCGTTTGAGGTCGGTGCGAGTGAGGTGCATTGCCTGGCGGGGGAAAACGGCTGCGGCAAGTCCACGCTGATCAAGATCGTGACCGGGGTCTACACGCCGGAGCCCGGGGCCGAGATGCAGCTGTTCGGCGAGGTGGTGGACCGCATCACCCCGACCCTGGCGCGCAAGGCCGGGATCGCGGTCATCTGGCAGGACCTGGCCCTGTTCCCCGAGATGACGGTGGCGGAAAACATCGCCTTCGAGGCAGTCCTTGGTGGTCGCCCGCGCCTGGTTCGTCATGCCGCGCTGCGGGCAACGGCGCGGGCCGCGCTGGACCGGCTGGGGGTGCGGCTGGACCTGGACGCGCGGCTGGGCACGCTGCCCATCGCCGAACGCCAGATGGTCGCCATTGCTCGTGCCCTGGTGGCCGATGCGCGGCTGATCTTCATGGACGAGCCGACCGCCAGCCTGACCCAGTCGGAAACCGATGCGCTTCTGGCCGTGGTGCGCACCCTTTCGGCGCGCGGGGTCGCCATCGTCTTTGTCAGCCATCGCCTGGCCGAGGTGCTGGACATCTCGTCGCGCGTCACAGTGCTGCGCGATGGCCGCCTGGTTGGGGTCTTCCCGACGGCGGGCATGACCCAGGCCCGGCTGACCGAGCTGATGACGGGTCGCACGTTCGATACCGCCGTCGCCGCGCGCGACACGATGGCGGCCCCGCCGGTGCTGGAGGTCGAGGGCCTGGCGCGGCGGGGTGAGTTCCGCGATGTCAGCCTGATCCTGCGGCGGGGCGAGGTGCTGGGTCTGACCGGTCTGATCGGCGCCGGGCGGACAGAGCTGGCGCACACGCTGTTCGGCATGACCCGACCCGACGCGGGCCGCATCCGCCTGGAGGGGCGCGAGGTAAGTTTCCGGTCGAACCGCGATGCCGTGGCCGCGGGGATCGCCTATGTCTCGGAAGACCGGCTGGCGCTGGGGCTGATCCAGCCGCAGTCGATTTCGGACAATGCCGTCATCTCGGTGCTGAAGAGAATCACCGGGGCAGGGGGCCTGCTCTCTCGCAGCCGGCAAGAGACGCTGGTCGACCACTGGATCCGTGAACTCGCCGTCAAGGTCGGCGCGCCGGGCGATGCGGTGTCTACCCTTTCGGGTGGCAACCAGCAGCGCATTGTGCTGGCCAAGTGGCTTGCGACCGAGCCGCGCGTCCTGATCCTGGATTGCCCCACGGTGGGGGTCGACGTTGGTGCACGGGCGGGCATCTTCCGCATCGTGCGCGACCTGGCAGCGCAGGGGCTGGCGATCCTTCTGATCTCGGATGAGGTGACCGAGGTACACCAGAACGCCGACCGCATCCTGCACATGGCGGGCGGGCGGCTGGTCGGCGAACATGACCCGCGCGCAACCTCGATCGAGGCGCTGGAGGCCGCAGTCTATGCGTAACTTCCTGCGCGCCTATCCCGCCGAGGCCAAGCTGTTGGCCGTACTCCTTATCCTTTGTACCGGCCTGTCGCTGGCCGCGCCCGAATTCCTGACCCTGGTCAATTTGACAAGTTTGCTGAACAACAACGCCGTCAACGTGATCTGGGCGGTGGGCCTTCTGGTGGTGCTGATTGCCGGGGGGATCGACATTTCCTTCGCGGTGGCCGCCTCGGTCGTGCAGTACATCGCGGTGAGCCTGTTGATCGCGATGGGCGGGGGCGGCTGGCTGATCGGCATTCCCCTGGCAGCGGCGCTGGGGATCGGTCTGGGGCTGATCAACGCGGCGCTGATCCACCGGTTCCGCATCATCTCGATCGTGGTGACGATCAGCACGTTCAACGCCTTTTTCGGGCTTCTGATGTTCGTGACCTCGGGAAAGAGCATCTACAGCCTGCCCGATTGGCTGTCGCGGCCGGTCTATCTGTGGGAAAGGCAGACCGAGATGGGCTGGGCCGACATCCGGCTGCCGGTGCTGGCCATGGTGCTGTGCATGGCGGCGACCTGGGCCCTGATCCGCCACACCACCACGGGCCGCCAGTTGTACGCCTTTGGCGACAACCCCGAGGGCGCGCGGCGGGCCGGGATCAACATCTGGGCGATGCAGGCGATTGCCTTCGGCTGGTGCGGGATGATGGCGGGGATCGCGGGTCTGATGCAGGCCCATGTCACCAAGGAGGTCGTCCCGAACGCCCTCTTCGGGCGCGAGCTGGACGTGCTGGCCGCCGTCGTCCTTGGCGGAGCGCGGCTGGGCGGCGGGCGCGGGTCGGTGCTGGGCTGCGTGCTGGGCGTGGCCCTGGTGGCGGTGACGCAGAACGGGCTCGTCCTGCTGGGCATATCGTCCTACGCCTTCAAGATGGTGCTGGGCGCGATCATCCTGATTGCGATTTCCACCTCCAACCTCGACATCGCCCGTCTTCTGGCCCCGAAACGGGAGGGACGGGAATGACCGGCCTGTGGAACCGCCTGACCGCAACCCTTGGCCCCGAGGTGCCGGGCCTTGTCGTCTTCCTTGCGGTCGTCGTCCTGTTCTTCGGCACGCAAGCCGACAACTTCCTGACCGCCGCCAACTTCGGGTCCATTGCGTTCCAGCTGCCGGAACTGGGCCTGCTGACGCTTGCCATGCTGATCCCGATCATCTCGGGCGGGTTCAACCTGGCGATCATCGCCACGGCGAACATGGCCGGGCTGACCCTGGCCTGGGTGCTGAACCAGTACGGCGGGCCCGAGGCCGGGGTTGCGCCCTTCCTGATGGGCACCATGCTGGCGCTGGCGGTGGGGGCGGCCTCGGGCGCGGCGATGGGGGCGGTGATCGCCTATATCGGCGCGCATCCGATCCTGGTCAGCCTGGCGATGATGATCTTCCTGCGGGGTTTGGGAGAGTTCCTGACCCGTGGCGGCGACATCTCGGGCTTTCCGCCGTTTCTGGCGACGCTGGGGCATGGGACGGTCTTCGGCATTCCCGTGCCGCTGCTGCTGTTCCTGGGCTGTGCGGTGGTCTGGCACCTGCTCTTGACCCGCAGCCGCCACGGGTTTGCCGCGCGGATGATCGGGTCGAACCTGCGTGCGACCGAATATGCCGGCGTCAATGCCCGCCGAACGCTGGTGCTGATCTACACGCTGTCCGGCCTGATGTGCGCCATTGCCGGCATCCTGATGCTGTCGCGCTTCAACTCGGTCCGCGTCGGCCATGGCGAGGCACTGCTTCTGGTCACCGTGCTGGCCTGTTTCCTGGGCGGGGTGGACCCGTTCGGCGGCTTTGGCCGCGTGGCGCCGGTGGTGCTTGCCCTGGTCGTACTGCAGGTCCTTGCCTCGGGCCTGAACCTGATGGAGGCGAACCAGCACCTGGCCACGGCGGTCTGGGGCCTGTTCCTCTTGGCAGTGATGATCCTGCGCTGGGGCGCGGGGCAATGGAAAGACCGACGAAGATCAAAGGACTGAACGACCGGGAGGGACTGAACATGGAAGGCTTTGGCGTCCACACCAGCATGTGGACGATGAACTGGGACCGCGCGGGGGCGGAACGCACCATACCCGCCGCAGTGGACTACAAGATGGACTTCATCGAGATCGCGCTTTTGAACGCACCCGCGGTCGATGCGGCGCATACCAAATCGCTGTTGAAGAAGCACAACATGCGCGCCGTGGCCTCGCTTGGCCTGCCGCAAAAGAACTGGGCCAGCGTGAACCCCGAAGGTGCGACGGCCCACCTGGTACAGGCGATGGATGTGGCGGCGGCCATGGGCTGCGAGGCGCTGTCGGGCGTCACCTATGGCGGGATCGGCGAGCGGACCGGCGTGCCCCCGACCATGGCGGAATATGACAACATCGCCCGGGCGCTGGGAGCGGCGGCGAAACACGCCAAGAAGCTGGGGATCGCCTTCGGGATCGAGCCGGTGAACCGCTATGAGAACCACCTGATCAACACCGGCTGGCAGGCCAAATGGATGATCGAGAAGGTGGGCGCCGACAACATCTTCATCCACCTCGACACTTACCACATGAACATCGAGGAAAAGGGCGCCGCCAATGGCATCCTCGATGCGCGGGACCACCTGCGCTACATCCACCTGTCGGAATCCGACCGGGGCACCCCAGGTGAGGGCACCTGCGACTGGGACGAGGTCTATGCTGCGCTTGCCGCTATCGGGTTCAAGGGCGGGCTGGCGATGGAAAGTTTCATCAACATGCCTCCCGAAGTCGCCTACGGGCTTGCCGTCTGGCGCCCGGTGGCCGAAAGCTTTGAAGAAGTGATGGGCAAGGGCCTGCCGTTCCTGCGCAACAAGGCAAAACAGTACCGGCTGATCTAGGGGGCATTGGCGTGGACGGGGCGACCGTCGCGGTTCTGGATGTCGGCAAGTCGAACGTGAAGCTTTCGGCCTGCACGGCCGCAGGCCACGTCGTCGAGACGTTGTCGACGCCCAACCCCGTCCGCCCCGGCCCGCCCTGGGCGTACCACGACCTTGACGCCCTGAACCCCTGGGTGATGCAGGGTCTTGTCGCCCTGTGCCGCCGCCATCCGCTGACCGATGTCGTGGCCACCGGCCATGGCTCGGGCGGGATGCTGGTCGCCGATGATCCCGATGAAGGCGGTACCGGACTGGTGCTGCCGATGGTCGACTATGAACAGCCCCTGCCACCGGGTCTGGACGAGGCTTACGCCCCGTTGGCGGGCAGTTTCTTCGACCGGGGCAGCGCGGTGATGATGGCTGCAACCCACACCGCGCGGCAGATGTTCTGGGCCGAGACCGCTGATCCGGAGGGCTTCGCCCGGGTGCGGTGGTGCCTGGGCATTCCGCAGTATTGGGCCTGGCGGTTGTGCGGCGTAGCGGTGTCCGAGGCAT
The DNA here is from genome assembly GCF_057219935.1 of Tabrizicola sp. T74. Classification (NCBI taxonomy): domain Bacteria; kingdom Pseudomonadati; phylum Pseudomonadota; class Alphaproteobacteria; order Rhodobacterales; family Paracoccaceae; genus Tabrizicola; species Tabrizicola sp. T74. The sequence continues at coordinate 423,248 of NZ_JBXVVT010000002.1, read as the reverse complement.
CGATCCTGGGGGCGCAGTCCCATCTGTGGAACGTCCGCGACCGCTGCTGGTCGCCCATCGTTGCGGCGCGCGGCTGGGGTCGGCTGATGCCGCTCTTTGCCCGCGCCGCCGATGTGCTGGGCACGGTGCGCCCGGCGTTGCAGGCGCGCCATGGCCTGCCGGCCCTGCGGGTCCGGGCCGGGGGGCACGACAGTTCGGTCAGCTTTCACCGCTATCAGGCTGCTGGCCGCGAGGATGTCGTGGGCCTGTCGACCGGGACCTGGATCGTGGCAATGGCCACCGGCGTCGACCCCGCCCAGCTGGACGAGGCTCGTGGGATGACGCTGAACGCCGACATGGAGGGGCAACCGCTGTCGGGGGCGCTGACCATGGGCGGGCGCGAGTATTCCGCTGTTGCCGGGGACCAGCCGTCCGAGTTTGGCTCCGACCCGGCCTGCCTGGCGCGTCTGGTGGCCCAGGGCAGCATGGCGCTGCCGGCGTTTGGCACGAACGATGGCCAGTTTCCGGGCCGTGCGGGGCAGGGCCGTCTGGTCGGGCCCGCACCAATCGATGCTGGGGAGCGCCATGCGCTGGCTGTCCTTTACGCGGCACTTCTGGCCTGCGCCTGCGCCGAGACGCTGGCCCCCGACCGGCCCTGGGTCCTGTCGGGCAGCTTTCTGCGTGATCCGGCCTTTGCGGCGCTCGTCGCGGCGCTGCGTCCAGGGCGGGAAACGCTGACCGATCCCGAGCCTTACGGCATCGCCGCGGGGGCGGCCCTTCTATGCCGCGAGGACGAAGCCCCCGTGCCCCTTTCGCTGAACCCTGTCACGCCGCTGGCCCTGCCGGGGCTGGCCGCTTACGCCGCGCGCTGGAGCGCCCTTACCGGAGACATCGCATGACCGCCGACACCCCCGCCCTTCGCCAGGCCATAATCGACACCTGCCGCGCGATGGAGGCCAAGGGCCTGAACCAGGGCACGGCCGGCAACCTGTCGGTCCGGGTCGATGAGGGGTTTCTGGTCACCCCCTCGTCCTTGTCCTACGACGTGATGCAGCCCGCCGACATCGTTGCCATGGGCTGGGACGGGACCTACGTCGGTCGCCGCCCCAGCTCGGAATGGCGCTTTCACCGCGACATCCTGAAGGCGCGGGCGGATGTGAACGTGGTCCTGCACTGCCATTCGCTTTATGCAACTTCGGTCGCCTGCCACCACCGTACCATCCCGGCCTTCCACTACATGGTCGGCGTGATGGGCGGCACCACGTTGCGCTGCGCCCGCTATGCCACCTTCGGAACACAGGCGCTGTCCGATGCGGCGATCGAGGCGCTGGTGGACCGCAAGGCCTGTCTTCTGGGCCAGCATGGTCAGATCAGCCTGGGCAGCTCGCTGGAGGCCGCGCTGTGGATGGCAGTCGAGGTCGAAACCTTGGCCCGCATGTACATCCAGGCCTGCGCCCTTGGCGAGCCGCCGGTGCTGTCGGACGAGGAGATGGAGCGCGTGATCGCCCAGATGACGCGGATGTCCTATGGCCTTGGCCCCGAGGCCGAGGGGTCGAACGACGTGGCCCGCCCGCGGAGTGCGACCTGATGGGGGCCAACGTCCGGGGGTCGCGGCAGGTTGCCGGATCGGCTGGCCGCCCCCCGTCGTGCCTTGAGTTTGCCGGGCGACGCACATACACCTTGGAAACCAAGGAAGGACCGCCCGCATGCGCATTCACAGTGATCTGGCCGACACGATCGGAAACACGCCGCTTCTGAAGCTGAAGAAGGCCTCCGAGATCACCGGCTGCACCATCCTGGGCAAGGCCGAGTTCATGAACCCCGGCCAGTCGGTCAAAGACCGGGCGGCGCTTTATATCATCAAGGACGCTGTGGCGAAGGGCCTGCTGAAACCCGGCGGGACCATTGTTGAGGGCACGGCAGGAAACACCGGGATCGGGCTGGCTCTGGTCGGGGCCTCAATGGGCTTCCGCACGGTGATCGTGATCCCGGAAACCCAAAGCCAGGAAAAGAAGGACATGCTGCGCCTGGCAGGCGCCGAGTTGGTGCAGGTCCCGGCGGCACCTTACCGCAACCCGAACAACTATGTCCGTTATTCCGGTCGTTTGGCCGAGGCGCTGGCCAAGACCGAACCGAATGGCGCGATCTGGGCCAACCAGTTCGACAACGTGGCCAACCGCCAGGCGCATATCGAAACCACCGGGCCGGAGATCTGGGAACAGACCGGCGGCAAGGTCGATGGATTCATCTGCGCCGTGGGGTCGGGCGGTACGCTGGCGGGCGTTGCGGCGGCCCTGCAGCACAAGGGCGTAAAGATCGGCCTGGCCGACCCCGAGGGCGCGGCCCTGCACGCGTTCTACACCAGCGGCAAGTTGGAAGCCCCCGGCAATTCGATCACCGAAGGCATCGGCCAGGGGCGGATCACGGCGAACCTTGAAGGGTTCACCCCCGACTTCAGCTATCGCATTCCCGATGCCGAGGCGTTGCCGATCATCTTTGACCTTCTGACGGATGAAGGCCTGTGTATGGGCGGGTCCACCGGCATCAACATCGCGGGCGCGATCAGGATGGCGCGCGAGATGGGGCCGGGGAAGACCATCGTCACCATCCTGTGCGACTACGGCAGCCGCTATCAGTCCAAGATCTACAACCCGACCTTCCTGCGCGAAAAGGGCCTGCCGGTCCCTGAGTGGCTCGACCGTCTTGCCCGCCCGATTCCGCCCGTTTACGAAGACGCATGATCCGGCTGGTCCGGGGCCTTGCGCTGATCCTGGCGCTGGCGGCAGCCCCGCTTTCAGCGCAGGATCTCACCGGGCCGCCTCCGTTGCAGGAAATCACCGGCGACGGCTCGGTGCTGGATTATGGCGACTGGGACCAGATGGCCGGGCGCGCCGAAGTCGAGATCGGTGCCCGGAGTACCTCGGACGAACGGCTTGAGGAAATCCGCGGGCATCTGGCGCAATGGCGCGCAGCGCTGCTGACGGCGCAGAACGCGAATTCGGCCCGGATCGCCACGGTGCGGGAGCAGATTGCCGCACTTGGTCAGGCACCAGCAGAGGGCGAGACCGAAGCCGACGAGATTTCAAGTCGCAGGCAAGAGCTGGCGCAGCAGCTGGTAAAGCTGCAGGCCCCCGGCATTGCAGCCGAGGAAGGCTATCGCCGGGCCGATGGGCTGATCCGCGAGATCGACCGGACCTTGCGGGAACGGCAGGCAAACGAGCTTTTGCAACTGTGGCCATCGCCCTTGAACCCCGGCAACTGGCCCGAGGCGGCCATCGGCCTTGCAGATACGGTGCAGCGGTTGTGGGACGAAACCGCCGAGGCGTGGGACGATCCCAATGCGCGGGGCGAGCTGTTCGACAATCTGCCGCTGATCCTGGTGCTTCTGGTCGTGGCCGTCGCACTGGTGGTCTATGTGCGGCGCTGGATCGAGTTGTTCGCCGAACGTCTGCAGACCGGCGCTTCCGTCCGCGGGCGGCACTTCTGGGCGCTGATCGCCTCGCTGGGCGGGATCGTGCTGCCGTCCCTTGGCGTGGTGGCGCTGTCTTCGGCACTGCTTGCCAGTGGCATGCTGGGTGACATCGGCCGGCTGATCGCAGTCGCGCTGCCCTTTGCCGGTCTGATGGTGTTTGCCGCGGCCTGGCTTGGGGCTCGGGCCTTTCCACGGGTCCAGGAAGGCGATGCCGTCCTGCCCATGGCACCAGAGCGGCGGGCCGAGGGGCGGTTCCTGTCGGTGATGATGGGCCTGGTGATGGCCGCCGACCTGCTGCGCAGCGCGGCCATGGACGCGCAGGCCTATTCCGACGCGACGACCTCGGTCATGTCCTTCCCGATCCTTTTGACGGGCGGCCTCGTTCTGATGCGTCTGGGCCGGACCCTGCGCAAGAGCCGCGAGCTGGACGAGAAGTCGGCAGGCTATTCGCTGCGCCTTATCCTGCTGCTGGCGCGTGGGCTGATGGTCCTGGGCTTCATCGGTCCGATCCTGGCCGCCTTTGGCTATGTCCAGGCCGCCGAGGCAGTGATCTATCCAGCGATGCTGTCCTTTGCGCTGGTCACGCTTCTGTTCATCCTGCAGCGGATGGTCGGCGACGCCTGGGCGCTGGTCACCAAGTCGGACGAGACCGCCCGCGACGCTCTGGTTCCGGTGCTGGCGGGCTTTGCCCTGTCGATTGCGGCGCTGCCGCTGCTGGCGCTGATCTGGGGTGCGCGGCTGTCCGACCTGACCGAGCTCTGGACCCGGTTCACCGAGGGCATCCAGATCGGCAGCACGAAGATCTCGCCGTCGAACTTCATGATCTTCGCGATTGTCTTTGTGATCGGCTACATGCTGACACGGCTTTTCCAGGGGGCCTTGCGGACGACAATCCTGCCAAAGACCAGGATGGAGCCCGGGGGCCAGACCGCCCTGGTGGCGGGCGTGGGCTATGTCGGCCTCTTCCTGGCCGCCCTGATCGCGATCAACGCCGCGGGGCTGGACCTGTCGGGCCTGGCCATCGTCGCCGGTGCCCTGTCGGTCGGTATCGGTTTTGGCCTGCAGAACATCGTGTCGAACTTCATCTCGGGCATCATCCTTCTGGTCGAGCGTCCGGTGAGCGAAGGCGACTGGATCGAGGTCGGCGGCGTGCAGGGCAAGGTGCGGGCGATCTCGGTCCGGTCGACCCGGATCGAGACCTTCGACCGCAACGACGTGATCGTCCCGAATGCGGACCTGATCACCGGGCGGGTGACGAACTGGACCCGCTTCAACCTGTCGGGCCGGATCATCGTGCCGGTCGCGGTGGCGATGGGTACCGACACCCGGCGGGTCGAGGCGCTGTTGAAGGAAATCGCCGAGGAGCAGCCGCTTGCGATCCTGAACCCGCCGCCGATCATCGCCTTCATGGGCTATACCGCGACGCAGCTCAATTTCGAGATCCGGGTGATCCTGCGCGACGTCAACTTCGGGATGCAGGTCCGCAGCGAGATGAACCACCGCATCCTGCAGCGCCTGGCCGAGGAAGGGATCGCCATCGTGCCCGCCCCGGCCCCGGCTGCCGAGCCGGACCCGGTCAAGACCGCCGAGACTGTACTGGCGCTGGCCGATCTGGTCGAACGCGACCGCCCGTCCGCCCCGCGCCGCAAGTCCAGCAAGGCGGTGCCGGCAGCCGATGTGAAAGGGGCCGAAAGGTGACCGAGCTTCTGTTCCGCGACGATGCCTATCTGACCACGGCCGAGTGCCGGATCATCGGTCACACCCCCGAGGGCGGGGTGATCGTCGACCGTTCGGTCTTCTATGCCACCAGTGGCGGCCAGCCGGGCGACAGCGGAGTTCTGGACTGGGGTGGCACGCGGATGCCCATTGCGACGGCCCTGAAGGTCGAGGGTGGGGTCGCCCTGATCCCCGCCGAGCCGATGCCGATGCCCCCCATCGGAGTCCCAGCGCGCCAGCAGATCGACTGGAGCCGCCGCCACCGCCACATGCGCGTCCACACCGCGCTGCACCTGTTGTCCGTGGTGATCCCCCTGCCCGTGACCGGCGGCCAGATCGCGGCGGACAAGGGGCGGCTCGACTTCGACATGCCGGACCCCCCGGGTGACGTGGCCGCATTGGAAGAGGCGCTGAACACACTGATCGACCGCAACCTGACGGTGGACGACCAGTGGATCACCGATGACGAGCTTCTGGCCAACCCGGGGCTGGTGAAGACGATGTCGGTCCGGCCTCCGATGGGGCAGGGGCGCGTCCGGCTGGTGCGGATCAGCGACGGGATGGCGCAGGTTGACCTGCAGCCCTGCGGCGGCACCCATGTTCGCCAGACAAGCGAGATCGGCCGCATCGAGATTGGCAAGATCGAGAAGAAGGGCCGCCAGAACCGCCGCGTGTCGATCAGCCTGACTTGACACTGAAGTTCCGTGTCCGTCCCTGCACAGGCAATGGGACGGAATTCGTGTCCTCCACCAACTAGCCCCTTGAAGAGGCCGGCTAAGCCGGGGTATCAGCGCCCGACGGACAGTTGGCCGAGTGGTCGAAGGCGCACGCCTGGAAAGTGTGTAGGCGGGGAACCGTCTCGAGGGTTCGAATCCCTCACTGTCCGCCACCCACCCCCGCCATTGGTCTCTCGTGCCGCCGCCCGCCACCAACTGCCCGTAGCAGCGGCCTTTTCCGACCGTCATCCGGTTCCTCTCCAGCCGATCCCACCCCTGTTCAAGCCAGTTCCGGCCCTTCGCGCGGCCCGGTCTCCGGCTGCCCGGAACGAGGTGGAGTTTGCGCGGAACAGGGGATTTTTTGGCGATTTTCGGGGCAAGAACAGGCCTGGATCGCGCGGAATCCGCACCTGTGTGCCAGATAGGGACGGAGATTCAGGGATTTGCGCCGCAAAGAACCAGTTTCCTGTTTTGACGCAGAACAGGTGTTTAGGCCCGGTAACAGGGCCTGTTCGCGCCCGTTTTCGGGGTAATTCGTCAGAATAACAGGGCGCTCCAATTTGGCACCAATGGGCACCCAAAGTTCCGTTGGACCCGGCTCGCCGCGGACTTCGCTGTACGGTGCCAAGGACGATCATCTGTGCCGGTGACGGTGCTTGTAGGCGAGGGCCGCGAAAATTCGTCGCTGGGCCGCCCAGGATTGGGGCAGGTCGCTGTTGGGGAAGCTCGCGAGGTGTCAGGCGCGGCGGCATTGTCAGAGGAACCGCCGTACTGACTGCTTGACGTCCCACCCACTAGATCTGACGGCATAAGTTACTGCCTTCGAGGACAACTGTGTTGAAACCGAGCGCTGCAGCCCAACAACTGAGCAGCCACAGGCCGAGCAGACTGGTTTCCTCTGACAACTCCGATCAGGACCTCAACTGGACCTCTCGATCCGGGCCGGCCATCGACGGCACCAGACATGAACTGTTCCGCAGCCGCCGATCCCCGACCGTAACAGTCATCCGAATGATTCCAACATTTCACATCAGCGCCATCCAAGGTTCACCCGCCATGGCTATCCCTTCGCCTGTCGTCGGTCATGAGCCCGTCATGGGCCCTGTCGCGGCGCCAAGAGCTGCACCACCAGCTTCAAGGCAATGCTGATCTCGCCGCGCCTGCGGCGGATGCAACTGACACATTTGCAGACTGCAAACGGCGGACATCCAGTCCGGCAGAAGGGGCTTGTCCATGGCGAACCTGACTCTTTCGAACATTTCCAAGGCGTTCGGGACAACGCATGTGCTGAAGGACGTTTCTCTGTCGGTGCGGGATGGCGAGTTTCTCACCCTCGTTGGCGCTTCGGGCTGCGGCAAGTCCACGGTCCTGCGGGTGATCGCGGGGTTGGAGCCTCAGGACGCAGGCTCGGTCCAGATCGGCGGGCGCGAAGTGGACCATTTGCGCCCGAAACAGCGAAACGTCGCGATGGTGTTCCAGTCCTACGCGCTTTACCCGCATATGAGCGTGGCCGAGAACATGTCGATGCCGCTGGTGATGCAGCGGTTGAACCTTGCCGAACGTCTGCCGCTGATCGGCAGGCTCAGCCCCAACCGGCGCCGTGTGATGTCCGAAATCGCGGCCGAGGTCGACACCGTCGCCAAGCAACTGCAGATCGAGGCGCTCTTGGCGCGCAAGCCCGCGCAACTGTCAGGCGGGCAGCGGCAGCGCGTCGCCCTGGGCCGGTCGATGGTGCGCCATCCCGACGTGTTCCTGATGGACGAACCGCTTTCGAACCTTGACGCCAAGCTGCGCGTCCACATGCGCACCGAACTGACCGACCTGCACCGCCGTCTGGGCGTCACCTTCATCTATGTGACCCACGACCAGGTCGAGGCGATGACGATGTCAGACCGCGTCGCGCTGATGGATGAAGGCCGCATCGTGCAGCTTGGCACCCCGTCCGAGCTTTACCACAACCCGACCGACCTGCGTGTGGCGCGGTTCATCGGCAGCCCCCAGGTCAACATCGTATCGGGCACCACAACCGGCGACGGCGTGATGGTCGGGGATACCCTGTTGCCGATCAACGTGACCGTGCCGCGGGGTCAGGTTGTGTCCGTCGGCCTGCGCCCAGAAGCGCTGACGCTTGATCCGGTGGCAGGGCGGGCGAGGATGCTGGCCAAGCTAAGCCACGTGGAGAACCTTGGGGCCGAGGTCTTTTTGCACTTCGTTCTGCCCGACACGGGCGCGCCTTTGACCTTGCGCGCCACGTTGGACACTTACGAGGCGCATCGCGGGCGGCTGGATCAGGTCGTGCCGATCAGCGTCGATGTTTCGCGGGCACTGGTGTTCGATGCCGAGGGCCGTCGGGTTGACGGGCCCGCCCGCGCCCCACTGCGCACGATGGTGTCGGCATGACCATCGCTGTCGCCCGGCCGTCCGTCAGTCGCAACACCCAGATGCGTGCCGAAGCGGTGGCGGGATATGCCTTTGCCACTCCGGCGCTGGTGCTGATCCTCGTCCTCCTGATCGCGCCGATCATCGTCGTGTTAATGATGAGCCTGACGGATTACCAGTTGGGCGCGCTGGACTGGTCCTGGGTCGGGCTTGGCAACTATGCCGAGATCTTCAGCGACCGGGTTTTCCTGCGCTCGCTGGGGAACACCTTCATCTACGTGGCCATCGTGGTGCCTGGATCGGTCATTCTGGGCCTCGTTGTTGCCATCCTCGTCCATGAGCGCACGAAGTCGAAGGCGATCTACCAGACGATATTCTTCCTGCCGGTCACGACTACGCTGATCGCGATGTCGGTGGTCTGGCACTTTCTTCTGAACCCTTCGCTTGGGCCCGTCACCAGTCTGTCGCGGGCCTTGGGCTGGGGCGAGTTCGACGTGTTCGGTGACCCCAATCTTGTGTTGGTTGGGCTTGCCGTCATCGGCATCTGGCAGCTCGTCGGCTTCAACATGATCCTGTTTCTGGCAGGTCTCACCGCCATCCCGCGCGATCTTTACGATGCTGCCGACATCGACGGCGCCGACGGTGCCTGGGACCGGTTTGCCCGCGTGACCTGGCCGATGCTGGGGCCGACCACGCTTTTTGTCGTGGTCACTACCACGATCACCGCCTTCCGGGTGTTTGACACGGTCGCGGTCATCACCCGCGGCAATCCGCAGGGCCGCAGCGATGTGCTGCTCTACACGCTCTACAAGGTCGGGTTCCAGGATTTCAACATGGGTCCCGCCTCGGCGATGACCATCGTCTTTCTGGTCTTCGTGCTGGTGGTCGCACTGGTCCAGGCCTTCGTGATCGACAGAAGGACGCATTACTGATGGCACATGTTCGCAAGGACCGTCTGATCGGGTCGATCGCTGCGCATTTCGTCCTGATCCTTGGGGCGGCGTTCATCCTTCTGCCCTTCGTCTGGATGCTTCTGACCTCGATCCGCCCGGCCTCCGAGGTGTTTACCGCAGGGTTCAACCCGATCCCGTCCAGTTTTGCCGGTGTGACCAACTATTCCGAGGCGCTGACGAAGTCGCCCTTGCTGCAATACATGCTGAATGGGGTGATCGTCTGTGCCGGCATCCTTGTGGTGCAGCTTTTGTTCGCCATTCCAGCCGGTTACGCGCTGGCCAAGCTGTCGTTCCGCGCCCAGCCGGTAATCTTTGCACTGGTGCTCTTCGGCCTGACCGTGCCGGTCCAGGTTACCGCATTGCCGATTTACATCGCACTCGCGAACCTGAGCCTCCTGAACACCTACTTCGCGATCATGCTGCCGTTCTTCCTGTCGGTCTTCGGCATCTTCCTGTTCCGCCAGTTCTTCAAGAGCTTCCCGCAGGAAATCATCCATGCCGCCCGCCTCGATGGCTTTACGGAACTTGAGATCATCATCAGGATCATCACGCCCTCGGCGGTGCCCGCAATCGCCGCCTTCGCGGTGTTCTCGATCACCTCGCACTGGAACGACCTCTACTGGCCGCTGATCGTCACGACATCGTCGGATCATGCGACGCCGCCCCTCGGCATGATGATCTTCCGCGACCAAGAGACCGGGTCGAACTACGGCGCGCTGATGGCCGGGGCCGCGATCATCACCGCCCCGCTGATCATCGTTTTCCTGTTCGCGCAACGGCAGTTCGTGCGCGGCATCACCATGACCGGGGTGAAATAGCCCCGGCTCCCCTATCCCCCCAGCCCCAAGAGGTTCCCCATGGATCGCAGAACGCTTCTTCAATCGGCCGCAGGTTTCGCTGCCCTTGGCCTTGCCGCCCCGATGATCGCCCGCGCGCAGACCGGCGTCGAGCTGTCGGTCACCCATTGCTTTCCCGGCCATGACGGCTTTCACACCGAGATTGCCAATGCTTTCATGGCAGCCAACCCGGATGTGAAGATCACCTTCAACACCTCGCCGCCGACCTATGAGGAAGGCCACTCGCTGATCCTGCGGCAGGCGATGACCAACCAGCTGCCCGACATCTACTATTCGGGCTTCCACCTGCTGCCGCCCTTGTCGCGCCAGCTGACCGAACGGGGCCAGATCACCCATCTGGACAGCTTCTTCGCCACCGAAGGCGATGCCTGGAAGACCGAGAACTACTCGCAGCGCATCCTTGATCTGGGGCGCTTCGACGACACCCAGATGGCGATGCCTTTCAACACCTCGACCCCGATCTTCTACTTCAACGAAGAGCTGGTGAAGCAGGCTGGCGGCGATCCGGAAAACTTCCCCACCACCTGGGACGGCGTGTTCGAGCTGGCCACCAAGATCGACGCGCTTGGCGACGACATCGACGGTTTCTTCATGGCGATCCACACCGAGGCAGGCGACTGGTTCTGGCAGGCCCTGGTCTATTCCAACGGCGGAGAGCTGATGGATGCGGCCGAAAAGACCGTGGCCTTCGGCGATGACAAGGGTCTGGCGGCGCTGACCCTTACGAAGCGCTTCGTCGATGACGCCAAGATGAACCTGCGCGAAACCCAGCAGGGCGTGCAGCAGTTCTACGCCGGCAAGACCGGCATCATCGTGCAGTCGACGGCCAGCTTGCGCGGCACGACCGACAGCGTCGGCACGAACTTCACCCTGCGCACCGCCCGCTATCCCTTGGCCGACGCCACCAATGGCCGTCTGCCGACGGGGGGCAATGCGCTCGTCATGCTCAGCACCGACGAGGCCAAGAAAGATGCGATGTGGCGCTTTGCCAAGTGGATCTCGGGTCCGGAAGGCCAGACCGTGGCAGTGAAGTTCTCGGGCTACATGCCGACCAGCCTGATCGCCGAGCAGGAGCAGTATCTGGGCGGCTTTTACAAGGAAAACCCGAACTACCTGACCAGTGTCGGACAGATCCCGGTCGCTCGCAAATGGTTCGGCTATCCGGGCAAGAACTCGAACAAGATCATCGACATCCAGCGCGAGAACATCAACCTCGCCATGCGCGGCGAAATGCCGGTGGCCGATGTGCTGGCCAAGATGGTGTCCGACACGCAGGGTCTGATCTGACGAAAAGCCGGGCCGGGGGCGACATGCTCCCGGCCCATTTCCCGCAAAGGCGCATCATGACCAAATTCACGCTTGTCCAGCTGACCGATACGCACCTCAGCGCGTCGCGTCCCTACTTTCAGTTCAATTTCGAGATGGTGGTTGAGGCGATGGCCGACATCGCGCCGGATCACATCGTGATCACCGGCGACCTGGCGTTGAACGGCCCGGATGACATTGCCGACGTCGCCTTTGCTGCCCGCCAGTTCGACCGGTTGGGCGCGCGTTGGTCTGCGGTGCCCGGCAACCACGACGTCGGGCTTGTGCCCTTTGAGGGCGGCCTGCATCAGCCGATCACCGAGGCGCGGCACGCGGCCTATCTGGACGCCATGGGAGCGGATCGTTTTCTTCAGGACATCGGCGACTGGCGCCTGATCGGCATCAACAGCCAGCTTCTGGGCAGCGGCCTTGCGGCGGAAGCCGATCAGCACGACTGGCTTGCAGCGACCCTTGCCGAAACGACACGTCCCATCGCGCTTTTCCTGCATTATCCCGTCTATCTTGATGACCCGGCCGATCCGGCGCGCAGCCATGCCGTGATCCTGCCCGAGGCGCGCGCGGCCCTTCTGTCCCTGATCGATGCCCATCCGACCGTGCGGCTTGTCGCCTCGGGCCACCTGCATGAGGAACGCCGGGCAGAGCGCAATGGTGTGGTCTACCAATGGGCACCCGCCACGTCCTTCGTGACGACCGAAGGCGGCCATGGCGGCAAAGCCACGGTAGGCTTCCTTGTGCACCGCTTCGACGGACAGACTTTCACGACGGAACGGCTCGCCGCCCGCTGGATGATCGCGCATGACATCGCCAGCTGGGGCAACACCGAACCGCACGGTTACTACGAGATCGTCAAGCGGCCCTATCCCCATGTGGTCTGAGACGGACTGATGCCTGCCACTCTCCCCCTGCCGGTGCGACAACGGATCGAGGGTATGTCACCCGACCTGCAAGCCTCGATCCTGATGATCGCGGCTTTTGTCGTGTTCAGCGCAATGGCGGTGTTCATGCGGATGATTTCCGACCGCATCCCGGTTTCGCAAGTCATCTTCCTGCGTCAGGTGCTGGCGCTGGCCCTGATGGCGCCGCTGTTCTGGGCCAGTCGTCGGGTCATCCTGCATCCGACCGGCCTTGTCCTGCACCTCACGCGCGGCCTCTTGGCCATCGGTGCCATGTACTGCGGCCTGACGTCGATCATCCACATCCCGCTGGCCGATGCGACCGCCATCGGGATGGCCGAGGTGCTGATCGCCACCGCCTTTGCAGCCCTTGTCCTGCGCGAACCGGTGGGCTGGCGTCGGTGGACGGCAACGGCCATTGGCTTTCTGGGCGTCCTGATCATGATCCGCCCGTTTGGCGACGGCTTTGACGCCTATGCGCTCGTGGCGCTGGCCGGGTCGGTCTGTGGCGCCCTCAGCATGATCGCCCTGCGTCTGGGATCCGGGCATGACACCACGGTGACCGTGCTTTTCTGGCAAGGTTTGGTCGTTGCCGTCCTGTCCGCACCGCTGGCCGCCCAAAGCTGGGTGACCCCAACATTGGCCGAGGCGGCAATCCTGCTTGCGATGGGCATGATCTTTACCGCCGGCATCTGGCTTTTCACGGCAGCGATCCGGTTGGGTCGCGCGTCTGCAGTGGCGCCCTTGGGCTATTTGCGCCTCGTCCTGATGGCCGCCACCGGCTGGCTGTTCTACGGCGAGGTTCCGACCTGGGCCACGGTCATCGGCGGTTTTCTTGTCATCGCCTCAGCCACCTACACGATCACGCGCAACGCTGCCCGCATCCCAACGCTGCCCCCCGCCAACCCCGACACACATTGAGGATATTCCATGATCGTTTCCCCCTTCGACAAGCCTGGTCGCTTCTGGCGCGGCAATCTGCATTGCCACTCCACCCGGTCGGACGGTGCCCTGCCGCCTGAAGAGGTCGCCCGTCGCTACCAAGCGCAGGGCTATCACTTCTACTGCCAGTCGGACCATTTCATGCAGGAGTTCGACTACCCGATCACCGACACGACGGGTTACCGGACGGAGGATTTCACCACGATCCTTGGCGCAGAGCTTCACGCGCCCAGCCTGGCGAACGGCGAGATCTGGCACATCCTTGCCGTGGGCCTACCCGCCGATTTCGCCCCGCCGCAGTCCGGCGAAACCGGCCCCGACCTTGCCCGTCGCGCGCAAGAAGCCGGGGCCTTCGTCGCCATTGCCCATCCGCAATGGTATGGTCTGACGCTTGAGGACGCGCGGACCGTCGCCTTCGCCGATGCGATCGAGGTCTACAACCATACTTGCGCGGTGCAGGCCGACCGCCCGGACGGCACTTACATGCTGGACCAGATGCTTCTGGATGGCATCCACCTGAACGCAATCGCCACGGACGACGCCCATTTCCGGGACGAGGTCAATTCAAACGCCGATGCCTTTGGCGGCTGGGTGATGGTCAAGTCTGAGACGCTTGCCCCCGAAGCCATCCTTGCCGCCTTGAAGCGAGGCGACTTCTACGCGAGCCAGGGCCCGGACCTTCGCCAGATCAGGCTTGCTGATGGTCTTCTGGAGATCGAGTCCTCGCCAGTCGAGCGGATCACGGTCCTGGGTCCCCGGGCACGGTCGCGCACGATGTCCGGCAAGTCGATGACATCAGCCCGTCTTGACGTCTCGACTTTCTCCGGCGACTGGTCGCGGGTTGTCGTCGTAGATGCGGCAGGACGGCGCGCCTGGTCCAACCCCATCCGTCTTCCTGGGTGACCGGGACCTGGCCATGTCCTCCCGACAACCGCTCCCACTTACCCAATCACCTTGGACAGGCCGGTTTTGTCAGAAGAGCTTCGTTTGAGACAAGCGGGGTGCCCGGTTTGCGGTCTGGATGACCAAAGGCTCCCTTTCCGGTACTTCAAGACGAGATCCGGGATCATCCGCTTTCCGCTGTCGCTGCGGAACGTCGAGGACCACTTGCACGAGCGAGGCATTGATCTGAGCCAAGTGACCGTGCGGTTCCGCTGGAACAGCTTCAGCCCAATGTATGCTGTGGAGAGCAGGGGTAAGCGTGTGGAGGCGAATCGAGCCCATCGACACTGGCGGTGGCACCTGGACGAAGTATTCGTGAAGATCAACTGCGTTTAAGGCGCAACCTAATAGGAGCTCGGCCGCGACGATGACCGCATGATAGGTCGCTGGCTAAGCAACAGGGTCGGGAATTAGCACCAGTCACTCCAATGACGCAAGCGAGCGATGTTGCGGTTCCGGCGCATGCGGACGTTGCAGAAGTTCGCCTCAGTACACGCCTCGATCCACAACCAATTTCCGAAGGAGCGCCACCTCCAAGATCGCGGCGCCGATAAGACGACCCGTGCCGCCGCCCTCGCCGAGTGGCGCAGTCTTCTCACAGCCTTACCCGGTAGTGGGGTAGTGGCAACGGAGACTGGTTCGCGTCGTCTGAGAGCGCCGACTGACATCATCCATTGTCGGGCTATACGTATCTTTCGATGAAGGCGTGAATGTCCAGCGCACGAATGTCGGGCAAGGCTTCCTTCAGCCGCGCATGGTCCCAGTCCCACCACGCGATCTCTTGCAGCGCTTCCGCCTGAGGCTGTTCGAAGCGCCATTTGATGTGGCGGGCAGGCACACCGCCTACGATCTCGTAAGGGGCGACATTCTTGGAAACGACCGCCCCCGCGCCGACCACGGCGCCCGTCCCGATTGTGACACCGGGAAGGAGCGTGACGCCATGGCCGATCCACACATCATGGCCGATGGTCACCCAATGGTCTCGGCGCCACTGGAAGAAGTCGTCGTCATCTTCGCCCAGCCCGAACTGGGCGGCGCGGTAGGTGAAATGGTGCTGTGCCGCGCGCCAGGTGGCATGGTTTCCCGGGTTGATCCGCGCGCCCTCGGCGATGGAGCAGAACTTGCCGATGCTGGACCAGACCACGTTGCCGCCCCGGACAATGTAGGAATAGTCGCCAAAGGTGACCTCACGCATCGTCACATGGGCCATGACTTCCGTCCATTTGCCCAGGCTGCAGTCGACAAGCGTTGCGGTGTGGTGGACGGTCGGGGCTTCGGTCAGCAGTTTCATCTCGAGGATCCAGGTCAGGCAATTGCGGGCAGCGAAAGGCATATGCTCTTGGTGTCAAAGCGGACCGGCTGGCCGTCCTTCATCACCATCGGTTCGACCAGCAGCTTCAGGTCGGCAAAGCCGATCTCAGGCTGGCAAAGGGCCGTGGAGTGGCCCACGGGCAAGCGAAAGCCGCCTTTGGGGTTCAGCGCCGGACCGGCGTCGCGCCGCCCGATCTGCAGGTAATGCGAGATATCCCATTCCTGAGTTTTCCCGTCGATCCGGGTCACCGCCCAGCAATGCCCGCTGGTGCATTCTCCGATCTCGGGGAAGAAGTAGCCCACCACATAACCCGCCTCGATCCCCGCCGCCCGTAACGAAGCCAGGAAGTAGGTGTGGATGTCGACGCAGGACCCTTCGGTCAGGCCGCAGGCAAGATGCGGAACATGGTCGAACCCGTCGGTGAATCTCTGTTCCGGGTGGCCGTAGTCGAACCGTTCGGCCACGGCGCGGGCAATCCGAATGGCGCGGGTCAGATCATCACCCTCGCCCGCCACGGCACGGGCTTCGGCCTCAAGCGCAGGGGCCCAGCGGGTAAAGCGCGACGGAGCGGGGTAGAACATCGCTTCGGGATACTGGCCCGGGTGATTGGCATAGCTATAGCGGAAGGTCACGTCGGGTGCATCCGGGTCCACAAGCAGGATCTCTTGTCCGGACGTGGGCTCGACAAGACGGCGCAGGGTGCCACCATTCACGGTGCAGCCTGTGCAGTCGGCTTGTGGTGACGACAGACCCGCAGGGGCGAAGATTGGCCCTAAGGTGCCCGGAACCGTGACGTCCAAGGTGAAGCCCATCAGCGTGCCCCCTCCCAAGTGCCAATGAACCGGGCGCGGATCAGGTCCGACAGCCAGTCGATCAGGTAGACCATGGCGATGATCAGGAAGATGATCGACCAGGCCTCGTCCCAGCGATAGGCGGTGATCCGGTCGGCCAAGAGGAACCCTATCCCGCCCGCGCCAACGATGCCCAGGATCGTGCCGGACCGCACGTTGGATTCGAAGTTGTATAGCGTAATCGACAGCAGCACCGGCATCACCTGCGGCAGCACCGCAAAGCGGATCGACTGCGTCCGGCTGCCGCCTGCCGCGACGACTCCGTCGACCGACTTGTTCGAGGTATTCTCAATCGCCTCGGCAAATAGTTTTGCCAACACTCCGATCTCGCCCACGGCAATCGCCAGCACCCCGGCCAGCGGCCCAAGACCAAAGGCCCGAATGAAGATCAGCGCAAGGATCAGCGTCTCGAAGGCGCGAATAACGTCAAAGCCGCGCCGGACTGTGAAACGCAGAAACGGCAAGCGGTTGATATTCTTGGCCCCCAGAAAGCAAAGCGGGAAGGCGATGACTGCCCCAAGAAGCGTACCCAGGAAAGCCATGGACAGGGTTTCCATCAAGCCTTTCCCGATGTCCGCGAACTCTTGCCACGTTGTCCAGACATGCGGCGGGAACATGAAGGACAGCACGCGGCCAAGGCGGCCAAGTCCCTCCCAGATGCGGGCGGGTGAGAAGCCGAAATCGTACAGGCACCAGCCAAACAGCAGCACAAAGCCGGTCCAAAGCGCAGCTCGGCGCAATCGCACGGTCAAGGGTGCGCGGAAGGCAAGGGGGTGGGCAGCGCGGGCCTGTGCGATGGCTTCGGGGGTGATGGTCATGCGCGGGCCTCCATCCCGATGACGCGGTGACGGAGCATTTCCGACAGCCGGTCGATCACGGTCACGGTCACCAGAATGATGATGAACAGGGCCGAAAGGTCGGTGTATTCCTGATAGGACATTGCGGTGCGGAACTCTTGGCCCAGCCCCCCGGCCCCGACATAGCCGATGATGGAGGAGGCGCGGACGTTGATCTCGAACCGCAGAAGCGTGTAGCTGAGCACATTCGGCAGCACCTGTGGCACGGCCCCATAGCGGATCATGTCGAACCAGGACCCGCCCGCGGCCTTAACCCCGTCAAGCGGGCGCATGTCTATGTTTTCATTGGCTTCCGAGTATAGTTTGCCCAAAGCCCCCGCCGTATGCAGCCCGATGGCCAGCACCCCGGCCAGGGGTCCGACGCCAAAGCAGAAGACAAAGATCAGTGCGAAGATCAGTTCCGGCACAGTGCGGGCGATTTCGAGATAGCGCCTGCACAGCCACATCACCCAAGCATTGGGCGCAAGGTTGCGCGCGGCGGGAAAGGACAGGATGAACCCGCCGACAACGCCCAGCACCGTCGCCATGAAGGCGATCAGCACCGTTTCAAGCAAAAGCTGCGCCCAGATCTGCCAGCGGGCAAACCAAACGGCAATGTCGCTGCCCAGAGTCGCCCATCTGATGTCCGGGATGGTTTTTGCGATGTATTCGCCCAGGCGCGGCAGACCGGCCCCAATGACCCAGCGCTCGGCTCGGCTGCCGTCTGCAAGGGTGACTTGGGTGATCTTAAAGAAATTCGACGCGTCGGCGGTCAGCAGGAACAAGAGGACCAACACGCCGGTCACGATGACAAAGGTCATGCGGGCTCTGCGCCGGTGCAGGGCATAGTCGCGCTCAAAGGCAAGGATGGCTGCGGACATCTGGGTTTCCGGGCAGGGGTGGGGCGGGCCTTGCTGGCCCGCCCGCGGACGAGGATCGCCAGATCTCAGCTGTCGCGGTTGGCCTTGAACCAGTCGCGCATGTCGATCAGGATCTGATACTGGTCATGCGTGACTTCGACATAGCCCTTCGCAGTTGACGAGTCGCCGCCCGTGACCTGTTTGAAGACGTCCGGAGCATCCGTCGGGGTGGCCATGACCACCTTCTTCATGTCGTCGATCAGACCCTGCGGCAGGTTGGTGCGCGCGGTGAAGGGGCTGGCCATGATCAGGGGGCTGGTCCAGACCACGCAGACGTCGCCTGCCTTGATCATCTCTTTCTCGACCATCCGCTGGATGTTGCCAGAGGTTTCGTTCGTCCAGTGCGTCGCGGCGGCATCGAACTGGCCGTTCACAACACCCATGATTCCGGCTTCGTGGCTGCCCGAGAAGGGGACGGCGCCGAAGAACTCTTCCGGAATGTAGCCTTGGGCGTGCAGGTTGTAGTAGGGGACCGTGTAGCCAGAGGCGCTGTCGGGGTCGGCAAAGGCCATCGTCTTGCCCTTCAGGTCGTCCAGCGTCTTGTAGCCAGCATCGCACCGGGTGGCGACGACGCTGTAGTATCCGACCGAGTCATCGTTCTGCTGGGTGGTCAGCAGCGGGATCACGCCGCCATTGGTTTCGGTCCAGGCAGCGGCGTAGGCCGAGGGCCCAAGCCAGGCGAATTCGATCTGGCCTGAGGCCAGCGCCTGCACGACGCCGTCATAGTTGCCGGCAGTGAAGATTTCGACGTCGACGCCGAGGGTCTTCTCCAGATGCTCTTCGAACGGGGTCCAGCGGGCGATCCGGTCGGCTTCGTTCTCGCCTGACAGGATGCCGAAGCGGACGATACGGTAATCGGTCTTCCAGTCCTGGGCCATCGCCGGAACGGCGGCAAGCGCGATGAAGGCAGTGGTGGTGAGCAGACGCATGGTAGGCTCCCTTCTGGGGTTGGGGGTCAGGCCGGCACCTTGGCCCTGACAGAGGTCGAGGTGACGGATTCGGAAAACTCGGCCAGCCCCTCGCTGCCGTAGATGTCGCGCAGGACATCGTCGGTCAGCTGCCGTGGCGAGCCGTCAAAGAACACCCGGCCTTCGCGCATGGCGATGATGCGCTGGCAGTAGGTGCGGGCGGTGTCGATGGTGTGCAGGTTGACAAGGACGGTCAGCCCGTCTTCGGCGTTGATCGTGCGCAAGGCCTCCATCACGCGGGTGGCGTTGCCGGGATCAAGGCTGGCAATGGGTTCGTCGGCCAGCATGATGCGGGGTTTCTGCACCAGGGCGCGGGCAATGGCGACGCGCTGCTGCTGGCCGCCCGAAAGGGTTCCTGCCCGTTGCAGGGCCTGGGGTAGCAAATCCAGCCGGTCCAGCGCGCGCAAGGCCTCAGCGCGTTCAGCGTCGCTGAACCACATTGCCATCGAGGACAGAAAGCCATGGTCGGCCAGCCGGCCCACGAGCACATTCGAAAGCACATCCAGCCGGTCGACCAGATTGAATTGCTGAAAGATCATCGCGCAGTCGCGGCGCCAGTCGCGCAGCGCCTTGCCGCGCAGCCCGGTGATGTTGCGGTCGCCGTGGCGGATCGTGCCTTCCGAGGGGTCAATCAGCCGGTTGATAAGCCGCAAGAGCGTGGACTTGCCGGCGCCCGATCTCCCGATGACCCCGACAAACTGCCCGGCAGGGATTTCCAGCGAGACGCGGCTTACCGCCGTTGTCTCGCCGAAGCGGCGGGTGACGTCCGAGAGGATGAGGCTGTGCTGTTGCATGACCCCATCATTTGCGCATCAGGTAACCTCACAGAGTCATCCGAATGAATTTTCCAACACGGCTATGTGACGCTTCCAAGACGCCGGTTCAGGCTGCGGCATCCAGGGTCAGCGATCCGTCGGAAAAGATCTTGCGCCCGCCCCGGAACGTGGAGCGTACGTGCCCGATGCCGGCGTCATCGGCGATCACGAGATCGGCGCGAAGGCCAACGGAGATTGCCCCGCGATCCGTCAGCCCAAGCGCGCGCGCCGGGTTCAGCGTGGCCAGCCGCGTGGCGCCGGAAAGCCCGGCGGGATCGGTCTTCGCCAGCTCCAGCACTGCCGGAAGGATGGCCGAAGGATGATAATCGGCGGCGAGGATGTCCAGAAGCCCGGCTGCATGCGCGGCGCGTGCGGACAGGTTGCCGGAATAGCTTTCGCCGCGCACCGCATTCGGCGCGCCCATCGCGGTCGCTAGACCGCGCGCGCGCGCCTCTGACGCCGCCTCGACCGTCACGGGAAATTCGCTGATCGTGGCGCCCAGCGACTGCATCAGTGCCACCTTGTCCACCGTATCGTCGTCGTGGCTGGCCAGCGGAATGCCATGCGCCGCGCAGATGCGCGAGATTGCTGCCAGCGTCGCTGCCACGTCGCCCGCATGGGCGCGCTTTTCGTCGATCCGGTCCTGGATATGCGCCTCGGCCTCCTCGGGCGTCAGGCCAAGGTCGCGCTGAGTGCGCCGGGCCAGATGTTCCAGGTCGCGATACTGGCCCTGTCCGGGCGTATGGTCGGTCAGGGACACAAGGTCCACCGTGCCATCGGCGATCAGTTCCTCGACCACGGACAGAGCGTTCGGATAATTGATCTCGAACCGGGCATGCACGCGGTGATCGACCTTCAGCATCGATCGCATCTCCTTCAGCGCCCGCAGCATGTCCTTGGAATGTTCATAGCTGCGCATGTGGCCGTAAGCCGACTTGGGGTTGAAACTTACCGCCGCATAGGCCGTGGTCACGCCGGATACCTTCAGCCGCCGGTCGAGGTCGCGCAAGCCCAGTTCCATCGGCATCTTGACGTTCGGGCGCGGTTCCACCTCGCGCTCGATCATGTCGCCATGCATGTCGATAAAACCGGGCATAAGCAGCAGCCCTTCGCCATAAAGCGCCGCACCGGGGACGATGCCGTCGCGCACCTCGGCGATGGTTTCGCCCTCGATCCGGAGGCTTCCGCACGGCAGGACTCGGTCTTCCAGAACGATACGGAAATCAGACAGCCACATCGCTTGCCTCTCTTGCCTGCAGTTCAATCTCGCCGTCGATCAGCGCCGCCACATCGCCCGGATGGTGAAAGACGCCGATCATTGCGACACCCGCGGCCTTCAACTCGCGCAGGCGGGAGACCAGCGCGGTCCGGGCGCCCACGTCGAGGGACGCCGTGGGTTCGTCCAGAAGCAGAAGGCGCGGTGGCTGGATCAGGGCGCGGGCCAGGTTCACCTTCTGCTGCTCGCCCCCAGAGAAATTGGTCGGATAGGCGCGCCAGAGGTCGCGCTTGACCCCGAAGGCCGCCAGCCAGTGCCGGGCATCGGCCAGCGCTTCCTCGCCCGGCAGACCGGACCGTCGCAGGGGCTCGGCCACGATCTCTTCCGCCGAGACGCGGGGCCGGGCGAGCAGGAATTGGGTGACAAAGCCCATTTCGCGCCGCCGCAGCTGCGCGATGTCGACGTCAGCCGCTCGGGCCAGGTCGATCATGCCGCCCGCATGGCGGAACCAGACCTGTCCGGCGTCCGGCAGGTAGCTGCGCCAGATCGTGCGCAGAAGCGTGGACTTGCCGACCCCGTTCGGCCCTTTCAAGAGCAGGAACTGTCCAGGCCGCAGGTCGAAGCTGATGCCAGTGAAGGCGTGCAGGCTTTGGCCGAGATGGTGCATGGTGAAGGTCTTGGACAGGCCTTCCACCCGCAGGAGGGGTTCAGAGTTTGGCATGGACCAGCTCCTGCGTGTAGGGGTGCTGCGGGTCCTGGAAGACTTGGTCGACCAGCCCTTCTTCGACCACCCGGCCATGGCGCATCACCATCACCCGGTCGGCCATGGTGCGGATCACGCCGAGGTCGTGGCTGACGATGACCATTGTGATCGCCAGATCGCGTTGCAGCCGCTTCAGCGTGTCGAGGACAAGGGCCTGAACGCTTACGTCGAGCCCCGTGGTGGGTTCGTCCAGCAAGAGAAGCGCGGGTTCCAGCGCGATGGCCTTGGCTAATTGCACCCTTTGCTGCATGCCCCCCGACAGCAGTTTTGGCGGATCGTCCATCCGGGTCAGGGGAAACTCGCTGGCCTCCAGCGCGGCCTTCGCCCGGGCGCGCAGCGCGACAAAGCTGCGCTCGCCCGCCACAAGCAGGCGTTCGGCCACGTTGCCCGATGAGGAATGCCCCATCAGAAGGCCCAGATGCGGGTTCTGATAGACAATCCCGATCCGCAGCGCGCAAAGCTTACGGCGGGCAAAGCGGTCCAGTTCAAACAGGTTTCCCGGGGTGTCGGGCAGGGCCAGCCGATAATCGCCCGCGTCCGGCGTATCCTCAAGATTCATCATCCGCAGAAGCGTGGACTTGCCCGATCCGCTTTCCCCGACGATGCCCAGCACCTCGCCCGGCCAAACGGTGACATGCACATCCTCCAGTGCCGTTACCGCGCCGAAACGGCGCGACACGCCTCTCATCCGAATCAGCGGTGCGCCTGTCACCAGCGCCGGGGGCAAGCGGTCCATCATCGTCATGGCTTGAACTTTCCGTTTTCATACCACATCGGGCCGATAGTCGCGGGTGCGCCTTCTGCCCGGCGGATCGCCTTGATACCAAGGTTGCTGTCCGAAGCTTCGAACAGCGACCCGCCGCCCTCTTGCGGGATTTCATTCATGAACACGCCCCGCAGCCCCGACCGATGGCAGGCCAGATCGGCATGATCCTCCACCTTGTAGGGCACGTCGGAAAAGACCAGTGGCTCCACCCTGGTGAAGGGGGGCACGGCGTAAAGTCGTTTCTCGCGACCCGCCGAAAGGAATGTCAGATGCTGCGCCATATGCAGCTTCGGCACGTCCCAGCGCGGGATGGGCGACGGCGTCATCACATGTCGCCCATTCACTAGCGACGGATAAGCCGCACCCTGCATGATGCGGCCCGACCGGACCATCTGTTCATAAAGCACCAGCCACAGCCGCCCGTAATCGGCGTCGGCGTGCATCTGGCGGGCAATCGACATGTTTGGTTGCACGGGGCGCAGGGGTTCGGGGTTCGGAACTTGCAGGACCAGAACCTGATCCTCGCGCAGCTTCTCCTCCGGCACGCGGTGGCGGCTCTGGATCAGCGTTGCTCCAAGCGTGTCCCAGGTCTCGGCCGCGCCCGACACGCGCGACAGGAAGCGTCGGATCGAGGCGGCGTTCACACTGTCATCCGCGCCCTGATCAATCACCTTCACGACCGAATTCGTCCGCAAGAGCGTCAGCGTGACCTGCAATCCGCCGGTACCCCAACCGCGCGCCATCGGCACTTCGCGGCTGGCATAGGGCATCTGGCAACCGGGCACAGCGATGGCCTTCACCATCTTGCGCCGCATCTCGCGCTTGGCCGAGGCGTCGAGGAACCCCCAGCTCATCGCGGCCCAAGGCTTGGTCAGGCTGGACAGGGTCATGCCGGAACCTCTTCGGTCTTGGCGGCCTTTGCGCCCCGCAGCGCGTCAAGCGACGACTGGAAGGTCACATAATGCGGCAGCTTGAAATGGATGCAGAAGCCCGAGGCTTCGACCGGCTCGGTGTGATAAAGGACGAACTCTTCCTCGACCGGCGACCCCTTGGCCGCCCCCGGCGCGTTCAGATCCAGCGTGGCCCCGGCGATGGCCTTGACCTCGTTCCAGCCGAAGGCGGCGCAGAAGCCAAGGTCCAATTGCCCCGACTTCCCCTTCGACGTCACCTCGGCCTGCGAAACCCGCACCCGCCCGGCCGAAAACAGGGTGCCCGAAGGGTGGCGGACCATCACCTCGGCCTCGCCAAGGCGCAACTCGTTCACGGTGGGATGGGCGTTGCCATAGCCGCGCATCGCGGAATAGCCCAAGGCTAAAAGCCCGCCCGTATCGGCCCGGGCCAGAGATTGCAGGCTGTGCGCGCGGCTGGCCGGAAACAAAAGCGGTTCGCGCGTGACATCCGGAATGGCATCAAGGGCAACATCCCTGCGTGGCGGGTCAGCGACCAGACCGTTGGCCTTTTGCCAATCGGCCAGACTGGGCTGCCGGGCCGGGGCCGGATGCGCCGCTGGTGTCACCGGCGGCGGAGTGAAGGTTTCGCCCTCAAGCACCTCCGTCGCCAGAATGCGGTGGGAGTAATCGAGGGTCGGCCCAAGGATCTGGCCGCCCGGAATATCCTTGAACGCCGCCGAGATGCGACGATGGGTCAGGATTTCCCCCTGCTGCACGGGTTCGGCAATCGCCAGTCGTGGCTGCGTGGTGCGCCACGCCCGCAGCAGAAGCACCGCCTCGTAAAGATCTCCCCCCGCCTGTGCCAGCGCCAAGGCCGCAAGATCGGGGTCATAGAGCGACGCCTCGCCCATCACCCGATCCACCAGAAGGGGCAGCGCGTTACGGACCTGCGCCACCCGTTCGGGTGTGATCGGACCAAGAGCCGCACGATATAGCCTTTCGGCCTGTTCGATGGCGCGTTCCCCGCCTCGCGTTGCGACATAGGCCATCAGAGAACCTCCACGGCGGTGGATCGTGGTAGTCCGACAAGACGCTGCCCATCGATAAGGACAAGATCGATACCCTCTGGATACCGACAGCGGGCACTACGCAGATCGAGCAGGCCCGCCGGCAACCCGCCAAGACGCAGTGTCGCCTGCCCGTCGATCCCCGGCCCGGCCAAGCGCAAGTGAACCCCCTCACCGATGATCGCAGACATCACCAGCGTTGCGCCTTCATCAGGATAAAGCGCCGATCCGACAGGCAGCACGGCCAGCGCCGCCATGGCGCCTTCGGCCGTCGCGCAAAAGGCGTGGTCTGCCCGGTCGGGCGCGACAAGCGCCGCCCCGGTGGCCGCGATACAACGGGCCAGTGCAGGGTCCTCGACATGGGCGCGGGTTTCCCGGTCAAGCAGGGCAAGCGCCAAATCGGCCATACCCTCGGGCAGGCTGTGCACCGTGCCGGGCCGCGCCATGGCCCACATCAACGCCTCGAAGGCGGCCGTATCGCGCAGGTCATCAGGGGTGGGTTGTGGCAGGCCCATCAGAAAGTCTCCATCTCGACACGCGTCGCCTCAACCCGACGCAGCAGAGCCGCGTCCTCTTCAGCCAACCCCGCCGCTTCGCGGGCGGAAAAGTCCGCCACCTCCGGCAGGCCGAGCGCCCGCCCGGCGTCCAGCACGGCCATCGCCATGGCGCGTTCCAGATCGCGCCCGGTCACCATCCCATAGCCCTCGACCCCCGCGGCGCGGATATGGGCCTCGGCCACCAGAACCTCACCCAGGAAGAAATCCGTCCCTTGAACCGTGTCACGGAAGGGCAGCATCACCAGCCCGGTGCGGGACTGGACCACCTCGACTGGGCCAAGCTGCGGCAGCAGGGTTTCGGCCACTGCCTTCAGCCTTTCAGGACAGCTCCGTGCCAGGGTCGAAAGGTATGCGCCAAGGTCTCCTGTCTCGCTAAGGTCAAGCATCCTCTGCCTCCAGGCTGTCGATGGAAAAGCGCACGCGGTCGGCGGACCAAATCGCCTCGGAATGACCGATCAAGAGTCCATCCGGCGCCACGTCAGTCTTGACCACCACCATCACCGGCTGGTCCGGATGCTGGGAAAGAAGTCGCGCTTCTTCTTGGTTGGCGCGGCGGGCAAAGATCTCGGTCCGCTTGCGGTAATAGTCCCCGATTCCATGTGCGGAATAGGCTTCGGTCACCGAAAGACCTGCCGCTCGCTGCTGCAGAAAATCCGGCAGGATGGCGGCCGGATGCCAGGACAGTCCGAGGCTCACCGGAATGCCGTCGGCAAGCCCGCGCCGCAACAGGCGATGCACCGGCTCACCGGTCTTGATCTCCAGCGCTTCGGCGACAGCGGCAGGAGCGGGGACGGTCTCGGCAGCCAGCGGCTCACCGGACGGGGTCAGACCCTGATCGAGCAGGTTCTGGCGGAACCGCGTCCTCCGACCGATCGCATAACGGATCAACGGAGCCGCCTCGACAAAGGTCCCGCGCCCCTGCACCACACGCAGGCGACCCTCAACCGCCAGCGCCTGCACCGCGCGCCGTACGGAATGGCGGCCGGTCTCGAATTGCGCGCAAAGGGCGGATTCTGTCGGCAGCTGCGCTCCCGGTGGCAAGCTACCTCCGTCAATTTCTGCTGCAAGTCCGTCACGTATGCGACGCCAGCTTTCCCGCCCCAAGGTCCGTGCTCCTGGTTTCAGTCATTCGAATGACTCGGGTATGACGCCAGGTTGCGACAGATGGATGACGATCGACCAAGCCTCGTGCAGCATTCTGTGTCGTCAGACGGCCTGTGGCCGTCGCCGGGCAGGAAGCATGGCCAGCGTTCCTCGCTGACCACACGATCCCCTTTCCGCTACTTCAAGCCGAGCCCCGAGATCATCCGCTTGGCGGTGATGCTCTACATCCGCTTCGTGTTCTCGCTGCGCAACGTCGAGGATCTTTTGCATGAGCGGGGCGTCGAGGTCAGCGAGAGACAGTGCGATACTGGTGGAACCGGTTCGGCCCGATGTTCGCCTCTGAATTCAAGGGCAAGCGCGTTGAAGCCATGCGCGCACATCGCCACTGGCAGTGGCTCCTGGACGAGGTCTACGTGCAGATCAACGGGGTGACTCATTACCTTTGGCGCGCTGTCGATCACGAAGGTGAGGTACTGGAATGCATCGTCACCAAGTCCCGCGATCGCAAGGCATCCCTTAAGCTCTTGAAGGGATCCATGAAGCGGCACAGCCGTCCGGAGACGATCCTGACCGATCGGCTTCGGTCCTACGGTGCCGATCTGAAAGACCTCGATCGCGGTGATGCTCGCCAGATGGGACGCTGACTGAGCAATAGGGCCGAGAACTGGCTCCTGTCGTTCCCACGACGCGAGCGAGCGATGCTGCTGTTCCGGCGCATGCGGACGTTGCAGAAGTTCGCCTCAGTCCATGCCTCGGTCTACAACCACTTTCCGACGGAGCGCCACCTCCAAGATCGCAACCCCTGCAAGATAACCCGCGCTGCCGCTCTTGCGGAAATGCGCGGCCTTCTCGCTGCCTGAGCCGAAGGTGAGTGGGCGTATCGGAGACTGGTTCCCACTCGTCTGACAGCACCACAATTGCTTCTTAGATGTGAGTCTTCCGGATCCCGCCGCGGCCGGATTTTCCCCTTGTTGGTTGTACGGGGCGGGCTGAGCACTGGCCCTTGCGAAAGGAAGCCCGGAAGCGGTCTTTCAGAATGGATGTCATCTGGGCCTCATGAGTGACCGGTTTCAGTGTCGAGGTTGTAATGCATTGAAAAATATTTTCTATTTGCAACCTCTGGCTGGAGTTGGATCAGATTGCCCCCTGCTTGCGTGGGAACTGCGGTCGAACTTCCGAGGGTCACGCCCGCCGAGTGGCGGAAGAGGGCCGGACACGATGTGCCTGCGCCGACGGGTCGCCGGTCCCTTGCTTCGTTGACGGTCTCCGGTCATGGCAACGAAGCGTCGGCTGCAGCGGGCCACTTTCCACCTGCTCCACGATCCCGCGTGCTACAGCAATCGTTTTGCAGTTCTCGGGCGGGGTCATTGGCGGCGGCTGGACGGCGCGGTTCATCCGGGGTGTGGCGCAGTTTGCGTGGCGCGACGTGTCGGCGTCGGACCTGAGGCCGGGTCAATCACGTGGGCCCGTCGCTGTGGCGTCAGCCCCCGGAACTGAGCGTGAGCGAGAGGAAGGCGCGGAATACCTGCGCGGTGCCGGAAAGCGGCCGCATCCGCGCCCATGTCAGACCCACATCCATTGATGGCACCGGTTCCACCATGACGCGCTGTTCGATCCGTTGGCCTTCCAGCGACCAAGGCCGGTAGACCATGTCGGAAAGGATCGTGACCCCCATACCGGCCGCCACCATCGACCGGACGGCCTCGACCGACGAGGTGGAGAACACCACCTGGGGCGACAAGCCATAGTGATCCCAGTATCGGCCGGCGGTGCGGCTGGCCTCGTCCACGGTCAGCATGACGTAAGGCTGCTTAGCCACGTCGTGGAGGCTGATCTGTGGCGAGGCCAACAGGGCGTGGTCCGACGGCAGCCAGAGCCGCCGGCGCGACCGGAACAGCGTTTCGGCGTCCAGCTCGCCGTGGTTGGCAAGGTTGGACGTAAGCATCACCGCCAGGTCAAGCCCACCGGTGACAAGCGCGTTTTCGATGGCCGCCCGCGGCTGTTCGGACAGTTCAAGCGTGATTCCGGGGTAGCTGCGGCGAAAGGCGGCGTAGTGGCGGGCCATGAAGTAGCCCGCGACTGTGTAGGTGACCCCAAGGCGCAGGCGGCCGGTAACACGCGATTCCTCTCCCAGCGGGCTGCGTGTAGCGTCTTCGACTGCGGCAATGATCGCGCGGGCTCGGGCCAGGAACCGCGCACCTTCCGGCGTGACGGCCACGCCCTGCGCCATGCGGGTCAGCAGCTTGACCCCCAGCTCGGCCTCAAGCCCCTGGATGCTGGCCGTCACGGCGGATTGCGAGACGTTCATCTCCATCGCCGCATGGCTGATCTGGCCGGTCTCGGCTGCGGCAATGAAGTAGCGAAGCTGTTTCAGGGTCAGTGGCATCGGGCAACCTTATCGTATTTTTCGATATCGTCTTACAGAATTTCGTATTTGCCAATGCGGGCCGAGTCGGTCCAGCATCCGGCTCAATCAAGAAAACTGACGCAGGGGGATGCGATGCCTGTCACGGTCAACTGTGACATGGGCGAAAGCTTTGGCTTGTGGAAGATGGGGGATGACGCCGGGCTGATGCCCTTCATCCACATCGCCAACGTTGCCTGCGGCTTTCATGCCAGCGACTTCGACCACATGCGCGCCACCGTGCGGCTGGCGAAGAAACATGGGGTCAAGGTTGGTGCCCACCCCAGCCTGCCCGACCTGCAGGGCTTTGGCCGGCGCGAGATGAAGGTGGGCCGCGAAGAGATGGCCAACTGCATCATCTACCAGGTTGGCGCGCTGACAGGCTTTCTCAGGGCCGAGGGGATGGAGTTGAACCACATCAAGCCGCACGGCAGCCTTTACGGCATGGCGGCGCGGCAGGAAGACATCGCTCAGGCGGTCTGCGACGCGGCGGACGTGTTCAAGGTACCGCTTCTGGGCATGACGGGAACCCTACACGAAAAGATCTATCCGGCCCGCGGGCATGGCTTTGTGGCCGAATTCTACGCCGATCTGGAATACCGCCCCGACGGCAGCCTCATCGTCACCCGCGAACATGACGCCAAGGACCCCGCACTGATGGCCGCGCGCTGCGTCCGCGCGATCACCGAGGGCAAGGGCACCGCCACCGACGGCAGCGACATCCCGGTGCGCTGCGATTCGATCTGCATCCACTCCGACACACCGAACGCCATCGCCATCGCCCGCGCGGTGCGGGCGGCGGTGCAGCCCTATACCTGAGAGGACCCCATGGCACAGCTTCTGTCCCCACTTCCCGGCACCTTCTACCGCGCCAGCGCCCCCGACAAGCCGCCCTTCAAGGCCGATGGCGATGCTGTCGCGGTGGGCGACGTGATCGGGCTGATCGAGGTGATGAAGTCCTTTCACGAAGTGAAGGCCGAGGTGGCGGGCCGGAACATCCGCTTCGCGACCGACAACGAGGAACCGGTGATGGCAGGCGCCGTCCTGGCCGAGGTGGATTGATGCTGCGAAAGCTTCTGGTCGCGAACCGGGGCGAGATCGCCGTGCGGGTCATCCGTGCGGCGCAGGACCTTGGGATCGCGACCGTCGCCGTCCATTCCGACGCCGACCGCGACAGCCTGCATGTGCAGATCGCGGATGAGGCGGTGAACATCGGCCCACCGGCCGCGAAGAAAAGCTATCTGAACATTCCGGCAATCCTTAAGGCGGCCGAAGAAACCGGGGCGGACAGCATCCATCCCGGCTACGGCTTCCTCGCCGAGAATGCCGATTTCGCTGACGCCTGCGCGGGTGCCGGGCTCGTCTTTGTCGGCCCCTCGGCCGAGGCGATCCGCACCATGGGCGACAAGGTCGCCGCGCGCTCGGCCGCCCATGCGGCGGGGGTGCCGGTGGTGCCGGGCTCGCTGGGCCGGGTCGGGTCAATCGAGGAGGCGCGCTCGATCCTGTTGGACACCGGCTTTCCGGTGATGATCAAGGCCGCCGCAGGGGGCGGCGGGCGCGGCATCCGCATCGCGAATGACCTGGCCGAGTTCGAGGCGGCCTTCCCGCAAGCGGCGGCCGAGGCGCTGGCGGCCTTCGGCGACGGCAGGCTTTACATGGAAAAGGTCGTGGCCCAGGCCCGCCACATCGAGGTGCAGGTGTTGGGCGATGGCCGCGACGCGGTGCATTGCTGGGAAAGGGAATGCTCGCTCCAGCGCCGCCGCCAGAAGGTGTGGGAAGAAGCCCCCTCCCGCGCCCTGTCCGACCGAGTACGGGATGAGCTTTGTCAAAGCGCGGTTCGGCTGACCCGAGCGGTCGGCTATTCCGGCGCGGGCACCATCGAATACCTCTACGACGACGCGGCGGACCGCTTCTACTTCATCGAGATGAACACCCGCATCCAGGTCGAACACCCGGTGACCGAGATGATCACCGGTATCGACCTTGTGGCCGAAGGCCTGCGCATTGCGGGCGGCGAACCGCTGCGCCTGAAACAGCACGACATCGTCGCGCGCGGCCACGCCATCGAAGTGCGCCTGAACGCCGAGGACCCCTCCCGCGACTTCGCCCCCTTTCCGGGAACCGTCAGCGCCCTGCGCGTGCCAGGCGGCCCCGGCGTCCGGTTCGAGTCGATGCTTTACGCGGGCTACACCGTGCCGCCCTTCTACGACTCGCTTCTCGCCAAGCTGGTCGTGCATGCCGAAACGCGCGAGGCCGCGATCACCCGGCTGGTCCGCGCCCTGCGCGAGACCCGCATCGACGGCCTGCGCACGACGAAACCCCTGTTCCTCGCACTTGCCGATGACCCGGCCGTGCAGGCCAACGCCGTTCACACCCGCTGGCTGGAAGGCTGGCTTGCAACCCATTCCACCCGGCTGGTGCCGGAGCTGGAGCCCTGAGGGAGGACCCATGTCGATCCGATTCACCTTTGGCGGCGACGAGCACATCTTCGGCGAAGTCAGCGAGGACATGTCGCTTGAAGCCTTTTTCACCTCGCTGTCCATGACCAACGCGGTCAAGGCGGCAGGCATCGCAGGCGTGACCGAGATCTGCCCGGCCAACGCCAGCTTCCAGGTCAAGTTCGACCCCGACCGCATCAAGCCCGGCGACCTCTTGAAAGAGCTGCAGGGCATGGAGGCCGCCGCGTCAAAGTCCGACGCCAGCCTCAAGACCCGCATCATGGAAATCCCGGTCCTCTACCAGGACCCCTGGACGCATGAGACGCTGATGCGCTTCCGCGAACGGCACCAGGATCCATCGAAGACCGACCTCGAATACGCGGCAGAGGTCAACGGCCTTGGCACGGTCGAGAACTTCATCAAGGCGCATTCCAGCCAGCCCTGGTTCGTCTCGATGGTGGGCTTCGTGGCGGGCCTGCCGTTCCTCTACCAGATGGTCGAACGCAAGCAGCAGCTGCAGGTGCCAAAGTACCTGCGCCCCCGCACCGATACGCCAAAGCTGACCATCGGCCACGGCGGCTGCTTTTCCTGCATCTACTCGGTCCGCGGCGCGGGCGGCTACCAGATGTTTGGCGTCACACCTATGCCGATCTACGACCCGTCGCAGAAGGTCAGCTACCTGCAGGACGAGATGTGCCTCTTCCGCCCCGGCGACATCGTGAAGTGGAAACCGGTCACGCGCGGCGAATACGACGCGGCGATCGAGGCGGTCGAGGCGAACCGGTACGAGCCGGTGATCCGACCTGCAACGTTCAGTCTGTCCGAATTCAACAAGGACATGGCCGGGACCAATGCCAAGCTGATGGAGGCGCTCAATGGCCGTTAAGGTACACTCTCCGGGCCTGTCGACCACAGTGCAGGACCTGGGCCGCCCCGGCTACTACCACCTCGGCATTCCGATCTCGGGCGGGATGGATCGCTTTGCGCTGCGTGTGGCCAACATGCTGGTCGGCAACGACGAGGGCGCGGCGGTGCTGGAAGCCGTTTTCATGGGGCCCGACCTCGAATTCACCGCGCCCGCGACCGTCGCCGTCACCGGGGGCGACTTGCCTCCCAAGCTCAACGGCGAGGATCGGCCGGGCTGGGAAGCCTTCCCGGTCAAGGCCGGGGACCGGTTGACCTTCGGCTTCCTGAAATCCGGCGCGCGGGCCTATATCGCGGTCTCGGGCGGGATCGACGTACCGGTCAAGCTCGGCTCGCGGTCGACCTACACACTGGGCGCGCTTGGGGGCCACGAAGGCCGCGCGCTGAAGGCGGAGGACGAACTGCCCGTGGGCAAGGGCGCGGGCGGCAAGGGGTCGGTGCCCCCTGCCCTGCGGCGTGGCCCCGGCAACCCTGCAGAGCTGCGGATGCTGCCGGGCCTCTATTGGCACCGGATCACGGCGGAGGCAGGCAAGCGGTTCTTCGCGGACACCTGGAAGGTCGCACCTGAGGCCGACCGCATCGGCTACCGCTTCAAGGGCGGCACCGCACTGGATTTCGTGCCCCGCGAACAGCCCTTCGGGGCAGGGTCGAACCCGTCGAACATCGTCGATGCCTGCTATCCCTATGGCAGCATTCAGGTGCCGGGCGGCACGGAACCCATCGTCCTGCACCGCGACGCGGTGTCGGGTGGCGGCTACATGATGCTTGGCTGCGTCATCAGTGCCGACATGGACCTGATCGGCCAGTTGCAGCCGCATTCCCCGGCACGATTCGTCGAAGTGACGATGGATCAGGCGCTGGCCGCGCGCCACGACCGGCAGGCGGCGCTGCAGCGCGTCCGCGACCATCTGGGCAAGTGATGCAGACGGCCGCTCATCGCTCCCCTGCGGGGGCTCTTCGCTGGGTCCGGCGAAGACGCCCGTCAGGGCTGATGGGCGGCCCCCGAACCGTGGACGCGCGCCTCTTTCGGCGTCACCCCGAACCGCCCCCGGAACGCACGGGAAAACTGTGCCTGGTCGGTGAAGCCCCGGGCATAGGCGATCTCGCCGATGGCGCGGCGGTCGGACGGGTTGCGCAAATCCTCCATCGCCGCCGCCAGCCGGGTGTCGCGGATCCACTGACCCAGCGTCTGGTTCGTGTCGCGCAACAGCTCGTGCAGATAGCGCAGCGAGATGCCGCAGCCTGCCGCCACAGTCTCGGGGCCAAGATCGGGGTCGTCGATATGGCGGCGCACAAAGCTTTCGATCCGCGCCAGATGCGCCGCCCGCACCGTGGACGCCCCCGAGGTCAGCACCCGTTCATCCGACTGGATCGCCAGCGCCAGCAGATCGACCAGCTGTCGGCCCACGATAGCGCGGGTCTCCTCGGTCATCGCGTCATAGCGCTGCGGGATCAGGTGGACCATATCGACGAAAAGGCCGTTCGCCCCGTTCGTCGCATCGAACTGCAGCGAACAGAACCGGTCCGGCGCGCGGATGCGGCCGCCCAGCATGTCCTTGGACAGCTTCATCACCCAAAGGTCCGCCGCTTCGGCATGGCTGAACTCGTAGGGCTCATGGCTGCGTTCCAGGAAGAAGGCACCGGGATTGGCCCGCACTTCGCGGCCCCCCTGGACAAAGCGGACCTCGGACTTGGCGGGCAGCGTGACCAGAAACTCCTCTGGCCCCGGTTCGCGGAAATGCCTTGGCAGCCGGCGGTAGAGCAGTGCGTCCGAGGTCAGGCGCGACAACGAAACCTCGCCCAGGTCCCAGCTGGTCAGCTCACCGTCAAAGGCCTCGGGGCGCGGAAACGTCAGGTCAAGCGGGAAGTAGGCGCGCGCGATGGTGTCGTGCCAGTGCCGACTGCGCGCCTCCTGGGCGACACCGCGGGTGGTAATGGTGCTTTTCATCGCCTCGGCCCCTGTTCCACCCATCTGGCCACGCCCCCCCGAGTCGGACAAGCCGCCATTTGGCCCGACTGCACGGAAACACAAAAGGCAGCGCACCGGGTGCAAAGACCGCCCCGCCCCGCCGCCGCTAGGCTTTCCCGATCAACGGCGCAACAGACGCCGCGCGACAGGGAGACCATGCCATCTGACCGGGCCATCAGCCCGACCGGCGCCCTTTTGCGCGGCCCCTATCGGAGGGCTTCGTAGTGGCAAAGGCAGCAAGACGGAAAGTTGAGGTCGACCCCATCACCCTGTCGGTGGTGCGGGGCATCCTGGAAACCACGCAGCGCGAAATGACGCTGTCCCTGGAAAAGACCGCGCGATCCAGCGTGTTCAACCTGGCGCATGACTATTCCACCGCGCTCTTCAATCACCGGCCCGAGATGATCCTGCAGGGGCAGGACATCCCGATCCATCTGGGCAGCCTGATCCCGGCGATGAAGGTGGTGGCAAAGTACTTCGAGGGCGACATCCACGAAGGCGATCTCATTATCCACAACGACCCGGCCTGGGGCGGCAGCCACGCTATCGACACCTGCTTCTACAAACCCGTCTTCTGGCGTGGCAAGCTTAAGTACTGGACCGTGTGCAAGGGCCACCTGACCGATGTGGGCGGCCCGGTTCCGGCGGGCTACAACCCGAACGCCAAGGAAATCTATGCCGAATGCCTGCGCATCCCGCCGGTCAAGGTCTGGGATCGGGGCCAGCCGCGCAAGGATGTGCTGAACTTCATCCTGACCAACATGCGTGCCCGCCGCGACCAGGAGGGTGACTTCAACGCGCTGATCGGCGCCTGCCAGGTCGGCGAACGCGCGCTGATCGCGATGCTGGAGAAATACGGCGAAGAGCAGGTCGATGCCTGCATCGAGATGCTTCTCGACATGGCCGAACGCCAGATGCGCGGCTTGATCGCGGGCGTGCCGGACGGCACCTACGAAGGCATGGCGATCCTGGAAGACGCGGGCCACGGCTACGGCGATTTCGAGATCAAGGCGACCGTCACGATCAAGGGTGACAGCTGCCACATCGCCATCTCCTCGCCGCCGCAGATCCCCTATTTCATCAACAGCTACGAGGGGAACAGCCACTCGGGCGTCTACCTGGGCCTGATGATGTTCGCCCAGCTGCCGCCCCCCTACAACGAGGGGCTTTACCGCTGCGTCAGCGTCGATTTCGGCCCCAAGGGCACGATCTGCAACGCCGCCGAACCCGCGCCGCACATGAACTGCACGACGACGCCGATGGAGACGCTGACCGACGCCGTGCGGCTCGCGTTCGAAAAGGCGGTCCCCTCTAAGGTCTCGGCGTCCTGGGGTCACGCCAACGGCCTCAACATCGCGGGCTGGGACAAGCGGCACAACGAGGAATATGTGACGATGGTTCTGGCCACCATCATCTCGGGCGCCGGGGCCACCCCGTCCCAGGACGGCTGGCACGCCTGCGGCCCGGAATGCTGCTTCGGCGCGCTGACATCCGGTGACGTGGAACTGCTGGAATACAGCTACCCGATCATCATCCACCGCTATTCTCTGATGACCGACTCTGGCGGCGCCGGGAAGTTCCGTGGCGGATCGGGCACTGCCTGGGAAGTGGAGCCGCTGAACGACGACATGACCTTCATCACCTTCGGCGAAGGCCGCCGCATCCCGGCAGTGGGCGCGGCGGGTGCGGCGTCGACGATGATCGACACCAAGGTCGGCCGTCTGGAACTGGTGGAAGGCGACCGGCAGGAAACCATCCGCGAGAACGTCATCAAGGTCATCAAGCCCGGCGACCGCATCACCAACATGAACCCCGGCGGCGGCGGCTATGGCAACCCGATGGACCGGGCCGTCGAAAAGGTCGTCTGGGACGTCAGGAACGGCCTCGTCTCGATCGCCGGCGCAAAGGAGGACTACGGCGTCATCATCACCAACCCTGCCACGCTCGACGTGGACATGACGGCAACCGAAGCCCTGCGTGCGCGTCGTCGCGCCGTGGCTGCGAAATAGGGGGGCGGGGCGATGAAATCCGATTACCGACTGGGCATCGACGCGGGCGGCACCTTCACCGACTTCGTGCTGGCCGACCGCAAGGGGCAGGTAAAGCTCTACAAGGCGCTCTCCACCCCGCAGGACCCGACGCTCGCCATCCGCAACGGCCTCCAGCTGATTTCCGAGGATCTGGGGGTCAGCCCGGAATCCGTCGTCTCGAACTGCGATCTCTGCATCAACGGCACCACCGTCGGCCTGAACGCGCTGATCCAGCACAAAGGCGCAAAGACCGGGCTGATCTGTACCGCCGGGCATGAGGACAGCCTGGAAATCCGCCTGGGCCATAAGGAAGACGGCTACCGCTACGACGCCGACTACCCGCCCGCTACCATGCTGGTGCCGCGCTACCTGCGACGGGGCGTGCGCGAACGGGTGCTGTCCGACGGCAACGTGCGGGAACCCCTGAACGAAGCCGACGTCCGCGCCGCCTGTGAGCTGTTCAAGGCTGAAGGCGTGGAAACCGTGGCGATCAGTTTCGTCTGGTCCGTCCTGCATCCGGGTCACGAAACCCGCGCCGCGGACATCGTACGCCAGATGCTGCCGGGCGTGATCCTGACCGTGGGGTCAGAGCTTTACCCCCAGGTCCGCGAATACACCCGCACCTCGACCGCCGTGGTCAACGCCTACCTTGCACCGATCATGAAACGCTATGTCGACGCGGTCGACAGCTACTTCCGTTCGCTCGGCGCGAAACAGCCCGTCCGCTACTACCAGTCGAACGGTGGCCTCGCCATCGGCCAGGCGATGACCGACCGCTCGGTCTATGCCATCAATTCCGGCCCCGCCTCGGCCCCGGCTGCCGGGCAATATGTCTGCGAACCCTTCGGCAAGAAGGACGTGATCACCGTCGACATGGGCGGCACCTCCTTCGACATCACGCTGACCAAGGACGGCAGCACGAACATCAACAAGAACATCGACTTCCTGCGCTACCGCATCGGCGTGCCGATGATCCAGGTCGAAACGCTCGGCGCAGGCGGCGGGTCGATCGGCTGGATCGACGAGATGGGCCTGATGCAGATGGGCCCGCAATCGGCGGGATCTGACCCGGGGCCCGCCTGCTATGGCCAGGGCGGCAAACTGCCCACCGTGTCGGACGCGAACCTTGTCCTCGGCTACCTCAACCCTGACGGACTCGTAGGAGGCCGCCTGCCGCTCGACGCCGCGAAAGCGCATCAGGCGATCAAGACCCACCTCGCCGATCCCTTGAAGATGAGCGTCGAACGCGCCGCCTATGGCATGTTCACCATCGTCAACGCCAACATGGTCAACGGCATCCGCCGGGTGACGGTGGAACGCGGCTACGACCCGCGCGACTTCGTGCTGGTCGGTGCCGGGGGAGCCACAGCCGCGCATATCACCGCGCTGGCCGACGCGATGGGGACCCAGACCATCGTCCTGCCGAAACTGGCCTCGGGCCTGTGCGCCTTTGGCCAGATCATCAGTGACGTCAAGTATAACTACATGGCCACCGCGCCCCTGCGGCTGGACAACGACGCGGCTTATGCCCGGATTGACGAGCTCTTCGGCCAGATCGAGGCCCAGGGGATCGGCCATCTGAAATCCGATGGCTTCAAGGGCCGCGACATCGTCGTCAAGCGCAGCCTCGACATGCGATATGTCGGCCAAGTGCATGAATGTACGGTGGAAATCGGCACCTTCAAGGTCGACGCAAAGTCCATCGGCAAGGTGAAAGAGGCGTTCCACAAACGGCACAAGGAGCTTTACACCTACGCCGAACCCGCCTCGACCGTCGAAGTGGTGAACATCGAAAGCACGCTTTACGGCGTGGTCGACAAGCCCGCCCGCATGTCCATCGGCAAGGGCGACAACCCCGCCAAGGCACTGAAGGGGTACCGCGACGCGGTCTTCAGCGCCGATGGCAAGCGGGTCAGAACGCCGATCTACGACGGCACGCCCTTGGGCGCCGGGGCCACGATCAAGGGCCCCGCCGTGATCGAGGAAGTCACCACCACCATCGTCATCGAACCGGGCTGGACCGCCCGGCTGGATGCCAGTGGCTCCTACCTCATCACCCGCGACCGGAAAGGAGCGAGATGACCGCGCTGACCGCTGACAAGGTATCGGTCGCTTTCGCCGGGCTGCGCGCCCTGTCGGACGTCGACCTGTCGGTCGAACCCGGCCGGATCGTCGGGCTGATCGGCCCGAACGGCGCGGGGAAGACCACCCTTGTCAACGTGCTGACCGGCTTTCAGGCCGCAACCGAGGGCTCTGTCCAGCTGGACGGGCAAAGCCTTCTCGGCCTGAAACCGCATCAGCTGCGCCGCCGTGGCATCGCCCGCACGTTCCAAGGCGGGCGGCTCTTCCGCGACCTTTCGGTCATCGACAACCTTGAAGTGACCGGCGTGGGCCTCGGCCAAAGCCGCGCCGCCGCCATCGCCGAGGCCGAGGCGATGCTGGACTGGGTCGGCATCGCACCCCTGGCCGACCGTATCGCCGGGACCCTGCCCTACACCGACGAACGCCGCGTCGCCATCGGCCGGGCGCTGATGGGCGCGCCACGCTTCCTTTTGCTGGACGAACCCGCCGCCGGGATGTCCGCGCAAGAGGCCTCCGACCTCTCCGCCCTCGTCCGCCGCATCGCGCGCGAACGCGGGATCGGGGTCCTGCTGATCGAACACAATGTCGGGCTGGTGCTGGGCCTCTGCGACCACATCGTCGTCCTCGATTCCGGCGCGGTGATCGAGACCGGCCCCCCCGCCGCCATCCGCGACAGCGAGAAGGTGCGTCACGCCTATATGGGCACTGCAGCCGATACCAACCTCCCGATCCTCGAAGCCGGGCTGGAGGTGCAGGGATGAGCCTTCTGTCCCTCTCCAACATCTCGGTCCGCTATGGGCGGCTGACGGCGGTACGGGGTGTCACCTTCACGCTGGCCGAGGGCGAGATCCTGTTCATCACCGGGCCGAACGGGGCGGGCAAGTCCAGCCTTCTGCGCGCCATTGCCGGGGTCACGCCGCCCGCCGGGGGCCGGGTGGACTTTGCCGACCGCGACATCACCGGCCAGGCACCCGAAGACATCGCCCGGCTTGGCCTGTCGATGGTCCCCGAGGGCCGCGACGTCTTCGGCTCGCTCACCATCGAGGAAAACCTGCTGGTCGGAACCGGCATGCACGCAGGCGCCCGCGGCTGGCGTGCCCGCGCCGCGACCGAGCTTGAGGCCGTCTACGCCACCTTCCCGATCCTGAAGGACCGCCGCCATTCGCAGGCCGGGCTTCTGTCGGGCGGCCAGCAGCAGA
This sequence comes from Tabrizicola sp. T74, assembly GCF_057219935.1. Lineage (NCBI taxonomy): Bacteria > Pseudomonadati > Pseudomonadota > Alphaproteobacteria > Rhodobacterales > Paracoccaceae > Tabrizicola > Tabrizicola sp. T74. Next base: position 383,962 of record NZ_JBXVVT010000002.1, on the reverse strand, counting down.
TGCTGGTCATCGGGCGGGCCTTGATGACGACGCCTCGCCTTGTCGCCATCGACGAACCCTCTCTGGGCCTTGCGCCGAACATAACCGACCAGGTCTACGAACGACTGATCGCCCTTCGCGCCGAACGCAAGCTTACGCTGCTCATCGTCGAACAGTCCTCGACCCGCGCGATGATGGTCGGCGGGCGGATGATGCTGATGCGCGGCGGCGAGATCCTGCTGGATGGCGACGCGCGTGCGCTTGGCCAGTCCGAGGCGATGCAGGCCGCCTATTTCGGATACGGAGAGCACTGATGGGATCGCTCCTCCAGGTCGTCTTCGACGCGCTCTCGCTCGGCTCGCTCTATGCGCTCGGGGCGCTGGGGATCGCGCTGATCTTCGGCGTCATGCGGCTGGTCAACTTCGCCCATGGCGACGTCATCGCCTTCTGCGTCTTCGCGCTTCTCTGGCCCTCGGTCGACGCGGTGGCGATCATCTTTGCCGGCAACCTGCCCTGGTATCTGCTGATCCCCTTCACGCTGGCCATCGGCGCGGGCCTGTCGGTCCTGTCCGAGGCCCTGGTCTTCCGCCGGTTCCGCCGGGCGAACCCGGCCACGATGATGATCGCGTCCTTCGCCCTCGGCTTCGTGATCCGCTACTTCCTTCTGATGCTGTTCTCCTCGCGGCCGAAAAGCATCTCGCTTCTGCCCGAACTGTCCCAGCCGGTCGAGATCCTGGGCGCCCGCATTCCCCTTTTGCAGCTCATCACCATCCTCGTGACCATCGCGGTCCTGATCGGGCTGACCGCTTTCCTGCGCCGCACGCGCTTTGGCCTGGAAATGCGCGCGGCGGCGGAAAACTTCACCATGGCCCGCATGCTGGGCGTCCGGGCGAACCGGGTCATCATGGGGGCCTTCGCGCTGTCGGGGGCGCTGGCCGCAGCCATCGCGCTGATCCTCGGGTCGCAGACCGGCACCGCGAACATCATGATGGGCGCGAATGTCATGCTGATGGCGTTCATCGCCACCGTGATCGGCGGCATGGGCTCGCTGGCTGGAGCAGTGCTCGCCGGGTTCCTCCTCGGCGCCGTCGCCACCGTGATGCAGGTCGTCCTGCCGCCCGATGCCCGCGCCTTCCGTGATGCCTTCGTCTATGGCGCCGTGATCCTGGTCCTGATCTTCCGCCCGCAAGGCCTCCTGTCGGCCCGCGGCACGAAGGAGCGCGTGTGATGCCCTCCTCTGTCGCCCGCCGCACCATTGCCACCCCCCTGCTGCTGGCCCTTCTCCTCGTCGCCTTCGCGCTTCTGGCCTGGGCCGTGGGGTCGCGGCCGTTCAACCAGACCGTCATCGACATCTTCCTAAAGGTCATCTTCGCGGTCGGCCTCTGGGTCTTCATCGGCAATTCCGGCGTCATCTCCTTTGGCCACATCGCCTTTGCCTGTCTCGGCGGCTATGTCGCGGCCTGGACCACGATCAAGCCGATGCTCAAGGGCACCTCGATGCCCGGCCTGCCCGACTGGCTGATGCAGACCGAGATCCCCTACTGGGCCGCCGCCGCCGTCGGTGCGGGATGGGCCGCCCTCTGGGCACTGATCTTCGGCGCCGTCCTGATGCGCCTGTCCGGCATCGCCGCCTCGATCGCGACCTTTGCCATGCTGGCCATGGTGAACTCGATTTACTCAAACTGGGACAGCGTCACCGCCGCCACCTCCTCGGTCGTGGGCATCCCCATCATCCGCACCGTCTGGCCCTACATGGCGGCTGCGATCCTGGCGGTCGTCGTGGCCTGGGCCTACGGCATCTCGCGCTATGGCCTGGCTCTCAGGGCTGCACGGGACGAGCCGACGGCCGCCGCAGCCAGCGGCATCGACATTCCCCGGATGCGGCTGATCGCCTTCGTCGTGTCCGGCGCGATCATGGGCATGGGCGGCGCGCTTTACGCCCATTCCATCGGCATCGTCACCCCCGACACCTTCTACCTGGGCCTGACCTTCATCACCCTCTCGATGCTGGTGGTGGGGGGCATGTCCACCCTTTCGGGCGCCGTCCTTGGCGTCCTGATCCTGTCCAGCCTGATTCAGGTCCTGCGCTGGCTCGAGGCCGGCGTGCCCGTCGGCGACACCACTTTTGCCCTGCCCGGCGGCGTCCAGGAAATCGCCCTGGGCGTCGTGATGATCCTCATCCTCATGTTCCGGCCGTCCGGGATCATGGGCAACAAAGACCTGACCCTGCCCCGGCGCACAAGGCCGCGTGCAGGGGCAGAAGACCCGGGCCGCACCGGCCCCACCAACGAACCCGACACCCGACCCAACAAGGAGACGACGTGATGAAAAGATTTCTGACCGCGCTTGCCGCGACCACCTGCCTCACCGCCCCGGCCCTCGCCGACGACGAACGCATCGTCGTGGGCTTCGCCACGGCCGAAACCGGCTTCATGCAGGCCTATGACAAGCCCGCCCAGGATGCCGCCATGATCCGCATCGCCGAGATCAACGCGGCGGGCGGCCTGCTGGGCAAGCAGATCGAGGTCGTGAACGCCGACACCAAGACCGACCGCGCCGAGGGTGCCAAGGCGGGCCTCTCGGTCATCGACCAAGGGGCCGACCTGGTCGTGGTCAGCTGCGACTACGACTTCGGCTCTCCGGCAGCCCTTGCCGCCGAAAGCTCGGGCCTTGTGTCGTTCTTCCTCTGCGCGGAGTCGATCAAGGCCGGCATCCAGGGCGTCGGCCCCTATTCCTTCTCGGCCTCGGTCCTGGCCGCCGTGCAGGGCGCGACCATGGCCGAATGGTCCTACAACAAGAAGGAAGCCCGGACCTACTACCGGCTTCTCGACACCTGGACCGAATACAACAAGGGCATCTGCGACGGCTTCGACTGGATGCTGCCGCAACTCGCGGACGCCAAACTGGTGGGCGAGGACACCTTCCTGAACGAGGACGCCTCGATCGCCGCGCAGATCACCCGGATCAAGGCCCTCCCGGAAGAGCCCGACGCCATCATGCTCTGCACGATGATGCCGGGCGCGGTTTCGGCCATCAAGCAGATCCGCGCGGCGGGCATCAACTCGATGATCCTGAACGGCTCGGGCGTGGACGGGTCCTACTGGCTGTCGGCGGTGCCGGACCTGTCGAACTTCTTCGTCCCCGTCCAGGGCTCGATCTACGGCGATGACCCGAACCCCGATGTCACCGCCTTCAACGCCAAGTACAAGGAAGTGACCGGGGGCGATCCGTCCACCCAGTATGTGTACCCGGGCTATGTGATGATCGACGTCTGGGCCAAGGCAGTGGAACGTGCCGGCACGACCGAGGCCTCGGCCGTGGTCGCAGAGCTTGAGAAGATGAACGGCGAGCCCACGCTCTTTGGCCCGCGCACCTTCACTCCGGAAATCCACCACCAGAATCAGGCGCGCTACCTGATCGTCGAAACCAACGCGGGCAAGCCCGGCGTGGTGGATGAATGGACGATCTCGGCACCCATTCCGGTTGCTGACCTGATGAAGTAAGCCTGACCGCCAGGCAAGGCCGGTCCCTCGCAAGCGGGGCCGGCATCAATACCCGGAGGCCCAATGTCCGACGTCACGATCCGCCCGCTGGTTGCCGCTGATGAAACCGACTGGCGCAGGCTGTGGACCGGCTATCTCGACTACTACGAGACGAAGGTCCCCGAGGCGGTCTATGCCAGCACCTTCGCCCGCCTTCTGGGCAAGGACCCGCAGGATTTCAACGGCTTCATCGCCCATGTCGACGGTCAGGCCATGGGGTTGACCCATTATCTCTTCCACCGCCACTGCTGGAAGATCGAGAACGTCTGCTATCTGCAGGACCTATACGTCGACCCGGCGGCCCGCGGCACCGGCCTTGGGCGCAAGCTGATCGAGGCGGTCTATGCGGCAGCGGACGCGAACGGCACGCCCGCGGTCTACTGGCTGACGCAGGATTTCAACGCAACCGGGCGGCGGCTTTATGACCGGATCGGCAAGCTGACCCCCTTCATCCGCTACACCCGCTGACCGACACGACCTGTCGTCGACAAATCCCGGCCCGGCCGGTCAGCCGCGCGCCTTACGGTAGCTGTCCTTGAGGGCAATCAGATCGCCGTCGAAGGCAAAGATATCGCAGCCCCGCACATCCACCGTCGCGCCCTCGCGCGTCGTCCCACGGAAACGCCAGGTCGATAGCCCGGTGTCGCCTGACACATGATGCGCGCCCTCGCCCCACTCCGCCTTCGGGAAGGTCTCGAAGATCGCCGCATAGGCCGCGCGGACAGCATCGCGGCCCCGATGTCCCTTGCCTTCGACGCCCGGCCCGGCCGCCGCGTGAAAGGCGCAGTCCTCGGCCATGCAGGCCATCAGCCCGTCCAGATCCCTTGCATTGAATGCCTCCATCAGACGCTGCATCGTCTCCTGACGCCTGTGGGATAGTGCGTCATCCAGAACCTCGATCTCCAGGAAGGCGAGCGGGTCCGTGGCGGAACCATTGGTGACGTTGTGTTCCACACCGGTGCGGCGGGAATAGGGAACACCATGCTTGAGCTGCGCTTGGGCCTGCTGGCCGTCGGGAAGGTCCAGCTTCAGGGTCCCGTCCGTCAACGGCACGATGACGTAGTCATGGCCATGCCGGTGCCATCCTGTTTCTGCCCCCGGAGAAAAGCGCCATTCGGTGACCACGAAGCGGTCATCTTCGATATGAACGATCGGTTCGGCCTTTGCCGGCATCTGCCTTACTCCCTGAACACTTACGCCAAGAGAATAAGCCACTCTCGCGGGGTCGCACATTGAAATCGACGCTCGGGCGCTGTCAGGTCCTGCGGGCGATGGTCAAGCGTGTCAGACTGCCCGACATGGAAGGCACGCCCTTCCGACTATGGAGCGCAGCCATTGATGTGCTTCGCGGGACGTTGATCTGGCAAGAGGTCGCCCAGTCGGCGCTGAGACCGAAAGACGCTTTGGTCTGTTGCATCACTAGGTCATCAATCACCGCACGATCTCAAACAAGATGTGGGCGACCGCGCTGCTGGAAGGCGCCCTGCCGCCCGTCTCAGGTGGTGATCAAGAGCCGCTCCGGCGTGTGAACTGCGACACATCGCTTCTGGTGGCCAACAACTCTTGATTGGAGATTTGCGCGTCCTCAAGGGCCTGCGCCAGAGTCGATGTTTGCCTCCATCGAGAAGACCGGGACAAAACTTGCCGGGGCGAGCGACTCCTTGATGACTTCGACGCCTACGCTGTCTGGGGTCACCGTCCAGACGGGCGGTCCTGCATGACGGGTCGCAAGGGAGTCCTCCAGCGAACGAACTGCCATCTCGACGGACAGCCGACCCTGCAAGACCGGCGAGTCGGTTGGCGCGGCTAGGATTCTACCGCGCACCACGCCGCGGTAAACCGCATGGCTGAGATAGGTCGAGACGACGCCGATCTTCCCCTCGAGCCCCCGTGCCCGCAGGATCGGAACCGCGGCCTCGGACATCGGTCCGCTGCCGACAAGGTAGTCGATGTCGGGCATCGTTTCGAGCACGTCTTCGACCAACAGGACCTGCTCTTCGGTCCCGGTATCGCCAAAACGGGTCACGACGATACGGGCCGAACTGTCGTCGAGAGCGGCTCGAAACCCGGCCTCGACGAAGGTCACCCAGCCCGCGCCGTACGGACCGGGAAACCAGGCGACGTCGACCGGAGGGCCGCCCTTGGGGTGGCTTTCGGCCAGGTAGCGTCCGGCGGCGGCGCCCATTTCGACCCAGGGGACGCTGGCCTTGGCGGTGATTCCGCTGTCATCGATGTCGTTCACGGCTGCGATCACCGGCTTCAGGCGGGCGATCCGTTCGACTTCGGCGGTAAGGCCGGAATAGGACACCGCGCCCAGGATCACTGCGTCGAATTCCTCGCTGGCGCAGCCTTTCAACTGCTCGATCTGCCGCGACAGGTTGGGGTAGCCCCCGGCCTCGAACACGTCGAAGGCGACGCCCAGGCGACGGGCTTCTTCGACCATGCCGTAGTTCACCGACAGCCAGTAGGCGTCCTTAAGGTGGGGATAAAGGACGCAGAACCGCCAGGGCCGCGCCGCCCGGTCCAGCGCGGCATAGCTCAGCGGCACGGCGGGGCTTGCATCGTCGAACGGGACGGCACGGGCTTCCAGGGTCCAGGTCTCGGCCTGGGCTGAACCGCCAAGAACGGTGGCCAGAATCGCGATCCCAGGCAGCCTGTGCATCCACTCTCCCCTTTCGCGGAATAGGTGATAGCCTGTGCCGCATCACGTGGCATCCGGGGCAAGCCTTGCGGAACTTCGGCACCAAGTCTAGTCTTGGCGGACGGCTTCTCCTGGCGATCGTGCTGATCGCTGGATTTCCGGCCGCGACCGGGGTGCTTGGCTGGTTCGAGTTGAGGGGTGTAGCGGCGAACCAGTCCCGCGTCGTGACCGAGGCGATCCCGGCGATTTCGGAAGTGCGCGGCGTGGCCGAAGAGACGAGCCGCGTGGTCGCCGTCGCGCCAGAACTGGCGGCCGTCGCCGACGAGGCGCAACGGGCCGAGCGGGCGGCGTTCCTGTTCGGTCAGGCTGATGCGTTGCGCGCAAGGCTGCAGCGGCAGGAAGGGATGCCGGATGATGCGCTGGCCAACGCCCTGCGCGCCGAGGAGGTCCTGCGCCATGCCCTGACTGCCATCGATCGCCTGGTGCGGCAGCGGATCAACCTGATTGCCCGACGCGAGGCACAACTGCGCGAAGGGCTGGCGGCGGCGGCGGAGCTGACAGAAATCGCAGATACGCTGGTGGCCAATGCCGAAATGGGAACTTCGGCCGTCATTTCCAGCCTCTACGGCATGGACGGCACCGACACCGCCGATCCCGAAACCCGGCTTGCCACGCTGGACAAGCTGATCGAGGTCGATCTCTTCCAGATGGGCTTGATGTTCGAACTGCGCTCGCACGCCTCTGAGGTGGGTCTTTTGCTGAACCGCGTTGCGGGGGTGCAATCGCAGGCGGACCTTGAGGTGCTGCGCGACGAGTTGGCGGCGCGGGCCAAGGTGATCTCGCGGCGGCTTGACTCGGTGCAGGATCCGCGTCGGGCAGATCGGGTGCGCGTACTATTGCGGGTGATCGGGGCCGCCCCCTCGCCTCCGCCCGAGACCGATGCGATCTTCGAAACGGCCGGCCAGGTCCTGGACGTCACCGAGCGGATCGCGCTGGCGGAAACCGAACTGCGCCGCGCCGCGCTGTCGCTGGAGGCTGCGGCTTCGGCACTCGCCGACCGGATCGAGGCGAATGCGGTGACAGCCGGGCGATCGGCCGAAGAGGCGATCCTGGCGACGCAACGGCTTTATGCCTTTTCGGCGCTTGTCGCGTTGGGGATGTCGCTGGCTGTGCTGTGGTTCTATGTTCGGGGCAACCTGATCCGGCGGCTGGACCTCTTGTCCTTGCGGATGACCGACCTGGCCGAAGGAGCCCTTGGCGACAGGATCACACCGTCGGGAACCGACGAAATCGCAAGGATGGAGGGCGCGGTCGAGGTCTTCCGCCAGCAGGCCATTGCCAACCGCGAACTGGCGGCCGAACGCGAGAGGCACCTGGAAGAACTGCGGCGCCACCGCAGCGAATTGCAAGGGCTGGTGGACGAACAGACCGAGGCGCTGCGCGGAGAGGTCGCCGCGCATGATGCGGCGCGCGACCGGGCCGAGGCAGCGGATCGTGCGAAATCGGAATTCCTGGCGATGATGAGCCACGAAATCCGGACCCCGATGAATGGGGTCCTTGGCATGTTGCGCAACCTGCCTCGGGGGGGGTTGACGCCCGAGCAAGTGGCGCGGCTTGATGCGGCACTGGCTTCGGGCAAGGGATTGATGGGGCTTCTGAACAGCATCCTGGACTACTCCAAGCTGGACCAGGGTCAGACGGCCGGGGAGACGGTTGATTTCGAACTTGCCGAGGCCTTGGGGGACATCGCGCTTTTGATGGCGCCGATGGCCGAGGAGAAGGGCCTGCAGCTGGTGACAAGGATGCCCGAAATGCCTCTGCCGACGCTGCGCGGCGACATGGGAAAGCTGCGGCAGATTTTGTTCAACCTGGTGTCCAACGCGGTGAAGTTCACCGACCGGGGCGAGGTGCGCATTGTTGTAGACGTGCAAGGACCGGTCGATGCCGACCCCCTTCTGCTGCAGTTCACTGTCAGCGACACGGGTCGCGGCATTGCGCCAGAGGCGCTAGAGCGTATCTTCGACGCGTTCCAGCAGGAAGATCCGCAGACGGCTAGAACACATGGTGGAACCGGCCTCGGCCTGTCGATCAGCCGCCGTCTGGCCGGGTTGATGGGCGGTGCGCTGGCCGTGGCAAGCGAAAAGGGCAGGGGGGCGACGTTTACGCTACACCTACCCTTTACCCGGGGTGCGGCGCTGCAGGACACGCCCGCCCAAGGGACCGGCCCCTTGCCCGCGCTGACTGTGCTGGTGGTCGAGGATCATCCGGTGAACCAGGAGGTCGCGGCGGGCTTTCTTTCGGCCTTGGGCCACCGCGCCGTGATTGCCGAAACGGGCGAGGCGGCATTGGATATGGTGGCGGCGGGTGGGTTCGACGCCGTCCTGATGGACGTGAACCTGCCCGGCATCTCGGGGATCGAGACGACGCGGCGGCTGCGCGGGTTGCCAGGACTGGCGGCGCTGCCGGTCATCGGGGTATCGGCCCATGCCCAGCCAGCCGATCTGGCGGCATGTCGGGCGGCCGGGATGGACGAGATCGTGGCAAAGCCTCTGTCGCCCGAGGCGCTGGCCGGGGCGCTGCAGCGGTTGTGCGGTGCGCAGGTGCCCTGGGCGGTGCGCGAGACGCTGGCTGACCTTGGCCCGAAGGCAACGCACGAGCTGGTGGCGCTGATGCTGGCGCGCCTTGGGCCCGAGGTACAGGAACTGGCGGCCGCGCTGCGATCCGGCGATCACACGGAGGTGGATCGCCGCGCGCATCAGTTGAAGGGGGCCGTGGGCAACTTTTCCCTGCTGGAACTTGTCGAGACCCTAGCGTCCTTGGACCGGCAGTCGGACCCTGCGGCGGTCGATCGCCTAATGATTGCAGCCTCCGCGGCTGAACGCGAGCTGACCCGATCGTTGCAGATTCTGGCGGATCAGGACGCCCTCAGGACAGCGGCGCAGTGAAAACATAGCCCTCGCCATGCGAGGTGCCGAAGATGCGCGGCTGTTTTGGGTCGTCGCCGAACTTGGACCTCAGGCGCTTTAGCATCACGTCAACCGTACGTGACCCCGAGTCGCCGTGCCGGTGGGTGATGCTGGCCAAGAGCCTGTCGCGGGACAGGACGATCCCGGGGTTCAGGACGAAGGTCCGCAACAGCTCGTATTCTGCGCGGGTCAGCTGGACCGCCGCACCGTTGTCGGCAGTCACATGGCGGGCGGCGGTATCGAAGGTGAAGCCTGCGAAGTGAACCACGCGACGCGACAGCTGCCGCATCGCCGCCGTCCGCCGCAAAAGGTTCTTGACCCGCGCTAGAAGCTCACGACGATTGAAGGGCTTGCAGACGTAGTCGTCGGCACCAAGCTCCAGACCCACGATCCGGTCCACGTCGTCTGTGCGGCCTGACAGCAGGATGATTCCGATTTCAGACCGCGCCCGCTGTTCGCGGGTGATTTCCAGCCCGTCCTTTCCGGACAGGTTGATGTCCACGATCAGAAGATCTGGGTTGTCCTGCGCCAAGACTCTTTCCGCCGCCTCGGCCCCGGCACATGCGGTGATGCGGTAGCCGAATCCCTCCAGATAGCCGGTTAGCGCGGTGCGGGTCACCGGATCGTCCTCGATCACGACGATATGGGCGGCAGAGGTCATGCGACTCCCCGAAGGCGGCGGGATCTTGTTAACATTTTGTAACAACATTCTCCAGCCCGTTCATGGCTTGGGTCTGACGTGTTCACATCCGGTGCATAACCTTGCCTCTCAGGAAAGCGATCGACTTTCCGGGGAAACGTCGGCGCCGGAGATGGCGCGACATGAACAGGGATCGAAAACCATGCAGACATTGACCAGACTGCTGATTGGCGCGGCGACCTTCGCCTTGGCCGCCCCCGTACTGGCCGAGGATTCGTCCGACCCGATCATCATCCCGACCCACAACTGGTCGAGCCAGATCGTGATGTCGAACGTGGTCGGCCAGATCTTCGAAGGAATGGGCAATTCCGTCGAGTATGTCTCGACCGACAGCCAGGCCGTGTACGAGGCCGTGCGCCTCGGCGATGCCACGCTGGAGCTGGAGGTCTGGGAAGGTGCCTTCGGCAAGTCGTTCCGTGCGGCGCTGGACAAGGGCGGCCTTCATGACGTCACCACCCACGCCGCCATCACCCGCGAAGACTGGTGGTATCCGATGTGGACCAAGGAGGCCTGCCCTGGCTTGCCGGACTGGAAAGCCCTGAACGACTGTGCCGCGCTGTTCGCCACTCCGGAAACCGGTGACAAGGGCCGCTTCCTGGGCGGGCCGGTGGACTGGTTGAAGCATGACCAGGAAAAGGTCGAAGCGCTGGGGATGAACTTCGTCGTTGTGAACGCAGGCTCCGCAGCTGCGCTTTGGGCCGAGATCGCGGCGGCCGAAAAGGACAAGACGCCGATCGTCCTGTTCAACTGGACCCCGAACTTCGCCGAGGCCGTCTGGCCGGGCGAATTTGTAAACTTCCCCGAATGGGAAGACGGCTGCGACGTCGACCCGGCCAAAGGCCCGATCCCGGACAAGGTATTCGACTGCGGCAACCCGGCGGATGGCTACCTTAAGATCGCCGCGTGGGATGGAATGAAGGACAAGTGGCCCAAGGCCTATGCCACGCTGCAGAAGGTGAACTTCACCAACGCCCAGATCGCCGAGATGGCCAAGCTGGTCGACATTGACGGGATGGAACCCGAGGATGCCGCGACCGCCTGGCTGGAAGCGAACGAGGCGGTCTGGAAGCCCTGGACCGAATGATCTCCGGCACCCGTTTCGGGTGAACCACCTTGCCACCCGGGGCTCATTCCCCCCGGGTGGCCCTTTGTATCGGAGGCCCGCATGACCGCAAGCGACACCGTCATTTCCTGTCGGAACGTGTGGAAGGTGTTCGGCGACCACCCTGAACGGCTGCGGTTGGTGCCCACGACTACGGCAGAGGAACTTCGGGCGACAAATCACATTGCCGCCGTGCGCGACGTCTCGTTGGACATCCGTCGCGGAGAGATGCTGGTCGTGATGGGGCTGTCGGGGTCGGGCAAGTCGACGCTGGTGCGCTGCCTGGCGCGGCTACTGGACATCACGGCAGGCACGGTCGAGGTCGAGGGGCGTGATATCGGCAAGCTGTCCGAGGCCGAGCTGATCGAGCTACGCCGCAAGAAGATGGGCATGGTGTTCCAGAGCTTTGGCCTTCTGCCCCACCGCACAGCGCTGGAGAACGTGGCCTTCCCGCTGGAAATGCGTGGGCAGGACCGGCCTTCGCGCATCCAACGGGCGCGCGAGATGCTGGCGCTGGTGGGACTGAAGGGCCGCGAAGGCTATTTCCCGCGCGAGTTGTCAGGCGGCCAGCAGCAGCGTGTGGGCATCGCGCGCAGCCTGGCGGTTGAGCCTGACATCTGGTTCCTGGACGAACCCTTCAGCGCGCTCGATCCCCTGATCCGGCGCGAGATGCAGGACGAGTTTCTGCGCCTGAAAGGAATGCTGCAGAAGACCATCGTCTTCATCACCCACGACTTCGACGAAGCTTTGCGCCTGGCCGACCGCATCGCGATCATGAAGGACGGCGCAGTCGAGCAGATCGACACGCCCGACCGCATCGTCATGGCCCCCGCCACGCCCTATGTCGCCAAGTTCACCGAAAGCATCGACCGCGCGCGGGTGATCCATGCGGGTGCGCTTGCCCTGCCGGTCGAGGGCCGCGCGGTTGAAGGCGAACCGCTTCCGGCGCGCGAAACCCTGCATGCGCTTGCCCGCCGCATCGTGGGCGACAGCCGCGCACTGATCCCGCTGGCGGACCAGGGCCGGATCGCCGGGCTTCTGGACCGCAAGGCGGCGCTCGACCTCATTCTCGGACCGGCGGCATGATGACGGCAACGCTTCCGAACCCTCCACTCCGACTTGACCAGAAACGCATCGCCACCGCGATCCTTCTGGCCGGGCTGGTGCTGGTCGTCTTCCGCGGCGTCCTGCCCGCAGGGCTTGTGCGTCTGCCCGAGGGCATGGTCCTGCCCTTCGCCGACTGGATCAACGCGGTCTTCACCTTCGCCCAAGACGACCTGGGTCTGATGGCCTTCACCCGCGCCTTTTCCGACGTGGTGGAGTTCTGCCTCGATGTCACGGCGAACCTTCTTTACGGCAAGTCGCGTTGGCCGAACGTCGGGCCGATCCCCTGGGTGGTGATCGCTGCGACCGCCGGGATGGCGGGCTATGCCTTGGGAGGTTGGCGGCTGGCGGCGCTGGGGGCGGGGACCTTCGTCTGGATCGCCGTCATGGGCCAGTGGAAATGGGCGATGGAGACGCTGTCGGTCATCGTCGTGGCGGTACCGTTCTCGGTTCTGCTGGGGCTTCTCATGGGCATCCTCGCCTGGCGGTCACGGCTGGCCGAAAGCATCCTGAACCCCATCCTCAACATCGCGCAGTCGCTGCCGCATTTCGCCTACATGATCCCGGTCGTGGTCTTCATCGGTGTCGGCCCCAAGGCGGGGGCCATCGTCACCATCATCTTCTCGGTCCCGCCGATGATCCGGATGACGCTGGTCGGCCTGCGGGCCGTGTCGCCGGAAATCATCGAAAGCGGCAAGATGAGCGGCACCACCCGCTGGCAGCTGATGACGCGCGTCCGCCTGCCCGCCGCGCGGACCGAGATCCTGATCGGCGTGAACCAGGTCATCATGCAAAGCCTTGCCATGGTGGTGCTGGCCAGCTTCATTGGCATGCCGGGGTTGGGGCAGAAGCTGTTGCAACTCCTCCAGGCGCTGAAGATCGGCCTTTCGGTCGAGATCGGCATCACCATCGTCCTTCTGGCTATCGTACTGGATCGGATGTCCAAGGCCTGGGCCATGAAGCAGCCCGAGCATGTGGACGGCCCCTGGCTGCAACGCCATCGCCTGATGGTGATCTGGCTAGGCCTGGTGGCCCTCGGCTTCCTCGCGGCCTGGGCACACCCCTACTTTGCCGAGGTCGAACGGAAACAGGCGCTCAGCATGGCCGCCCCCATCGACGCCGTCGTCGGCGGGTTCATCGACCTGATCGACCCGGTGACCGAATGGCTGCGCTGGTTCCTCATCACCTGGGTCCTGATCCCGCTGCGCGATGCCTTCCTGTGGCTGCCGACCTCGGCCGTCCTCCTTGCGCTGGCGGGTGTCGGCTGGCGGATCGGGGGGCTGCGCTCGGCGCTTGTCTGCCTCGCCTTCGCGCTGCCCATCGCGCTGTCGGGCTGGTGGGACCGGGCCATGATTACCGCCTATACGGTCTTCGTCTCGGTCACCCTTGCCATCGTGATCGGCGTCCCGCTGGGTCTTCTGGGTGCCGCGAACGAGACGCGGGCACGCCGTTTCCTTCTGGTCTGCGACACCGCCCAGACCTTCCCCAGCTTCATCTACCTGATCCCGGTTGTCATGCTGTTCGGCGTGAATGACGTAGCCGTCGTTGCCGCCGTCATGGTTTTCGCCACCGTCCCCATAGTCCGCTACACGATCGAGGGCCTGCGGATGATCCCGCCCGAAATCGTGGAGTCTGCGCAGATGTCCGGGGCAAGCCAAGGCCAGCTGCTGCGCCACGTAAAGCTTCCTCTTGCAATCCCGACGCTGGTCGTGGGTGCCAACCAGTCGATCATGTTCGCTCTCTTCATGGTCATCATCGCGGCCTTCATCGGCACGCAGGACCTGGGGCAAGAGATGCAGCGCGCGCTGTCCTCAACGGATGTCGGCAAAGGTCTGGTCCTTGGCCTGGCGGTCGCCTTCATGGGTCTGATGGCGGACCATCTGTTGCTAAGGTTTGCGCACTCGAAAAGGGACAATCCTGGTCACAGATAACTAAGGTCGGATTGGCCTTTTGGCATCCCGGAAGAGAACTGACATTGCGTCAGTGGTGGACGGTTTTGCAGCGCGACCTTCGCGCGGGAATGCAGTGGCATATCCCCTTGTTCTTCAGCGCCGCCCGAAACCATTCGGCATCGTGGTGACGGTCGGTGACCTGTCCTGCAATCATGAAGACAATTCCTGTTAGCACCCATCTGTCATCGACTCTCGGCTTGCACCGTCTCCTGTGGATGAACGCCCTCAGCTGCTCCACCCGCGCGTCCGTCAGCCAGAACAGGCTGCTCAAAATCACTCCCGTCTGCTAGGGAGCTTGAATTACGCAGGAACTGCAGCCTCAACCAGAGTGATCAGTGCTGACCCTCTAGGGTGCGTCCATTCCCAAAGTCCCCGCCGCATCAAGCCCGCGAACTGGTTTGCGGGCTACCGAGCTGCAGTAGGAACTGCATCAGTCTTTCGCCGGCCTGCGTCGGGCTGAGGTCCTCCGGCCGAAGGTCACATCCCCATCGGCTGGTGATCTTCCCCGGAAAGTGATCCACCAGCGATCCACGCTTGCTATGGACCTTGGCTAGTGAGGCCAGAGTGACCACACAGCCAAGGCCGGCAATAGCCATCTCCAGCGCGACGTTCGAGCTGTCGGTCTTGCGCCCCTGAACCAGCGGCAGGTCGAGGATCCCGTGGTGACGGGCGTACGAATGGCGTCGGGGCCGGTCAGGAAGTCGGGGCGGCCGACCACGACCAGAAGCTCCTCACCCAGGCTCTGGCCGACAAGCGCCTGGCTGACGTGGCGGGGAATGATCCTGAGGTCGACGATCTGTTCGATGGTCTCTGCCTAGATCGTCGCGTGGTCGGTCACTTCGACTTCCAGGTTCTCTTCTCGGTAGGCGACCAGCCGCCCGCGCAGCCAGGTGGTGGTCAGGCTCGCCGGGCAGGCGATCGTCATTTCCTTGCGGTGCTGGACCGTCTGCACCTGCCCCATCGCCACGTCGATCTGCGCCAGTGCTCGCTGCAGGTGCGGAAGATAGACTGAGGCGACCTCGGTCAGCATCAGGCTGCAAGGGGCGCGGTAGAACAGGGGCCGTCCGATGATCTGCTCCGCCACTTGTTCCAGCGAAAGCGTTCCCGAGATCCGGCTGCGGCCGGATATGCTGCAACGTACGGCGCGCTCCCTTAGCATACGAATCCGACAAGTCGAGAACGGCTTCTGGCCCTCGCCGATGTCGGCCATGCCTGCGTGCAGGCCCGCCAACGCCTGTCCGACGATATCAACGAGGAAGTCGACTTTTCGAGCTACCCTGGCGGGCCAGACCTTGGCGATGCCGCTCATCAATCCAGACTTGGTGCGCAAAACGGGGGCAGGACGCCGTGGCCCTGCCTTCGCGTTTCACTGCTGCCTGCTTTCGCGGCAACTGCATATTCGTATGCAAAGCCTTCGGTCACCCGCTCTATCCGCGCCGGAATGCAGTTGACAGAATCAGGCAGGAAATCCCTCATCGGTGAACCAAGTCAGGATTGGTTCACCGATGCCGACACCCCGCCGCAATCCGGTCGTGACCGACAGCGCCAATGTGGTGCGGGCGCGCCTCTTGGCGATGATCGAGAGCGGAGGGCTTCCAGCAGACGGACGGCTTCCAACCGAACGGGACCTGTCGGACAGCATGGGCATCGGGCGGCGGGCGGTGCGCACGGCACTTGAAAGTCTGCTGGCCGAGGGGCTGATCTGGCGCAAGCAGGGCAAGGGCACTTTCGCCGGACAACCCCCCGACAAGACCCAGCTTCTCGCGGCCGAGATCGTGGGCGAAACCAATGTCGCGGAGGTGATGGAGGCGCGCCTTTGCATCGAGCCGGTCCTGGCGGCGATGGCGGCGCGCCACGCCATGCCGACGGACATCGACCGGATGCGAAACCTTGCCACGCGGATCGTGCAGGCTAGCGACCCCGATTCCATCGAGTTGTGGGACGGAGCGCTGCACCGGCTGATCGCACGGACGGCGCGCAACAAGCCGCTCCTCACCGCCTTCTCGATGATCGACGAAATTCGGGGCAACCCGGAATGGCGGGGTGTCCGGCAGAAGGCGCGCTCAATGCGGTCGCTGCAGGACCGCAACGACGAACATGTCGAGATCATCACCCGGATCGAGGCCGGGGACGCCCCCGGAGCCGAAGCCGCGATGCGCAAGCATCTGACGATCCTCGCCGACAACCTGAACCGCATCCTTTCCCCGGACGGAGGCCCAAAGTGACCCAGATCACTGTCGAGACGATTGTGGCCGCCGAACGGCTGATGGGGGTGGAGTATACGCCCGCCGAACGCCAGTTGATGCTGGACAACCTTGAAGGCCAGATTGCCTCGGCTGTCGCGCGGCGTGCTGTGCCGTTGGCGAACCATGTCCCAATGGCGATGCGCTTCGATCCGCGCTTGCCGGAATTCGCCATGCCGCATGGGGCGGACGCGCTGCGACTATCGCCCGTCACCGCTCCGCTGCCCAAAGCGGACGAAGACATCGCCTTTGCCCCTGTCACCCACCTGTCCGCCTGGATCAAGTCCGGCCTGCTCACCAGCCGCCGTCTGACCCAGATCTACCTGGACCGGATCGACGCGCTGGACCCAAAGCTGGAATGCTGGGCCCAGGTGACGCCGGACCTTGCGCTGGCCGAGGCTGATGCGGCGGATGCCCTGACCCGTGGCGGGGTCAACCTTGGCCCCTTGCACGGCATCCCCTATGGGCTGAAGGACCTCTTTGACGCCAAGGGCACGATCACCGGCTGGGGGGCCGAGCCGTTCCGCGACCGCATCGCGGACAGCGACGCGACCATCGTGAAAAAGCTGCGCGCGGCGGGCGCGGTGCTTCTGGGCAAGACCACGGTGGGTGCCTTGGCCTACAACGACATCTGGTACGGCGGGGTGACCCGGAACCCGTGGAACCTGAACGAAGGCTCCTCGGGCTCTTCTGCCGGATCGGCCAGTGCGACGGCGGCGGGGCTTTGCGCCTTTGCCATCGGAACCGAGACGCTGGGTTCGATCACCTCGCCCAGCCAGCGTTGCGGCACGACGGGCCTGCGCCCCACATTTGGGCGGGTCAGCCGGGCCGGGGGCATGGCGCTGTGCAACTCGCTCGACAAGGTCGGCCCCATCTGCCGGTCGGTGGAGGATACGGCGATCGTCCTTGCCGCGCTCAACGGGGCGGACCCCGCCGACCGCTCGACAGTCGCGGCGCCCTTCGTCTTCGATGCCGGGGCCGATTACAGCCGGCTGACCGTCGGCTACCTGCCCGAGGCCTTTGGCGAAGGTGCCACGACGGTGGACCATGCCGCCCTTGCCGCCATGCGCAAGCTGGGCGTGAAAGTGGTCGAGACCAGCCTTCCCGACCTGCCCTACGGTGCGCTGATGAACATCCTTTTTGCCGAGGCTGCCGCAAGTTTCGAGGACCTGACCCTCACCAACCAGGACGACACGCTGACCTGGCAGGACGCGGCCGCCTGGCCCAACGCCATGCGCAAAGCGCGCTTCCTGTCCGCCGTGGACCACGTGCAGCTGGACCGCCTGCGGTACCTGGTGATGCAGGCGCTGGACGGCCTTTTCGGCCAAGTCGACGTGCTGATCGGACCTTTCATGACCGGGCCGATGCTGATCGCGTCGAACTTCACCGGACACCCCTGCCTGCATCTGCGGGCTGGCTTCGAGGACTTGGGAACCCGAAGCCCCGCCTCGCTCGCGTCAGGCAAGCTGACCACTGGCGAGGCCGCAGGGGGCAAGACTTACACCGTGCCGCAGGGCATCTCGCTTTGGGGACGGCTGTTCGACGAGGGACCGATCCTGCGCCTTGGCATGGCGCTGGAAGCAGCACTGGACGTGGCAGGGATACGGCCCGGATTGCCGGAGTGAACCAACGACCCGCAGTCCATGCGGGCAGACGAAAACGGGGCCGTGGAACCGGCCCTTAACCAAAGTCCGCACCCGCGGCCAACCAACAGGGAAACGACATGAAGCGCAGGGAATTCCTTCTGAACTCGACGGCGGTGATGGGTGGCAGCGTGCTCATGGGCGGCTTCGCTCTGCCCGCGCTGGCCCAGGACACGCCGGTTTCGGGCGGCACGCTGATCTGGGGCCATTCCGAGACGACGCAGAATCTGGACATGCACCAGACCGGTACCGCATCGTCGGGCCGCGTCCTGCAGAACATCCATTCGTCCATCGTCACGGTGGACGCGAACCTCAAGGTCATCCCCGGCCTGGCCGAAAGCTTCGAAGTGGCCGAGGATGGGCTGACCTACACCTTCAAGCTGCGCCCGAACGTGAAGTTCCACAACGGTGCGACGATGACCTCGGCCGACGTGAAGTATTCCTTCGAACGCTGCAAGGACCCGGCCACCGGCGCGGTGAACTTCGAGGTGTTCAACAACGTGGCCGCAATCGAGACGCCCGACGACCTGACCGTCGTGATCAAGATGAGCGCGGTGAACGCGCCCTTCCTGTCGCGTCTGGCCGAGAACGGCGCGGGCGTCATCATGCCGGTGGACAGTGGCCCGACGCAGGGCACCAACCCGATGGGCGCCGGTCCGTTCAAGTTCGACAGCTACGAGGTCGGTACTGTCGTCAAAATGTCCCGCTTCGACGACTACTGGGACGGCCCCGCCTACCTTGACGCCGTGGAAGCGCGCGAGATCACCGAGCCGACCACCCGCCTGACCGGTCTTCGCACCGGCGAATTGCACATGATCAACGACATCCCGCTGGACCGTGTGGGGGAAATCGAAGGCGATGCGGGGCTGCAGGTGAAGAAGTGGTTCCCGCTGAACTTCGACTTCATCAACATGAACCACACCTTCGAGCCCTTCAAGGACAAGCGCGTCCGCGTGGCCTTCGACATGATCATCGACAAGGAAGCGCTGATGCAGGGCGCGCTCTGGGGCCAGGGGGCGACGACCGCCTCGCCCAGCTTCCCGACCGATGCCGCCTACAACAAGGACCTGGTCCAGCGCCCGCAGGATATCGAAGGGGCGAAGGCGATGCTGGCCGAGGCGGGCTATCCCGAAGGCAGCCTGAACATCGTCTTCAAGGCCACGACGAACTACCCCTACCACATCGAGACCGCGCAGATCCTGGTCGAATGGTTCAAGATGGCGGGCGTCAACCTGACCATCGAGCAGCTGACATGGGCCGACTGGCTGTCGCAGTGCTGGGTCGACAAGGACTACCAGATGACGATGATGAACTTCTTCACGCTCTGGGAAAGCGACTTCCTGTATTACTCGGTCTGGAACTCGAAGGGTGCGTTCAACTACCGCATGATCTCGGACCCCGTGATCGACGAGCTGACGGAAAAGGCCCGCGTCACGGTGGACGACGCCGCCCGGGCCGAGGTCTACAAGGCCGTGCAGAAGCAGATCTTCGACGAGGCGCACGATATCCTTCTGTGGTTCCGCAACGGCACCATCGGGGCGCAGCCCAAGGTGATGGGACTGGATACTGTGGTCCATCCGAACGGGTCGAACCTGAACTTCCACAAGGTCTGGCTCTCGGCCTGACGCCTTTCCGGCGGGCCGACGCCCGGCCCGCCGGTCCCCCCTTGGGTGCATCGCCATGACCTATGTCCTCAACCGGCTTCTGTCGGTGATCCTGACGCTGTTCCTGATCACGCTGGTGACCTTCGCCGTCACTAACATCCTGCCCGGCGACGTGGCGATGATGATCATGGGCACCCAGTCGAACGAAGCCGCGCTGGAGGGCCTGCGCCAGTCGCTGGGCCTGAACGACCCGCTCATCGTCCAATACGGGCGCTGGATCGGCGGGCTCTTGACCGGGGACCTGGGGAATTCGCTTATCTTCAAGAAACCCATTGCCGAGCTTCTGGTGCAGAAGGCCGTGGCCTCGGCGATCATCGTCGTGATGTCGATGACCATCGCCCTTGCCCTGGCCGTGCCGCTGGGCGTCTGGGCCGCCGTCCACCGTGACAAGTGGCAGGATACCGTAAGCTCTTCAGCCTCGCTGATGGGCGTGTCGCTGCCTGATTTCTTTTGGGGGATCGTGATGATCCTCGTCTTCGCGCGCTGGCTGGGCTGGTTCCCGTCCTCAGGGATCGTCGAGCCATCCGAGGATTTCCTGGGTGCCCTCCGCTACGCCTTCCTACCGTCCCTCGCCCTCGGCCTTGGCCTCATGGCGCATCTGACACGGATGACGCGGTCCACGATGACCGGCATCCTGGGACAAGAGTTCATCCGGGTGGCCCGCGCCAAGGGCCTGACCGAGCGCACCGTCATCTGGCGTTATGCGCTGGCCAATGCGATCGGGCCGGTCATCACCATCGCGGGCTTGCAGATCGGCTACCTCTTCGGGTCGATCATCGTGATGGAAAGCCTCTTCGGCTATACCGGCATGGGCTGGTTGACCTATCAGGCGCTTCTGAACCGCGATCTGCCGCTGATCCAGGCCACCGTCGTCGTCATCGCCGCCGTGGTGATGATCACCAACCTCCTCGTCGATCTCCTCTACGTCCTGATCGACCCGCGTGTGAAGCTGGGGTGAGGGGGATGAAGCGCTTCAAGACCACCAAGGGCCTGATCGGCATCGTTCTTCTCACGCTGATCGCCCTTGTCGCCATCCTTGGCCCGATGATCCTTCCGCCCGATGCGGCGACCAAGATGGACATGCTCGCCCGCCGCTCGCCGCCGACCTGGAACCACCTTCTGGGGACCGACCAGCTGGGCCGCGACATGCTCTACCGCGTCATACTCGGTGCCCGGACCTCGCTGGAGATCGCCGTGTCCGCCGTCCTGATGAGCATCGTCCTCGGCCTCCCCCTCGGCCTCGTCTCGGGCTATTTCGGCGGCTGGATCGACAACGTGCTGATGCGCCTTGTCGACACGCTGCTGGCCTTCCCGGCCCTCCTCCTGGCGCTCACCATCAGCGCGGTCCTTGGCCCCAACGTCCAGAACACCATCATCGCAATCGGCGTCGCCTTCACCCCCTACCTTGCCCGCATCATCCGGGGCGAGGCGCTGAAGGTCGCGCAGATGCCCTATGTCGAGGCCGCCCGCGCCTCGGGCACGACCGACGGGATGATCATGCTGCGCCACGTGCTGCCGAACATCCTGCCGGCCGTGATCGTACAGGCCACCATCAGCCTTGCCTTCGCGATCCTGGCCGAAGCCGGGCTGTCCTTCCTCGGCCTCGGAACCCAGCCCCCCGCCGCAAGTTGGGGTCTGATGATCCAGGCCAGCCGCGACCAGCTGGACGTGGCGCCCTGGACTGCGCTTGTGCCGGGGGCGGCGGTGGCGCTGACGGTCCTGGGCCTCAACATGTTCGGCGATGTCCTGCGCGACATCCTTGACCCGAAGTCGAAATAGGGGGCGGCGATGAAGGACATCGTTTCGGTCGATCACCTGCGGGTCGAATTCGCCACCGACAGCGGCCCAGTCGTGGGGGTGGAGGATGTGTCCTTCACCATCGCCCCTGGCGAGACCGTCTGCGTCGTGGGTGAAAGCGGGTCAGGGAAATCCGTGACCTCCCTTTCGTTGATGCGGCTGGTGGAATTCGGCGGGGGCACCATCGCCGCGGGACAACTCCGCTTCCGCCGCGAGGACGGCACCGAGCTTGACGTCGCCGCCGCCTCCCCCGCCGTGATGGGCGAGGTCCGCGGCAACGAAATTGGGATGATCTTCCAGGAGCCGATGACGGCCCTGAACCCGGTCTTCACCATCGAACGCCAGCTGACCGACGGCCTCATGCTGCACAAGGGCCTGAGCCAGGCCCAGGCCTCCGCCCGCGCGCTGGAGCTTCTGAAAAGCGTCCGCATCCCCGAACCCGAACGCCGGTTGAAGCAGTACCCGCACGAGCTTTCCGGCGGGATGCGCCAGCGCGTGGTGATCGCGATGGCGATGGCCTGCGAACCGAAGCTTCTGATCGCCGACGAACCCACCACCGCGCTTGACGTGACGATCCAGGCGGAAATCCTCGCCCTCATCAACCGCCTGAAGCGCGAGAACGGGATGGCGGTCCTGTTCATAACGCACGACATGGCGGTCGTCGCCCAGATGGCCGACCGCGTGGTCGTGATGTATCGCGGCAAGATCGTGGAGACGGGGACGGTCGACCAGATCTTCACCGCCCCGAAGGAGGATTACACCAAGGCCCTCCTCGCAGCCGTCCCGAAACTTGGCGAGATGAAGGGCAAGGCCGCCCCCGAACGGATGCGCTTGATCGGCGACGAAGCAACGCCCCCGCGCCCTGCCAAGACGCGGAAGCCCGAGGTCCTGCTGGAGGTCAAGCACCTCACCACCCGTTTCCCGGTCAAGGGCGGCATCCTGCGCCGCACAACGGCCCAAGTCCACGCGGTCGAAGACGTCAGCTTCACGCTCAATGTCGGCGAGACGCTCGCACTGGTGGGCGAATCCGGTTGCGGCAAGTCCTCCTGCGGCCGGTCAATCCTTCGTCTGGTGAGGCCCACCAGCGGCGAGGTCTGGATCGGCGGCCGCGACATCGGCGCGCTCAACCCCCACGACCTGCGCCGCGCACGGGCCGACATGCAGATGGTCTTCCAGGACCCCTTCGCCAGCCTCAACCCCTACCGCCGCCTCAAGGACCAGGTGGCCGAACCCATCGTCAACTTCGGCCTCGCTTCCGGCACCGAACTCAAGGCCCGCGTCGAACAGCTTTTCGACCGCGTCCACCTTCCCCGCACCTTCATGAACCGCTTCCCGCATGAGCTTTCCGGCGGCCAAAGACAGCGCGTCGCCATCGCCCGCGCGCTGGCCGTGAACCCAAAGCTTATCGTCGCGGACGAGGCCGTCTCCGCCCTCGACGTCTCGGTCCAGGCGCAGGTCCTGAACCTGATGATGGAGCTGCAGGAGGACCTTGGCCTCTCCTACCTCTTCATCTCCCACGACATGGCCGTCGTCGAACGCATCGCGCATCAGGTGGGGGTGATGTATCTGGGCCGGATCGTCGAAATCGGCCCCCGCGCGGCGATCTTCGACAACCCCACCCACAGCTACACCCGGCAGCTGCTCTCGGCGGTCCCTATCGCCGACCCCGCGAAGCGCCGCTTTGCCGAGGATCTGGCCTTCAAGCCGATCAAGTCGCCGATCTTTCCGCTGGGGCACCAGCCCGCCCCATCGGTCTATACCGAAGTGGCCCACGGCCACTTCGTCCTGCAGGACTAGGGAGGAAGACATGCCGATCAAGAACCGTCTGGCCGAGATGCAGGCCGAGATCACCGCCTGGCGGCGGGACCTGCACGAAAACCCGGAGCTGATGTACGACGTCCACCGCACCGCCGCCACGGTCGCCGACCGCCTGCGCGAATTCGGCTGCGACGAGGTCGTGACCGGCATCGGCCGCACCGGGGTCGTCGGCGTGATCAAGGGCAAGACCGACACGCACGGCCATGTCGTGGGCCTCCGCGCCGACATGGACGCGCTGCCGATCCTGGAGGCCACGAACCTTCCCTACGCCTCCAGGACTCCCGGCAAGATGCACGCCTGCGGCCATGACGGGCACACCGCGATGCTCCTCGGCGCCGCCAAATACCTCTGCGAAACCCGCAACTTCGACGGAAAGGTCGCCGTGATCTTCCAGCCCGCTGAGGAAGGCGGCGCGGGGGGCGAGGCGATGGTCAAGGACGGCCTTATCACTCGCTTCGGGATCAAGGAGGTCTACGGGATGCACAACTCCCCCGGCCTGCCCGTCGGCCAGTTCTCGATCAAGCCCGGCCCATTCTATGCCGCGACCGACAACTTCACCGTCCATTTGCGCGGCAAGGGCGGCCACGCCGCCTATCCGCACCGGACCGTCGACACCACCGTCATGGCCTGCCAGACCGTCATGGCGCTGCAGACCATCGTCTCGCGCAACTCCGATCCCTTGGAGTCTATCGTGGTCTCCGTCACCTCGATGAAGACCGAGTCCGAGGCCTGGAACGTCATCCCCGAACGCGTCGAACTGCGCGGCACGGTGCGGACATTCGACGCGGGCATCCGGAAGCTCGCCGAGGAACGCTTCCGCGCGCTGGTCGAAGGCACCGTGGCGGGCTTCGGCGGGTCGGTGGAGATCGAGTGGAAACCGGGCTACCCCGCGATGGTCAACGCCGACCACGAAACCGAATTCGCCGCCAAGGTCGCCGAAAGGATCGGCGGCGCGGGGTCGGTAGACGCGAACTGCCCCGCCATCATGGGCGGCGAGGATTTCGCCTACATGCTTCAGGCCGTCCCCGGCGCCTATATCCAGGTCGGCAACGGCGACACGGCGGAAGTCCACCATCCCGAATACAACTTCAACGACGACGCGATCCCCTACGGCGCCTCCTACTGGGCGGAACTCGTCGAAACCCGCATGCCCGCGGCCTGAAAGGAAACATGATGGACTGGTCCGACTACCTCGACGCGCATCAGGCGCGCTTCGTGGATGAACTCATCGACTTCGTCCGCATCCCCTCGGTCTCGGCCGCGCCCGCGCATATCCCCGACGTGGTAGCTGCGGGCGAATGGGTCGTCCGTCGCCTGCAGGCGGCGGGTATGGAGAACGTCCGCATGATGCCCACGGACGGCCACCCGGTCGTCTACGCCGACTGGCTGCACGCGCCGGGCAAGCCCACGATCCTCATCTACGGCCATTTCGACGTTCAACCGGCCGAGCCCTTCGACCTGTGGGAAACCCCGCCGTTCGAACCGCAGGTGCGCGACAACAAGGTCTGGGGACGGGGCGCTTCGGACGACAAGGGGGGAATGCTGATCCCGATCCTGTCGGTCGAGGCGATGCTGAAGACAAATGGGCGCCTGCCCGTCAACGTGAAGATGTTCTTCGAGGGGCAAGAGGAGATCGGCTCCCCCCACCTGCCGCCGTTCATAAAGGCGAACGGCGCACTTCTGAAAGCCGACATGATCTTCTCCGCCGACGGTAGCCAGTGGGGCGAGGATCAGCCGAACCTGATCACCGGCCTCAAGGGCCTTGTGGCGGCGGAGATCACGGTCAGTGGAGCGAAGGGCGACCAGCACTCTGGCCAGCAGGGCGGGGGCATCGCCAACCCGATCCAGGGTCTGGCGCAGATCATCGCCTCGATGAAGGCCCCGAACGGCAAGATCACCGTGCCGGGCTTCTACGACGACGTCATCGACCTGACCGTCGAGGACCGCGCCGCCTTCGCCCGCATCCCTTTCGACGAGGCCGCCTATGTCGCCGAACTCGGCGTCCCAGACACCTTTGGCGAGGAAGGCTACACCACCCGCGAACGGCTCTGGGGTCGGCCCACGCTAGATATGAACGGCATCTGGGGCGGCTGGCAGGGCAGCGGGATCAAGACGGTCCTGCCCGCCGAGGCCCATGCCAAGATCACCTGCCGCCTTGTCGCCAATCAGAAGCCCGATGCGATCTTCGACCTTCTGCGCGCCCATATCGAGGCCTCCTGCCCCAAGGGCCTGCGCGTCAGCGTCAAGCGCCTGCCCGGCAGCGCCGACCCCTTCCTTGTCCCGCCCGGCCACAATGCCAGCACGGCGGCGGCCCGGGTCCTGACCGAGGTTTACGGAAAGACGCCCTACGTCACGCGGACCGGCGGCTCGATCCCCGTCATGTCCATGCTTCTGAACGAACTCGGGGTCCACGCCACGGTCTTCGCCTTCGGAATGAACGACGAGAATCTCCACGCCCCGAACGAGTTCTTCCGCCTGTCGAACTTCCGGACCGGCCAGACCGCATACTGCAAGCTTCTTGAAAGACTGGCAGCAAGCTAAGGGGTCGTCCCGGCCAGATCCAGGAACAGGACGAGGCCACATAGGCCGGAACAATCATGAAGCAATTTTACGGAAACTCCGTCGGGGTGCAGGTTAGGTTTTGAAAAACATACAAAAAAGGTGATCTCCGCACGGCGTGGAAAGGTCAATCGGACTGCCAAATCGCCAGATCCGGAATGAGATCATTAAGGATTGTCTGCGAATGCTGCTTCAAGTCGACCCTTCCCATCGCTTCGGAGGCAGCAGTGAAAGCCCTGTATCTTCTCGTTCTGGCGTGCATCACGCCCACCCTTGTGTCGGCCGACGCGCTTGAAGACAGCATGACAGCCTTCGTCAACACCGAGGCGCGCAGCAGGCTGTCTGACCCGGTCATCATCAATGCGATCAATGCCGCGAATGCCGCCAACATCGCGTTGACCCCGGATGACATCCAGGCCCTTGACGAAAAGTGGAAGGCTGAAGTTGGCAAGGACGGCGCGCTGATCAAGGGCGTAGTCGACAACGCCGCCTCGGCGATGCTGCGCGACTATGTCGCCGCGTCGGGCGGGAAAGTGACCGAAGTCATCCTGATGGATGCGCAAGGGCTGAACGTTGCCGTCAGCGACGTCACCTCGGATTACTGGCAGGGCGACGAAGACAAGTACCAGCTGACCTACGTCCTGGGTCCGGACGCGTTGCACGTCTCGGAAGTGGAGTTCGATGAGTCCACGCAAACCTATCAGGTGCAGGTGTCCTACACCGTCACCGACCCGGTGACCGGGCAAGTCCTTGGGGCTGCCACGATCGGCCTGAACGCCGAATCCTTCTGATCTGCGCTGCGCGCGCGGCACGTGCTTGGGAAATGAAAATGCAGACGCAACACAGAATTTCGCGACTGAACTCGATCTTTGTAAAGCTCACCGGGATTGCAGTTCTTCTGACCGCCCTCGTCACGGGCGCGCTGACTTCCAAGATGTGGATTCAGTCCGAACAGATGATCGAAGACATCGTCCTCCACCGGGCCCAGTCGGAAACCCAAGGACTGGCGGATGATGCCGCTGCCAGCATTCGGTTCGGCCGCGGTGACAAGGTCGACGAACTTTTTGTTGGCTTGATGAAGCATTCGGAGGGCAGCTCGACAGCGGCGGTTGCGGTCGGGCTTGACGGCGAGATTGTCGGGGACGGTGCCAATGGTCAGGATGCGGAGCTGCTGGAATACGCCCGACGCGCGCTCAGTTTGGGGCAGCTGACGCAAAGCAGCGATGGCTTCATCGTGGCCGCTCCCGCGCACTTTGGCGAATCCGGGGAACTCATCGGCGCGGTTGCGACACGGTGGACAAGTGCGCCGTTGCTCGCCGTTGCAAACGGGAACAAGACAACGGCCCTGTTGATTGCACTTGGCGTGCTAGCGCTCGCGGTGCTGGTCAACATGGTCTTCCTGAACCGGGTGATTGCAAATCCGCTCAAGCGTCTGCAGGCGGTGATCCAGCATCTTGGGCGTCGGGATTATCTGGTGGACATCCCGATGCAGACCCGCAAGGACGAGCTTGGATCGATCGCCGTGTCGCTGGGCGACCTGCGTGACACCCTGGTGCAGGCGCAAGGCGCCGAATTTGAGAACACCCTGAAAGGCGCAGCATTCATGGGGTCTTCCGCGGCCATGCTGCTGGTGGATCTGAACATGGTGGTCACCCATTTCAACGTGAAGATGGTGGAGCTGTTCCGGACCCATCTCGCTGCCCTCCGCGAACGGGTTCCAGAGTTCGACCCCGAGAACCTGGAGGGGCTGTCGGTCGCGCGGTTCCACACCGTCGCCCAGCACGGTCGCGCCACGAAAGAGATGCAGGCCGTGGCCGGCGGGACCTTCAGCACCATCGTGAAGCTGGGCAATGCAAGGCTGTCGCTGTCCGCCTCAGCCATCCGCGATGCCGAGGGCAAAGTGGTGGGCTACGTCATGGAATGGACGGATGTCACCGCAAGCTGGCTGAATGCGGCCGTCATCCAGGCAATCGAATCCAGCCAGATCAAGGCAGAGTTCGGCATGGACGGTGTTCTGCTGTCCGCGAACGGTCCCTTCTTTGCATCGCTTGCCGCCTCGGCCGAGACGATGAAGCATCGTCCGCTGGCGGAACTCCTTGTCGGCGCAGGAAATGAAGCGGGCGAAGAGGTCTCGGTGCCCGAGATCTTGAAGGCGGCCGCCCTGGGCCAGAGCTACTTTGGGACCATGCGCATGGCCCGGGGCACCAGCGATCTTGCCATCATCGACGGCAGCCTTGGCTGCGTGAAGGATCACGAGGGTCGCCCGATCCGGATCCTGCTTCTCGGCAAGGATGTCACGCGGTCAGAGGCCGAGATTGCAGCGGCACGGCTTCAGCGCGCCGAAGCAGAAAAGCAGCAGTCTAACGTGGTCGAGGCCTTGCGTCTGGGTCTGCGCAAGCTGAACGCGGGCGACCTGACCGCGCGGATCGACGAGCCCTTCGCGGGCAACTACGAAGAGCTTCGTCAGGATTTCAACAATACCGTCAACAACATGGCGATGGCGATGAGCGCGATCCTGAAGAACGCGGAAAACATCAGCAACGAGGCCCGCGACATCAGTTCCACCGCCGACGGGCTGTCGCGCCGGACCGAAAGCACAGCGGCGACGCTCGAGCAGACCGCTGCGGCGCTGGATATGTTGACCGACTCGGTCAAGGCGACTGCCGACGGGGCTGAACGTGCCGACCAGGCCGTTTCGAACGCCAAGGCCAGCGCCGAGAGCAGCAGCAAGGTCGTGGTTGAAACGGTCTCGGCCATGGACCAGATCGCAAGTTCGTCGGAACGCATCACCTCGATCATCAAGGTCATCGACGACATCGCCTTCCAAACCAACCTTCTGGCGCTGAACGCAGGCGTCGAGGCCGCGCGCGCCGGGGATGCCGGTCGCGGCTTCGCTGTCGTCGCCTCGGAAGTGCGGGCACTTGCGCAACGCTCGTCGGATGCAGCGCGCGAGATCAACGATTTGATCGCCAACAGCGCCAGCCAGGTCCGCCGCGGCGTCGCCCTGGTGGACAAGACCGGAGATGCGCTGAAGCAGATCGCCGGATCGGTTTCGGAGATTGCAGAGCTCGTTTCCGACATTGCCGTCGCCTCGCGCCAGCAGTCGGCCAACCTGGTCGAAATCAACAGCGCAGTGACCCAACTCGATCAGTCCACGCAGCAGAATGCCGCCCGGCTGGAGGAAACCACGGCCGCAAGCGAGGGACTGACGCAGGATGCCGTCGCGCTGGTTGCCACTGTGTCCCATTTCAAGGTCGGTGCAACCTCGGCGCCCGAGACGGTTCTTTCCTTCCGTTCGGACAGGTCCACCAAAGCCGCCAAACCGGCGCCTGCGCCAGGAACGGCGGTCCAGAGCCGGGGCAATGCCGCAGTCGCGATCAAGGCGGATGCGGCAGGCTGGGAAGATTTCTAAGCCAGCCAAAAGCAGGCCGCCAGCACGGCCTGCCATTCCCCGAGACACCGCAATGCAAGAATGGATCCAACCTTGACAGGCCAGACTGACATCCGAACTCGAGACGCGGTGACCTACGTCCACGTCGTGCAGGGCGACTACGTCGTATCCGACCGTGAGAACACGATCCTCACCACGATCCTCGGCTCCTGCGTATCCACCTGCATCAGCGACCCTGTTGCTGGGGTGGGCGGCATGAACCACTTCCTGCTTCCCGGCAACGGTTCAGGCGACAGCCAGTCGATCCGCTACGGACTTTATGCGATGGAGCTTCTGATCAACGGTCTCCTGAAAATGGGGGCAAACAAGAACCGACTGTCAGCAAAGCTGTTCGGCGGCGCCATGATGAGCGATGGCTTCGGTCGGATCGGCGAAGCGAACGCCCGCTTCGCGCTGGAGTTCCTTGCAAACGAAGGCATCCCCTGCGTGGCGCAGAGCCTCGGGGGAACTTTCGCCCGGCGCGTCCGCTACACGCCGACCACGGGCTATGCCCAGCAGATGATCGTGCAGACGAACGAGTTGAGCACGGTTCCGCCGCCACGCGATCAATCGAGGAGCGACAACGATGTCACGTTCTTCTAGCGCCGATCCCATTCGCGCCGACGGCGCCAGCTCTGGTGATCAGCCGCAGAGGCTGGAAACGGGCTCCACCGTCCTGCTGGCCGAGCGTCTGGATTTCGCCGCCACCCGAGAGCTCTACGAGCGTCTCGGCCAGTTGCGGGGTGCAGCCGTCCACGTCGATGGTGCCGCCGTCGCCCTGTGCGGTGCACTTGCCGCGCAAGTCCTGCTTGCATCGATGCGCGCCTGGGAAGCTGCAGGCCATGCCTGGACTTTGACTGCTTCGCCGGCCCTGCGTGACGACCTGAACCGCCTGGGTCTGCAAGGCGCCTTCCCGAATTCTGCCGAGGTTGAATGATGCTGACTGTGCTTGCAATTGACGATTCCCGAACCATCCGCGAGATGCTCCGCGAAACCCTCACCAATGCCGGTTTCGACGTGCACTTGGCGGTCGACGGCCAGGACGGGCTGGACAAGCTCGCGGAAGTCCAGCCGAATGTCATCATCACCGACATCAACATGCCCCGGTTGGATGGCTTCGGCGTGATCGAGGCGGTGCGCGCCGGTACGGCGTGTTCCGCCTTGCCGATCCTGGTCCTGACGACCGAAAGCGCTCCGGACCTCAAGGAGCGCGCCCGGAAAAGCGGCGCGACCGGCTGGATCGTCAAGCCGTTCGACGATCTGAAACTGGTGTCGGCCATCCGCCGCATCGCTGCACATTGAGGTCACGATGAGCACAGCCAGCGACATTCGTCAGACATTCTTTCAGGAATGCGAAGAGCTTCTGGAAACCCTGGATGACGGGTTGGCCGAACTCGCCGGGCAAGCCGAGACCGGCTCTGCCGATTCCGAGGTTGTCAACGCCGTCTTCCGCGCGGTGCATTCCATCAAGGGCGGCGCTGCTGCCTTCGGTCTGGAAGCACTGGTCCGCTTTGCACATCAATTCGAGACGGTGCTTGATGAGGTCCGATCCGGTCGGCTTACCCTCTCGTCCGAGATCATCCGCGTTTCGCTGCGCTCCGCCGACTATCTTGCGGACCTGGTGGCCGCGGCGCGCGACGATGTCGAGCCGAATAGCGGTGCAGGCCTCGAACTGTTGAAGCGACTGGAGCAGTTGGCTGCGCCCAGGCCGAAGGCCCCAGCCAAGGCAGATGTGGTCGTGGAGCAGCCGGCGGACACTGATGGCTTTCAGCCGATCGCGATGGCATTCGACTTCGGCGCGGAGTCCGGGGCAACGTGTACCTACAGCATCAAGCTGGCGCCGACGCGGCAACTCCATGCCGTGGGCAACGACCCGGTCCTTCTTTTCCGTGCGCTTGAGGACATGGGCACCCTGTCAGCCCAAGTCGACACTTCCGCCTTGCCCGACTTCGCCGACATGGACTGGTCGGAGCCCTACCTGACTTGGGATCTTGCCCTGACAACGGCTGAGCCGATGGAAGCAGTGCAGGAAGTCTTCGAGTTCGTCGAAGAGCTTTGTAGCCTGGAGATCACGATGCTGCCTGGCGACGAAGAGCCATTTCCGGAACCGGCAGATGCTGCCGACGCCGCTGACGTTGAGTTGCCGGATCCCGCGACGCCTGTCGCAACGGCGGGGCAATCCGCTGCGAAGGTGGCCGCAAAGGCAGGTCCAGCAACGCAAGGCGGTGGGCAGAAGGGATCGGTGCGCGTCGACCTGGAGCTGGTCGACCGCCTGATCAACATCGTGGGCGAACTGGTCATCAACCAGGCGGTGCTTGCGCAATGGGCGCAAGATGCCGGACTTTCGGGGCAGAGCGACCTCGGGACCGGACTGAACGAGTTTCGCAATCTTGCCCGCGAGTTGCAGGAAAATGTCATGGCCATTCGCGCCCAGTCGGTGAAGCCGCTGTTCCAGCGCATGGCGCGCATTGTCCGGGAAGCATCGGACCTGGCGGGGAAGAACGTCAGCTTCGAGACCGAGGGCGAAGCGGTTGAGGTGGACAAGACGGTGATCGAGCGCCTGGTCGATCCCTTGACCCATATCATCCGCAATGCCGTCGATCATGGGCTCGAAACCCCAGCCGCACGACTGGCGGCCGGAAAGCCCGAAGCGGGTTGCGTGCGCCTGTCCGCAGCGCATCGGTCCGGCAGGGTTCTGATCGAGGTTTCAGATGACGGCGCCGGCATCAACCGGCCCAAGGTGAAGCAGATCGCCATCGACAAGGGCCTGATCACTGCCGACGCCACGCTTGACGACAACGCGATCGACCAGCTCCTGTTCCTGCCCGGTTTCTCGACGGCAGAGAAGGTCACTGACCTGTCGGGGCGTGGCGTCGGCATGGACGTCGTCCGTTCGGCAATTCAGGCGCTGGGGGGGCGGGTGAACATCCTTTCGGTGCCGGGCAAGGGCACAACCCTGTCGATCAGCCTGCCCCTGACCCTTGCGGTGCTGGATGGCATGGTCGTCGATGTTGCTGGCCAGACCATGGTGGTGCCGATCACGGCGATCATCGAGACCCTGCGACCTTCTGCAACCGACATCCATCACCTTGCCTCTGCGGGTGTCGTGGTGGCCGTGCGTCAGACTTTCGTGCCCATCATCGATCTTGCCGCAACCTACGGTTATCGGTCCGCGGTCAGCGACTATTCGAGAATGGTCCTGATCCTGGTGGAATCCGGCCAACATGATCGCTGGGCACTGGCGGTCGACCGCATTCATGACCAGCGGCAGGTCGTCATCAAGGGCCTGGAGTCCAACTACGGGCGTGTGCCCGGCGTTGCGGCCGCAACCATCCTGGGCGATGGCAAGATCGCTCTCATCATAGATCCAGACGAAACCGCTCAGCACCGGCATCGCCCTCTGACGCTGGCGGCAATTCCAGTTCCCGAGGAGGTTTGACATGTCGTCTGCAGTCGCAGAAGCAATAAATGCTGACGAGCGCGAGTTGGTCAGTTTCCGTGTGGGTGGTCAGGATTTCTGCGTGGACATCATGGCTGTCCGGGAAATCCGTGGCTGGACGCCTGCCACCGTCCTGCCGCATGCGCCGCCCTTCATTCTTGGGGTGATCAACCTGCGTGGTGCGGTCGTACCCATCATGGATCTTGCCGCTCGGATGGGGCTTGATCCGATCACTCCTGACGACCGACATGTGATCGTCATCTGCGTGGTCGAAAACCAGACGGTCGGCTTCCTGGTGGATTCCGTGTCGGATATCCTGAGCGTCGATCGCAAGGTGGTGCAGCCGACACCGTCGGTCTCCTCTGACCTCACTCGCGCCTTCATCGAGGGGGTCATCGCGATCGACCAGCGCATGCTGCGGCTGATCGACGTCTGTGCCGTCCTGCCGCGGGCCGCCGCGCGGGAGACCCGTCCATGACCGCGGTGGCCACTCCTGTCCGGTCGGAACGGCGCGATCAGATGAAGGTGACGTACACACCGGCGGACTTCGCCAGGATTTCCAGCCTGCTGCATCAGTTGACCGGCATCCAGCTGACCGAATCAAGCGACAGGATGGTCTATGCCCGCCTTGCCGCGCGGGTCATCGAACTAAATCTCGACACCTTCGAGGCATACCTTGACCGCGTGCTCAACACTGCCGAAACCGAAGAGCGGGACCGGTTCGTTTCGGCGCTGACCACCAACACCACCCACTTCTATCGCGAAAGCCACCATTTCGACTTTCTCGAGACCGAGGTCCTGCCCAGGCTCATCGAACGCGCGCGGACGGGACAGCGGGTGCGCATATGGTCCGCCGGATGTTCCACCGGTGAGGAGGCCTACAGCATCGCACTTTGCCTTCTGAAGGCCTTTCCCGATGCTGCTTCGCACGACGTGAAGATCCTAGCAACCGACGTTGATCGTGATGTGCTGGCCCGCGCCGAAGCTGGAACCTATGGGGTGAACAGCCTGCGCGAGGTGCCGCAGCCGCTGATCGACGGCGGGTTCGACTGCGTCAAGCCCGCCGAGCTATGGTCCCCGAAGCCGAAGGTTCGCTCTCTGGTGACCTTCCGACGCTTGAACCTGATCGACACCTGGCCGTTCCAGGGCCGGTTCGACGTCATCTTCTGCCGCAATGTGGCGATCTACATGCATGAAGACACGCAGGAGCAGATCTGGTCCGCCTTCAGCAATGTGCTGCATCCGGACGGGTATCTGTTCATTGGCCATACCGAGCGAATGTCGCCGTCCCTGCGGTCAAGATTCACGATCGTCGGCAAGACCATCTACCGCCGCGAACCATGAGCATGGCAATCCGGCAGATTTGCAGATTGAGGTATAGGAGAGCGAAATGGCGCTGAAGGAAAGCCTGTCCATCATGGTGGTCGACGACATGGCAACCAGCCGGGGCCTGATCATCATGGCCCTGGAAGAGATGGGAATCAAAAAGATCGACTTTCGCACGGATGGGGCGGATGCGCTGCGTTCACTGGTGGCAAAGCCGGTCCATCTGGTGATCTCGGACTACAACATGCCGGGGATGACGGGCCTCGATCTGCTCAAGTCGCTGCGCGAGAACAAGATCACGGCGCGCATCGGCTTCATCCTAGTCAGCGGGCGCATGACCCCCGAGATCATGGAAGCCGGAAAGGCCAGGGGGATGAACAACTATATCCAGAAGCCGTTCAGCACCGCCCAGCTGAAGGCCTGCATACAGGCCGTCGTGGGGCCGCTGTAGTCCATGTCAGTCATTTCCCAAGCGGATCAGATCCCTCTCCCGGTCCTGCTCAAGAACGTTTCCGCCGAGATGCTGTTGCTTGCCTCAGCGGCGGTGGAAGTCGAAAAGCAGGTCGGCATCATCCTTTCGGAAGGCGTCGACGGATTGGAGCGTCTTTCGGCGCCCATACAGCGGCTGGATCACCTGGCGCAGCTGGCCATCGAATTGGCGACCTTCATGGCCGAGGTTGCCCAATCGGTCGATAGCGACATCTCCGTGGACATTTCCCACTCCATTCACGCCATGGGCTTGCGTGCCCTGGCCGACGCTCTGATCGGCCGTCCTCGCGGCGGGCCGGGCGATCAGGAGACTATGGGTGAAGTTGACCTGTTCTAAGAGCATCGGGCGTTGGATCGACACCGGCGCATCCGGCGTTGCAGAACCGCTGTCGCGGGTCTTTTCGACCTGACGCTTGACTGTCACCGACGGTGGCCAAGCTGTCGAAAGGTCCCTGGTCTGCCGACAGATCGGACATCGTGGGCGCTGCGAGCTTCGGGACAAAGTTGTCTCGCCCGCCCGCCAAGCGCCTGTCCTGACTTGAGCTGTCCAGTGCGCTCACACGCCGCCGGCCATCGCGACGAAGTGCAGCTCGAAAGTTGGCCATGGCAAGAGCCGCGATAATCGAGCCGTCCTTGGCAAACGAAACCTCGGCCCCTCAGCCCGCGGGCCAACCGCTCACCAGACCTATAGTCCACCCACCGCCGAGGACAGCCGGAAACTGATTGCCTCGGCAATGTGCGGCTTGCGGACAGTTGCACTGGCATCCAGATCGGCGATGGTGCGCGCGACCCGCAAGACCCGGTGATACCCGCGTGCTGACAGGCCCATGCGTTCGGCAACCCGGCTGATCAGCTCCTTGCCCTCGCTGTCGGGGGCGGCGTGGTCCTCCAGCGCCGCGCCTTCCAGGTCAGCGTTCACCCGCAGACCGGGCGCGGCCGCAAAACGGGCGGACTGCCGGTCGCGGGCCTCGGCCACCCGGGCGGCAATGCTGGCCGAGCTTTCGCCAGAGGCCGGCAGGTCAAGGTCGGCAAAAGCGACCGGCGGCACCTCGACACGCAGGTCGAACCGGTCGATCAGTGGTCCGGAAATGCGGCCAAGGTAATCCTCGCCGCACAGGGGCGCGCGCCCGCAAGCGCGGGACGGGTCCGACAGGTAGCCGCATTTGCAGGGATTGGCTGCAGCGACCAGCAGGAACCGGCAGGGATAGCGGATATGGGCATTGGCCCGAGCAACCATCACCGTTCCGGTCTCGATCGGCTGGCGCAGCGTGTCCAGGACCATGCGCGGAAATTCGGGAAACTCATCCAGGAACAGCACGCCATTGTGGGCGAGCGAGATCTCTCCCGGTTTGGCGCCGCGGCCACCGCCGACAATGGCAGCCATCGAGGCGGTGTGGTGCGGTTCGCGGAACGGTCTGTCGCGCGAAATGCCGCCTTCGGTCAGAAGGCCCGCGAGCGAATGAATCATCGAGGTTTCAAGGGCTTCCGGGGCGGAAAGCGGTGGCAGGATGCCGGGCAGGCGCGCGGCCAGCATGGACTTGCCCGATCCCGGCGTGCCGACCATGAACAGGTGGTGCCGCCCGGCGGCGGCGATCTCCAGCGCGCGCTTGGCGCGTTCCTGTCCCTTCACCTCGCGAAAGTCGCGCGGGGCGGCGGTGCGGGTGACCTCGCCGGCCTCGGCCGGGACCAGGGGCGTGCGGCCGGTGTAGTGGTGCAGAACCTCTTCCAGTGAAGCGGCGGCGAGGACCGTGGTCGCGCCGACCCAGGCGGCCTCGGCCCCGCAGGCCTTTGGGCAGAGAAGGCCCCGGTCTTCCACGGCGGCGGCCATTGCGGCGGGAAGGGCCCCGGCTACGGCGATGAGGCGACCGTCGAGCGACAGTTCCCCGAGCGCGACCGTGCCTTCGACATCCTCGCGCGGAATGATGTCCAGCGCGGCCAGCAGCGCGATCGCGATCGGCAGGTCGAAATGCGAGCCTTCCTTGGGCAGGTCGGCGGGTGAAAGGTTGACAGTGATGCGCTTGGCCGGAAGCGCGATGGACAAGGCCTGCAGCGCGGCTCGCACGCGTTCCTTCGCCTCGGTCACCGCCTTGTCGGGCAGGCCGACGAGCGTAAAGGTGGGCGATCCGGGCGAGACGGCGCATTGCACTTCGACCAGGCGGGCCTCGACTCCTTCGAAGGCAACGGTATAGGCGCGGGCAGTCATGCGGAGCGCCTGAGGGTCGGGGCGGCTATGAAATCGAGCGCGTTCCGCGCGAGCCTTTTGTCTCGCCTTTGCGCGTGAAGGACGCGCAACCGGCTCGGGCGTGCCTCCGGCGGGGATACTTGGGGACAGAAAATCTGTTGTGCTGTTCTGGACCGTCCCATGCGCCCCACCCGATTCATCTTGGTTAACGGGTAGGGCGGAATGGTTTACGAATGGTAAAGCGCCATGAACTTCGGCCAGGCTTCGGCATCGGCCACGGTCTTGTCGCGGCAGAAGGCGTTGCAGAAGCCGAAGCGGCGTCCGTACAGTTCCAGTGCAAGGGTGACGGGCTTGCCGGAATAGGGGCAGCTTTGGTTCACGGTATCGACGCAGTCCACCGCCTTGGCGGGCAGCGGGACCGGGCCGGGCCAGTCACGACGAGGATAGTCGCGGCGGTAGAAGTCCTGGTCCGCCCCATCGACCAGACCCATCGCGCGCCAGCGCCGGAAGCTCGGGTGCGCAAGGTGGGCGTTGACATAGACCATCGCCTCGGGCCCGACGGGCAGGTTGTAGGTGGCGATCCGGGTGGCCACCGGGGCAAAGAAGGCATCGGCTGCGGAATAGGCGCCGCAGAGCCAGGGGGTGGTGGACCGCGTCGTCTCACGCGCCCAAGCCCAAAGGGTTTCAAGCCGGGCAAGATCGGCCAGCACCTCGGGCGGGGGCTGGCAGTCGGTATAGCTGACGCGCAGGTTCATCGGGCAATAGCTGCGCAGGCTGGTGAACCCGGCGTGCATTTCGGCGGCGAGGACCCGGGCAGTGGCCCGGGCGTGGGGATTTTGCGGCCAGAGACCGGCTTCCGGGTGGCGGGTGGCCAGTTCCTCGGCGATGGCGATGGTTTCCGGGACCACCGAGCCCTCTGGCGTCCGCATGGTCGGCGCGGTCCGGGCCGGGAAGTAGTCCTTCAAGAGGGTGGGCAGTTCATCGGTGTAAAGCCGGGCGGAATGGGTCTTCACCGGAATGCCGAAAGCGTCGAAGAGAAGCCAGCCGCGCAGGCTCCAGCTGGAATAGCCGCGGTCGCCGATCACGAGGTCATAGGTCATGTCTATTGTCCTTTCGGCGGCGATTGAACCCCGGGCAGGCGGGAAAGGGAAACGACGATTTGTGCCGTCGGCAATCACGGTTGGTGATTGATCGCGAAGACCTTTGGCGGCGGGCCGAAGGTCAGGCTGGTGACTGAGAGGTTGTCGATCCGGTGCGCGAAGACCGCTTCGGGGGAAAGATCTTCGGCGCGCTGGACGGCAGCCAGGATCGGGCCGAAATGCGCGACGACGATCAGGTCGGGCGGGCCCTGCAGCCGGTCAAGTGCCGCCCAGGTCCGGGCAGCAAGGTCGTTCCAGCTTTCCCCGCCCGGGGGGCGCACCTCGCCCGGGGTTTCCCAGAAGGCGCGGATCAGGTCGGGCGTCTCGGCCTCGATCTCGGCGAAGGCGCGGGTTTCCCAGGCGCCGAAATGGATTTCCCGCAGGGCCGGGTCATCCGGCAGGCGCGGGCGGACACCCAGCGCATCAGCCGTCGCCACGGCGCGGGAGAGGTCAGATGAAATGACCGGAGCCTCGGCAGGCAGATGGGCCGAAAGCCGAGCGAGCGCGGCACTGTCCGACAGATCGGCCGGCAGGTCGGTCCAGCCGGTCATGGTCTTGGCATGCGTCGGCCCATGGCGGACCAGCCAGAAGCGGGTCACGGCAGGCTGCCCTTCAGCACCATCGGCAGCCCCGCGATCACCGTCACCACCAGGCCCGCCTGCCGCGCCAGGCGTTGGTTCAGGCGGCCCTGCTCGTCACGAAACCGCCGGGCCAGCGCATTTTCGGGAACTATGCCCCATCCGGTTTCGTTACTGACGACAAGGACCGGGGCAGGGCAGGCCTCCAGCGCATGGAGCAGCCGTTCGGTTTCGGCGGCGATGTCGTGATCGGCCAGCAAGTGGTTGGTCAGCCACAATGTAGCGCAGTCGACCAGCACGACCTCCTCCGCGCGGGCATTGTCCAGGGCTTCGGGCAGGTCAAGCGGCGCCTCGACGGTGATCCAGTCGCCGCCCCGGTCGCGTTGGTGTTGGGCGATCCGCTGGCGCATCTCGTCATCCCAGGCCTCGGCTGTCGCGATATAGCGGCGCGGTCGGCCCGACGCGGTGACCAGGGCCTCGGCAAAGGCGGATTTCCCGGACCGCGCCCCGCCAACAACCAGAGTGAGAGGCGAAAGTGATCCGGTCAACGGCGGGCTCCGTAGAAGGTTCAAGAACGGCGAGAACGCCACGACAGGGTCTGGAGGTTGCCATGGCACTTGACGGATATACCGACCTGAGCATGTCGCGCCAAGCGATGAAGGCAGAGCTTCTGGACGCCGAAACAGAGCTGCGCCTTGCCCGTGCCTGGCGGGACCTGCGCGACGAACGTGCGCTGCACCGGCTGATCACCGCCTACATGCGCCTGGCAATCAGCATGGCCGCCAAGTTCCGTCGCTATGGCGCACCGATGAACGATCTGATCCAGGAGGCCTCGCTGGGCCTGATGAAGGCGGCCGACAAGTTCGATCCCGACCGGGGCGTGCGGTTTTCGACTTACGCGGTCTGGTGGATCAAGGCCTCGATCCAGGACTATGTGATGCGCAACTGGTCGATGGTGCGCACCGGATCGACCTCGGCGCAGAAATCGCTGTTCTTCAACCTGCGCCGCGTGCAGGCGAAGCTGGAGCGTGAGGCCGCCGAACGGGGCGAGGCGATTGATCCGTTCCGCTTGCGTCACCTGGTCGCGGCCGAGCTTGGCGTGCCGGTGGGCGATGTCGAGATGATGGAGGGCCGTCTGTCGGGCTCCGACCTGTCGCTGAACGCCACGCAAAGCAGCGACGAGGATGGCCGCGAATGGATCGACGCGCTGGAGGACGATGGTACCCAGGCTGCGGAAGCGGTCGAAGGCGCGCATGATGCCGAGCTTTTGCGCAGCTGGTTGACCCGGGCGCTGATGGGGCTGAACCCGCGTGAGCGTTACATCGTCTCGGAGCGCAAGTTGAAGGACGAGGGCCGGACGCTGGAGTCGCTTGGCGAAGAGTTGGGCCTGTCGAAAGAACGCGTGCGCCAGCTGGAAGCAGCGGCCTTTGCCAAGATGCGCAAGAACCTGGAAGGCCAGTCGCGCGAGGTCCGCCACTTCCTGGCCTGACCGCCGGGTGGACGGGCGGCTTGCACAGTAGAAGGTCCGTTGCCTGCGGGCGGGTGTTGAGTTTGCCGGTCGGTGACCCTACACCTTGTGACCTGACAGGTGGGAGCCGGTGATGCTGGCGGACAGGCGCATTCTTCTGATCATCGGTGGCGGCATCGCGGCCTACAAGGCGCTGGACCTGATCCGCCGCTTGCGCGAACGCGGGGCTTCGGTTCGGGCGGTGATGACCGGAGCGGCGCAGCAGTTCATCACGCCGCTGTCGGTGGGCGCGCTGACGGCGGACCATGTGTTCACCGATCTTTTCGACCGGCAGGACGAACAGGACGTGGGCCATATCCGTCTGGCGCGCGAGGCTGACCTGATCGTGGTCGCCCCGGCGACGGCGGACCTGATGGCCAAGACGGCACAGGGGCTGGCCGGGGACCTGGCGGGGGCAGTGCTGCTGGCGACCGACAAGCCGGTGTTGATGGCCCCGGCAATGAACCCCGCGATGTGGGCGCACCCGGCCACGCGGCGCAACCATGCGCAGCTGCAGGCGGACGGCGTGCGCTTTGTCGGCCCGAACAAGGGCGAGATGGCCGAAAGCGGTGAGGCCGGCGAGGGCCGGATGGCCGAACCGCTGGAGATCGTAGCGGCAATCGACTTGGCCCTCGGCGGCGGGCCCTTGGCGGGCAAGCATGTGCTGGTGACCTCGGGCCCGACGCATGAACCGATTGATCCGGTCCGCTATATCGCCAACCGGTCCTCGGGGGCTCAGGGTACCGCATTGGCGGCGGCCTTGCGGGACCTCGGCGCGCGGGTGACCTTCGTGACGGGACCTGCGACTGTAGCTCCGCCGTCAGGGGTCGAGGTGGTTCGGGTGGAGACTGCGCGCGAAATGGCTGCGGCGGTCGACGCTTCCCTGCCCGCCGATGCGGCGGTCATGGCGGCGGCGGTAGCGGATTGGCGGGTGGCCAATGCGTCGGCGCAGAAGATGAAGAAGGACGGGTCGGGCAAGACCCCGGCGCTTGAATTCGCCGAGAACCCGGACATCCTTGCGAGTGTGTCGAAGGGGTCCAAGCGCCCTCGGCTGGTGGTGGGCTTTGCCGCCGAGACGGTGGATGTGGTTGCCCATGCCACGGCCAAGCGGGCGCGGAAGGGCTGCGACTGGATCGTGGCGAATGATGTGTCGCCCGCGACCGGCATAATGGGTGGGGCGGAGAACGCGGTCACGCTGATATCAGAGGCCGGAGCCGAGGCTTGGCCCCGAATGGCCAAGGACGAGGTCGCGCGGAAGCTGGCGGCGCGGATTGCCGAGGCGTTGCGCTAAGTCAGGTGCCTCCGGCGGGGATATTTGGAGACATGAAATGGGGGATGGGTTGCGCCCGCTCGTGAGCGTTCTTTGGGAAGACTGGGCCGACCGCAGTCTGCCCTTGCCGGCCTATCAGACGGCCGGGGCGGCGGGGGCCGACCTCTGCGCAAACTTTCCACCAGAGGCGCGGGAGACGGGGCTGACCCTGGCGCCGATGGGGCGGGCGATCTGTCCGACGGGCATTCGGGTTGCGATCCCGGAAGGGTATGAGATGCAGGTGCGGCCCCGGTCGGGGTTGGCCACCAAGCATGGCATCACCGTTCCGAACACTCCGGGCACGATCGACAGTGACTACCGGGGTCCCTTGGGCGTGGCGCTGATCAACCTCGGGACCGAGCCCTACACGATCCGCCACGGCGATCGGGTAGCGCAGGTGGTGGTGGCGCCAGTGGTGCAGGTTGGCTTTGCGGTCGTCGAGGCGCTGGACGAGACAGCGCGGGGGACGGGCGGGTTCGGGTCGACGGGCTTTCGCGGATGATCGGGCTTCTGGGCTTTGCCGGCCTCTGGGCACTGGGCCGCTGGCGCGACTGGGGTGCCCGGTGGCTGGTGCTTGCGGCGATCTGGTGGGGCTTGCTGATGGTGGTCCATCTGCCGGGCCAGGTCGAGAACCCCCTCGCTCGGGTCGTCGGGGGCGATTTCCGGGCCTGGACGGTGTTTGGCCTCCTCGCGGTTCTGGTGCTGGGCTACCGCGAGGCGTTCCGGGCGCTGCGGCGGCGGAAGGGGGTGGAGCAGGTGGCGGCCCCGCCCTCAGGGACGTTCCGCGAGGCGGAGCTGGACCGCTATGCCCGCCACATCATCCTGCGTGAGATCGGCGGCCCGGGGCAGAAGCGGCTGAAGGGGGCGCGCGTGCTCGTCGTGGGCGCGGGGGGGCTGGGGTCTCCGGTCCTGTTGTACCTTGCCGCCGCCGGGGTGGGGACGATCGGGGTGATCGATCATGACGTGGTCGAGGGGTCGAACCTGCAGCGGCAGGTGATCCACACCGACGGGCGGATCGGGATGCCGAAGGTCTTCTCGGCGGAAGTGGCGATGCGGGCGTTGAACCCGTTCATCGAGGTGCGGCCCTATCACCGGAAGCTGACCGAGGAGATCGCGGCCGATCTGGTCCGGGACTACGATCTGGTGCTGGACGGGACCGATGATTTCGACACCCGGTATCTGGTCAACCGGGCTTGCGTGGCGGCGGGGGTGCCGCTGATTTCCGGGGCGATCACGCAGTGGGAGGGGCAGGTGTCGCTGTTCGATCCGGCGAAGGGCGGCCCCTGCTACGCCTGCGTCTTCCCGGTGAAGCCCGCCCCCGGTCTGGTGCCGACCTGTGCGGAGGCCGGGGTGGCGGCGCCGCTGCCGGGGGTCATCGGGTCCATGATGGCGATGGAGGCGGTGAAGTGGGTCACCGGGGCAGGAGAGACGCTGGCCGGGCGGCTGATGATCCACGATGCGCTCTATATGGAGACCCGGGTGATCGGGGTGAAGAAACGGGTGGACTGCGAGGTCTGCGGGGGGCGGCACTGAGATGTGTCCACGGTGGACAT
The DNA here is from genome assembly GCF_057219935.1 of Tabrizicola sp. T74. NCBI lineage: Bacteria > Pseudomonadati > Pseudomonadota > Alphaproteobacteria > Rhodobacterales > Paracoccaceae > Tabrizicola > Tabrizicola sp. T74. The sequence goes on along the minus strand of NZ_JBXVVT010000002.1, from coordinate 341,300 downwards.
TTTCCGGAAAATTTTTGAAATCAATATTTTGTTCGTGGTCGTTTACGAATCGTTAAGGGCATGGTTGATGGCGTGCTTACGTTGATTTCGAGCGCCGTGAGGCGCACCTCGCGGCCTGAAGGGGAGTCGGTCTGAAGCCCGACCTAGGGGTCGCGGCGGGGATTTCGGGGGCGAGGAGGTCGGCCAGGTCGAGGAGGATGTGTTCGCATTCCCGGTCGGCGAGGGCCTGGATCCCGATGGGGTGGGTGGCGGTGCGACCGGTGGTGAGGGCGAGGCCCGGAAGCCCCATGTAGGGCGGGGCGATCTGGGGCATTTGGGCTTCGATGACCTGGGCGAAGGCTTCGGGGCCGCTGGTGTCGTAGTGGTCGGGGAAGGGGAGTGCGCCGGAGACCGGGGTCAGGAGGACCGGCCAGTCGGCGAAGAAGAGGCGCCAGAGGCGGGCGAGGCGGGCGCGGGATTGCAGCGCGCGCATGAAGCTTTCGAGCGTTGGCGCCGGGGCGAGGGTGGTCAGCTCGCGGTGGATGAAGCTCGCGTCGGGGTCGGCTTCGCGGGCGATGGCCTCGGCTCCACCCAGGCCGAATTCGGAGAGCCAGAGGGTGAGTTGCAGCTCCATCGCCTCGCGGAAGGGGGGGAGGGGCGGGGTGCCGATCTCCCACCCGTTTGCTTCCAGGGTTCGGGCAGCCTCGGTCAGGGCCCGCTGGATTGCCGGGTCCGTCTGCAGGCCGTCCGGGGTCAGTACGAGCGCCGCGCGTTTGGGGTAGGGCGCGGGAGTGGCGGGGGTCCACCACGGATCGCGTGGGTCGGGCTGTGAGAGTGCCTGCAAGCCCAGGCGGAGGTCGGCGGCAGAACGGGCGAGGGGGCCGGAGACTGCCATCAACTGCCCACCGATCAGCCGGTCCCCTGCGGTCGCGTTGAACGCGGGGACGCGGCCAAGGCCCGGGCGCAACCCATGGATGCCGCAGGCATAGGCGGGGTAGCGAATGGAACCGGCGATGTCGGTGCCGTGGGCGATAGGGCCCATGCCCGCCGCGGCAGCGGAGGCGGCCCCGCCGGAGGAGCCTCCGGGCGTGAGGCCGGGGAAGGCTGGGTTTCGCGTTGCGCCGTGCAGCGAATTGCGGGTGAACCAGCGGAGGGAGAAGGCGGGGGTGTTGGTGCGTCCGACGATCACGGCCCCAGCGCGGCGGAGGTTTGCGACGGGCGGGCTGTCTTCCTGCGCGATGAGGTTTTCCTGGATGCGCAGGCCGTTGGTGGTGGCGTAGCCCTTCTGGTCGATGTTGACCTTCACCGTGACGGGGACGCCCGCGAGGGGGCCGGGGTCCTCTCCGCGAGCGAGCCGGGCGTCGATGGTGCGGGCCTCGGCCAGGGCCTCCTCGTCGCAGCGCTGGACGATGGCGTTGAGGGTGGGGTTCAGCCGCTCGATCCGGGCGAGGGTGGCGCGTATCGTCTCCTCGGCCGAAATCTGGCGTGCGCGGATCAGGGCGGTGAGGGCGGTGGCGGTGAGGGTGGCGGGGTCCATCGGGGGCTCCTTTTTCTTGGGCAAGGTGGACCGGATTGGTTGCGCTTGGAAGGGGGCAGGGCCGAGTGTACGTGCCTGCCGCCTTGCATCGGCATGGGAGCATGGCATAGTCGGGATTTGATCAATCAGCCCTGGAGACTGACCGATGAAACTGACCGCTGCTGCCGTTGTGGGACTTGCCGCCCTGACACTGCCTGCCCTAGCGCAGGACCTGCCTGACCTTGGCGGGAAGGAGGTCGTCGTGGTGACCGAAAACGCCTATCCGCCGCTGCAGTTCCTGGACAAGGACGGCGCGGCCGTGGGCTGGGAATACGACGCGATGGCCGAGATCGCCAAGCGGCTGAACATCACGGTGAAGTACGAGAATACCTCGTGGGACGCGATGATCCCGGCGGTGTCGGAAGGCCAGTACGACCTCGGCATGACCGGCATCACCATCAAGGACGAGCGCAAGGAAAAGGTCGACTTCTCGGACCCCTACATGCGGTCGGAAATGCTGATGATCGTGCGCGGGGATGAAGAGCGGTTCACCGATGCGGCGTCCTTTGCGGCGATCCCGGAGCTGCTGGTGAGCGCCCAGCCCGGGACCTCGCCCTTCTACGCGGCGGTTTACAACATCCTGGATGGCAACGAGGAAAACCCGCGGGTCATCAAGTTCGAGACTTTCGGCGCTGGGCTTGAGGCGCTGAAGGCGGGTGACGTGGACCTGACGCTGTCGGATTCGACGGCGGCGAACGGTTATGTGACCGCCTCGAACGGCGGGCTGAAGATCATCGGTGAGCCGCTGGCGTCCGAGGATTTCGGCTTCATCTTCCCGAAGGGTTCGGAGCTGGTGGCCCCGATCAATGCGGCGATTGCCAGCATGAAGGCGGACGGGACGCTGGATGCGCTGAACCAGAAGTGGTTCGTCGAGTACAAGATGGGCGAATGAAGGGCGGCCCCCGGGCTTGACCCCGGGGGCAACCGCATGACGCCAAGCAGCGAGCCTGATCGCGACTTTCCCTGGTGGCTGGTGATCCTTGCGGTCATCGGCCTTTGGCTTTTGTACGAGATGCTGGCGGACGAGGTCTATGCCGCGGCGCTGAACGTGCTGACCAAGGGGTTGTGGGTCACGCTCGGGGTGGCCGTGGTGGCCTACGTTGGGGCCTGCGCGATGGGCCTTGGGCTGGCGGTGATGGGCATGTCGCGCTTCCTGGTCCTTCGGCAGGCGGCGCGGCTCTATATCGAGGTGATGCGGGGCGTGCCCATCATCGTCCTTTTGCTGTACGTGGCATTCGTCCTGGTGCCGGGGCTGGTCTACGGGGTGAACTGGCTGGCAGGCCGCGCGGAGGGGGAAGAGCTGATCCGGACCCGCGATGTGCCCCTGTTGTGGCGGGCGGTCTTCGCGCTGATGCTGGCCTATTCGGCCTTCCTGGCCGAGATCTTTCGGGCGGGCCTGCAGGCGGTGGACAAGGGCCAGATCGAGGCGGCGCAGGCCTTGGGGCTGAACGGGTGGCAGCGGTTCCGCCATGTTCGATTTCCGCAAGCATTTCGGCTGATCCTGCCGCCGTTGGGCAATGATTTTGTGGCAATGGTGAAAGATTCGAGCCTGGTCGCGGTGCTGGGCGTGACCGATGTCGCGCAGCTGGCCAAGGTCACGGCGGCGGGCAACTTCCGGTATTTCGAGACCTACAACGTCGCGGCCTTCCTGTACCTGGTGATGACGATAACCCTGTCCCTTGCCCTGCGCCGGTTCGAGCGGCGGATGCGGGACCGTTACCAGCGCTAGCGGTCAGAGCCTGATGCGGCAGTGTTCCGGCGCGCGGAACTCCCACCCCCGGAAGGCGGGGGGCTGATCGGCGAAGGCAAGGTCCGGGAAGGCCTCGAACAGGACGCGCATCGTCACCTCGATCTGGGCCTTGGCGAACCATTTCCCGGCGCAGAAGTGGCTGCCCTGGCCAAAGGCCATGTGGGCCTGTTGCGGGCGGAAGAGGTCGAAGCGATCGGGGTCGGGCCAGCGCGCCTCGTCCCGGTTGGCCGAGGCGAAGATGCAGGAGACCGGGGTGCCTTCGGGGACGGGGACGCCGTTCACCTGCGTGTCGCGGGTGGCGGTGCGCATCATGGTGCCGATGGGCGCGATCCAGCGCAGCGCCTCATCGATGGCCTTTGGCAGAAGAGTGTCGAGGTCGGCGCGGAGGGCTGCAAACTGACCGGGGTTCTGCATCAGCCCGACAAGCAGGTTCGCCGCGCCGTGGCCGGGTTCTTGCATGCCACCAAGCAGAGTGACCTTGACCGAGGGCAGGATCATTTCTGGCGGCCGGGTCTGGCCTTCGGGCATGCCTGCATGAAGGAGGTGTGAGAGAGGGGACTGGTCTGGCGTGGCAGCCAGCCGATCCAGAAGCGGCAGGGCGACGGCTTCGATTTCGGCAACTACGGACCGGCAGATCGCGTCGCGGGTCGGATCGCGTTCGAAGTTGATCGCGCCTTGCGACAGGCCATGGAACCAGCGGCGCAGGGTGGGGGTGTCGACCTCGGTGAAGCCGAAGGACCGGGCCAGCGCGAGGGCCGAGACGGGTTCGAAGAATTCGGTCAGGAGGTCGTTCGAGCCCGTGGCGCGGAAGGCCTGCAACTGTGCCTCGGCAATCGGGCGGACCAGGGTTTCGATGTAGTCGGCCACGCGCTTCGGGCGGTAATGCGGCTCGATCCCGCCCCGCAGGGCCTGATGCGTAGCACCTTCCGAGGTCAGGACATTGGGCTGGCCGAAGGCTGCATTGACCGGGGCTTCGGGCGAGACGGCGGTGAAATCGGGGTGACGGGCGATGGCTTCCACATCGGTCCAGCGGGTGGCGAACCAGCAGTTGGCGGCGGGGACCGGGGCGATCGGATCCTCGGCCCGGAGGCGCGCATAGACCGGGTAGGGATCGGTTTCGAGATCGTCGATCGAGATCGTTTCGCTATAGCGCATGGCAGCCCCCCGCCGTCCTGGGCAAGGCTTGCCGCTGGTGCTTAACATGTCAAGCGTTTCGCGGGTTGCGGCGGTGATCTTGCGGAGCGCTGGCGCGCGAAGACTTTTTGTCTCGTCGTCGGGGCTTCGCCCCCCGAACCCCCCGAGAGTATTTGGACAAGGGCAAGTCTGGACCTTTTCGGGGGGTGGGCCTAGCTTTGCGGGCAAAGGAGAATTGCGATGAACGTGCTTTTGCAGACCTGGGACACCCCCTTTGGCCTTCCGCCTTTCGCCGCCATCCGGGACGAGGATTTCGGACCCGCCTTTGACGAAGCCTTCGCCCGGGCACGGGCGGCGATAACGGCGATTGCCGATGGGCCGGGGACGAGCTTTGCCGAGGTGATCGAGGGGCTGGAACTGGCGGAGGCCGATCTCGACCGGGTGTCGGGGGTGTTCTACAATCTGGCGGGAGCCGACAGCACCGAGGCGCGTGAGGCGCTGATGCGGGAGCTGGCGCCGAAGATGTCGGCCTTTGCCAGCGAGGTCACCAACAACAAGGCCTTGTGGGCCAAGATCGAGGCGCTGTGGCAGGGCCGCGACGGGCTGGCGCTGACGGCGGAACAGGCCCGGGTGCTGGACCTTTACCGCAGGATGTTCGTCCGGTCCGGCGCGGCGCTGGAGGGCGCAAGTGCAGAGCGGCTGACGGCGGTGATGGCGCGACTGGCGGTGCTGGGCACGCAGTTCAGCCAGAACCTCTTGGCCGATGAACGCTCTTGGCACATGGAGCTTTCGCCGGAGGACCTGGCCGCACTGCCGGGCTTTGTGCAGGACGCGGCGCGTGCGGCGGGGGCGGAAATGGGGCTGGGGCCGGTGGTGACGCTGAGCCGATCCCTCATCGTGCCGTTCCTGCAGTTCTCGCCCAACCGCGCCTTGCGCGAAAAGGCCTATGAGGCCTGGGTGGCGCGCGGGGCGAATGGGGGCGAGACCGACAACCGCGCCATTGCGGCGGAAACGCTGGCCTTGCGGGCGGAACGGGCGGCGCTGCTGGGTTATCCCGATTTCGCGGCCTTTAAGCTGGAGCCGGAGATGGCCAAGACCCCGGCGGCGGTGCGCGACCTCTTGATGCGGGTCTGGCAGCCGGCGCGGGGCAAGGCGCTGGCGGATGCAGGCGTGCTGGAGGTGATGCTGAAGGCCGACGGCTTCCCGGGGCCCTTGGAGCCCTGGGACTGGCGCTATTACAGCGAGAAGCGGCGGAAGGCGGAGCATGACCTCGATGAGGCGGCACTGAAGCCGTACCTGTCGCTGGAGGCGATGCTGGGGGCGATGTTCGACTGCTCGACGCGGCTTTTCGGGCTGGAGTTCCGCGAGACCCCTGGGCCGTTCTACCATCCGGACGTGCGGGGCTGGGAGGTGACGCGGGACGGCGCGCATGTCGCGGTGTTCCTGGGCGACTATTTCGCGCGGGGCTCCAAGCGGTCCGGCGCCTGGTGTTCGGCGATGCGGTCGCAGCGCAAGCTGGGCGGCGAGCGGCGGCCGATTGTCGTCAACGTCTGCAACTTCGCCAAGGGCGACCCGTGCCTGCTGTCCTATGACGACGCACGGACGCTGTTCCACGAGTTCGGCCATGCGCTGCACCAGATGCTGTCGGATGTGACCTATGGGTTCATCAGCGGGACATCCGTAGCGCGGGACTTCGTGGAATTGCCAAGCCAGCTTTACGAGCATTGGCTGGAGGTGCCTGCGGTGCTGGAAGCGCATGCCAGGCACCATGAGACCGGGGAGCCGATGCCCGCCGACATGCTGCAACGGCTCTTGGACGCGGGGACCTATGACCAGGGCTTTGCGACGGTCGAGTTCGTCGCAAGCGCGATGGTTGACCTGGAGTTCCACACGGGCACTCCCCCCGCCGATCCGATGCAGAAGCAGGCCGAGGTGCTGGAAGCGTTGGGCATGCCGCGGGCGATCCGGATGCGGCACGCGACGCCGCATTTCGCGCATGTCTTCTCGGGCGACGGCTATTCCAGCGGCTACTACAGCTATATGTGGTCGGAAGTGATGGATGCCGATGCCTTTGCGGCCTTCGAGGAAGCGGGCGATCCGTTCGATCCGGTGACGGCGGAGAAGCTGGAGCGGTTCATCCTGTCGGCAGGCGGGTCCGAGGAGGCCGAGGCACTGTACCTGAAGTTCCGGGGCCGGATGCCGGGGGTCGAGGCCTTGTTGAAAGGCCGGGGGCTTTTGGACGCGGCCTGAGGCGGGGCCATGGTTCGGGGGGACAGCCCCCCGCGCCCACTGAGATAGTTGCGGACAAGTGAATGGCCGGGGTCAGCGCGGTCGGAGCGATCCGGGCGAGGTGCCGAAGCGGGTCCGGAAGGCGCGCGAGAAGGTGGCGGGGCTGGAAAAGCCGGTCCGCAATGCGACCTCGGCCAGGGGGTGGCGGGTGTCGGTCAGCATCCGCCGTGCGGCCTGCAGGCGCAGGTCAAGCGCATGGGCGGCGGGGGTGGTGCCAAGCGCATCGCGGAACAGGGTTTCCAGGCGGCGGGGAGACAGGCCGACAGCGCGGGCGGTCTCTACAGCGGTTTCGGGGGCGTCGATCCGCGCCTCCATCCGGGCCAGCGCTGCGGCAACGCGGGGGTCTAGGGCGGGGTCCTGCGGCGCCGTCTGGGGTTCATGGCCGGGGCGGTGGGTGGCAAGGAAGCTGGCGGCAACCTGACGGGCCAGCGCCGCGCCGTGGCGAGCGCGGATCAGGTGGAGCATGAAGTCCTGCGCCGGGGCAGCGCCGCTGATCGTCACGCGGTTGCGGTCGATCACGAAGCGGTCGGGGACGACATCGATCTCGGGGTGGGCGGCGGCGAGGTCCTCCAGATCCTCCCAATGCACGGTGGCGCGGTGGCCGTCGAGGAGACCGGCGCGGGCTAGGACCCAAGGGGCGGCGTCAATGCCTCCGACCAGCTGGAAGCGGGGGGCTGCGCGGCGGAGGTCGCGGATGAGGGGGCGGGTGGCGACCTCGGCCAGGCGGTAGCCGGCGATGACGATGAGGGCATCGGCCCCGGTGGCGTGGGAGAGGGGGCCGGAGGAGGGCAGCTCGATCCCGCAGGTCAGGGGGACGGGGGCGCCGTCCGGGGAGACGACGCGCCAGCGGTAGGCCTCGTGTCCCAGCTGGCGGTTGGCGTTGCGCAGGGGGTCGAGGGCGCTTGCCACTTCCAGGATGGAGGCCTGGGGCAGGACCAGAAGCGCGATGGTGAGCGGTTGGTCCGAGGGGTGGAAGATGGCACTTTCCGTCATGCAGATTTCGTAAAGTGCAAAGCGGCGGCGCGCAAGGTAGCTATGCTGGGATCAAAGCCCGGGGAGGTCCGAATGCCGCTGAACATGAACAAGGAAGTCTTCATCACCTGCGCCGTGACGGGGTCGGGCGGGACGCAGGACCGCAGCCCGCATGTGCCGCGTTCCCCGAAGCAGATCGCCGACAGCGCGATTGCGGCGGCCAAGGCCGGGGCGGCGGTGGTGCACTGCCATGTGCGGGACCCGGAGACGGGGAAGCCGTCGCGCAAGCTGGAATACTACCGCGAGGTGACGGAGCGTATCCGGGACAGCGATACCGACGTGGTGCTGAACCTCACCGCCGGGATGGGCGGCGACATGTATTTCGACGGCACCGAGAAGATGACCGAGATGGCCGCGATCTCGGACATGTGCGGGGCCGAGGAGCGGGTGGCCCATATCGTCGAATGCCGGCCGGAGATCTGCACGCTGGACTGCGGCACGATGAACTTTGCCGAGGCCGACTACGTGATGGTCAACACGCCGGGCATGCTGCGCGACATGGCGCGGCGGATGACGGCGGCGGGGGTGCGGATCGAGATCGAGGCGTTCGACACGGGGCATCTTTGGCTGGCCAAGCAGCTGGTGTCGGAAGGCGTGATCCCCGACCCGGTGCTGGTGCAACTGTGCATGGGGGTTCCGTGGGGCGCGCCGGATGACCTGAACACCTTCATGGCGATGGTGAACAACGTGCCAGCGGGGTGGCACTTCAGCGCCTTTGGCCTCGGCCGGAACGAGATGGCCTATGTCGCGGCCGCCACCATTGCTGGCGGGAACGTCCGCGTGGGGCTGGAGGACAACCTGTGGCTCGAAAAGGGCGTCCTTGCGACCAACGCTCAGCTGGTGGAACGCGCAGCGACCATCGTGGAGAACCTGGGCGCGCGGGTGATTACCCCGGCGGAGGTGCGCGCCAAGCTGAAGCTGGAGAAGCGCGCACCGGTGGCGAAGTGATCGGCCGTGGCCGCCCCTGATGGATATCCTTGTGCTCTTCCTGCTGATTGTGGCCGGTTGCTACCTGGCTCCGCTTCTGATGCCGGGGTGGGCCTGGCTTCTTGGCCTTGCGGGTGTTGGAGTGTTGGCAGGTCTGGGCCTTTGGTTCGGCTGGGTCGAGCAGCAGACGGATTCGCTCGGCTCGGGCATTTCGGCGCTGTTCGTGATGAGTGTGGGCGGCGCACTGGCGCTTGGGGTCGTGGTCCGCGCGATCATGCTTTGGCGCGGCTGGACCGGGGGCAAGGCGGTGACGGCAGGCGTGATCGGTGCGCTGGTCTGGGTCGCGGCGATTGCCTGGGCCCTGTGGTACGGATGACGGGCGTGGCTAGGGGACCGGGATGGGCAAGATAGCGGTCGCGTCCGCACTGATGCTGGCGCTTGCGTCCTGCACGCCAGAGCCGGTTTGGGTCACGCCTGTCGGGGTTCCCTTGGGCGTGGTCGACTGCGACAGCCCGGCCCCCTTGGTCGGAGGCGAGCCGGCCGAGGTCTGCCTGGCACGCGCGATCCCCGAGACGGCGGAGGAGATCGCGCGGTGTGAACGGGATGGCGGGCGGGTCGGACCGATCTCGCCCATCGACGACAGGTTTGCCTGCACCTACCGGACACCGGGGGCGGCGGGGTGAGATGGTGACCAGGGACGTAGGAATTGACCGGAAAGCGGCAACCGTCGGGAAGCGAGGAGCGGGGGTGATTGCCCCGGTCGAAATGTGTGCGAAGCCAAAGCAGGAAGTACTAGCACCGGTGGCGAAATGAGCCAAAGTGGAGCATTTCTTATCGCCGGTGTCTTGGGTCTGATCACTTTTGTCCAAGCAAAGCATGATAGGCCGAGGTCGGCCCTAATCGAATGGACTCTTGCGGCAGCGCTCGCGGTGGGTGGCGTGCTCGCATACGTGCTGAACCTCGGGGCAGAAATTGAAAGCGGTTCCAATCGTCCGTGGATCATAGTTCTAGCGGTGGCCGTCATGGCAGGACCGGCGATCTTGGCAGGGGAGTTCCTGCGCAGAACCTCGGAATGGTCGCTTTCGCCAGTAAAGGTTGGAGCGATAGTCTTCCTCGCAAGCTATTTGCTTATCAACACAGTCTACTTTGTCATTCGTCTGAAAGAAGCATCATGAATAGAAAAGCGGCAATCATCGGTGGCGGGGTTATCGGCGGCGGCTGGGCCGCGCGATTCCTGCTGAACGGCTGGGACGTGGGGGTGTTCGACCCCGATCCGGAGGCCGAGCGGAAGATCGCCGCAGTGATGGCGAATGCCCGGGCTGCGCTGCCTGCGCTGTCGGATGTCCCGATGCCGCCGGAGGGGAAGCTGACCTTCCACGGCACCATCGGTGAGGCCGTCGAGGGGGCGGAGTATGTGCAGGAGTCGGTTTCCGAGCGGATCGAGCTGAAGCACAAGGTCTATGCCCAGTTGCAACAATCGAACCCCGGTGTGCTGATCGGGTCCTCTACCAGCGGCTTCAAGGCCAGCGACTTGCAGAAATCGAGCGTTGCGCCGGAAAACATCATCGTCGCGCATCCGTTCAACCCGGTCTATTTGCTGCCCCTGTCCGAGATCTCCGGGTCCGACAAGAACCCTCCCGCCGTGGTCGAAAGGACCGTGCAGATCATGAAGGACATCGGGATGTTCCCCCTGGTGATCCGCCACGAGATCGACGCCTTCATCGGCAACCGCTTCTTGGAGGCGGTTTGGCGCGAGGCGCTGTGGATGCTGAAGGACGGCATCGCCACCACGGAAGAAATCGACGAGGCGATCCGCATGGGCTTTGGCCTGCGCTGGGGGCAGATGGGCCTGTTCGAGACCTATCGGATCGCTGGGGGCGAGGCGGGGATGCGGCACTTCATGGCCCAGTTCGGGCCCGCCTTGAAGTGGCCCTGGACCAAGCTGATGGACGTGCCGGAATTCAACGACGAACTGGTCGATCTGGTGGCGAACCAGTCCGACGCCCAGTCCGGCATGTATGGCATCCGTGAGCTGGAGCGCATCCGGGACCGGAACCTGGTGGGCTTCCTGCGTGCGCTGAAGGAACGGAACTGGGGCGCGGGAAAGGTCCTGCGCGAACATGACGAGCGCCGCGCGGCGGTGTTCAATGCCGAGATGGCGAAGGGGTTGGACAGCGGGGCCAAGGCGGCCCCCTTGGTCATGTGGCAGGGCCAGGTCCTGCCGGGCTGGATCGACTATAACGGCCACATGACGGAAAGCCGGTACTACTTCTGCAATTCGGAGACGGTGGACAACTTCCTGCGGACCATCGGTGCGGGGATGGACTACGTCGCGGCGGGGCATTCGTATTACTCGGCCGAGACGCATATCCGCCATCTGGGCGAGGCCAAGCTGGGTGACCAGTTGCGCGGGGAGCTGCAGATCATTTCTGCGGATGAGAAGCGGTTCCGGTCCTTCGTGCGGATCATGAAGGGGGAGGAGTGCGTGGCGACGGTGGAGCAGCTGTGCCTCCACGTCGACATGAAGGCGGGCAAGACTGTAGCGGCGTCGGAAGAGGTCTGGGCGCGGCTTGAGGCAGTGGCGAAGGCGCATGCGGGGCTGCCCTTGCCCGAGGGCGCTGGCCGGGCGGTCGGGCAGAAGAAGTGAGCCGCCGGGTCCTTATCACCGCTGGGGCGAATGGCATCGGGCTGGTCATGGCCCGGGCCTTTGCCGCCTTGGGCGACCGGGTCTGGGTGACGGACGTGGACGACGCAGCCGTCGCAAGCCTGCCGCCGGGGATCAGGGGGACGGTCTGCGATGCCTCCAGCGAGGCCGCGATGGACCTGCTGTTCGCTGATATCGCCAGAGACTGGGGCGGGCTGGACGTCGCCATCGCCAATGCCGGGATCAAGGGACCGACGGCAGCGATCGAGGATATGCCACTGGAGGGCTGGCACCAATGCCTTGGCGTGAACCTCGACGGCGCGATGCTGTGCGCGCGGGGCGCGGCGCGGCTGATGAAGCCCGTGGGTAAGGGGGTGATCACCTTCATCTCCTCGACCTCTGGCCTGTACGGCACCCCCTTCCGCGCGCCCTATGTGGCGGCGAAATGGGGGGTCATCGGGCTGATGAAGACGGTGGCGATGGAGCTGGGGCCGTTCGGGATCAGGGCAAACGCGATCTGTCCGGGCTCGGTGAATGGCCCCCGGATCGACCGGGTGATCGAGGCGGAAGCAGCAGCCAAGGGCATGACCCCGGACGCCGTGCGGCAGGGCTATGCGTCGGGGACGGCGATGAAGCGGCTGACCGACCCCGAGGACGTGGCCGACATGGCGGTTTATCTCGCGTCGGACGGCGCGCGCATGGTCTCGGGCCAGGCGCTGGCGGTGGACGGCATGACCTACAACGTGGACCCGTGAGGGGGATGAGATGGATTTCGGACTGACCGAAGAACAGCAGATGATCGTCGACACGACGCGGGCCTTCGTCGAGGCGGAGCTTTACCCGCATGAGCAGATGGTCGAGCGGACCGGGGTGCTGCCGCTGGAGCTGATCCGGGAGATCCAGCAAAAGGCGATGGCGGCGGGGCTCTACGCGGCCAATATGCCGGTCGAGGTCGGCGGCGCGGGGCTCGATACGCTGTCGTGGCTGCTGTACGAGAAGGAGTTGGGCCGGGCGAACTATGCGCTGCACTGGACCTGCGTGGCGCGGCCGTCGAACATCCTTTTGGCGGGGAATGCCGAGCAGCGCGAACGGTACCTGATGCCGTGTATCCGGGGCGAGACCTGGGATTGCCTGGCGATGACCGAGCCCGGGGCGGGGTCGGATTTGCGGGGGATGAAGGCCAGCGCCCGGCAGGACGGTGGGGATTGGGTGCTGAACGGGACGAAGCACTTCATTTCCCACGCTGATCTGGCGGGCTTTGCGATCTGCTTCATGGCGAGCGGAGAGGAACAGACCCCACGGGGCCCGAAGAAGCTGATCACGGCGTTCTTCGTGGATAAGGGGACCCCTGGCTTCACGGTGCGCGAGGGGTATCGGAACGTTTCGCACCGGGGCTATACGAACGCGGTCCTGGAGTTCGACGACTGCCGCGTCCCTGCCGCGAACGTGCTGGGCGAGGTGCACAAGGGGTTCGAGGTGGCGAACTCCTGGCTGGGCGCGACGCGGCTGCAGGTAGCCTCGACCTGCCTCGGGCGGGCGGAGCGGGCGCTGGGGCATGCGATATCCTACGCGGCAGAGAGGAAGCAGTTCGGCCAGCAGATCGGCAAGTTCCAGGGGGTCAGCTTCAAGCTGGCCGACATGGCGATGGAGTTGAAGGCGGCGGAGCTTCTCACGCGCGAGGCGGCCTGGAAATACGACCAGGGCACGGTGACCGAGGCCGACATGTCGATGGCCAAGCTGAAGGCGACCGAGGTTCTAGCGCATATCGCCGACGAGGCGATCCAGATCCACGGCGGGATGGGGCTGATGGACGAGCTGCCTTTGGAGCGGATCTGGCGGGATAGCCGGGTGGAGCGGATCTGGGAAGGCACCTCCGAAATCCAGCGGCATATCATCAGCCGGGAATTGCTGCGGGCGGTTGGGGGGTGAACAACCGTTGGACTGGGGGTTTCACACCCCCCAGCCCATTGGTTTCTTGAACCAATGGCGAAACCAATGGGCTACCCGTGGGATATTTGAGGACAGATGAAAGGGTTTGTTAACCTTGGCCTGCAAGAGTGATCGGGCGGTACAGGCGGGGACGCCGATGACCGCGACAGGTGAAACCCTGCCACAGTTCGCTGGGGCAGGGCGCCTTTTGTCTCATTTCATCTGTCCACAAATATCCCGGGGTCCGGGGCAGCGCCCCGGGGCCAATGCAGCAGAACGAGGCCGGGCATGAGCCGCCTCGACCGCCTACTCCGCCCGCGCCACATCGCTGTTCTCGGGGCGGGCTGGGCGCTGAACGTTATCGAACAGTGCCGCAAGATGGGCTTCAAGGGGCCGGTCTGGCCGGTGCATCCGACCAAGAGTGAGATCGGGGGGCTGCGGGCTTATGCCTCGCTCTCCGCCCTGCCGGAGGCGCCAGACGCCGTCTTCATCGGGGTGAACCGCTTTGCGACCATCGAGGTCGTGGCGGAACTGGCCGCGATGGGGGCGGGCGGGGCGATCTGTTTCGCCTCGGGCTGGACCGAGGCGGGAGAGCCGGGGCTGCAGGACAAGCTGGTCGCTGCGGCGGGGGAAATGCCGATCCTTGGGCCGAACTGCTACGGGGTTATCAACTACCTCGACGGGGCGCTTTTGTGGCCAGACCAGCACGGCGGTATTCCGGTGGAAAAGGGGGTGGCGCTGGTCAGCCAGTCCTCGAACATCGTCATCAACATGGGGATGCAAGCCCGGGGCCTGCCGGTGGCCTATGTCGCCTGTCTGGGCAATGCCGCCGTCGTGGGGCTGGCGGAGCTGACCGGGGCGCTGCTGGACGATCCGCGGGTGACGGCGGTGGGGCTTTACATCGAGGGCATCGACGACGCCCCGGCCTTTGCCGCCCTGGCCGAGAAGGCGCGCGCGATGGGCAAGGGCGTCGTGGCGATCAAGTCGGGGAAGACTGAACTCAGCCGGAACGCGGCGGCCTCACATACTGCCTCGCTTGCGGGGGGCGGCGCTGCGTCCAGCGCCTTCCTGCGGCAGATCGGGGTGGCGGAAGTGAACACGCCCTCGGAACTGATCGAGACCTTGAAGATCTTCCACGTTCACGGGCCACAGATCGGGACGCGGATCTGTTCGCTGTCCTGTTCAGGGGGCGAGGCCGGGCTGGTGGCGGACCTGGCGGCGCCCTACGGCATCGACTTTCCGCCCGTCCCGCGGGCGACGCATGACCGGCTGTTCGCCGTGCTGGGGGAGATTCCGACGATCAGTAACCCCTTGGACTACCACACCTTCATCTGGGGTGACGGGCCGAAGACGACCGAGGTCTTCTCGGCCATGCTCGACGCCTATGACGCGGGGATCTACATCATAGACACCCCGCGTGCGGATCGCTGTGACCCTTCAAGCTATCAGCCCGCACTGGATGCGATCGTTGCCGCGCAGACGGCGACGGGCAAGATCGCCTTCCCAGTCGCCTCGATGGCCGAAAACTTCGGCGAGCCGCGGGTCACTGCGATGATGGAGCAGGGAGTCTGTACGCTTTTGGGTCTTGAAACCGCGATTGCGGCGATCAAGGCGGCGCAGACGCCGGCCGGGGAGACGGGCTGGCGCCCTGCAAATGCCTTGCCGGCGCGCGAGACGCGGTTGCTGTCGGAGGCAGAAGGCAAGGCGCTTCTGGCCGAAGCCGGGGTGGCGGTGCCGGGGTCGGTGACCGGGGCGACGATTGCCGAGGTTGCGGGCAAGGTGCGCTTTGGCGCACCCTACGCCTTGAAGGGACTGGGCTTCGCCCACAAGACCGAAGCGGGGGCGGTGCGGCTGGGGCTCGCCACGCTGGAGGGTCAGGCCGAGATGCCGGGGGCGACCGGTTATCTGGTCGAGGAAATGGTGACGGGCGCGGTGGCCGAGGTGCTGTTGGGCCTGCGCCGCGATCCGGTCTATGGGGTGACGCTGACCCTTGGCATGGGCGGGGTGACGGCGGAAGTGCTGGCCGATACGGTAACGCTGGTCCTGCCGGTCACCGAGGCGCAGGTGCTGGAGGCGGCGAAGGGTTTGCGCCTCTGGCCGCTGCTTGATGGCTACCGGGGGCGTCCGAAGGCGGACATGGCCTCGGTCGCGGCAATGGCGATGCGGCTGGGGGGGCTGATGCTGGCCGACGAAAGCCTGGAAGAGATTGAAATCAATCCGGTCATGGTGCGCGAAACCGGCGCCGTGGCGGTGGATGCGCTGGTCAGGAGGGTGTGATGGCCGAGATGAAGATGCGGACCGAGGGGCCGATCAAGACCCGCCGCGAGGGGGCGGTGCTGGAGGTCACGCTGGACGTGCCCAAGGCCAATGCGATCAGCCTGGCGACGAGCCGGGTGATGGGGCTGACCTTTCGCGATTTCCGGGATGATGACAGCTTGCGGGTCTGCATCCTGCGGGCCGCGGGGGAGAAGTTCTTCTGCCCCGGCTGGGACCTGAAGGCCGCCGCGGAGGGTGATGCAGTGGACGGCGACTATGGGGTGGGGGGCTTCGGGGGGTTGCAGGAACTCCCGAACCTCAACAAGCCGGTGATTGCCGCCGTGCAGGGCATCTGCTGCGGGGGCGGGTTGGAACTGGCTCTGTCGGCGGACCTGATCCTGTGTTCGACCATTGCCACCTTCGCCTTGCCGGAGATTCGGTCTGGCACGGTGGCCGATGCGGCCTCGATAAAACTGCCGAAGCGCATTCCCTATCATGTGGCGATGGACCTTCTGCTGACGGGCCGCTGGTTCGATGCCGAGGAGGCCTTCCGCTGGGGCCTGATCAAGGAGGTCTGCGCACCCGAGGAGTTGCTGGCCAAGACCTGGGACCTGGCGCGGCTTCTGGAAAGTGGGCCTCCGCTGGTCTACGCGGCGATCAAGGAAGTGGTGCGCGAGGCGGAGAACATGCGCTTTCAGGACGCGCTGAACCGGATCACCAAGCGGCAGATGCCGACGGTGGACCGGCTGTATTCAAGCGAGGATCAGTTGGAAGGTGCGCGGGCTTTCGCCGAAAAGCGTGATCCGGTGTGGAAGGGGCGCTAGCGTAAGGTGGGCGACACGCCCACCTTACGCACCCGCATCGATCTGACCGAGGTTCTCATGCCCAACCACGACTACACTACCCGCATCCTCTGGACCGGCAACCGGGGCGAGGGGACGGCGCATTACCGGGCTTACGATCGGACCTGGGATATCGCAGTGCCGGGGAAGGCCGCCGTGCATTGTTCGAACGATCCGCTTTTGGGCGGGGACCCGGGCAAGATGAATCCCGAGGACCTGCTCCTTTCGGCGCTCTCGGCCTGTCACATGCTGTGGTATCTGCATTATGCCAGCGATGCAGGCGTCGTGGTGACCGCATATTCCGACGCTCCGCTGGGCGTGGGCGAGGTCGGGCGCGGGGGCGCGGGGCGGTTCGTCAAGGTGACCTTGCGGCCCCATGTGACAGTGGCGGCTGGGACGGACCTGGCGGCGGCGGAGGCGATCCATCACCGCATCCATGAGGTCTGCTTCATCGCCCGGTCGGTGAACTTTCCGGTGGATTACGCGCCGACCTTCGAGGTCGCTTGACGGGCCGCTCGTCGTCGACTTCGTCGCTCCTCGCTGGATCGCTTGCGACGAGAAGACGAAGTCGCACGAGGAGCCGCCTCGTGCGACATTCAGTGTCGCAAACCGGACATTCCGCGCGCGGTCCCGCCGCTAGGGTCGCGGGCGATTGCCGGGGGGCGACATGGACGAGACCGATTACATCATCGTGGGCGCAGGGTCGGCGGGCTGTGTGCTGGCGGACCGGTTGACGGCAAGCGGAAAGCACAAGGTCACGGTATTGGAGGCAGGCGGGTCGGACCGGCGGTTCT
This sequence comes from Tabrizicola sp. T74, assembly GCF_057219935.1. Lineage (NCBI taxonomy): Bacteria > Pseudomonadati > Pseudomonadota > Alphaproteobacteria > Rhodobacterales > Paracoccaceae > Tabrizicola > Tabrizicola sp. T74. Next base: position 324,148 of record NZ_JBXVVT010000002.1, on the reverse strand, counting down.
ATGTCCATCTGCCGCTCGGGTACGGGAAGCTCTTCTACGACCCGACGGTCAACTGGCTGTACAGGACCGAGCCTGATCCCGGGCTGAACGGCGCACGCGACCATTGGCCGCGCGGCAAGGTTCTGGGCGGTTCCTCCAGCATCAACGCGATGGTCTGGATCCGCGGGCACCGGGCGGACTACGAGGACTGGGGCAGCGCCGCACCGGGTTGGGGCTGGGAGGAGTGCCTGGCTGCCTACCGCGCGATGGAGGACAACGAGGCCGGCGGCGATGCCTGGCGCGGCAAGGGTGGTCCCTTGTTCATCTCGGCGAACCGGTCGGGGCTGCATCCGCTGGTGAAGCAGTATGTCGCGGCCTGTGGCGAGGCGGGGCTGGCGGAGAACCCCGACTTCAACGGTGCCACGCAGGAAGGTGCGGGCGTCTACCAGATGACGATCAAGGGGGCGCGGCGAAACTCGGCGGCGCGGGCCTTCCTGCGCCCGGCGATGAAGCGGGCGAACCTTCGGGTCATCACGCGGGCCATGGTGACGCGGGTGCTGATCGAGGGCGGCCGGGCCGTGGGGGTCGAATATCGGCAGGGCAGCGAGACCCGGGTGCTGCGCGCGAAGGCAGAGGTCATCCTGTCGGGGGGCGCGATCAACTCGCCGCAGCTGTTGCAACTGTCGGGGATTGGTGCAGGGGCCTTGCTGCAAGGCCTAGGCATTCCGGTCGTGCGGGACAACCCGAATGTCGGCAATCACCTGAGCGACCATCAGGGGATCAACTACACCTGGGCGATGACGGTGCCGACCTACAATGACGAGCTGCGCCCCTGGTGGGGCAAGGTTCGCGCGGGGTTGCAGTATTTCCTGGGCGGCGGCGGGCCGCTGGCCAAATCGATCAACCATGGCGGTGGGTTCTTCCGGACGCGTCCGGACCTCGACCGGCCAAACATGCAGCTGTATTTCCAGGCCTTTTCGACGCTGATCCCGCGTGAGGGGGAAAGGCCGCTGCTGACGCCGGACCCCTGGTCGGGCCTCTCCATCGGCCTGTCGAACTGCCGTCCGACCAGTCGCGGGCATATCCGGCTGCGGACGGCCCGACCGGAGGATCACCCGGTCATCACCGCGAATGCGTTTTCCACCAACAACGACGTCGAGGAGATGCTGGCGGCGGTCAAGTTCCTGCGCCACATCGCAGCCCAACCCGCGATGGCGCGCCTGATCAAGGAAGAGCTGCGCCCCGGGCCGAAAGTACAGTCGGATGAAGAGCTTATCCACGATTTCCGCGAACGGTCGGGAACGGTCTACCACCCCAGTTGCTCCTGCCGGATGGGGACGGACCCGACGGCTTCGGTCGTGGACCCTGGCTTGCGGGTGCATGGGGTGGGGGGCCTCAGGGTGATCGACGCCAGCGCCTTCCCGAACCTGATTGCCGGAAACACCAATGCCCCGGCCATGCTGATGGGCTGGAAGGGCGCCGAGGCGGTCTTGCGCGACGCGCGCTGATCCGGCGCGAGGGGACGGCCCCTCAGGCCCGGCGGCGCACGGCGCGGTAGGGGCAGACATCGGCCTTGAACGGGACATGCCGGCGGCGGAAGCTGGTGTCGGGCAAGGGCTCGGGCGCGCTGATCCGGTCCATGCGGAAATGGCGGAACCCGTCGCGGGCCGGGTCCCAGGCGACGAGGTACCAGAGCGGCGGCAGGATAAGCATCGCTTGCGGCTCGACCTTGCGCGTGGTCCGCCCGCCCTTGGCGTCGCGGTAGCGAAAGCGCAGAAGCTGGCGGTTCAGGAAGGCCGCCTCAAAGGCTGGAAGCAGGCGCGCATCCATCGGGCGCAGGTCCGACAGGTCCTGTTCCGGGGCGATCTGGCCGACATTCAGGCAGTCGAGGAACCGGCGCAGGTCGCGCAGCCGGTCGGGCGGCAGGGCGCGTTCGATCTTGGCCAGGCCCGCATCGGCCAGGCTGGCGAAGGGGAGGCTGCCCGCCGCGCGCATGGCCGCGACGCTGATCAGCAGCGCGAAGACCTCGGCCACCGTCAGGCGCGGGGTGGTCTGCACCGACTGCGGATCAAGCTGCAGCCCGCCGCCCCGGCCGGCCTCGGAATGGATGACGAAGCCCTGGTCCCGCAATGCGCCGATGTCGCGCAGGATGGTGCGACGCGAGGCACCGGTTTCCTGCGCAAGCTCGGCCACCGTCGCCGTGCTGCTGCGGCGGAGGTGGCGGATCAGGGTGTCCTGGCGGGTGCGGCTGTCCATGGTGTGCTGCAGCAGGATTTGGTGACAGATCGTGGCACCATTTCACCCTAGACCGGGCGGACAACAGTCAACAAGGAGAATGACATGCAACGCACCGCCGTAAACCCGTGGGACTGGTCGCTGGCGCTGGGCTACAATCAGGGCGAAATGCTGGAAGGCGTAAGTCGCCAGCTGATCTGCGCCGGGCAGACCGCCGTGGACGGGACGGGCGCGCCGCAGTTTCCGGGCGACATGCGGGGCCAGGTCGGGCTGGTCCTGGACAATCTGGAGGCGGTTCTGGCGAAGGCCGGCATGGGGCTGGGCAATGTGGTGAAGCTGACGGTCTATGCCACCGACGTGGACGCAGCCCTGCGGAACTTTGACCTGCTGGGAATGCGGTTCGGTCCGGCCGGGGTGCGGCCGCCGATGACTTTGCTGGGGGTCAGCCGGTTGGCAGTTCCGGGTCTGATGATCGAGATCGAGGCATTGGCCGCGGCGTGACCGCGTAGGGTGGGCGCGGCGCCCACCCTACCTATTCGCCGCGCGGGAAGCGTTTGCTTTCCTCCAGAACGTTCAGGTCCATGTGGTTGCGCATGTAGCGCTCGCTGGCCGCGCGGAGTGGCTGGTGGTCCCAGGGAAAATAGGCGCCGTTCCTGAGCGCCTCGTACACCACCCAGCGGCGGGCCTGGCTTTCGCGGACCTGGGCGTCATAGGCGGCGAGGTCCCAGCGCTGGTCGGCAAGGGTTCTGAAGTGCTGCAGGATTTCTGCCACGCGCGGGTCATCCGCCAGGTTCGCCGTCTCCCCCGGGTCGTTCGCCACATCGAAAAGCTGCTCGGGGTCGGCAGGGCAGCGGATGTATTTCCAGGCGCCTTCCCGCAGTGCGATCATGGGGGTGATCGTACCTTCGGCGGCGTATTCCATTGCCACGGGTCCCCGGGCCGCGCCGTTTGCGACAGGGATCAGGTTGACGCCTTCGGTCCAGGGCGCGACTTCCTCCATTGAGATACCTGCCAGCGCTGCAAGAGTGGGGGCCAGGTCGATGGAGGAGACGGGAGTTTCGACAAGGCCCGCGGGCATTTCGGGGGCGGCGATCATCAGGGGGACGCGGGCCGAGCCTTCGAAGAAGTTCATCTTGAACCAGAGGCCCTTCTCCCCAAGCATCTCGCCGTGGTCGGACAGGAAGACGATGTGGGCGTCCTGACGTGTGGCCTCCAGAACGCCAAGGATCTCGCCGATCTTGTCGTCGATGTAGGAGATGTTGGCGAAATAGGCCCGCTTGGCGCGGCGGATGTGGTCCGGGGTGATTTCCATGCCGCGCCAGTCGCAGGCGTCCATCAGGCGCTGGGAATGCGGGTCCATGTCCTCGTACGCCACAGGTTCGGGCGGTTCGCATTCCGGCGCGCCTTCGTAGAGGTCCCAGTACTTGCGGCGGGCGACGAAGGGGTCGTGCGGGTGGGTGAAGCTGACGGTCAGCGCCCAGGGGCGGGGGTCCTGTCCGCGCGACAGGTCGTAGATCTTCTGGATCGCCTGGAAGGCCACGTCGTCGTCGTATTCGTACTGGTTGGTGATTTCGGCCACCCCAGCCCCGGTGACCGAGCCGAGGTTGTGGTACCACCAGTCGATCCGCTCACCCGGCTTGCGGTAGTCCGGGGTCCAGCCGAAATCGGCGGGGTAGATGTCGGTGGTCAGGCGCGCCTCAAACCCGTGGAGCTGGTCGGGGCCGACGAAGTGCATCTTGCCGGAGAGGGCGGTCTGATAGCCTGCCCGGCGCAGGTGGTGGGCGTAGGTCGGGATGTCCGAGGCGAATTCGGCGGCGTTGTCGTAGACCCTCGTGCGGGAGGGGAGCTGGCCGGACATGAAGCTTGCCCGCGCGGGGGCGCAGAGGGGTGAGGCGGTGTAGCAGTTCTTGAAGCGCGCCGACCGGGCGGCCAGACGCTTGAGGTTCGGGGCGTGCAGGAATTCCGCCGGGCCGTCGGGGAAGAGCGTCCCGTTCAGCTGGTCGACCATGAGGATCAACAGGTTGGGCTTGGTCATTACGGTCGGTCCCTCGCTTTTCCGCCTGTCTAGCCGGTCGGAGTGCGCCGTCTGGCCCCCGACCGACCCGCCCATGTCGAAAGCGTCACGCCGGTTGGGTGCCGCCGGTGGCTTCCGTCACTTGGTCCGCCGCTGCCCTGACGAGGGCGCCTATCCGGGTGGCATCGGACAAGCCCATGCGGAAGGCGGGGCCCGAGACGGAAAGGCCTGCTACCGGCTCGCCATGCGCGTTGAAGATCGGGGCCGCGACGCAGCGCATCCCCTCGGCGCGTTCCTGGTCGTCGATGGAGAAGCCGCGGTCGCGGGTGCGGGAGAGGTCGCGGAGGAGGGCCGAGTCGCTGGTCATGGTCAGGGAGGTGAACTTCTCCAGCCCCTTGCGGGCCAGGATGCCGCGGGTCTTCTCCTCGGGGTACCAGGCGAGGAGCGCCTTGCCGATCCCGGAGGAGTGCATCGGCGCGCGGGTGCCGGGGGGGAAGAAGGCACGGATCGCCTCATAGGTTTCGACCTGGGCCACGAAGAAGACCTCGTCCTTGACCTCGATCCCCAGGTTCGCCGTCTCGCCGGTTTCGCGCATCAGCGCGTCCATCGGTTGCCGGGCGCGTTCGACGACCTTGGTCCGGCGCAGGAAGGCAGAGCCCACGCGGAAGGCGCCGGGGCCGATGTGCCAGAACTGGCCGGGTTCGTCGACCTCGACCATGCCGTGGCCCTGGAGCGTGACAAGCGCGCGGAAGACGGTGGCAATGGCCTCGCCGGTGTCCTCGGCGATCTCGGAAAGCGTCCGGCCGGGGTTCAGCGCGACATGGGTCAGGATGTCGAGGCCGCGGTCCAAGGCCTGCACGGTGTTCTGGTCGGTCTTGTCGTTGAACGCCTTCGGGCGGCCACGGGGTTTCTGGGCCATCGGGGCCTCCTGTTCGTGAAAAAGCACAAGTCATTGAGTGGATTAGGGAATAGCATGGATGTGTGACAGTGAAAAATCTTTTCGAAAAAATTGTGCGCATCCGCCGCAGGGCGTAGCTTTTCTGGGCGATCTTTCAGGGAGTTGCCCGATGTCCATGCAGAACCCGGTTTTCATCCCCGGCCCGACGAACGTCCCCGACTCGGTGCGGAAGGCCTGCGACATGGGCACGCTGGATCACCGCTCGCCTGCCTTTGCGCGATTGTTCAAGCCAGCGGTGGAAGGGGTGCGGCGGGTTCTGCGGATGGCTGAGGGCGAGGTCATCGTCATCCCGTCCACTGGCACGGGGGGCTGGGAGGCGGCGATCACCAACACCCTTTCGCCCGGCGACACGGTGCTGGCGGCGCGGTTCGGGATGTTCAGCCATCGCTGGATCGACCTCTGCCAGCGGCACAAGCTGGACGTCGAAATCATCGAAACTCCCTGGGGTCAGGGCGCGCCGCTTGAGGCGATCGAAAAGGCGCTGCGGGCGGACAAGGGCCACCACATCCGGGCAGTGCTGGCCACGCATAACGAGACGGCGACCGGGGTGAAGTCTGACATCGCGGGCATCCGGCGGGCACTTGATGCGGCGGGACACCCGGCGATGCTGTTTGTGGATGGGGTGTCGTCCATCGCCTCGATGCCGTTCGACTTTGCGGGCTGGGGCGTGGATATCGCGGTGGCGGGGAGCCAGAAGGGCTTCATGCTGCCAGCGGGACTGGCCATCCTGGGCGCCTCGCCCAAGGCCATCGCCGCGATGGAGACGGCGCGGCTGCCGCGAACCTTCTTCGATTTCAAGGACATGCTGGCGGCCTATGCGCGCGGCGGCTATCCCTACACGCCCGCCGTGGGCCTGATCGCGGGTCTGGCGCATTCGATCGACCTTTTGGAGAGCGAGGGGCTGGAGAATGTCTACGCCCGCCACCATCGGCTGGCCGAAGGGGTTCGTCGCGCGGTTTTTTCCTGGGGGATGACACCCTACGCGGCCTCGCCGGACCTTTACTCCGACACGGTGACAGCGGTGAAGGTCCCCGCCGGATGTGACGGGACGGCGCTGGTGCAGCTTGCGGCCAGCAAGTACGGCATGGCCTTCGGCGTGGGCCTCGGAGAGGTCGCGGGCAAGGTCTTCCGGATCGGGCATCTGGGCATGCTGACCGAGGCGATGGTGCTGTCGGGCCTGTGCGTGGCCGAGATGTGCATGGCTGATCTTGGCTGGCCGGTGACGCTCGGGTCCGGTGTAGCGGCGGCGCAGGAGTACTATCGCGGGACGGTTCCGGCCCTGGCGATGGCGGCGGAGTAGGGGCCCAAAATCCTTGAGAAAGGATTTTGACAAATTTCTTACTCAAGAAATTTGGGTCTCTGGCGGAAAGGGCAGGAAAATGAAGGACATGAACGGATTGCTGATCCCCACCTACGACGACATGCTGGCCGCGCATGACCGCATTCGCCCGCATATCCGTCAGACGCCGGTCCGCACTTCGGACTACCTGAATGAACTCGCCGGGTGCGAATTGTTCTTCAAATGCGAGAACTTCCAAGAACCGGGGGCCTTCAAGGTGCGCGGTGCGGCGAACGCGGTCTTTGGGCTGACCGACGACCAGGCGAAGCTGGGCGTTGCCACCCATTCCTCGGGCAACCACGCGTCCTGCCTGAGTTACGCAGCCATGCTGCGCGGCATCCCCTGCAACGTGGTCATGCCGCGCACCGCGCCGCAGGCCAAGAAGGACACCGTCCGCCGCTACGGTGGCGTCATCACCGAATGCGAACCCTCGACCACTTCGCGCGAGGCGACCTTTGCCGACGTGCAGGCTCGCACCGGTGGCGACTTCGTCCACCCCTACAACGACCCCCGCGTGATCGCCGGGCAAGGCACCTGCTCGCGTGAGTTCATGGAGCAAACGGGCGGCCTCGACATGGTCGTCGCGCCAATCGGCGGGGGCGGGATGATCTCGGGCACCTGCCTGACGCTCTCGACGCTGGCGCCGGAGACCAAGGTGATCGCCGCCGAACCGGAACAGGCCGACGACGCCTATCGCAGCTTCAAGGCCGGGCATATCATCGCCGACGATGCACCGAAGACCATCGCCGACGGGTTGCTGGTGCCGCTGAAGGACCTGACCTGGCATTTCGTGTCGACCCACGTCAGCGAGATCTACACGGCCTCCGAGGACGAGATCATCGACGCGATGAAGCTGACCTGGAAGCACCTGCGGGTCGTAATGGAACCCTCCAGCGCGGTGCCGCTGGCCGTGGTCCTGAAGAACCGCGCGGCCTTCCGGGGCAAGCGCGTGGGCATCATCATCACCGGCGGCAACGTCGATCTGGACAAACTTCCCTGGATGAAAGGCTGAAGACCATGAACAAGCACACGGATTTTCAAGGGCTTGAGGTGGGGTATGACATTCCGGCCCTGCCGGGAATGGATGAGAAGGATATCCAGACGCCCTGCCTGATCCTGGACCTCGACGCGCTGGAGCGGAACATCGTCAAGATGGGCGACTATGCCAAGGCCCACGGGATGCGGCACCGGGTGCATGGCAAGATGCACAAGTCGGTCGATGTGGCGAAGCTGCAGGAACGCCTGGGCGGCGCGGTTGGCGTCTGCTGCCAGAAGGTCAGTGAGGCCGAGGTCTTCGCGCGCGGTGGGATCAAGGACGTGCTGGTCTCGAACCAGGTGCGCGATCCGGCCAAGATCGACCGGCTGGCCCGGCTGCCGAAGCTGGGGGCGCGGACCATCGTCTGCGTGGACGACGTGGCGAATGTGGCGGACCTGTCGGCGGCGGCGGTTCGCCATGGCACCCAGATCGAGGTCTTCGTCGAAATCGACTGCGGCGCAGGCCGCTGCGGGGTGAAGACGCCCGAGGAGGTAGTGGCCATCGCCAAGGCCGTCGCCGCCGCTCCGGGCCTCAAGTTCACCGGCATCCAGGCCTACCAGGGCGCGATGCAGCACATGGACAAGTACGAGGACCGCAAGGCCAAACTGGATGCGGCCATCGCCCAGGTGAAAGCCTGCGTCGATACGCTGGAGGCGGCTGGCCTGAAGCCGGAGCTGGTCTCGGGTGGCGGCACCGGGTCCTACTATTTCGAAAGCAACTCCGGGGTTTACAACGAGCTTCAGTGTGGCTCCTACGCCTTCATGGATGCCGACTACGGCCGCATCCTGGACAAGGACGGCAACCGGATCGACCGGGGGGAATGGGAGAATGCGCTTTTCATCCTGACATCGGTGATGAGCCACGTGAAGGCCGACAAGGCGATCGTCGATGCGGGGCTGAAGGCGCAGTCGGTGGATAGTGGCCTTCCGGTGATCTTCGGGCGCGATGACGTGAAGTACGTCAAATGCAGCGACGAACATGGCGTGGTCGAAGACCCGCAGGGCGTGCTGAAGGTGAACGACAAGCTGCGGCTGATCCCCGGCCACTGCGACCCGACCTGCAACGTGCATGACTGGTACGTGGGCGTCCGGAACGGCAAAGTCGAAAGCGTCTGGCCGGTTTCGGCGCGGGGCAAGGCCTATTGAGGCACGATTTTTCTGCGAAAAATCGCTTACTTGGCCCGCAGATCAGGAGCACGTCATGCTGATTGTCCCCGAGGCGCTGATCGCCTCGCTTGTCACTGCGGACGACGCCTTCCGCGCCGTCGAGGCCTGTTTTGCCGCCATGGCGCGCGGGGATGCCTACAACTTCCCCGTGGTGCGCGAGGCGCTGGGCGAGGGGCGGCAGTATGGCTTCAAGTCGGGGCTCGACCGGGCGGGCGGGCAGTTGGGCGTCAAGGCTGGGGGGTATTTCCCGGGGAACGCGGCGAAGGGGCTGATCAACCATCAGTCCTCGGTCTTCCTGTTCGACCCTGAGACGGGGCGGCCGGTGGCGATGGTGGGGGGAAATCTGTTGACGGCCCTCAGGACAGCGGCGGCTTCGGCGATTGCCATCGACCGGCTGGCCCGGCCTGAGGCGCAGGTGCTGGGCATCGTCGGCGCCGGGCATCAGGCGGCGTTCCAGCTGCGGGCCGCGGCGCGGGTCAGGCGGTTCGAACGGGTGATCGCCTGGAACCTGCACCCCGAGATGCTGCCAAAGCTGGGCGCCGTCGCGGCCGAACTGGGCCTGCCGTTCGAAGCGGTGGACCTGCCCCGCATGCGCGAGGCGGAGGTCATCGTGACCATCACCTCCTCACCCGCCGCCAGCCTTGTGGCGGACCATGTCGCGCCCGGCACGCATCTGTCCTGCATGGGGACCGATACGAAGGGCAAGCAGGAAGTGGAGCCCCGTCTTGTAGCGTCATCTTCGGTCTTTGCCGACGAGGTCGCGCAGTCGGTGACGATCGGCGAGGCGCAACATGCGGTGGCGGCAGGTCTTCTGGACGCGACTGCCATTCGGCCCCTGGGCGAGGTGCTGATCGGGCGTCACCCTGGACGTACCCGGCCGGATGAGATCACGCTGTTCGACGGCACCGGGGTTGGCTTGCAAGACCTTGCGGTGGCCGCAGTCGCGGTGACGCGGGCGCGCGAGCGCGGTCTGGGCATCGAGGTCGGGGTCTGAACGCTTGGCAACCGAGCCGTTGGGTCGCAGCCTAGCGCGCGCGGACACCGATCCGCAGGGCCTCGGCCCGTTTCTTGCGGTGGGCATCAAGCCATTGGGCAAGATCCTCGACCGGCATCGGCTTGGCGATGACGTAGCCCTGGACGTGACCGCAGCCAAGCTGCGCCAGAAGCGCGTGTTCGCCGGGAGTTTCCACGCCTTCGGCCAGCGTCTCAAGCCCCAGACGTTCGGCGAGCGACAGGACTGCAGTGACCAGGTTCTGCTGGTCGCGGTTCAGGTCGACGTTCTGGACCAGGCTGCGGTCGATCTTCAGCCGGTTCAGCGCAAAGCGGCGGATCGCGGTGATCGAGGCATGGCCGTTGCCGAAATCATCCAGGTCGATGCCGCAGCCCATCGCTGCGATCCGGCCGATGTTCGAAACCAGGATGTCGTCCCCGTCACCTGCCACCACGGATTCCAGGACTTCGACGGTCAGGCGTGAGGGGGCGAGGCCGAACCGGTCAAGCGTCCAGTTAAGCCGTTCGGGCAGCTGCGGATCAAGCAGTTCCTGCTGCGAGAAGTTCACGCCGACCGTCGGAATGTGCACACCCTTGCGGTCGAACTCTGCCAGCGCGGCGAGCGACTGCGTCAGCATGGTCTGGCCCAGAAGCTCCATCAGGTCGGAGCCTTCGATGGCGGGCAGGAAGGCGGCGGGGGTCAGGCAGCCGCGTTCGGGGTGCTGCCAGCGCACCAGCGCTTCGATCCCGGTCACCTCACCGCTGTCGGTTGACAGTTGCGGCTGGAACCAGGCGCGGACTTCACCCTTGTCGACGGCATCAGCAAAGCTGGCGCGCAGCGCGTCACGGTCGGCGCGGGCCCGAGCCAGTTCAGCGGAGAAGCCGCGAATGGCGCCCGGAAGACAGGCTGAGGCCTCATCCCCGGCGACTTGGGCGGCATCCAGGATCGCGCGACCGCTGGGCTGTGCCAGTTGCAGCGCATAGCAGAAGCCGATGGAGCAGGTGACCTGCACCGGCCCCGAGGACAGCGACACCGGTTGCTGCGCGACAAGCTGCAGCCGCGCTGCGATGCGGACCATGATTTCGGGATCGAGCCGGGGCGAGGCCGCAAGCACGACCGCAAGGCTGCCGTCTTCCAGCGTGTAGAGCAGATCGCCCGGCCGCAGGGCACCGCGCAGGCGGGCAACGCAGGCCGACAGCACCTCGCTTTGGCGGGTGCGGCCCAGCCGGTCGCACAGAAGGGCGGCATCGTCGAACTGGATCACAAGGCAGCCAGTCGATCCGCCCTTGGTCCGGGTTTCCGCAAGCATGGCATCAAGTCGGGCAATCACCTGATCGCCCACCGCGCCGGACATCACCGGGACCGGCATGCGCCCAAGGGCGAGGACCGCGAGGGGAAGCGCCACCGCCAGCACGGCAAGTGCGTGTTCGCCGCCAATCCAGTAGGCCGACAAGGCAAGGAGCGGCAGGAGGGCCAGGATCTGCAGCGAATGGTTCGCCAGCCGTTGCAGCGCAAGAGTCATGCATTCGCCCCCGAGGCAGACGGGCAGGACGCCCGCGGTTCAGGGTCAGGCTAGGCGGATGTTCATGATAAGTTCGTTAACGCTCCCCCGAAAGTTGCGAAGAATTTTCGCTATCTCCCGGGGCGACAGTGAGTGACGCAAAGTCAAACAGCGTCGGGTCGGCCAGATGCGAGGGCCGCACGTTCATCAGCGACCGGAACATGACCTGTCGGCGGCCAGGGGTCCGCGCCTCCCATTCGTCCAGCAGCTTCTTCACCTGGGCGCGCTGCAGGCCTTCCTGGCTGCCGCACAAATCGCAAGGGATGATCGGATAGCCCATCGCGCCGGCGAACTTGCCGCAGTCTTCCTCGGACACGAAGGCTAAGGGGCGGGCGACGTAAAGATCGCCGTCCTCGTTCAGAAGCCGCGGCGGCATCGAGGCCAAGCGCCCGCCGTGGAAGAGGTTCATGAAGAACGTCTCGAGGATGTCGTCGCGGTGGTGGCCGAGGACAACGGTCGAGCAGCCCTCCTCGCGCGCAATTCGGTAAAGGTTGCCGCGGCGCAGGCGCGAGCAGAGCGAACACATCGTCCCGCCCGGCTTGATCTTGTCGATCACCACCGAGTAGGTGTCCTGGTATTCGATCCGGTGCGGAACGCCCATCTTCGTCAGGAATTCGGGCAGGACCGTCGCCGGAAAGTTCGGCTGGCCCTGGTCGAGGTTGCAGGCCAAAATGTCGACGGGCAGGAGGCCGCGCCATTTCAGCTCGGTCAGGATGGCGAGGAGGGTATAGCTGTCCTTGCCGCCCGACAGGCAGACCAGCCAGCGGTCGCCTGCGCGGGCCATGCCGTAGGTGTCAATCGCCTCACGCACCTGTTGCACCAGGCGTTTACGCAGCTTGCGGAACTCCAGTCCCTTGGGCGCGCCGTGAAACAGCGGGTGGATGTCGTCAGTGTCGTCGAGCATGGCCGGACCTTTCGGGATGCGCCCTTATGCCAGACCGGCGAGGGGGGTGCAAAGGTCGGCTCATCGCTTCCTTCGGTCGCTCTTCGCGGGGCGTTTCGCGAAGAGCGACCGAAGGAAGCGATGAGCCTCGGTCAGACGTGCTGCGCGCCGTTGACCTCGATCTCGGCACCCGAGATGTAGCTCGATTGGTCGGAGCAGAGGAACCAGATCACGTCGGCCACTTCTTTCGGCTGGCCCAGGCGCTGCATCGGCAGCTTTTCCACGATCTTGTCGGTGCCGGGCGACAAGATCGCGGTCTCGACCTCTCCCGGTGCAATGGCGTTGACGCGAACGCCCAGGGGTCCGAAATCATGGGCCATTTCCCGGGTCAGCGCCGCAAGCGCAGCCTTCGACGTGGCATAGGCCGCCCCCGCGAACGGGTGGACCCGGACCCCGGCGATGGAGGTCACGTTGACGATGGAGCCCTTGGTGGCGGTCAGTTCGTCCTTCAGGCCCCGGGCAAGGATCACGGGGGCGAAGAAGTTGACGTGGAAGACATGGCCCCAGGTGCGCAGGTCGGTGGTCATCGTGTTCAGCCGCGCGCCGCCCGGGCCTTTTGGGCTGATTCCGGCATTGTTCACCAGGGCATGGATCCGGCCGCCGACCTTGGCCTTGATCGTCTCGATGGCAGCGATGGTCTTGTTGGGGTCGGCGAGGTCGATTTCGATGTGGTTCTCCTCGCCCCCCGGCCAGGGGCAGCGCGGGTCGAATGGCTGGCGCGAGCAGGTCAGGACCCGCCAGCCCTCGGCGCCAAACCGCTTGACGGTGGCATGGCCGATCCCACGACTTGCGCCGGTAAGCACCAGGGTCTTCTGTTCGGACATCTGCGGTCTCCTTCACGGGAAGGCTACGCTTCCCGGCGGGGAAGGCAAGGCTTGGCAGGGGGGCGGAAAAGGCTTATGCGGCGCGAAACGATGGAGGCCCCGATGAAGCAGCAGACCCTGACCGCCGAGGATGCGAAGACGACCGCGAAGATGCTGTCCGAGGCGCTGCCCTACCTGCAGCGCTTCGAGGGCGCGGTGGTGGTCGTAAAGTTCGGCGGCAACGCGATGGGCGACGATGCGGCGATGGCCGAGTTTGCCCGCGACATCGTGCTGATGAAGCAGGTCGGCGTGCATCCCGTGGTTGTCCACGGCGGCGGGCCGATGATCAACGAAATGCTTGATAAGCTTGGGATCAAGTCCGAGTTCGTCCGGGGCAAGCGGGTCACGGACAAGGCCACCGTGCAGGTGGTGGAGATGATCCTGTCGGGCCTCGTCAACAAGCGGATCGTGCAGGCGATCATGGATGCGGGCGGGCGGGCTGTGGGAATCTCCGGCAAGGACGACGACCTGATGGTCTGCGAGGCGGATGATCCGGAACTGGGCTATGTCGGCCGCCCGGTGGAGATGAACGTGCAGGTGCTGCGCGACCTTTACAACGCCGGGATCATCCCGGTGGTGGCTCCGGTCGCGACGGGGATGAAGGACAACGAGACCTTCAACGTGAACGGCGATACGGCGGCGGGGGCGATTGCGGGGGCCTTGAAGGCGGACCGGCTCTTGCTCCTGACGGACGTGCCGGGGGTGAAGGATGCCTCGGGTCAGGTGATGACTCAGATCACGCCCGAGGAGATCCGCCGGATGACCGAGGAAGGCGTTATCTCGGGAGGCATGATCCCCAAGACCGAGACCGCGCTGATGGCGATCGAGCAGGGGACGCGGGCGGTGACGATCCTGGACGGCAAGGTGCCGAACGCCTGCCTGTTGGAGCTGTTCACCGACCACGGCGCCGGGAGCCAGATCCGAAGCACCGAGCCGCGGGTGAAGCCGCATGTCCGGCGCTGAGAGGGCGGGGCGTTAACCGGCTGAAATGCCCGGGTTTCTGGCGTATTCCCGGCGTATGATTTCCATATTCCTTCCATGCAAACGCAGGTATGCGCATCGGCCTGTTAACTCTGCGCTCGAATCGGGTGTAGGGTGGCCGCATGGAGCAGGAATTTCTCTGGCGTGGTGGGGTGTTCTTTGGCCTCTTCGCCCTCTTCGCGGGGCTAGAGGCGCTGGTCCCACGCCGTGAGCGCCGCTTGTCGCGGGGGCGGCGGTGGACGACCAATCTGGCGATTACCGTGCTGAACACTTTGGCGCTGCGCGGGATGGCCGTGGCGCTGCCGCTTCTTGCCATCGGGGCCGCAATGGATGCTCAGGCTCAGGGCTGGGGGCTTCTGAACAGGCTCGACTTGCCGGGGTGGCTGGAACTGGTGCTGGCGGTCCTGATCCTCGACCTTGCCATCTGGGCGCAGCATCTGGTCACGCACAAGGTGCCACTCTTCTGGCGGTTTCACCGGGTCCACCATGCCGACCGCGACATGGACGTGACCACGGGGTTCCGGTTTCATCCGGTCGAGATCCTCGCCTCGATGGGGCTGAAGATCGGGCTGGTCTACCTTTTGGGGCCGTCGGCGCTGGCGGTGCTGGTGTTCGAGATCCTGCTGAGCGGGACGGCGCTATTCAACCATTCCAACCTCGCACTGCCGGGGTGGCTGGACCGGGTGCTCAGGCTGGTCGTGGTGACGCCGGACATGCACCGGGTGCACCATTCGGTGCATCGCGAGGAGCATGACAGCAATTACGGCTTCTGCCTGTCGGTTTGGGACCGGATTTTCGGGACGCATGTGCCACAACCAAAGGCAGGGCATGACGCGATGACGGTGGGACTGGAATGGCAGGACGAAAGACCGGCGCGGCTGGGGTGGACCCTGGGTTTGCCCTTCCGGCGCTAGAGGCGTTGCTGGCCGGTGAGCACCTGGAAGTCTTGGGTGGCTTCGCGGTTGCCGAGGGGGAAGAGGGCTTTCCGGCAGGGACGCGGACTTTGCTGCTGCTTGGCCCTAAGGAGCCTGGGTTCTGGTCGCATCTGCAGGCTCAGCCAGAGTGGGGCGGGCCTGACCCGGTGGATCGCTGGTCTCGTCGCGTGATCGGGCGGATCGCCTGTGATCTGGGGGCCAAGGCGCTGTTTCCCTTTGGCGGGCCGCCGTACCATCCGTTCTACCGCTGGTCCTTGCGGACGGGCCGGGTCTGGGACAGCCCGGTGCGGCTGCTGGTGCATTCCGGGCAAGGGTTGATGGTGAGTTTCCGCGGGGCCTTGGCTTTGAAGGAGGCGTTGGAGGTGCCACCGCCGGTGGCGAAGCCGTGTGACGCCTGTGCGGCCCCCTGCCTGACCGCCTGCCCGGCCGGGGCGCTGACCGGGGCGGGGTATGACGTGCCCGCCTGCCACGCCTGGCTCGACCGGTCGGAGGGGGCGGAGTGCCTGTCGGGCGGCTGCCTTGTGCGCCGCGCTTGCCCGGTGTCGCAAAGCTATGCAAGACTGCCGGAACAGTCGGCCTATCACATGAGGCAGTTCCACAGATGAAGCGGTTGATCCTGACGCGGCACGCGAAATCCTCCTGGGACGACCCGCTGACCCCCGACCACGACCGGCCCCTGAACGAGCGCGGCAAGGCGGCTGCGGCGGATCTGGGGCAGTGGCTGGCCTCTCGCGATTACGTGCCGGGGGAGGTCTTGTGTTCGGATGCCGTCCGCACCCGGAAGACGTTTTCGGGGATTGCGCCGGCTTTGCCGGGGGCTCCGGTGCTGGAGCTGAAACCGGCGCTCTATCATGCCGGGCCGGATGTGATGATGGCAGTGCTGCGGCATGCCAAGGCGGATGTGGTGATGATGATCGGGCACAACCCCGGCATCGCCGATTTTGCCGCGCGACTGGTGGCGCATCCGCCGTCGAACCCGGAGTTCTCACGCTACCCGACCGGGGCGACGCTGGTGGCGGACTTCGACGTGGCGGACTGGTCTGAGGTGACTTTCGGGTCCGGGGTCACGGTCGATTTCATCGTCCCGCGCGAGATCGTCGCCTGAGCCTGTCCACGCGGGACGGGCCTTCGCACTTCAAGAAAATCAATTGGTTGGTCGCCCGCATTAGGGTGGACTTAACCTTTTCCCAGACGGGGGAGCCGCCTCGGGGCCCATTGAGGGCCCGCTCGGCGGCGCATCCGCGGACGGCGCGTGGCGTCGAGAGGTTGGGGCGCCGGCGGAGCCTCCGGCGGGAGTATTTGGCAAAAGGCAAGACATGGTCGCGTGCTTTCTGGGCGCTATCTGAGGGCGACGGCTTTTGGAGGCGGGATGCGGGCATTGGTGGTGGGGGCGTCCGGTGGGATTGGCGCGGCGCTGGTGGCGGAGTTGCGGCGGAGTGGCGCGGTCGTGACGGCGCTGTCGCGGTCGGGCGATGGGCTGGAGGTGACGGACGAAGCGTCGGTCGCGGCGGCCTTCGCGCGGTTGGAGCCGGGTTTTGATCTGGTGGTCGTGGCGACGGGGGCGCTGGTCATTGGCGGCGTCGGGCCGGAGAAGACGCTGAAGGCGGTGACGACTGAGGGGTTGGCGGCGCAGTTTGCGGTGAATGCGGTGGGGCCGGCGCTGGTGATGAAACATGCCTTGCGGCTGTTGCCGCGGGATCGGGTGTCGAAGCTCGCGGTCCTGTCGGCGCGGGTGGGGTCGATCGGGGATAATGGCTTGGGCGGCTGGTACGGCTATCGGGCGGCGAAGGCGGCGCTGAACCAGTTGGTGCGGACGGCCTCGGTGGAGGCGAAGCGGACGCATCCGCTGTCGGTCTTTGTCAGCCTGCATCCGGGGACGGTGGAGACGGGGTTGGCGCCTGCCTTGCGCGCGGGGCATCCCTCGGTCCGCCCGGAGGTGGCGGCGGGGAATCTGTTGCGGGTGCTGGAGGGGTTGGGACCGGAAGCCTCGGGCGGGTTCTACGACTGGAAGGGCGAGGTCGTGCCGTGGTGAGGCTGGTGCTGGTGCTGGGGGACCAGCTGACGCCTTCGGTGGCGGCCCTGCGGGCGGCGGACAAAGCGCGGGACGTGGTGGTGATGGCGGAGGTGATGGGGGAAGGGACGAGCGTGCCGCACCATCCGCAGAAGATCGCGCTGATCCTGGCGGCGATGCGGAAGTTTGCAGCGGGGCTGAAGGCGGAAGGCTGGCAGGTCGCCTATTCCGAGCTGGACGATCCGATGAATGCGCAGACGATTTCCGGGGAGCTTCTGCGGCGGGCGGGGGAGTTCGGGGCCTCGGAGGTGATCGCGACCAAGCCCGGTGAGTGGCGGGTGCTGCGGGATATGGAGGCGCTGCCGGTGCCGGTAAGGGTGCTGGAGGATGACCGGTTTCTGTGTTCGGAAGCCGAGTTCACGGCCTGGGCGGAGGGCCGCAAGCAGCTGCGGATGGAGTGGTTCCACCGCGAGATGCGGCGGAAGACCGGGTTGATGATGGAGGGGGATCAGCCGGCGGGTGGACAGTGGAACTTTGACCACGACAACCGGAAGCCGGCGAAGGCGGACCTGTTGCGGCCGCGGCCGAGGGACTTCGCTCTGGACGCGGTGGTGGAGGAGGTGTTGGGGCTGGTGGAAGCGCGCTTCCAGCATTTTGGGCGGCTGCGGCCGTTTCGCTGGGCGACGGATCGGGCGGGGGCTTTGGCGGCGCTACGGGAGTTCGTTGAGGAGCGGTTGCCTCGGTTTGGGGAGGAGCAGGACGCGATGCTGGAGGGGGAGGCTTACCTCTCCCATGCGGTGATCTCGCCTTACCTGAACATCGGGCTTCTCGGGCCGATGGAGGTGTGTCTTGCGGTGGAGGCGGCATGGAAAGCGGGGAAGGTGCCGATCCAGGCGGCGGAGGGGTTCATCCGGCAGGTAATCGGCTGGCGGGAGTATGTGCGGGGGATCTGGGCGCTGAAGGGGCCAGAGTATCTGGAGGGGAATGCGCTGGGGCATACGCGCGCGCTGCCGGGGGTGTATTGGGGCCGTGAGACGGGGATGGCCTGCATGAAGGCCGCTGTCGGGCAGACGCGGGACCTGGGGTACGCCCACCACATCCAGCGGCTGATGGTGACGGGGAATTTCGCACTGCTTGCGGGGGTGGACCCGGGGGCGGTGCATGAGTGGTATCTGTCGGTCTACGTGGATGCCTTCGAGTGGGTGGAGGCACCGAATACCATCGGGATGAGCCAGTTCGCGGATGGGGGGGTGTTGGGGTCGAAGCCCTATGTGTCCTCGGGGGCCTATATCGACAGGATGTCGGATCACTGCGGGGGGTGCCGTTACCGGGTGAAGGAGAAGGTGGGGGAGCGGGCCTGCCCGTTCAACCTGCTCTACTGGCACTTCCTGGTGCGGCATCGGGAGCGGTTCAGGGGGAACCCGCGGATGGGGCAGATGTACCGGGTCTGGGACGGGATGGACGGGGGCCATCGCGAGGCGGTTCTGGCGGGGGCGGAGGGGGTGCTGGCGCGGCTGGACCGGGGGGAGGTTGTGTGAGGTGTCCACGGTGGACAAAGGCCATGAGTGACGTGATTTCAAGGAGTTGGGCGCGGGCGTTAGGGGTTTGTTTATCTTTTCGGGCGGTGGGTCGACCTGCGCCGAAAAGGGCGCAGAACGACCCACCCTACGGGAGGCGCGCGGGGTCTGAGGCGGTGTGCGGGGGTCTCTTGCGGACTTGAGCCTGTCTTGAACGGGATGGGGAGCTGCCTCCGGCGGGAGTATTTTGGACATGGGCAAGTGTCGGGGGCTCTGGGGCGGCTTGGAGGGGGCGCAGGCTTGGCTGTGGGCCACGCCCAGATCTTTCGCGTTACCGGGCGGGGTTTGACGCGCGGTGCGCTGTAGCGCACCCTACGGTCGTGACGAGCGGGGGTGACATGGACGGGGTTCGGGCGCATCGGCGAGAGGAGGCGGCGCGGGGGTTTCCGCTGTTGCGCGGCTGTCCGTCGACATTCGTGTTGCGGCGGCTGGCGGTGCTGGACCGGCTGACCGAGCGGGACCGGGAAGACTATGCCGACCAGCTGTCCGCCTATGCGGCGGCTGATCCGGCCTTTCTGGCGGCTTCGGACCAGGCGGCCTTGCTGGCGCGGTTGCCGCTGGTGGAGGAGGTCGAGGCCGGGGGGCAAACGCGGCCGGATCTGCGGTTTCAGAATGTGAAGACTCTGGCTCGGCTGGCGGCGGAACCGGGGGGCATCGAGGGATTTATCCGGCTGCAGGGGCTGGCGGGCGAGGCGGCGGGGCCGCCCGCACCGCATGTGCCGGACTTTGCCGAGGCGGTGCCGGTGACGCCTGCGAAACTGCGCAAAGCGGTGGCCGGGGCTTTGGAGGCGCGGTTCGGGGGGAAGGTGGTGAAGCAGAGTTCGGACCTCGATCAGCTGCGGGTCGAGGTGCCGCGCGGGCAGATGGTGCTGAACCTGGGCTTCGCAGGCAAGGGCTGGGGGGCGATGTCACGGCAGTTCGACTATGGACTCTGGGCCGATCTGGACGGGGTGCGGATGCAGCCCACAAGCTATGAGGCGGTCTGGATGCTGCCTGCGCATTGGGACCTGCTGACGCCGTCGAATGTCACCGACGCAGCGGCGCATTTGGTGCGGCTGGTGGAGACGCGGCTGGCGCTGGAGGAGGCGGGCAGACACTAGCTGCACTGTCTGCACCTTTGGCCCGGCAGTTGCGGCGGACGCCGTGCTGGTCCCAGAGCGGAGTCACGGCAGGGCGGGAGTCAGGTGGCTCCCGGTACAGTACCCTGTAACCGTCTGTTCCTTCGGCGCGCACGCCTTGCCTCCAGCAGTGCCGGGCGAGGGGCGGGCTCATGCTTTTGCGGCGGGTGAACGGCGGGGTGTCTGGCAAATTCGACCAGATCCGGATGAACCGGGAAATGCCCCGCAAGGGGCAAGGGTTTGCGGGGTTTGTTTGACAGATTGCTGCCATGGATGATGCGGCACCACATGGGTCTGTCTTCAACAAGGGAATAGGAAACGAACCGTTTTGCCATGCGCCTGTGATTGTCGCAGAAGACGGTCATTACCTTGCCATTCACGGGCTCGATCAATGTTCCGAACGCATTTCCCGGATAGAGGATCCGGCTGTAGCGGGCGCGGTGTGTCAGGTAGTCCTGGCCATGGGGAAATCGGAAGTACCGGGCTTCCCTTGCCAGTTCGGGGTAAAGATTGTTCCCGACGCAATACTCATCGATCGTGCTCAGGTAGTCAGGGTGGAACATGTCGTCGCTGTCTAGGCGCGATGTCTGTATTGCCATACATCCGGCATCGGTGTTTTCCAGCAAGGTGGCAGGCAGGTTTCGCGGGTACGTGCTTTCGGCCTGCAGGAAAATGACATCCAGACCCTGCGTCGCGTGTCTGAGTGCCTCGAGAAAGCTTTCGGGTGTGGCGCTGTTGACCAGGAGGACGAGCTTGAAAGTCTTCAGGCTTTGCAGTTTCAGGGAATGAAAGGCGGTCAATTCCGCAAGTGCAAGCCGGTAGTCAAGCCAATCCCTGGAATTGGTGTCGAGATGTTCGTAGCCCGGAAATTCGACGTTGAAACGCATCACGACGAATCTTGCAACAGTCCGGTTGTTCATGCGCCATGACCTTGTTGCTGCGCCGCCGGTCTTGCCTGACTGGCCTGCCGTCAGGGACTGCCCCACGGGGGTGGTCCGGATTTCCGAATAAGGCAAGTCGGGTTTCAGTGCCAGAGCCTTGGAAACTGGACAGTCGAGCATACCGTGTCGGGTCAAGGACGCCCCGGGAAGGTGCAGCGGCTTGGCAGGGGCGAGGCCTTCTTTTCCCGGCTGCCGGTGCCTAGTGGAAGAAGTTCGGCCCGGCGCGGGTGAGGAGGGTTTCGGCGAGGGCGCGGCCGGTCTCGACGCCTTGTGCGATGGGGCCGCGTTGCTCTCCTGCGACGTTGGCGGAGCCGTCGGGGCGGAGAAGCTCGCCGCGGAGCCAGAGGGTGTCGCCTTCGATCACGGCAAGGCCCGCGATGGGGGTTTCGCAGGAGCCGTCGAGGGTGGCGAGGAAGCTGCGTTCGGCGGCGAGGCGGAGGCCGGTCGCCTGGTCGTGGATGCGGGCGAGCATCGCGGCGGTGCGCGGGTCGTCGGTGCGACGCTCGATGCCGATGGCGCCTTGGGCGACGGCGGGGAGCATTTCCTCGGGCGCGATGGCGGAGCGGGCGACGTCGAGCATCCCGAGGCGGGTGAGGCCGGCCATGGCGAGGAAGGTGGCGTGGGCGACGCCTTCGTCCAGTTTGCGCATCCGGGTTTGGACGTTGCCGCGGAACTCCACCAGCTGCAGGTCGGGGCGGCGCAGCGCGAGTTGGGCGCGTCTCCGCAAGGACGAGGAGCCGACGGTGGCGCCTTGGGGGAGGTCACTGATGCTGGCGTAGCGGGGAGACACGAATGCATCGCGCACGTCGGCGCGGGGCAGGTAGCAGTCGAGGATCAGGCCCTCGGGCTGGATCGTCGGCATGTCCTTCATCGAGTGGACGGCGATGTCGATGCTGCCGTCGAGGAGCGCCTCTTCGATCTCACGCGTGAAGAGCCCTTTGCCGCCGATTTCGCGCAGGGCCTTGTCCTGGATCTGGTCGCCGGTGACCTTGATCACCGCGATCTGGAACGCGTCTTCGGGCAGCGCGAAGGCGGCCATCAGGCTGCGGCGCGTCTCGTGCGCCTGCCAGAGGGCGAGGGGGGAACCTCGGGTGCCGATCTTGAGGGGCTTCGCGGGGGTGGGCAGATCATCGCTCATGCGCCTAGGCTTAACGGTGTCAGGCGCGCCTGACAACTCTTGACAAGCGGGGGCGCAGAGCCGACCCATGGGGCGACAAGAGGACAAGCGATGACCAAGACGATCCTGCGCGCCCTGAAGGGCGAGGTGCTGCCGACCCCGCCGATCTGGATGATGCGTCAGGCGGGGCGGTACCTGCCGGAATACCGCGAGACGCGGGCGAAGGCGGGGGATTTCCTGAGCCTCTGCTACACGCCCGACCTGGCGGCCGAAGTGACGCTGCAGCCGATCCGGCGGTACGGGTTCGATGCGGCGATCCTGTTTGCCGATATCCTGCTGCTGCCGCAGGCTTTGGGCCCGAAGCTGTGGTTCGAGACCGGCGAAGGCCCCCGGATGGAGACGACGGACACTCCCGGGCAGGTCGCGAACCTGAAGCCGGTGGAGGCGATCCACGAGACCTTGGCTCCGGTCTACGAGACGGTGCGGATCCTGGCGCGGGAGCTGCCGAAGGAGACGACGCTGATCGGCTTTGCCGGCGCGCCCTGGACGGTGGCGACCTACATGATCGCAGGGAAGGGCTCGAAGGACCAGGGCGCGGCGCATGCGTTGAAGGCTGAGGATCGGGCGACGTTCCAGGCGTTGATCGACAAGATCTCGGACGCGACGGTGGAATACCTGTCGGCGCAGATCGAGGCGGGGGCGGAGGTGGTGAAGCTGTTCGACAGCTGGGCCGGGTCGCTGAAGGGTCAGGATTTCAAGGACTTCGCCGAGGCCCCGGCGGCGAAGATCATTGCGGCTTTGAAGGCGCGGCATCCGGGCATTCCGGTCATCGCCTTCCCGCGCGAGGCGGGGCAGGGCTATATCGGGTTCGCGCACCGGACGGGGGCGGATTGCGTGGCCATCGACAACTCGGTCAGCCCGGAATGGGCGGCGGCGAATGTGCAGATCGACGGCTGCGTGCAGGGCAACCTTGCGCCCGAGCATATGGTGACGGGGGGCCAGGCGCTGGTGGCGGCGACGCAGCATGTGGTGAAGGCGTTCTCCAAGGGGCCGCATATCTTCAACCTCGGCCACGGGATCACGCCGGACGCGAGCCCGGACAATGTGCAGCTGATGATCGATACCATTCGCGGGACCCCGGGCGGCGGTTGAGCGCATGGGCTGGGTCATCGCCACGCTGATCGCGGCGGTGGCGCAGACGGCGCGGAATGCGGCACAGGCGCGGCTGACGCGCGAGATCGGCACTTTGGGTGCGACGCAGGTGCGATTCCTGTTCGGGCTGCCGTTTGCGGTGGTGTTCCTGGGGATTGCCGTGCTGGTGACAGGCGAGGCAGTGCCTGCGCTGACCCTGGGAAGTCTGGGTTGGACGGCGCTGGGTGCGGTGGCTCAGATCGGGGCGACGGCGCTGATGCTGGTGACGATGTCGCGGCAGTCCTTTGCGGTGACGACAGCCTGGATCAAGACCGAGCCGGTGATCGTGGCCTTGGTCGCCACGGTGGTGATCGGCGATCCGCTGACGCTGGCGAAGCTGTTGGCGATCCTGGTTGCGACGGCGGGGGTGGTGATCCTGTCGGTGAAGCCAGGGGCCGGGATGCTGGGCGGACCAGGGGCGGTGGCCACGGGGCTTCTGGCAGGGTTCCTGTTCGGACTGTCGGCGATCGGCTTTCGCGGCGGCATCCTGGGGCTGGAGGAAGGCGGGTTCCTGATCCGGGCGAGCACGGTGCTGGTCGTGAGCCTGGTGCTGCAGAGCGCGATGCTGGCGGTGTGGCTGCTGTTGCGCGACCGGGAGGCGTTGTGGGCGTCGTTTCGGGTCTGGCGTGCCTCGCTTGGGGCGGGGTTTCTGGGGGCCTTCGCCTCACAGTTCTGGTTCATCGGGTTTTCGCTGACCTCGGCGGCGAATGTGCGGACGCTGGCGCTGGTCGAGGTGATCCTGGCGGCGGGCGTGTCGCGGGTGGTGTTCGGGCAGCGGGTGACGGGGCGGCAGATGGTGGGGATGGCGGTTATAGTCATCGGGGTCGGGATGCTGTTGCGCAGTCAGGCGTGACGGGCGGGTGGGGTTTTGCAAATCCGTCACCCAGGCGTTACAGGGGCGGCAGGAACGCGAAGGAGCCCCGGGTGCCTGACCCTGATCTGGACAAGAGCCTCCGAAGCGCGCTGGCCGAGCCTCCGGTTCGCGTGCGGCCCGTGGTGCTGGCCGATGGGCGGCGGTTCTGGTTGAAGCGGGTGGAGCGGCTTGCGGGGCTCATGCGTCTGCAAAAAGGGGACCCGGCGCGGGCTTTTGCGGCGGAGCGGGAGGGCTTGCGCGCATTGGCGGCGGCGGGCTTGCCGGTGGCAGGCGTGGCGGCCGAGGGACCGGACTGGGTGCTGATGCCCGATGCGGGGCCGATCCTGCCGGTGGTCGTGGCCGATCCTGCACTGACCGAGGCCGAGAAGCTGCAGGCCTTTGCCGAGGCAGGGCGGGCGCTCGGGCGGCTCCACTGGGCCGGGATGGCGCATGGGCGGCCGGCGGTGCGGGATGTGTGCTGGGACGGGCAGGAGGCGCGGTTCATCGACCTGGAGCGGTTCCGGCGGTCTGGGCGCGGGGGCGTCTGGCAGGCGGCGGATGTGGTGATGTTCGCGCAGACGGCCTTCACGCTGTGGCCGGAGGAGCCGCGCTGGCTGGAGGCGGCATTGGGGGCCTATGCGCTGTCGGCGCCCGAGGGGGCGATGGCGGCGGTGCGGCGGTTGGTCTGGTGGATGGCCCCGGTCGGGTGGCTGGCGGCGGGGCTGTCGCGCCTGCGGCCGGCGAGCCGGGAGTTACGGGCGGTGGGGCTGACGCTGGCGCGGCTCAGGCGGTAGGCCGCTCGTCGGGGACTTCGTTCCTCCTCGCTGTCGGGAGCGAGGAGGAGCCGAAGGCGAACGAGGAGCGGTCAGGCATGAATCGCGCCGTCGCCGCAGGCGAGTGCTGCTTCGCGGACGGCTTCGGACCAGGTCGGATGGGCGTGGCAGGTGAGCGCGAGGTCCTGCGCGCTGGCGCCGAATTCCATCGCCACGCAGACCTCGTGGATCAGGTCGCCTGCAGCCGGGCCGATGATGTGGCAGCCGAGGATGCGGTCGGTCGTGGCGTCGGCGATGAGCTTGACGAAGCCCTCGGCCTGGAAGACGGCCTTGGCCCGCGCGTTGCCCATGAAGGGGAACTTGCCGACCTTGTAGGCGCGGCCTTCGGCCTTGAGCGCCTCCTCGGTGAGGCCCACGTTCGCGACTTCGGGCGTGGTGTAGATCACGCCGGGGATGACGCCGTAGTTGACGTGGCCGTGCTTGCCCGACAGGACCTCGGCCACGGCCATGCCTTCGTCTTCCGCCTTGTGGGCGAGCATCGGCCCGGCGATGGCGTCGCCGATGGCGTAGAGGCCGGGGATATTGGTCTGCCAGTGGGCGTCGGTCTTGATCGTGCCGCGGGGGCCCATTTCGACGCCGAGCGCTTCGAGGCCGAGACCGGCGGTGTAGGGTTTGCGGCCCGTTGCGACGAGGACGATGTCGGCGTCGAGGCTCGCCTCGGTGTCGTTCTTCTTCAGCTTGTAGGTGACAGTCGCGCCCTTTTTGCCCTTGGTCACGGACTGGACCGCAGCGCCGAGGACGAACTTCAGGCCCTGCTTCGTGAGGATGCGCTGGAAGGTCTTGGCGACCTCGGCGTCCATGCCGGGGGTGATGGCTTCGAGATATTCGACCACGGTCACTTCGGTGCCGAGGCGGGCGTAGACCGAGCCCATTTCCAGCCCGATGACGCCCGCGCCGATCACGACCATGGTTTTCGGCGGCTTGGCAAGGGTCAGCGCGCCGGTCGAGGTGACTATGGTTTCCTCATCGATGGTGACGCCGGGGAGGCTGGAGGCCTCGGATCCGGTGGCGATGACGATGTTCTTCGCGCTGTGCGTTTCATCGCCGACCTTGACCTGGCCGGGCGCGGGGATCGTGGCCCAGCCCTTCAGCCAGGTGACCTTGTTCTTCTTGAACAGGAACTCGATCCCCTTGGTGTTGCCGGAAACAACGTCATCCTTGTAGGCCTGCATCTTGGCCCAGTCGACCTTCGGGGAAGCGCCCATCAGGCCCATCTTTTCGAAGTTCTCATGCGTTTCGTGCAGCATGTGGGTGGCGTGGAGCATTGCCTTCGAAGGGATGCAGCCGACATTGAGGCAGGTGCCGCCCAGGGTCTCGCGTCCTTCGACGCAGGCGACCTTTTGCCCCAGTTGGGCTGCGCGGATCGCGGCGACGTAACCGCCGGGGCCGGCGCCGATGATGATGGTGTCGAATTCTGCCATTTGGTCGGTTCCTTGTGGTTCGCGGCGGAACCGGGGGTTTTGCACCCCCGGACCCCCGCAGGATATTTGTCGACAGATGAAAGGGTCAGATCAGGGCGGCCACGATCATCGTCAGGGTTGCAAAAAAGCCTACGCCCCAGATGGCCGAGCGCCAAGGGCGCCAGCCGAAGGCGTAGGCGGGGATGTAGAGGATGCGGGCCGCAAGGTAGACCCAGGCGGCGGTTTGGGTGACTTGGGTGGACTGATTGCCGAGGGTGACGACCACTACGGCGAGGGTGAAGAGGATCAGGCCTTCGAAATGGTTGTTCAATGCGCGCTGCAGGCGGCCCGTTAGGGTGGACATTTCACGCGAGGGCGGGCGGTCGCGTGGACTGGAGGTGTAGCCCACGCCAAGTTCCTTGTTTGCCGGAATGGCGAAGACGGTGAACTGAAGGGCCTGAAGGAGGCCTGCGAGAGCGAGCGCGGTCAGTTCGGGGGTCATGCGGCGGCCTTTTTCGTCCAGCGGGTCAGGTTTTCTGGGGTGAGGCGGGCGGCTTTCGTGGCGGTGAACCAGGCGCGGCAGCGGGCCTCGGCTTCCATGATGCCGGGGAGAGCGCGGAGGCGGGCGAGCTCGGCTGCGACCTCGGGCCAGCGGGTGAGGATGGAGCGGTCTTGCGCCTCGTTCCGGTTGGCGATGCGGTGCCATTTGGACCCGAGATGGTATTTGTCCGACGGCGGGCCCATGCCGCGGCCGCGGTCGTTCTTCAGGAGGAACACGTCTGGCGAGCGGGTGGCGTAGTGGTTGACATGCGCGCCGCCGCGGAGCGCGGTCTCGATGGGCTGGTAGCGCGAGCGGGGCTTGCCGTGGAGGGCGGCGGAGGAGAGGGGTTCCCCGTCTGCGTTCACGGCGAGGGGGGCGTCGATCAAGGGCTGCGTGGGCATGTGGTCCGAAGCCGTGGCGAAGGCGCGGAAGCGGAAGAGCGACTTGAACTTGACGGTGTCGGGGTGAGGCGCGGCTTCGCAGGCGGTGAAGGCTTGCAGCGTCTCGCCCGGCCAGTCGCGGTGGCCGCTGTCGCCGAACATCCGCCAGGGAAGCGCGATGGTGTGGGCGTCTTCGGCCCTGGTGATGATGGACTGGACGGGGTCGGCCCCGGGGGCGATGTTGAGGAACTCGTCGCTGTCGAGATGGGCGAGCCATTCGGCCCTGGTCTGCGCCAGGTGGGCCATGGCGCGCGGGATGCCGGCGGCCTGCGGCGGGGTGCCGGGGGGCAGGGGATTGGGCAGGTGGGTGACCTCGCCCTGGGCTTGCAGGAGATCGAGGAGAGTGTCCGAGCCGTCGTCGCAGTCGTTGGTGCAGACGACCACCAGGCCGAAGCCGATGACCCGGTGGTAGGCCAGCCATTCCAGGAGGTGGATGCCTTCATTGCGCATGCAGCTGACCAGCGCCACCGGGCGCATTGGGTCAGGGGCGGGCGCGACGGAGGCCATCAGTCAGCCTGCCTTCCGCCCTTGCGCGCGGTCGATCGCGGCTTGCAGGAAGCCCTGAAAGCTGTGCTCTGCGGCAAAGAATGCAAGATTCTTGAAGATCTTTTCAGTCTTCTTGGCCGTTGGCCGGGCATCAAGGTTGAAATAGTGCAAGTCCGGCTGCAGTGGCGGGGCGAGCGGTTCGGACATGAGCGGCTTGCCGCGCAGGTAGGCCTTCAGGAAGCGCGGGTACTCGGAGTATTCGCCGTCGCGGAAGTGCAGGTTCAGGACGGCGCCCTGCTTTGCGATCAGCGCGTCCAGCGGGGGGCCGAAGGTGCCATGGGGGGCGACTTCGATCTCTTGTTGTGTCTGCAGCTCGGCCAGGCGGCTGCGACGACGCTCGTTCATCGAGCCGAAGAAGACCGGCGGGGTGGGCTGGAAATCGGGGGCCACCGGCGCATCCGGGAAGACATGCGGGCCGAAGACCAGGTTCCGGCGCAGCGCTTCGGGCAGGAAGTCGTAGGCGGGGGCATTGTCGGCGCTGAAATCGAGGAGCACGTCGTAGAAGGTCGCATGGCGGGTGCGGAAGCGTTCCTTGGGGATGCGCCACATCGGCTGGCCGTTGCGGTCGAGGTACTGCTCTGTCTGTATCCCGACCCGGAAGTTGCCGGTGCTGAACGGGCGGTCGACGAGATGGACGCCGACATAGACGTCGACGGGCTGGGACAGGGGCGCGGTGATGCAGCGGGCCAGGTCGTGGCAGAAGTCACGCAGCACGCGGTGGCCGGCGTAAAGGTCGACGTTGTGGACCGAGATCTTCTGGATGTTCACCGGTTCGACCGGGATCGGCAGCGGCGGGCCGGTCAACGGTTTCTCGGGCGGGATGAACTCGGTCGCGACGGGGCGGAGGGTCTGGAACCCCTCGTTGGCGTAACTGACCGCGTCGACATACTCGAAGCTGTTGTAGAACTTCTCCACTCCGTAATCGAGCAGCGTCAGGTCGGTGTAGCGGGCGAGGATCTCATCATAGGCCTTGGTCAGCACCTGGCTTTTCGGGTTGAGGTTCGAGACCATGACAAGCCCGGTCGGCGCGCAATAGAGCACATCAATCTTCAGGTCGGGGCGGTATTCCTGCAGGATCGGGATCAGCTTCCAGACGTCCCCGGTCCAGGGCCCGCTGGGGATGTTGTCGATGTCGCGCGTGGTCATGCCGTGGCCGAAGGGGCAGCAGTCATGCAGCGCGATGACCGATTGGCGGGTGCCTGCGGCCTCGGTGTTGATGAAGTCGCGCAGGAGGTATTCGAACAGGTGCATCCCGTCGAGAAAGCTGAAGCCGGGCTTGGCATTCAGCGTCTTGAGGTGTCCGGCGGCAAAGAAATCGTCGCTGGTCGTCTGGTAGAGATGCAGGTGCGGCTTGTTGCCGGCGACGTCGTACTTGAAGCGGAACAGCGGGTCGATGGCGATCGAGGGGCTGCGCGAGGTCGCCAGCGACCGGCCGGTCTGCGAGCCGATCTCGAGGTACCAGTCAAACCGCAGCTGGCTGTGCAGCGCATCGAGGAAAACGCGGTAGTCGACGCCCTTGGCAGGGATGAACATCAGTGGCTCCGGGTCGTGAGTATTCGGGATACCGGAAGGAAGGCCGGGGCCGGTGTCAAGAGCAGTAGCGTGGGGTGCGGCGCGTTGGGGGTCATTCGAAGGCCCCCGGCAGCCTGAGGTCCAGCAGGGTGAGGTTCAGCTGAAAGTACGTCGCCTGCCAGTCGGGATGGCTGGCGCAGAGGCCCTGGACCTCGGCCCAGGGGGTGTCGGGGCCGGGCATGAGATTCTCGGGCCGGGCGGCGGCGGTGAAGGCGGCGATGGCTTCGGGCGGGACGTTGTTGGTCTTGAGGATGGCGGCGGCGGCGGTGACGTCGCGCTGCCAGGCCTCGGTGATCCGGGCGTGGAGGGCGGGGTCGAGGGCGGAGCAGGTGAGGTAGACGCGGTGTTCGGTGATGGCTTGCGACAGGAGGATATCGGCGGCGGGGGAGCCGGTGGGGATGATCTGGGCTGACAAGGGGGTGGAGAGGAGGAGGAGGAGGGGTGCGAGCCACGGTGCGCCATGAATGCGCACCCTACGCAGGCGGCTCGGGTGGCCCCCCACCCCCATCCCTTCCCCACGGAGGGGGAGGGGAGGCGCTTTGGGTGCGGCGGTGGGGGTGGGGTGGGGCATGTGGGGTTTGGGGGGGCGGGTTGCGTTGGCGTAGGGTGCGCTACAGCGCACCGTCGGATGGTGCGCTGTAGCGCACCCTACGGACTTCACGACCGTTTGGCGCTTACGGGTGGTGTTTTCAATACGATGCTGCCAAGAGTCGCGAAAAGGCCCACTGCCGAACCTGCTGCGGCTATCCAAATGATCGCCCTCTCAAAACTGCCCTGTTCCAAGAACAACAGAACGAAGTGGGCAACATATGCAGCGCATATCAACATGGCCAAGATGCTTCCAAGTGTATTGGCGCGCCGGACACCAACACGACCAATAAGCAGCAGGATCAAAGCTAGTGATCCAACGGCGACGTCGGACCAATTGTACAAGACCCTTTCATCGCCATTGAAGTACAAGAACAGAAACCCTCCGACGCCTAGCATGAGGAAAAGCGCAAGAAGTTCGATCCCAAGCAGTGCAAGCTTCCGCATTCAACGTCCCTCACTTTTGGTCAGACGAGGAGCGCCGAGCGAATGGCGCGTCCTTGAATGACGTCGGGTTTCACCATCACAAATCCATCAGCAGCCGACGCGGGTCCTCCAGCGCCTCTTTCACCCGCACAAGGAACGTCACCGCCCCTTTCCCGTCCACGATCCGGTGGTCGTAGCTGAGGGCGAGGTACATCATCGGGCGGATGACGATCTGGCCGTTCACCACCACGGGGCGGTCCTGGATCTTGTGCATGCCGAGGATGCCGGACTGCGGGGGGTTGAGGATGGGGGAGGACATCAGGCTGCCGTAGACGCCGCCGTTCGAGATGGTGAAGGAGCCGCCCTGCATTTCGGCCATCGACAGCTTGCCGTCGCGGGCGCGGAGGCCCAGTTCGGCGATTTTCTTCTCGATGGCGGCGAAGCCCATCTGGTCGGCGTCGCGGACCACGGGGACGACGAGGCCCGAGGGGGTGCCGACGGCGACGCCCATGTGGACGTAGTTCTTGTAGACGATGTCGCCGCCGTCGATCTCGGCGTTGACCTCGGGGACTTCCTTCAGGGCGTGGACGCAGGCTTTCACGAAGAAGGACATGAAACCGAGCTTGACGCCGTGCTTCTTCTCGAACGCGTCCTTGTATTCGTTGCGCAAGGACATGATGCCGGACATGTCGACCTCGTTGTAGGTCGTCAGCATAGCGGCGGTGTTTTGCGCGTCCTTGAGCCGCCGGGCGATGGTGGCGCGGAGGCGGGTCATCTTGACGCGTTCCTCGCGCGCGGCGTCTTCGGCCGGGATCGGAGCGCGGGGCAGGGCGGCCGGGGCTGGCGCGGGGGCGGCAGCAGCGGCGGCGGCACCGGGGGCGCCCGCGACAGTGCGGGCCACGTCTTCCTTCATGATGCGGCCATCGCGGCCGGTGCCCTGGACCTGGTCGGGGGTGAGGTTTGCCTCAGCCATCGCTTTCTTGGCGGCTGGCGCATCCTCGACCGCCTTGGCGGGGGCCGGGGTGGCTGCCGGGGCCGCTGGGGCTTCGGCCTTCGCGGCGGGTGCAGCGGCGGCGGCACCTTCGGTCACGATGGCGAGGCGGGCGTTGGCGGCGACCGTGGTGCCCTCAGGCGCGAGTATTTCGGCCAACACGCCCGAGACCGGCGAGGGGACCTCGACCGAGACCTTGTCGGTCTCAAGCTCGCAGAGCATTTCGTCCTGCTTCACCGCGTCGCCGGGTTTCTTGAACCAGGTCGATACGGTCGCCTCGGACACGGATTCGCCAAGGGCGGGTACCATCACGTCAGTCATTTTTCTTCTCCGGTCTTCAGGCGGACAGGCCTAGGGCCTGGGCGACGAGGGTTTGCTGTTCATGCTTGTGGCGGGAGGCGAGGCCCGTGGCGGGCGACGCGCTGGCCTTGCGGCCGGTGTAGGACATCCGGGTGGTCTTGCCGCGGATCTTGGTCAGGATCGCCTCCATGTCCGGCTCGACGAACATCCAGGCGCCCTGGTTCTTCGGCTCCTCCTGGCACCAGATGAATTCGGCCTTCGGGAATCGGCTGAGCTCCTGGGTGAGCGAAATGGTGGGCAGGGGGTAAAGCTGTTCCACGCGGAGGAGGTAGACGTCGTCGAGGCCCTGCGCGTCACGTTCGGCGAGGAGGTCGTAGTAGACCTTGCCGGAACAGAGGACGACGCGCTTGATCTTGTCGTCGGCCTTGAGCTTGAGCGTGGAGTTGCCCTTCTGCGCGTCGTCCCAGAGGACGCGGTGGAAGGTGGAGCCGTCGGTGAAGTCTTCCGCGCGGCTGATCGCCATCGGGTGGCGCAACAGCGACTTCGGCGTCATCAGGATCAGCGGTTTCCGGTAGGTCCGGTGCAGCTGGCGGCGGAGGATGTGGAAGTAGTTGGCGGGCGTCGTGCAGTTGGCGACGATCCAGTTGTCTTCCGCGCTGAGTTGCAGGAAGCGTTCGAGGCGGGCGGAGGAGTGTTCCGGGCCTTGCCCTTCGAAGCCGTGGGGGAGAAGGACGACGAGGCCGGACATCCTGAGCCACTTCGACTCGCCCGAGTTGATGAACTGGTCGAACATGATCTGCGCGCCGTTGGCGAAGTCGCCGAACTGGGCTTCCCAGAGGGTCAGCGCGTTGGGCTCGGCCAGCGAGTAGCCGTATTCGAAGCCGAGGACGGCATACTCCGAGAGCATCGAGTCGATGACCTCATACCGCGCCTGGCCGGGGCGGATGTGGTTCAGGGGGTAGTGGCGTTCCTCGGTCGTCTGGTCGATCCAGCCGGAGTGGCGCTGCGAGAAGGTGCCGCGGGTGCAGTCCTGACCGGCGAGGCGGACGTTGAAGCCTTCGACCTGCAGCGAGCCAAAGGCCAGCGCCTCCGCCGTGGCCCAGTCGAAGCCTTGACCTTTTGCAAACATTTCCCGCTTGGCGTCCAGCTGGCGGGCCACCGTTTTGTGAATATCGAACCCTTCCGGCACGCGGGTCAGGGCCGCCCCGACCTCGGCCAGGGTCTCGGCCTTGATCCAGGTTTCGCCGCGCTGGTAGTTGTTCAGATCCTTGGTCTGCAGGTTCTTCCAGCGGCCATCGAGCCAGTCGGCCTTGTTGGGGAGGAAGGCCTTGCCGGCCTCGAACTCCTCATTCAGGCGGGCCTGGAAGGCGGCCTTCATCTGCTCGATCTCGCCTTCGGGGATCAGGCCGTCGGCGACGAGGCGGTCGGTATAGAGCTGCAGCGTGGTCTTCTGCTTGCGGATGCGGTTGTACATCGCCGGGTTGGTGAACATCGGCTCGTCGCCTTCGTTGTGACCGAAGCGGCGGTAGCAGAAGATGTCGATGACCACGTCCTTGTGGAACTTCTGGCGGAATTCGGTGGCGACTTTGGCGGCGTGAACGACGGCCTCGGGGTCGTCGCCGTTGACGTGGAAGATCGGCGCCTCGACCATCAGCGCGATGTCGGTCGGGTAGGGCGAGGTACGGCTGAAGGCCGGGGCGGTGGTGAAGCCGATCTGGTTGTTGACGATGATGTGGATGCAGCCGCCGGTGCGGTGGCCCTTGATGCCGGAAAGCTGCAGGCACTCCGCCACGACGCCCTGGCCGGCAAAGGCCGCGTCACCGTGGAGGAGGATCGGCAGCACCGCGATGCGTTCCGCCGCGTCGTTCATCTGGTCCTGCTTGGCGCGGACCTTGCCGAGAACCACCGGGTTCACGGCTTCGAGGTGCGAGGGGTTGGCGGTCAGCGAGAGGTGGACCTTGTTGCCGTCGAACTCACGGTCCGACGAGGCGCCGAGGTGGTACTTCACGTCGCCCGAGCCATCCACGTCCTCGGGCTTGTAGGAGCCGCCCTGGAATTCGTGGAAGATCGCCCGGTAGGGCTTTTGCATCACGTTGGCGAGGATGTTCAACCGGCCGCGGTGCGGCATGCCGATGATGACCTCTTTCACCCCCAGCGCGCCGCCGCGCTTGATGATCTGCTCCATCGCGGGGATCAGGGCTTCGCCGCCGTCAAGGCCGAAGCGCTTGGTGCCCATGTACTTGACGTGAAGGAATTTTTCGTAGCCCTCGGCCTCGACCAGCTTGTTCAGGATGGCCTTGCGGCCTTCGCGCGTGAAGGCGATTTCCTTGCCGTAGCCTTCGATCCGCTCCTTGAGCCAGGAGGCCTGTTCCGGGTCGGAGATGTGCATGTACTGCAGCGCGAAGGTCCCGCAATAGGTGCGCTTCAGGATGTCGATGATCTGGCGCATCGAGGCGTGGGTCAGGCCCAGCACGTTGTCGATGAAGATCGGGCGGTCAAGATCGGCCTCGGTGAAGCCATAGGAGGCGGGGTCAAGCTCGGGGTGCGAGCCTTTCTCGGCCATGCCCAGCGGATCAAGGTCGGCGGCAAGGTGGCCGCGGATCCGGTAGGCGCGGATGATCATCAGCGCGCGGATGGAATCGAGGACGGCGCGCTGGATCTGTTCGTTCGAAAGCGCGACGCCGGCCTCGGCCGCCTTGGCGGCGATCTTGTCGCCGGCGGCCTTGGCCTCGCGCGTCGGCGGCGGGGCGGCCCATTCGCCGGTCAGCGCGGCGGTCAGGTCGTCGGCGGGCTGCGGCGGCCAGTCGGTGCGGGCCCAGGAGGGGCCGGAAGCAGCGCGCTTGGCGTCAAGCTCACTGTCGCCGAGGGCGCGGAAGAATTCGGCCCACTGCGGATCGACCGAGTTCGGGTCGGCGGCATGGCGGGCGGCCAACTGGTCGACGTAATCCGCATTGGCGCCGTCCAGGAAGCTTGAGGCGGCGAAGGCGGCGGTGGGGGACTGATCGGTCATTGCCTTATCCCTTGTTGTCTTGAGAGGAGGAGGAAGCGGTCGGCGAGGGTGCCGGGTTTGGCGGAAGTGTCGACCAGCCGAGGACGCGCATCTGCTGGCTGCAGTACCAGTCGTGAAACCCGACCAGGTCCTGCCGGAAGATGGCGACGGTTGGTAAAAATGCGGCTAACGCGCCCTGGAACTGCGGGAAGGTGAAGCGGCGCGACAGGCCGTCCTTCAGGAACTCGGCCAGCAGGCGGCGGACGTAGCGGCGGTAGTAGGCGAAGATGTCGGCCCGCCGGGTGCGGCTGTGCTTTGCGACAAAGGCCGCAAGGTTCATCAGGCCCAGCGTGATCGCCTGGCGGCGCCGGATCCGGGCCACGGCGGCCTCGAAATGATGGATATGGGCGGTTTCGACCAGGACGTTCATCCCGTGGCGGGTAAAGCGATAGCTCGCGTCCAGGTCCTCGGCCGGAGAATAGGACAGGAGGCTGTCGTCAAAGCGTTCCTTGCGGGCGACCGTGGCGCGGACGGCCATGGCGAAGCCGGACAAAATCGGCACCTGCAGAAGATGCAGCGGCCCGATCCGCACCATGTCGGGGGGCGCCATCCGCTTGGGCCGGTCATAGGGGATGAAGTGGCTGCGCGCGCTCATCATGAAGAGGTTGTCCCAGATCCAGGCGACGACCGGCAGGTCGCGGAGCCTGGTCCGTTGCACCGCGCGAAGACCGGTGACCTTGCGCTGGTCATCAGCAACCTCGGCCTGCCCGGGATAGTCGGGGCGGTTGAGCGCCATGGCGGCGGCAATCTGGCCGGAGGGGTCGGCGGCGAAGGTCTTGGCGATCTCTTCGGCGCAGGTCGGGAACATCAGGGTGTCGTCGTCGAAGAGAAACAGGATCTCGCCCCGCGCCCGTTCGATGGCCATGTTGCGCTGCCGGGTCAGCGAGCGGACCGGGCTGTGCAGGTAGATCAGGTCAGGCTGCGGGCCCTCGTAGGTGGTGATGATGTCCTTGATCCGGTCGCGGTGCTGGTCTGCTTCGTCGCTGGCATCGATGATGATGATTTCCAGCGGCGGCCAGGTCTGCGTCACCGAAAGCCGCACCGCCTGCTCCAGGATGTCGATCCGGTTCAGGGTAGGAATGCAGTGCGACCAGGTGGGGAGGGTCATGGGATCGGCCCTCGGTTCGGACCGCACGAACCGCAAGCTTGACGCAGCAGGCTGCCGATCCCGACAGCGCGGGATTGGCCTAGGCTTTCAAGACGCGTCGCAAGGGTCAAGCGGGGGTGCCTTTCGATCCTGTCTCAGTTCTGGAAGACGCTGATGGTGACGGCGCAGTCGGCGTTGACGAGGGTGCCGGTCGCCTTCTTTACCGGGCCAACCTTTTCGCCAAGTCGGTTGATGTGGTAGAGCGCGACCAGACGCCGCGTTCCGTCGGTCTGGAGAGGCCCCAGTTCAACGTCGCGCAGGGTGAGGACAACGCGGTCGTCGAGGTTGTTGCCCATGCGATCCTCAAGCGCGCTGCGCAGCGCGCTGCCGTGGTCGTAGAACCGATCCTTGCAATGCGCGCCGGCCGCGATCTCGGCTTCGGTGAAGTCATCCCGCCGGTTCTGCACCATCTGGTTCATCAGGTGTCGGTACGCGTAAAACATGGTGACTACCGCAGCCCCTGCGAGAAACATCATGATCAGGCGAGACGCCGCGCCCATTCCTACCCCTTGATCGCCTTCAGCACGGCTTCGCCCAGGCCCGCGGGGCTGTCGGCCACCACGATCCCGGCGCGCTTCATCGCCTCGATCTTGGACCCCGCGTCGCCCTTGCCGCCGGCCACGATGGCCCCGGCATGGCCCATGCGGCGGCCGGGAGGGGCGGTGCGACCGGCGATGAAACCGGCGGTGGGCTTCCAGCGGCCCTTCTTCTTTTCCGACGCCAGGAATTCTGCGGCTTCCTCTTCGGCGGCCCCGCCGATTTCGCCGATCATGATGATCGACTGGGTCGCAGGATCGGCGAGGAACATTTCCAGGACGTCAATGTGTTCCGTCCCCTTGATCGGGTCGCCGCCGATGCCGACGGCGGTGGTCTGGCCGAGGCCGACGTCGGTGGTCTGCTTCACGGCCTCATAAGTGAGGGTGCCCGAGCGGGAGACGACGCCCACCGAGC
Organism: Tabrizicola sp. T74; assembly: GCF_057219935.1. NCBI lineage: Bacteria > Pseudomonadati > Pseudomonadota > Alphaproteobacteria > Rhodobacterales > Paracoccaceae > Tabrizicola > Tabrizicola sp. T74. Next base: position 287,555 of record NZ_JBXVVT010000002.1, on the reverse strand, counting down.
CCTTGGAGAAGATCGAGCCCGGCATGATGCCGATCTTGCACTCGCCGGGGGTCAGGACGCCGGGGCAGTTCGGGCCGATCAGGCGGGACTTCGAATTGATGAGCGCGCGCTTCACCTTCATCATGTCAAGGACCGGGATGCCTTCGGTGATGCAGACGATCAGCGGGACCTCGGCGTCGATGGCCTCCAGGATCGAGTCGGCGGCGAAGGGCGGGGGGACGTAGATCGCGGTCGCATCGGCGCCGGTCTTGGCGACGGCCTCATGGACCGAGTCAAAGACGGGGAGGCCGAGATGCTCGGTCCCGCCCTTGCCGGGGGTCACGCCGCCGACCATCTTGGTCCCGTAGGCGATGGCCTGTTCGGAGTGGAAGGTGCCCTGAGAGCCGGTGAAGCCCTGGCAGATGACCTTGGTGTGCTTGTTGACGAGTACGGCCATCGGGGCCTCCTTGTGTTCAGTTCGGAAGCGAGAACCGCAGCGCGGCCCCCGTGTCGGATGTGCATTGCGGGTCGTTGCCGGGGCCGTTAAGCGTGGCGATGACGCCATCATCCAGCGTATAGGTCGTGCAGCCGTCGGCGTCGGTGCCGACCTGCGGTGGCGCGCTCAAATAGTTCAGGAAGTTGGCGGCCATCGCTTCGGTGCCGGTTTCGCTGTCCTCGACCATGCAGAAACCCGGAACGGTCCACATCATTATGGTGAGGCTTCCGGAAGCATAGTTCCAAGAGCCTTCGTCTTCGGACCTGACAAACCCGGCTTCCGTGAGCGCCTGATCGGCAGCATCGGGATCGGTGGCTCCGATTTGGCAGGCAACAATTGCGGCGGCTTGCTCAATCTTCTTGAACATCGCCAAAGTCTCGGGGCTGACCGAATCCTCGGCAATCGCGGGGGTCGCGGCCACAATCATGGCACCAAGCGACAGTGGGCGGATCATCCCCGCACCGCCTTCACGATCTTCTCTGCCCCGTCCTTCAGGTCATCGGCTGCAATCACGTTCAGGCCGGATTTGCGGATGATGTCCTTGCCGAGTTCCACGTTGGTGCCTTCGAGGCGCACGACCAGCGGGACCTTGAGGCCGACTTCCTTCACCGCGGCGATCACGCCTTCGGCGATGATGTCGCAGCGCATGATGCCGCCGAAGATGTTGACGAGGATGCCTTTGACGTTCGGGTCACTGGTGATGATCTTGAAGGCCTCGGTCACCTTTTCCTTGGTGGCGCCGCCGCCGACGTCGAGGAAATTGGCGGGCTCGGCCCCGTAGAGCTTGATGATGTCCATCGTGGCCATCGCCAACCCCGCGCCGTTGACCATGCAGCCGATCTCGCCATCCAGGGCGATGTAGTTCAGGTCGAACTTCGACGCGGCGAGTTCCTTGGGGTCTTCCTCGGTCTCGTCACGCAGGGCGGCGATGTCGGGGTGGCGGTAGATGGCGTTGCCGTCGAAGCCCATCTTGGCGTCGAGGAGGCGGAGCGAGCCGTCCTTGAGGACGCAGAAGGGGTTGATCTCCAGCATGTCCATGTCCTTGTCGAGGAAGAGCTGGTAGAGCTTTTTCACGATCTGGACGCAGGATTTGACCTGCTGGCCGGAAAGGCCGAGGGCAAAGGCCACGCGGCGGCCGTGGAAATCCTGCAGGCCGGTGGCAGGATCGATGGTAAAGGTGTGGATCTTTTCCGGCGTGTCGTGGGCCACGTCCTCGATGCTCATCCCGCCTTCGGTGGAGGCGACGATGGAGATGCGGGAGGTGCCGCGGTCGATCAGGAAGGCCAGGTAGAATTCGCGGTCGATGTCGCTGCCGTCTTCGATGTAGATGCGGTTGACCTGCTTGCCAGCGGGGCCGGTCTGGACGGTGACGAGAGTGCGGCCCAGCATCTGGCGGGCGAATTCGGCGGCCTCACCGACCGAGCGGGCCAGGCGGACACCGCCCTTTTCCCCGGCTTCGGGTTCCTTGAACTTGCCCTTGCCGCGGCCCCCGGCGTGGATCTGGGATTTGACCACCCAGAGCGGGCCGTCAAGCTCCCCGGCGGCGGTCTTGGCGTCTTCGGCCTTCAGGACGACACGGCCGTCGCTGACCGGGATGCCGTAGCTGCGCAGAAGCTCTTTCGCCTGGTATTCGTGGATGTTCATGGGGCGCCCCTTCACGGCCGGGATTTGTCAGGGGCGTTTTGGCATGGGTTGGACGCCGGGCCAAACGGCAAATGCTTGGAATCCGCTGGAAATGCCCGGAAAATGACGCTTGTGATCACAGGGCGGAAATGTGTGATCACATGATGGAAAAGTGTGATCACATGGTGGCGGTAACGCCAGATCGGCCTGCGAATCACCCCGAACGTGGTCAGATTGACAAGGTTCGGGGGGATTGCGAAGGCTAGGGCCGGACAGAAGGAGACTGCCATGCCGCGCCCGAGTGCGAATGATATCACGCAAGATGTGCTGCCGAAGATCAGCCACGGGCGCGGGGTCTATCTGTGGGACATGACGGGGAAACAGTACATCGACGGCTCGGGCGGGCCGGCGGTGTTTTCGGTGGGCCATGGCGATCCGCGTGTGAACGAGGCGGTGGCGCGGCAGATGGAGAAGGTGGCCTATGGCTACCGGTATCTGTTCAGCTCGGACCCGCTGGAGGAGTTGAGCGAGATGCTGCGCGAGGCCACGGGTCTGGCGGACATGGTCTATACGACCTCGGGGTCGGAGGCGGTGGAAAGTGCGGTGAAGATTGCCCTGCAGTACCATTATGACCGGGGCGAGCCGGGGCGGGTGAAGTTCATCGCGCGGCAGCGGTCCTGGCACGGGAATACGCTGATGGCAACGGCGCTGTCGGGCTTCGAGGAGCGACAGCGGGCGTTCGCGGGGGCTTTGCCGGTGGTCGGTCGGGTAAGCGCGGCGAATGCCTATCGGCTGCCTGAGGGCGTGACGCGGGAGGGGCTGGTGGCCCATCTGGCGGCGGAGCTGGAGGCGGAGATTGTGCGCCTTGGGCCGGAAACGGTGGCCGGGTTCATTTGGGAGCCGGTGGTGGGCGCGGCTGGGGGCGCGTTGCCCGCGCCGAAGGGCTATGGGCGCGCGGTGGCCGAGGTCTGTCGGCGGCACGGGGTGCTGGTGATCTGCGACGAGGTGATGTGCGGCTCGGGCCGGACTGGGGTCTGGCGGGCCTCCGAGGAGGACGGGATCACGGCGGACATCATCACGGTGGCGAAGTCGCTGTCGGGGGGGTATTTGCCTCTGGGCGCGGCGGTCTACACTCAGGAAATCGCCGACGTGATGGCGGCGGGGCATGGCGGGCCGCTGACGGGGCATACCTATACCGGGCACACGGCCTGTCTGGCGGCCGGCGTGGCGGTGCAGAAGATCGTGGCGGAGGAGGAGCTTCTGGCCCGCATCCGGGACAAGGGGCCGCGCTGGCATGCGGAGTTGCGGACGCGGATGGCGCATTTGCCTCAAGTGGGCGATGTGCGCGGGCGGGGGTACTTCATCGGGGTGGAGCTGGTTGCGGACCCAGAGACGAAGGCTCCGTTCGATGCTGCGCTGGGGGTGAACGGGCGCATCCGGGCGGAAGGGCTGCGGCGGGGGCTGATCTGCTATCCGTCGGGCGGGCATGTCGACGGGGCGGCGGGGGATACAGTGATCCTCGCGCCGCCGTTCAATGCGACGGACGGGGAGCTGGACGAGATCGCCGACAAGCTGGTGGCGACGGTGGAGACAGTGATCGCTAGCATCTCGCGTTAGGCTTCTTGCTGCCGGGGGCACGATTATTCTGCGAAAAATCGGAGTCCAGTTTTCGCAGAAAACTGGTGCGACGCTCAGTTCAGGAACACCGCAAACAGCATTGCGTCGCCCTGGACGATATCCTCGAAGTCGCGCCAGGCCTGACCGGACATTTGCGGGCCTTTCTCGGCGTAGGGGAGGAGGCCCTCGCCCTGGATCCAGGTGACGAGGTCGACGGCGGGCGGGTTCTCGAAGGCCTTCTTGAGGTTGATGCCCGCCTCGGCCCCGAAGCGCCAGTGGGGGATGAGAAGCTCGCCCTTCAGCGCCTTTTCGGCGTCGGCGAGGACGGCCTGCCAGCGGTCTCCGGTGCCGGGGGGCATCATCAGGCCGAGGCCGGAGACCTGGTTGTCGTTCGGGACCCATTCGCCGGTGTTGTCCGTCTCCAAGGCGACGAGGGACCAGAAGCGGCGGTTTTCCTCGATCATCGAGAGAAAGTGGGTGTAGGCGTCCTGGGCCAGTGCCTTGTCGGGGGTCTTGGAGAGGGCGATGAGGACCATTGCGGCGCGGTCGACCTGGCGGCCGAACATCATGTCCATCGCGTTGTTGGGCGGTGTGGTGCCCCAGAGGGCGTAGATTTCCTTGGAGCTGTCGATGACGCGCTGGATCGCGTGTTCCGGGTCGTAGGCCAGCGCGGTGGAGGCGAAGCCGGAGAGGAAATGGGTGTAGGCGGAGAGCCAGGCGGCGTCGGCGGTGTCGAAGGTGATGACTGGGTCTACCACGGCGACGCCCATGCCGCGGCCGCCGCCGAGGGCCATGCCGGTGACTTCGGCAAGGCTTTCACTAGCCTCGCGGGTGCCGTTCGCGTTGATGTCGAACCAGAGATCGGCGACGCGGATGGGGAGGGCGAAGGGCTTGTCGCCGAGTTGGGTGAGGGCCGCGCGCGAGGCCTCCATGTCGGCGTCGAGGTTGCGGATCAGCGCGGTGAAGTCGGCGGCCTGGAAGGGGATGGCGTTGGGGTTCTCCGGGATGGGCAGGCGGAGGATCGGAAGCTCGGACCAGTCGGCCTTGACCCCGGTCTTCCAGCGGAGTTGCAGGGCCTGCTCGACCCCGCCGAGGAAGCGGAGGCCTGCGAGGGCGAAGAGGTCCTCGTTGGTGGGCGAGGGCATCGCGGCGAGGCGGGTTTCGGTGGCGGCGAGGCTGGTGCGGGCGATTTCCTGGGAGATCGTCTCGGCCGTTGCGGGGGTGGCGAGGAGAAGGGCGAGGGCGAGGCTGCGCATGTTGGTCTCCATTTCGGGGGAGTGTGGGGGTGCGCGGGGCGCGGCGCAAGGTGGGGAAATGCCTCAGGTGGCGGACCAGAGGACCTGACCCCGGGGGAGGAGCGTGGGGAGGCGGGTGGGTGTGAAGCCGGCTTCTCGGATGGTATCGCGGACCGTGGCTTCGGGCACGTGGTAGGGCGGGCGGTCGGGGTGGGTGACGACTCCGTCGGGTTGGCGGGTGGGGCCGGGGGCGTCGGAGAGGAAGACGGTGAAGAGGATCGCGCGGAGGTTCGGGAAGCGGCGGAGGTTCTGGAGGGCCGTGGCCAAGTCGGCGTGGGGGAGGTGGGTGAAGACACCGAAGGCGATGGCGAGGGTAATGCTGTCGGGGATGCCGGGGAAGGCGAAATGGGCGTCTTCGACGAGGTGATCTTCGGGCAGGCGCGTCGGGTCGGGGAGTTCGGTGAGCCGTCCGTGCCGCATCAGGGCGAGGGAGGCGTCGGTGCCCCAATAGTGGCCGGGGTCGAGGTAGGGGACGGCCTTGTGGCCGAGCCGGAGGGAGCCGCAGCCGATGTCGAGGAGGTCGTCTTGCGGGGTCATCCCCTGGCCAAGGAGGGCGGCCATCTGGACGCGCCCTGTCTCGTCCCAGCGGCCGCCGACGATGTCGCGGTGGCGGCCCTTGACGATGGCGTCGTCATAGAAGCCGGGGGCGAGGTAGGGGGAGGGGAGCCTCGTCAGGCTTTCGGCTCCTTCTTGGCGGCGGCGGCCTTCATCCGGGCGAGGAGCTGCTCCGGCGTCTCACGCGGGGGCTTCACTGCCTTGGGCGCGCCCTTCTGGGAATGGTCGGGGCCGCGAAGGGTGCTGCGGGCGCCCTTGGGGTTGCCGGATTTCGAGTAGTCCATGGGGGTCCCTCCGGGGCTTTGGGTCTGGAATGGGGATGCCGGATTTGGCGCGGCGGGGCAAGGGGGTGTGGGAGTGTCCACGGTGGACAAACGCTCGGAGGTGAGCGATTTCAACGGGTTGGGATTTTCTGTTAGGGTGGTGTTAACCTTTCGGAACCTGGGCAGAGCGGCTGATGTTCGGGAGTCGGGCTGAAGCCCGACCTACGGTTACGGTGCGCTGTAGCGCACCCTACGACAGCAGGATGCGGGTCGCGATGGCCTCGATGTGGGTGGCGTAGTCGGCCTGGCTCCAGCCGCGGTCAAGGCAGAGCGCCTCCCAGTTGCGGATCGACAGAAGCGTCCAGAGGAGGTCCGTGGCCTGGTCGGGGGTGAGGGGCGCGGCCAGGCGGCCCTCGGCGGCGAGCATCGTCACCGCGGCGCGGCAACCCTGGCGCACGTCCACCATCCGCTCGGACCAGGCGGCGGCGGCCTCGGGGTCGTGGATCGCCTGGTTCATGAGCGCCCGAGCGAGGCCGTGGATTTCCGGGATATAGGCGGCCCAGGCGCGGACCCAGAGGCGGAGACGCTCTTCCCCCGTAGGCGCGGCGCGGACCGGGGCGAGGCGGCCGTCACGGTCCTTCAGGCGGTCCAGATGCAGGGTTGTGGCGACCAGAAGCTCGGTCCGGGTGCGGAAATGAAGGTAGAGCGCCTGGCGGCTGATCCCGGCGGCGCGGGCGACATCGCCCATGCGGACGAGCCCGCCTTCGCTTGTAAGGAGCGCAAGCGAGGCGTCGAGGATGCGGTCACGGGTCGAGGAAGAGTCTGTTGACACGGTGTCAAGTGATCCGTAGGAAAGGGCTGCTTGACATTGTGTCAAGTCGGGGCGCCGAGCGCAACCCGTCATCGCAGGAAAGGACGCAGATATGGATCAGATTGGCCGAGTGACGCTGATGGCGGCGGGGATAGTCAGCCTGGCAATCGGGGTGTCGATCACCTTTGCCACCGGCTGGTTCTATGCAAGCACCGGGGTGAGCCTGCCGCAGGACCCGAGCCTGTTGAGCGAGCTGCGGGCCGAGGGGGCGGTGCTGCAGGTGGTGGGGGCCTTCCTGCTTCTGGCGGTCTGGCGGGCGGGCTGGCGGCGCGAGGCGCTGTGGGTGGCGGCGCTGTACTTCGGGGCCTATGGCACGGCGCGGGTCTATTCGGTGGTGGCCTCGGGCTGGCCGGTGAGCGGGATCATTGCGGCGATGGTGGCGGAACTGGCGGTGGCGCTGGTGGCGGGGACGCTGCTCTTGCGGGGTCAGAGGGTCTGAGGGGCAGGTGGCTGGACCTGCCCCCAGGGTTCAGCAGGTGACGTGACCGGCGGTCAGTTCAGGAACACCATCATCAGCCCGGCATTGCCGCCCATCAGCGCCTCGAACTGGCGGAAGCTGGTGCTGTCGATGACGGGGCCCTTCTCGAGGTAGGGCACGGCGGACCAGCCCTGGATCCAGCCGGTGATCGAGATGGGTGCAGGTTCGTCGAACATGCGGCCGAGGTTCAGGCCCTGACCAGCCTCACCGCGCCAGTAGGGGATCAGGAGGCGGCCCTGCAACAGCGCCTCGCCATCGGCAAGGACGCCAAGCCAGGTGTCGCCGGTGCCGGGGGGCAGCACGATTCCGAGTGCCGAGGTCTGGCTGTCGTTCGGGATCCATTCGCGATCATTGTCGGTCTCGGCCTTGACGGCGGCCCAGAAGCGGCGGTTTTCCGCGATCATCGCCAGGAAATGGTCTTTCGCGGCCTTGGCGCGGGCGGCATCGGGTTCCTGGTTCACTGCGCCCTCGAGCATGGCGAAGGCATCGGCGAAGGTTTCGAAGTCGAAGTAGGACGGGTATTCGGGCGGGGGTGTCAGGCCGAAGGCGGCGCGGGTGGCAAGCACGCGGTCGATGCTGGCGGCGGGGTCATAGGCGAGGATCGTGTTGGAGACGCCCGACATCACATGGGTGTAGGCCGCAAGCCAGGCGGCATCGGCGGCGTCGAAACGGACGGTCAGGGGCGGGGCGGCGGGGTCGCGGTCCTGCCATTGCCAGCCCAGAAGCTGGGGTCCGAGGATCGTCATCGCGTCCTCTTCCGGCTCGCGGCTGCCGTTCAGGTTCACGTCGAACCAGAGGTCGGAGAAGGTGAGTTCGAGGCCGAAGTCTTCACCTTCCGGCAGGGTGGCAAGGGCGGTGCGGGCAGCCGACATGTCCGCGTCGATGTCGGTGAAAAGCTGGGTGATGACCGCGCCGGTGAAGGGTTCGGGCGCGGGGTTCGGCGGCACGGGCAGGCGCAGGAACGGCAGACCCAGGGAGTCTCCAGCGTTGCCGGTGACCTGATCCGCCCCGGTGCGCCACTGCGTCTGCAGCGCGCGTTCGACGGCGGACAGGAAGTGAAGGCCGCCGGTGGCGAAGAGGTCCTCGAGCGCGGGTTCGGGTTGGGCCTTGAGGCGGGCGAGGGTCGGAGCGATGCCGTTTGCGCCGATTTCTTGCGACAGGGTCTGGGCGGCGACGGGCGAAGCGAGGGTGAGGGCGAGAAGGGAGACGGCGAGACGGCGCATGGGATGCTCCTGAGGACAGCGTGAACAACGTTCAGAAGCATAATGCGCGCCCGGAGGCGCGCATTCAACAGGTCTGCAGGTGAGGGTTTCCTGACCTAGGCAAGCGACGGGTCGATGCCCTTGCAGGCGGCGACGAGGCCCTTCACGGCGTCGATCGACTTGTCGAGCATGGCTTTCTCGGCGGCGTCAAGTTTCACCTCGACCACGCGTTCGACCCCGCCCGCGCCGATGATGACCGGGACGCCGACGTAGATGCCGTCGAGCCCGTAAGCGCCCTTGACGTGGGCGGCGCAGGGCAGGAGGCGTTTCTGGTCCTTGAGGTAGGCTTCGGCCATTTCCACCGCGCTCGCAGCGGGGGCGTAGAAGGCCGAGCCGGTCTTCAGGAGGCCCACGATCTCGGCCCCGCCATCGCGGGTGCGCTGGACGATGGCGTCGAGTTTCTCTTGCGTGGTCCAGCCCATCGCCACGAGGTCCGGAAGCGGGATGCCGCCGACGGTCGAGTAGCGGACGGAAGGCACCATCGTGTCGCCGTGGCCGCCAAGGACGAAGGCGGTGACGTCCTTCATCGAGACGTTGAACTCAAGCGACAGGAAGTGGCGGAAGCGGGCCGAGTCCAGCACACCGGCCATGCCGATGACCTTGTTGTGCGGCAGGCCCGAAAACTCGCGCAGCGCCCAGACCATCGCGTCCAGCGGGTTGGTGATGCAGATGACGAAGGCGTTCGGGCAGTTGGCCTTGATGCCTTCGCCCACGGACTTCATGACCTTGAGGTTGATGCCAAGGAGGTCGTCGCGGCTCATCCCCGGTTTGCGGGGGACACCGGCGGTGACGATGCAGACATCGGCGCCCTTCAGGTCCTCGTAGGAGTTGGTGCCGCGGAGCGAGGCGTCGAAGCCTTCCACAGGGCCGGACTGGGCGAGGTCCAAGGCCTTGCCCTGCGGGGTGCCCTCGGCGATGTCGAACAGGACGACGTCGCCCAGTTCCTTGAGCGCGAGAAGATGCGCAAGCGTGCCGCCGATCTGACCGGCGCCGATGAGGGCGATCTTGGGTCTGGCCATGGGAGCCTCCTGGTTCGGGTGAATCGCGGTTTGGGTAGCGGCTTATGGCGCGTCTGTCCAGCCTTGCCAGGGCTTTGGTATACCATTGTATGCGAAAAATTTGACCTTTCGGGCGGGCCGAATAGGGGTTAGCGGTAACGCGACACGGAGGGGCAGGATGGATCTCTGGTTCTGGGTGGCGGCAGTTGCTGCGGCGACGCTGGTGGGGATGGGCAAGGGCGGCGTGCCGATCGTGGGCATGCTGGGGGTGCCGATCCTGGCGCTGGTGATGAACCCGGTGGTGGCGGCGGGGATGCTGTTGCCGGTCTATGTCGTGTCGGATGTCTTCGGGCTGTATGCTTACCGGCATGCCTTCGACCGGCGGGTGCTGGCGATCCTGGTACCGGGGGCGGTGGTCGGGATCGGGGTCGGCTGGGCGACAGCGACGGTTGTGTCCGAGGATGCGGTGACGCTGTTGGTGGGGGTGATCGGTCTGGCCTTCGCGCTGAACCTGATCCTGCGGAAGCCCGTGGTGGCCGAGCCGAAGGTGCCTCAGGTCGCGCCGGGCCTGTTCTGGGGGGCGGTCACGGGGTTCACGAGCTTTGTAAGCCACGCGGGCGCGCCGCCCTATCAGGTCTACACGATGCCGCTGGGTCTTACGAAAGCGGTGTTTGCCGGGACCTCGACCATTGCCTTTGCGATCATCAATGCGGTGAAGCTGGTGCCCTACTATGCGCTGGGGCAGCTGAATACGGGCAACCTGAAGTTGGCGGCGGTGTTGTCGCTGCCTGCGGCAGTGGCGGTCTTCGCCGGGGTGCGGCTGGTGAAGCGGATGCCGGAACGGCTATTCTTTCAGCTGGTGACCTGGGCCTTGCTGCTGATTTCCTTGAAGCTGATCTGGGACGGGGCACGGGGGCTGATCTGACCCGGATCCTGCGGGTTCGGCGACCGGCTGGGTGATCTTTGCGCGCGGATGTGCCAGGGTTCTGGCCAGGTGCCCCCCTCCCTAGCCCTCCCCCCGGTGGGGAGAGGGGACGCGGGGTGGACAGCGGTGCACCAGGTTTGCGGAGGTCGGTCGATGCTGAGGGATGCGGATGCGCTCTATGAAAGCCTCGCAGCGCGGGACGGGCGATATCCCGGGGTTTTCGTCTGTGTGAAGACCACAAGGATCTTCTGCCGGATGACCTGCCCGGCGCGGACGCCGTTGCGACGGAACGTGGAGTTCCGCGGTTCAGTGGCGGAGTGTCAGGCGGCGGGCTTCCGGGCCTGCAAGCGCTGCCACCCTCAGGCCGGGTCACCCTTGGCGGGCAGTTCCTCGGTCACCGCCTCGTAGTTCGAGCCCGAGGCCATCAGGCACATCAGACCGTCGGGCATGGTCATGGTGATCGACCAGGTGCCGGTTTCGTCGGAGGCATAAAGCTCCATCACCGCGGACTGGCCGGCGATGCCGACCGAGCGGCGGGTTTCACCGTAGCGGTCGGCGAGGAGGGTGGTCACCGCCTCGCGGCTGTCGCATTGCGGGGCGCTGTGGGCGACCTGGGTGGCGGAAAGAAGGACGGCAAATCCGAAGGAGAGGGCGAACATCTGCTGGGACATGAGCGGGCCTTTCTGGCGGTCGGGTACGCAGAAGAGGGTGCCGAAGAAGGGCTGACAGATGGTTAACGGGGCGGGCGTGGATCAGCTGCAGATTTCGGATTGCAGGCGGCCCGGTCTGCGGCCTTCGGGGTCGGTGACAACGGTCACGGTGGTTCCGACGTTGGGCAGGGCGGCCGAGAACATGCGCGCCGAGGTGCCTGTCATGCCGTCGGCCGCCCTCCATTCGGCGCGCCAAAGCGGAGCGCCGTTGACCTTTACCGTGGTCCGGGTATGGCCGGTGATCGTGGCGCTGCTGCGTTGGCCATGGCGGGCCAGCCATTGGGCCTCGGTCGCCTTGCGCCAGGCAAGGCCCCCGAGGACAACAGCCGCGCCCGAGGCGATAGCTGCCATGACCTTGCCCGTAAGGCTGTCGCTTTCGGTCTCGCCGAAAACGATCTCGGACTGGGCGGGGTCGCGGGTCCAGTAGTGGACGGGGATATGGTCGCCTTCGGAAAGGGCCTTGAACCGATCGCGCGGAAGTGCGGCGGTTGCAGTATAGGTGCCGCTGTCCACCTGAAAGCGGTAGGTCACCTGGTAGCTGTGGCTATGGCTGCGGCGGGTGGAGCGGCGATGCGTTTCGGTCAGGGCCACGACGACAGCATCGGCTGTGGCGCCCTCATCACGCAAATGCGCGGCCTTTTCGCCAGCGCTGACGGCGAGGGCGACCCCCATGCCGGTCAGGGCGAGAGCGATGAGCGCGCCCCAGCCGAAAAGGCCGAAGAAAAGCCGGATGAAGGGTTTTGGTCGGGGCATCGCAATCTCCAAGGCGCGTGGAGATAGGGAGCCCTGGGCGGAATGTAAGAGGTGTGGAACGATTTTGCTGCAACGCGGCGAAAATGGGCTTGCCGTTTGTGTCCGATCCGTGCTTTCAAGCGCAAGAATATTGCGCGGAGGTGAGTCGATGAAAATGAACAGGCCCCGTCCCTACCGGTCAGTCCTGTACATCCCGGCCTCGCGCGAGCGGGCGCTGGAGAAGGCGCGGGAGCTTCCGGCGGATGCGATCATCTTCGATCTGGAGGATGCGGTTGCCCCCGAGGAGAAGGTCCGGGCGCGGGAGCTGCTGGCCCAGGTCCTGGCCGAGACGGGCTATGGGCCGCGGGCGCGGATCGTGCGGGTGAATGGCCTGGGGACCGACTGGGTCGCGGGCGACCTGGCGGCCTTCGCCGACCATCCGGGGGTGGATGCGGTGCTGGTGCCGAAGGTGAACTCGGGCGCAGACCTGGACCAGGTGGCGGCCGAGGTGCGCGCGCCGCTGTGGGCGATGCTGGAGACGGCAAAGGGCTGCCTGAACGCAGGCGAGATCGCGGCGCATCCCCGGCTGGAGGGGATGGTGATGGGGACGAATGACCTGATGAAGGAGCTAGGCGCGCGGCACCGCGCGGACCGGTTGCCGCTGATGGCGGGGCTTGGCACCTGCGTGCTGGCGGCGCGGGCGGAGGGGAAGGTGATCGTCGATGGCGTGTTCAACGCCTTCAAGGACGAGGCGGGTCTGCGGGCGGAATGCGAGCAGGGCCGCGACATGGGCTTTGATGGCAAGACGCTGATCCATCCGGCGCAGCTGGAGGTGGCGAACGAGGTTTTTGCGCCAAGCGAGGAGGATGTGGCGCTGGCCCGCCGCCAGATCGCCGCCTACACCGAGGCGCGGATGCGCGGGCAGGGGGTGGCGGTCGTCGATGGAAAGATCGTCGAGAACCTGCATGTCGCGACGGCAAAGGCGCTGATCGGGAAGGCCGAGGCGATTGCAGCCCAGTCGATTGCAGTGAGGGCGGTTTAGGGGCAGGGTTGCGCCCGGTGAACCGGCAGGAGGCCTTCGATGACGTTGATTGTTCTGGGACTGGCGCTGTGGTGGGCGGCGCATCTGTGGAAGCGGCTGGCTCCGGGATCACGGGCATCGATGGGGAATGCCGGCAAGGGGCTGGTTACCGTCGGCGTGCTGGCGGGTGCCGTGCTGATGGTGATGGGCTATCGCGGGGTCGAGCAGATCGACCTATGGTATCCGCCGGCCTTCCTGACCCATGTGAACAACCTGCTGATGCTGTTCGCGGTCTACCTGTACGCGGCGTCCGGCATGAAGACGCGGATCACGGGCGTGATCCGGCATCCGCAGCTGACGGCGGTGAAGACCTGGGCGGTGGCGCATCTTCTGGTGAACGGCGATCTGGCCAGCGTCATCCTGTTCGGCGGGCTGCTGGCCTGGGCGGTGGTGGAGGTGATCCTGATCAACCGCGCCGAGCCGCGCCCTGCGGCCCCTGCGCCTGCGCCTGTGGGCAAGGAGATCGGCGCCGCGGTGGGGGCCGTCGTCGTGCTGGTGGTGATGATGCTGGTGCACAACTGGCTGGGGGTGCCGCCCTGGGGCTGAGGTCGCTTGGGGGGTTTCACACCCCCCCGCGTCCAGTGGTGCTTGAACCAATGGCGCATCACTGGACGCACCCCGTGGGATATTTGGAGAAGAGAAAGACAATTTTAGTCGAATTGTCTGGAGTTTGGCGAAGGCTGGGACTTGAGGGAAGATGAAGCTGTACCGGTTCTTGAGCGCGGATGACACCTCGGCCTTCTGTCACAAGGTGACGGCCGCGCTGAACAAGGGGTGGGAGTTGCATGGCTCGCCTACGTACGCTTTCGACGCGGCCAATGGCGTGATGCGCTGCGGGCAGGCGGTGGTGAAGGAGGCCCCGGGGGAATACCACCCGGATGTGAAGCTGGGCGAGCAATGAAGACGAATCCGGGGCGGTTCTTCGAGGATTACACCTTGGGCGAGGTGATCCGGCATGCGGTGCCCCGGACCGTGGGTCATGGCGAGCGGGCGCTCTACCATGCGCTCTATCCGGCGCGGGGGGCCTTGTATTCCTCGGATGAATTTGCGCGGTCGGTGGGTCTGAAGGCCAGTCCGCTGGATGATCTGGTGGCGTTTCATACGGTTTTCGGGAAGACAGTGCCGGACATTTCGCTGAACGCGGTGGCGAACTTGGGGTATGCCGAGGGGCGCTGGCTTTTGCCCGTGTGGCCGGGGGACACGCTGCGGTCTGAGAGCGAGGTGATCGGGCTGAAGGAGACCTCCAGTGGTGCGACGGGGGTTGTCTGGGTTCGGACCCGCGGGATCAACCAGCGTGGGAATGTGGTGCTGGAATATGTCCGTTGGGTGATGGTGCGGAAGCGGCGGCGGGAGGTTGTGGTGCCGGTTGCAGTGCCGGAGCTGGCCACGGTGGTGGACCCGGGGGCGCTGGTGGTGCCGCAGGGGCTGGACTTTTCGGGCTATGACTTCGGGCTGGCGGGGGAGCCGCATCGCTGGGGTGACTATGCGGTGGGCGAGGTGATCGACCATGTCGACGCGGTGACGGTCGAGGAGGCCGAGCACATGCTGGCGACGCGGCTGTGGCAGAACACGGCCAAGGTGCATTTCGATGTCACGCAACGCGAGGACGGCAAGCGGCTGATCTATGGCGGGCATGTGATCTCGCTGGCGCGGGCGCTGTCGTTCAACGGATTGGCGAACGCTCAGATGATCGTGGCGCTGAACGCGGGTGCCCATGTGAATCCCTGTTTCGCGGGCGACACGGTGCGCGCCTGGTCCGAGGTGCTGGACCGGGCAGAGACCTCGGTTCCGTCCGTGGGGGCTTTGCGGCTGCGGCTGGTGGCGACGCGGGGCAAGGCCGGAGAGTTGCGGGGCGCCGACGGCAAGTATCTGCCCGAAGTGCTGCTGGACCTGGACTATTGGGCACTGGTGCCACGCTGAGTCGCTTGTGGTGCCAGCCTGTGATCACGCGCCGAAAAATCGTGATCACAAACTGAAGAAATCCGCGCCTGATAGCGACAACATGTTGCAGTTGCGGCATTCCCCGCGTGACACGCGCGAAATCCGCGCTATGCAGGAAAGCGAACGACAGCCTGGCGCAGGTCCGAAGCTCCCGCGCCGCCAGACGTGAGGACCGATCATGGCAGACATAAAGCGGGTAGAGCGGCCCCTTTCGCCCCACTTGCAGATCTATCGCTGGCAAGTGCCGATGCTGACCTCGATCCTGACACGGATCACCGGCCATGCGCTGGTCGCGGGTGTGGTGCTGGGGGTCTGGTGGCTGTTGGCGGCGGCCACATCGGACGCCTATTTCGAGGTGGCGAATGCGGTGGCGACAAGCTGGTTCGGCGATCTGGTGTTTACCGGCTCGCTTTGGGCGGTGTGGTACCACTACCTCGCCGGACTGCGGCATCTGGTCTACGACGCGGGCCGTGGTCTGGACATTCCGACAGCGGAAAAGCTGGGCTGGGCCTGCATCATCGGCTCGGTCGTGCTGACTGTGATCACAATTCTTCTGGTTCAGTGAGGACGCCATGCGCTATCTGACCCCCCGCAAGCGTGCCGAAGGCAAGGGCGCCGGTCATGCCGGGACCGAGCACCACTGGTCGATGACGGTTTCGGCCGTGGGACTCGCCTTCCTGGTGCCGGTCTGGCTGTACGTGTTCGGCAAGGCTCTTGGCCAAAGCCGTGATGTGGTGCTGGAGACCTTCGCAAGCCCGTTCCCGGCGATCCTGACCGCGCTGGTGCTGGTGGTGGGGATGCGTCATTTCGCGATGGGCGCGACCACGATGATCGAGGATTACGCAAGGGGCACGGCGCGGAAGATGCTGGTCATCTTCGTGATCTCGCTGGCCTGGGTGATCGCCGCGACGGGGCTGTTCGCCCTGGCCCGCACGGCGCTGTGAAGGACCTGATGATGACTGCCTATCCGTATGAGACGCATGAATATGACGTGGTCGTGGTGGGGGCCGGCGGGGCCGGTCTGCGCGCGACCTTGGGGATGGCCGAGCAGGGGTTGCGGACGGCCTGTGTGACGAAGGTGTTCCCGACGCGGTCGCATACCGTGGCCGCACAGGGGGGGATTGCGGCGTCCTTGGGCAACATGGGGCCGGACCACTGGCAATGGCACATGTACGACACTGTGAAGGGGTCGGACTGGCTGGGTGACACCGACGCGATGGAATACCTGGCGCGGGAAGCCCCCAAGGCGGTTTACGAGCTGGAGCATTACGGAGTGCCCTTCAGCCGCACCGAAGAGGGCAAGATCTACCAGCGGCCCTTTGGCGGGCACACGACGGAGTTCGGCAACGGCCCGCCGGTCCAGCGGACCTGCGCGGCGGCGGACCGGACGGGGCATGCGATCCTGCATACGCTGTATGGGCAGAGCCTGAAAAACAACGCTGAGTTCTACATCGAATACTTCGCGCTGGACCTGATCATCACGGACGGGGCCTGCACGGGGGTCGTCGCGTGGAAGCTGGATGACGGCACGATCCATGTCTTCAACGCGAAGATGGTGGTTCTGGCGACCGGCGGTTACGGGCGGGCGTACTTCTCGGCCACTTCGGCGCATACTTGCACCGGGGACGGCGGGGGGATGGTGGCGCGGGCTGGTCTCCCGCTGCAGGATATGGAGTTCGTGCAGTTCCACCCGACGGGGATCTATGGCTCGGGCTGTCTGATCACCGAAGGCGCGCGCGGGGAGGGCGGGTATCTGACCAACAGCGCGGGTGAGCGGTTCATGGAGCGGTATGCGCCGCACTACAAGGACCTGGCGCCGCGCGACTATGTCAGCCGCTGCATGACGATTGAAATTCGCGAAGGCCGGGGCGTGGGGGCGAATGGCGACCATATCCACCTGAACCTGTCGCACCTGCCGCGCGAGTCGCTGGAATTGCGGCTGCCGGGGATCACGGAATCGGCGCGCATCTTTGCGGGCGTGGATCTGCACAAGGAGCCGATCCCGGTGCTGCCGACCGTCCACTACAACATGGGTGGCATTCCCACGAACTATTGGGGCGAGGTGCTGAACCCGACGAAGGACGACCCGGACGCGATTTTCCCGGGCCTGATGGCGGTGGGCGAGGCGGGGTGTGCCAGCGTTCACGGGGCGAACCGGCTGGGGTCGAACTCCTTGATCGATCTGGTGGTGTTCGGGCGCGCGGCGGCGATCCGGGCGGGGCAGGTGGTGGACCGGGGTGCCTCGGTTCCCGCCACGAACAAGGCCGAGGTCGACAAGGCGCTGGGCCGGTTCGACGGGTTGCGTCACGCCAAGGGCACGGTGCCGACGGCGGAGCTGCGGCTGGAGATGCAGAAGACCATGCAGGCCGATGCGGCGGTGTTCCGGGCCGAGGAGACCCTCGCCGCGGGTGAGAAGAAGATGACGGTCATCGCGGGCAAGATGGATGACCTGCACGTGACGGACCGCTCCCTCGTCTGGAACAGCGACCTGATGGAGACGCTGGAACTGACCAACCTGATGCCGAATGCGCTGGCGACGATCTACGGGGCGCATGCCCGGACCGAAAGCCGGGGGGCCCATGCGCATGAGGACCACCCGCAGCGCGATGATGCCAACTGGCGCAAACATTCGCTGGCCTGGGTGGAGGGCGACAAGGTCACGCTTGACTACCGGGCGGTGCACACGGACCCTCTGACGACCGAAGCCCAGGGCGGGATCGCATTGTCTAAGATCGCGCCGGCAGAAAGGAAGTTCTGATGCGCGTCGTGGCCCTTGCCTTTGCATCCTGTCTTGTGTTGGCCGCCTGTGACCCTGCCGAACTGGTCGATTCCGCGCTGAAGCGGACGGCGCATTCGGTGGTGTTCCCGGTGGTCAGCATCGACCTGCCGGCGGAACCGGCGCGGCTGGCCACGAAGTGCATCCTGGACACGGCAAGCCAGTATGAGCTGGAGCAACTGGCCCGGGATGTGGGGGTCGAGGCCGGGACCCGGACCAAGGCGACGATCCGCGAGATCGCGCTGCGCCCGGCGGCGCAGGCCTGTTTCGCGGCAAACGGCGTGCCGCCCGTGGCGGGTGGCTGACAGCGGCATGGCGACAGCGGGGCCAGGGCAGGCGGGGGTGAAGGGGCGGATCAAGCCGGACCTGCGGGTCGCGGTTGTCTTCTTCGGCATCACCCGGGCGCTGCGGCTGACGTTGCCCGCGATCACCGAAAACCTGATCGACCCGGCGCGGGCGATTGCAAAGGAGGTCAGGCTGTTCGGCCACTTCTTCACCCAGACCGCGATCAGCAATGCCCGGTCGGGCGAGGAGGGGACGCTCGACCCCGAGGAGTACCGGCTTTTGAACCTGGACAGGGTGGAGCTGGAAGAGCCGGGCCTGTGCCTGGAGCAGTATCCGATCGCCGAGATGCAGGCGCTGGGCGATATCTGGCAGGACGATTTCGCCAGTTTCCGCAACCTGGTGCATCAGCTGCATTCGTTGCGCCGCGCGACCTTACTGGCCGAGGGCTTTCAGCCGCATGTCGTGATCTTCGCGCGGCCGGACCTTCTGTACCATGACAGCATGGCCGAACAGCTGGATTTCCTGGGACGGGCGCATCGGTCGTTTGTGCTGGTGCCGGACTGGGCGCAGTGGTTTGGCCACAACGACCGCTTTGCGCTTGCCAAGGGGGACACGGCGATTGCGGCCTATGGGCGGCGGGCGGAACGGATGGGCGAATACTGCGCGCGGGGCAAGCGGATGCATGCTGAGCGGTTCCTGAAATACGCGCTGCGCGATGAACGGGTGCGTCCGGTGCATCTGCGCGCCTCGCGCGTCAGGTCGAACGGCTTGCAGGTGCTGGAGGATTTCACCCCGGGCCGGGGTCCGATGGGCAAGCGCGAACTGGTGCCGCTGGGGACGATGCAGCCCGAGACCCCGGTTGTGGCGAGGAGCGCGTGATGCGGAGTGTCATGGTGCTGGCGGTTCTGCTGGGGCTTGCCGGTTGCGGGCCGATGACGCTGGCGCAGGCCGAGCAGCAGTGCTTTGAGCGCGCGCGGCTGGCCAAGCAGCCAAGGGGCGAGATCACGGTCGGCGCGGGGTCAGGCGGGCGGACTTCGGCCGGGCTGGAGTTGAACGTAAGTTCCGATTTCCTGTTGGGGCGCGACCCGGCGGCGGTCTATGAGTCCTGCGTGATGCAGAAGGCGGGCGAGCCGCCAAGCCGACCGCTGTACATGCGACCGGACTGGCGCTGATGGCCAAGGACGTGATCCCCACGCCGGACCCGAGGGCCGTGCGCTTTGCCAAGGGCGCGCTGCAGCGGATCCGCGCGCGGCGGCTGCGCGAGTTCGAGGCGATGATGGTGACGGGGTTCACCCGGACCTGCCCGGTCTGCGGCTATGTGGGCGAGTTTGCCCCGGTGGGAGAGCCTCCACGTCTGGACGGGCTTTGTCCGCTCTGCCGGTCGCGGGAACGGCATCGCCTGTTCAAGCTGTGGATCGACCGGCGGGGTGGGATCGGGCCCGCGATGTCGGTCCTGCACTTCGCGCCCGAGCCGATGTTCGAGCCATTGCTGCGCGGGATGGCGGGGACCTATGTCACGGCGGATTTCATGCGGACGAAGGTCGACCGCAAGCTGAACATCGAGGCGCTGGACCTTGCGGATGCGAGTTTCGACCTGATCGTCGCGCATCAGATCCTGGAGCATGTCGACCATCACAAGGCGCTGGCGGAATGCTTCCGGGTGCTGCGGCCCGGCGGGCGGCTGCTGGTGACGACCCCGGTGATCGAGGCCTGGGAGAAGACCTATGTGAACCCCGAGGTTACCACCGCGCGGGACCGGGTGCTGCATTTCGGCCAGAAGGACCACAGCCGCTATTTCGGGCGGGACCTGAAGGATCACATGCGCGCGGCGGGGTTCGCGCTTTACGAATTCGTATCGGTTGAGCCCGATGTTTCGACCTATGCCCTGATGCGCGGCGAGACGCTGTACGAATTGACGAAACCTGCGGCTCTGAAGGCTGCAAAGAAGACCAGGAAAGGCTGAGACATGGTTCAGTTCTCGCTCCCCAAGAATTCGAAGGTCCGGACCGGCAAGACCTGGCCGAAGCCGGAAGGCCGGAACGTGCGGAAGTTCCAGATCTACCGCTGGTCGCCCGATGACGGGGAAAACCCGCGGGTCGACACCTATTTCGTCGACATGGATACCTGCGGGCCCATGGTTCTGGACGCGCTGATCAAGATCAAGACCGAGATCGATCCCACGCTGACCTTCCGCCGGTCCTGCCGGGAAGGCATCTGCGGGTCCTGCGCGATGAACATCGACGGGATCAACACTCTGGCCTGCATCTATGGCCTGGACGAGATCAAGGGCGATGTCCGCATCTACCCCTTGCCGCATATGGCGGTGATCAAGGACCTGATCCCGGACCTGACGCACTTCTATGCCCAGCATGCGTCGATCATGCCCTGGCTGGAGACGAAGACCAACCGCCCGGCCAAGGAGTGGCGGCAGTCGATCGAGGATCGTCAGAAGCTGGACGGGCTTTATGAATGCGTGATGTGCGCGTCGTGTTCGACGTCCTGCCCGTCGTACTGGTGGAACAGTGACCGGTATCTGGGGCCGGCGGCTTTGCTGCACGCCTATCGCTGGATCATCGACTCGCGCGATGAAGCCACGGGCGAGCGGCTGGATCAGCTGGAGGACCCGTTCAAGCTGTACCGCTGCCACACGATCATGAACTGCGCCAAGACCTGCCCCAAGGGGCTGAACCCGGCGAAGGCGATTGCCGAGATCAAGAAGATGATGGTCGAGCGGGTGGTCTGATCCTGTGCCGCTGCTCCTGCTGCTGCTGGCGGTCGGGGTTTACTTGTTCCTCTGGCATCAGTGGCGGACGACTTCGCTGACCCGCGACTGCCGCTGGCGGCTGGACCGGAGCGTGGCGCCAGACTACTGGCGTTGCGCCGTGTGCGGGGCCGAGGCGCGGGGGGCGGAACCGAAGGATTGTCTGCGGAGGAAAGGGTAGGACCTTTCCCAGGGCTTGCCATCCGGTCCGTTTGCGTCAAGCCTTCCGGGCATGAAGATGGACAATCCCGAACACCCCGCCCCCGTTGATGCTGCCGCCCGCAAGGCCGTTGCGCCCGTGATCTGCTATCCGGTCGAAGGGCTGCCCCGACCTGATGTCGCGGCTTACCGCGCGGCGCGGGAGGGGTGGAGTCTTGCCTCGGAAGTGCTGGTGCCCCCGCGTGAGGCCCGCAGTTTCGAGGTTCCGGCGGGGTGGTTCTTTCGGATTGTCAGCGTCGAGGGGCCGCAGGTGGGCGATCTGAACCTGTTCGCGGCGGAGAACCTGGGGGAGCGGTTCTTCAGCGGCAAGACGCGGGCCTTGCACGGGACGCATCTGTCGACGGGGGACCGGATGTGGTCCTGCCTGCCCTATCTGCGGCCGATGGCGACGATCACCGAGGATACCCTCGACTGGTATGGGTTCGACGCCTTTGGCGGGTCGGTTCATGACGTGATCGGCACGCGGTGTGACCCCTATACCCATGCGCTCTTGTCGGGGGGCGAGCAGTATCACCATTGCTGCCATTCCAACCTGACGCGGGCCGTCGCCGACCACTGGGGCCTGCCCGCGAAAGCGGCGGAGCTGCATGTGCATGACGTGCTGAACGTCTTCATGTGCACCGGGTTCACCCGCGACACGGGGCAGTACTTCATGAAGGCGAGCCCCGTGCGACCCGGGGATTACCTGGAGTTCATGGCGGAGATCGATCTGCTGGGGGTCCTCTCGGCCTGCCCGGGTGGGGATTGTTCCAGCGAGCATTCCTCGGACGTGGCGGTGTGTCACCCGCTGCTGGTGCAGGTGTTCAAGCCCCTGGCCCCTCCCGTGGGCTGGGCGCCGTCAGGGCCGAATGCTTACGACCGGAGCCACGGTCAGGAGTAACGCTCGACCGTCGCGGCTTGGTGGTCGTCGTAGCGGTCGCCCCAGGCCCAGCCTACCGGCAGGATACGGTCGATCTCCTCGCGGTCGTCGTCGGTGAGGTCGATTTCGGGGGCCATGGCCCAGACGCGGAGGTGAGAGGCCGAGCGGGTGCCGGGGATCGGGATGATGTGTGTGCCGCGGTCGAGGAGCCAGGCGAGGGCGAGGGCGGCGGGGGTGAGGCCCCCTTGGCGCGCGAAAGCGTGGAAGGCGTCGAGCTTCGTCTTGTTGTGCGGCCAGTTTTCCGGGTGGAAGCGCGGAATGCGGGTGCGGAATTCCTTCGGCTGGAAGTTCGCCGGGTCGGCCATCGGGGTGCCGAAGGCTCCGCGCGCGAGGGGGGAGAAGGGGACGAAGGCGACGCCAAGGCTGGCACAGCGCTGGATGAGGCCGAGTTCAGGGGTGCGGGTCCAGAGGGAGTATTCGTTCTGGACAGCCATCACCGGGTGGACGGCGTGGCAACGTTCGAGGGTGTAGGGGCCGATTTCACTGAGGCCGTAGCCGAGGATTTTGCCGTCCTCGACAAGGCGTTGCATGGTGCCTGCCAGGTCTTCCGCCGGGATCTGGGGGTCGTGGCGGTGGGCGTAGAAGAGGGTGACGTGGTCCTGCCCAAGGCGTTTGAGCGAGCCTTCGAGTTCGGACCGCAGGTGTTCGGGCCGGTTGTCGATGCGGCGGTTGGGGTCGTTGGAGAAGGCGGCCTTTGTGGCGATGTGGGGGCGCTTTCCGCTGCGCTTGAGCCAGGTGCCGATGAAGGTCTCTGACACGCCTTCGCCGTATCGGTTGGCGGTGTCGAGGAAGGTGATCCCGGCGTCCCAGGCGGCGTCGAGGGTTCTGAGGGATTCGGCCTCGGTCGTGGGGCCGAACATGCCGCCGAAGGACAGGCAGCCAAGGCCGAGGGCGGAGACGTCGGGGCCGTGCTGGCCGAGTCTGCGGGTTCTCATGGCGTGACGTAGTGGAGGCCCTGGAACCGGGCGCGGAGGGCCTTTGTCCGGGGGGCGACGGTTTCGGGGGCGTTGGAGCGCAAGGCTTCGGCAATAAGGGCGCCCATCGCCGGGGCGTCGGCGGGGGTGACGCCGCGGCGGACGAGTTCGGGGGTGCCGATCCTCAGGCCGTTCATGTCGCCGGGGACCTCGGGGATGGGGAGGCCGATGCCGCAGGCGAGGAAACCGGCCTTGCGCAGGGTCTTGGAGGCGGCCTGGCCCCCGCCAAATGGGGCGGCTTCGATGGCGAACTGGTGGGAGGTGGTGGCGCCGCGGTCGGCGGCGAAGACGGGGAGGCCGAGTTTGGTCAGTTCGGTGGCGAGGGCTTTGGCGAGGTCGACCATCGCCTTGGCGTAGTCCTGCCCATGGTCGCGCCAGTCGAGGAGGGTGTAGGCGAGGGCGGCGGACTTGGCGGCGTCGAAGTTGGCGGTGAGGCCGGGGAAGGCGATGGCGTCGAGGGTCTTGGCGATCTCGGCGTCGTTGGTGACGATCAGGCCACCAGCGGGGCCGCCGAGGCTCTTGTAGGTGCTCATCGTCATCAGATGCGCGCCTTCGGTGAGCGGGTTGGCCCAGACGCCCCCGGCGATGATGCCGCATTGATGGGCAGCGTCGAACAGGACTTTCGCGCCGACTTGGTCGGCGATCTTGCGAACCTCGGCCACGGGATGCGGGAAGAGGTTCAGGCTGCCGCCGACAGTGATGATCTTGGGGCGGACGGCGTGGGCGAGGTCTTCGAGGGCTTTCAGATCAAGCGTATAGCCGTCGGCGTCGATGGGGGCGGCGTGGGTGGTCAGGCCGTAGAGGCCCGCGCAGCCAGCGGCGTGGTGGGTGACGTGGCCGCCGATGGTGCCGGGGGGCGCGATGATGCTGTCGCCGGGTTTCGCCAGCGCCATGAAGCCATAGAGGTTGGCCAGCGCGCCGGAGCCGACGCGGATTTCGGCGTACTTCGCGTGGAAGATCTCGGCGGCGAGTTCGGCGGCGATGACCTCGATTTCCTCGATGGCCTCAAGCCCCATCTCGTACTTGTCGCCGGGATAGCCGAGGGAGGGGCGCGAGCCGATGCCGGAGGCCAGCGCGGCCTCGGCGCGGGGGTTCATCACATTGGTCGCGGGGTTCAGGTTGAAGCAGTCCTGGTCGTGGATCTCGCGGTTCTTTGCGATCAGGGCGTCGAGGCGGGCGGCGACCTGGGCGGAGGGGTTCCCGGCGTCGCTGGCGAGGCGCTGGATGTAGGTCTCGCAGGCTTGCGGGACCCAGGGGCGGGGGGCGAGGTGGGGCATGAGGGACTCCGGTCAGGTCACCGGAGAAAAGCCGTGCGAAGCGGGGGATGCAAGCGGGAAGCGGTCAGTCGGTGACGACAGGCAGGCCACGGGCAAGCCAGCCGGGGCCGGCGGAGGAGCCGAGCATGCCTTCGGAGACGTCGAGGACACTGGTGAACCCGGCCTCGGTCAGCGCTGTGGCGGTGCGGGCGGATCGGCCGCCGCTGGCGCAGATGAGGGCGATGGGGCGGGTGGTGTCGCCTTCGGCAAGGGTGGTGAGTTGGTCGAGAAAGTCGGGACTGCGAAGGTCAAGACGCTGCGCGCCCTTTGGGCTGCCGGTTTCGGCCCATTCCTCGGGCTGGCGGATGTCGATCAGAAGGAGGTCGCCCGCCCGGGCGCGCTGGAAGGCAGTTTCAGCGTCCAGCGTCGTGTCGGCCTGAGCCGGTTGCATCAGGGTGTAGGCGGACCCTGCGGCCAGGAAGGCCAGCGGCAGGGCAAGCACGAGGCGACGTTGCAGCATGAGTCGAACCCCTTGGTATTTGCTCAAGATGGGATGCGGACTGTCCGGTGCAAGGGGTCCTAGGCGAAGGCGGCTTCCAGCGCGATTTCCACCATCGCGCCGAAGCTGCGTTCGCGCTGGTCGGAGGGCAGCGCCTCACCCGTCGTGATGTGGTCGGAGACGGTGAGGACGGCGAGCGCGCGGACCTTGTGGCGGGCGGCGAGGATGTAAAGCTCGGCGGCCTCCATCTCGACCCCCAGGCAGCCGTGGCGGAGAAGCTGGTCGGAGAGGTCGGGGCGTTCGTCGTAGAAGGTGTCGGAGGAGAAGATGCCGCCGACATGCACGGGGATGCCCTTGGCGGTGGCGGCGGCGTGGGCCTTCTGGAGGAGGCCGAAATCGCCACACGGGGCGAAGTTCAGCTCCTTGAAGATCGTCCGCGAGGGCGTGCCGACAGTGGAGCAGGTCTGGGCGAGGATGACGTCGCGGACCTTGACGTGGGTGGGGAGCGCGCCTGCCGAGCCGATGCGGATCAGGGTCTTGGCGCCGTAGTCGCGGATCAGCTCATTGGCGTAGATCGAGAGCGACGGCATCCCCATGCCCGAGCCGTGGATTGTGACGCGGTGGCCGCGCCACATGCCGGTGTAGCCGAGCATCCCCCGCACCTCGTTCACCAGCACCGGGTTTTCCAGGAAGGTCTGCGCGGCCCAGCGGGCGCGGTAAGGGTCGCCGGGGAGAAGCACGGTTTCGGCGATGTCGCCGGGCTTGGCACCAATGTGGACGGTCATGACAGGCTCCCTTCGGCATTTGTCATGCCAGCTATGGAGCGTGGCGCGGGCGGGGACAAGCAAAACGGTTGGCCAGCCGCGTCTAGCCGCGCTAATTGGGGGGAAAGGGGTGACAGACGGAGGCCGGGCTTGGACTATGACGTGACGCTGATCGCCGGTCACCGCGAGGCGCTGCTGGCGCAGACGTTGGAGTCGTTCACCCGCGACGTCTTTCCGAATTTCCCGGTCCGCCGGCTGATTGCGAACATCGACCGGTTCATGGGTGACGAGGCGGAAGGCGACCGCTGCGAGGCGCTGATCCGGCGGCATTTTCCGGATGCGCTGATCTTCCGGCCCGAGACGCCGGATTTCGCCTCGGCGGTCAAGCGGGCCTGGGAAGCGACGACGGCACCGCGCGTCTTGCATCTGGAGGATGACTGGATCGCGCTGGAGCCGATCGGGCCCGAGCGGATCGAGCCGCTGTTCGAGCCCGATGTCGGCGGGGTGACCTTCATGTGCGTGAACAAGCACACGCGGGGGCTGTTCCACCAGACCTCGCGCCGGTTGGTCAAGCGAGGGCGCAGGGTGGTGGAGGACAAGCTGGTGAACGCGTTTTCGACGTCGCCCGGCGTGTTCGAGGGCGAGTTCCTGCGCGAGGCGGCGCGGCGGATGAAGCCGGGGCTGGACCCGGAAAAGCAGTTCTATCGCCAGATCAACCCCGAGCTGGAGGAGCATGCCCTGCCCAGGCGCTGCATGTTCCTGCGCGGGACGCAGCACCGCGAGTTGGTGCGCGACATCGGCCGGCAGGCGCGGCTGGATGTGGGGCTGGTCAAGCTGTACGAGAACGGCGCTTCGGTCTGGCGGAAGGCGGAGGTGGGGCCGGAGGACTGAGGCTTGCGCTCAGCCGGGGCGATGCGCGATTTCGGCGAAGGCGGGGCGGTTGCCGCAGAAGGCCGCGTCCTCAGGCGTTGCCGCGCTGCCCTTGTCCAGGACCTTGCGGCAGGCCGCACGATCTGGGCAGAGGCCGCAGGTGGCAAGAAGGTCGATCCACTGCGGATAGTCGCGTCTGAGATCCTCCTCGGGGATGCCGAAGAGCGCGGCCATCGCGGTCAGGCGTTCGGTGATGTCTGGCGGCATGCGCAGAAAGGCCAGAAGCTGGTCGCGGCCGACGCCGAGGTCGTTCAGATCGCGGTCGGTTAGCGCGTTGGCCTCGGCGACATCGTGGAGGCGCTCGATCAGGGCATGGAGACGGTCGAACATAGGTAGGGTCCCGGGTGCTGTCCTGTCACCCTTAGCCCCCCGCGACGGTATGTTCCTTGATATGTGTCAAGCGGTTACCGCTTGGTCAGCTTTCCGGGACGGTCGCCAGCGATGTGGTGGTCGGGTCCCAGGTCATGCGGTAGGTGCCGGGTTCGGGCTTGTTCAGAAGCTCTCCGGCGATGGTGACCTGCAGGAGCTGGCGGTCATCGTCGGGGACGAGCGACCAGTCGAGGACGACAAGGCTGTGCTGGGCGTTACCCACGAAGACGTTGATTTCACGGCCGATCCCGTTGGCCACGAACATCGCGGGCGCGGTCGAGCAGGTGAGGCGACCGGAATCGAGGATCAGGGCGGGGTCTTCGGGGCCTTGCAGGTAGGCCGGGGAGACGGCGTCTTCAGGCACGGTCAGCGTGCCCGATTGGGCGGTGCAGGCGGCCTGGTGGTAGTCGAGAAGCGCCTGCAGGGCCTGGGGGCGGTCCTGCGCGGCGGCGGGGGTGGCGAGGGCGAGGAGGAGGGCGGCGCGGATCATTGCAGCTGCCATTCGTTGCCGGTCCAGAGGAAGCGGACGGTTTCGCCGCGATCGTTCGGGGCCGTCAGGTAGGTTGTGCCATTCTCGGTCACCGTGCCCCAGTTGTGCAGGATCAGTGAGCCCAGGGTTCCGTCGATCAGCGTCTCGACGCCACAGCCACGGGTGCCGCAGTACAGCCCGTAGCTGTCCGAGCAGGCGAAACCGGCCGTGTCGAGCACCCAGTCCGGCGTCCCGTCCCCGTTCAGGTCGCGCTGGGTGACGGTTTCGGGGGCGACGGAGAACTCGCCCGAGCAGTAGGTCTTGCCCTCTTCGATCATCGAGACGAATTCGCTTGGCCAGGCGGGGTCCTGGGCTACGGCGGGGCTGGCAAGAAGGAAAAGGACGATGGCAGCGCGCATGGGTGGCCTTTCGGGTTGCGGTCGGCCCTGTGCTAAGGCGGGGCCGACCGGGGCGAAAGGCAGGAAAACCCTATTCGGCGGCGACGGGGGTGGGGTCGGCGAGCGCCACGAGGTCCAGCATGATCCGGTTCAGCTGGAAGTCCTTGGGCGTGTAGACTTGGGCCACCCCCATCGCCTTCAGCGTCTTCGCATCGTCGTCCGGGATGATGCCGCCGACGACGAGGGGCTGGGTCAGGCCCTGTTTCTGCATCAGGTCCAGCGTTTCGCGGATGAGGGGCAGGTGGGAGCCGGAGAGGATGGAAAGGCCGATGACATCGGGCTGTTTCTCGGCGGCGGCGGTGACGATTTCCTCGGGGGTCAGGCGGATGCCGTCGTAGGTGATCTCCATCCCGCAGTCGCGGGCGCGGGCGGCGATCTGCTCGGCGCCGTTCGAGTGGCCGTCGAGGCCGGGCTTGCCGAGGAGGAGGCGCATGGGACGGCCGAGTTTGGTCGCGACGGCTGCGACGGCGTCGCGGACGGGCTCCAGGCCTTCGGTGCGGTTCGAGGGGTTGCGGGAGACGCCGGTCGGGGCGCGGTATTCGCCGTAGAGGGCACGCATCGCCCCGCCCCATTCGCCGGTAGTGACGCCGGCTTTGGCGCAAAGGATCGAGGCGGGCATGATGTTTTCGCCGGTTTGCGCGGCTTGGCGGAGGGCTGACAGAGCTTCCGCGACGTGTCGAGGGTCACGGGTGGCTCGCCACTGGGCAAGGCGGGCGCACTGGTCGGCCTCGGCCTTGGGGTCGGCGGTCATGATCGCGCCTTCACCGGTAGCGAGGGGGGAGGGTTCCGTGGTGGTGAACTTGTTGACGCCGACGACTGTGGTTTGGCCGGATTCGATCTTTGCCAGGCGTTCGGCGTTCGCTTCGACCAGGCGGCCCTTCATGTAGGCGATGGCGGCGACGGCGCCGCCCATCGCGTCGATGTGGGCGA
Organism: Tabrizicola sp. T74; assembly: GCF_057219935.1. Taxonomy (NCBI): domain Bacteria; kingdom Pseudomonadati; phylum Pseudomonadota; class Alphaproteobacteria; order Rhodobacterales; family Paracoccaceae; genus Tabrizicola; species Tabrizicola sp. T74. The sequence continues at coordinate 259,120 of NZ_JBXVVT010000002.1, read as the reverse complement.
GTTCGTCGAGGGCGCCTTTCTTCAAGGCGTCGACCTTGCGGTCGATGGCGGGGTTGCCGTCGAAGAGGTCGTCGTATTCCAGAAGGTCGGTCTCGTAGGCCAGGATTTGCTGCATGCGAAGCGACCATTGCTGGTCGAAGGGTCGGGGAAGGCCGAGCGCCTCGTTCCAGGCGGGCAGTTGCACGGCGCGGGCGCGGGCGTTCTTGGAGAGGGTGACGGCCAGCATTTCCAGAAGGATGCGGTAGACGTTGTTTTCCGGCTGCTGTTCTGTGAGGCCGAGGGAGTTGACCTGCACGCCGTAACGGAAGCGGCGGAACTTGGCGTCGGTGATGCCGTAGCGGGTTTCCAGAAGCTCGTCCCAGAGGGCGGTGAAGGCGCGCATCTTGCAGAGCTCGGTCACGAAGCGAATGCCGGCGTTTACAAAAAACGACATTCGGCCCGCCATGGCGGGGAAATCTGCGGCAGGAACTTTCACTTTCAGATCATCGAGGACGGCGCAGGCTGTGGTGAGAGCGAAGGCGAGCTCCTGTTCCGGCGTAGCCCCGGCTTCCTGCAGGTGGTAGCTGCAGACGTTCATCGGGTTCCACTTGGGCAGGTGTTTCCCGGTATAGGCCGCCACGTCGGTGATGAGGCGGAGCGAGGGTTTCGGCGGCAGAATGTAGGTGCCGCGGGAGAGGTATTCCTTGATGATGTCGTTCTGCACGGTGCCTTGCAGGGCGGACACGTCGGCGCCCTGTTCTTCGGCCACAGCGATGTAGAGCGCCAACAGCCAGGGGGCCGTGGCGTTGATCGTCATCGAGGTGTTCATCTGTTCCAGGGGGATGTCCTGGAAGAGGGCTCTCATGTCGCCGAGGTGGGCAACGGGGACGCCGACTTTGCCGACCTCACCCCGGCTCCGCGGATCGTCGGAGTCGTAGCCGGTCTGGGTGGGCAGGTCGAAAGCGACCGAGAGCCCGGTCTGACCCTTGGCGAGGTTGGTGCGGTAGAGCGCGTTCGAGGCTGCGGCGGTGGAGTGACCGGCGTAGGTGCGGAAGAGCCAGGGTTTCTCGGACATGTCGGCCTCGTGAATCGGGCGGGTAATTTTATTGCGTTGCGGCAGGGATACGGGAAAGATCATGCCGCTGTCAATCGCTGCGCTGCGGCAACGCGGGCGGAGCGGGGGTTTCACACCCCCGCGCCCCCGTCCCGCGCCCCCGTGGAGTATTTGTGAAAAGAGCAAATGGATTGCGGGACGGGGCGCATCGGCTAGTGTGAACCGATGTTCGGCACGGTCGCGGTTCCCGTCTGGTTGCTGGTCCTGATCCTTGGCTTTGCCGCGATCAGCTTTGCGACGCATTTCCTGTTCCCCTCGGTCCGCTGGTTCTTCCGGCGGCGGGCGGAAAAGGCGCTGTCGCGGCTGAACGCGCGGCTGGACCGGAAGATCGATCTGTTCAAGTTGGCGGAGCGGGCGGACATGGTCGCCCGGTTGGCCTATGACCAGCGGGTGGTCGATGCAGCGATGGCGCATGCGGCGGAAACCGGGGTGCCGACCGAAGTGGCCTTCGAGGAGGCGCGGCGCTATGCGCGCGAGATCGTGCCGAGCTTTTCGGCCACGTTCTACTTCGGCTTTGGCACTAGGGCCGCGAAGTGGCTGAGCCGCCTGCTGTTCCGCGTCCGGGTTGGCAAGGTGGACCAGGCGCTGCGCGAGATCGACCCGAAGGCGACGGTGGTCTTCGTGATGAACCACCGCAGCAACCTGGACTATGTGCTGGTGACCTGGCTGGTCGCGGATCGGTCTGCCGTCAGCTACGCGGTGGGGGAATGGGCGCGGGTCTGGCCCTTGTCGGCGCTGATCCGGTCGATGGGGGCCTATTTCATCCGGCGCGGCAGCCGTAACGCTTTGTACCGCAAGGTGCTGGCGCGCTATGTGCAGCTGGCGGCGCAGGAAGGGACGACGCAGGCGATGTTCCCCGAGGGGGGCCTCAGCCTGGACGGGCGGGTGGGGCCGGCGAAGCTGGGGCTGCTCAGCTACATCGTCGAAGGCTGGGAGCCTTGGGAGCGGGACGTGGTCTTTGTCCCGGTGGGCCTGGCCTATGACCGGGTGCTGGAGGACCGGGTGCTGGTCGAGGCGGCAAAGGCCGGGACGCGGCGGTTCCGCAACCGGCCGGTCGTGGTGGCCTGGCACGCTGCGCGCTTCCTGTGGGCGCGGTTCCGGGGGCGGACCAAGGGGTTTGGCACAGCGGCGGCAGGGTTCGGCGCGCCGGTCAGCCTGCGGGTGCATCTGGCGGAAGGCGGGTCGATCGAAGCGCTGGGCGAGAGGCTGATGACCGCGATTGCGGCGGTGGTGCCGGTGCTGCCGGTGCCGCTGGTGGCGCGCGCGCTGGGCGAAGGGGCAGACAGCCGCGAGGCGCTGGGCCTGCGGGTGCAGGAGATGATTGCGCGGCTGACGGCGGCAGGGGCGGTCCTGAAGCTGCCGCCGGTCGGCGGAGCCTCGGTCCTGGACGAGGGGCTGGAGCCCCTGATCCGGCGGGGGCTGGTGTCGGCGGACCTGAAGCCGGTGGCTGCAGAGCGGGCGCTGCTGGACTTCTATGCGGCCTCGGTCCCCGCCATCGGCGATGCTGCGACGCCGCAGACATAAAATTACAATATTGGCGATCAGACTATTGCAAAATTGCGCGCAAGAATATTATCTGGCCGCAAGAGCGCAGCGATTCTGCGGCGCGGCATCTGGTTGGAGGCTAAGTTGGCTTTGGATACGCAAAACGCTTCTGTGATCTACGACGCGCCAAAGAAGGACCTGTACGAGCTTGGCGAAATGCCCCCCCTGGGGCACGTGCCAGCCAAGATGTACGCCTGGGCGATCCGGCGGGAACGGCATGGCGCTCCGGACCAGTCCTTCCAGGTCGAGGTGGTGGACACCTGGAAGATCGACAGCCACGAAGTGCTGGTCCTGGTGATGGCGGCAGGGGTCAATTACAACGGTGTCTGGGCGGGTCTGGGCCAGCCGATCAGCCCCTTTGACGGCCACAAGCAACCGTTCCACATTGCCGGGTCGGATGCGGCAGGCATCGTCTGGGCGGTGGGCGACAAGGTCAAGCGCTGGAAGGTCGGCGATGAGGTGGTGATCCACTGCAACCAGGACGACGGCGACGACGAGGAGTGCAACGGCGGCGATCCGATGTTCAGCCCGACGCAGCGGATCTGGGGCTACGAGACGCCGGACGGCAGCTTTGCGCAGTTCACCCGCGTCCAGGCCCAGCAGCTGATGCCGCGCCCGAAGCACCTGACCTGGGAAGAATCGGCCTGCTACACGCTGACGCTGGCCACGGCCTACCGGATGCTGTTCGGGCACGAGCCGCATGACCTGAAACCGGGGCAGAACGTGCTGGTCTGGGGCGCGTCGGGGGGCCTCGGGTCCTATGCGATCCAGCTGATCAACACGGCAGGGGCGAATGCGATCGGCGTGATCAGCGACGAATCGAAGCGGGATTTCGTGCTGGGACTGGGCGCGAAGGGCGTCATCAACCGCAATGAGTTCAAGTGCTGGGGCCAGTTGCCCACGGTGAACTCGCCCGAGTACAACGAGTGGCTGAAAGAGGCGCGGCGGTTCGGCAAGGCGATCTGGGACATCACCGGCAAGGGCGTGAACGTCGACATGGTGTTCGAGCATCCCGGCGAGGCGACCTTCCCGGTCTCAAGCCTGGTCTGCAAGAAGGGCGGCATGGTGGTGATCTGCGCCGGCACCACCGGGTTCAACTGCACCTTCGACGTCCGCTACATGTGGATGCACCAGAAGCGCCTGCAGGGCAGCCACTTCGCGCATCTGAAGCAGGCGGCCAGCGCCAACAAGCTGATGTGCGAGCGGCGCCTGGATCCCTGCATGTCCGAGGTCTTCCCCTGGGCCGAAATCCCGCGGGCGCATACGCTGATGTGGAAGAACCAGCACAAGCCGGGCAACATGGCGGTGCTCGTGCAAGCGCCGCGCACGGGCCTCCGGACCTTCGAGGACACGCTTGAGGCGAGTAAGCTGACTTAAGGTCAACCTTTAACAACCAATTCACCCATCGCCCGGATATCTGTGCTTAAGTGAGTCGCCGAGGGCTGTAACCCGTCATGGGTCAGGCCCGAGGGCGGCACAGGTATCTGGCCGAGGGAATTCATGCGCCACGACTGGGTCTTCGACGTGTTGTCGGATCTTCTTACCTATGCGACCCAGAACGGCCTGCCCCGGCTGGCGGAGAAGGTCTCGGAAACGATGGACGTGGCGCGGAAAGAACTCGACGCGCCGGACCAGGGGCCGGACGAGCCTCCGCCATCCCCGCCGACCACGGATCGGCCGATGCACTGACCCTACCGCTTGGGGCGCGGGCGGGCTATGGTCACAGGATGCAGGCGCCCGCGCTGATCTTTTCCGACGACCAGGCCGAGGCCTATGACCGGTTGGCCGCCGGGTTCATCGGGGCCGGGATCGACCTGGCTGAGGGGACCCTGACGCCGATGGCGGAGGGGCGGACCTCTGTCCTCGCCGTGGTGGGCAAGGCCGGGTCGGGCAAGACCATGCTGCTGGCCGAGCTGTACCGCGGGATGAAGGCGGCCGGGGTCGAGATCATCTCGGGCGACTATGAGGGCCGCAGGCGTAAGGACCGGCGGACGCTGGCGATCCTGGCGCCGACGAACAAGGCGGCGAGCGTGTTGCGGCTGCGCGGGGTGCCGGCGACGACGATCCACCGGATCCTGTACACGCCCGTCTATGACCCGGAATACGAGAAGATCGCCGAATGGCTGGCGGGGACCGGGACGCGGCCGGTGATCGATAGCCTGGCGATTGCCGGGCTGACCGATCTGGCGCTGGACCGGGCGCATGCGTTCTATCAGCAGGTTGCCAGCATCCCGGGGGCGCTGGCGGCGGCGGGGTTGAAGGGCAGCGACTTCATCAAGGGCTGGAAGCGGCGCGAGGAGCCCTTGGACGTGGGGTTCGTCGATGAAAGCTCCATGCTGGATGAGCGGCAGTTCGAGGACCTGCGGGAGATTTTCCCGACGCTGGTCCTGTTTGGCGATCCGGCGCAGCTGGCCCCGGTCGGGCAGTCGGGCGAGATGGTCTTCGACAAGCTCTCCGAGGGGCGGAAGCTGATCCTGCACCGCATCCATCGGCAGACAGAGGACAACCCGATCCTGGACCTGGCGCATGCGTTGGCGGACGAGAAGCTGGGGTTCGAGGACTTCGAGCGCATGGTCGAGGCGACGGCGCGGAAGGACGATCGCGTGGTCTGGGCGGAACGGGTCGAGGCGGCGCTGATGGCGCGGTCGCCGGTGCTCGTCTGGCGCAACGCGACGCGGGTGCGGCTGATCCAGGCCTTCCGGGCAGCCTATGGTGCGCCGGAAGATGCGCTGCTGCCCGGGGAGCCCTTGATCTGCGATGGGATCGAGCTGCCCTTGAAGCACCGGAAGAAGCGGATCGACCTCGAGGCTCGGGGGCTGATCAAGGGCGCGCAGGTGATCTATCTGGGCGAGGGCAACCGCGAGGGGTTCGCGCGGCTGCATGTGGTGGGGGCGGAGGAGCCTCAGGTTTCGGCGGCGAGCATCATCAAGATCGAGAAGCCGGACGAGGAGGAGCCGTTCATCCCCCACGCGGCGCGGATGGGGGCGGCGTTCCTGCACGGGGCGGCGGTGACGATCCACAAGGCGCAAGGGTCGCAGTGGGACGAGGTGCAGGTCTTTGCGCCGGACCTTTATGCAGCGGCGCAGTCGGGCCGGTCCGAGGCCGGGGTGCCCTTGTGGAAGCGGCTGGCCTATGTGGCGATCACCCGGGCGCAGACACGGCTGTACTGGGTGGTGCGGAACCGGCTGGCGCGGCCTGCGGGGCCGTTGACGGTGGACGACCTGAAGCGGGAGGCCGGGCCGCTGGCCCTGGGTGAGGAGTGAGGCTTTTCCTTCGCCGGAGGGCGGGCTAGACTTCCGCACAAGAATGGAGGCCCCGATGGCTTTGGTTTTCGTCCAGTTCCGCTGCACCCCCGGCATGACCTACGAGGTTGCGAATGCGATCTGGGACCGCGAGGTGGTGAGCGAGCTGTATTCGACCAGCGGCGACTATGACCTGATCGCCAAGGTCTACATCCCTGATGGCGCGGATACCGGGCATTACCTGTCGTCGAAGCTGTTCGATATTCCGGGCATCCAGCGGACGCTGACGACGATGACGTTCAAGGCCTTTTGATCTCGTGCGCCATCGGGGATGCAAATTCCTTGAGTAAGGAATTTGACAAAATTCTTGCTTAAGAATTTTGGCTACAGCCAGGCGCTGCGGCGGGTGCCGACGGCGAGCGAGACATTGGCATAGCCGTCGCGGGCCAGTAGCGCGTCGAGCCCGGTGGCAACTTTCGGCACCATCGAGAGCCCCTGGTAGACCATCGCGGTATAGAGCTGCACCGCAGTGGCCCCGGCGCGGATTTTTTCGTAGGCCTGTTCGGCGGATTCAACGCCGCCGACCCCGATCAGCGGCAGGAGGCCATGGGTCAGTTGCGACAGGCGTGCCAGAACTCGGGTGGACTTTTCGAACAATGGAGCGCCGGAAAGGCCCCCGGTTTCCGACCGATTTGCAGATTTCAAACCTTCGCGCGACAGCGTGGTGTTGGTAGCGATGATCCCTGCCACCCGGGCGGCCAGGGCGACATCGACGATGTCCTCCAGTTCCCCCGGAGACAGGTCAGGGGCAATCTTCAGGAAGACCGGGATCGGGCGCGGCAAGGCCAAAGCTGCCTCCATCACCCGTGACAGGAGCCCGGCGAGGAGCGTGCGCCCTTGCAGGTCGCGCAATCCTTGCGTGTTGGGCGAGCTGACGTTCACCGTGACGAAGTCGACATGCGGGCCGCAATGGGCAAGGACCGTGGCGAAATCGGCGGCGCGGTTGTCCGAAGTCTTGTTCGCGCCAAGGTTCAGCCCGACGGGCACCGGACCGCGGCGGCGGGCTGCCAAGCGGGCCCCGATCGCTTGCATGCCCATGTTGTTGAAGCCGAAGCGGTTGATCGCGGCACGGTCCTCGGTCAAGCGGAAGAGGCGGGGGCGATCATTGCCGGGCTGGGGCTTGGGGGTCGCAGCGCCGACCTCGAGAAAACCGAAACCGGCACGCGACAGGGAGGCAATGGCAGTTGCGTTCTTGTCATAGCCTGCGGCCAGCCCGACCGGATTCAAGAGCGGGATGCCCGCAAGCTTGATATGCAGTCGGGGAAGGTCAACCGGCCCGGGAAGCGGCACCAGCCCGGCGCGGAGCGCAACAATCGACAGACCGTGCGCGCGCTCGGGGTCCAGCCGGTGCAGGGCCGCAAGTCCGAGACGTTCGAGGGTGTTCACCAAAGCCCCTCAGGGAAGATGTGGCCGGTGGCGCCGAGGGGGAGCGACTTGTCCCAGACGACCTCGTCAATCCGCAGGGGGCGGTAGAGATGCGGGAAGAGCTGCCCGCCACGCGAGGGTTCCCACTTCAGGGCCGGGCCGAGGCGGTCGGGGTCGAAGGCCACGAGGACGAGGTCGCTTTCGGTGGCGAACCATTTGGCGGCGGTTTCGGCGACCTGGGCGGGGGTGGAGAAGTGGATGTAGCCATCGGCAAGGTCAATCGGCGCGCCCAGGGTTTGCCCTGCGGCCTTGAACGCATCCCATTCGGGGCGGCGGAAGATCTTGAGGATCAGCATTGGGGCCGAATAGCGAAGGTTAACGCGGCTGGCAATGCCCGGGCGCGTGTCGCGGGAACGTAACGTCAACGGGTGATGTTCCTTTGACACCCGCCGCGGGGCGGGCGCAAGCTACGGATGTTCGGCAACAATCCTTGGGAGAGTCGCGATGCGCGGAATTTCGAGACTGGCAATTGTCGCTGCCCTGTTGGCCGCCCCGGCAGGGGCCGAGACGGTGAAGCTGACACTTCTGGGTGTGGGCGATGTGTACAACTTTGAGGAAGAGGACGGGCGCGGCGGTTTTGCCCGGCTGAACGCGGTGGCAAAAGCCGAACGCGCGGCAAACCCGAACACCCTCTACCTCTTCAACGGGGACATGCTGTCGCCGTCGCTCGCCTCGGGCTTTGACAAGGGGCAGAACACCATCGATTTCACCAACCTGGTGCCCTTCGACCTGGCGGTGCCGGGGAACCATGAGTTCGACTTCGGGCCGGAGAATTTCTTCGAGAAGATGAAGGCGTCGAAGTACCCCTGGGCGGCGATCAACATCACCAATGGCGACGGGTCTGCCATCGAGGGCCTCGGCGGAGTGATGATGAAGGAGGTCGCGGGGCTGAAGGTGGCGCTGATCCCGGTGGCGCAGGATACCTCGCCCGAGGTTTCGTCGACCGGGAGCCTGAACTTCCTGCCGACGGTGGAGACCGGCGTCGCCGCCGCCGAGAAGGCGCGGGAGGAGGGCGCCGATCTGGTCGTCGGCGTGGTGCAGACCAACATGGAGAATGACCGCGCGCTGATGGCGAGCGGGGCGTTCGACGTGATCCTGTCGGGCGACGATCATTCCTATGCGACGGCCTATGATGGGCGGACGGTCTATGTGGAGACCTCGATTGATGGGCAGTTCCTGTCGCCGATCGATCTGACGGTGGAGGTGACGACGACCGACGACGGCAAGCGCGAGATCAGTTGGGTGCCGGCTTTCCGGTTCATCGATACGGCCTCGGTGACGCCGGACCCTGAGTCGGTGGCGATGGCAGATGCCTTGCGGGCGACGATGGACCAGAACCTGAATGTCGAGATCGGGACGGTGGAAGCTCCGCTCGACAGCCGCCGCAACGTGGTGCGGGCCGAAGAGGCCACGATGGGCAACCTGATCGCGGATGCGATGCGGGATGCGACGGGCGCGGATATCGCGATCATGAACGGCGGCGGCATCCGGGGCGACACCACCTATGAGGCAGGCCGCAAGCTGACGCGACGGGATATCCTGACCGAGCTGCCGTTCGGCAACGTGACGGTGGTGACGGAACTGCCGGGGTCTCAGGTGCTTCTGGCGCTGGAGAACGGGGTGAGCCAGGTCGAGAAGGGCGCGGGGCGCTTCCCGCAAGTGTCTGGGCTGACCTATGCTTTTGATCCTTCTGCCGAGGCTGGGAAGCGCGTGAGCGAGGTGATGGTCGGCGGGGCGCTGCTAGAGGCGGACAAGCTGTATAAGGTCGCGGTCAACGACTACATCCTGGGCGGCGGCGATGGCTATGCGGCGCTGGGGGGCGGTCGGATCGTCACGGATGGACCGACGGGGCAGCTCGTGGCCAATGACGTGATGGCCTATGTCGAGAAGCTGGGAACGGTGAACGTGGCCGTCGAGGGCCGGATCAAGAAGCTGGGGCAGTAGCGCGCTGGCGGCAGCTCCTCGCTTCCTTCGGTCGCTCGTCGCTGGGCGGCCGAGGAGAAGCCGAAGGCGCACGACGAGGGGTCAGCGGACGATGCTGTGCAAGGCTAGGTCGCGGCCTTCGTCGTCCTTGAAGAAGGCCATCCATTCCTCGGCCCCGTCCGGGTGCTTGTGGATCATGTGCGGGGCGCCGGTCAGGCTGGCGCCCTTTTCCGTCAGGTCGGCATGGGCGGCGGCGATGTCGGGGGTGGAGAGGTATAGGATGTCCGCTTCCTCACGCGTGCCGGTTTCGCGCAGCATCAGGCGGGTGCCCGCGAGGTCGAAGAAGGCGAGGCCGGGGAAGGCGTAAAGCTCGGGCACCTGGACGACGTCGCGCCAGAAGGCACGGGCGCGGTCCAGGTTTTCGACGCGGCGGGCGATCTGGGACAGGGACATGGGCGGGTCCTCCTGTCGGCAGGATAGCACGAAGAGACGGGTGGGTCAGTTCCCTGTCGGGCAGCGCTGCAGGGTGGTGATTTCCTCGCCCTCGATCACGGTCAGGCGGTCGGCAGGATCGGCAAGGCCGGGGTTGGCGCTGTCGAGGGTCAGGCCGATGCGGCGGGTGCTGGCCTGCATCTCTTCGCCCGGGATCGGGCAGAGGAGGTCAAGCACGATGTCGATGCCGCCATCGGTGCCGGGCCGGTCGAAGCCGCAGGTCGAACCGCCGTCGCCGTGGATGATGACGCTGCCCTCGGCGAAGTCCCAGGTTTCCTCGGTTACGCAGGCGGCGGGGGTTGCGGCCCAGGTGCCATGGACCAGCTTGTACAGCGCCTCGGGGTTGGCCTCGGCCTGGGCGGTGAAGGGGAGGCAGGCGAGAAGGATGGCAAGGCGCATTCTGGGCTCCGGTCTGACGAGGTCGGGTCTGCCATGGCCGGGGTGCGATTGGAAGTGAGGTTCCGGCCCCTTGACTTGGTCTTGGCAGGACAATCGCGTATCTTGGCCGCATGTGCGGACGCTTCACCATCACCCATCCGAACGAGGCGCTGGCGGCGTTGTTCGACGCGGTGCCGGGGAATGACTTGCCGGTCACGCCGAACTTCAACGTCTGCCCGACGAACCAGGTGGTGGTGGTCACCTCCGAGGGCGGCCAGCGTCGGCTGCGAGCGATGCGCTGGGGGTTCATCCCGACCTGGTACAAGGCGCCTAACGACGGGCCGCTGATCATCAATGCGCGGTCCGATACCTTGGCGACGAAGCCTGCCTTCAAGGCCGCGATCCGGGAACGACGCTGCATCGTTCCGGCATCCGGCTTCTATGAATGGAGCGAGGGCGAGAACAAGGCCCGGCTGCCGTGGTATTTCACCCGGGCCGACGGGTTGCCGATGGCGTTGGCGGGGGTCTGGCAGCGCTGGGGCGACATGGACACGGTGGCCATCGTGTCCACCGAGGCGGGGCCGGGGATGGGCCAGATCCACCACCGCGAGCCGGTGATCCTGGAGCGCGAGGACTGGCCCCTGTGGCTGGGCGAGGCCGGGCATGGAGCGGCGGTGTTGATGAAAGCCACCGCCGAGGGGGTGATGACCAGGCCTTACCGCGTGGGGGTGGCAGTCAATTCGAACCGCGCCAGCGGGGCGCAGTTGATCGAGCCGGTGGCGGCCTGAGGGACGTCAGTCGGGGATGACGGCGGTGGCGTCGATCTCTACCAGCCATTCCGGGCGGGCCAGCGCCACGACGGTCAGGCCGGTGCAGACGGGGTGGACGCCCTTGATGTATTCCCCCATCACCCGGTAGACCGGCTCACGATGGCGGACGTCGGTCAGGTAGACGACCAGCTTGACCAGATGCTCCATCTTGCCGCCGGCTTCCTCGATCAGCTGCTTGATGTTCTGCATCACCTTGTGGGCCTGTTCCGCCGCGTCGGTGGTCATCAGGCTTTCCGAAGTATCAAGGTCCTGCGGGCAGGCGCCGCGGAACCAGAGCGTGGTGCCGCCGCGGGTCGCGACCAGGTGGCAGAGGTCGTTGTCGAGCTTCTGCTCGGGGTAGGTCACCTTGGTGTTGAACTTGCGATAGCGGGTGTGGGTGGTCATTTTCGGGGCCTCATGTCCTGGATGCGACCTGGGTCGCAATGTGTTCGCCGTCTTTCCAGCAGCCCCAGATAAAGCTGGAGCCGCGCCGTGTCAGCCAGGGGAGGCCGACGAAGTAGAACCCGGGGACGCGGGTCACGCCCTGGATATGGTCGGGGCGGCCTTCCGGGGTCAGGACCGGAAGGTCCAGCCAGCCGTAGTCGAAGGCGAAGCCGGTGGCCCAGATGATCGAGCCGATGCCTTGCGCTTTCAGGTCCAGCGTGCGGATGGGCTGGGTCAGGCAGGCGGGGTCGGGGTAGGTGCGCCGGGCTTCGGGGTCTTCGGGCAGGTCGATGCCCTGCGCGCGGACATGGGCGTCGCATTCGTCGAGGAGGTTCGCGAGGTAGGCGTCGCCGCGGGCGATGTTGCGTGCCAAATCGTCGGCGATGGTCAGGATGCCGTTCGTGCAGGCCTCGGTCCGGCCCAGAAGCTGCAGGCCCTCCCCGGCAAGGCGGCGGAAGTCGATGTTCTGGCCGCCGTAGGCGCCGGAGACGGCGATGGTCACGTGTTCGGTGCCGGGGGTCGGGGCTTGCAGGTCCCATTTGCCAAGCGCACCCAGCCACCAGACGAAATCCTTGCCGCGATAGCGCCGGGGCGGGCGGTCGTGGGGGCCGAGGGACAGCCAGGTCGGGCGACCGGCGCGGTTCAGCTCGTCCGCGATCTGGGTGCCGGAGGAGCCGCCGCCGACGACCAGAACGCCACCCGGAGGCAGTTGCGCGGGGTTGCGGTAGTGGGTGGAGTGGATCTGCATCAGGCCGAGGTCGGTGGGGACCAGGGGCGGGATCATCGGCTTTTGAAAAGACCCGGTGGCCGAGACGACGTTCTTTGCAGTGATCGTCCCGGCTGGGGTTTCGGCGTGGAAGCGGCCATCGGCGGCGCGGGTCAGCCGCGTGACCTCGACCCCTTCGCGGATCGGGGCGTGGTTGGCGCGGGCGAAGGCGCGGAGGTAGTCGGCGACCTCTTCCTTCCCCGGGAAGGCGTCGGGGCCGCAGGTGGGGAATTCCATTTCCGGAAAGCGGTCATGCCATGCCGGGCCGTTCGCGACGAGGGAATCCCAGCGCTCGGCCCGCCAGCGGTGGGCGATCTGGTGGCGTTCGAGGACGAGGTGCGGCACGCCCTTGCGACCGAGGTGGACCGAGGTGGCGATCCCGGCCTGTCCAGCGCCGATGACAAGGGTGTCGATGTGTTCAAAGGTCATCGTCGGGTCCTTTCAGGCGGGCAGACGGGAGGGGAGGGGTTCCAGCGCCGCGACTTCCCGGCGGAAGGCGGGGGTGTCGCCGCGGTCGTCGGGGGTGTCGATCTCCTCGGCAAAGCGGCGGCCGGCGTAGGTGGCCCAGGCGATGGGTCCGGGGGCGGCGGCGTCGCCGATCAGCTTGACGGAGCGGATGCCAGAGGCCTCCCACGCTGCCTGCCGGGTGCGGAGGTCGTGGTAAAGCGCGTCGTTGGGCGTGCGGGAGGTGACCATGACGACGGCATCGGCGGGCAGGCTTTCGGTGCGTCCGGTCCAGGTGCAGGCCAGCGTGACCTCTCCCGGGCCGATGGTTTCGGGGGCCTTGTTGACGATGACGTTGACCCCGATCTCCAGCATCCGGCGCATGATGATGCCCTGTTCCAGCGTGTTCTTCGCCCATTCGGCGATCTTTGTCGCGGGGCAGACGAGATCGACCGTGCAGCCGCGCGCGACCAGAAGCTCGGCCAGAACCGACCCCATGTAGAAATGATCGTCGTCATAAAGCATGACGCGGCCCCCGGTCGGCCCCGCGCCCGCCATCAGGTCGTCGGGGGTGAAGACGGGCATGGCGGGGTCGGTCGGGATCGGGTGCAGGTAAAGCCGCGCCACGGCATCGCGCCGCCAGGTAGCGCCGGTGGCAATGGCGACGTGTTCGGCGCCCATGGCAAGGATGTCATCGGCGGTCAGGCGGCTGTCGCGGTAGACGTCGAGGTTGGTCAAGGGCGCGATCTGGCCGGTGCGGTAGTCGGCGACGCGGCCCCAGGCGGAAAGGCCGGGGAGGAGGCGTTCCTTGGCCACGCGGCCCCCCAGCACGGTGGTCGCCTCGGCGAGCGTCACCTGATAGCCGCGGCGGGCGGATTGCAGGGCGGCCTCCAGCCCGGTGGGGCCTGCGCCGACGATCAACACGCTGGTCGACGGGCCCTTGGGGCGCGGTCGCTCGGGGTGCCAGCCCTTGCGCCATTCCTCCATGAAGGCGGTGTTCTGGGTGCAGCGGCTGATGCCGCCGGTCATGTCGCCGGTGACGCAGATGTTGCAGCCGATACATTCGCGGATGTCCTCGATCCGGCCTTCTTCGATCTTCAAGGGCAGGAAGGGGTCGGCGATCGAGGGCCGGGCCGCGCCGATGAAGTCGAGGATGCCGGAGCGGATCTGGCGGACCATCGCATCGGCGCTGGTGAAGCGGCCGACACCGACCACGGGGCGCGAGGTGAGTGCCTTGATGCCGCGGACGAGATCCTCTTGCGCAGCTTCGGCCTTGAAGCGCGAGGTGCCGCTGCAGGCCTCCCACGTCCCGTGGGCGAGGTCCCAGAGGTCGGGGAGGTCGCCATGCATTTCGACGAAATCGCGCACCTCGGCGTTGGAAAAGCCGTAGGGGCCGTCTTCGTGCAGGCTCATCCGGTAGGTGATGGCCAGTTCGCCCTTGGTCTCTTCCCGCGCCTCGTCGATCACTTCGCGCAGGAAGCGGGCGCGGTTTTCGAGGGAGCCGCCGTATTCGTCGGTCCGGTGGTTGGTGGCGCGCGACAGGAAGTGCTGGAAGATGCCGAAGCCATGCGCGCCGTAGAGGCAGATCAGGTCGAAGCCCGCAGTCTGGGCGCGGCGGAAGGCGTGGCGGAACCAGCGGCGGAGGTCGCGGATGTCTTCCTTATCAAGGGTCCGGGCCTGCACCGGGTCGGAGGTGAAGGTCAGGATCGGGCCGCCGGTCACGGCAAGCGGCACGTCGCGGGAATAGAGGTTCGGGCCGTTGATGCCGGAATAGGCCAGCTGGATGCCTGCAAGCGCGCCGTGGGATTTCATCGCCTCGGCCATCTTTGCGAGGGCGGGGATGTCCTTGTCCTCCCACAGGTGCTGCTCGATGAAGGGGGTGATTTCGGACGAGGGGTGGATTTCGGTCTGTTCGGTGAAGACCACGCCCCAGCCGCCCTCGGCCTTGGTGCGGCGCATCTCGGCCACGGCGGAGGGGTCACGGTAGCCGCCGCCGTTGCAGTGCGGGACTTGGTAGAAGCGGTTCTTCGCGGTCTTTGGCCCGATCTGGACGGGGTCGAACAGGATGTCATAGCGGGGGTCGCGGGGCATGGTCAGAGGGTCCGTAGGTCTTGGGCCTGGGTGGTGATCCGGGTGGGATCGACCGCGGGGATGTCGGCGATGAGGAGGGCGGGGTGGGTGCCGGCCTGGGCCAGCACTTCGCCATGGGGGCCGGCGATCAGGCTGCCGCCGACATAGGTCAGGTCGCCCTCTGTGCCGCAGAAGTTGGCATAGGCGATGGCAAGGCCGTGGTTCGCAGCCATCGCCGGGACGGTGTGCTGCACGACATGGGTGAAGGGCATCATGTTGGCGGTGGGGACCAGGATCGCCTGCACCCCTTGGGCGGCAAGCGCGGCGATGTGGGGGGCGAATTCGACGTCGTAGCAGATGAGGAGCGCGAGCTTGCGGCCCCCAAGGGTGAAGGTCGCGTAGCGGTCGCCGGGGCGGTAGATCGCCTTTTCCCGGGGGCCGTAGAGCTGGATCTTGCGGTAATGGGCGAGGTCCTGACCATCGGGGCCGATGCAGAGCGCGGCGTTGTGGACCGCGCCGTCGGCGGATTCGGCATAGCCGAGGACGAGGGCGGTTGTCGCCTGGCGGGCGGCTTGGCGCAGGCGGTCCAGCGCCGGGGCGTCGTTCGTCAATGCCAGGCTTGCCACGTCGGGGTGGTTGTAGCCGGGCAGGAAAACCTCGGGCACGACAAGGGCGGTTGCACCGGCGGCTGACGCGGCGGTGAGGGCTTGTTCGACGGTGGAACAGGCAACAGCAAGGTCACCCCCGGGAGAGGGAGCCTGGAGGACGGCGAGGCGCATCGGGTCACCTTTGGCTGGTGCGCCCCGCCCCTGGGGGCAGGGCGCTGGGGCTTTACTTCTTCAGGTTGGTCCAGATCGCGTCATACAGCGCCTGGGTTTCGGCATCACAGGCGACGATGAATTCGCCCTTCTGCCCGGCGGGCGGGTTGTTTTCCGGCGAGTCCTTGATCGCGGCATCGAGGAAGTCCGTCGCGCCGGTCACGCCCGGGCTGTAGGCGGCATAGTTGGTCACCGCTGCGGCGTTCTGCGGATCAAGCAGGAAGTTCATGAACTTGATCGCGTTGTCGCGGTTCGGCGCGTCCTTCAAGAGGACCACGTTGTCCATCCAGACCACGTAGCCTTCCTTGGGGAAGGCGTATTCGACATTCGCGCCCTCGGCCCGGGCCTTGGCGGAGAAGCCGTTGTAGATCATGCCCGCTGCTGCATCGCCCGAGACCAGCACGTCCTTGGCGATGTCTGACCCGAACGAGGCCCAGCTTTCCTTGGCCGTCAGGAGCATGTCGTTCAGCGCCTTCAGCTGTTCCCGGTCGGTCGTGCACTGCGGGATGCCGAGGTAGAGCGAGCCGAGCGCCAGAACCTCGCCCTGGCTGTCGAGGACGTTGATCTTGCCCTTCAGTTCGTCCGGCGGGTTGAAGATGATGCCAAGGCTGCCAATGTCGCCCTGGTAGACGTCGCGGTTCACCGAGAAGGCGGTCGAGCCCCACTGGTAGGGGATGGAATGCTTGCGGCCCGGGTCGAAGGGGACGTCGAGCCACTGCGGATCGATGTTGGCGAAGTTCGGCATTTCCTCGGGCGCGAATTCGCCCAGGATGCCCTCGCCGCGCATGATTTCCACCATGTAGTCGCCGGGGACGGCCACGTCGTACTGGCCAAGCTTGCCGGCCTTGAGGGAGGCCAGCATCGCCTCGTTGCTGTCGTAGGTGTCGATGGTGACGGTGATCCCGGTCTCGGCGGTGAACTTGTCGACCAGTTCCTGCGGGATGTATTCGAACCAGTGGTAGACCTTCAGCTCGCCCTCGGCAAAGGCCGGGGTGGCGAGAAGGGTGGTCAGTGCGAGCAGTCGTTTCATGCGGTTGTCTCCCTGTGCTTATCGGGCCGGGCGGCCCCTGCGGTTGATGAGGTAACTTAGGCTGACGAAGAGGACCGAGACGGCCAGCATCATGGTCGAGATCGCCATGATGTTGGGTTTGATCCCCTGCTTGACGGACCCGAAGATCGCGGTCGGCAGAGTTTCCATCCCGGCGCCCTTGACGAAGTTGGTGATGATGAAGTCGTCGAGGCTGATGATGAAGGCGAGAAGGAAGCCCGACAGGATGCCGGGGCCAAGAAGCGGCAAAAGGATCAGGCGGAAGGCCTGCCAGGGGCTGGCGTAAAGGTCGCGGGCGGCCTGTTCGTAGTAACCCTCGATCCCTGACAGACGGGCGGCGATCGGCAGGTAGGCGAAGGGGATGCAGAAGGTGATGTGGGCGATCAGGATGGTCAGGTAGCCCGTGGTCAGGCCGATGGTGGTGAAGAAGATCAGCGTAGCCACGGCGATGACGATTTCCGGCACAAGTAGCGGCAGGTTGATCAGTGCGTAGCTGGCGGTCTTGCCGCGAAACCGGCCGCTGCGGATCATTGCGAGTGCGGCGGCGGTAGCGATGCCGGTGGAAGCGGTCGCGGCGATGATGGCGATGGTGAGCGAGTTCCAGGCGGCCTGGCCGAAGCGGGTGGCCTCGGGGCCGGTGAAGACATCGGCGTACCAGCGCAAGGAAAAGCCGCCCCAGGTGGTGATCGAGGTGGAGCCGTTGAAGGAATAGACGGCGACCACCGTGAGCGGCAGGTACAGGACCAGCAGGCACACGAGCGTGATGGCCATAAAGCCCGGGTAATGGCGGACGCCCATCATCGCTCAGCCCTCGCCGCCGCGCGGGCCTGGAAAAGAAGGACGATCAGGACGAGGGTCATCAGGATGACCGAGACGGCGGCCCCGAACGGCCAGTTGCCCTGGCTGCCGCGGAACTGTTCGTCGATCAGCGAGCCGATCATGAAGGTTTTCGCTCCGCCCAGCAGGTCGGGTGCAAGGAAGGCGCCAAGGGCGGGGACGAAGACCAGGATGCAGCCTGCGACGATGCCGGGGCGGACGACGGGGAGGACGACCTCGAACAGGGTGCGCCAGCGGTTCGCGCCGAGGTCGGCGGCGGCCTCGGACAGGGCGAAGTTGTAGCGCTCGACCGCGGCATAGATCGGCAGGACCATGAAGGGCAGGTAGCTGTAGAACAGCCCGATCTGCACGGCGAGGTTGGTGTTCAGGACCTCCAGCGGTTCTGAGATCACGCCAAGGCCAATCAGCGCGTCGTTCATCGGCCCCTGGTCGCGCAGGATGAAGCGGAGCGAGACGGTGCGGATCAGGAGGTTGACCCAGTAGGGGATGGTGATGAGAAAGAGCCAGATCGGGCGGGACGACTCGGGCCGTGTCGCAATGAACCATGCGGTGGGGAAGCCGATGAGGAGGCAGAGGAGCGTTGCCAGTCCGGCCTGCCAGATCGAGCGCCAGAAGATCGAGATGTAGGTCCATTCGATCTGGGCGGGCTCGTCGCCGAAGAGGCCACGGGTGACGAAGAACTGGTCGTAGGCGGCGAGGGTGAAATCCCATTCGACCCCGCCGCGGAACTCCTTGGTCAGGAAGGAATAGACGACCATGAGAAGGACGGGGAGCAGGAGGAAGACCCCGATGACGGCCCAGGTCGGCGCGAGGAGGGGTTTGCGCAGGCGCGCGTAGGTGGCGTCGCTGCCGCCTGCCGTTCCAGGGGTGGGGGCGGCGCCGGCCATCAGTCGGCCAGAAGGCGCGCGGCGCCTTCCTCAAGCTTCAGGCCGATCTTGGTGCCCGCTTCGGGCAGGGCCACGCGGGCGGCGTTCTGCAGGCGCAGGGAAAACGGCGCGCCGCCGTCCAGCCGGGTGATGAGATGCAGGTCGGTGCCAAGGTAGATCACCCGTTCAACCGTGGCCTGCAGGTCTGCCGCTTCGCTGCTGATCGTCACCCGCTCCGGGCGGACTGACAGGGCATGTCGCCCGCCGCTGTTCGTTGCCGCAGCGCAGGTGAGGCGGTGGCCGCCCGGCAGAGTTACGGTGGCGCGGCCATCGGCGACACTCACCACCTCGACCTCGATCAGGTTGGTCTCGCCGATGAAGTCGGCGACGAAGCGGTTGACCGGGGCCTCGTAGATCTCGCGCGGGGTGCCGATCTGCTGGACCTGGCCTGCCGACATCACCGCGATCCGGTCGGACATGGCCAGGGCTTCCTCCTGGTCGTGGGTGACGAAGATGAAGGTGATGCCGGTTTCTTCCTGCAGGGCCTTCAGTTCGACCCGCATCGCCTGGCGGAGCTTGAGGTCCAGCGCGGAGAGCGGTTCGTCGAGGAGGAGGACCTTGGGCTGCGGCGCCAGCGCCCGGGCAAGCGCCACGCGCTGCTGCTGGCCGCCGGACAGCTGCGCGGGCTTGCGGTCGGCGAAGCCGGAAAGGTGGACAAGGTCCAGCATCTTCCCCGCCCGCGTCGTGCGTTCGGCCAGGGGGATGCCTTTCATCTTCAAGCCGAAGGCTACGTTTTCCAGCACGGTCAGGTGCGGAAACAGGGCGTATTGCTGGAAGACCGTGTTGACCGGGCGCTTTTCCGGAGGCAGGGACGCGATCCTTTCGCCGAAGAGGAGGATCTCCCCCTCGGTCACATCCTCGAATCCGGCGAGCATCCGCAGCAGCGTGGTCTTGCCGCAGCCGGAGGGGCCGAGAAGGGTGAAGAACTCGTTATCCGCGATATCCATCGACACGCCATGGAGCGCGGTCACGGTCCCGTAGCGCTTCACCGCCTGGCGGATCGAGATCGCCGTTTGCATGGATGGTATACCCCCCGATTCGCAGATAAAGGGTATGATGGGCCGTTTCGGGTTGTATATACCCCCGCAGAGGTATCGATGCGCGCAGAAGCCGATCTGGTCGAAAGCTGCCTGGCAGCTGCCATCCGTGCGAACGGAACGCCTGATTTTCCGGCAGCCTTGTTCGCTTATCTGGTCGCGGCGACCGAGGCGGACAATCTGGTGATCCTGGCCTTTCCCAAGGGCAATGCGCCGCGGGTCCTGTTTCGCAAGGCATCGGACCCGCGCGTCTTCGCGCAGATCGAGACGACCTATGTCGACGGGGCCTATCTGCTGGACCCGCTGTACGAGCTGCAGCTGTCGGGGGCGCCGCCCGGGGCCTACCGGCTGCTGGAGGTCGCGCCAGATGCATTTCACCGCAGCCGGTATTTCCAGGAATACTACCAGCAGACGACCATACAGGACGAGGTCGGCTTTCTCTTGTACCCGCGCCCCGGCGTCGGGCTGACGCTGTGCATTGCCCGGGACGCGACCTCGGGTCGGGGCTTTTCCGCCCGCGCGTTGGAGACCTGTCGGCGGATTGCGCCGATCGTGGTCGCTTTGGCGGAACGGCACTGGCCCGACATCGCGGCCCCGGCACCGGAAGGCCCGGATGCCCTGGCCCGGATGAAGGCGGCACTTGAGCGGGACCGGGGGATCGTGCTGTCCGCCCGGCAAAGCGAAGTCGCGCTGTTGATCCTGCGCGGGCATTCCACCGCGTCGATTGCCCAGCGGCTGGGGTTGTCGCCGCTGACGGTCAAGGTGTTCCGCCGCCAGATCTATGAGCGCTGCGGGATATCGTCCCAGGCCGAGCTGTTTGCCCTGCTGATCCCACATCTGGAGGTTGGAAAAGCGGCCTCGTCGGGGGCCTGACTGCCCAGGGGAGAGGCATCGGCCTGATGGAAACGCTGTGTCGCTGTCGGGCGAGTGATCGGATCGCATAGGTTGATTGCGGGCTTGCCGGGGTTCGGCTAACCCTAGTGGCATGTGGCCGTTTCGTCTTGCTTTCCTTGTGTTGTGCCTTGCTCTTTCCCCCCTTGCGGCCGGGGCGCAGGAGGTCACGGCTCAGCCACTGGAAATCGGGCCATCGGGCGAGGCTTATCTGAAATCGCTGGGCTATCGCCGGATCGAGACGGACGTCGGCTATTTCGACCCGACCGGGGCGCTGCCGGAAC
Source organism: Tabrizicola sp. T74 (assembly GCF_057219935.1). Classification (NCBI taxonomy): domain Bacteria; kingdom Pseudomonadati; phylum Pseudomonadota; class Alphaproteobacteria; order Rhodobacterales; family Paracoccaceae; genus Tabrizicola; species Tabrizicola sp. T74. The sequence continues at coordinate 238,588 of NZ_JBXVVT010000002.1, read as the reverse complement.
TGGACACGCAGCAGGAACCGGCCAAGCCCAAGGCCGTGGCTGGCGACGATGCGGAGATTCCCGCGCCGACGCGGACCATGATGCTGGTTCTGGCCGCGGCGATCCTGATCGGGATCCTGTTGGCCTTCGTGAAATTCGGCGGCGGGCTGACCCTTTCGCTGGAAGGCGATGTGCAGAACCCGGCCCGGGCGCGCCGTGGGCGGGGGTCGCCGAACCTGGCCGAGACGGGGCCGCCTGCCGATCTGCATGCGATCCTGACGACCTCGGACCGCAGGCGCGCGCTGGTTATGCTGGTGCAGGCCGCCTTGGCAAAGACCATTGCGGCGAATGGGGTGCTTTTGCAGTCCAGCTGGACGATGCGCGACACGCTGCGGCACATCCCCAAGGGCCAGGCGCATCTGGAGGGGCTGCGGAGCCTGGTCATGGCGGCGGAGCGTGTGCTGTTCGGCAACCGTGAGGTCACCGAGGAGGAGTTCCAGGCCCATGTCGAGGCCGTGCGGCCGCTGATCGCGGGGCGGCCGGCATGAGTGACGCCAGCATCCAGCGCGCCTCGCCGATCCGGACCGACCTGCTGATCGTGGGCCTGGTCGCCGTCGTGGTGCTGGCCGGGCTCATGTATCTGTTGTCGCAGCGCCAGCAGGAACTGCGCCAGTCGCCGGTCGGCTATGACGGGTTGCAGGTGTGGCTCGCCTCGGAAGGGGTCAGCGCGCAGAACTTTACCGGGGGCTGGCTACTGGACCCGGCCAGCATCGGGCTTCTGGTGCTGCCCGTCTTCGACACGGTCCCGGACCGCGATCTTGAGCCGCCGCTGGACAAGATGCAGCTTCTGTTCCAGCAGGACGAATCCGACCTGGACTGGCAGCCCCTGCGCGAGAAGATCGAGACCCTGCCCGCGCTGATCGTGCTGCCGAAATGGCGCAGTGGCATGCGGCTGACCGGGATCGCCCATCCGGCGCTGTTGGTCGAGGAGGCTCGGCTGAATGCGTTCCTGCGGTCGCTGACCGGAGAAAACGGGATGCGCCTGACCCGGATCCCCCGCGTCTTCACCAGCCTGTCCTATCGGTCGGACACGGGCGGCGAGCTGAGGTCCGAGCTTTATGCCGCGCAGCTGTTTGACTCGACGGGGTGCGATCCGATCATTGGGCGGGGGGCGGAGACGCTCTTGGCCTCGTGTCCGGTGGCGGGGTCGGACGGGACGGTGCTGATCCTGTCGGACCCCGATCTGCTGAACAACCACGGGCTGCGGTTGGGCGAGAATGCCTTGATCGCGCGTGAGGTCCTGACCTCGGCAGCGGGTGAGGGGAGCCTGGTCATCGACTACAGCCGCGAGAACTGGCTGGCCTCGACCGAGGAGCCCATCGCGCGCGAGCGGACCTGGTCGGACCTGTTGCGGTTCTTCCAGCCGCCGTTCCTGGCGCTGTGGCTGGGCGCAGGGCTGGCGCTGGCGCTGGTCTTGTGGCGGTCGTTCCGGCGGGCCGGGCCGGTACTGCTTGGGCCGGAGCCGCGCGCGCGGGTGACGCAAGGCGGCAAGCTCTTGGCGATCCGGGCGCGGGCGCGGCTGATGCGGCTGACCGGGCAGGACGGCGCGATATTGGCCGACTATGCCGCAGCGCGGGTTGCGGCGACGGCAGCGCGGCTGGTGGGGCCGGGGCATGCCCGTCAGATCGGCGAGGAGCAGGCCTTCCTGCGCTATCTGGGCCGCCGTCGCCCAGACCTTGCCAAGCGGCTGGACGAAGTGCTGGAGCGGATCAAGGCGGTTCCCGCCCGCATTCCTGCCTCGGTCGCAATCCATCATGTCGAAGACCTGGAACAGATCCTGGAGTTGATAGCGAATGACCCTTGAGACCCTTCGTGACCGTGCCGACGCGCTGCGCGCCGAGATCGGGCGCACCGTGCTTGGCCAGGAAGAGGCTGTGGACCTGTTGCTGGTCGCCCTGTTCGCCCGGGGGCATATCCTTCTGGAAGGCCCGCCCGGCACGGCGAAAACGCTGCTTGCCCGCAGCTTTGCCGCCGCGCTGGCGCTGGACTTCGGGCGGGTTCAGTTCACGCCGGACCTGATGCCGGGCGATATCCTCGGGACCTCGATCTTCAATTTCCAGACCAACGCCTTTGTCCTGACCAAGGGGCCGGTGTTCAGCCAGGTGCTGCTGGCCGACGAGATCAACCGCGCCCCGCCGAAGACCCAAGCCGCGCTGTTGCAGGCGATGAACGAGCGGACGGTCAGCATCGACGGGACGGACCACACGCTGGGCTCGGACTTCATCGTCATCGCCACGCAGAACCCCATCGAGCAGCAGGGCACCTATCCCTTGCCCGAGGCGCAGCTGGACCGGTTCCTGTTCAAGATCGAGATCGACTTCCCGCCCGAGGACGTGGAAATGGCGATCCTGAAGGCGCATGCCGCCAAGCCCATTGAGGCGGGGCTGGAGACGGCGGGGTTTGCGAAGGTGCTAGACGCAGCAGCCTTGGCCGAAAGCCGGGCGCTGATCGACGGGATCATCCTGAAGGACGACATCCTGGCCTATATCTTGCGGCTGATCCGGGCGACGCGGACGAACCCGGAGATCTCGCATGGCGCCTCGACCCGCGCGGCGGACGCCGTGGCGCGGGCGGCCCGGGTGCTGGCAGCGCTCAGCGGGCGCGACTTTGCGATCCCGGATGACGTGAAGCGGCTGTTCATCCCGGCGCTGCGCCACCGGATCGTGCTGGGCCCCACCGCCGAGATCGAGGGCCGGGACGCCGAGCAGGTCCTGCAGAACATCCTGAACCAGATCGAGGCCCCGCGCTGATCCGTCCATCCGCCAGATTGCTGAAGGCTGCCGTGGCCGCGCTCTTGGCCTCGGTCGCGGCCGGGCTTTGGGGCGGGGCGCTGCGCGATCTTGCGCTGGCGCCCTGGATCTTCCTGACCGTGCTGGCGCTGGGGGATGTGGTGCTGTCGCTGCCGCGGCGGAAGGCGGTGTCGGTGCAGCTTGCGCCGGAAATCTTCCTGGGGGAAAGCGCCGACCTGGTCCTGACGATCTCGCCCGCGCCCGACCGATTGGTGGCCCGGTTCGACTGGCCCGATGGGCTGAGCGGCCCGGCGGAGTGCCGATTCAACGGCGATGTGGCCACGGTGTCCTGCCGGGCGGTGCGGCGCGGGGTCTGGCGGCTGACGCGGTTGTGGCTGGTCTGGCCGTCGCGCCTGGGGCTGTTCGAGTTCACGCCGCGCCCGGCCATCGAGGTAGAGACCCGGGTGGTGCCGAACATCCGGCCGATCCAGTCGGGCGAGATCACCACCACGGTGATGTCCACGCTCTATGGCTCCAAAGAAAACCGGGCGATTGGCGAGGGGTCCGAATTCCACCAGCTGCGCGATTTCGTGCGGGGGATGGATGTGAAGACCATCGACTGGAAGCGGTCGGCCCGGAAGCGGTCGCTGGTCGCGCGCGAGCTGCAGGCCGAGCGCAACCACCATGTCATCCTGGCCTTCGACACCGGCTATCTGATGCGGGAAGAGGTGATGGGCCTGCCGAAGATCGACCATGCCACCACGGCGGCGCTGGCCACGGCCTGGGCGGCGGCGGTGGGCGGCGATCTGGTCGGCTATTTCGCCTATGATGCGCGGCCCACCACGTTTATCGCCCCGCGGCCGGGCCGGCAGGCCTTTGCCCGGCTGCGCAGCTGGACGGCGGACCTGGACCCGGTCGGGCGCGAGACGAACCACACGCTGGCCCTGACCGATCTGAACGCCCGCACCCCGAAGCGCAGCCTGATCATCATCTTCACCGATTTCATCGACACCACCTCGGCCGAACTGATGATCGAGAACATCGGCATCCTGTCGCGGCGCCACCTGGTGGTTTTTGTCACGATCCGCGACCCCGACCTTGAGGCGGTTGTCGATCAGGGGCCCGAGGACCTGGACGGTGTGGTGACGCTGGTCGCGGCGAACCAGTGGGTGCAGGACCGCCGCCGCGTGCTGGAGCGGCTGGTGCGGCTGGGGGTGACAGTGGTCGATGCGAAACCCAACACGGTGACGGCCCGGCTGGTGTCGACCTACCTCGATATCAAGGCGCGGGACCTGATCTGATGGCCGAGACGCTTACCCTTCGCTCTGCCCGGTTCCGCGCCGAACGCGAGGCGGACTGGCGGCTGCTGGAAAGTCTTGTCGCGCAGGCCGAACGCCGGGGGTTGCACCGGATGGACTATGCCGCCGCGCGTGACCTGGCGGCGAGCTATCGGCGGGCGACGACGTCCTTGGCGATTGCGCGAGAAATCTCGTTGGACCGGGCGCTTCTGGAGTATCTGGAGGCGCTGACCGCGCGGGCCTATCTGTGCGTCTATGCCCCGCAGGAACGGCTGGGCGGGCTGGTGAGCCGGTTCTTCGCCAAATCCGCCCCGCAGGCGCTGCGGCGGTCGTGGCTTTTCATCCTGATCGGTTTCCTGTGCATGGGGCTGGGGGCGCTGACCGGCTTTGTCCTCTATCTGGAAAACCCGTCCTGGTACTTTGTCTTCCTGCCGCCGGAACTGGCCGGGGGCCGCAGTCCGGATGCGACCACGGCCTATCTGCGGTCGGTGATCTATTCCGATGACCCCGACACCACCGGCCTTGGGGCCTTTGCGACGTTCCTGTTCTCGCACAACACGCGGATCGCGATCTTCATCTTCGGGTTGGGGGTGTTTGTCTGCCTGCCGGCGATTGCGCTGACCTTCTACAACGGCCTTGGGATCGGCGCGTTCATGGCGTTGCATGTTGACCGGGGCCTCGGCTGGGACCTGGGTGGGTGGCTGTCGATCCATGGCGTGACCGAGCTTGCGGCGATCTGCATCGCCTGTGGTGGGGGCGTGCAGCTGGGGGCGGCGGTCCTGTTCCCGGGCGGCGTGACCCGGCGTGAGGCGCTGCGAAGCGCGGGCCGTGATGCGGTGAAGCTGGCGCTGGTCGCGGCGGTCATGCTGGTGGTGGCGGCGATCCTGGAGGGGTTCTTTCGCCAGACGGTGCAGGACATGACCACCCGCTATGCCATTGGCTGGGGGATCGGCCTTCTGTGGCTGGCCTGGGCGGTCTTTGCTGGGCGGGGCCGGGCATGAGGTTCTTCCGCCGCAAGAAACCGCGTCCGTCGCCGGATACCATCCTGTCGCCGGAAGGTGTGCCGCTGACGCTGAAGGTCGCGGGGATCGGCGTGCGCATGTCCGCCCAGCTGGCCGACATTCTGCTGACCCTCGCGGGGGCCGTGGCGATCCTGATCCTGCTGGGCCTTCTGCAGCTGACCGAGCCGCACACGCTGTTCGCCATCGGAGCGATGCTGTTCTTCCTGACGCGCGTGCCCTACTACGTCGTGACCGAGCTGATCTGGAACGGCCAGACGCTGGGCAAGCGGCTGATGAAGATCAAGGTCATCAGCCACGACGGCGGCACGCTGTCCACCCATGCCATCGTCCTGCGCAACCTGCTGAAAGAGGCCGAGATCTTCCTGCCGGGCACGCTGGTGCTGGCGCTGGACGTGGCCTCGCCCGTCGTGTCGCTGATCGCGCTGGCCTGGGTGGTCATGGCCTTCCTGATCCCGCTGATGAACCCCTACCGGCAGCGGCTGGGCGACCTGCTGGCCGGGACGCATGTGATCCACCTGCCGCAGCCGGTGTTGCTGAAGGACCTGGCGCAAGAGACGGTTCCGGTCGAGACCGACGGCACGCGGATCGTCTTCCTGTCGCACCAGCTGGACCATTACGGCGCGTTCGAACTGCAGACGCTGGAGGGTATCCTGCGCGCCGATACCGGGCGGATGTCGCCCACGGCCTATGACAACCACCGCAAGACCCTGGCCACCGTCATCGAGAAGATCCGCCGCAAGATCGGCTATGCCGACCCGGTGGACCCTGCCGATCATGCGGCCTTCCTGCAGGCCTTCTACACCGCACAGCGCGCGCATCTGGAACAGCGCCAACTGTTCGGCGACCGCCGCGCCGACAAGCATCATGCCGAGACCGATACCCAGGCGTGAACATTTTGCCACAATTGCAAGGCACGGTTGCGAGACGGCTTGATGGGCAGGGCAAGATCAGGTGTCATCCTCACGCGGCCGTGAGAAGGTTCGGCGTCATATTCCAGGAAAGGCCTTTTTTTGGCTGAAGTCACATCGGAAGGAGTTCACATGAGTTCAACAACCACCAACCTGTCGGGGCCTGCGCTTGGCGTCGGCTCGATCATCAGCGAAAGCTTTTCCATCCTGTTCGGCAATGTCTTTGCCGTGCTGATCCTGAGCCTGGGGCCCACGTTGCTGGGCATCGTGATCTCGGGCCTCTTGAATGGCTGGGACGTGGCTTTGGGCATGGGCGGACCCACCGGTGTGGGAGACAGCGGAATGCTGGTGCGTTCGGCAGTCGACATCGTGGTTCAGTTGGTGCTGAGCGGGATCACGACGGCGCTTCTGGTGCAGATGGCCTACGACGCGAAACTGCGTCGGCAGCTGAAACTGGGCGGCTACTTCGGCCCGGCGCTGTCAGCGGCCATTCCCATCGCCATCCTCAGCTTGGCAGCCGGTATCCTGATGGTGCTGGGACTGATCGCGCTGATCATTCCGGGGCTCTGGATCTATGCGGTGTTCTCGGTGATGCCTGCGGCGGTGGTGATCGAAAAGGTCGGGTTCGGCGGCCTTGGGCGCAGCGCGGCGCTTACGAAAGACTATCGCTGGCCGATTGTCGGCGCCTTCATCCTGATCACCATCATCTCGGCGATTATCGGTTTCGTCGCAATGTTCCTGGTTGGTCTGATGATGGCCGGAGCCGGGCTGGGCGGCGGCGCGATGGTAATCGGGATCATCGTTCTTGCGCTGATCACAACCTTTGGCGCGGCGCTTGGCGCAATCACTGTCGCGCTGATCTATGCGCGACTGCGCGAGATCAAGGAAGGCGCGAGCGTTCAGGACATCGCGGCGGTCTTCGACTGATCTGCATGAAAGGACCCGGCGACCTTCCTGGTCGCCGGGTCATATTGTGTTGCCGTCGCGGGCGGGTCAGGCTGCGGCGCGGCGCTGGGTCAGGACGCGGGCCATCGTTTCGCCCATCGCCGAGGGGTTCGGCGCGACGGTGATCCCGGCGGCGGTGAGGATTTCCACCTTTTCCTGCGCGCTTTCGCCGAAGGCCGAGATGATCGCCCCGGCATGGCCCATCTTGCGGCCCTTGGGCGCGGACAGTCCGGCGATGTAGGCGACGATGGGCTTGGTCATATGCTTGGCAGCCCAGGCGGCGGCTTCGGCCTCTTGCGGGCCGCCGATTTCGCCGATCATCATCACGGCATCGGTTTCCGGGTCCTGCTGAAAGAGCTCCAGGATGTCGCGGAAGGACGAGCCGTTGATCGGGTCGCCGCCGATGCCGACGCTGGTCGAGACGCCGATGCCAAGCGCCTTCATCTGCGAGGCGGCTTCATACCCGAGCGTGCCCGACCGGCCGATGATGCCGACGCGGCCCGGCATGTAGATGTGCGGCGGCATGATGCCCATGAAGCCCTTGCCGGGCGAGATGATGCCCGCGCAGTTCGGCCCGATCAGGCGCAGCTTGCGGCTTTCGGGATAGCGGCGGAGATAGCGCTTGACCCGCATCATGTCCTGCGCCGGGATGCCGTCGGTGACGCAGACGGCGGTGCGGATGCCGGCATCTGCGGCCTCCATGATCGCGTCGGCGGCGAAGGGCGGCGGGACGAAGAGGAGCGAGGCCTCGGCCCCGGTCGCGTCCACCGCCTCGCGGACGGTGTTGAAGAGCGGGCGGTCCAGGAGCCGCTCGCCGCCCTTGCCGGGGGTCACGCCGCCCACGACGTTGGTGCCGTGCTTGATCATGTCGGCGGCGTGGAACTGGCCAATGCGGCCGGACATGCCCTGGACGATGACTTTGGTCTTCTCGGTGATCAGGATGGCCATGGTGTCCTCCTTATGCAGCCAGTTTCGGACGGGCGGCCACGGCCTTTGCGGCGGCCTCGGCCAGGGTGTCGGCGGTGATGAGCGGCAGGCCCGAGCCTTCGAGGATCGCCTTGCCTTCCTCGACGTTGGTGCCCGCCAGGCGGACGACGACCGGGATGGTCATGCCGACCTCGCGGTAGGCTTTCACAACGCCCTCGGCCACCCAGTCGCAGCGGTTGATGCCGGCGAAGATGTTGACCAGGATCACGCTGACGATGGGGTCGGCCAGCACGGTGCGGAAGGCACGGACCACGCGTTCGGGGCTGGCACCGCCGCCGATGTCGAGGAAGTTCGCGGGCTCGCCCCCGGCCAGCTTGATCATGTCCATCGTGGCCATCGCGAGGCCCGCGCCATTGATGATGCAGCCGATGTCCCCGGTCAGGCCGACATAGGCGAGGCCGTGGTCCCCGGCGGTGGATTCCCGCGGGTCTTCCTGGCTGCGGTCGCGAAGCTCGGCGATCTCGGGGCGGCGGAAGAGGGCGTTGGTGTCGAAGCTCATCTTCGCGTCTACCGCCAGAAGGTCGCCCGAGCCGGTGATGACCAGGGGGTTGATCTCGACCATCATGGCGTCAAGGTCGCGGTAGGCGCGGTAGCAGGCCTGCAGGACGGTGACCATCTGGTTGACCTGCTTGCCGGTCAGCCCCAGCCCGAAGGCCAGCTCGCGCGCCTGGAATTCGACCAGCCCGGCGGCGGGGTCGATGGTCATCCGGCGCAGGCTTTGCGGGTCGGTTTCGGCGAGGTCCTCGATCTCCATCCCGCCATGGGCGGAGGCGACGATCATGATGCGTTCGGTCTTTCGGTCAAGGACGAAGCCCAGGTACAGCTCCTTGGCGATGTCGCAGGCGGGTTCGACCCAAAGCCGGTAGACGCCCTTGCCCGCCTGGTCGGTCTGCTTGGTCACCAGCTGGCGGCCGAAAAGGGAGGAGGCATAGGTCTGGACCTCGTCCACCGATTTGCACAGCTTGACACCCCCGGCTGCGCCCCGGCCCCCGGCGTGGACCTGGGCCTTCACGACCCAGGCGTTGCCGCCCAGTTCGCGCGCCCGGTAGGCCGCCTGTTCCGGGCTGTAGGCCAGTCCGCCCTTCGGCACCGGCACGCCGAAGCGGCCGAGGATTTCCTTCGCCTGGTATTCATGGATGTCCATGTCCGTCCTCCTTGGGCATGACCGCATCGGTCACGGTCTGCCCGTGTTGTGGGGTCCTGTGGTCGGGAAGGGGGCCGGGTGGCCCGCCGTTTCTATTTCGCGCTGATCGCGTCGGCGACGACGAGGACGTTGCGGGCCATCTTTTCACTGGCGGCGTCGATCATCTTGCCGTCGAGGCTCGCCGCGCCCTTGCCCTGCGCCTCAGCCGCGCGCAGTTCCTCGATGATGCGGCGGGCCTTGGTCACCTCGGCCTCGGTGGGGGAGAAGACCTCGTTCGCGAAGGTCACCTGGCTGGGGTGGATCGCCCATTTGCCTTCGCAGCCAAGCGCCGCGGCGCGGCGGGCGCCGGCCTTGTAGCCTTCGGGGTCCGAGAAATCGCCGAACGGGCCGTCGATGGGACGCAGGCCATAGGCGCGGCAGACGGTGACCATGCGGGCGATGGCGGCGTGCCACTGATCGCCCGGGTAGTCGGGGTTCAGCCCGCCGATGTTGACGGTGCGTGCCCGCATCGAGGCGGCGAAGTCGGCGACGCCGAAGTGCAGCGCCTCCAAGCGGCTGCCGAACTGGGCGATGGCTTCGACATTGGCCATGCCAAGCGCGGTTTCGATCAGCGCCTCAAGCCCGACGCGGGTGGTGAAGCCCTTGGCCATCTCGATCTGGTTGACCATGGCGTCGACCATGTAGAGGTCGCCCGGCACGCCGACCTTGGGCACCAGGAGCGTGTGGACCCGGTCGCCCGCCTGCTCCATCACGTCGACCACGTCGCGGTACATGTAATGGGTGTCGAGGCCGTTGATGCGCACCGACACGGTCTTGCCCTTCGCGGCCCAGTCGATGTCGTTCAGGGCCTGGATCGCGTTCTTGCGGGCCTGTTCCTTTTCCGGCGGGGCGACGGCGTCTTCGAGGTCAAGGAAGACATAGTCGGCGGGGCCGTTGGCGGCCTTGTCGATCATCGTCGGGTTGCTTGCGGGAACCGCGAGTTCGGACCGCTGCAGGCGTTGCTTCTTGAGGGGGTAGAGGGTGTGGCTCATGACTTACTCCGCGGCCAGGGCGACGACCCGGGCACTCTGTTCATAGACTTCCTGCGCCGCCGCGACGCCCGCGCCCAGGGCGACCTTGGCCCCGGCGGCACGCAGCGAAAGCTCCGCCACGGCCAGCGCAGTCAGGCACATGCCTTCGTTCAGGTCGCCCAGGTGGCCGATGCGGAAGACCTTGCCCGCGAGTTGCGCGAGGCCCGAGCCGAAGGACGTGTTATAGCGGGTGAGGCCGGTGCGGATCACATCGCGGGCGTCTACATTCGCCGGAGTCCGGATCGCGGTGACGGTGTCGGAGGCAATCGAGTGATGCTCGGCGCAGGTGTCCAGGCCCCAGGCGTTGACCCCGGCACGGACGCCTGCGGCAAGGCGGGCGTGGCGGGAGAAGACATTGTCCAGCCCTTCGCGGTTGATACGGTTCAGCGCCTCGCGCAGGCCATGCAGGACGGGGGTGGGCGGGGTGTGGGGGAAATAGCCGGTATCGGTCTGGATCGCGTAGTCGTCGAACTTGAGGAAGCTGCGGGCGATGCCCTTTGCCTTTGACGCCGCCATGGCCTTGTCGCTGACGCCCAGGATGCCCAGGCCCGCGGGGGACATCAGCCCCTTCTGGCTGCCGGTGACGGCGAGGTCGACGCCCCAATCGTCCATCAGAAAGGGGATCGAGCCGATGGAGGAGACGCCGTCGACGAAGAGGAGCGCGTCGTGGAACGAGGCGTCCAGCGCCTGGCGGACACCGGCGACGTCCGAGGTGACGCCGGTCGCGGTTTCGTTGTGGGTGACGAAGACCGCCTTGATCTTGCCCTCGCGGTCGGCGCCCAGGCGGCGGGCGAATTCGTTGACCGGGGTGGCCGCACCCCAGGCCACGTCGACCAGCTCGACGTCCAGGCCCAGGTCCACCGCCATCTTGGCCCAGAGGGTCGAGAACTGGCCGTGCCGCGCCATCAGCACGCGGTCGCCGGGGGAGAGCGTGTTCACAATGGCCGCTTCCCAGGCCGAGGTGCCCGAGCCCGGGAACAGCATCACGCGGCCCTGGGTGGTGCCGAAGATCGGCTTCAGGTCGGACAGGATCGACAGGACGAATGCGCCGAACTCGGGCCCGCGCTGGTCCTGCTGGGGCACGTTCATCGCCATGCGGACGGTGTCGGGGACGTTGGTCGGGCCGGGGATGTAGAGGTGGTTCAGGCCGGGGCGGAAGGTCATGGCGGGTCCTCTGGGGTGTGGGATTGAGGGGAAGATGCGGCGCGCCCGGTATTTCGGCAAATGCTGCCGCGTTCTGCTGTGAATGCAGCAATTTACAAACTTTCATTTTTGTAATATTGTAAATTCGACAATAGCCAAATTGTGTGCGACGGTATGCAGAAGACCTTCATCGGCCCGCAGTTGCGCCGGTTGCGGCAGGAACGGCGCGAGACGCAAGGCGCTATGGCGCGGACGCTGGGGATCTCGGCGTCCTACGTCAACCTTCTGGAAAACAACGAAAGATCGGTGTCGGTCCAGGTCCTTCTGCGGCTGATGGAGGAATACGGCGTCGACTGGCGCGATCTGGCGGATGACCAGACCGGGTCGATGCTGGCCGACCTGCGCGCCTGTCTGCAGGACCCGATCTTTGCCGGAAGCCAGCCTGACCTCGCGCAGCTTCGCGCGGCGCTGGTCCATGCGCCGGACCTGGCGGCGGCCTTGCTGCGGTTGCATCGTGCCTATGGCTCGGCGATCGACCGCCTGTCGGCCTTGTCACAGTCCGCGACGGACCCGACGGGGACGCCCGAGGCATCGGTGCACATGATCTTCCGCCGCAACCGCAACCATTTCCGCGAGCTGGAGCTGGCGTCCGAACGGTTCTGGGACGGCAAGCAGCCGGACCGGGACGACGTCTATGCCAGCCTGAAGGCGCGGCTGGCCGACCGGCTGGGCGTGACGGTGCGGCTGGCGCGGGTCGAGGACTTGCCGGGCACTCTGCGCACCTATGACGAGACGCGGCGCGAGATCCTGCTGTCCGAGGCGATGGACCATCCCAACCGCAGCTTCCAGCTGGTCCACATGTGCGCGCTTCTGGAATGGCGCGACCTGCTGGACGGCCTGATCGCGCGGGCGGCCCTGACCGATCCGGCGGCGGTCAGCCGGCTGCGGGTGGAGCTGGCGAACTATTTCGCGGCGGCGGTGCTGATGCCCTATGCCGCCTTCCTGGCCGAGGCGCGGGCGACGAAGTACGACTTCGACCTGATGGCGACCCGCTTCGGGGTCAGCTTTGAACAGGCCTGCCACCGGGCAACGACTCTGCAGCGCGAAGGCGCGCAGGGGGTGCCATTCTTCTTCCTGCGGATCGACAAGGGCGGCAACGTGACCAAGCGCTTCAACGCGACCGAGTTTCCGCTGGCCGAATACGGCGGGGCCTGTCCGCGGCTGGACGTCCACACCTCGTTCCGCACGCCCGGGCGGATCGTGCCGCAGTTCGTCGAGATGCCGGACGGCAGCCGGTTCTTCGTGGTGTCGCGCACTGTCGACCGGCCGACCTGGTTCCGCCATGCGCAGGACAACCGGCTGGCGGTGGCCATGGGCTGCGCAATCGAGCATGCCGGGCAGATCGGCTATGCCGAGGGGCTGTCGCTGACCACGGCCCGGATGACACCCATCGGCATCAACTGCCGCATCTGTCCGCGCACCGGCTGTGACCAACGGGCGCACCAGGCAGTGATCGACACGCGGCCGGTGGACGAACGGCGGCGGGGTGCCAACCGTTTCGACGGCTAGGGCCCGGGCCCCTGCACCGCATGACGCCAAGGGTTCAGTAGGGAAACTGATCGCCAAACAGCGTGCGGGCGCAATGCAATACGGTCTGGTGCGCCTCTTCGACCGAGTAGGGGACAGCCAGCGTGGTCATGTCCAGCCAGGTGCCTTCCTGGGTCAGGCGCAGGATCCGCGCGGCAATCCGGGGGTCGTCCGACCGGCCCGCCCGCTGCAACAGCTTGCGCGCGATGCCTTCAAGCACCAGCGCATAGGCCTTGTCCTTTTCGCCGCAGATTTCCTGATACATCGGCAGGCTTTGCGTCTCGCCCCAGTAGGACCCCCAGGCCGCAAGGCGGGCCGGGGTGCAGATTTCCGGAGTGAAATCCGCGTCGATCAGCGCCTTGAGCTGTGCGGCGGGGTCGTCTTCCTTGCCGGCAATCGCCTCGGTCCAGCTGCGGTGGTATTCGTCCGCCATGAAGGTCAGCGTTTCGCCAAGCAGGTTTTCCTTCGAGGCAAAATGAAACAGCACCAGCCCGTGGCTAAGCCCGGCCCGGCGCGCCACCTCGTTCAGGGTTGTCCGGGAAATCCCGCGGGCGGCAATGGTTTCTATCGTCGCCTCGATCAGCTGCAGCCGACGGGCATCTCGGCTCATCGTGCGCGGCGGGCGGCTTTTCTCGATGGGTTGACTGTCTGTCACTGATCCTGCCACGTTCGGTTTTGGCCATAGTAGCCGGTTCATCATCACCGGCAACGGCAAGTTTCTGATTGACAGTACAGTCAGTCATCTGCACTTCTAGGGCGGCACCTGTGGGGGCACGTACCGGTGATCGACCGCCCGTCCGTTGACCCGGCCTTCGCTGCGCCACATCCCCTGGGAGGTACCGATGGGAAGCCATGACCGCCACCCGCTGTCCCCGCGTCTGGACCATTGTCCGGAGGGTCTGCCCCGGGCGGCCTATATGGACCGGGCCTGGCATGATCGCGAGATGGCCACGATCTTTGCCCGGCAGTGGGTGATGGTCGGCCGGGCAGGGGACTTTCCCATGGGGAAGATGCGCCGGGTCACCGTCGGGGCGGCAAGTGTCATCGTCCTGCGCGACGCCGAAGGCCGACTTGCCGCCTGGCACAACTCTTGTCCGCATCGCGGGTCCGAACTTTGCCGCGAGGAGGAAGAACCGGTCGGCAAGCTGGTCCGCTGCCCTTACCACGCCTTTGCCTTTGCAGCGGACGACGGGCGGCTGGTGTCGACGGGCCATGCGGTCCCGACCGAGGATTTCGACCGCAGCGCACATGGGCTGAAACCCGTCCAGACCCGGATATGGAACGGGTTTCTGTTCCTGAACCTTGCGCCAAATCCCGGCGCGGTCTGGGCAGATGTCGGATTGGAAACGCTGGACAACTGGCCGATGGACAGCCTGCAGACCGGCCATCGCTGGGAGACCGACCTTGCCTGCAACTGGAAGGCCTTCTGGGAGAATTATTCGGAATGCCTGCACTGCCCGGGCATCCACCCCGAACTGTGCGACATGGTGCCCCTGTACGGCAAGGGCATCATGGGCCAGTCCGAGGCCCTGGGCTGGACGCCAGACGATCCCGTCCGACCGAACCTGCGCGAGGGGGCGGGGACCTGGACCCTGGATGGCAGGCCGTGCGGGCCGGTCTTTCCCGGGCTGACCGAAGCCGAGCAGAGGGCAGGCTACAGTTTCGTCACGCTTTGGCCCTCGGCCTATGTGGTGGCGCATGTCGACTATGTCCGGTCGGTGCGCATCGTCCCCACCGGCCCCGAGACGACCCGCCTGATCGCCGAGTGGCACTTTGCGCCGGAAACCCTGGGCCAGCCCGAGTTTGACGCCGCCGAAGTCGCGGCCTTCGCCAAGATCGTGATGCAGCAGGACGGGGCGGCTTCCGAGATGAACCAGCGCGGCATGCGATCCCCAGCTTTCACGGCGGCGCGGCTGATGCCCGAGGAATACGAGATCCACCGCTTTCAGCAGTGGGTTCTGGCCGAGATGGAGGATCCAGCATGACCGAGCTTCCCTATGCCATCCTGCCGATCCCGAACGACTGGGATCGCCGGGGTTTGCCGGCCTGGGCCTATCACTCGAAAGCCCTGTTCCAGCTGGAGCGGGAGCGGCTGTTCCTCACGCATTGGCAGGTTGCGGGCCATGAATGCGACATTCCGAACCCGGGTGACTGGCTGAGCTTTGATCTTTTGGGCGAGCGGGCGGTCATCATGCGGGGTCAGGACGGAGAGGTCCGCGCCTTCCACAACCTCTGCCGCCATCGTGGCGCGCGGGTGGTTGACGGGGACCGGGGCCATTGCAAGGGCTCGATCGTCTGTCCGTTCCACGGCTGGGTCTACAATCTGGACGGCAGCCTGCGCGGGGCGGCCCAGCCTGCCAGCTTTGGCCAGATGAACCGCGAGGAGTTCGGGCTGAAGCCGATTGAGCTGGGGCGGTTTCACGGCTTTCTGTTCCTGCGGTTCCACCCCGGGCCGCAACCAGACATTGCCACCTTGCTTGCGCCGTTCGATGCCGACTTCGCTGCCTACGGGCTTGGCGGGCTGGTGCCCGTTGCGACGCCGCAGTGGACGAACGATCTGCCCGTCAACTGGAAATCGGTCCGCGATGTGGACAACGAAGGCTACCACGTCGCGCTGGCCCATCCGGGGCTGCAGGAGCTTTACGGCCGCACCTACCGCGACCATCATCTGGAAAACGGCCTGTCGATGTCGATCGGCTGGTTCGGCGACGTGCCGGGGCGGCTGTGGTCAGTGCGGAACTATGTGAAGGCCTCGGTCGACCGGCCATCCCTTCCCTGGCATCTGCAGAAGGCCTGGACCTATTACGGACTTTTCCCGAACCAGGTTTTCGCCATCACCCCGGAAGGCGTGCAATTCTACCAGGACCTGCCCCTGACCGAGGGCCTGACCCGGCTGACCGGGCGGCTGTACCGCTGGCCGAACGAGACGCGGCAGCAACGGCTGGCGCGCTATCTGGCGCTGCGCATCGACCGCGACACCTCGGCCGAGGACCGGCAGCTGTCGATCTGGTCGAACGAGTCGATGAAAAGCTCGGCCTTCGAAGGGTTTCACCTGTCGGACCTGGAGTACGGCCTGCGTCGCCATCACGATGGGCTGCGGGCCTTGTTGCCGGTTCTCAACCTTGCCGAAGCGCCGCCCGAAGACCGGATCGCCGCCCTGAATGCAGAATTGTCTTGTCAGGTAACCGGGCACGAATAAGCTGACTGAAAAATCAATCACGACCATCTGGGGAGAGACGCCATGAAGCTGAACCGCCGCCAGGCGCTGATCGGTGCCAGCGCAACGCTTGCGACCCCCTGGGTCCGGCCTTCCTGGGCGCAAGGCGGCACGGTGAATGTCTACAACTGGGCCGACTATATCGGCGAGACCACGTTGGCGGATTTCACGGCAGAAACCGGGATCGAGGTGGTCTACGACCTCTATGCCAGCGCCGAGGAGATGCAGGCCAAGCTCTTGGCCGGATCGACCGGCTATGACGTCGTCCTGCATGCCGGGCAGGGGCTGCCCCGGTCGATCCAGGCGGGGGTGCTGCAGAAACTGGACCGGTCCAAGCTGACGGGTTGGGGCAATCTTGACCAGGAGATCCTGAAGGTCTTTTCGCTGTACGACCCGAACTATGACTATGGAGTGCCCTACATGTGGGGCTCGGTCGGGATGACGTACAACATCGACATGGTGAAGGAACGCTTGCCCGATGCCGATCTTGAATCGCTCGATCTGATCCTGAAGCCCGAGAATGCCGCAGCGCTTGCCGACTGCGGCATTTCCTTGCTGGACAGCCCCAACGACATCGGATTCATGATCCTGAGCTATCTTGGCATCGACCCGAACAAGGCAGGCCCTGCCGAGTGGGCCAAGATGGTCGAGGCGGTCAAGCCGGTGCGGGAATACATCTCGACCTTCGACAACGCGAACTACCTGACGGCGATCCCGAATGGCGAGCTGTGCGCGGTCAACAACTGGTCGGGCGACTATGGTGTGGCCAAGGCGCGGGCGGCAGAGGCCGGGATCGAGATGAACCTTGGCTACTTTGTCCCGAAGACCGGTGCCCCGGCCTGGTTCGACGTCTGGGCCATGCCGGCGGATGCCCAGAATGTCGAGAACGGCCACAGGTTCATCGACTATCTGCTGCGCCCGGAGGTCATCGCGGGCTGCACCAACTTTACCGGCTATGCCAATGTGAACAAGGGTGCGCGGGAGTTTGTCGACCCGGCGATCCTGGCCGATCCCGCAGTCTACCCCGATGCCACGGCCATCGCCCGGCTGTACACACCGCTACCGCAGACGATCGAGCAGGAAACCGACCTGAACCGCGCCTGGACCGAGATCAAGACGGGCGGCTGACCGATGCAGGCCGACGGGGGCGAGCCCTTCCTGAAGATCGAGGGTGTCTCGAAGTCGTTCGGTCACTTTCAGGCCGTCAGGGATGTCAGCCTGACTGTCGGCAAAGGCGAGATCTTCTCGCTTCTGGGTGGGTCGGGCTGCGGCAAGACCACGCTGTTGCGGATGCTGGCGGGGTTCGAGGAACCGACCTCGGGCCGCATCTTCCTGGACGGTCGCGACATGGCGGGAGTGCCCCCGTGGGAGCGTCCGGTCCACATGATGTTCCAGTCCTACGCGATCTTCCCGCACATGACCGTCGAAGCGAACGTGGGCTACGGGCTGAAGCATGAGAAATCCATGACCAAGGCCCAGCGTGCCGACCGCGTGGCCGAGGTGCTGGACCTGGTGCAGCTGACGCCCTTTGCCGGCCGCAAGCCGCACCAGATTTCCGGCGGGCAGCGTCAGCGCGTGGCGCTGGCCCGGGCCCTGGCGCGCCAGCCGAAGCTCCTATTGCTGGACGAACCCCTGGCAGCGCTGGACAAGAAGCTGCGCGAGCACACTCAGTTCGAGCTGATGTCGATCCAGGAGCGCACCGGGGTGACCTTCATCGTCGTGACCCACGACCAGGAAGAGGCGATGACACTGTCGGACCGGATTGCCGTGATGGACAAGGGGCAGGTCAAGCAGGTGGGCAGCCCCACCGAAATCTACGAGTTTCCCACAAGCCGCTTTGTCGCCGGGTTCATCGGGTCGATCAACAGCTTCGAGGCGACGGTGACCGGGCGACAGGGGGGCCAGTTGCGCCTTTCGGTTCCGGCGGTGGGCGGCGAGGTTCTGGCCAATGATGTGGCCCATGTCACGGAAGGACAGGTTGTCACCCTAGCGGTCCGGCCGGAGAAGATGCACCTGACAAAGGACCGGCCAGAGCGCGCGAATGCCTTCCGGGGCCATGTCAAGGACCTGGCCTATTTCGGCAAGGACAGTCTTTACCGTGTCGAGCTGCCCGGAGCGCTGGTGCAGGCCCATGCCGTCAACGCCCGACGCGGGGATGAGGCGACGCGGGTCGCCGACTGGAATGACGCGGTCTGGGTGTCCTTCGATCCGGGCTCGGTCCTGGTGCTGGTGGACTGACCATGCAGCATAGCCGCCTGTCCCGCTGGTTCGACCGCAAGGGCTGGGTGATGATCCTGATCGGCCTGCCCTATGTCTGGCTGGTCGTGCTGTTCCTGCTGCCGTTCCTCATCGTCGTCGCGATGAGCGTGGCGACCAACACGCCGACCGCCCCGCCGTTTTCCTTTGGCGGCGAGCATCCCATGGTGAACCTCGAACCCTTCAGCCGGGTTCTGACCGACACGCTTTATGTCCGGGCCTTCCTGACCTCGGTCTTCAACGCGCTGGTTGCGGCGATCCTGTGCCTGTTGATCGGCTATCCGATGGCGCTTGGCCTGACGCGGGTATCGAAAAGTTGGCGCAACATCCTGTTGATGCTGGTGATCCTGCCGTTCTGGACCTCGTTCCTGCTGCGCGTTTATGCCTGGATGGGATTGATGGGCAAGAACAGCTGGTTCAACGGCCTTCTGACCGATGCCTGGAACTTCCTGGTGCCGATCGACTGGGCAGTGCGGTCCGTGCCGATGATGAACACGAACTTTGCCGTCGTCCTGGTGATGGTCTACACCTACCTGCCGTTCATGATCCTGCCGCTCTACGCCAGCCTGGAACGGCTTGACCCGACCCTGGACGAAGCCGCGATGGACCTTGGGTCGCGCCCGTCGCAGGTCTTCCGCGACATCACCTTGCCGCAGTCGATCCCCGGGATCATCGCGGGGGGCATGCTGGTCTTCATCCCGGCGGCAGGAGAACTGGTGATCCCGACGCTGGTCGGCAATGCCTCGCAACCGATGATCGGCAAGATCATCCAGGATGAGTTCGGTCAGGCGCGCGACTGGCCGATGGCTTCGGCGGTTGCGGTGGCGCTGCTGCTGTTGATGGTCGTGCCGACGATGATCTACAGCCATTACCAGGCGCGGGCGGAGGGGTCGAAATGAGACGCCGGCCGACCTTCCTGATTACCGTGATGTGCTTCGGCTTTGCGTTCCTCTATATCCCGATCCTGTCGATGATCGTTTACAGCTTTAATTCCTCGCGGCTGGCGACGGTCTGGGGCGGGTTCTCGACCAAGTGGTATGTGTCGCTGTTCTCGAACCAGCAGGTTTGGGACGCGCTGATCCTGTCACTGAAGATCGCGCTGGTCTCGGCGACCTTCGCCACGATCCTGGGCACGATGGCAGGGATTGTCCTGGCCCGGTTCACCAAGTTTCGGGGAAGGACGCTGTTTTCGGGCCTGGTGACGGCGCCCCTGATCATGCCCGAGGTGATCACCGGCATCTCGATGCTGATCTTCTTCATCCTGATGGCGGACTGGATCGGCTGGCCCGGACAGCGCGGGTTCACCACGATCACGCTGGCCCACATCACCTTCTCCATGGTCTTCGTCACCACCATCGTCAATGCGAGGATGCTGCAGGCCGACCGTGCCATCGAAGAGGCGGCGATGGACCTCGGCAGCCGGCCCTGGCAGGTGATGTTCGACATCACGCTGCCGGTCATCGCGCCTGCCATCGTCTCGGGTTGGCTCTTGGCTTTCACGATATCGCTGGATGATGTGGTCATCACGGCCTTCACCACCGGGCCGGGGGCGACGACGCTGCCGCTGCTGATCTGGTCCAAGGTCAAGCTGGGGGTCACGCCGGATATCAACGCCCTGGCGACGCTGATGGTGCTGACCGTCGGGGCAGGGGTCATTGCGGCGGGGATCATCCTGAACCGGGCCGAGAAACGGCGACTGGAGGACGAGCGCATGGCTTTCCGCAGCAATGACTGACGTGCTGGACCACCTGCATGCGCCGCTGGGCGTCAAGGGCTCGGGCCGGGTGCGGTACGGCGCGGCGATGGCGCTGTGGCGCGAGGGTCTGATCTCGGCCGAGGTGCTGGAGGTCTATCGCGTTGCCGCCGCGCATGACGCCCGCGATCCGCTGGGCGAGCTTGCCAGTCGGGGCCTGCCCCTGCCGCCGGGGCTGGCGGGTCAGTCGCCGGTCCGCAGGCTGTACCAGGCGGCGCGCGACTATCTGCTGGCTCTGGACCATCCGGGCGCTGCCGAAGTCGCGGCGGGCCTGCCTGCCGAGCCGGGTCCGGAAAGGGTGGTGAACGCGTGCCCGAATGCCGTCCTGTCGACCTGGCTGCCGGTCGCGTTGGCCGATCTTTCCGCCACGCATCCGGCCCTGGCCAGCGCCATCGCGGCAGCGGCACCGCAGCTGGAATGGGTCACCTACGATTCCTATCCGCGCACCCTGATCGGTGACGCCTTTCCGAATGGCCACGCCTTCGCCTCGGTCTTCGGGGGCGACGCGCCCTTTGCGGGGAATGATTTCGAGCTTGGGGTGTTCCTGATCGCGCCCGGCGTGCTGTACCGGGATCACCATCACGCGGCACCCGAGCTCTATGCCCCGCTGACCGGCCCGCATGGCTGGCGGTTCGGTACCGGTCGACCCCTGACGATCAAGCCTGCGCATCAGCCGGTCTGGAACCCGGCACACCAGCCGCACCTGACGCGGGTCGGTGCGGTGCCGTTTCTGTGCTTCTTTGTCTGGACCCGGGATGTGAACGAGATCGCCCAGGTCATTCCGGCGGATGACTGGGCGCAGCTTGAGGGGGCAGAGATTGTCTGACCGCTTGATCCACAACGCCCGCATCCGCACGATGGATGCCAGTGCCCCCCATGCCGAATGGGTGCTGATCCGCGACGGTCGCATCGCCGCGATCGGGCAGGGCGTGCCGCCCGAGGCGGCTCAGCGCATTGATGCGGGCGGACGGCTGGTCCTGCCCGGGTTTCAGGATGCGCATATCCACCTTCTGTCCGGCGGGATCGACATGGCGACGGCGGCCTACCTGTACGACGTCGACAGCGAGGCCGGGCTGATCGAGGCCTTGCGCGCCCATGCCGCCACCCATCCCGACTTGCCGGTCGTCTGGGGCTCGGGCTGGCAGGCCGGGGTCTTTGGCGATCACAACCTGACGGCGGCCGTTCTGGACCGGGCGGTCAGCGACCGTCCGGTGGTGATCTACGACAGCTCGTTCCACAATGCCTGCGTGAACAGCCGGGCGCTGGACATGGCGGGCGTGCAGGCGATGGCCGACCCACCGAACGGCCATGTCGTCCGCGATGCGGCGGGGCGGGCGACAGGCATGCTGCATGAAGAGGTGATCCCCGTGGTCACGGGCCGCCTGCCCGATCTGACGGATGAACATCGGATGTCGGGGCTGAAGGCGGCCTGCGCGCATGCCAACCAGCACGGGATCACCGGGGTTCTGGATGCCCGCATCACCGAGATGGAGGCGCGGATCTATGCGCGCGGTGTCGCCGAGGCGGCCTTGACCCTGCGCGTTGCAGGCACGGCGCTGGTGACCGAGGCCGATACCCCGGAAACGGCAGTTTCCCGGCTGACTGCCCTGCGTGCAGCGCATCCGGGGCCGGATTTCCACGTCCATTCCGCCAAGTTCTTCATGGACGGCGTGTTCGAAAACCGCACGGCGGCGATGCTCGCGCCCTATGCCGATGCCACCGGTGGCAATGCGCCCTGCATGTTCGGGGCGGATGAGACCCGTGCACTGATGACCGCGCTCGATGCCGCGCGCTTTGCGATCCATGTCCATGTCATCGGCGATGCCGCCACCCGCCGCGCGATCGAGGGGCTGGAGGCGGCGCGTGCTGCCAACGGCTTCTGGCCTGCGCAACACCAGCTGGCCCATCTGCAAGTCGTGGACCCGGGCGATTATGCCCGGCTGCAGGGCCTGGCGACGGCCAATGTCCAGCCGCTGTGGGCGCGGCTTGAGCCGCCCTATTCCGACCCGTCGCTGGCGATGATCGGGCCCAGGCGCCGGGCTGATACCTATGCCTTCCGCAAGATGCTGGACCAGGGCGCGGATTTCTGCCTGTCCTCGGACTGGCCGGTTTCGACGCTGAACCCGTTCGAGATCATCGAAACGGCGATCACCCGCCGGAAACGGCTGGACGACGACCCGCTGGAGCCGTTCCTTCCCGAAGAGGCCCTGACGATCGAGGAATGCGTCGAGGGATACACCACCCGCGCCGCGCGCGCCTGTTGGCGGGACCATTTCACCGGCATGCTGCGGGTGGGCTATTCAGCCGACCTCATCATCCTGGATCGCGATATCCTTGCCTGCCCAGCGGCCGAAATCTCGCGGACCCGGGTGCTGGCCACGCTGTTCAAGGGCCAGGAGGTCTGGCGCGCGCCCGACTGGTGATGGCCGCGCGAGATGCGCCCACGAGCGCCAGCGGCAGGGCCGCGCAGGAATAGTGCCTTGACATCGGGTAATAACCCGAAAGTATGATCCTGAAGCGGCCAGGGAGGGTGCAATGAGCGGAATCTCACTCGACGGGGTGTCCAAGCGGTTCGGCAATGTCGAGGTGATCCGTGACCTGAGCCTGCAGATCGCCGCGGGAGAGTTCGTTGTCTTCCTCGGGCCCTCCGGGTCCGGCAAGACCACGCTTCTGCGGATGATCGCCGGGCTGGAAAGCATCGATGCCGGCGGGCTGACGATTGACGGGGTGCGGTCGGAAGGTCTGGCTCCGGGCCAGCGGAATCTGGCGATGGTGTTCCAGAACTATGCGCTTTACCCGCACATGACAGTGGCCGAGAACATGGCTTTCGGGCTGAAGAACATCGGGCTGCCCGAAGCGACGATCAAGGCCCGGGTGGCCGAGGCCGCGCGGATGCTGGAGATGGAGAAGCTCTTGGCCCGGCGCCCGGCGGAACTGTCGGGCGGGCAGCGGCAGCGGGTCGCCATCGGGCGGGCCATCGTGAAGGAACCGAAGGCTTTCCTGTTTGACGAGCCCTTGTCGAACCTCGACGCGGCCTTGCGCGTGCGGACACGGGTGGAACTGGCGGAACTGCACCAGCGTCTGGGCTCGACGATGATCTATGTCACCCACGACCAGACCGAGGCGATGACGCTGGCGGATCGGATCGTGATCCTGAACGACTGCAAGATCGAACAGGTCGGTACGCCGATGGAGGTCTATTCCCGTCCGGCCTCGCGCTTTGTGGCCAGCTTCATCGGCTCGCCCGCGATGAACCTTCTGCCGGTGACGCTGACCGGGCAGGGGGATCGTGCGGCGGCGCGGTTGGGGGATGGGTCGGTGGTGCCCCTGCCCTTTGCGCCGAAGGGCGAGGGGCCGTGGGAGCTGGGTATCCGGCCCGAGGCGCTGACCGTGGCCGCGGGCGGGGAGACAAGGGCCACCGCGACAGTGGTGGAACGGCTGGGCGACCGGACGCTGGTCTATGCCAAGCTGTCGGACGGCTTGCTGGTCATAGCGCAGGATAGCGGCAAGTCGCAGGTCAAAGCCGGGGACGTGATCGGGCTGGCCTTCGATCCCAACGAGTTGCACCTGTTCGACGGGCAGGGACGCGCGGTTTCCGCCTGAGTGCGGAGTTTTTGAAAACTCCGCATCGGAGCCTTTGAAGGCTCCGGTCCGATTTCTTCGAAGAAATCGGCGCCAGGCGTCAGCCCTTGATGCCCGCAGACAAAGTTATCGCTTCGGTCACCTTGCGCTGGAACAAAAGGTAGGCCAGCGCCACCGGCAGACCGGCCAGGACCGCGGCGGCCAACTGGCGGGCGTAGTAGACCCCGAAGGCGTCGTTGACCTGGGTGATGCCCACCGGGACCGTCATCATCTCTGTCTTCGTCACCGACAGGAAGGGCCAGAGGAAGGCGTTCCAGGTCCAGATGAAGGTGACGATGGACAGGGCCGTCGTGACCCCCCAGTTCATCGGCAGGTAGACCTTGAAGAGGATCCGGAACTCGCCCGCGTTGTCCATCACGGCGGCCTCGCGGAAGTCCTTGGGGACCTGGTCGAAGAACTGCTTGTAGACGATGATGATGACTGGGTGGATCAGCTGCGGCAGCATGATCCCGGCCCAGCTGTTGATGAGCCCGAGCTGCGAGATCAGCACGAAGTGGTTGATGATGAGCGCCTGGGTCGGCACCATGAAGCTTGCGAGGATCAGCCACCAGAGCGCCGTGCGGCCCGGGAATTTCAGCTGCGACAGCGCATAGCCGCAGAGAAACGAGGTCACGATGGTGATGACCGTGACGCCCACCGCCACGGCGATGGAGTTCAGGTACCAGGTCATGATCTGGGTGTCGAAGATCGCGGTGGTGTAGTGGCTGAAGGTCAGGTTCTCGGGCCAGAGCTCGATATAGGGACGGACGACCTCATCCTCGGGCTTCAGCGAGGAGATGACACCCCAATACAAAGGGAAGGCCCAGAGTATCGCACAGACAAGGGTGAGGACGGTGATGACCCCGCCCCAGAAGTTCGCGCGCTGCATGCCGACTGCGGTCATCTGCGGCCCCCCGCCAGGCGCAGAAGCTGGAATTGCAGGACCGAGACGACGACCACGAGGACGAAAAGCGTCACGGCCACGGCGGCGGCGCGACCACCCTGGTCCTGCTGGAAGGCGCGCTGGAAGACGTAGTAGACGAGGACCATGTTGTCGTTGGGTCTGCCGCCCTGCGAGAAGAGATAGACCTGGTCGAATATCTTCAGCTGCGCGATGAGCTGGATGGTGAAGACAAGGGTCGTGACCGGCCAGAGAAGCGGCCAGGTGATCCGGCGGAAGGTTGTCCAGCGGCTGGCGTTGTCGAGCGCGGCGGCCTCGTAGATCTCGGCCGGGATGGCGCGGAGGCCTGCGAGGAACAGAAGGATCGAGAAGCCCGCAGTCCACCAGATCGTCACGACAGCGACAGCGGGCATGAACCATTCGCGGGTCTTCATGATCGGTACGCGCTCGATCCCCAGGATGTCGAGGATGTGCATCGTGATCCCGAACTGGAAGTTCAAAAGCCAATCCCAGATCAGGTAGACCACGGAAACCGGCAGGATGTAGGGCAGGAAGAAGAGGGCAAGGATCGCGGCCTGCAACCGGCCTTTCAGCCGCGAGACGCCGAGTGCGATGAGTAGCGCGATTAGAGTGCCGGGCAGGACGGTCAGGACGACGAAATAGGCGGTGTTCCAGGCGGCGGTGCGAAAGCGCGGGTCGCTGTCGAGCCGGGCATAGTTGTCAAGGCCGACCCAGTCGCCCGACCCGATCAGCCGCGCGTCGGTGAACGAGATTTCGAACATCTGGATCGTCGGCCAGACGAAGACCAGGAGGTAGATCGCAAGGAACGGCGCCACCAGAACGGCGGCGACAAGGGCATCCTTGCGGCGATTGGTCAGCATGGCCCGGGTCCCCGAAAGCTCCGGGCCGCGCGGGGAGCACGCGCGGCCCGGAAGGTTGCACGGTTCAGAGAGCGTTCAGCTCTTCCTTGATCGACTCGACGGCTTCCGCCGGGTCCATCTCGCCGTTGAGCGTGGGCACGAAGTAGGTCGACATGACGTCGAAGATCGGCCCGGCCACGCCCGCAAGCGGGGATTTCGGGTCGAAGATCATGTTCGCCGTCAGCGTCGAGTAGGTCGCGTTCGGCTCCATCGCGGCATATTCCGGCGATGCGACGACCGCGCCGTTGGCCGGGATATGACCCGCAGTGGCCCAGAAGAGCGAGTTCTTCGACATCCAGGACATAACCTCCAGAACCGCAGCGCGCTTTTCGGGGGTCATTTCCTTGCCCTGGTTCGCCGGGATCGCGAAGGCATGGCTGTCGGCATAGGTCGCAGGCTTGTCGAAGATCACCGGCAGTTCGACCGCGCCCCAGTTGAAAAGTTTCCCTTGCGCGTTGAGGTCGGTCATCGTGGGCACTTCCCACACGCCGTTGATCATCATCGCGGCCTCACCCGAGGTGAAAAGCGCGACCGTCGCCGGGTAGTCGGTGTAGGTCGACTGCAGTCCCGCCGTCGTCCATTCCGCCAGGACGCCAAGGGCATTGGCGAGCTTCTCGCCGTTGTCGCCGGCCAGGAACTCTCCGTCGGTCATCAGCTCGCCGCTCTGCTGGCCCATCAGCGAATAGATCGTGCGGAACATGAAGTTGCCGTCGGCGGTGACGGAGCCGAGCGGGAACTTGACGCCACTGTCCTTCAGGGCCTGCAGCGTGGCGGTAAAGCCTTCGCGGCTGTCCAGACCCTTGGGTTTGCCGTTTTCATCCAGCATCCCGGCTTTTTCCAAGAGGTCCTTGTTGTAGTAGAGGACGATCGGGTGGGTATCCAAAGGCACCGCGTACTGCTTGCCGTCGATAGTCACCGCGTCCCAGGTCGCTGCCGCGAAATCGGCCGAAGTCAGGCCCATCGCCGCCCAGTCATCGGCGGTGATTTCCTGCATCACGCCCTGTTCCACGGCCAGCGGGATCCGGCTCGCGTGATAGGTCATGATGTCCGGAGCCTCGCCCACGGCGGCCGAGGTCTGGACCTTAGCGTAGAAGGGCGTGCCCCATTCCAGCGTGGTCGCGTCGATCTTGATCGCGCCGGCGTGGGCGGCGTTGAAGTCCTCGATCATCTTCTTCATGCGCACGCCGTCGCCGCCGCCCAGGAAATCCCACCAGACGACAGTCTCTTCCGCCTTTGCGACCCCGGCAAAGCCGATGGTGGCGACGATGGCGGCCTTCAGCATTCCACTTATGGTCATCTTATCCTCCCTTTTCCCGGCGTGGTTCGCCGTGTCCTCCGCAGAAAAGCGTATCCGCTTTCCCGATTCGAGCAATCGAAACCTGATACGTATCCGAAAGCCGGATACTTACAGCCCCACCCGGATCATCGAGTAGGAATGCGGCGGCAGGGTCAGGTGCAGGCCCTTGGCCGTCAGCTTGGCCCCGGTGCCCTTCTGCGGGGCGACGTTGTCGGGGTTGGTCTTCGAGTTCCGCGCCTCAAGGTCATTGTGCTTGATCAGCGTGTGCTCGACGGTCTTCGCGTTGAACCCGTCAAGCGCCAGGTCGACGTCCATCGGTTCCTGCCCGTTGCGGTTGATGGCGAAGAAGGTCAGCGTGCCCGCGTCGTCATTGCGGACGCCCGCGATATCCAGCCACGGGACCCCGGCGGCGGCATCGGCGTCGTAGGTCGGGACCTCGACCGCCAGCTGCATCGCAGTGCCGCGCCCGTTCTTCGAAGCAAACAGGAACGGCCAGTAGATCGTCTGCCGCCAGGCCGGGCCGCCGGGCTCGGTCATGATCGGGGCGATGACGTTCACGAGTTGCGCGATGCAGGCGATCTTCACCACATCCGCGCGACGGATGAAGGTGTTCAGGATGCAGCCGACCTGCAGAACGTCCTCGAAATTGTACTGATCTTCCAGAAGGACCGGCGCCACCGGCCAGTCCCAGGTCCGCATCCGCTCGGCATCCGCTTTCCGTTCGTGATACCAGACGTTCCATTCGTCGAAGCTGATGGTGACCTGCCGCTTGGACCGCTTCTTGGCCTTCACATAGTCGATGATCCCCGCGACGGTGCCGATGTAGGTGTCGAGTTTCTGCGGTAGTGCGAGGAATTCATTGGAATTCTTCTCGTGGTTCTCGAAATACATGTGCAAGCTGATGTGGTCGACCTGGTCGTAGGTTTCCTCCAGCACCGTCGCCTCCCACTGCGGGTAGGTCGGCATGTTGGAGTGGGACGAGCCGCAGACGACCAGCTCCAGCGTCGGGTCGAGGCCGCGCAGCGCCTTGGCCGTCTCGTTCGCCAGATGTCCGTATTCCCCGGCGGTCTTGTGGCCGACCTGCCAGGGGCCGTCCATCTCGTTCCCCAGGCACCAGAGGCGGCAGTTCCAGGGGTCCTTGCGGCCGTTCTTCGCCCGCAGGTCCGACCAGTAGGTCCCGCCCTTGTGGTTGACGTATTCGACGAAGGCGCGCGCCTCGTCCAGGCCGCGCGAGCCGAGGTTGACGGCCAGCATCATGTCGGTCCCGGCCTTTTCGGCCCAGTCGGCGAATTCATGGATGCCGACCTGGTTGGTCTCGGTCGTGCGCCAGGCGAGGTCGAGCCGCTTGGGCCGCTGGTCCTTGGGGCCGATCCCGTCCTCCCAGTTGTAGGCCGAGACGAAGTTGCCGCCGGGGTAACGGCAGATCGGCGTGTCGATGGCGCGGACCAGATCGATCACGTCGCGGCGCATGCCTTCCTTGTCGGCGGTCGGATGGCCGGGCTCATAGATGCCGGTGTAGACCGCACGGCCAAGATGTTCCAGAAAGGACCCGTACAACCGCTTGTCGATGTCCGCGACCGTATAGGCGCTGTGCGCCGTGACCCGTGCCTTCATCATTCTCCTCCCGTCCGGATGATGCGAATCCGCAGTTCCGGTTTGTACCAGATTTTCCGGTATAGTTGCCGGGCTTGGAGAGTCCGTCAAGGAAAAAGGTTGGGTCAGCCTCGGCGCAGGCGCAGGGTGATGTCCTGGTCGTGATTGCCGAAGCCGCGCCCGAAGATGTTCATGCCCCCGGGGTGGCGCGCGTCGTCCTTCACACCGATGCGCACGCGGATCGAGCGATGGTCGTTCAGTTCGAGGTCATTGAGCGCGCAGTCCGAAATCCGCTGCCCGTCAAGGAAGGTGCCAGAGGTGGTCACTTCCCAGCGCTTCAGGTCGCCGTACTGCGACCCGGCAAGCTTCCACCAGTCGGGCGTGTACTTGCCGCGCTTGTCACCGTAATCCCCGGGCGAGGTCCAGGTACCGATCTCGCGCCCGTTGACGGCAACGGTGATGTCGGACGGCCAGTCTTTCGAAGTCCCCGGAACCTCGGAAGACAGTTCCATTGCCAGTTCAAGCGACTGAACAGTGGAGCCAGCCAGCTTGGCATTGTTCGGAAACTGGTACTCGACGAACCCACGGGTGAACCACAATAATCCGGCGCGCATCCGGTCGGGGTCGAGGAAGGTGTCGGGCACATCGAGAAGCCCGATGATGCCGTCACCCGAGCAAAGCCCGCAGGGCGCCGAAACCTCGCAGCGGGTGTAAAGGCCAATGGGCATCGCCACTTCGATGGCATCCGAACCCTGCGATGGCGGGGGGTCCTTGAAGGCGATCAACAGCTCGGTGAAGGTCGACAGGCAGATCTTCTGGCTGCCCTTGCGGCCCTTTTCGGACCGCGTCTGCACCAGCCCCGCGTCCACCAGGATCTGGATGTTGGATGAAACCGTCGACTGCGGCAGGTCGAGGTCTTCGGAAATCTGGTTGACGTTCCGGGGACCGTTCCGGGTCAGATGTTCCAGCATCCGGGCGCGAACCTCGCTGGCAAGACTGCGCAGAATGTCCTGACGTTCCAGGGGGTCAACGACGAGAATCTGATTGGTCATGGCGTCTCTCGGTCCGGCATGACAGTTTAGTATCAGGATCGCCGATGTAAATAAAGCTGGTCGAAAGGCAGCGCCGACGCCGCCAAGATGCCGGGTTGGTCCGGCATCCCGAAGACCAGTTCAGGCCTTTTCAGGCGGCGCTGTTCGTTGCTAGAACAAGAGGATTAGAGGCCCAGCTTGTCCAGCGGTGGCCCCGGGAAGCGGGCGAAATCGGGCGCGCCGTCGGGGGTGCCAAGAAGATCGCGCACCGCCCGGACCGCCTGGTCGATGGCGGAATGCGCATAGGCATAAGCGCCCGAATCCGAGTTGGCGATGGCAATCCGGCCCCAGGGTTGCCGTGCGGCCTCGATCGGCAGGGGGCCGTCGGGCCAGAACTGATCCCACGGGCGCATGTATTCGTAGGCGTAGCCGTGGCTCCAGCGGTTGCAGGTGATCGCCTCGATATCGGTCGCGGGGTCAAAGCTGCTGCCCGCCAGCGCCTTTGCCAGAAGCTCGCGGATCGACCTTTCCATCTCTTCGAAGGTCAGCGTCACCAGCGCCCGCTTGCCAGCCAAAGCCTGTTCCCGCGAGGGAAGGCCCGGCTCAACCATCACCTTCGACAGGTGCAGGATCACCGGGTCCTCGGGCGTATCGGCGAACTGGTAGTCGCCCATCGACACCGGGAAGTCGATCTCGAAGCCGCTCCAGAAATTGCCACGGGCGCGGGCGCCGTCGATCTTCAGCTCGTCCAGCGCCTTCCAGTTCTTCAGAAGGACGTTGGTGTAGATCAGCGGCACCTTCTGCTGGTCGTTCAGCGCGTCGATCTGGGTCTGGGCCAGCTCATCCGTCAGATAGGGGATGACGCGGTGCCAGCAGGCGAGCACCACATGCCCCGCCTTGACCGACTGGAGCCCTCCGGCCCCGGCATAGGTGACCGTCACGCTTTCCGCGCTGGCCGGGTCGCCGTCATGGGCCACCTTCACGACCGTCGCATTCAGCCGCAGCCGCACCTCGTTCTCGGCCTTGTCCAGCGTGGCGTAGTCGACCATGGCCAGGACCTGGTCCTCCATCGTCGAGCCCGGCAAGGCGGCGGGGATCAGGGCGCGGACCAGGTGGCGGGCGATGCCGGCGTTTCCGTCGGGGAAGTGATAGATGTAGTAGTCGGGGTCGGTGAACCCGAGGCGGCCCGAGGGGCTGTGGAACTTCGACACCGTCTCGCCCAGGTCCATCCCGTCAAAGCCGGGGTTCCAGTTGCCGCGCGCGTCGAGCGCCGTGGTCGTGTCGATGCCCACCCCGAAATAACCGGTGGTCGAGGTTTGGAAGTAGTCGACCAGCTGCGGGTCGGCCTTCACGTAGTCAAGCAGGAACTCCTTGTAGGTGATCTGCGACAGCTTGGTCAGCTTATCTTCCGCCGTAAGGCCCGGCATGTAGTCCCCCGGTGCGTCGATCAGCGCGATGAGGTCGGCCTTGGCCTTGTCGTTCAGGGGCGTCTGGGCGACCCAGTCCGCGGTTTCGCCCGACTGGACCACCAGCTTGTCCACCCCCCACTTCGCGGCATCGAAGAAGACGGCGCTGTTCAGGCCGCGTTCCTCGGCCCAGGTCTGGTTGTAGTAGGTCTCGAACTTGGCAGGTTCGATCCCGATGGCGGCAAGGGTCGCGTTGACGGCAGGGCTGAAGTAGCTGGGCGTCTGCATCGACTGCGATCCGCCATAGCCGATCAGCCGCTTGCCACTGGACGAGGTGAACTCGTTCCGCTTGGCATGGCCGCCGAAATCCTCCAGCGGGTCGATCAGCAGGACCTTGGCGCCGGGTTTCTGCTGGCGGTAGGTGAAGG
Organism: Tabrizicola sp. T74; assembly: GCF_057219935.1. Classification (NCBI taxonomy): domain Bacteria; kingdom Pseudomonadati; phylum Pseudomonadota; class Alphaproteobacteria; order Rhodobacterales; family Paracoccaceae; genus Tabrizicola; species Tabrizicola sp. T74. The sequence continues at coordinate 207,293 of NZ_JBXVVT010000002.1, read as the reverse complement.
CGGCGGCAAGGCCCGAGATCCCGGCGCCCACGACCACAAGGTCATAGGTCTCGCCCGTGTCGTCGATGGCAGGGTTCGCGCCCCAGAAGCTGCCGTCGCGGATCGCGTGCATGACGTTCTGCGCCGCTTCGGTCTGGCCGCGCAGGCCGGTCCCGGCGGGCGGGTAAGCGGTGGTCTGGGCGGCAGCGGGCCTTATGCCAATGCCACCCAGAGCCGTTGCCCCGATCGCCAGTGCCACGCCGTCCAGAAAGTCACGTCGGGTGATGCCCCGGTCCATACCCAGGCGCTTGTCGGCCTCGCTCCAACCCATGTCCCGTCTCCCTGTGACTTTGCTTTGCCGCAGGGTGAGGGCTGGCTTGCCGTGACGTCAAGGATTCGGGCATCAGCCGTCGATCTTGGCGCCCATGATGGCGATGGCCTGCTGATAGACCTTGGCGGCGTTCCACTGCTTGATGACCGCAAAGTTGGGCTCGCCTTCCTGGTAGCCCTTCCCGGGCTTCCAGCCCTTCTGGCGCAGGAAATTGGCCGTGCTGGCCAGGGCATCAGACTGATTGTACAGATCGACCACGCCATCCCCGTTGCCATCCACGCCGTAGGTATAAGCGTTGCCGGGCAGGAACTGGGTGTGGCCCAGCTCGCCATGCTTGGCGCCGACGGTGTTGGGCGAGATCATGCCTTTGTCGACCATCTTGAGCGCCCCGATCAGATGCGGGCGGAAGAAGTCGGACCGGCGGCAGTCGTAGGTCAGCGTGGCGATGGCCGAGACGACATTGCTGTCGCCCATGAAGCCGCCGAAGCCGGTCTCCATCCCGTGGATCGCGATCAGGACGCCTGCCGGCACGCCATAGGCGGCCTCGAGGCTGGCGTAGAAATCCGGGTTCTTCGCCTTGCGGCTGCGGCCCTGCGCGATGATCGTGTCTGCCCCGCGGACGTTCAGGAACTTTTCCAGGCTGTACTTGAAGCTTTTCTGGTTCCGGTCGGCCCCAATGGTCGCCTTGGAATAGGAGGTGGCCATCAGGGCGTCGATGCCGCGCTTACCGACCCCTTCCGCCTTGGCTTCGGCAGCCATCTCGGACTTCCAGCTTTCGTACTGGCCCCCCGTGTCACTGCAGCTGGCAGCCTGGGCAGTGTAGGGAAGCGCAATCAGCAGGACGGCGGCGGAAACACGGGACAGAAGGCTCACGATCAGGCACCCTTGCAAGGAATTTGCGCCAATCTATTGAGGAAGCGGCAACAATCAAGCACGCAGACGTGATTGGCCCGCGGGTGTTGCTGACATGTTGGTGAAGTGGCAGCCCGTGGGGGTCGAAACATCGAAATCAAATCATGGGAGTTGGGTTGTCTAAACCTGCAATCGACCGCCATTGAAAACACTGGCGAAAAGCCGGCGTTGTCCAATGACGTAACGCCCTGCTTTGGTGTGGTGTCGGCATGAGCCAGCCCCACCTTTTGCCTATCCCCTTCTTCGCGACCTGCGGACGCCAACGCATAACATCATCGCTTGGTGGCAAAACCGCTGGCTCAACAGCACGTTGCATCTAACCGGCAGCCATGAAGTGCGGGGTGTGGCGCTGGCCCTCTGCTGCATTTCCCAGAACCACAGCCGATGGGCACGTTTCCGACCGACGACTCTCTGGCGGCCCGGCTGCTTCGGATCGACCTGTCCCGTTGGCAGGATCTACGCCGACGCGCTGTTTCGCCTCAATACGGCTGGTACATGGCCTGTGGTGAGGACGAGGTCCGCTGGGCGCATCCCGTCGTCCTAGAAATGCTGATCGAAGCACAGAGCCGCGCCGAAAGCCGCCGGATGTCGAACGTGGAACGCGCAGATGGCGCGGCTCCAGCCTTTTTTGCAAGAGCCATAGCAAGCCGCGCGTGGATGACCGGAAGGTTCTGAGCGGGATAATCTTCAACGCTCGCAATGGCTTGCGCTGGTACGATGCGCCGAAGGAATATGGCCCGCCGAAGATTCTCTACGGCCGTGAGAGGCGGAGGAGCGACAAGGGTGTTGTCGCCCGGATGCGGGATGGTCTGGCTGCCGAGGCAGCCGTTCCAAAGACCGTAATGATCAATGCGACCCACCTGAAGGCACACCACACGACGACCTGCCTGCGGTCGAAAAAGGGGGACACGGCGACCAGCGCGGCCGTCTGATCGGCCAAACGAAAGGCGGCATGAACACCAGGCTGCATGTCGTCACCGATGCCGATGTCCGTCCGCTCCGGTTCTTCATGACCGCAGGCCAGGTCAGCGACTATACCGGCGCTGCGGCCCTGCTGGGCGGCTTGCCGAAGGCGGAGTGGTTGCTGGCTGATCGAGGCCATGACGCCGACTGGTTCAGAGAAGCGTTGAAAGGCAAAGGCATAAAGCCATGCATCCCGGGCCGGAAGTCGCGTGGCAGGCCCGTGGAGCACGACAAGCGCCGCTACAAACGCCGCAACCGGATCGAGATCATGTTCGGGCGACTGAAGGACTGGCGACGTGTTGCCACCCGGCACGACAGATCCCCCAAGGTCTTCCTCTCCGCCGTAGCCCTCGCTGCAACCGGCATGTTCTGGCCATGATGCGAGAACCTGTCCTGAGCCTGAAGCAGTGAAACAGGGCCGCGCAATCCGAGAAAGAGAGCGATTGCAAGGCTATGTGACAACTCTACTCTGACAACACCATACCTGCCGTTCCAACGCCGAGCGCGGGCTTAGTTGCGGTTCTGGCGCGTGCAAAAGTTGCAAAGGTTCGCCTCAGTCGATGCTTCGGTCCCGAACCACATTCCGATGGAGTGGCGCGGCCTTCTCGCCGCCTTTTGAGAAGGTCCGGCAGGAGGAACGGAACGGCTTCGCATTGCTCTGAAAGCGTCGACAGATACGTTCTGGCCGGCACCTCGCATAGACGCCCGAGTTCGGCAGAGCGTTCCCGATCAGGCACTGCGCCCATAGCCCCGCGTCAGGTCGCGCAGGCGGGTCAGAATGGCTTCCTGCTCCAGGGAGACGCGCCAGGGGGCACCCTGGGCCAGGCCACCGGTGGTGGCGACCATCGGCATGTCTGGCTCATGATGCTCGGCCACGACCGCCATCGCCCATTTCTCGAACTGGCGTTTCGGGACCGGCCCTGCTTCGGTCAAGCGGATCGCGTCGTGGCGAGGGTCAGCCTTGATCCGCGCATAGAGCGTCTCTACTGCCGCCTGCGGTCCTTCCAGCACCTGGGCGAACCAGTCATCGTAAAGCATGAGCGCACCGGAGATGCCAAGGCTGGCATTCTTGGCCCGTGCGACCTTCAGGATCTCGGCCAGCGCGGCGTCGTCCTTTGCCGGCAACAGGCTGTGGCTGCGGTAGATCAGGCGGTAGCAGGGGCCGGTAGTGGCCGCCGGCTCGGCAGTATTGGTCTCGGTGCCCATGTCTCACTCCCCATGCGCGAATGTGTCTTGCCGTGGCGTGTCACCCCTCAGGGCACGATGACCCCGCGCCCGGCGAAGCGGCGGTGCTTGAAGTCGTCCAGCGCCACGTTGATGTCGTCCAGGCTGTACTGGGCGTAGTGCATCTTGACCTTGCCGTCGGCATTCAGCTCCATCAGCTCGACCAGTTCGGTATAGTTGCCGACCAGGCTGCCGCCGATGTTGATCTCGTTGATGACGAGATGCGCGGTCGGAACCTCGATCTTGCCGCCATAGCCGATCATGATCAGCTCTCCGCCCGGCCGGACCATCTTCCAGCAAAGGTTTTCGACGCCAAGTTCCCCGACAAAGTCCATCACGACCTGCGCGCCGCCGCCGGTGATCTGTTTGATCTCCTCGACGATGTTCGGTCCGCCATCGAGAACGAAATCTGCACCAAGCTCCTTGCAGAGCTGCCGCGCCGCAGGTTCACGGTCGACGGCGATGATCCGGGCGCCTGAGATTTCGTGCAGGCACTGCAGGGCGATATGACCAAGCCCGCCCACACCGACGATCACGCAATAGGCGCCCGGCCGCAGGCCCTTGGCGGCCTTTTTCGCAGCCCGGTAGGCCGTGATGCCCGCATCGGCCATCGGGGCCACGTCCAACGGTGTCACGTTGGGGTTCAGCTTGATCAGGCTACGTTCCGAAGTCAGGAAGTACTCGGCAAATCCGCCGTCCAGACCAAGACCGGGAAAGAGGCTGTGCTCGCAGTGCATGTCGTCGCCATATCGGCACGAGAGGCAGATGCCGCAGGTCCGGTGCGGGTGGCAGATCACCGCGTCACCGTGCTTGACCGAGGTCACGTTCGATCCGACATCCTCGACCCAGCCGGCATTCTCATGGCCCATGATATAGGGCAAGAGGTTGCCGCCCTGATCCATGATGTCCTTCCAGACGCCCTCGATGATATGCAGGTCGGTGCGGCACAGACCGGCGGCGCCCACCTTCACGATGACATCGTTCGGACCCATGATGGTGGGGGACTTGACCGTCTCGATCTTCAGCTGGACGTTCATTGCGGGGTCGTACTCGTAAAGTCTGGCAGCTTTCATGTCAGCGCCCTTTCCTCTGCGTAGGTGGTCATTTCCGGCCAAGCTTTTCCGCGCCGCCGCCAAGGGCCCCACCTGCGGTCGGGTCCTCGTCCTCCTTGAGATCAGCAATCAGGGTTTCCGTGGTCAGGATCAGCGTCGCCACAGAACCCGCATTCATCAGGGCCGCGCAGGTGACCCGGACCGGATCGACCACACCGGCGACCATCAGGTCCTCGAGGCGGCCGGTGGCGGCGTTGTAGCCGTGGTTGCCGGTCAACGCGCTGACCTTGCTGACCACGTCGTTCGGTTCGGCCCCGGCGTTGAAGGCGATCCGCGCCAAGGGCAGGGTCAGGACCGACTGGACCAGCTCTACCCCCTTGCGGATGTCGCCCGCGACGGTCTGGGACAGCGTCGCCAGCGCCGGAGCGACCCGGGCGAGTGCGACCCCGCCACCGACGAGCACGCCCTCTTCGGCGGCCGCACGCACGGCGTTCAGCGAATCCTCGATCAGCTGGATGGTGCGTTTCTGTTCGACCGGGGTCACCCCACCTGCAAGGATCGTCGCCGTCCCGCCGCAGAGCTTTGCCAGCCGTTCCTGCAGCTTGTCCTTGTCGACATTGGGCGGCGCCAGTTCGTAAAGCCTCTGCACCTGCGCCCGACGGGCGGCGATGGCCTGCGCATCACCGTGGCCGCGGATGATCTTGGTGTCGGACTGGGTGGATTCGATCCTGTCGGCACCCCCCATGTCGTCGCGGGTGATCGCCTCGAGACTGTCGCCCAGATCGCGGGACAGGACCTTGCCGCCAGTCAGGATCGCCAGGTCCTCCATCATGTTGCGGCGCCAGTGGCCGAACTCGGGCGGATGAACGACAAGGAACTTGCCGGGACCTTCCTTGCCCAGCAGCGTCACCAGCACTTCGGGCGAGGTTTCCTCGGACAGGATCACCAGCGGGCGGTTGTCGGCGGCGGCGATGGCCTTGGCCGCGTCCAATTGGCCGGCGGTTTTCATCTTGATGTCGGTGAGGACGATGTAGGGGTTCACCACCACCGCCTTCATCGCATCCAGATCGGTGACCATGTGGTGCGAGATGTAGCCCCGGTCGAAGGCCATGCCGTCCACGACATCCAGGGTCGAGACATTGCCGGTGCCGTAGTCGGTGGTGATCACTCCCTGCGCGCCGACGCGGCGGAAGGCTTCGGCCACCAGCGATCCAAGGTCGGCATCGGACGCGCTGATCCGGGCCACGGCGGACAGAAGCGCGTCGTCGGTGGCGGGCTTTGCAACCGAACGCAAGGCCGAGGTTGTGGTTTCCACTGCAAGCGCAATGCCACGGCACAGTTCGACCGGCTTCGCGCCCTTGTCGATCAGCGCCACGCCCTGCTGGATCATGCCGTTCGCGAGCACGATCGATGTCGTCGTCCCGTCCCCCGCCACATCATTCGTCTGCATCGAAACCTCGCGCACCACTTGCGCGCCCATGTTCTCGAACCGGTCGAACAATTCGATCTCGGACGCGATGGATACCCCGTCGCGGCTGATCAGCGGCGTGCCGATCGGGCGGTCGATCATCGCGTTCATGCCCATCGGACCCAGCGTGGACTCCACTGCGGCGCTTAGCCGTTGCACGCCGTGGGCCAGGGCGCGGCGGGCGTCATTTCCGTGAATCATCAGTTTCGGCATGGTCTTCTCCTGCGCGAAAGTCGGGGGCCCTGGGGCCGCTAGTGGAAGGTTCTGGTCGAGTTGGCGCCGTCCGGCAGGTCGGCGGGCACGAAGTCCACTAGGACCGGCACCTCGCCCGAGAGGTCGGCCTGCTTGTAGCGGGTGGCCTTCAATCCCCGGCAGAGCGAGCCCGAGAATTCCATGTTGATGCGCACCGACCGCAACAGCTCCATGTAGGTCCGAAAGCCGTCTGCGGTCAGCGCCGCGCCATCATAGTCCGGCAAGGCGCGGTCCGTGGGCTGGCGGGCCAAGCCCTTGGCCTTCAGGATCGCCAGATAGCGTCCGGTCTGGTGGGCGTCTTCCGGGTCGTCAAACGAGATGGCTTCCAGCTCGGCAAGTGTCAGGTCGACCAGCCATTCCGGGGAATAGGTCAAGGCCTGCAGCGCCTTGATCACCACTTCCTGACGCCGCTGGAACGCCTTGCGGTCAAACTTCTCGCGCAGCGCGCTCAGGTCCTCGCCGGGATGCAGGTCTTCGAAGACCGATCCGAAACTGCGACCGGAGTTGATCGCGGCGCTCATCTCGTCGCCCGACATGTGGTCGTGCAGCGTGATCACCGCACGCGCGACCCAGGGCAGGACCTCGACCTCGCGCTTGATGCTTTCGGCCATGAGGAAGGCAAAGTTGGGCGAACACCAGTAGGTCGGCAGTCGGAAGCCGATCTGCACCTCCCGGGGGTCGTCGTCGTGCAAGGAAGGGGTGATGGACACCGACTCCACAAAACCGAGATCCGTCACGGCTTCGTCAAGTTCGGGGTCCATCACCAGATCCAGCCGCGCCCAGACCTGCTCAAGTGGGGGCTCTGCAAGCAACTCTGCGGTGAGACGTGGCGCGACTGGCATTCTGCTTACTCCGCCGCAATCATCACGGGCTGCTTGGCGAACTCTGCCTTGCGGGCCGCGATGTCGATGTTGTAGAGCCGCGCCGCGTTCAGGCCGAGGATCTTCTCCTTGATCTCGTCCGTCAGCTGGATCCCGACCCGTTCAACCGAGATGTCCTCGGGGATCTGGCAGGCCCAGAACTTCTCGACCAGCCACTTCGGCGTCCAGATCGCGTAGTCCGACCCGAACAGAAGCTTGTCCGGCCCGATCCAGAACAGAAGCTCGGCGATCACCTCGGCGAAGTAGCGCGGCCGAGCGTGAATGAAGGGCAGCGCCACCGCGAGGCCCGCGTAGACATTGGTTTCCTGGGTGGCGATCCAGCAGAAGTCGTCCAGCCGCGGCAGACCGGCATGTTCGATGATCCAGTTCAGGTTCTGGAAATCGGTCGCCGCATAGTCGACGTCATGCACGTCGAACGCGTCCTTGTTCAGCGGGATGATCGTCGGACCCTTGTGAACGTGGATGTTCTTGATGCCCAGCTTGTCGCACAGCTCGAAGCACTTGTAGGCATCGGGGTCGTTCAGCCGCCAGCCCTTGGAGGACCCGTTCCATTCGGCCGTGTACATCTTCACGCCCTGGATGTTGTAGGTTTCCTTCATCCAGTGGATGTATTCCAAAGCCTTCTCGCCATCGCGCGGATCGAAGGAGCCGTTCACGATGAAGCGGTTGGGATACTTCTTGGCCACCGAGTGATTGCGCTCGATGGTGTTGAAGCCGGTCTTGTAGAAGTCCTTCAGGTAAGTCGAATTCAGGATCGCGATGTCATCCGGCCCCTCGATGAAGAGGTCGTTGTAAAGCTGGTCGGCCGAGTACTTCTCGAACTTCGACTTCTCCCAGAGCTGTTCCTTCGGGGACAGGTTGGAGTGGTAGGCATAGAAGCAGTCGATGAACTGCTTGCCGTGGATGTTGGCTTGGTTTTCGGGGCTGCCATCCCAGAAGTGGGTATGGCCGTCGACCACGAAGATCTCCTTGCCTTCAGGAGTGATGTACATGGGAGCTGCCTTTCGGACATCGCGGTGGCTGGACAGGTAAGGGGAGAGGCGGGGGACTGGCCCCCGCGTCCGGGGGTCAGATGAACTCAAGCATCTCGTTCATGTCGCCGTAGAGGATGACGGTGTTGTCGTCGGCGCGGACCATGCGGCCGTAGTGCGTCGAAGAGTTCACCTCGAACAGCTCGGCCGTCATTTCGCGGCCCAGGTATTCGCTGATCTCATCCATCTTGAAGATCATCTTCCCCGTCCCGTCGATCCGGATCAGCGCGGGGTTGTAGGTCACGGTGACCCCCGGTTGCTGGTCCATGAATTCGGCGATGGCACGGGCCTCGACAGAATCCGACATCGTCACACCGCATTGATGTGAAACGGTTTTCTCGAAGGTGATGTCCTTCATCGCCTTGAAGATGTTGTCGTGGCTGTTGTCGCGAGCGATATTCGACATGATGTTTCCTTTCAGCGTGAGAGATTGAGTTCGCCAAGGATCTTCGCGAACCGCTCTTCAGAGACCGCGCGCGCCTCGTCGAAACTGACCGGCTTAGCGTGCGCCTGGCTCCAGATCGGCTGCATGTTGCGGGCGGCCTTCTCGGCCAGGGCCGCATGCTTCTTGACCCAGGACTGGAACAGCGTGCGGTTCTGCGCGCCGAACACCTCGTCGTTCACCAGGAGGTAGATCAGGTCGATCGTGTTCGCGAGGTTGCGCTCGTAGTCGCCTTCCGCGGCCGCAATGACCGACGGGGTCATGAAGTCGTTGTTGGGCGCACCGGCCTGCATCAGGAAGCCCGAGCGGAAAAGCTCGCCCACAAGCGGCTCGAAGATCAGGTTGGTGGCAAAATACTGCTCCAGATAATCAGTGCAGCCCATGATCGTCTCGACCGCCTCGCGGGCGCCCTGCCAGATCGGATCTTCAAGCCAGGCCCGCTTGCCCGCCTCGTCATCCCAGCCCGCGATATCCATGCCGATCTCGGCCAGATAGAGCGTGATGTCCTGCGACAGCCGCAGCTTGTAGGACGAATTGGTCAACGTGGCGTTGTTGATCATCTGGGTGTAGCCGTAGCGCTGCGCCTGCATCAGGCTGGTGCCAAGGCCGAACTCGGCATGTTTCCATGCCCCCAGGTGCCTTTGCAGGATCTTGCCCCAGGCCGCATCGAAGGCGTGCTGGGCGCCGGACTTGCGGCCGTTGCTGATGACCGACTGGACCATCACCTCGATGCGCGACTGGCGCTGGTAGTGGGTCCGCTCCCATTCCTGGTCGGGGGCGCGGAAGGCGTGCCAGTTGCTGCTCTTGGCGCTGGTGCTGTCCTTCTCGTAGGCGCCCTTGCCAGTCGGGAAGGCAATGATCCAATCCTGGATCAGATAGCGCTCGGGATCGGGCTGGACGTCCACCGTGACGTCTTCGTAATGGGTGGCCCGTTTGCCGCGGGGTTCGAAATAGCGGTAGCGGCGGCTTTCGCTGTCGGCAAACCGCGCGGCACCTGCCGCCCCCGATCCGACCGAGCTTGATGTGGCAACCATGTCTCTCTCCCTGTTTGCGAGGCTTCGCCTCTGATGTCAGTGCGCCTTGATCGGCGTGGGTGCGGTGGAGGTCGTGAACTTGTCGAAGAAGGTCCGGTCCGGGTCGAAGTCCTGCAAGAACAGCACCGGCTGCAGGGCATCGATCATCGGCGGTGGGCCGCAGGCGTAGGCGTCCGCATCACCCTCGATGCCCATCCGTTTCAACTCGGTGCCGACGATCTGGTGGACGAAGCCTTGCGCACCAGCCCATGCGTCGTCGTCCTGGGCGTGCGACAGCACCGGGATGAAGGTGATGTGTGGGTTGGCAGCAGTGATGGCGGCAATCTGGTCGAGGTAGAACAGGTCCGCCCGGGTCCGTGCCCCGTAGAAAAAGTAGACCGGGCGATCTTCGCCGCTGGCGATGTGGTCATGCAGGATCGACCAGATCGGCGACATACCTGAGCCTGCCGCGACCAGCACTATCGGTCCGGTTCGGTTTTCCCGTCTGAAGCAGGATCCGTAGGGTCCGTTGACGGTGACTTCGGCTCCGACTTCGATCCCGCCGCTGTCAAGCTCGCCGGAGAAGCGTCCCTCGGGGTATTTCTTGATGATGAACTTGAGGGCTTGGCCTTGGTCCGGCGTATTTGCCATGGAGAACGAGCGTGTAATCTCCTCCCCCGCTTTGGTCCTGACGGTGATGTCGACATATTGTCCGGCCCAGAATTTCATTGGAGATTCCAGCGCGATCTCGATCGACCGGATGTCGTGGGTCAGACTTTCCTTGGCGCTGATCCGCCCCTTGAAGGACTTGACGGCGATGGACTTGGACAAAAGCTCTTCGTCGAAGTTCAAGAGCTCGATCACCAGGTCGTCCTGCGCGAGGGATCGGCACAGCAGGATGCCGCCGTTCTCGCGGTCGCCATCGCTGAGCGCGAAGGTCGAATACTTGAGCAGGTCAACCTCACCCTCGACCAGGTTGCACTTGCAGGCCGAACACTGGCCTTCCTTGCAGCCGTGCGGCAGCGAGATGCCTTGCCGGAAGGCAGCGTTCAGGATCGTTTCGCCTTCTTCGACTTCGAACTCGACCCCGACGGGTTCCAGGCGGACAGTATAGGTATCGGACATTTCCATGGGCCTTTTCAGGACATGTTTTCTTGGACCGTTGCCCGGACGGGCAGCGGCTGTGGGGGTCGTATGGGCCGGATAGTCCGGCCCATACCTCCAGTGCTTAGTGGCAGGGGTTGATCGTGAACCCTTTGGCGTAGTCGGCGAGGTGCGCCTTGCGGGTTGCCTCATCCATGCCGCGCAGCGTGATCAGTGGCGAGCCGAGCGTATGGCCGCGTACGTGATCGAGCGTCCACATGTCCTTGTCGTCAAAGCGCAGATGCGGTTGCGGGATCAGGGTCTTGCCGTCGGAACGGACGAAGTTCAGATCCACGATCGCATCGGCAAGGTCGACGCCGTGATAGAGCGTTTCCCATTCGCGCTTGCCCGAGAAGCGGCCCATCGCAGGCGTCGGACGCCCTTGATACTCGTCCGCAAAGGCCTCGACTGCGGTCCAGCGGTCGATTTCGTGGGCGAAGGTGTGCAGCTGTCCGTCGATCTCGTCCACCACCATGTCCTCGCGGATCAGGCAGGGAACCAGGCACGACCAGCAGCGGTGCGGATAGACGTAGCCGACTTCCTCGTTGAAGGTGATGACCTTCTGACCCGGCTTCGACAGTTTGGCGTACCACTTCCAGAACTCGCCGAATTCCGAGTACCAGCCGGGATACTTGTGCTCGAACCACTCGAAGTCTTTCTCGGTCTGAGCCTCGATCCGCCAGAAGTTCACCGGCCAGCCGACCGCGAAGAACTGTCCGACTTTGTGGACATAGTTCTTCTTGGTGATCCGCTCCCAGGCCAGCGTCACGTCATCATGGTGGATCTTGATGCCGTACTTTTCCATCGGAAGCATGTAGGTCCGGTAGTAGTCTTCATAGACCCAGCGATGCCACATCTCGGCATAGCTTTCCTTGGTCTTGTCGCGGTCGGTGGTGCCGTATTCGATGAAGGTACCGATGGCGGCATCGACGATCGCGTGGTTCTGCCAGAACGCGTATTTCATGTCGCGTTCGATCAGGAGGTGGTTTTCCGGCTCTTTCAGCGCGGCCATCATGAGAGAGTGGCCGTTGCCGATGTGGCGGGACTCGTCCGACTGCACCGAAAGGAACACGGTCGGCAGCGCATAGTCACCGTTGCGTGCGGCTTCGGAAGGCATGGCCACGAACAGCGTGTTCGTGAACGCGGTTTCGGCCACGACGGTCAGATACATGCAAGCCGCCGTCATCGCGTCACCGGTGAGGAAGCCCTCGCCGAACTGGCGGCCGATGGTGGTGGCGTAGCACTTGCCGAACGCCTCTTCGGTGATGTCGAAGCCGGCCGGATCGATGTAGTTCTCCATGTACCACTTCTTCAGGTTCATCTGAATCGTGGAGTGACGGAATTCATCGACCATCTGCATGGTAAAGCCGGTCCGCAGGTCTTCGCCCGGTGCCAGGCGGCTGACCATGGCCATCGAACGGGCCGCCGAGATTTCCGGGAACGGGATGATCGCCAGGAACAGCTTCATCCATTCGACCCAGCGGGGTTCGACGTTGCGGAACATGTCGCCGCGCAGTGCGGCATCCAGTGCGCCGTAGACGCGGTTGTCCTTTTCCTCCTGCATCGAGAAGTAGGACCGCAGCACCTGCTTCATCGGGTCGCGCGGGGCCTTGGTGATCTTGTAGTCGGACGGATAGGTCATCGCTTCCTGCACATAGGAAGGATTCCACCCGAGGTCCGAGATCTTCTTGGTCGCGTCGGATACAGAAATGCCTTTCTGCGACGTAATCTTGTTCAGCGTCAGTGTCGACATTGTTGCTCACCTTTTGTGTTTGGAATGGCGTGGGCATTGTCGTCGGCAAAGGTCCGGGGAACCGCAGCTTCTCTTGAAGCCATGGCTGTCCAACACGTTGGATCAGTTTCACAAATTGTGAATTTCATTCGCAACGCAAGGCCTCCCTTCCTTCGTTCTTGAGCTGCATGAATCGATCTGCAGCTTCTTATTTGTAGGAGAAGCCTAGGGTGCCCGGTTCCACGAAACCTAATGGAAATTTGAGTGTAACGCTGTGTGACACCGCTGTAACGGATCATTACACTTTCAGTTTCGATGCAAAAAGCTGGGCCCAATCCCTAGAGTGCATGTTGGCGGGCTGCCCCGTGGGAAAGTCATCGAAGCAACCATGAATGACGCGAACGACTTTACGATCCAGATGGCAGAGCTGCAGCGGATGCGGGTCGCCCTGGTCATTCTGCTAAGCCAGGAGACGTCTAAGCTTCTTAGTCGCCGTCAGCGGGTGGCCGGCAAGGAGATCGAGCTGATGGTTGCGGAACGCGATCTGGGTGAAGAGCCCGAAGATGACCGCCGGCTGCGGGCTCTGGACGTCCTGCAAGGCGAGGATCGCGCCGCGAAGGCAGTGCTTGCGGAAACCGAGGGCGAGATCAGGCGGATGGAAGACATCCTCGCCAAGATCGATGCCGACATCAGCCGACTTTGCCAAGCCTGAGGGACATGACCATGAAGGACGAGCGCGCGCATCTGCAACTTTTCGACCTGATTGCCCGAGAGTGGCAGTTGCCCTCGCCGACGACTGAGGTGTTGTTCAATGCCTCCAACACTGCCGTCGCCTTTGGCTGTGCCGATGGCAGCATTCATCTCTCCGGCACCAGCGACAAATCCTCGCCCAACCAGCGCACCCGCCGCGCGGTGGACACCGGACGTGTGACCATCGCGCCAAGAGAGGGTCACGTGCCCCCCCTGCGCATGGCTGACCACACCGACGGGCGAAGCTCGACGATAGGGCGGCATGGGCCGACGAACTTCCTCTTTGCCAAGGACAGCGGACGGATCAACACGCTGACCCCCGGCGGGCTTTCGGTCCACGTGCCGCAGCGTGCAACGGGGCCGATCCGGGCTGTCGCGGCCCGTACGGATGATGCCGTCATCGCTTGGTCTGACGGCGCGGTCGTCCAGGTCGGCAGCGGCACAGACGATGCGGCCCTACCGCAGCCGGCTCCGGTCCACGCCATCGCCTTCAGCCCCGACGGCGGCACTCTGGCGGTGGCCCATGCGGCGGGGATGCTGCTCTGGACGCTTGGGCCGACCCCGTCCGCCCGCGACATCCCGCTGCCCGCAATCCCCGCCGCAGTGCAGTGGAGTGACGACGGCACCCATCTTGCCGTCCTGCTGCAGAGCGACGGTTTCTGCCTTCTCACGGCAGATGGCAGCGAATTGCAGCATTTCGGCAGTTTTCCCGCCCCGGTCCGCTCGGTCGGGTTCAACCTGGCCCGGCAGACCGTCGTGGCTTCCGGTGCCTATCGGCCCGCCGCATGGTCGTTGACCGGGCGCGAGAACCTGATCTCGGGCAAGTCCGGCCTCATCCTGATCGACGCGATCGCCACCTGCCCCACGCGCAACCTTGTCGCGGTCGGCTACGCGAACGGCCTCGTGAGCCTGGCAGAAATCGGCCAGCCGACCGAGATCTTGCTGCGCGAAAACACCGGGGCGGCGATCCGTGCGCTGGCCTGGTCCGGCTGCGGGAACTTCCTCGCCCTGGCCGGCGCAGACGGAACTGCAGCCCTCGTCGAGTTCCCCGAAGCCATGTTCAAACCCACCAAAGGATGACCATCATGCCGCACCCGCAGACCGTCGAGCTGACCGAGGAAGAGCGCAGCAAGGACGCGTTCTTTCAGCGCATTGCCCAGGTCGGCGAAGAGATGATCGCCGCTCATGGCAGGGAGTTCGCCACCGGCGCCTTCGTCCTGGCCGCGCGCTGGATCAGCGAAGGGCGCATGGGGGCGAAGGGGGCGGCGGGCGGGAAGACCCGGCAAAACTGACCACGGATTCCAGGTCGGGAAAGTGTAACGCTCTGTTACAGATCGGCGGGGTTGATGCCGCGGAAAACAATAAGTCGGGGCTAACCCGCGCCTTGTGTTAACGTGTTCGCATACCGCCCAAAAATAATGCGACCAAAGTCACCGAACGACGGCAGCGGGGAGGAACGGGGTTGGACATCTTTTCCAAGAAGACGGGTCCGCGCGCAGAGGATGTGCAGGCCCGGCAGCACCTGCAACGCAACTGGGGCACCATCGAAAAGCTGGCCGACACGCTGAGCGGCGGCAAGTACTCTGCCGACAAGGCCAGACGCGCTGCACCGCCGCCGCAGCCGGAGGGGCTGATCATCGTCGACCAGGCCAGACCGCGGGTGGCCGACGATCCCGAACCCTATCTTCGGATCAGCACCAATGGACGGGTCGTGGTGGCCGACGCCAATTCCGGGGTCCAGGTCCATTTCCTGGGCCAACTGAAGCGGGTCGACGGAGCAGTCCGCTTTCTGATTGCTTCGGCTGAAAACGGGTTCTTCAGCCCGCTTGCTCTGGAATTGCAGACCAAGATCGGGGATCTGGCCGGCCGGGCGATCAATCGTGACTATCCTGAGGAAGAATTGGCCCGCGATATCAAGCAAAGACTTGGGATCCAGTGACATCTGCCATTCCGATAAGCCGTAAAGATGCAGAAGGGCTGTTCTTGCCACTGTGAAAGTGGCGCGAATTAAATCCACGGGAGGGGATTTAACCATGAGTTCGAATGAGCACTCGCGCAGTTCGGGCTCGGATCTCGGGTTCGACTTTGCCACGTTCGACCCGCGCGAGACGACAAAGGCGTGGAACCGCTTTCTTGCCAACCGCAATGCGCCAAGCCTTCCCTTGAAGGGGGTCCGGTCGGTCATCTACCAGTCCTGGCAACGGTCCAATACCGTCGGCGTCAAGCCCGAACAGTTCGCCGCACCGGTGATGGAAGGTCGTCTCCCCATCGACAAGTCGGCGCATGACAATGCCGAGCTGCGGCGTGCGACGCTGGCATCGATGAACCACATCGGCACCCTACTGTCGGGTGCGGAAGTCATGCTGATCCTGACCGACCGCAAGGGCGTGATCCTCGACACGGTCGGCGACACCTCGACGCTGAACAAGGCCCGCAAGATCAACCTGACAGTCGGCGGCGTCTGGAGTGAGGACGCCGCAGGCACCAACGGCATCGGAACGGCGCTTTTCATGGGATCGCCTGTCTATGTGCATGGGGACGAGCATTTCTGCGAAGGGATGAAAGCCTGGAGCTGCGCCGCCGCCCCGATCCGCGATCCGGTCGATCAGTCGATCATCGGCGTCATCAACCTCAGCGGGCTGACCGCGATCTTCCAGAAGCACAATGCCGCCTTCGCCGCCACTGCCGCCCGCGACATCGAGGTGGCCATCGCCCAGGAACAGTCCCTGCTGAACATGCGCCTGATGGAAGAGACGATCGGGCATTTCCCGAAGTCTCTGGGGGCCAATGATGGCCTCGCGATCATCGACCGCTTCGGACGACTGATCTTCAACAGCAACTGCAACGAGACGGTGCCAAAGTTGGGTCATGGCCTGGGGCTTGGCGCCAAGTTCCTCGATCTCCCGGACGGGCTGTCCGAGGAAATGATCCTGCGCGCCCTGCCCGAAGGCCTGCGCTGCCAGGACATCCGCCTCTTGAAGGTCGACGGCAACATGAAGGGCGCGGCCCTCGTCTTCCATCAGCCTGGTGCGTTTTCCCACCCGCGCCCCGCCCCCATGTCACGGCAGGCCACGCCCGACCTGCCCGGAGTAGCCATTCCGGACACCAACCTGACCATCGTCGGCGGCAGCCCGGCGATCCTCGAAGCCCTGGACACCGCCAGCCGGGTCGACCTGACGGACGCCGCCATCCTCATCGAAGGCCAGACCGGTGTCGGCAAGCAGCTTTTCGCCCGACTGATCCATGCGCGCATCGCGCCGCCCGGCAAATCCGACTTCACCACGATCAACTGTGGTGCGGTAAC
Organism: Tabrizicola sp. T74; assembly: GCF_057219935.1. Classification (NCBI taxonomy): domain Bacteria; kingdom Pseudomonadati; phylum Pseudomonadota; class Alphaproteobacteria; order Rhodobacterales; family Paracoccaceae; genus Tabrizicola; species Tabrizicola sp. T74. Next base: position 190,816 of record NZ_JBXVVT010000002.1, on the reverse strand, counting down.
CGAAAGCGTCTTCCGCAGCCGCCTTCAGGCTTCCGACGACGCCAGTTCAGGCCCGCTGCTTTGCCTAGACGAGATCGGAGAGCTTCACCCAGAAAACCAGACGCTCCTCCTGCGCCATCTCGAAGAACGCCTCATCCGGCTAAGCGGACCCGAGCGTCCGAACGACTCCCTCATCCTGTTGTCGCTGACCAACCGCAATCTGCAGGCCGAGATCGAGGCGGGGCGGTTCCGACGCGACCTCTATTACCGGCTTAGCAGCACCGTGCTGACGATCCCGCCCTTGCAGGACCGGGGCGACGACGTTTTGCTGATCGCCGAATACTACAACCGCAAGCTCGCGCGCGAGACCGGGCGCGACTTTCTGATCTTCGGCGAAGAGGTCGAGGCGGCGCTTCTCGCCCATTCCTGGCCAGGCAACGTCCGTGAGTTGCGCAACGCGATAATCAGCCTGCACGCTTTGGCAAAGTCGCGCCATGTCACGCTGGCCGACCTGCCCCGCGCGGTGACCGCCCCGGCGCCCGACCCGGTAGATCCGTCGCTTCTGGCCACTCATGAACGGCTGCACGCCGGATCGGTGTCCCTGCGCATGGCCGAGGTGCTGTTGATCGAAAGTGCGCTGGCCCAGAATCGCGGCAACCTCAGCAGCACGGCCAAGGCCCTGGGGATTTCCCGGCCCACGCTTTACCGTAAGCTACACGACTACGGCATCGACGCGCGCCCGGACGAGGCGAAGACCTAGACTGTCCTCGACTTACCCGGCCTTGAAAGCCGTGGGTCGTCCCGCCGTGAGGCCCGACACCTTCTCGACGATGCGTTCGGCCGAGATGCCGAAGTGATCGTAAAGCTCGGCAATCGTGCCGGTCTGCCCGAAATGCTCGACGCCCAGCGGGATGGTCCGATGCCCGCAGACTCCGCCAAGCCAGGCCAGCGTCGCCGGATGGCCGTCGATCACCGTCACCACGTGGCAATGCGGCGGCAGATCCTGCAAAAGCGTCTCGACGGCAGACCGAGCATCACGCCGCCCGCGCGCCCTTGCCCGCTGCGCCGCCGTCCACCCGGCATTAAGCCGGTCCGCCGAGGTCACCGCCAGCACCCCCACGTCGCGCCGGCTGCCGCCGATCAAGCCCGCCGCGCGGATCGCCTCGGGGGCGACAACGCCCTGATAGGCGATGACCACCTCGCAGTTCGGTCCTGGCTTGCGCAGCCAGTAGCCCCCGTCAATCGCCCCTTGGACAAAGGCCTGATCCACCCTGCGACCCGGCTGTTCGATCGGATTGGTGCTCAGCCGCAGATAGACGGAGCCTCCGGTCTCATCCCGCAGCCAGGTGCGCTCGTCCAGATCGCCGTCGCCCGACCGCTGCAGATAGCCGAAGGCCCAGTTGATGATGACTGCCAACTCATCGGCAAAGGCGGGCTCGAAGGCGGCCAACCCATCCTGCGCCATGCCGATCAGTGGCGTGCCGATCGACTGATGCGCCCCGCCCTCGGGGGCCAGTGTCACGCCTGACGGGGTGCCAACGATCATGAACCGCGCATCCTGATAACAGGCGTAGTTCAGCGCATCGAGGCCGCGCGCCACGAAGGGGTCGTAGACCGTGCCGATGGGTATCAACCGCTTGCCGAACAGCGCATGCGACAGCCCGGCGGCCCCCAAAAGCAGGAACAGGTTCATCTCGGCGATGCCCAATTCGATATGTTGGCCGTCCGGTGCGAACTCCCATTTCGCGGTCGATGCGATCCTTTCGGTGCGGAACGTATCGGCCCTTGCTGTCCGCGCGAACAGCTTGCGCCGGTTGACCCAGGGGCCAAGGTTGGTCGTTCCCGTGACATCGGGCGAGGTCGTTACGATCCGCCGCGCAAGTTCGCTGTCGCCCTTGCCCAGATCATCCAGGATCTTGCCAAAAGCCATCTGGGTCGAGATTTGGCGCTCAGGGGCCAGGGTGATCTCCGGCACCGCCACCGTGCCATCCTCCAGGCGGCGCGGGCCGCCTTGAAAGAACGGCACCCGGTCCAGGAAAGCCTGCAGCGCACCGGGGTCCCTGACCGTTGCGAAGCGGTCCCACTCCCGGCCCTCCGGCACCCCCATATGCGCCTGCCAGTCCGCCATCTGCGCTTTGGTCATCAGCCCGCCGTGGTTGTCTTTGTGCCCGGCGATTGGCGTCCCCCAGCCCTTCACCGTATAGGCAAGAAAGCAGACCGGTCGGTCGTGGCCGATGGCGGCAAAGGTTTCGGCCAGCGTGTCCACGCAGTTGCCGCCCAGGTTTTCCATCAGCGCCGCAAGTTCCGCATCGCTGCGCCGCGCGAGCAAGGCCGAGACCGGACCCTGATCGCCCAGATCGTCCATCAACCGCTTGCGCCAGACCGCACCGCCCATGAAGGTCAGCGCCGCGTAAAGCTGGTTGGGGCAGTCGTCGATCCACTGGCGCAGGGCATCGCCGCCCGGTTCCTGAAACGCGGCGCGCTGCAGACGGCCGTGCTTGACCCGCACGACGTCCCAGCCGAACGCTTCGAAGATCCGTTCGACCCGGCTCCACAGCCCTTCATGCACCACCCCGTCCAGAGACTGGCGGTTGTAGTCGATGATCCACCAGCAGTTCCGCAACCCGTTCTTCCAGCCTTCCTGCAGCGCCTCGTAGACGTTGCCCTCGTCCAGTTCGGCGTCCCCGACCAGCGCAACCATCCGGCCTGCACGCACACCTTCGCCCCAGGGCTTGGCCCGGACATAGTCCTGCACCAGCGAGGCGAAGGCGGTGATCGCCACACCAAGCCCGACCGAGCCGGTGGAGAAATCCACATCGATCTGGTCCTTGGTGCGGCTGGGATAGCTTTGCGCCCCGCCAAAGCCGCGGAAGTTCTCCATCCGCTCGCGGGTTTGGGTACCCATCAGGTAATGCACCGCATGCAGCACCGGGGCCGCATGCGGCTTGACCGCGACCCTGTCTTCTGGCCGCAGGGCCGAGAAGTACAGTGCCGTCATGATCGACACCATCGACGCGGACGAGGCCTGATGCCCCCCGGTCTTTATCCCGTCCACTTTGGGTCGGATGTGGTTCGCATGGTGGATCATCCAGTGCGAGAGCCACAACAGGCGCTGCTCGACCGTCTTCAGATGCTGCGCCTCAGCTACGATCATGGCGGATTGGCCCCTTGCTGTTCCAGGATGACACTAGCGCCAAGCGCGCGCGTGTTTTTGCCTTTATCTGCTATCAGGATGATGTACTTTAGCGATAATCACCAAAACGGAGGGGATTGGGAATGCAATCAGCCAACGTCGACCCACTGAACCTTTCGATCCTTCGCGTCCTGCAGAAAAATGGCCGCGCCACGGTCAATGACATCAGTGATACGGTTGGATTAAGTCCGTCGCCCGTCGCCCGGCGGATCCGGCTTATGGAAGATGCCGGCATCATCGCCGGATATTCGGCCCGGATTGATGAAGCGGCGCTTGGCTACGGCTTTTCGGTGTTTGTCTCGGTGAAGCTGGACAAGCAGGTCGATGAGGCCCTGATGCAGTTCGAAGCGGCGATCCAGACCTTTCCCGAAGTGGTGGATTGCTGGCTGATGACCGGCAACCGCGACTACCTCCTGCGCATCGCAACCAGCGGTCTGGCGGAGTTCGAGCGGTTTCTGGTCGGCAAGTTCACCAAGCTGCCGGGCGTGGCCTCGATCGAAAGCTCGATCCCGCTGCGCCGGGTCAAGGTCGGTCAGGCGCGTCTGGCCTAAGCTGATTGGCTAAGCCCCAGGATCAGGACGGTTCGTAAGTCGGTCATGCTGATCACACCGCGTTCAGGTTCCCGCAGGTGCCAGTGCGACGAGCGCGACACGCACGGCCAATCTTGGCAGCGGACGACATCGCGATCGGAGACCCCGGAGCTGTCCTTTTCGCGCCGTGGCGATCCTTCAATAGTACGAAGCTCTTCGCCAATTGCGACCTGACCTTCGTGCTGACGAAGGGGGGCCACGATAGCGGCAACTTAAGCCAGCAGGGCCACAAGGGGCGGCACATCCATATTTCGCACTGACCGGCACGGGCGACTTATGTCGGTCCCAAAGCCTCGCAGGCAGAGACAGAGCCGAAGGCCGGATCGTAGTGGCTGGATTAGGCGGCCTGGCTGACCGCGCGGGGCGGGGGTTTGGTGTAGGTGCTTTCGATGGGGCACCCGGTGCATAGGGCTCAGCCGAATTTCGTGCTACCAATGCGGTCGGCTTGAAAGGCGCAAAAGCGCCAGTCATTCAAACAACCGCGCTCTATGGAACCCAGGCTTAGCTAATCGAGCAGATCCTGCGCAGCCCCAAATACCTGAATTGAACAGGTGTGCGGAAGTCATCGATCCGCCGCGAGCCGGATTGGTTCAGGACCAAGGCTGGCAAGTACCACATCGGGGCGCTTGCTGCCCGCCACGCCGATCGGCGCAAGGGAAGCCCAGACGGTACCAAACGTGGACCGAGGCCGAGATCAGTCACTTCCTTGCCCACGAAGGACCGGGGACAAAGGCGCGTTTGGCAGCGTTTCTGATCCTAAACACCAGGGCGGCGCGGCAGGACGTGGTGCGCCTGGGCTCGCAGAACGTCCGGGAAGACAGAATAAGCTATCGGCGGCACAAGACCGGCTTAGGTGACGAGATCCTGCCAGAGTTGGCGCGCGAAATCGAGGTGCTGCCCAAGGAACAGATGCTGTTCCTGACCCATCAGCAGGGGCGGACCTACAGGGTCGAATCGTGTGGCAACTGGTTCAAGGATCAACGCAGCGCCGCCGGACTTCCCCAATGTTCGGCCCAGGAGTTGCGGAAGAGGCAGGCGACGAGAATCGCGGACGCCGGGGGCTGAGATCTCGGGATCATGAGCTTCATCGCCCATGCGACGTCGAATGAGGGCGGGGCCTACGTCAAGAAAGCGAACCGGGCCAAGCCGGCCGACAAGGCGCTTGTGCCTGCTACGGGCGTGAAAGCAGCACAGAAATTGACCAACCCACCCGAAAGGCTAGGCAAGCCGACCCCGCAAGCCTTTGAACAGAAAGGAAAGACAGGAAAAGGTGGCAGCCCGTAGGGGAGTCGAACCCCTCTTACCTGGTTGAAAACCAGGTGTCCTAACCGATAGACGAACGGGCCACGCTTTCGGTGCGCGGTGTGTAGAATCTGCGCTGGGGTTCCGCAAGAGGAAAAATGCGGGTCTATGCCGGTGCCGCGTCGTCAAGGCGCAGCTGCACCCGGGTGCGGCCGTTCCAGTGGTTCAGCTCCAGCTTTCCAGCCAGGTGAAAACGCCGGTGGCCGGCGCCTTCCAGGCAGGGGCCAAGCGGGCCGTCGAAGGCTCCGAACGCGATGCCGTCCAGCGCGGGGCCCGATCCGTCGGACACCGAGATCTTCAGGTGGCTTTCGCCGATGCGGCGGCAGGTGACGGCAGCATTGGCAAAGGCAAAGCGCGGGGCGGGGGCGGCGGCGCCGAAGGGTCCGGCATTCTCGATCTCTTCGACCAGGGCGACCGTTGCGGCACTGGTGGCCAGAAGGCTGTCGATCCGCAGGTCCTGCGGCCCGGCTACACCCGCACCCTGGCGGGCGAGGAGGTCGGAGAGGCGGGCCATGGCCGGTTCCAGCTGCGCACGGGTCAGGGTCAGGCCTGCTGCCATCTTGTGCCCGCCGCCTTTCTCGATCAGCCCCTCGGCCGCGACACGCTGGATCGCGGCGCCCAGGTCCACACCGGGGACCGACCGGGCCGAGCCCTTGCCGACATCGCCCTCGAACCCGATCACGACCGAGGGGCGGTTCGCCGCCTCTTTCAGCCGGGCGGCCACGATGCCGACCACGCCGGGGTGCCAGCCATCGGCGGCCGCCCAGACCAGCGGCGCGTCCAGTCCCCGCGCCTCGGCCTGGGCGAGGGCATCCTCGCGGACCCGTTCGGTGATCTCGCGCCGGTCGGTGTTCAACTGGTCCAGCCGGGCGGCAAGGCGGGCGGCCTCCATCTCGTCGTCGGTCGCCAGCAGCCGCGCGCCAAGGTCGGCCTGACCGATGCGCCCGCCTGCGTTGACCCGGGGGCCGAGCAGGAAGCCCAGGGCGTAGGGGGTGGGGGCCTGGTCCATCCGCGCGACATCGGCGAGCGCGCGCAGCCCGGGGCGGTCGCGGCGGGCCATGACCTTCAGCCCCTGCCGGACGAAGGCGCGGTTGAGGCCGGTCAGGGGGGCGACGTCGGCCACGGTGGCGAGGGCCACGAGGTCGAGGAGGGCCATCAGGTCGGGGGTCTGCTGGCCCTGCTGCTTGAGCCGCCGGTTCGCCTCGACGAGGAGAAGAAAGACCACCCCCGCCGCGCAGAGATGGGCGAGCGTGCCGTCCTCGTCCTGGCGGTTGGGGTTCACGATGGCCAGGGCCGAGGGGAGGGTTTCTAGGGCCAGGTGGTGGTCGAGGATGACCACGTCCGCCCCCTTGGCGGCGGCGATGGGCTCATGGGACAGGGTCCCGCAATCGACGCAGAGGATGAGGTCGTGGGCTGCGGCAAGCTGGGCCATCGCGGGGATGTTGGGGCCGTAGCCCTCGTCGATGCGGTCGGGAATGTAGAGGGTCGCGGGGAGGCCGAAGTGGCGGAGCCAGACAAGGAGGAGGGCGGCAGAGGAGCCGCCGTCGACGTCGTAGTCGGCGAAGATGGCGATCCTTTCGCGGCGGGCAACGGCTTGAAGGAGGCGGTCGGCGGCGGTCCCCATGTCCTTCAGTGTGAGGGGGTCCGGCATGAGGTCGCGGAGGGAGGGCGCGAGGAAGGCGGGGGCGTCCTCGGGCGTCACCCCCCGGGCCGCGAGGACGCGGCAGAGGGGGAGGGGGAGGCGGGTCTGCTGGGCCATCCCCTCGGCCAGCCGGTCCTGGGTGGGGTCGGGGCCGGTCCAGCGGCGGCCGGTGAGGGATTGGGCGACGTTCAGGAAGGGGGTCATGCGGCTAGGGGTGCCGGAAAGGGGGCGGCCTGGCAAGGGGGGTGTGGGGTGTCCACGGTGGACATTTCTGGAATATGCTTTGGGAGCAAAGAGTTGCTCGTGGGCGTTTACTGAATGTTAAGGGGATGGTTTCCGGGGTGTTAGCAATGATGGCGGGACTGCGAGAGGCGTGGCTTTGGCGTTCATGTAGTGGAATGGTGCGCTGTGAGCCGCACCCTACGCGGGCGGTGGGCAGATTGCCCACCCTACAGGAGTCGGGGTGAACCCCGACCTACGGGGGGTGTCGGGGCTGGCCCCGACCTACTTCACCGGGGTCTTGTAGGTCATCCGGCGGATCGAACCGGATTTGGAGCGCATCAGGATCGTCTCCAGCGTCACCCAACCCGGATCGCGCTTGATCCCGGCGAGGAGGGAGCCGTTCGTCACCCCCGTCGCGGCAAAGATCACATCGGCGCGCACCAGGTCGTCGCGGGTGTAGACGCGGTCGAAGTTGGTGATGCCGGCCTTGCGGGCGCGGGCGCGTTCGTCCTCGTTGCGGAACAGAAGCTTGCCGAAGAACTGCCCGCCCATGCATTTCAGCGCGGCGGCGGCCAGCACGCCTTCGGGGGCTCCGCCAGAGCCCATGTACATGTCGATGCCGGTGATCTCGGGCTCGGCGCAGTGCATGACGCCCGCGACATCGCCGTCGGTGATGAGGCGGATCGCCGCGCCGGTGGAGCGGACTTCGGCGATCAGGTCCTCATGCCTTGGGCGGTCAAGGATGCAGACAGTGATGTCTTCGGTCGAGCAGCCCTTGGCGGCGGCGAGCGCTGAGACGCGTTCGGAGGGGGACATGGCGAGCGTCACGGTGCCGGGCTTGTGGCCGGGGCCGATGGCAAGCTTGTCCATGTAGACGTCGGGCGCGTGGAGGAGCGTGCCGCGCGGGGCCATGGCGATGACGGTCAGGGCGTTCGGCATGTCCTTGGCGGTGAGGGTGGTGCCTTCGAGCGGGTCGAGGGCGATGTCGACCTCCGGTCCCTGGCCGGTGCCGACCTCCTCGCCGATGTAGAGCATCGGGGCCTCATCGCGTTCGCCTTCGCCAATAACGACGACGCCCTTGATGTCGAGGAGGTTCAGCTGGTCGCGCATCGCGTTGACGGCGGCCTGGTCGGCGGCCTTTTCGTCGCCGCGCCCGATCAGGCGGGCAGAGGCGAGGGCGGCGGCTTCCGACACCCGGCCAAGGCCGAGGGACAGGAGACGATCCTGGAATTGCGATTTTTCTGACATGGGTCCCTCGGGGTTTTTCCCCGTTTAGCCGGGGGTTTGCGGCGCGGCAAGGATGGTGGCGCTAACAGTCAGCGCGGCGAGGTGAGGATCGCGTCCGCCAGGCAGGCGTCGATCTTGCGCAGGGCTGACTGAACAGGGGATTCAGCACGGTCGGTACCACTGAGGCGGTGGGTAGATTGCAGGAAGACCTTCTGCCCGCGCGGTGACGCAAAGAAATCCTGTGGCGAGATAAGCGCGACGAAGGGCTGCGCATCGAGGCCATTGTCGTACGGGTGGCCAAAGGCCGCGACATAGGCAATGGCACAGGTAGGTGTCGAGGTGGGGCAGCGTGCTTCGCAGAACGCTGTCAGCGGGACGAACTCTGGTTCCTGGGCCAGGACCGCTGTCGCCGCAAGTGCGGTCTCGGCGTTCAGCACCGGGACGGGCGGGCGCAACACCTGCAGGACGGGGATCACCTCGGTCATGCGCGCCAAGCCATCGATCGGCGTGTAGCCGGCCGCGGACAGGATCCGATCGATGCGCTGCTGATCGACCTTGCCCCGGTTCTCGGGCGGAAGATGCAAACCCGAATACAGGGCCAGCCCCATCCATCCCGCAGGATCGTCCAGTTTCAATCGTTCGGCCACCAGGACTTCGGCTGCAGCGGGATAGTCACCACCTAAATATGTCAGCCTGTCCTGGACGTGTAGGGCGATGGCCCAGTCCGGCACGGGCTGGTCGAAGAACCCCGGCGGCAAAGGCGTGTAGGCTTGTGTCTGGCTTTCCCAGGTCAGGAATAGCGCGGTGCCCTTTGCCGCCTCGCCTGCTGCATAAAGGGTGTAGGCGCGGTCAAGGAGGTCATCCATGTCCGATCTGCCGACACCACCCTGCAACCCCCAGGCGGCGGCGACTGGGTCGGCCTTGAAGAGGACGTCGAACAAAGGAACGCCATCGATCATGAAAATCTGTTGCCGCACGGTCGACGGCACATCCTTGGCGAACCAATCCAGTGCTGCTGGAAGAGTCAGGAGTGCTGCGGTGTTGCCAGCCCAGGCGGCCCGGTGCAATTCGATCAGCGCAAGCGGGTCGTCGGTCTGCAACGCGCGCTCGAAAGGTTTGCGGAAGGCGGGATCATCGGTGCCCGCGACCGGATCGGCATGGGCCGGTGCGGCGCAGAGGAGCATCAGAAGCAATGGCCGCATGATATTCCCAAACCCTGAACCAACAATGCAAGCCTCGGGTCTGACCGAGAGGAATGTCAAGCCGTCAGACTTCCTCGATCCGGATTGCCACCGGGTCCCCGACCAGCACGCCGGTTGCGGCGAAGCGGGTCATGGCGTGGGCGACGTCGTCAGGGGCGGCCTTGTGGGTGACGATCAGAACCGGGGCATTTGCGCCCTGGTGGCCGTATTGGCGCATCTGGTCGATGGAGACGCCGGCGTCGCCAAGGCAGGTGGCGATCTTCGCCAGCGCCCCGGGTTTGTCGAGGAGCGTCATGCGCAGGTAATAGGGCGCGGGCGTCGCGGCGCGGGCGGGCTGGGCGGCGGTCAGGGTGCTCGCAGGCTGGCCGAAGGTCGGCAGACGAAAGCCGCGGGCAATGTCGATCACATCGGCCATCACGGCGCTGGCGGTGGGGCCCATCCCGGCTCCCGGTCCGCGCAGGACGACCTGGCCGACCGAGTCGCCTTCGAGTACGACCATGTTGGTGCCGCCCTGCAGTTGGCCAAGCGGGCTGTCGGCGGGGACGAGGCAGGGAGTCATGCGCTGTTCCAGCCCGCGGCCGGTCATTTGTGCCACGCCCAGAAGCTTGATGCGGTAGCCCATGTCCTCGGCCAGGCGGATGTCGTCGATCGAGACATTGCCGATGCCTTCCAGTTCCACGGCGTCGAAGGCGACGCGGGTCCCGAAGGCGATTGAAGCGAGGAGCGAGAGCTTGTGGCCCGCGTCGATGCCGCCCACGTCGAGGTTGGGGTCGGCTTCCAGGTAGCCAAGCTGGCGGGCTTCCTCGAAGACGGTCTCGTAGGGCAGGTTCTCGGCCTGCATCCGGGTGAGGATGTAGTTGCAGGAGCCGTTCATCACGCCCATGACGCGCTTCATGCGGTTGCCGGCAAGACCCTCGGTCAGGGCCTTGATGACGGGGATGCCGCCCGCGACGGCGGCCTCGAACCGCAGGGCAAGGTTCGCGGCCTCGGCCTGTTCGGCGAGGGCCTGGCCGTGGTGGGCGAGCAGTGCCTTGTTGGCGGTGACGACGTGTTTGCCAGCGGCGAGGGCGGCTTCGGTCGCGTCCTTGGCCGCGCCTTCGTGACCGCCCATCACCTCGACGAAGACGTCGATGTCGGGGCGTTTCGCCAGGGCGACGGGGTCGGTTTCCCAGGCATAGGCCGAGAGGTCCGCATCGCGATTCTTCTTGGGGTCGCGTGCCGAGACGGCAGCGATCGTCACGGGGCGACCGGCGCGGGCGGCGATAAGGTCGGCATGGGCCTGGACGATCTTGACGACACCGATGCCGACCGTCCCGAGACCGGCAAGACCAAGACGCAAGGGGGCTGCGGACATCGGGGAACCTTTGGCAGTTTGTGGCTTGCGTCTGTTAGCCGGAAGCCGCGCGGGGTGCAACGCCGTCAGGTCGGAGGGGAAGCGGCCGGGAGCGCGGCGGCGCGGGCCTTCAGGCGGGCGGCCCGGGCGGCAAGCGCAGGGCCGGGATCGGCATCGGAGGCCTGGCCCTGCGCGATCAGGCCGTTGATCGGCAAGAGCAGCGGCGGCGGGTCGGTATCCGGGCCGAGGGCCTCGTCAACCGCGGGAAACGGGGCGCAGGCTGTCAGGACGCCAAGGACAAGAAGGCAGATTGTTCGCATGACCACCCCGCTGAAACGCCCAGAGCCTATCCGGACATTTCAGCGGGGGAAAGCACTGCTCAGCGAACAGTTCAGTTGTTGCAGGTGTTGGTGCCTTCGAGGCAGAGACGACGATGACGCGGCTTGGTCACGATGAACTGGCCGTACTTCGCGTCTTCCACCCCGACCATGAAGCCGGCGATCGCGGTCTGTAGCTGGGCCTTGAAGGCCACTTCCGTTTCGACCACGAAGACGCTTTCGCCGTTTGCCAGCACCGGGATCTTGTTTGCCGTCCGCCAGTTCTGGATGTGCGTCTCGTTCAGGAGCGTAGCCTTCCCTTCCGGCGAGAAGGAGAACAGCAGCCGGTAGCTACCATTGGACGTGGTGCAGCCCGGGCCGGAAGGTGCAATACACTCGAAGCTGGTGATCCGCACGCTCACAGGATGGCCACCCGGGGTCAGGAAGTCGACCACCTCTTGCAGGCCATTGGCAAAATTCACCGACAACTCGGCCCGCTGGCGCGACAGGAGGTCGGCCACGCCGTAGGCAGCCTTTTGCGTGACGTTGATCGTGCGGAACACGTCCCAGTAGATGAACAACGCCACCAGGGCCCAGATGATGAGCGGCAGCGACACGAGCCCTTCGGCAAGGAGCAAGCCATCTTCATCTCGAAGGAAAGTGCCAAAACGGTGCTTGAGTTTGCGCATGTCGGTCACATCGGTTCGTTGACGAAGACGGTGGTCACGATCATGGCGACCGATCCGTCCGGTTGGGTCGGCATCTTCACGCTGATCCCCGAGGTCGGGAACATCGGCCATTCCTTCAGGCAGATGCGCATCAGCATGATGTCGTTGTCGGTCCCCGTGGTGTATTCGTTTGCCGGCGGCTCGGCGTCGTTGACGTCGCTGGCACGGTCCACACAGGCTACCGGAGGCGCAGCCATCACGAAGTTTGCGGTGTTCACCGGCTGCATCCAGATCCTCATCTTGTTCATGCAGTCGGCCCGCGAACTGGCCATCAGTCCGGCCGTGCAGATACGTTCCTTCAGCTGCTGGTGCGAGGCATCGCGCATGTTCCCCAGCCGCAGCTGGCGCACCACAATGTCGACCGCCCGGTCAAACATGGTGTAGCGCGCCATGTAGATGCTGCTTTCGAACGATGCAGTGAAGATCAGGAAGATAATCGGAAAGACGAAGACAAACTCGATCGGCGTCGTTCCAGAATCGTCCTTGAGGTACCGGCGGAATGCGCTCATTGGGTCAGCCTCAGTTCCGAGATAAGCACGGCGATCTGTTCAAAGGCCGCGTTGAGGTTGTCGGCGTTGGTCACATTGTAGAAGTAGCCGGTGCCGGGCGAAGAACAGTTCTGGACCGGGCCGATGGTGACGTCGTCACCGAGCACGATCCCGAACACTTCGACCCCGGCCTGCTTGGCGGCGGTGCAGTTGGCGTTCAGCAGGTTGTCCATGTTCGTGGTGCCCTGCAGGTAGTTGCCAACCATGGTGTTGTAGACGGTGTTGTAGTTCGTGGCGCCGACCACGTTCGAGCGGAGGTAGAGCTGCTCGATCACCCAGTCGACCGAGGCAAAGCGCCAGACTTCCGACCAATCCAGGCGACGGACAGCGCCGCTGCCGGGCCAGGTCGGCGCCCCGTTGACCGGAGCAAGCCAGGCGCGCGGATCGCAGGCGCCGGTGACGGCCGTGCCCGAGTTGCCGTTGCCTTCCGCGCGGTTGGGATCGGTTGTTCTGACAACAGAGTTGGCTTTCAGGTGCGGGACGAAGAAGTTGCGCCGGACGGTGTTGCCGTTGACGACGGTATTCGCCAGCGACCAGCCCGAGCAGCTGTTGCGCGGGTTGCCGGTCGGGTTCAGGCCCGGGCGCAGGCCGCCGTTCAGACCGACGCCGCTGTCGTTGTACTCGATTGCCATGCGGCCATCGGCACCGCGCCAGATCGGCGACGGACCGGACTTGTAGGCGTCGAGTACATATCTGCTGGCGACGTGGGTACCGTCGGTCATCAGCACGATGATCTTGCGGGTTTCATTGTCGGTGTTGTTGGCGGGGCGGCCAGCCATGGTCCCGCCCAGCAGGGACGTGTAGATCGGGCGCGCGGATTCGTCGATCAGCGCCGTGCCCCAGCGCATCCCAACCGCGATGGACGTGGTGCCGCGCGGATTCAGCTGCGAAATCTGCGTCTTGAGCGCGTCGATGCTGGTCGACGGCAGGGCAATCAGGTTCGATCCACTTTCATCGGTTCCAGTGGCGAAGTTGTCACCGTGGTTGCAGGTGAAGCTGTTGGTGTTCTTGCTGGGAATGGCAGGGGCCGTATAGTTCAACTGCAGTAAGCCACCGTTCTGGCCGTTCGCGTTGTTGGCTGCCGGAAGGGTGATCGTCCCCACGCCCGGCGCGCTGGCGGCGGTCTGAGCGACGGCTTGCATCGGGATCGGGTTCGTCCGCGACAGGGCAAGCGTGCCATAAGTGCTTTCAGGGATCTCGAAGCAGTTGATGGGCGGGTTCTGCACGCCCTGGTTCGCGACCCCGTCCCACCAGGAAAGGTGCGAGACGGTGAACTGGTTGCGCAGGTTGACCGGAATGTTCACGTTCGACGAATACGGCACCATCCCGATCGAGATCAGGTTGTTCGGGTCCTTCGGGATCGTGTAGTTGCCGCCCGCGTCGCGGTTGAACTTGAGAATGTTGACGAAGTTCGTCGCTGCCTGGCGCAGCGCCGCGATCTTGGTGGTCGACCCCGAGGATTCCCCCATCGAGCCGGTGATGTCGAGGACCATGATGACCTCGATCTTCGACACGCCCTGCTGTGCGGCGGAGGTCACCGGCATGTCGAAGTAGGGGATGTCCAGCATGTGCATGAAATGGTTGTACGACCGGACACTGCCCGAGAAAGTCGTCCTGCGCGAGCTGTTGGTCGCCTCACCGGTGATGGTCGGCGTCGCGAAATCGACGGTGAGCCGATCGCCGAGGCCCGCGATGTCGTACCAGTTTTGACCGATCGAGACCGGCGACTGCTCCGGGGGCAGAGTGATGTTCGAGGCCGCAAGGACTGCACGGTCGAAGGTCTGTTGATAGGTGACGCGACGCATCTCGGCGCGCGTGACGTCGATGGCGATGCCGCCCGCGAGGATCATCAACACGAAGAGGAACAGGACGAACATCGTGATCCCCCCGCGTTCGTCGGACTGGAAGTCCTTTACCTTCTGGAGGAGGCGCGCAGAATATGAACGCTTGGCAGCTTGTTCAAACATGTCTCGATCCATCACTAACAGCAGCCCGGCAAAACAGACGGGTCCCCAAGCGGACAGTTAAGCACGACTTCAGGCAGAAGTAAGGCAAACGCTCAGGCAAAGCGGCCATATCGCCACAATCCGGAAACAATCTAGGGTTATCTCGCCCGTTGATCCGGCAGCGTGAAAATTTTCGGTCGCGTTCACGCCTTGGAAAGGATTTCCCGCCTGACCGATTCGCAAAGTCGGTCTTCCGGACCGGTCCCGAATTCTGCCGTTCCTGTGGTTTTCGGGTTTCCACTTCCACGCCCCGGTCGTAGCGTGCCGGCGATGCCGCCAGAGTGGCGCGCGACCTGTTTGGGAGGACGGGATGCAGCAGTCAGGAGAGCCGAGTTTCCGCGAGTCAGTTGACCTAATGTTCAACCGGGCCGCGAAGTTGATGGACCTGAGCCCAGGCCTGGAACAGAAGATCAGGGTCTGCAACTCGACCTACACGGTGCGCTTCGGGGTGCGCCTGCGCGGCAAGATCGAGACCTTCACCGGCTACCGGTCGGTGCATTCCGAACATATGGAACCCGTGAAGGGCGGCATCCGTTATGCGCTGTCGGTTCACCAGGACGAGGTCGAGGCGCTGGCGGCGCTGATGACCTACAAATGCGCTTTGGTGGAAACGCCGTTCGGTGGATCGAAAGGCGGATTGTGCATCGACCCGCGCCAATGGGACGAGCATGAGCTGGAACAGATCACCCGGCGCTTTGCCTATGAGCTGATCAAGCGCGACCTGATCCACCCGGCGCAGAACGTGCCCGCGCCCGACATGGGGACGGGAGAGCGCGAGATGGCCTGGATCGCCGACCAGTATGCGCGGATGAACACGACGGACATCAACGCCAAGGCCTGTGTCACCGGAAAGCCTCCGCACGCGGGCGGCATCCAGGGCCGGGTCGAGGCGACAGGGCGGGGCGTCCAGTATGCCCTGCGCGAGTTCTTCCGGCACAAGGAGGACATCGGCAAGGCAGGGCTGACCGGCGGGTTGGACGGCAAGCGGGTGATCGTGCAGGGCCTGGGCAACGTGGGCTACCACGCGGCGAAGTTCCTGTCCGAGGAGGACGGCTGCAAGGTCATCGCGGTGATCGAGCGGGACGGCGCGCTTCTGGACCCCAAGGGGCTGGACGTCGAGGACATCCGTCAGTGGATGAACCGCCACGGTGGACTGCTGGCAGGCTACCCAAATGCGACCCATGTCCCCGACGGCGCGCCAGTGCTGGAAGAGCCCTGCGACATCCTGGTCCCGGCGGCGCTGGAAGGGGTGATCCATCTGGGCAATGCCGACCGGATCAAGGCGCCGCTCATCATCGAAGCCGCGAACGGCCCGATCACCTTCGGCGCGGACGAGATCCTGCGGAAGAAGGGCGTCGTCATCATCCCGGACATGTATGCCAACGCCGGCGGGGTCACGGTCAGCTATTTCGAATGGGTGAAGAACCTGTCCCACATCCGGTTCGGCCGGATGCAGCGTCGGGCCGAAGAGGCTCGGTCACGCCTGCTGGTCGAGGAGCTGGAGCGGCTGTCGTCGGACAAGGGCCTTGGCTGGTCCCTGGCCGAGGATTTCAAGGAACGCTTCCTGACCGGGTCGGACGAACTGGCCTTGGTGCGGTCGGGGCTCGATGACACGATGCGGACGGCCTACCAGGCGATGCGCGAGGTCTGGCACAGCCGCCAGGACGTCGAGGACCTGCGGGTCGCGGCCTATATCGTTTCCATCGGTCGGGTGGCCCAAACCTACCGGTCGAAGGGGCTGTAAGCAGCTCGCACAGCTTGCGACACGTTTTGTCGCTGGCAGAGCAGGTTTTGCGCGTGTGCTCTTGAATAACCAATCCTGTCCCGGTTTGATGGCCGGGTCAGGAGGCGTCACCCATGCGATATTCCGGCCTGAAGGTCATCACGGAAGGGTTGTTCGGCAACAAGGGCTGGAGGCCCGCCTGGCGCGATCCGGCGCCGAAGGCGGAGTATGACGTGGTCATCATCGGGGGCGGCGGGCATGGGCTTTCCACGGCCTATTACCTGGCGAAGAACCACGGGATCACCAATGTCGCGGTCTTGGAGAAGGGGTATCTCGGGTCCGGCAACATCGGGCGGAACACGACGATCGTGCGGGCGAACTACTTCCTTCCGGGGAACTCGGAGTTCTATAGCCATTCGATGAAGCTGTGGGAGGGGCTGGAGTCCGAGCTGAACTACAACGTGATGCATTCGCAGCGCGGGCTGATCAACCTGTTCCATTCCGACGGCCAGCGGGACGCCTTCGTGCGGCGCGGGAATGCGATGATAAATCAGGGGGATGACGCGATCCTGCTGGACCGGGACGGGGTGCGGGAGCATCTGCCGTATCTCGATTTCGACAACACGCGGTTCCCGATCTATGGCGGGCTGCTGCACCCGCGCGGAGGGTCGGCACGGCATGATGCGGTGGCCTGGGGCTATGCGCGGGGGGCGGACCAGCGGGGGGTGGACCTGATCCAGAACTGCGAGGTCATGGGGATCGATATCGAGAACGGGGTCGTGAAGGGCGTCCAGACGACTCGAGGGTCGATCCGGGCGAAGAAGGTCGGGATCGTGGTGGCGGGGCGGTCGTCTCAGGTCGCGGCGATGGCGGGGATGCGGTTGCCGATTGAGTCGCACATCCTGCAGGCCTTTGTGACCGAGGGGCTGAAGCCGGTGATCAACCATGTGATCAGCTTCGGCATGGGGCACTTCTACATCAGCCAGTCGGACAAAGGGGGACTCGTGTTTGGCGGTGACCTCGATTTCTATGCCTCCTATGCGGCGCGGGGGAACCTGCCGATGGTCGAGCATGTGATGGAAGCGGGCATGACCCTGATGCCGATGATCGGCCGGGCCAAGGTACTGCGGTCCTGGGGCGGGATCATGGACATGTCGCCGGATGGGTCCCCCATCATCGACAAGACGCATGTGGATGGCCTCTTCATCGATTGCGGCTGGAACTACGGGGGGTTCAAGGCGGTGCCGGCGTCCGGCTGGTGCATGGCGCATCTGATGGCGACAGGCGAGCCGCATGAGGTGGCGCGGAAGTTCCGGCTGGACCGCTTTGCGACGGGGCATCTTCTGGACGAAGAAGGCACCGGCAGCCAGCACAACCTGCATTGAGGTGATGAGATGCGGTCGATCGCCTTCTTGCTGATCGCTGCTGCTCCAGCGCACGCGAACATCCTGGGCGAGTGTCCGTTCGGACGCGATCTGGGTCAGCCGGACTGCGAGGACATCCAGTCAGCAGTAAAGGAACTGGAAGACTTGGCGCTTCCTGCAGGCCTAAGGTTCGTCGAACTCAAGCAGGACTTGAATCGGCTGTTTCTGCAGACGGCGGTTGAAGGAAAGCCGGCCGGAGACGCGGGCGAAAAGATGAAGGACGCGGTATGTGGTCTTCCGAGCTGGAGAGACCTGCTGGACCGCGAATACAGAATGAGCGTCCGGATGTCCTATCAACAAGTTGATCTCACCATTCTGGAAGAGATCACTTTCATCGAAGACTGCGAGGCCAACTGATGCGCCTGACTTGCCCCCTTTGCGGTGAACGGGACCGGCGGGAGTTCTACTACTATGGGGCGGAGGATTATCTGCACCGGCCCTCGGAGGGTGCCGAACCTGCCGCTTGGGACAACTACCTGCACCTGCGGGACAATCCGGCGGGGGTGACGAAGGATCTCTGGTATCACGAGGCGGGGTGTTCGCAGTGGCTGCTGGTCACGCGGAGCACGGTGACGCATGAAATCCTTGGGGCGGAATTGGTCGTGGAGCGGAAGGCATGAGGATCGACGGCAAGGGGCTGATCGACCGGACGAAGCCGGTCCGCTTCCGCTTCGACGGGAAGGATTACGCGGGGTACAAGGGGGATACGCTCGCCTCGGCGCTGCTGGCCAATGACGTGCGGCTGGTGGGGCGGTCGTTCAAGTATCACCGGCCTCGGGGCGTCCTGACCGCTGGGTCGGAGGAGCCGAATGCGCTGGTCGAGGTCGTGGGTCCGTCGAACCAGACGCCGAACGTCCGCGCGACGATGCAGGAGGTGTTCGAGGGGCTGGTGGCGCAGTCGCAGAACCGGCTGGGGTCGTTGCGGTTCGACCTTCTGGCGGTGAACGATTACCTCTCGCCCTTCCTGTCGGCGGGGTTCTACTACAAGACCTTCATGTGGCCGCGTGCCTTCTGGGAGGGACTTTACGAGCCGCTGATCCGCCGGGCGGCGGGACTTGGCAGCCTGTCGGGCAAGCATGACCTCGGGACCTACGAGAAGGCCTTTGCCTTCTGCGACGTGCTGGTGATCGGCTCGGGGCCGTCCGGCCTGATGGCCGCGCTGACCGCCGGGCGCGCTGGCGCGGATGTGATCCTGTGCGAGGAGAGCCATGCGCTGGGCGGGCGGCTTCTGTCGGATGGTGGGACCATCGGGGGTCTGCCTGCGGGTGAGTGGGTGGCCTCGGTGGTGGCAGAGCTGCAGGCGCTGCCGAACGTGCGGATCATGGCCCGGACCACGGTGACGGGCGCCTATGACCACGGCACCTATGGCGCGTTGGAGCGGGTGGGGCTGCACAAGCCCGCGCGCCCGAACCTGCCGCGCGAGTGTTTCTGGCGGATCGTAGCGAAGCATGCGGTGCTAGCTGCGGGCGCGCTGGAGCGGCCGGTGGCGTTCGAGAACAACGACCGGCCGGGGATCATGATGGCCTCGGCGGTGCGGACCTACCTCAACCGCTATGGCGTGGTACCGGGCAAGCGGGTGACGCTGTTTGCCAACAACGACGCGGCGAGGGGCGTGGCGCGGGAGCTTATGGCGGCGGGGGTCACGGTGGCCGCGATCATCGACCCGCGGCCCGATGCAAGCGCCGTCGAGGATTGCCCGGTACATGTGGGGGCCGAGGTTGTCGGCAGCCGTGGGCGGCTTGGGCTGTCGGGCACCCAGGTGCGGAAGGGCTCGGAGGTCATCGAGATCGAGACCGACTGCCTGGCCATGTCGGGCGGCTGGAACCCGACGATCCACCTGACTTGCCACATGAACGGTCGTCCGCGCTGGAGCGAGGACCTTGCGGCCTTCGTGCCGATGGAGGGCGCGGTGCCGGGGTTGGTCGCGGTGGGGGCCGCGAATGGGACGATGTCGACCTACGGCGCGCTGTCCTCCGGACATGCTGCGGCTTTGCGGGCGGTGGAGGCGCTTGGGCGTAAGGTGTCCGTCGCCGTCCCGGAGGCTGAGGACATGCCGTATCGCCTGAAGGCTTTGTGGGCAGTGGAGGGGAAGGGCCGGGCCTGGCTCGATTTTGCCAATGACGTGACGACCAAGGACGTGAAGCTGGCGGCGCAGGAGGGCTTCCGGTCGGTCGAGCACATGAAGCGCTACACGACGCAAGGGATGGCGCCGGATCAGGGGAAGAACTCCAACGTCGCGGCGCTGGCGGTGCTGGCGGATGCGACGGGGCGGGGGATTGCCGAGACGGGGGTGACGACGTTCCGGCCGCCCTATGTTCCGGTGTCCATCGCCGCGATGGGGGCCGGGGGGCGGGCCGAAGGCTTTGCGCCACAGCGGTTCCTGACCTCCGACCAGGCCAGCCGCGACCGGGGCGCACCGATGATCGAGGCGGGGCTGTGGTACCGGCCGTCGTTCTTCCCGAAGCCCGGTGAGACGACCTGGCGCGAGGCCTGCGACCGGGAAGTGATGATGGTGCGGCAGGCAGTCGGGATCGCCGATGTGTCCACGCTGGGGAAGATCGACATTCAGGGCAAGGATGCGGGCAAGTTCCTGGACTTTGTATACACGAACACCTTCAGCACCCTGCCGGTAGGTCGGGTCCGCTATGGGCTGATGCTGCGCGATGACGGGCTGGTGCTGGATGATGGCACCTCGGCCCGGCTGGGCGAGGACCATTACCTGATGACCACCACCACCGCCGCGGCGGGGCTGGTGATGCGGCATCTGGATTTCGTCCATCAGGCCTTCTGCGCGGACTGGCAGGTGCGGTTCATCTCCGTGACTGAGTCCTGGGCGCAGTTTGCGGTTGCGGGGCCGAAGGCGCGGGCGCTGGTGAATTCCTTCCTGGAAACTCCGGTAGACCTGCCCTTCATGGGGGTCGCTCCGGTGCGGATCGGGGGCGTGGACGGGCGGCTGTTCCGGATCTCGTTCAGTGGCGAGGAGGGGTATGAACTGGCTGTGCCCACCCGCTATGGCGAGGCGCTGTTCCGTGACCTGGTGGCCCGGGCCGAGACGATGGGCGGCGGGCCTTACGGGATGGAGGCGCTGAACGTCCTGCGGATCGAGAAGGGCTTCATCACGCATGCCGAGATTCATGGCCGGGTCACGGCGCATGACATCGGGATGGAGAAGATGGTGTCGGCCAAGAAGGACTGCATCGGCAAGGCGGCGGCGACGCGGCCCGGGATGTGGGGGCCGGAGCGCGAGCAGCTGGTCGGCCTGAAGGCCATCGCGCCGATTTCGGCGGGCGCGCATCTGTTCGTGCCGGGGGCCGAGGTGCATCGCGAAACCGACCAGGGCTATGTCACCAGCGTCTGCTGGTCGCCCACTGTCGGGGCCTGGCTGGGGCTGGCGTTCCTCAAGGACGGGCGGGCGCGGTATGGCGCGAAGGTGCGGCTGGTCGACCATCTGCGGGGCGTCGACGTGATCTGCGAGGTCATGAACCCGGTGTTCCACGACCCGGAAGGGGAGAAGCTGCGTGCCTGAACTGATCGCAAAATCCGCCCTTGAGGGGCGCAGCCTGACGGTCGGGACCGTCACCCTTGCCGAAGTGGACGTGGGGCCGATCACCTCGATCGCGGTATTCCCGGGTGGGGCAAAGGCGGTGGCGAAGGGGCTGAAGCCGCTGGGGCTGGCGATGCCCGAACCGAACACTTTCGCCGAGAAGAAGGGCGCGCGGATCGTCTGGACCGGGCGCGAGCAGGCCTTTCTGGTGGGCGTTGAGTGCCCGGCACTGGAGGGCGCGGCGGTGACGGACCAGTCGGACGGCTGGACGGTCCTGTCCGTCGCGGGGGCAGGTGTGGCGGATGTGCTGGCGCGCTGGGTGCCCATCGACCTGCGGCTCGCGGCCTTTCCGGTGGGCCGGGCAGTGCGCACGCAGTTGAACCACATGAACGTGGTGATCCTGCGCACGGGCGATCATGCGGTTGAGATCATGGTGTTCCGATCCATGGCCCGCACCGCCTGGCACGAGGTCGAGACCGCTATGCATATGGTCCAGGCCCGCGTGGGGACGAAAATCTAGGCGGAAAGGCGCGAAGAGAAGATTTTGTCACTGGCGCGTCACCAAGTGGAAGTTTAAACCTTTTCTTAAGTCGAGATTAAGAAAAGGTGCATGATGGCCCCCGACGGTCAGACCCTGGCTCCGAACGTCTATGACGCAGAGCCGATCCCCGAGGCCGCGCGGGCCGAGATTGACCGGCTGTTAAGCTCGGGCGATCTGTTCCGCTACACGGCGCCGTCGGATGCGCCGGTGGCCCTGCTGGAGACCGAATTCGCCGAGCTGCTGGGTGCGCGCTATGCGCTGGCGGTGTCGTCCTGTTCGGCGGCGCTGTTCCTGTCCCTGAAGGCGCTGGATTTACCCCGGGGCGCCAAGGTGCTGATCCCGGCCTTCACCTTTGCCGCGGTGCCGTCCTCGGTTGTGCATGCCGACTGCGTGCCGGTGCTGGTCGAGGTGGGCGAGAACTACCGGGTCGACATGGCGGACTTCGCGAAGAAGCTGCCGGAGGCCGATGCGGTGATGATCAGCCACATGCGGGGGCATACCTCGGACATGGACGCGATCATGCAGCTTTGCGATGCCGCTGGCGTGCCGGTAATCGAGGATGCGGCGCATTCGCTGGGCACGCTCTGGGCCGGGCGGAATATCGGGACCATCGGCAAGGTCGGCTGCTTCAGCTTTCAGTCCTACAAGCTGGTGAACGCGGGCGAGGGCGGGATCATGATCACCGACGATCCCGAGATCGCGGCGCGGGCGATCATCATGTCGGGGGCCTACGAGACCAACTGGAAGAAGCATCCGGGCCTGACGAATTCCTGCGCGCACTGGCAGAACAAGCTGCCGCTTTATAACCTGCGGATGCAGAACCTGTCGGCGGCAGTGATCCGGCCGCAGTTGCCGCTGGTGGCCGAGCGGGTGGCGAAGGGCCGTGCCGGGCATGACCGGGTGGCGGATCAGCTGAACCGGTCGGCGCATCTGGCGGTGCCCGAGGCGCTGGGGCCCGAGGAACGCGCGCCGGATTCGATCCAGTTCAACCTGGTGGGTGGCTGGTCGGATGGCGAGGCGGTGGCGTTCCAGACGGCGGCAAAGGCGCGGGGCGTGTCGGTGCAGGTCTTCGGCTTGAGCGAGGGCAACGCGCGGGCGTTCTGGAACTGGCAGTTCCTGGGCGAGGTGCCGGACCTGCCGCAGACGCGGGCGATGCTGATGCGGGCCTGCGACGTGCGGCTTCCGACGCGGCTGACCGAGGCGGAGTTGGACTACATCGCCGCGGCGATCACCGATGCGGCGGCCGAGGTGCGCGGCTGATCTGTCCACGGTGGACAAGATCCAATGACTGAATGAAAACAATGTGTTGGAGATTTTCGTTAGGGAATCGTCAACCTTTTGGCCGGGGCCCCCTCACCCTGACCCTCTCCCCCGGGGGAGAGGGGACGCGGGTTGCAGCGGCGGTGCCAGGCGGAAGGACGCTGGGCCTAGTTGCGGCGTCGGCTGCCTCCGGCGGGAGTATTTCGGAAAAGAGCAAGAGCAAGGGTGAAGGAGCCAGTGGGTCTGCGGTGCGCCTGGCTGAGGCGTCGGCTGCCTCCGGCGGGAGTATTTGGGCCATGGGCAAATGCTGGGCTGGCCTGAGTGTGTTGGCCGGTTAGCGTGAGGAGCGTCGGGTACGGTCGGCGTGGGCCGATCAGAGGACGCGCAGCGCCGGGGCGAGCCAGGGGGCGGCGGCCAGGGCAGGGGTGATGACGACCTCGGCGATCAGGGGTTTCAGGCGCTGGGCGATCTGGGTCGGCACGCCCTGCAGGATCCCGGCGCGGGCGGAAAGAGACAGGGTGCGGCTGAGCGCGGGCAGGGGCAGGGGACGGACCTCGACCTGGGCGCGGAAGGCGCGGGCCTGGTGCAGCGCGAGAGGGGTGAGGATGGTCCAGCCCTCGCCCCCCGCGACCATCGCGAGGATCGCGGCGTAGCTGTCCAGTTCGAACCGATGCGCCGGTTTCAAGCCGTGGCGCGACAGGTGGGCGGCGATCTGGCGGCCCATCAGGTGGCGGGCGGTGTACAGGATCAGCGGTAATTCCTCGATCCGGCTGCCGGGAGGCGCGACGGCGACGAAGGGTTCGGAGAGGATCGGATGCAGTTCGCGCCAGTCCTCGGGCGCGGGGTCGGAGGAGCTGTCGGCGGCGATGACGATGTCCAGCGCGCGCGCCTCAAGCTGGTCCATCAGCCGGTGGCTGGCCCCGGTCTCCAGAAGGAAGCGGCAGCCCTTCAGGTCACGGGCGAGGGTGGACAGGAGCCGAGGGGTGACGTCGCTGTCGAAATCCTCGATCACGCCGAGGCGCAGCGTGGTCATGCCCGACAGGTCGGCCATCGCGAGTTCGGCGCGCGCCTCGGATGCGGCATTCAGGATCACCTGCGCGTGGCGGCGGAACATCGCGCCGGCTGGCGTCACCTGGACCGGACGGCTGGCGCGGTCCAGAAGCGTGGCGCCAAGTGCGGATTCGAGCGCGGTCAGCTGCTGGCTGACCGCCGAGGGCGACACGCCAAGGCGGCGCGAGGCAGCCGAAATCGAGCCTTCCTCGGCTGCGGCGATGAAGACCTCGATCCCCCAGAGCGTGACGCGGCCTTCGGGTTCTGCCATGGGTCAGAGCTTGGAGAGCTTTTTCTGCAGCTCGGCCAGCTGCTTCTTGATCTCGGCGATGTCGTCCGGGCTGGCGGGGGCTTCCTCTTCCTTGGCAGGTCCGGAACCGCCCCAGCCGGGCATGCCGCCCATCATCGTCTTGAGGAACGCCTCTTGCTGCTTGCGCATCGCCTCGAACCCCGGGACGGCGGACATCGGGTTCGGGAAGGCTGTGAGGTTCTCCACCATCTTGGCCTGGCTGTTGCGCAGCATCTCGAAGGAGGAGGCGAGGAACTGCGGCATCACCGCCTGCATGCCGGTCGCGTAGCTGCGGACAAGGTCGGTGAGGACGTCGACCGGCAGGACGCTTTCGCCCTTGGACTCATGTTCGGCGACGATCTGCAGCAGGTACTGTCGGGTCAGGTCGTCGCCGGTCTTGAGATCGACGATCTGCACCTCGCGCCCCTGGCGGATGAAGCCCGCGATGTCTTCCAGCGTGACGTAATCCGAGGTCTCGGTGTTGTAGAGACGGCGGCTGGCGTAGCGCTTGATCAGAAGCGGCTTGTCGGTATCGGCCATGGTTCCCCCCGGGGCGTCTTTTGCGCCTGCAGAGAAGTCTAGGGGAGGCTGCAGCGAAAAGTAAAGCTTTCGCTGCGCTACCCTGCGCGCGCAGCATCGGCGGCGGCGAAGTGATCCAGCTGGTCCTGGTGGGCTTTCCGGAAGGCGGGGCGGGTCAGGATGCGGTCGGTATAGGCCTGCAGCGCCGGATAGGGGCCAAGTGCGGCGCGCAGTTTCTGCACGCGCAGGATGTCGGCCATCAGGAGATCGGCCACGGTGAAGCGACCGGCTGCCAGGTGGTCGCGGGTCGCCAGGACGGCCTCAAGCCGCGAAAGACGCGAGGCGAGCCAGCCCTCGAGCGGGTTTTCCGGCAGGCTGGACAGGCCGATGAACCACCAGGGGACCGAGACCATCTCGATGGAGTTGAGGCCGGAGATCAGCCATTGCAGCGTGTCAGCCCGGGCGATGGGGTCGCGGGGCATCAGGGTTTCGGATGTCTCGGCCAGGTGGAGGAGACAGGCGCCGCTTTCGAAAAGCGTGATCTCGCCATCCTGCAGCGCGGGGACCTGGGCGAAGGGTTGGCGCGACAGGTGGTCCGGGCTGGTGCGGTCCTGGAAGCGGACGGTGGCGATGCGGTAGGGCAGGCCCGCCTCTTCGCAGGCCCAGCGCAGGCGGATGTCACGGACATGGCCGCGTGGGCCTGGGGGCACCCAGTCGTAGGTCCAGATTGTCAGGGTCATGGGCCACCTCCTGTCACCTCAGGATGAAAGCGGGGGCCGGAAAAGAACAAGGCCCGGAGGGATGCTCCGGGCCTTCTCGCGCCCCTTAAGGGGCGAAACTCGTTACGAATTACTTCGCAGCCGCAGCGGCTTTCTTGGCGACCGAAGTCACTTCCGCGGTGGCTTTCTTGACGGCGGCAGTCGCGTCTTCCGACATATCCTTGCCAGCAGCCAGCATCAGCTCGACGGTTTCCATCTGCACTTTCTTGGCGACTTCGGCGAAGGCGGCCAGGTTCTCGGCAGCCATTTCGGCAGCGGCCGAAGCGAAGTCGGTCACCGACTTGGTGTATTCAGCCGGTTCAGCCTTGGCTTTCGACACGTCGGCCAGCTTGGCGATCGAGTCCTTGGCCCACTTCGAGGTGATCTCGGTCGACTTTTCAGCGGCTTCCAGAGCCACTTTCGAGAACTTCTCGGCGAAGGCGGCCTGGGTCTTGAACGCGTTCTGGTAGGCCGAAGCGTCGACCGGGAACGAGGCCATCATGTCCTGCACGACTTTGGTGAAGTCCGGGGTCTTGGTCATGTCATTCTCCATGGGGCCTGCGAGGGGGGAGGGGAGGATCGGCCCGGTTCCTTGATGACTGACATATACGTGCTGCGGTGCAGCAATTCAAGTCCTTTTCTGCAGTGCAGCAAAACCGGAAGGCGAGCCGGGTAACCCCGCGGAAAGCGGCTGAAATGTCAGAGCTGCGGCTGGGCCACGACGTAGGTGCCGGGGGCGGGGGCCAGCGAATCGGCGGGTTTTCGCGCGGGGATCATCGGGCCGGACTGAGCGGCCAGCCACGCGCCCCAGCGCGGCCACCAGCTGCCTTTGTGGAAGGTCGCGGACTTGAGCCAGGCCTCGGGGTCCCCGGCGACGGGGGCATCGTTGGTATAGTGGCCGTACTTGTCTTTGGAGGGCGGGTTGATGATTCCGGCGATGTGGCCGGATTCGGACAGGAGGAAGGTCTTGTCCTTCGATCCCATCTGTTTGATGCCGTTGAAGGACCCGCGCCAGTGGGCGATGTGGTCGGTCTCACAGGCGATGGCGCAGACGGGAAGCTTGACGTCGGCCAGGCTGACGGGCTTGCCGAAGACCTGGAACTCGCCCTTGGCGAAACCGTCGTTCTGGCAGAGGCCGCGGAGGTATTCGACGGCCATCTTCGCGGGCAGGTTGGTGCCGTCGCCGTTCCAGTAGAGGAGGTCGAAGGCGGGGGGTGCTTCGCCCAGCATGTAGGACTTGATTGCGGGGGTGTAGATCAGGTCGTTCGAGCGGAGGAAGCTGAACGTGCGCGACATGAACATCTTGGACAGAATCCCGTCGCGTTCGGTCTGGCGTTCGATGCCGTCGACGAAATCGTCGTTGAGGAAGACGCCGACCTCACCCGGATCGGAGAAATCGGTGAGGGTGGTGAAGAAGGTGGCGGTCTTCACCGTCTCGTCCCCGGCCTTCTGCAGGTGGGCGAGGGTGAGGCCGAGGGTCGTGCCGGCGATGCAGTAGCCGACGGCATTGATCTGTTTCTCGCCGGTGATGCGGCGGACCTCGGCCATCGCGCGGAGGTAGCCGTCGCGGATGTAGTCGTCCATCGCGGTCCCGGCGTAAGTGGCGTCGGGGTTGACCCAGGAGACGACGAAGAGCGTGAAGCCCTGGTCCACGATCCACTTGATCAGCGAATTCGCGGGCTTGAGGTCCATCACGTAGAACTTGTTGATCCAGGGCGGGAAGATCAGGAGCGGGGTCTTGTGGACCTTTTCCGTCGTCGGTGCGTACTGGATGAGTTCCAGCATCCGGTTGCGGTAGACGACCTCTCCCTTGGTGGTGGCGATGTTCTGGCCGACGTGGAAGGCCTCGCGGTCGGCGAGGGTGACCAGCAGATCGCCCTGGTTTGTTTCGATGTCGCGGACGAGGTTTTCGAGGCCCTGGACGAGCGACTCACCATCTGTCTCGACCGCCTTTTTCAGCGCCTCGGGGTTGGTGCCGAGGAAGTTGGTGGGGGAGAACATGTCGACAATCTGTTTCGTGAAATACTCCACCCGCTTGCGGTCGGCGGGGTCGAGCGTCTCCATGTCACCCACGGCGTTGCTGATCGCCTCGGCGTTCAGCTGGTACTGCTGCTTAAGGTAGTTGAAGAAGGGATGCGTTTCCCACAAGGGGTTCTGGAAGCGGCGATCCTTCGGATTCGGGTCGGGAGGTGCCTTGAATTCACCCTTCGCAAGGGTCTGCTGTGCCTCGACATAATGCTTCAGCGTCTTGCCCCAGTAGTTCACCTGATGCTCGACCACCTTCGCGGGGTTCGAGACCATCTCGGCGAAATAGGCGGCGGCGGCCTTCATGTAGACATCGGGCGCCGGGCCGTGCAGCGCGGGATCGACCTGGCGGCGATGGGTTAACGCTGCGGTCAGACGCTTTGACAATTCCTCAACCTTCGCGAGGTTAGCGTTCAACCTGTCGAGGCGTTCTTTGGTCTCGGGGGTGTTGTCTTCTGTTGTCATGCTAACCATTCCCCCCTATCGTCGCCGCTATGCAGCATAACGGTGCGCCTTGCGCCCCGCCATGCGACATCCGCCCGCCGGGGGCAAGGAGACGTGATGAAGTATATGTTCACCTACGACCTGATGGAAAGCGCCCGCAACACCTATGAGTGGATGGGTGCCTCGGCCAGGGCATTTGCCAGCTACCCGGCCTTTGCGATGTCGATGAACCCGGTGCTGCCCTTGATGGCCGCCTGGGGCGATGTGACGGAACGCAGCTTCAGCCGGATGATCGCCAAGCCCGACTGGGGCATCCGGTCGATCGTGGGCCCGGACGGGCAGGATCACCTGGTCGACGTGAAGCCGGTGGTGGAAAAGCCCTTCGGCAACCTGGTGCAGTTCTTCGTGCGCCGCCGGTCGCCGATGGCGCGCAAGGTGCTGCTGGTGGCGCCGATGTCGGGGCATTATGCGACGCTTCTCCGGTCTACGGTGGCTTCGTTACTGCCCGATGCCGACGTCTATGTGACGGACTGGCACAATGCACGCGACATTCCAGTTTCCGCGGGCAAGTTCGACATTGAGGACTACACGCTCTACCTGGCCGAGTTCATGAAGGAGCTTGGACCCGACACCCACGTGATCGCGGTCTGCCAGCCGGTGCCGCTGACGCTTGCGGCGACGGCCTATCTGGCCGCCGAGCACCCCGAGGCGCAGCCGACCTCGCTGATCCTGATAGGCGGGCCGGTGGACCCCGATGCGGCGGCGACCGAGGTCACGGATTTCGGGCGTCGGATCACGATGGGGCAGCTGGAGCACCTGGCGATCCAGCGCGTGGGCTTCAAGTACAAGGGCGCGGGGCGGCTGGTCTACCCGGGCCTTCTGCAGCTGCAAAGCTTCATGACGATGAACGCCGAACGGCACAGCAAGGCCTTTGCCGAGCAGATCTTCCGCGTCTCGCGTGGGGAGGCGTCGGACCATGACGCGCACAACCGGTTCTACGACGAATACCTGGCGGTGATGGACATGACGGCCGAGTTCTACCTGTCGACGGTGGAACGCATCTTCAAGAACCGCGAGATTGCGCGGAACGAATTCGTTGTCGCGGGCCGCAAGGTCGACATGGGCGCGATCACGCGCGTTGCGGTGATGACCGTCGAAGGTGCGAATGACGACATTTCGGCCCCTGGCCAGTGTGTCGCGGCGCTGAAGCTGCTGACGGGTCTGTCGGACGACAAGAAGGGTCACCACCTTGAGCCGGGCGCCGGGCACTATGGCATCTTCGCCGGGAAAAGCTGGCGGCTGAACATCCGTCCGCTGGTGTTGAACTTCATCGACAAGGCGGCGGGCAAGCCCAAGGCGAAGATCGCGCTGGCCTCGGCGCAGTAGCGCCGGGGGACGATTTTTCGGCGAAAAATCGGTGGATAGACAAGTTTTCGCAGAAAACTTGTCGGTGCGGGCTTACTTCAGCATCAGCGTCGGCAGGCGGCCCGCAAGGAAGGTCTGCAGCAGTTTCGTCACCGCCTCGGGCTGCTCCAGCTGCGGCAGGTGACCGGCCTCGGCGATGATCTCCAGGCAGCCCTGCGGCATCATCGCGGCCAGGAACTCCGCGCGGCGGCGGGGGACCAGCGTGTCGCTTTCGCCCGCGATGATCATCGTCGGTACATGGACCTTGCGCAGCGTCTTCTGCTGGTCGGGGCGGCGCTGCAACACACGCAGGTGGCGCTGGAACTGGATGATCCCGAGGTTTTCGGCCATGTCCATGACGAGCGCCATCACTTCGTCGCGCCAGGGGGCATCGTGCAGCGCGGTCATGGGCAGCATCTGCGCCATGCAGGCCTGCAGGTGCCCGGTCTTCGCCGCGATCAGCATCGCCTCGCGTTCGACGGCGACCTGCGGCGTGTCGGGCAACGGGTCGGTGGAGATGAGCGCGATGCGGGTCACTGCCTCGGGGCGCTTGCGCAGGATCTCGATGGCGATGTTGCCGCCAAGCCCATGCGCAATCAGGGCAAAGCTGGGTGGCAGGTGCGGGGCGTGTTCGGCAACGATCTTCTCCAGCGTGTCGCCATGGCCGGGCGAGAGGAGGATGACCGGCCGGTCTGCGCCCAGCCGGGCAAGCTGCGGCATGAAGCTGCGCGCGTCGGCCATGAACCCGGGGATCATGACCAAGGGTTCGGGAGGTGTCGGATTCCGAAGGACAAGCACACTCACAACACGGGCCTTCCGCGCAGGATTTCTGCAAGCAGCGAGGTTGGTCTTTGTCGAAGCGTATCCGACAAGCCTATGGAATCAAGACAAGATTTCAACGGTTCTCGTTCGATCGGCGGAAAGGCCGCATCAGCGGATGTTCGAAACCTTCAAGCCTAGGCTGTCCTCCACGGGCAGCGCCTCACGCGCGCGGATCACGTCCTCGATGGCTTCGGTGATCATCGCCAGGCAGGGCGGCGTGGAAAACCGGTGGTCGGCGTCCTTGACCAGGGTCAGCCGCAGGTCGGGGCTGCTGATCTGGTGGAAGAGCGAGATTGCCACGGTCGGCGGCACGTCGGTATCGGCGCTGCCTTGCAACAGGCGGACCGGGACGGGCAGGTGCAGCGGGCCGTTCATGACAAGGTTCTGGCGACCATCCTCGATCAGGCGCAGGGTGATGGGGTACGGGTCGTCCGAGTAGTCGGAAGGGCGGAGGAAAACGCCCTCTTCCAGCAGCGTGGTGCGTTCGGCGAGGGTGAACTCGGCCTCCCACATCCGTTCGGTGAAATCCGGGGCGGCGGCAATGCCGATCAGGCCTGCAACGCGGTCCGGCATGTCGCGGGCGAGGAGCAGCGAGATCCAGCCGCCCATGGACGAGCCGACGAGGATCTGCGGGCCTTCGGTCAGCACTTCGATCACCGCCGCCGCATCCTCGCGCCAGTCGGTGATGGCGCCGTCGACGAAAGCCCCGTGCGACTGGCCGTGGCCGGAATAGTCAAAGCGCAGGAAGGCACGGCCCGTCGCTTCGGCCCAGGATTGCAGGGCCTGCGCCTTGGAGCCAGTCATGTCGGACCGGAAGCCGCCCAGAAAGACCACGCCGGGCCCTTTGCCGGGGGTCTGGTGGTAGGCGATGTGGCGGCCTTGCGGGGTGGTGAGAAAGGTTGTCATGGCAGGAAGATAGCAAGCGGAAGGAGGTTGCGGCAGGGTGGTCGCAACCCACGGGCGAAGAACCGCGCATGGCTTGACTTGGGCGCTTCGCGGGGGCATCAAGCGGCCCGACATAACCCGCAACCGGGCGTTTCGTAGGCGCCAAACTGACGAGGAGACGGCCGATGGCCCAGATTTCCCTGACATTTCCCGACGGCAACAAGCGTGTCTATGACGCGGGCGTGACACCTGCGGAGGTGGCGGCAAGCATTGCTCCGTCGCTGGCGAAGGCGTCAATTTCGGCGATGGTCGACGGCAAGCATTGGGACTTGGCTTGGCCCATCCACTCGGATGCCACGATTTCGCTCAACACGATGAAGGACGACGCCCCGGCGCTGGAGCTGATCCGGCATGACCTGGCGCACATCATGGCGCGGGCAGTGCAGGAGATCTGGCCGGAGGTGAAGGTCACGATCGGGCCGGTCAGGGATCAGGGCTGGTTCTACGATTTCGACCGGGAGGAGCCGTTCACCCCGGAAGACCTGGGTGCCATTGAAGCGAAGATGAAGCAGATCATCAACGCGCGGGACCCGGTGCGGACCGAGGTTTGGGAGCGGGCGCGGGCGGTGGAGTACTACCGGGGCCGCGGCGAGCCATTCAAGCTGGAGCTGATCGACCGCATTCCCGAGGGCGAGGACCTGCGGATGTACTGGCACGGGAACTGGCAGGACCTCTGCCGGGGGCCGCACCTCCAGCATACGGGGCAGGTGCCGGCGGATGCCTTCAAGCTGACTCACGTCGCGGGGGCCTACTGGCTGGGCGATGCCAGCCGCCCGATGCTCCAGCGCATCTATGGCGTGGCGTTCAAGAACCGCGACGACCTGAAGGCGCATCTGACGATGCTGGAGGAGGCCGCCAAGCGCGACCACCGCAAGCTTGGCCGCGAGATGGAGCTTTTCCACCTGCAGGAAGAAGCGCCCGGCATGGTCTTCTGGCATCCGAACGGCTGGACGATCTATCGCCAGCTTGAGGATTACATGCGCGGCCGGTTGCGGCAGGCGGGCTACCGCGAGATCAAGACGCCACAGGTCGTGGACCGGGTGCTCTGGGAGAAGTCGGGCCACTGGGAAGCCTACCGCGAGAACATGTTCATCGTGGAGGTCGACGAAGAGGGTGCCAAGGAAAAGCGCATCAACGCGCTGAAGCCGATGAACTGCCCCTGCCATGTGCAGGTGTTCAATCAGGGCCTGAAGTCCTACCGCGACCTGCCGCTGCGGCTGGCGGAGTTCGGGTCGTGCCACCGGTATGAATCGTCGGGCTCCATGCACGGGCTGATGCGGGTGCGCGGGTTTACCCAGGACGACGCGCATATCTTCTGCACGGAAGACCAGATCGAACAGGAATGCGCGGGGTTCATCCGGCTGTTGTCCAGCGTCTACAAGGACCTCGGCTTCGACAGTTTCGAGATCAAGCTGTCGACGCGCCCCGAAGTGCGGATCGGCACGGATGAACAGTGGGACAAGGTCGAAGGCGCGCTGCAGGGCGCGATCGAAGGCCTTGGACTGCCCTACGAAATCAACCCCGGCGATGGGGCATTCTATGGGCCGAAGCTGGACTTCAAGCTGACCGACGCCATCGGGCGGCAGTGGCAGTGCGGGACCTTCCAGGTCGACGCGCAGTTGCCGCACCGGCTGGGTGCGGAATATGTGGGCGAGGATGGGGCGAAGCACATGCCCTACATGCTCCACCGCGCCGTGCTGGGGTCTTTCGAGCGCTTCATCGGCATCCTGCTGGAGAACTATGCCGGGAAGCTGCCGTTCTGGCTGGCCCCGCGACAGGTTGTCGTCGCCTCCATCGTCTCGGACGCCGATGCTTATGTGCATGAGGTCGTGGCGGCCCTGCGCAAGTCTGGGGTCCGGGCCGAGGCGGACGTGCGGAACGAGAAGATCAACTACAAGGTCCGCGAGCATTCGGTTGGCAAGGTCCCGGTGATCCTGGCCATCGGCATGCAGGAGGTCGAGGCGAAAACCGTCTCGGTCCGGCGGCTGGGCGAGAACCGGACTGAAACAATTTCGCTGGATCAGGCGGTCGCCACTTTCGGGTTCGAGGCGCTGCCGCCTTCGGGAAGCTGACGACAAGCCATTGGAAAGACGCGTAAATGCCGCGGTTCGCCGCGGCATTTTCGTTTGGTGCTGTGCGACAGGTGTTCACGAAACCGTTGGCGCGGCGACCGTCCTGTAACCTTGGCCGCCCTCGCCCGAACTGTCCTGTGCATCGCAATCAGGCAATCGCCCGGTGCAGGAACAGTAACCCAGACCAACCCAATCAGAGGGAGCTTCACATGTCCTATCAGTCCAAATCGCTCGTCATCGCCGGTGCCCTTGTCACGGCGCTTTCGGGGATCGCCGGCATGGCCCAGGCCCAGGAAAACGAAAAGTGCTTTGGCGTGGCACTTGCCGGCCAGAACGACTGCGCCGCGGGCGAAGGCACCACCTGCGCCGGGACCTCGAAGGTCGACTACCAGGGCAACTCGTGGAAGCTGGTCCCGGCCGGCACCTGCGAAACGATGGAACTCCCCGCCGGAATGGACGGGATGGCGCGCAAGGGCTCGCTGACCGCGCTGGAGCGTGACCTGCCGAAGGCCTGACGCCCAACGCCCCCCGGCCCGTCACTGACCGGGGGGCGCACTTTACCTTGGGGGGACACGATGCTTGACCAGACCCTGAAAGGGCTGCCCGCACAGCCGGGCGTAGGTTACAAACCGCAGCATTTCGCCGCGATCATGGCCGATCCCGGCCCGGTCGGCTGGCTGGAAGTGCATGCCGAGAATTACATGGGCGAGGGCGGACGTCCGCTGGCGCAGCTTCGCCACCTTGCCGAACGTTTCCCCATTTCGGTGCATGGCGTCGGCCTGTCCATCGGCGGCGAGGGGCCCTTGGACCGTGACCATCTGGCCCAGCTGAAGCACCTCTGCAGCTGGCTGAACCCCGCAAGCTTTTCCGAACACCTGGCCTGGTCGACCCATGACGGGGCTTACCTGAACGACCTTCTGCCTGTTCCCTATACGGCTGCCACTCTGACCCGTGTGGCCGACCATATCGACGAGGTGCAAGAGGTGCTTGGGCGGCGGATGCTGCTGGAAAACCCCTCGACCTACGTGGCTTTTGCCGAGACGGCGATGGGCGAGGTGGACTTCCTGACCGAGATCGCGCGGCGCACGGGCTGTGGGCTGCTTCTGGACGTGAACAACGTCTATGTCTCGGGCACCAATCAGAATTATGACCCGGTGGCCTATCTGGACGCCTTCCCGCTGCATCTGGTGGGCGAGGTGCATCTGGGCGGCCATGACGAAGACCGCGATGATCAGGGGCGCAGGCTGCTGATCGACAGCCACGGGGCCGAGGTGGTCGACCCGGTCTGGGCATTGTACGCGCGGGTCATCGGGCGGGCGGGCGCACTCCCGACGCTGATCGAATGGGACAATGACGTGCCGGACTGGCCGGTCCTTGCGGCCGAGGCGGGGCGTGCGGCCCGGGTGCTTGAGGCCGTGCGATGAGCCAGTCGGCCTTTGCAGCGGCCCTCCTTGACCCCGAGGCAGCGATCCCCGCGGGTCTGGTCGATCCTTGGGGGGAGCCGGCACCGAAGCGGTTTTCCGTCTATCGCAACAATGTCGCATCCTCGCTGACCCGGGCATTGGAGGCGGCGTTCCCGACGGTGCGCAAGCTGGTGGGGGAGGAGTTCTTTGTGGCGATGGCCGGGGTGTTCCTGCGGGCGCATCCGCCCCGGTCGCGCATGCTGATGCTGTACGGGGCCGAGTTCCCGGGCTTTCTGGAAGGCTTCCCGCCAGTTGCGCACCTGGGCTATCTGCCCGACATGGCGCGGCTGGATCAGGCGATGCGCGAAAGCTATCACGCGGCGGACAGTCGGGCGCTTCCCGAACCCGAGTTCCAGCGGCTGGTCGGGGCGGATATCGCCGGGCTGCGCCTGCGGCTGGCGCCTTCCCTGCGGTTGGTCCAGTCGCGCTGGCCGGTGGTGTCGATCTGGGCGGCGAACCATGCGGGCGGGCCGAAGCCCGTGGCAGTGGCCGAGGACGCGCTGGTCCTGCGCCCCGAGTTCGACCCCCAGCCGCATTCGCTGCCCTTGGGTGGCGCAGCCTTCGTCGAGGGGTTGCTGCAGGGCCGGACCCTGGGCGACAGCGTGGATTCTGCCGGGTCCGATATGGACCTCGCTGCCCTTCTGGGCCTGCTGATCGCGGGCCGTGCCATCATCGGAGTTTCGGAATGACCCTTTACACCCGTGCCGCTTCGGCGCTGAACCGCCGCGCCGACTGGCTGTTGCCCACACTTGCCCGCCTGGTCTTCGGTGGTGTGCTGGCAGGCTATTTCTGGGCCTCGGCGCAGACCAAGTTCGACGGCCCTTTCACCCCGTCGATGGGCGCCTATGCGCAGATCTTCCCCAAGGCCTTCGAGGCGGCGGGCTATGACGCCAGCCAGTTGGGGCTTTGGCACTGGCTGGTGGTAATGGCGGGGGGCTATGCCGAGTTCGTCCTCCCCGCGCTGATCCTTCTGGGCCTCATGACCCGGGTCGCGGCGCTGGGGATGCTTGGCTTCGTCGTGGTACAAAGCCTGACCGACATCTGGGGTCATGGCGCGGCGGCGGGGGCCTGGTTCGACCGCGCCTCGGACGCGCTGATCCTGGACCAGCGGGGGCTGTGGATTCTGCTGCTTTTTGTGCTTGTGCTGAAGGGACCCGGGCCTTTGTCGGCGGATCGCCTGCTTGGGGTTGAGCGGACTCGCCTTGCTGCTTGATTTTCGGCGAATCCTAGGCATCATCGCCACAGTGACGACAGATTTCCTGCACGGCTCTCGGAACGAAGCCCTGGAAGACCTGGTGCCACGGCCCGCGGTAATGGCGCCGCGGGGGGTTCTGAGAGGAGAAGCGGAATGCCGACAGGCACCGTGAAGTGGTTCAATTCGACCAAGGGCTATGGCTTCATCGCGCCGGATGACGGCGGCAAGGACGTGTTCGTCCACATCTCGGCGGTGGAGCGTGCGGGGCTGAAGGGCCTGAGCGACAACCAGAAGATCGGCTACGAGCTGCAGTCGGGCCGCGACGGCAAGCAGTCGGCCGGCGATCTGCGTCTGCTTTAACCGGTCAGCGCGGCTTCGGTCGCGCTGTCCCAGCCAAGGAACCAGCGATCCCCATCCTGGATGACCGGCCGTTTCATGACGGTCGGCTGTGCCATGATCTGCGCCTCGGGGTCGGAGGCTTTCAGGAAATCGTTGAAGCTGCGGTAGGTGGTGGACTGCTGGTTCACCGCCCTGGACCCGAACTCTTGCACGATACGGTCGACCTCTCCTTGCGTCAGCGGGGTGGCCCGGATGTCGCGGAAGGTGACGTCTTTTCCAGCGGCCTGCAGGGCCTTCAGCGCCTTCTTGCAGGTGTCGCAGGTGGGGATGCCGTAGAGGATCATTCTCGCTCCTTGTCCACGGTGGACGGATTCATGGCCCGTTTGTTTTCAAGCACTTGGCCGTGGGCCTTCACCGATTGGTAACATATCCCCCGGGGGCCGCAAGGGGATCAGCCGTGGATTATCCGGGTGATGGTGACCCCGGCCCAGGCGGAAAAGGCAGTCAGGACTCCGCCCCAGGTGGTGTCGGTCACCACCATCGTCCAGTGCCAGTCCTTCATCACCGCCCAGGAGGTGAACTCGTAGGTGCCATAGGCCATCAACCCGATGATGAGGGCAGGCAAGATGATCGGCGCGCCGGTCTTCAGGGCCGGGAGCGAGACGAGGTAGACGAGGCCGCCCACGTAAGCCAGGTAGAAGAGCGCGGCGGGGGCGATGCGGATCGGCTCGGCCAGGTGCGGGCCGATGTGGCGGGTGAAGAGGGGCTTCATCACCAGCGTCAGCATGATCGCGTCGAGGATCAGGAAGACGGCGGCAGTCGCGACGTAGAGGGTGAGGGTCATCGGCGGCTCCTTCGGCGGAAAAGGTAATACGGAGGGCAGGCCGGACCAGTGCCCGCTTGCAACCATTCGCGAATCTGCGCGTTATCCAAGGGAAATGCGGCGCGAGACCGCGCTGGAAGATGAGGAAGATCGATGCGGACCCTGACCCTGCCCCTGATGCTTGCCACCAGTCTGGCCCTGACGACCCCTGCCCCGGCGCAGGACATTGAAGACATCATCGGCGGTATCGCCGACAGCCTGCTGCAGCAGGAGCTGGACAAGCAGGCCTATATCGCCGCGCAGAATGCGAACACGGTGGCGGCCTATCAGAACTATCTGAAGAAGTACCCCAAGGGCATCTACCGGGGGAACGCCGAACGCGCCCTGGCCCGGTTGGGCGCCCCCGCCGACGGGACGGCGGATGCGGTGGCGGCGGCGGAGGCGAAGCTGGGGATCACCCGGACGCAGCGGGTCGCGGTGCAGCGGGAGCTGACGCGGCTGGGCTATCCGACGGGGGGCACGGATGGGGTCTGGGGGCGGAACACCCGGTCGGCCATCGCGACCTGGCAGCGCGACCGGGGCGAGAAGGTGACGGGCTACGTGACCGAGGCGCAGTTGCGGGCTCTGACGCGCGGGGCGGTGGTGGTGCCGCCAGACGAGGTTGATCCGGGGACGCTGGCGCCGGCGGAGATCGAGGCGTCGTTGAAGCTGACCCGCACCCAGCGGGGGACGATCCAGAAGCAGCTCATCACGCTCGGCTATGATGCCGGGGTGGCGGACGGGTTGTGGGGGGCGAAGACCAGGGGTGCGATCAAGGCCTGGCAGAAGGCCAACAAGAAGACCCAGACGGGGTATGTGACGGCCTCTCAGGTCAAGCTGATCGCCGACCAGGCCGGGAAGGTGGCGCCGCCTCCGCCGACCAATGAGGCGGCGCTGGAGGAGCAGCTTCTGGAGTTGTCGGTCGAGGAGCGGGCTGACCTGCAGGCGCGGCTGATCCGGCTGGGGTACGAGACGGGGCGGAGTGACGGGACCTTCGGGGCGGCGACGCGGCGGGCGATCGGGGCCTGGCAGGCGGACGAGGGGGAGCGGATCACCGGCTACCTGACGGCCGACCAGGTGCGGCTGATCTGGGCGCAGACGGGGCGGTAGGGGCCGCAAGGGCATCCTCTGTCCACGGTGGACATTTTCGGATTCGCGTTTGGGTCCAAGGTCTTGGGCGTGGGCGTTAGGGGTTTGTTAAGGGGGTGGTTAATCGCCCCTTAGCCGAGCTTCGCCTTGTCCCGCAGCCAGTCGGCGAGGTCGCCATCCGCCATCAGACCTTGCGCGCAGCGGATGATGATCTGGCCGATTTCCTGCGCATCCCAGGTGATCTCGATCCCGTTCAACGTCAGGCAGGTATCCATTGATTGGTGGGCGGTGCGCTTGTTGCCGTCGTTGAAGCAGTGACCCCGGGCAATAGCCATCGCATAGGCGGCGGCCAGATCGAAGGCATCCGCGACCATGCCGTAGGCAAGGCGGTTGTCGACGCGGGCGAGCGCGGAGTCCAGCGACTTGTCCCGCGCCCGACCAGGAAGTTCGCCGGGGTTCAGGATCGCATCGTGGATCGCCTCGACCAATTCTGGCGAGAGGAGCCGCAGGTTCATTTGTCCTTGAGGTAGTCAAGAACCGGCTGGTTGATCGCGCGACGACGGTTCACGGCCTCCATCACCTCATCGAGGGTGGCGGTGCGGTGGTCGCCTGTGTCCACCGCCTCTTCCGGGACGAGGTAGGCCACCACGGCGGAGTTCTTGAGGATCGCCACCGGCTTGCCGCCCGAGCGTTCGAGGACTTTGTGCGGCTCACGCAGTTCGGTCATCGTGGCGATGTGGGGGGTGAGGAGGCGGGTCATGGGGGTGTGTCCTGTGATGTGCGGTGGAATGTATATTATAATGTGGGTTTTGGCAAGGGTGAGCACCGGCACCGCGCGCCCCGGCGCGTGGGGCGAAAGCAGTCCAGTGGACTGATTTCAGGTGCGAGGGGCCGGGTGGGGTTGCGAGGGCCGGGCGGGCGGTGGGTTTGGTGTCATCCCCGCGGAGGCGGGGATCCAAGGGGGCGCCGCAGAAGATGGATCCCCGCCTGCGCGGGGATGACAGGGGGAGAGAGGCGCACGGGTTGGTCGGGCATCCGCGGGAGTGGCCGTTTTCGTCGTGGGTGAGACCCGACCCCGCATTTGCGGGGTGAAAACGGTCCAGTGGACCGTTTTCAGGGTCGAACGCCCGCGCAAGCTTGCGCGGGCGGGTAGGCGATGCGGGCGGGGCGGTGTGGTAGGGCGGGGTTCACCCCGCCAACGCGCCGGACAAAGAGTCGGGGTGAACCCCGACCTACATTTTCGATGACTGCCCGCTAGGCATTCCTGGGAAAGTCGCCGGAAGCTTCCAATACGATGCTTCGCGCAGCTTCGAGCACGCAAAGTATAAATTTTTCAAACTCAGCGGTATCAAACCGAAGTAGTGTCCCAACACGCCCATTATAGTCGGTTCGGCGACAGAATTCAGCATCTGCTATGCCACGATTGTGGACGATAACATTTCGAACTCTGCTCAATTTGTACAAATTTTTGGACTTCAGCGCTAAAGCGAGTTGCCCCGAGTTTGGGTAAAGAGACGAAAATGCTTTCTCAATTGAACGAGAGCTACTCATGTCGCGGCGCGATACAAGTATGTCACCAAGCGAACCAGATACGTTAAAATCTCTTTCTTCTAGCGTCTCAATATCGATTTGCTGGATTTCTCTCCTGAAATCGGAATCGACAAGCAATCTTCGATAGAGTTCAGGTTTTGCGTTTAAAACAGATCGAAGAATTTCTCTAGAGAAGCTTTCAAAGGATGTCCATACGAGTACCAATGATTGTCGCGTGAGATTATCTGCTTGCTCTGCAAATGCTAGTTTTTCGACCAGATGGAATATGCGGCCCGCCACGGCAGAAATCCATTGATCTCCGTCACTCACGTACTCTCGCGTCCGTATTATTGCCTTCTGAAGAGCGGCTTTCTCCTGCTCTTCTGTCAAATCCTTATCTCCGTTGCCCGCTCTTACTCCAGCAGCCATCTGGAGAATCCGCTCTGCCGCATGATGCCTACGAAAGTGTGACTCCTGCTCAAACTGAGAGCATATATCGTATATCACAGTCGAAAGAGACATGCATGACTCTATGCTTTTGTAGAAGTTCGAGTATATCTCTGATAGGAACGTTTCGGTGGGCGGTAAGGTTTCAATTGGAGGAATGTTAAAGGGCCGTATTACCTTTTCCTGGAGCAAGCCAACAAGTTGTCGGGTCTCGAGCCGGAGATCGCTTTTTGAGTTTGGCTGATCTTCACTCACCCCCAAACCTCCACAAACTCCCTCCACTCACCTTTGCTCATGCCGGAGGCCTCTTGCGTCACCGTCTCCCCGGCGAGGCGACGCTTCAACACCGCAATGGCCTTCGCCGACAGCGTCACTCCGCCCATCCGGTAGTCCTCGAAGGCCGCGTAGGCCAGGGGGACCCAGTCGCGCACGGTGGCCGCGATGGCCTCGGCGTAGACGCGGATTTCGTATTGGGCGTGGGGGTCGGCGCGGAGGCGGAGGAAGTGGAAGAGGTTGTGCAGGTCGACCTTCCAGTACCACTGGGTGTAGATGTTGGCGGGGAGGTTCATGCGGGCGAGCTCACGCGCCAGGCCCTGCTGGCCGTCCTGGGAGAGCATCGCCTCGTAATGGTCATAGGCGCGGTTGGCGTCGGATTTCAGCAGGTCGAGGACGCGGGCGGCTTCCTCGCCCTGCAGGACCTCGCCCCGGCCCTGGTTGTTGACGGTGGACTGGGCGGCGAGGTGTTCGGGGGCGGGGATGTAGAACTCACGGTCGAGGATCGAGTAGCGGGCGGAGTATTCGTTGACGTTGGCGGTGCGGTGGCGGATCCACTGGCGGGCGACGAAGACGGGGAGTTTGACGTGGAGCTTGATCTCGCACATCTCGAACGGGGTGGAGTGCCAGTGGCGCATGAGGTAGCGGATCAGGCCTTCGTCGTTCTGGACGTGCTTGGTGCCGGCGCCGTAACTGACGCGGGCGGCCTGGACGATGGCGCTGTCGTCGCCCATGTAGTCGATGACGCGGATGAAGCCGTGGTCAAGGACGGGGTGGGCGCGGTAGAGATGCGCCTCCATCCCTTCCGACACGGCGCGGAGGGTCATGCGGGGGGTGGCGCGGGCGGCCTCGATCTCAGCAAGTTGGTCGGGGGTGAGCATGGCGGCCCTCATGGTTGTTACGAGTCGGGGGTTACTATAGCTTGGGGTGCAGGCGGGTGATACCGCAAGATGGATGGAGATGGCGATGATCAAGTATCTGCACACGATGGTGCGGGTGAAGGACCTGGAGGCCTCGCTGGCGTTCTACCGGCTGCTGGGGCTGGAGGAGACCCGGCGCTATGACAACGAGGGCGGGCGGTTCACGCTGGTGTTCATGGCGCCCCCGGGTCAGCCGGAGTGCCCGGTGGAACTGACGTACAACTGGGATGGCGACGAGGGGCTGCCGAGTGACAGCCGGCACTTCGGGCACCTGGCCTATGAGGTGGACGACATCTATGCCACGTGTGCTCACCTGCAGGCGAACGGGGTGGTGATCAACCGGCCGCCGCGGGACGGGCGGATGGCCTTCGTGCGGTCGCCCGACAATGTGAGCGTGGAGCTGTTGCAGAAGGGTGGGGCGAAGGCCCCGGCAGAGCCCTGGGTGAGCATGGGCAACACCGGGCACTGGTAAGGCGGGGCACTGGTAAGGCGGGGCACTGGTAAGGCGGGGCACTGGTAAGGCGGGGCACTGGTAAGGCGGGGCACTGGTAAGGCGGGGCCCGATGTGAGACGGCCCGCCCCGGGGTGGGGCGGGCCGCTTGAAACCTGGGTGTGCGCCTTAGTTCGAGGCGGCCGGGGCCGGCGAGAGCGAGGCGATGAAGGCCCAGACGTTCTTGGCGTCTTCTTCCTTCGGGAGCTTGAAGCTCATCTTCGACTTGGCGGCCTTGTCGCCGGACTTTTCCTTCAGGAACTTGGCCGGGTCGGCCACGTAGGCCACGAAGTCGGCCTCGTTCCAGGCAAAGCCCGAGGCGCCGAGCGCGACGATGGATTCGCCGTACTTGAACTCCGGGTAGGTGCCGGCGGCGCGGCCCGGGAGGCCGTAGAGGTTCGGGCCGGTCTTGGAGTTCTTGCCGGCCAGGACCTCGCCCGCCTCATTGGCGATGACGTGGCAGGTCTGGCACTTGGCGAAGACCTTTTCGCCGGCGGCGGCGTCGCCCGTGGGTGCGTCCTGCGCCAGCGCGGGGCCGGCGAGAAGGGCAAGAACGGCGGCGGTGAGTTTCAGCTTCATGGGTGTCCTCCCGATGTTGGCGGCCATGACAAATGGTCCGCCCAAGTGAAAAGGCAAGGGCGCGCCGAACACGTCGGCGAGATTTCCCTTAGGCAACGGCGTGGGCGATGGCGCAGCGGCTCCAGAGCGAGGAGAGCGCGGTGATGAGATGGGCGATATCCTCGGCGGAATGGAGCGGGCCGGGGGTGATGCGGAGCCGTTCGGTGCCTTTCGGGACGGTGGGGTAGTTGATCGGCTGGACGTAGATGCCCCAGTCGGCCATCAGCATGTCGGAAATCATCCGGCACTTGACCGGGTCGCCGATCATCACCGGGATGATGTGGCTTTCGTTCATCATGTGCGGGATGCCGTGGGCGTCGAGCTGGGCGCGGACATGGGCGACGTTGGCCTTCTGCCGGGCGCGTTCGGCGCCGGAGGCCTTGAGGTGGCGGATGGAGGTGGCGGCAGCTGCGGCACAGGCCGGGGGCAGCGCAGTGGTGAAGATGAAGCCCGAGGCAAAGCTGCGGACGAAGTCGATGAGTTCGGCGCGGGCGGTGATGTAGCCGCCGACGACGCCGAAGGCTTTGCCGAGCGTACCCTCGATCACGTCGATGCGGTGGGCTAACCCGCGTTCTTCCGACACACCGCCGCCGCGGGGCCCGTACATGCCGACGGCGTGGAC
Source organism: Tabrizicola sp. T74 (assembly GCF_057219935.1). Classification (NCBI taxonomy): domain Bacteria; kingdom Pseudomonadati; phylum Pseudomonadota; class Alphaproteobacteria; order Rhodobacterales; family Paracoccaceae; genus Tabrizicola; species Tabrizicola sp. T74. Next base: position 147,859 of record NZ_JBXVVT010000002.1, on the reverse strand, counting down.
CTCGTCGATGTAGCTGAGGGCACCGTGGGCCTCGCAGACTTCGACGATTTCGCGGATCGGGGCGATGTCGCCGTCCATCGAGTAGACGGATTCAAAGGCAACGATCTTCGGGCGGTCACCGACGGCGTGGAGCTTGCGGTCAAGGTCGCGCCAGTCGTTGTGCTTCCAGATGACCTTGTCGGCGCGGGAGTGGCGGACGCCTTCGATCATGCTCGCGTGGTTCTTTTCGTCGGACAGGATCACCGCGTTCGGGATCTGCGCGCCGAGGGTGGAAAGGGCGGCCCAGTTCGAGACGTAGCCGGACGTGAACAGTAACGCCCCCTCTTTCCCGTGGAGATCGGCAAGTTCGCGTTCCAGCATCACGTGGTGGTGGTTGGTGCCCGAGATGTTGCGGGTGCCGCCCGCGCCGGTGCCGCAGGTTTGCACGGCCTCGACCATCGCGGCTACAACGTCGGGGTGCTGGCCCATGCCGAGGTAGTCGTTCGAGCACCAGATGGTGACCTCTTCCTTGGTCCCGTCCGGGCGGTGGCGCTCGGCCTTCGGGAAGCTGCCGCAGCGTTTCTCAAGGTCCGCGAAGACACGGTAGTTGCCCTCGGACTTGAGGGCGGTGAGGCGGTCCTGGAAATAAGTGGCGAAGTCCATGTCTGCTTCCTGTCAGGTGTCGTGTTTCGTTGGGACGGTGGGGGCTTCGGGAAGCATCCAGCGCCAGAGTTTGTGGTCTGGAACAGGGACCACCATGAAGAGGTGTTCGATCAGGGCAAGGGCGGTGAGAACGGCCAGCAGAAGATAGCCGATGAAACTGGCGTCATTGGCGGCATGCGAGGCTTGGGCGGCCCACCAGCCGGTCGCGAGCGCCAGGGCCGCGATGGAGACCGGAAGAAGGGCGGTCGCGCGGGCCTGACGGAAGTGGCTGGCGATATGGGCGAGCGGGCGCGGGAGAAACTCGGTATTGATGCGCGGCGCGCCGAGGAAGAGGTTCAGCTTGGCCGAGACGCGGGCAAAGAAGAGCGTGGCGAAGGTCAGCGCCGAGAACGGGTTCGGGGCGTTCAGGGTGAGGTGGGTCAGCGCCAGAAGGCCCGCGATCAGCGCGAATTCGTGCCAGAGGATCGAGCCCACGGCGCGCCAGATCCGTTCGGGCAGGCGGGCATCGGGCGGGCAGGGTTTGCGGTGTGGCCCGGTGACGATTCCGGACAGGAAGGCCAGCTCGATCCAGCCCCAGAAGGCGAGGGCGGAGAGGAAGCTGAGGTAGACGGAGCCCACGGTCAGGTGGTCGACGGAGGTATGCGCCCCCGCGATGCCACCGACGAGGAGCGGCAGCCCGAGGAGGACGGACCAGAGATGGGCGTCCGGTCCGCCGTGATCGGCCTTCCGGACGCGCCAGAGGATCAGCCCCGTCGAGGCCCACCAGAGGAAGATGGCAGACAGGGCGATGATCCAGGGATTGGTCATGTGCGGCACCCCCGAGACAGGGGTGCCGCACGCGATGCCCGGACGCGCCCATCCGGCATCGCACCTTCCGCCGAGGCGGAGGTATGGGGTCTAACGGTCAATACGACGGCTCCAGCCGCACGGAGGCGGGCGGGGTGCTGCGCTTGACCGGGATCAGGTAAAGCCGCGCGAAGGCGAGCATGGCGCGGGCCGAAGCGGTGGCATGTTGCAGGCGGCCCGAAAGCCCGCCCTTCTTCTTGCCACGCTCCATGTCGATCATCGCGGCGTTCATCCGGTTCAGGTTCGGAATCCAGGCCGGGTGGTCGATGTCGATCTCCATCGGGAAGACTTGCTTGGCGATGGTCGAGGTCTTGCGGAACACCTCCTGGTCGTACCAGTCGATGTCGACGCCAAGCGCGTTGTGGAAGTCCTTCCGCGCGTGGTCGCGGACCCACATCGTCGAATAGACGGCGACGAGGAAGAAGCGAATCCAGAGCTTGTTGGCGAAGCTTTGGGTCAGTTTCGGGTCGGTCCGCATCAGCAGGGCGAAGGCCTCGCCGTGGGAGAACTCGTCGTTGCACCATTCGCGGAACCACTTGAAGATCGGGTGGAAGCGGTGTTCGGGGTGTGCTTCCAGGTGCCGGAAGATGGTGATGTAGCGGGCGTAGCCGATCTTCTCCGACAGGTAGGTGGCGTAGTAGATGAACTTCGGTCGGAAGTAGGTGTACTTCTTGGCCTTGGTCAGGAAGCCGAGGTTCACGGCAACGCCAGCCTCACGCAGGGCGTCGTTGATGAAGCCGGCGTGGCGCGCCTCATCGCGGGACATGTAGCTGAACAGCTCGCAGATGTCGGCGTTGGAGCCGCGGCGCTTCATTTCCTTGTAGAGGACACAGCCGGAGAATTCGGCGGTGCAGGAGCTGACGAGGAAGTCGATGAATTCCGCGCGGAGCGCGGGGTCCATGCCATCCCAGTCGACCGCGTCCCAGTCGGCGGTCTTCTTGAAATGGCCCTTGTTCGGGTCGGACTTCATCTGGGCGAGAAGCGCGTCCCATTCCTTGCGGACCGGGGTCACGTCGATCTTGTCCATCTCGTCGAAGTCGGTGGTGTAGAAGCGCGGGTTGAGGAGTGTAGTCTCCGTGGCCATCGCGGTCGTGTCGAAACGGTCGGCCAGTTCGGAATGCAGTTCCCCGTGGGTGGTGTCGTTGAGGGAGTCCTTCATGCCATCAGCTCCTCTGAGAACGAGAATTCGCACAGTTCCATGAACCCGAGATCGCCGGTGGCGCGGGTCCACCAGCGTTCCAATGGCGTGGCGCGGGTGATGGTGGCGGTGCGGCGTTCGACGATGACCTCGCCGTAGGCGGCCATGATCGGCGCGCCGTGGACGAGGACTTCGTCCCCCGGGTTCACCACGGCGCCGTTGTCAAAGCGGACGTGGGCGTGGAGGCTTTCGAACCGGTGGCTGACTTCGACCGTGCAGGGCACGGTTTCCTTCGCTTTCTTGAAGATACCCATGATTTTGTTCCCTTATGGTTGGTCGAGAAGCCGCTCTACGGCAGCTTTGTTGTCGTTCCCGAAGGCGTAGAGTTCGATCGACGCCCCCGAGGCAGGGTCTTCGGCCACGAGGCGGCCGTTGTCGTACTGGACGATGTGGATGGGCGGGTTGCCCTGGACGCGCGCCACGGTGCGGGCGCGCTGGATGGCGTTCTGGATCACGGTGATGAAGCCGCCGTGGTCCATGTCGGCGAGGAGCTGGCCTTCGGCGTCATAGATGGTGACGGCCTGGGCCGAGCGGCCTTCGAGGATGATCGCGCGTTCGGCCACGACCTTGCCGGGGGCGGGCTGGCCCACGGGCGGGCGGTCGGTGAGGACCGCGAAGGCGGTGATCGCCAGTGCCGAGACGGCAAGGCCGAACATCGCCCAGAGCAGCGTCCGCGGGATCATCTCGCGTTCGGTCGAGGGGCGGTCGGCGAGGGCTTTCATGTAGGACATTGGCCTTACTCCGCCGCGACGGCCGTCTCGGCCGTGAAACTGACGACGGGTTCGTTCACCCGGGTCTGGGCGGCGTCCGACAGGATCCGGGCGACTTGCGCGGCATCGGGGATGCAGCGGAAGGCGGGCTGGACCTTGCGGGCGAAGCCGGGGCGCAGATGCGGCCAGAGCGCGAGGTAGGAGATGTGCTGGCCGTCCACCAGCTCTAGCGCGATGGTGCCGGTGCCGGTGATGGGCCGGGTCGAGAGAGAGGCGCTGGCGACCTTGGTGTAGGGGATCGTCCAGGTGACCTGGAGCGCGGCGCCGATCCGCAGGATCACGCGGTTCGAGGTGATCGAGTAGATCGCGGCCTTTGCCACGGCGCGGGCCATGAGGCGGATGATGCCATAGCCGGCAAGAGCCAGTACGAGGTAGGGCACGAAGACCGCGACGGACAGGCCGAAGCCGCCCTCGGGGAAGGCGACCGAGGCGCGCCAGACGGCGATGGCCAGAAGGTAGCCCAGGATCCAGTTCGCCTTGAAGGCCTCGCGGGCGAGGGCGGATGGATCGGGGGAGCCTTGCCAGAGCAGGTCCTCGCCTGCGGGCAGGGGGGCCGGGAGACCCGGCCGGGGTTCGAAGTTGAAGTCATGGTCTGACATGGCAGACCCTTTCGCACTTGGGGTAAGACGAAGCGGCGCGGGCGCGCGCCGCTTCCCTTCGTCGTCAGAACCCGCGCTTTCGGCCCTTGGCGTAGAGCCAGCCGGAGGCCACGTAGGCAGAGATCTTTTCTTCTTCGAGCTTGGTCACCGAGGTCTGGCTTTTCGTCGCAGGGATCGCGGCGAAGAGGTCGGAGGTGATGGCGTTCACCCGCACCCGGTCGGCCCAGATCTTGGCCATGGTCATCGGGATCAGGCGGGTGCCGCCTGAGTTCAGGTCGACCTCAAGGTAGCGGACCAGCTGCTCCGGCACGTCGATCCACATGTCCTTGATGCGGCCCACGACTTCCAGGTCACCGGCCTGCACCGGCAGACCACGCGGGTCGCGCCCGGCGCTGACTTCCATGCCGGCGACGGCCGACATCGGCTTGATCTTGGCGTGGCCATGGGCGTCAACCTCGGGCTCATCACGCCGTGGCACCCAGGAGGCGGGGCCAACGCCGTCGAGCATCGGGTTGCCGGTCGGGATCAGGGGGAAGCCCTCGGACCCAGACGGCACCAGCGCCAGGTCGGTGCGGCGATGCGCGGCTTCGTTTTCCGCCGAAGGGACGGTCACGGTGCCCTTGCCCAGCGGCAGGATGAAGGTCTTGGGCTTGGGGAGCGGGTAGATCGCCTGGTTCGAGGCCTCGGTCCCGTCCTCGTTCTCGAAGGGGAAGCCTTCGCGCATGTTCTCGGTCTGCAGGTAGTAGATCAGGAGCGCGAAGAAGCCCCAGAAGAGCCAGATCGAAAGCGACGCGAGGTCGAAGTTGCCGAAGAAGTTGACACCAACCATTCAGGGGTCCTCCGTTGTCAGGTTGGGAATTCGGTCAGCCGCAGACGCGACTGGCCTTGGTCCGTAGGGGATTGCGGGATGCCGATGCGGACCAGGGGTCCAAGCGCGGCAAGGGTGAGGAAGAGAAGCGCGATCTCGATGTGGTAGACCACGGTGTAGCCAAGGCTGACGTCGTGCAGCGGACCGAAGAGCCCGGCCTCGGCCAGGTGGCTGACCACGTCGCGCAAGGTCCCGCCCAGCAGGATGGCAAGGCCCGCCGCCGTGGCCTGGGCCGAGCCCCAGGCGCCAAGGATCAGGCCCGCGCCCATCCCGCCCTGTGCCCGTGCCATGGCGGCGTTCAGGGTCGAGAGGCCGAAGATGCCGTTGCCAAGGCCGATGGCGAAAGCGCCCAGGTAGAAGAGGGGCCAGCTTGCGAGCGGGCTGGCGAAGATCACCGCCGAGAAGGCGGCGACCCCGATCAGGAGGCCGATGGCGGCCTGGCGGAACGGGTCGGACCCGCGACCAAGGCGGCGGGTGGCCCAGAGGAAGCCTGCCAGCGCGCCTAGCGCCCAGAGGGCGGTGAGGACGGTGGTGGCCGAGACGGAAAGGCCGAGGACCTGGCCGCCGTAGGGTTCCAGAAGCACGTCCTGCATGTTGAAGGCGAGCGTGCCAAGGAAGACGACGACCAGAAGGCGGCGGGCACCGTCCTGTTGCATCAGCGCGGCCCATGCGCCAGAGAAGGAGGGCCGCGGCGCCGTGCGTTCGGCCTTGGACATGGGCTTCACGCGTTCCTGTTTCCAGAAAGCGATGATGTTCAGGATCAGCGTGGCTGCCGCGCAACCCTGGACGACCTGCACCAGCCAGATGGGCTCGTAATTCCGCAGGAGGAAGCCCACGATCAGGGCCGAGATCCCCATTCCGACAAGGTAGAGGATATACAGCATGGCGACGACGCGGGGGCGGGTCTCGTCGGTGGCGCGGTCGGCGGCAAGCGCAAGTCCTGCGGTCTGGACCATGTGCATGCCGAGGCCGGCCATGAGGAAGGCCAGCGCCGCAAGGACTTCACCGGCCCAGGCGGGGCCCGTGAACTGGTCGCCGGACAGGACGATCAGTGCGAAGGGCATGACGGCAAGCCCGCCCATCTGCCAGAGCGAGCCGAACCAGAGGTAGGGGATGCGCTTCCAGCCCAAGGCGGAACGGTAGGTGTCGGAGCGGTGGCCGAGGAGGGCACGGAAGGGGGCGACGAGGATCGGGATCGAGATCATCAGCGCGACGACCATCGCGGGGACCGAAAGCTCGACGATCATCACGCGGTTGAGGGTGCCGAGGAGCAGGACCTGCGCCATGCCGACCGAGACCTGGAAGAGGGCAAGCCGCCAGAGCTGGCCGAGGGGGAGGTCCTCGGAGGCCGCGTCGGCGAAGGGCATCCAACGCGCGCCAAGCTGGGCGATATGCTTCTTCCGGAGGATCATGTGCGATGCTCCAGACATTCCGAGATGTAGAAGCCCGAGGAGACGCGGCCGACGCGGGTCAGCTTGCCGGGGCAGTGTCTTGCCAGGCGGGCCGCGTCGTGCGGGACCATGGTGGGCGAGCGGTCGGAGCGGGGGAAGAGTTTCCCTGCGTGCCACATCGCCATGAGGAGCGTGGTGCGCGGGGCGACGGTGAAGACGATGCTTTGGCTGGTCCTTTGGCCAAGGTTGCCGATGACGCGGCCGATGTCGGCGTCGCGGTAGTAGATCAGGCTATCCATCGCGAGGGTGAAGTCGAAGCGGCCGAGGGCCGGGTCGGACATGTCCCCGGCCTGAAAGTCGACTTGATCCGTCAGGGCGGGGTGCAGGCGGCGCTTGGCGATCTCGATCAGCTGGGGCGAGATGTCGACGGCGGTGACTTGCGCGCCGCGCTGGGCAAGCTCGGTGGCCATCGCGCCGGTGCCGCAGCCGGCGTCGAGCACCCGCGCGCCGCGCAGGTCTTCGGGCAGGCGCGAGAGCATCAGGGCGCGCATCCGGTCGCGGCCCTTGCGGACGGTTTCGCGGATGCGGGAGACCTTCTCATGGCTGGTCAGCCGCTCCCACGTCTGGGTCGCGGTGCGGTCGAAGTAGGTTTCGACCCGGTCGCGGGTGAGGCCGTAGTCGGACATCAGTCAAATCCAAGGAGTTCGAAGATTTCGCGGTCGGGGAGCGGTTCGGGCGAGGAGCCTTCGCCGCCGACGGACCGCCAGAGCGTGTCGGCCAGGCGCAGGTATTCGGCGCGGGCGGTGACGATGTCCTGCTCGTCGTCCATTTCGAAGAGGGTCTTCTTCTTCAGGCGCGAGCGGCGGATGGCGTCGATGTCGGGCATGTGGGCGAGGCGGTTGAAGCCGACACGTTCGCAGTAGCGGTCGACCTCGTTGGTCTCGCGGCTCCGGTTGGCGACGCAGCCCGCGAGGCGGACCTTGTAGTTGCCGGACTTGGCCTGGACGGCGGCGATGATGCGGTTCATCGCGTAGATCGAGTCGAAGTCGTTCGCGGTGACGATGACGGCGCGGTCGGCGTGCTGGAGGGGGGCCGCGAAGCCGCCGCAGACGACGTCGCCGAGGACGTCGAAGATCACGACGTCGGTGTCTTCCAGGAGGTGGTGCTGCTTCAGAAGCTTGACGGTCTGGCCCACGACATAGCCGCCGCAGCCGGTGCCTGCGGGGGGACCCCCGGCCTCGACGCATTTCACGCCGTTCCAGCCGTCGGCGATGTAGTCCTCAGGCCGCAATTCCTCGGCGTGGAAGTCGACCTCCTTGAGGATGTCGATCACGGTCGGCTGCAGGCGGCCGGTGAGGGTGAAGGTCGAGTCGTGCTTCGGGTCGCAGCCGATCTGCAGGACGCGCTTGCCCATGACCGAGAAGGCGGCGGAGAGGTTCGACGAGGTGGTGGACTTGCCGATGCCGCCCTTGCCGTAGACGGAGAAGACCTTGGCGCCCTCGATCTTGAGCGCGGGGTCAAGGTGGACTTGCACCGAGCCGTCGCCATCAAGGCCACGGAGGTTCGGAATTTCGTCGCGCGGGCTCATGCGGTGGCCCCTTTCATGTGAGGTGTCATTCGGCGGCGATCCCTTCCAGGCGATCCTCAAGTTCGTCGGCGGCCTGTTGCAGCGCGGCGAGGGTGGCGGGATCGGGTGTCCAATAGGCGCGGTCCGAAGCTTCGAGCAGGCGCTGGGCCATGCGGGAGGAGGCTTCGGGGTTGAGGTTGGCGAGGCGGCGGCGCATCGCCTCATCCGTGACGAAGGTTTCGGTCAGGCGCTGGTAGACCCAGGGTTCGACTTTGCCGGTGGTGGCGGACCAGCCGAAGGTGTTCGAGACATGGGCTTCGATCAGGCGGACGCCCTCGGCCCCGTGCTTCAGGAGGCCTTCGTAGAACTTGGGGTTCAGGGTGCGGGAGCGGCTTTCCAGCGCGATCTGGTCCGAAAGCGTGCGGACCACGCCGCCGCCACGGGTCTGGTCGCCGATGTAGACCGGGGTGTCCTGGCCGCCGCGCGCGCGTTTCACGGCGCGGGCGATGCCTCCCAGCGTGTCGAAGTAGTGGTCGACGGAGGTGACGCCGAGTTCCACGGATTCGAGGTTCTGGTAGGCGAGGTCGACGTCCTTGAGGGCTTTCTGGAGGAGCGCCGGGTTGCCGGTGGCCTTGCCGGTCACGCCATAAGCGAAGCTTTTCCGGTTCTGGTAGGCGTCGGCGAGTTCGTCCTCGTCCCCGAAGGCAGAGTTGTCGACCATGATGTTGACGTTCGACCCGTAGGCCCCTTCGGCGTTCGAAAAGACGCGGAGGGCGGCGGTTTCCATGTCCACGTTCATCTCGGCGGCGTAAGCGAGGGCATGGGCGCGGATGAAGTTGAGCGCCTCGGGTTCGTCGGCGGTGGCGGCCTTGAAGGCGGCTTCGGCGAGCATCCGGGTCTGCAGGGGCAGGAGGTCGCGGAAGATGCCGGAGAGGGTCATGACGACGTCGATCCTGGGGCGACCAAGGTCGGCGAGCGGGATCATGTCGGCACCGGAGAGGCGGCCGTAGCTGTCGAAGCGGGGCTTCGCGCCGATGAGCGCCAGGGCCTGCGCGATGGGGCCGCCGTCGGACTTGATGTTGTCGCTGCCCCAGAGGACGAGGGCCACGGTGCGCGGCAGGGTCGGGTGGGTGGCGAGCAGGCGGTCAGCCTGGGCCTTGCCGTCGGCGAGCGCAAAGGCGGTGGGCATCCGGAACGGGTCGAAGGCGTGGATGTTGCGGCCGGTGGGGAGGATCTGCGGCGAGCGGATCAGGTCGCCGCCGGGGACGGGGGAGATGAAGCGGCCCGAGAGGGCGCGGAGGAGGGCGGGGATTTCGGTGTCGTGTTGCAGGTGCTGCGCCGCTGCCGCGCGGGCCTCGGGGTCGTCGGGCATGAGCGCGAGGTATTCGGCGCGCTGGGCATCGGTGAACGGGCGGCCAAGGACGTGGAGGCCGTCGGTGATGAGCGCGCCTTCGGTCTCCAGGAGTTTGAGCCAGAGGGTTTCGAGGTCGGTCGCGTCCATGTCGACGGCCTTCGCCTGCTCAGTGATGAGGAGGGCGAGGTCGTCGCGGTCAGGCGCGTCTGGGGCCAACGCGCGGAAGCGGGTGAGGCTGTCTTTCAGGTCCACGAGGCCCTTGTAGAGGCCGGATTGCGCGAGCGGCGGGGTCAGGTGGGTGATGGTGACGGCGTTCGAGCGGCGCTTGGCGAGGGTGGCCTCGGACGGGTTGTTCGCGGCGTAGAGGTAGACGTTGGGCAGGTTGCCGATCAGGCGGTCGGGCCAGCAGCTGCCGGAGAGGCCCGCCTGTTTGCCGGGCATGAATTCAAGCGCGCCGTGCATCCCGAAGTGCAGGAGGACGTCAGCGCCGAAATCCCTTTTCATCCAGTCGTAGAAGGCGGTGAAGGCGTGGGTCGGAGCGAAGCCTTTCTCGAAGAGAAGCCGCATCGGGTCGCCTTCGTAGCCGAAGACCGGCTGGATGCCGACGAAGACGTTGCCGAACTGTTTCCCCAGGACGAAGACATCGGCCCCGTCGGACTGGGCGCGGCCGGGGGCGGGGCCCCAGACTTTCTCGGTTTCCGACAGCCACCGGGAGCGGCGGACAAGGTCGCGCGCGGGGATGCGGGCGGCGACGTTGGCGGGCTGGCCGAAGGCTGTGGCGTTGCCGTTCAGGACGGCGTCGCGGAGGGCCTCGACACTGGCGGGGGGCGTGACGTCGTAGCCCTCGGCCTTCATCGCGTGGAGGGTGTTCAGGAGGCTTTCGAAGACGCCGAGGTAGGCGGCGGTGCCGACGGCCCCGGCGTTCGGCGGGAAGCCGTAGAGGACGATGGCGACCTTGCGCTTTGCGGTCTCAGAGCGGCGGAGGGTGGCGAGGCGGAAGACTTTCTCGGCCAGCGCCTCGATCCGTTCCGGGCAGGGGGCCATCACGCGGGAGGCGTGGTCGGCGGGGGCGGCGCACATCCTGGCGCAGCCGGTGCAGCCGCCGGCGTCGTGGCGGCCGGCGAAGACGGTGGGGTTGGTCGCGCCGTCGATCTCGGGCAGCGCGATGAGCATGGTGGTCTCGACCGGACCCAGGCCGCCGTCGGTGGATGCCCATTGGCCGAGCGTCTGGAATTCCAAGGGGTGGGCGGCGACGTAGGGGGCGTCGAGGGCTTCCAGCGCGGCGATGGCGGCGGGGCTGTCGTTGTAGGCGGGGCCGCCGACGAGGGAGAAGCCGGTGAGGGAGACGAGGGCGTCGATCCTTCCGTCCGTCATGAAGGCGTCGATGGCGGGGCGGCCGTCGAGACCCGAGGCGAAGGCGGGGACGCAGGCGATGCCGCGCGCCTCAAACGCCCGGATGACGGCGTCGTAATGCGCGGTGTCCGAGGCAAGGATGTAGGAGCGCAGCATCAGAAGGCCGACGGTGGCGGTCATGCCGTCGGGTTTCGGGAGCAGCGAGGGGTCGGTGAAGACGCGGGCCGGGACGTCGGGGTGGTAGAGGCCGACGTCAGGGTAATCGACGGGGGCGGCAGCCTTGACCTTGTTCCAGTCGCGGTTCGGGGCATAGCGGCTGACGAGGTAGCGCACCATGCTTTCGATGTTGTCGTCCGACCCGCCAAGCCAGTATTGCATCGACAGGAACCAGGCGCGCATGTCCTGGGCCTTGCCGGGGATGAAGCGCAGGATCTTCGGCAGCCGCCGCAGCATCGCCATCTGCTTTTCGCCCGAGGAGCCGGAGGGGGATTTGTTGCCCCGCAGCTTCTTGAGGAAGGCCATGGCTCCGGACGCAGGCAGCGACATGTCGAGGTCGCCCATTTTGGTCAGCTTGACGACCTGCGGGTCGGAGATGATGCCGACGCAGGCGTCGAGATGCGGGCGGCGGGCCTGGATCTGCGGCAGGATCTGGGTGAGGTGCTCTTCCAGGAAGATCAGGTTGGCGACGATGATGTTGGCCTGCGCCACGTCGGCGCGCGCGCGGGCGAGGGCGGCGGGGTTTTCGGCCCATTCGGCGGCGGCGTGGACGGAAATGGCGATGCCGGGGAAGTCCTTGGCAAGGCGGCCCGCGACGCGCTGGGCGGGGCCTGCGGCATGGGCGTCTAGGGTGACGATGACAAAGTGGTAGAGGCCGTCGGCGACGGGGGTCTTCGGTTCCAGCGATGTGAACCGGTCATCGCGCATAGTGGGCCTTGGCCTCGTAGAGGGTCTCGATGCTGATCTGGGTGACGCCCTTTTCGGCGGCGTATTTCTCGGTGTTGCGGCGGGCCTTGGCGCGGACGAAGAAGGGGATCTTCTTCAACTCGCGCTCGGCGTCGGGGAGCCAGTGGAGGGCGTCGGCGAGGGCCTGTGCGGCCTCGATCATCTGGGTCGCGGCGTCCGGGGTGGGTTCGAGGATTTGCTGGGCGGGCGCGGGCGCGGCCTTGCCGCCGTGGTGGCTGGGGCCGGCTGCGTCGTGGAACTCGAAATCCTCGCGGAACATGGTGAGGAGGTGTTCTTCGAGGCCCATGACGAGGGGGTGGATCCAGGTGTCGAAGAGGACGTTGGCGCCCTCGAACCCCATCTGCGGCGAGTAGCGGGCGGGGAAGTCCTGGACGTGGACCGGGGCCGAGATCACTGCGCAGGCGATGCCGAGGCGCTTGGCGATGTGGCGTTCCATTTGGGTGCCGAGGATGAGCTCGGGAGCGGCGGCGATGATGGCAGCTTCGACGTCGAGGTAGTCGTCGGAGATGAGGGCTTCGAGGCCGTATTCCTTGGCGCAGGAGCGCATTGGCCTCGCGAATTCGCGGTTGTAGCAGCCGAGGCCGACGACTTCGAAGCCGATTTCCTTGGAGGCGACGCGGGCGGCGGCCATGGCATGGGTGGCGTCGCCGAAGATGAAGACGCGCTTGCCGGTGAGGTAGGTGCTGTCTACGGAAGCCGACCACCAGGGCTGGCGGAGGTTCGCCTCACTGACTTCGGCGCTGACGTTGGCGAGTGCGGCGACTTCGGCGATGAATTCGCGGGTGGCTTCGGCGCCGATCGGGATGGTTTTCGTCCAGGGCTGCTGGTGGGTCTTTTCCAGCCAGCGGGCGGCGCCTTCGCCGGTTTCGGGGTAGAGAAGGACGTTGAAATGCGCGGCGGGTAGGCGCTTGAGGTCGTCGGGCGTGGCGTCGAGGGGGGCGGCGACGTTCACGGCGATGCCCATCTGGGTGAGGAGTTTGGTGATCTCGGCCACGTCGTCGCGGTGGCGGAAGCCAAGGGCGGTCGCGCCGAGGATGTTGCAGGAGACTTCTTTGGTGCGCTCTTGAGGAACGGCGAGGGCGCGGGTCAGGGCGAGGAAGGTTTCGTCGGCGCCGAAGTTTTCCTTGCGGGAGTAGCTGGGCAGGTCCAGCGGCACCACGGGGCAGGGGAGGCCCAGGGTCGAGGCAAGGCCGCCGGGGTCGTCCTGGATGAGCTCGGCCGTGCAGGAGGCGCCGACGATCATCGCTTGCGGCTGGAAGCGGTCGAATGCGCCTTGGGCCGCGCGCTTGAAGAGGGTGGCGGTGTCGGCGCCGAGGTCGGAGGCCTGGAAGGTGGTGAAGGTGACCGGCGGGCGGTGGTTGCGCCGCTCGATCATCGTGAACAGGAGGTCGGCGTAGGTGTCGCCCTGCGGGGCGTGGAGGACATAGTGGACGTCCTTCATGCCGGTTGCGACGCGCATCGCGCCGACGTGCGGGGGGCCTTCGTAGGTCCAGAGGGTGAGTTTCATGGCGTCGCCCCCGTTTCTGACCGGGTGCCCCCCACCCCATCCCTCCCCCACAGAGGGGGGAGGGAGGCGCTTGTGGCTGGCGTTGCGAGATATGTCAGGCGGGCGGTCATTCGGCTGCCCCCTGAAGCAAAGCGCGGCGGCGGAGGGGGCGGGAGAAGAGACCGGCGAGGTCTCCGGCCTGTTCGTAGAAGTGGACCGGGGTGAAGACCAGTTCGATCGCCCATTTGGTGGCATGACCGGCGGCCTCCAACGGGTTGGCGAGGCCCAGGCCGCAGACGGTGAGGTCGGGATTGAGCGCGGCGTGGCGGTCAAGCTGCAGGTCGACGTCCTGGCCTTCGGAAAGGACGGTCTGCGGCAGGAGCGCGAGTTCGGGCTCCATCAGGCCGCGGTGGAGGTAGGGGGTACCGACCTCGACCGGGACCATGCCGCATTCGCGGGCGAGGAAGCGCGCGAGCGGGATTTCCAGCTGGCTGTCGGGGAACATGAAGAGCGTCTTGTCGCGGAGCGTTTCCGCATGGGCGGCGACGGCCTTGCGGGCGCGGGCGCGGGGGGCGGCGGTGACGGCCTCGAACTTCTCCAGGTTCACGCCATGGGTCTTGGCGACGGCGCGGAGCCAGTCGGTGGTGCCTTCCTCGCCAAAGGGGAAGGGGGCACAGATGCGCTGGCCCCCCCGGCCTTCCAGGGCGTGGGCGGTGTCGGCCAGGAAGGGCTGGGTCAGGATGAAGCGGGTGTTTGGGCCGACCCTCGGTGCACCAGAGGCGCGGCGAGAGGGGAGGAAGGCGACGTTCTTGATGCCCATCTGGGTCAGGAGCGACAGGCACTGATCCTCGACCACATCGGGCAGGGCTCCGACGACGAGGAGGTTGGCGTCGGTCGTCTCCTCCAGGCCCGGGACCATCGCGGCGAGGCAGGCGTCTTCGCCTTGGGTGAAGGTCGTCTCGATGCCGGAGCCGGAGTAGTTGTAGACCCGGACCGAGGGCCCGTGGCGGGCGTTCAGGCGTTCGGCGGTGCGGGAAAGGTCAAGCTTGATGACCTCGGACGGGCAGGAGCCGACGAGGAAGAGCTGGCGGATGTCGGGGCGGCGGTAGAGGAGGCGTTCGACCTCACGCTCCAGCTCCACATGCGCGTCGGCGAGGCCGGCGAGGTCCTTCTCTTCGAGAATCGCGGTGCCGAATCGTGGCTCGGCGAAGATCATCACCCCGGCGGCGGATTGCAGGAGGTGCGCGCAGGTCCGGGAGCCGACCACGAGGAAGAAGGCGTCCTGCATCTTGCGGTGCAGCCAGATGATCCCGGTGAGGCCGCAAAAGACCTCACGCTGTCCGCGCTCGCGCAGGACAGGCGTGTGCAGGCAGCCGCTGGTGGGGGTGTCGAGGCTCATGCCGGGTGCCCCCTAGGTTCGGCGCTGTCAAGACGGGCGCGGCGGAGCTTCAGGAGGAACTGCGCGGCGTTGACGAAATAGGTGGCATAGGCCGCGAGCGTGATCAGCATCAGCTGCGTGGGCGCGATGGAATCTGTAAGCAGGCCATAGAGATAGATCGTGTGCAGCGCGATCACGCCGAAGCTGACCACGTCCTCCCAGAAGAAGGCGGGGGCGAAGAGGTACTGGCCGAAAACCACCTTCTCCCAGATCGCGCCGGTGACCATGATCGTGTAGAGAAGCGCGGTCTTGAGGAGGATCGAGACAGTCGCGGCTGTGTAGCCGTCACCCGTCATCAGGTAGCGCAGGACGAGGACCAGCGAGACCGCGCAGACCAGGAACTGGATGGGCGCAAGTATGCCCTGGACCAGGGTCCAGACGGTGGCATCGCGCCGTGCGCGCTGGCTGGGCGTGTACAGCGGTCTGGACCTGGTATCGGAGGCCGCAGCGGACATTCCTTACGCCTCGATATTAAAGCCGCGTTTACACTCATCGTAGTCAGGCAGCGTTGGCTGTCAATGCAGATTTACACATTTCCGCGAGGGTTTGGCATGAGAAGCGCCGCGTTCGCAGCCACTCGGCGCGCAACAGCATCTGGAAAAAATATATAAATTACATGAATTTACCGGATAGCGAAAGGCATGATCTGCACTGAATGTCAATTTTGGTAGACATGTTTGTCGGATTCAGGTGTCATGTTGACAACGAGTCGATGGCTTTCATTCGCGCTTGCGCAGTGCTAGCTTGCCCCGGCATCAGTGCATGGGCCCAGGGAGGGTCGCCGATGCGAGACAATGGTATACCGGAACCGCCCGATCAGGGATGTCTGGACTGGTTCGCTGGGCTTGCGCAGGAGGCGCTGGGTCGATTGGTGTCGGTTCGCGATCAGGACGGGGTCGGGGTCAAGCAAGAACACCTTGATCTGCTTCTCGAAACCCTGGCCAGTGACCTTTCGATTGATCCCGGCGTGCTGCTGGAAGCCATGATGTCGCGGCGCCTGCTCCCCGAGGCGGTGGCCTGTGGCTATGCCGGAGAGGCGGCGCGGTCCCTGGGCGCAAGCTGGGAGGCCGACAAGCTGAGCTTTGTCGATGTGACAGTCCGCAGCGAGCGGCTGCAGGCCCTGGTGCGGCGGGTCGACGAGATGCTGGTGTCGGCCAGCGCGTCTGCCGGACCTTCGGCGCTGATCGTGGTTGCCGAGGCGGAACAGCATACGCTGGGTGCCTCGATCCTGGCGCTGCAGCTGCGGCTTGCCGGATACAGCGCGCTGGTCCGCGTTGCGCCGGTGGCGGCGGATCTGTCGGTGCTGCTGGCGGCCAACCGGTTCGACCTGGCGCTGGTGTCGATCGGCTGCACGGCGGGGCTCGATTCGGGCATCGGCCTGGTGCGCACGCTGCGTCTGTTGTCGCGGGGCGAGCTGGTGATCTATGTCGGCGGCGCAGTTCCCGTGTCGGATGCGGAACTCATGTCACGGACCGGCGCGGACCAGGTTTTGCGCGACGTTTCCGCACTCATCGCGGATTTTGCGGCGCGAAGGGCAGTGCCTGCGCTTGATCGGCGCGACAAAAGAGGCGAAACGGTCGGCACAGGATCGTCGGTAAAGGGATATCACGGTGACACCTGACAGCCATCTGCCGCAGCCGCCCGACGATGCCGCAGCGCGCGTCGTGCTGGATCTGGTCAGTGCTGTCGCCGATCTGACGCTGGTCGTGACCCCCGAACAGGTGGTCGAGGCTGTGATCGTCAACCCGCAGTCGAGCCTGGCCGCCATGGCCTCGGGCTGGAAGGGACAGACGCTGGACGCCCTCTTCGCGCCGGAAAGCTGGTCCAAGCTGGGCCCGCGTCTGGCCGCGCCCGACCAGGCGCTGCCGTTGGAGCTGAACCACGGCGGCGCGGCGCAGTACGAGTTTCCCGTGCGCTATACGCTGCGGCGCTGGCCGGGGACCGACCGGATCCTGCTTCTGGGCCGCGACCTGCGGCAACTGGCGGAAGTGCAGCAGCAGCTGGTGCAGGCGCATCGCGCCATCGGCCGCGACCACGAGGCGCAGCGCGAGCTGGAGACCCGCTATCGGGTGCTGATGGAAGAGAATTCGCTGCCGCTGATGATCGTGTCGGAAACCACCGGGCGGATCGTGGACCTGAACAGCAGCGCTGCGCGGCTGCTCGGGGCGGCGCGGAATGACCTGTTGAACGCGCCCATCGCGCAGGAATTCGACGGGCGTCGGCGGGGCGAGCTGCTGGAATCGCTGGCGCGCAACGGCACCAGCGACGGGGCGGGCTATCTGGACCTGAACGTCCGCCGCACCGGGCAGCGGGTGAAGATCAGCGCCAAGATGTTCCGCGCCTCGCGCGACCGGCTGCTTCTGTGCCGCGTCGGGCTGTCGGAAAGCGCCCAGTCGCAGGAAAGCGACCGCGGCGCGATGATGCACAACCTGTTCGAGAAGGGCACCGACGCCATCGTCTTCCTGGACGGCAGCGGGCTGATCAAGGCCGCGAACGAGGCCTTCCTGAACCTGACCGACAGCCACAGCCAGTCGGTCGTGGTGGACCGGTCGTTCTCGGATTTCCTGTCGCGCGGGGCGGTCGACCTCAAGGTGCTTCTGGACAACGTCCGGCGCATGGGCCACCTGCGGCATTACCGTACGCGGTTGAACACGGATTACATGGGCGAGGTCTCGGTCGAGCTCTCGGCGACGCTGTTCCAGGACAAGGGCAAGCAGGTCGTGGCCATCGTGGCGCGCGATCTGGTGGTGTCGGATCAGGTGGTCTGGCCGGTAACGGGCACCGACAACGAGGGCCTGCGCAACGTGATGCGGCTGGTGGGCTATTCGACGCTGAAAGAGATCGTCGACGAGACGACCGAGATCATCGAGAAGATGTGCATCGAGGCGGCGCTGGAGATGTCCGGCAACAACCGGGCGGCGGCGGCCGAGCTTCTGAGCCTGTCGCGGCAGTCGCTGTATGTGAAGCTGCGCAAGTTCGGCATCCTGAACAAGGAAGCCAGCGACCAGGCGTGACCCGCTTGATGTAGGTCAAGTCGGTCCCCCTTCCGATCTGTCAATCTTGATTGACACCGCCCCTTCCGGCGGGTGCCTTGGCACGGAGGGCTCGCCCATGCGCATCGTCTTCATCCATCCCAACTATCACTCCGGCGGGGCCGAGATTGCGGGGAACTGGCCCCCGGCCTGGGTCGCCTATCTGGCGGGCAGCCTGAAGCGGGCGGGGTTTTCCGACATCCATTTCCTGGACGCGATGACCTATCACCTGGGGCCGGACGTGCTGCGGGCGAAGCTGGCGGAACTGCAGCCGGACATCGTGGGCGTGACCTCGATCACGCCGTCGATCTACGAGGCGGAGGAGGTTCTGCGCATCGCGTCCGAGGTCGCGCCGGGGGCCTTGCGGGTTCTGGGGGGCGTCCATGCGACCTTCATGTTCCGGCAGGTTCTGTCCGAGGCGCCCTGGGTCGACGTGATCGTCCGGGGCGAGGGCGAGGAGATCATGGTGGCCTTGGCCCAGGCGGTGCAGGATGGCCGCTGGCCTGCGGATCGGCGCAAGATCAAGGGGTTGGCGTTTGCCGAGGGTGGGGAGATCGTGGCGACGCAGGCGGCCAGCACGGTCAAGGACCTGGACGGGATTGATCCCGACTGGTCGATCCTGGACTGGGACAGCTACATCTACATCCCGCTTGGCGTGAAGGTCGCGATCCCGAACATGGCGCGGGGGTGTCCGTTCACCTGTTCCTTTTGCAGCCAGTGGAAGTTCTGGCGCGATTACCGGGTGCGGGACCCGAAGAAGGTCGCCGACGAGATCGAGCGGTTGGTGACGGATCACGGGGTGGGGTTCTTCATCCTGGCCGACGAGGAGCCGACCATCAACAAGAAGAAGTTCGTGGAGTTCTGCCAGGAGCTTATCGACCGGGGCCTAAACAAGCGGGTGAAGTGGGGCATCAATACCCGCGTCACCGACATCTATCGCGACCGGGACTTGCTGAAGTTCTACCGTGAGGCGGGGCTGGTCCATGTCTCCCTGGGGACCGAGGCCGCGGCGCAGTTGAAGCTGGATCTCTTCAACAAGGAGACCAAGGTCGAGGAGAACAAGGAAGCGATCCGGCTGCTGCGCGAGGCGGACATCTTCACCGAGGCGCAGTTCATCGTGGGGTTGGACAACGAGACGCCGGAGACGCTGGAAGAGACCTACCGGATGGCCTGGGACTGGCAGCCGGACCTGGCGAACTGGTCGATGTATACGCCCTGGCCGTTCACGCCGCTGTTCCAGGAAATCCGCGATCAGGTCGAGGTGTTCGACTACTCCAAGTACAACTTCGTGACGCCGATCATGAAGCCTGCGGCGATGACCCGGGGTGCCTTGTTGGAGGGCGTTCTGAAGAACTACCGCCGCTTCTACATGAAGAAGGCGTTGTTCCATTACCCCTGGCGGGGGACGGGGTTCAGGCGGCGGTATCTGCTGGGCTGCCTCAAGGCGTTCCTCAAGGCCGGGGTGCAGCGCAGCTTCTATGACCTTGGAAAGCATGGCTATTTCAAGCCGGTGAAGCGGGACAACCTGGAGTTCGGGTTCGATACCTCGCGCACCATCGCCGAGGCGCAGATGGCGGATTGGGAGGCTTCGGCGGACAAGGCCGCGAAGGCGGCAGAGCGGCGGGCGGCGGTGAAGGCGCAGATGAAAGAGCGGGCTTTGGATCGCGCGGTGCCCGATCCTGGGCCGATGGCTTGCGGGGGCGGTCGCGAACAGATGCAGGAGCCGGCGGAGTAATGGAGGCTGGCCGGATCGGGCCGAACGCGATCCTGCAGCTTGCGGACGTGCTGGAGCGGCGGTGGGGAGGCGA
The DNA here is from genome assembly GCF_057219935.1 of Tabrizicola sp. T74. Lineage (NCBI taxonomy): Bacteria > Pseudomonadati > Pseudomonadota > Alphaproteobacteria > Rhodobacterales > Paracoccaceae > Tabrizicola > Tabrizicola sp. T74. The sequence goes on along the minus strand of NZ_JBXVVT010000002.1, from coordinate 128,544 downwards.
GCGTCTTTCTGCGGTGCTGGCCGAAGCGGGGGTTTCGCGGCCGCCGCGCGATGCCGGAATGCTGCCCGAGGCGGACTGCGCGGCGGTGCATCAGGCAGTGCGGCGGTTGCTGCCCGGGCCTGAAGGGCTGTTGGAGGAGGCGGGGCTGGCGACGGGGGACTACATCCTGGCGCACCGGATTCCGAAGCTGGCGCAGGCGGTGCTGCGGGTGCTGCCCGGCGAGTTGGCGGCGCGGGTTCTGACCAAGGCGATTGCCAAGCATTCCTGGACCTTTGCCGGGACGGGGGAGTTCCGGGTGGACTCTTCGCGTCCGTTGGTGGTGTCGGTGGCGCGGAACCCGCTGGTGGCGGGGTGGAAGGCTGGGACGCCGCAGTGCATCTGGCATGTTGCGGTGTTCCGTCGGCTATATGGGCGGTTGGTCTGGCCTTCGGTTGAGGTGCGCGAGGTGGCGTGCTGTGCCTGTGGCGATGCGGCCTGTCGGTTCGAGATTTCGCCCCGGTAGCCCCCCCACCCGCATCCCCTCCTCACGGTAGGGGAGGAGAGGCGTTTGGGGCAGCGGTCTGGACCTTCGCGGCAATGTAATCCTTGCCAGACTCGGCAGTGTCAGGTTTAATTGACACATGAGCGACGCACTCATCCACACCCCGCACAGCTGGCCGGAACCCCGTGCCATGCTGACATTGATCAAGCCGATCACCTGGTTCCCGCCGGTCTGGGCGTATTTGTGCGGCGCGGTGTCGTCGGGCGTGCCCCTGGGCGCGAACTGGGGGACGGTGGTTTTGGGGATGGTGCTGGCCGGTCCCATCGTCTGCGGGATGAGCCAGGCGGCGAATGACTGGTGCGACCGGCACGTGGACGCGGTGAACGAACCGCATCGGCCCATCCCCTCGGGGCGGATACCGGGGCGGTGGGGCTTGTGGATCGCGCTCGCGATGACGGTGCTGTCCTTGGTCGTGGGCTGGATGCTGGGGCCCTGGGGCTTTGGCGCTACGGTCGTTGGTGTGATCGCAGCCTGGGCCTATTCGGCAGAGCCTGTGCGGCTGAAGCGGTCGGGCTGGTGGGGGCCGGGGCTGGTCGGGCTGAGCTATGAGGGCCTCCCTTGGTTCACTGGGGCGGCGGTGCTGCTGGGAACTGCCCCGAGATTCGAGAACGTGATGATCGCCGCGCTATATGCCTTTGGCGCGCACGGGATCATGACGCTGAACGATTTCAAGGCCTTGGAGGGTGATCGGCAGCATGGCGTGCGCTCGCTGCCCGTGGTGCTGGGGCCGGAGGTCGCGGCGAAGATCGCCTGCACGGTGATGGGCATGGCGCAGCTGCTGGTGGTGGCGCTGCTGGTGATCTGGGGCAAGCCTTGGCACGCGATGGCCGTGCTGGCGGTGCTGGCCGTGCAGGTCGCGGCGATGCGGGTGTTGTTCCGCGATCCGAAGGGCAAGGCGCCCTGGTACAACGGGACCGGCGTGGTGCTGTATGTCACCGGCATGATGATTTCCGCCTTTGCGATCAGGGGGTTGGCATGACCTTGTCCTGGGTTCAGATCGTCCGGCTTGGGTTGGTGCAGCTGTGTCTGGGCGCGATCGTGGTCCTGATGACCTCGACCCTGAACCGGGTGATGGTGGTGGAACTGGCGCTGCCCGCTTTGGTGCCGGGGCTGCTGGTCGGCTTGCACTATGGCATCCAGATCACCCGACCGAACTGGGGCTTCCGGTCGGACACCATGGGCAACCGGACGCGGTTTGTCGTGGGCGGCATGGCCGTGCTGGCGCTGGGGGCGATGCTTGCGACGCTGGCCGTGCTGTGGATCCCCGAGGCGAAGGCCCTGGGGCTGGCGCTGTCGGTGCTGGCTTACGGGCTGATCGGGGTTGGGGTCGGGGCGTCGGGCACTTCGCTGCTGGCGCTTCTGGCAACGGCCACCGCGCCGCGCCGGAGGGCGGCGGCGGCGACGATCACCTGGCTGATGATGATCTTCGGGATCGCGGTAACTGCCGGGGTCTCGGGGCAGTTTCTGGACCCCTACACTCCGGCCCGGCTGATGGAGGTCGTGACGGTGGTCTGCGTCGGCGCCGTCGTTCTGACCGGTGCGGCGATCTGGGGGATCGAGGCGCGGGTGGTGGCGGCGCGCGAGCCCGCAACGATGCCGTTTCGGCAAGGGATCGCAGAGATCTGGAGCGAACGCCGGACCCGGAACTTCACCCTGTTCGTGTTCCTGTCGATGGTCGCCTATTTCATGCAGGAGCTGATCCTGGAGCCCTATGCGGGCCTCGTCTTCGGGTTCACTCCCGGCCAGTCGACCAGCCTTTCGGGCGCGCAGAACGGCGGGGTCTTTGTCGGCATGGCGCTGGTTGGCGTGCTGGCGACCGGGTTCAGGCTGGGGAGCCTCCGGGTCTGGGTCAGTGCGGGTTGCCTTGGGTCGGCGGCGGCCTTGGCGGCGATCGTCGCGGTTGGCCAGGCGGGGCTGCCGCTTCTGGTGCCGGCGGTCGTGGCGCTGGGCTTTTTCAACGGCATGTTCGCGGTCGCGGCCATCGGGTCGATGATGGCGCTGGCCGGCGAGGGGCGCGGCGCGCGCGAGGGCACCCGCATGGGGCTTTGGGGCGCGGCGCAGGCGTTGGCGGCGGGCTTCGGCGGGCTGCTGGGCGCGGTGCTGGTCGATATTGCTCGTACCGTACTGCCCGATGTGACGGCTTTCGGCGCGACCTTTGCGCTGGAAGCGGGGCTGTTCGTGATCGCGGCTGTCATCGCGATGAGGGTGCTGCAAACCATTCCCGACCGGCGGCAGATGCCCTCCGGTCTGGCCATTCCGGGAGAGTGACCATGTATGACGCATTCGTGGTGGGCGGCGGGCCTTCGGGCGCGACAGCGGCGGAGGACCTGGCGCGCGCCGGGTATCGCGTGGCTCTGTTGGACCGGGACGGGCGGATCAAGCCGTGTGGCGGGGCGATCCCGCCGCGGGCGATCAAGGATTTCGACATTCCGGACCATCTGGTCGTCGCCAAGATCAAGACGGCGCGGATGATTTCGCCGACGGGCCGCGCGGTCGATATCCACATCGAGGGCGGCTATGTCGGCATGGTCGACCGCGAGGATTTCGACGAATTCCTGCGGGATCGCGCGCGAATGGTGGGGGCGGACCGGTTGACCGGCACCTTCCTGCGGGTAGAGCGCGATGCTTCGGGCACTCACGTCGTCTGGCGCGAGAAGGCGTCGGGGCAGGAGCAGCGGTCGTTGTGCCGGGTCGTGATCGGGGCCGATGGGGCGAAGTCGGGGGTGGCTCGGGCGGAAGTGCCGGGCGGGGACAAGATCCCGTATGTCATTGCCTATCATGAGATCATCAAGGCTCCGCCGGCCAATGCGGGTTATGACCCGGTGCGGTGCGATGTGGTCTATGACGGGCAGATCAGCCCTGACTTCTACGGCTGGGTGTTTCCGCATGGCGACAAGGCCAGCGTCGGGATGGGGACCGAGGACGGGGCGGTGGACCTGAAGAAGGCTACTGCGGACCTGCGGGCGATGTCGGGCCTGACCGATTGCGAGACGATCCGGCGCGAAGGCGCGCCCATTCCGCTGAAGCCCTTGGACCGTTGGGACAATGGGCGGGATGTCGTGCTGGCCGGGGATGCGGCGGGGGTTGTGGCTCCGTCCTCGGGCGAGGGCATTTACTACGCGATGGCCGGGGGGCGGGCGGCGGCGACGGCGGCTCAGGCCTTCCTGCGGTCGGGGAAGGCCAGCGAGTTGAAGATGGCGCGGAAGATGTTCCTGAAGGAGCATGGGACCGTGTTCAAGGTCTTGCGGTCGATGCAGAACGCGTATTATCGCAGCGACGACCGGCGCGAGCGGTTCGTTTCGCTGTGCCATGACATCGACGTCCAAAGGCTGACCTTCGAGGCCTACATGAACAAGAAGCTTGTCGCAGCGCGACCCTTGGCCCATCTGAAGATCGGGGTGAAGAACGTGATGCACCTCATGGGAGTCGTCAGTCCAAAATGGTCGTGATGGAGCCGATAGACCTGCCGATCCCGGCCTTCGGGCCGGACGGGGTGCTGCGCCCGGTGGGCAAGCTCGCCGTGCACCGGCAGGGTCTGCGGCATCCGGCGGTGTCGGTCTTTGTCCTGCGCGGTGGTGAGATCCTGATCCAGCAGCGGGCGGCGGGGAAGTATCATACCCCCGGGCTTTGGGCGAATACCTGCTGCACGCATCCGATGTGGGGTGAAACGGCTGCCGATTGCGCGGTGCGGCGGCTGGGGCAGGAGCTGGGGATTTCGGGCCTGGACCTGCGGCATGTCGGGCAGGTGGAGTATCGGGCCGACGTACCGGGCATCCGCGAAAACCTGATCGAGCACGAGGTGGTCGAGGTCTTCGTGGGCGAGGCCGGGTGGCCTTTGGACCTGGAACTGGACCCCGACGAAGTGCAGGCGGTGCGGTGGGTCTCGCTGGATGCCCTGCGGGCCGAGATTGACGCGAAGCAGGAGGCGTTTACGCCCTGGCTGCGGATTTACCTGGAGAAGCACGCGGCGATGATCTTTGCGGAGTCAGGGCTGGCCGAGGCTGTCCAGGATCAGGGCTGAGAGGCCGTCCTCCGTTTCCTCATGCGCCAGGTGGCCGAGCTTCGGCAGTAGGTGCAATTGTGCGCCCGGGATGCGTTTGGCCGCGTCGATGGAGACCTGGGCAGGGACGGCGCGGTCGCCTTCCGAGGCGATCAGGGTGACTTTTGTGGTGGTCTGGGGGAGGCGGTTCAGAAGCGGCTGCAGCTTCCAGTCGGCCATCATGCCGAGCGCGCCTGTGACGTGGTCTGCGTCGCGGACGAGCCGCAGGTATTGCGCGCGGCCTTCCGGGTCGAGGGGCGAGCCGGTGCCGGTCAGGATCCGCTCTACCGTGCCGGGGCGGCCGAAGAAGGCGGTGATGCCCGAGGACACGAAGGGGAGCGTGGCGAGGCCCTTGGCGATGATCGGGAAGAGGAAGGCGGCGGCACCGTCGAATTCCCCCAGCGCGGCGTTGAGGCCGATGACCTGGGGGATGGGGCGGAGTTCGGCCATGCGGAGGCCGATGGCGGCGCCGGCGGAGTGGCCGATGACGGCTTGGGGCTGGATGTGGAGGGTGTCGAGAAGCGTCCAGAGGTCCTGCGCCATCGCATCGAGGCCGAGGCGGCCTTGGAAACCCTTGGCGGAAAGCCCATGGCCGGGGAGGTCGGGGGTGATTGTGCGGTAGGTTTGTGAGAGGCCGGGGATGGTGCGGCGGAAGCTGTGGAGGGAGGCTCCGGTGCCGTGCAGGAGGAGGAGCGTGGGGGCGTCGCACGGGCCGGTGTCGGCGACCCAGAAGCGGTGGCGGCCTGCGGTGATCAGGCTCGATTGGGCCTTGAAGGGCCAGTCGGCGGGGAGCGAGGCAGGGGTCATCTCAGGCCAGCGTTGCAGCAATCGCCCGGGCGTCGGCGCGGGGCAGCGGAACATAGCGGCTGTTCATCAGGCTGGACAACTGGGCGAGCGCGGGCTGCGGGCGGTTGGCGACATCCAGCGTGACGGCGGCGATGCCTGCGGCGCGGATGGCGGTGGCAATCTGTTCGGCGTCTGCTTGCGCCTGGGCGCGGTCGGGCTGGCCATTGAGGGCGATGTTGGCGCGGCCGTCGGTGAGGAGGGCAAGGCTGGGGGTCATGCCTTGGCGTCTTGCGCGCAGCGCGGTGTCGAGCGCGGTCGCGAGGCCTGAGGCGAGGGGGGTGCCGCCGCCCCCTGGCAGGCCTCGGAGCCGGGCCTTGGTGGTGGTCAGGCTGCGGGTGGGGGGGAGGATCAGTTCGGCCTGTTGGCCACGCAGGACGACAAGGGCCACGTGGTCGCGGCGGCTGTAGGCCTGGGCGAGCATGAGTTCCACCGCGCCCTTGGCTTCGCCGAGGCGGGCCATGGCGGAGGAGCCGGAGGCGTCGACGATGAAGATCAGGACGCGGTCGGAGACTTCCTTGTAGCGCTTCAGGCGGAGGTCGGAGCGGTGGACGATCAGGGCACGGTCGTGCTGGTCGGTCCGTTTGCGCAGGACCTGCCAGGGTGCGGCCTGGCGGAGGGTGGCGACGAGGTCGATGCGGGAGCGGCCATCGGGGCGGCCGGGTCTTGAGGGGAGCGGGCGGCCCCTGCGGTTGCCTGCTTTCGCGGCGCCGGTTCCCGAAGCGCCACGTGCCGCGCGGGTGGCGCGGTCGGACTGGAGTTTCGCCAGGATGTCGGGGGGGAGGGCGGCCTGCGCGGCCTCGATCAGGAGGTCGGCGAGGGACTGGAGGTCTTGTTCTTGCGGCTGGGTGTCTGGCTGGTCGGGTTGGTCCGGCGGCGGCTCGGGGGGCTGGTCGGGTTGGGCTTCGGCTTCAGGTAGCGCGCGGTGGGCAAGGCCGAGTTCGGCGGCCTGGATGAGGTCGTCTTCGGTGACAGTTGGGCGGGCGTTCAGCGCGGCGATGGCGCGGGCGGCGCGGCGGGTGGTGAGGAGGGCCCGGGTGCTGGTGATGCCAAGGCGGGAGGCGAGTTGCGCGAGGGCCTGGGTCAGGTCGTCGGGGAAGGCGACGAGGGGGAAAAGGGCGCGGGCCTTGGCGAGGCGTCTCCGGCCGATTGGGCGCGGGAGGAGGCGGGGGCCGCGTTCGCCGTCGAGAGTGAGGAAGAGGCCAAGGCGGTCGGAGAGGGTGCTGGGGAGGCCCTCGCCATCCTCGGCGGCCTCGTCGAGGGCGATGAGGGCGTGGTGGCCTTTGTCGAGCGCCTGGGCGAGGCGGGCGGTGAGGGATGCGGGGGCGGATTCTGCCATGGGGAGGATCAGGAGGGCCGGGTCGGCGAGGAGGCCCGGGCGATGGACGGGGCGGCCTGCGGCGAGGGTGGCGGCGGGGTCGGGGCCTCCGAGGAGGGCGAGGTCGTCGATCGAGGCCGAGAGGCGGCGCTGGGGGCGGTCGAAGGGGGTTTGCGCCAGGAGCGTCGTGGCAATGTCGCGGACGGGGCCGGCGCGGGAGCGGAGCCAGAGGCCGCCCATGCCCACTGGATCGACGGCGAGGATGCGCAGCGCGAGGTTCAGGCGCGCGAAGTTGTCCATCACCGGGGGTCCATCAGTTCAGCGTTTCGCTGACGGCGCGGGCGACGCGGTCGGAGGCCCCGGCTTCGTCCAAGGGGTCGCGGCGGAGGCGGTGGCCGAGGGACATGGCGGCGACGCGGGCCAGGTGGTCGCGGGTGACTTTGGGGGCGGTCTCGCTGGCGGCGAGCGCCCGGGCGGCGCGGAGGAGGGTGAGCTCGCCCCTCACACCGTCGGAGCCGAGGGCGATGCAAAAGCGCGCGCAGTCTTCCAAGGCGGCGCGGGGCGTCTGGACCTTGGGCAGCGCGGCGCGGGCCTTCAGGATGGTGGCGCGGAGGGCTGCTTCTTCGGGTCCCCAGGTGGCCGCGAAGGCGATGGGGTCGGCCTCATAGGCCTCACGCCGCAGGACCACCTCGACACGGGTGGCGATGTCGCGGGGGGAGCGGACTTCGACGGAGAGGCCGAAGCGGTCGAGGAGTTGAGGGCGGAGGTCGCCTTCCTCGGGGTTGCCGGAGCCGACGAGGACGAAGCGGGCGGGGTGGCGGATCGAGAGGCCGTCGCGTTCGACCACGTTCTCGCCGGATTGCGCGACGTCGAGGAGGAGGTCGACGATGTGGTCTTCGAGGAGGTTGACCTCGTCGATGTACAGATAGCCCCGGTTGGCGCGGGCGAGGAGGCCGGGCTCGAAGGCCTTGACGCCTGCGGCGATGGCGCGTTCGACGTCGAGGGCGCCGGTGACGCGGTCCTCGGAGACGCCGAGGGGGAGGTCGACGACGGGGGTCGGCTTGTCGATGACGGTGGCGTCGGGGATCTGCGCCCAGGCGGGGCATTGGTCCGGCGAGGCGCTGTTGACCGGGCAGGAGGCGACCGCGCGGATGGGGGGCAGGAGGGCGGCGAGGCCACGGACGGCGGTGGACTTGCCGGTGCCGCGGTCGCCGAAGACGAGGACGCCGCCGATCATCGGGTCGATGGCGGTGAGGACCATCGCAAGGCGCATGTCGTCCTGGCCGACGATGGCGGTGAAGGGGAAGGGAGGCTTGGCCCCGCTCGCGGCCTGGGCGGGGGCCTTCTGATTGCGGTGCAGCGCGGTCATGCGGCGTGCCTTTCTGTAGTCCAGGCGTCTGCCAGGGGGTCGGCGCCGTTCCATTTGCCTTGTGCTTCAAGGACATGGAAGCGGGCGTAGAGTTCTTCCGAAAACCAGCCATTGTCCCGCGCGGCCTTCATGGCAGTGGCGTGCGGGCCCATGTGGCGGGCGAATTCGGCCATGCGGGCGGCGTCGGGCCAGATCGAGAAGGTGACCTGGTGGAGGAGCGGGACCTCGCCGATGCCGATCTTGAAGAGGACGTTCTGGTCCGACCCGATGCGGGCCGAGATGTCGGGGACCCGGGACCAGAAAGCGCGGGCGTGCTGCGGTTTCACCGTCGCGCGGGTCAGGGCGGCGATGGGGCCCTGGTGGGCCTGGGCGTCGGTGGTGTCGGTGAGGGGGTTCACGCCCGCCCAACTGCCCCGGGCCGAGAAGGGGGAGAGAAAGACCGTCCAGTCCTCGACCGCCCGGGCGCGCCAGCGGGTGATGACCTTGTGGGTGGCGATGTGGTCGCGCGCGCGAGCAAGGTCCGGCCAGACCGCGAAGATCGCCCAGACGGACCAGTTGGGTTTAGGGGTGAAGCCCTCGCCGGTGCCAGAGCCGCAAAGCTTGACAAAGCGCGCGCCGGACCAGAGGTGCCGGGGACGGGCAAGGGCCATCTGTCCGAACACCCAAAGCCGTGAGGCGGGCGTCGCAAAGCGGAAGACGCTGAGCGTGGCTACGGAAATGAGTCGATCCTCCCAGGCGCGGGTGTCAGGACAAGATTACACTTAATGCGGCGGCAGGGAAGTCAAATCAGCCCTGTTTTGTGCGGCAAAAAACCCAAGTTGTAAATCTGAGTGGACAGTATAGGCTGGGGGAATGACACAGCATCATCGCCTTGGACAGGTTGCCACTCTGCCTCTCGGGACAGCCGGTCAGGGCCGGGCGGTGGTGATCGGGGCGGGGCTTGGCGGCCTTGCCTCGGCGATGCGGCTGGGCGCGAAAGGCTGGCAGGTCACGGTGGTGGACCGGCTGGACCGGCCGGGGGGACGGGGGTCCTCGATCACGCAAGGGGGCCACCGGTTCGACCTGGGGCCCACCATCGTGACGATGCCGCAGACCCTGCGGGAGCTGTGGGCGGTGTGTGGACGGGATTTCGACCGGGACGTGCGGCTGGTGCCGATGGACCCGTACTACAGGATCCTGTTCGAGGACCGGTCCAGCTTTACCATGCGCCCGGGTGACGCCGTGATGGAGGCCGAAGTGGCCCGCCTGTCTCCGTCCGACCTGCCGGGGTTCCGGCGGTTCCTGAAGGACGCCGAGGCGCGCTATCATTTCGGGTTCGAGGACCTGGGCCGCCGGTCGATGCACAAGCTGTGGGACCTGGTGAAGGTGCTGCCGAAGTTCGCCTGGTATCGCGCGGACCGGTCGGTCTATGCCCATGCGGCGCGGCGGGTGAAGGACGAACGGCTGCGGTTCGCGCTGTCCTTCCATCCGCTGTTCATCGGCGGCGATCCGTTCCACGTGACCAGCATGTATGCCCTTGTCAGCCACCTGGAGCGGGAGTTCGGGGTGCACTACGCGATGGGTGGCGTGCAGGCGATTGCCGAGGCGATGGCCGGGGTGGTCAAGGCGCAGGGCGGGGCCGTTCTGCAGGGTGTCGACGCGGATGAGGTGCTGGTCTCGCAGGGCCGGGCCTCGGGCGTGCGGCTGGCCGATGGGCGGGTGTTCCCGGCCGAGGTCGTGGTATCGAACGCGGACCCGGCGACGACCTACACGCGGTTGCTTCGGAAGCAGCCGGTCAGGCGCTGGACCGCGGCGCGCCTGATGCGGTCGCGCTGGTCGATGAGCCTGTTTGTCTGGTACTTCGGGACCAAGGGGACCAAGGGCATGTGGCCCGAGGTCGGGCATCATTCCATTGTCGTCGGGCCGAGGTATCGGGAGCATATCCGCGACATTTTCCAGACCGGGCATCTGGCCGACGACATGAGTCTGTACGTCCACCGGCCTTCGGTGACCGATCCGTCTGTGGCGCCCGAAGGGGACGACACGTTCTATGTCCTGTCGCCGGTGCCGCACCTGGGGCACAAGAACGGGGTGGATTGGGCGGTCGAGGCCGAGCCCTATCGGCAGAAGATGCTGAAAGTGCTGGAAGACCGGCTGTTACCGGGTCTTGCGGGGCGGGTATCGGAAAGCCTGGTCTTCACTCCGGAGACGTTTCGCGACCGGTATCTGTCACCGCACGGGGCGGGCTTTTCGCTGGAGCCGCGGATCTTCCAGTCGGCCTGGTTCCGGCCGCACAATGTGTCCGAGGAGCTGCCGGGCCTCTATCTGGCAGGCGCCGGGACGCATCCGGGGGCCGGGGTGCCAGGGGTGATCGGGACGGCGGAGGTGCTGGCCTCGCTGGTGCCGGATGCTCCGGTTCGGGCGGCGGCACCGCTGCGGATGGCGGCGGAATGATCGCGGCGGAGGACATGGCCGCCTGCCGGGCGATGATCCGCACCGGGAGCCTGTCGTTCCATGCGGCCTCGCGCTTGTTGCCTGCGCGGGTCAGGGACCCGGCGCTGGCGCTTTATGCCTTCTGCCGGGTGGCCGATGACGATGTCGATGAGGTGCAGGACAAGGCCCATGCCGTGCTGCGGCTGCGGGAACGGCTGGACCTGATCTATGCGGGGAGACCCGAGCAGCGGCCCTCGGACCGGGCCTTTGCGGCGGTGGTCAAGGATTTCGACATGCCGCGTGCGCTGCCGGATGCGCTGCTGGAGGGGCTGGCCTGGGACGCGATGGGGCGGCGGTATCACACGCTGGCCGACCTGCATGCTTACAGCGCGCGGGTGGCATCGAGCGTTGGCGTGATGATGTGCGTCCTGATGCGGATACGTGACCCCGATGCGCTGGCACGGGCGGCGGACCTTGGGCTGGCGATGCAGCTGACCAACATCGCCCGCGACGTGGGCGAGGATGCGCGGGCCGGGCGGCTGTTCCTGCCGGTGGACTGGCTGGAAGAGGCGGGGATCGATCCGGAGCGGTTTCTGGCCGACCCCAAGCCCTCACCGGCGCTGGCGCGGGTGGTGCGGCGGCTACTCGCTGTGGCGGACGATCTTTATCATCGCGCGGGGGCGGGGGTGTTCAGCCTGCCGTCGGATTGTCGGTTGGGTATCGCGGCGGCGCGGCACATCTATGCGGCGATCGGGGATCAGGTCGCCAAGGCTGGGCATGACAGCGTGACGGGCCGAGCGCGCACTTCGCGCGGGCAGAAGCTGGTGCTGATGGGCCGCGCGATGGGCTCGGCGGCCTTGACCCATGTGATGCCGCGGCCTGCGCAACTGCACGCGCGTCCGGTGCCGGAAGTGGCCTTCCTGGTCGAGGCAGCGGGCCAGCGCCCCGCGCGGGCGCAGCGGTCCGAGGCGCTGTTGTCGATCCTCGCCCAGCTTGAGGCGCGCGACCGGCGCGGGGCGGTCTAGGGGAACACCGGCGGGGGCGCTGGTGTTTCCCGGGCACAACCGCTAGGATCGCGCCATGGATATCTGGGTCTTCTTCATCTTCCTTCTGGCCTGCGGGCCTGCGGCGGCGACGGGCGCGATGTTCTCGCCCGGGGCCTGGTATGAGGCGCTGAAAAAGCCCAGTTGGACCCCGCCGAACTGGCTGTTCCCAGTGGCCTGGACGACGCTGTACATCTGCATGGCGCTGGCCGGCGAACGGGTGGCGCGGCAAGCTGGCGCGGACCCCACGGTCGGGATGGCGCTGGCGCTGTATGCGCTGCAGATGGGGCTGAACTGTCTGTGGACGCCGGTCTTCTTCGGCCTGCGCCGGATGCGGGCGGGGATGCTGGTGCTGGCGCTTCTGTGGCTGGCCGTGGCGGCGACGCTGGTCGCGTTCTGGCGGGTGGATTGGGTCGCGGGGCTGTTGTTCGTGCCCTATCTGACCTGGGTCACGGTGGCCGGGGCGCTCAACTGGTCGGTCGTGACGCTGAACCCGGAACAGGCCAAGGCTGCGGTTTCTTAAGTCTAAGAATTTTCGACGAAAATTCGGTGGCTGGCGTCACGGCCAGCGCGCCCGGCGCGGGACGCGGACCGCAAGCATCGGTTTCAGAATCGGCTGGCGGAAGCGGGTGAGGTCTAGGGCCTCGTGCATCCCTATCGTGCGTTCGCCCTCGATCTGCGTTTCCACCAGGGCGCGCGAGTAGAAGGGCGCCTCCAAGAGCGACAGGTGTGGGCGGGGTTTCGTCCCGGGATCTGCGCGGGTTTCGCGGCGGACGGCCCAAGGATTCCGGGCAAAGCGGGTGCGCGGGGGGGCGGTCGTCTCAGCGACCCGGCCATCGGGGGTGATTTCCACGGCAAGGTCGAAATGGCGGCCGTCGCGCAAGGTCGCGTCGTAGAAGCACAGCGCGCGGTCCTTGAGCGGGTAGCGGCCCCAGGTCCAGAAGCTGAAGTCGGCCTCAAGCGCCCGGGTGCCGAAGTTGGCATCGAAATAGCCGTGGCCTTTCCACTTGTGGCCTTGGGTCAGGTCGACCTCGATGTCGGCGATGGGGGCGAAGGGGCGCCAGAGATGGGCGCCGTCGGGGGTGAGCCAGACCTCGGTCTGTGTCACGGCGCGGGGGGTGAGGGTGATGCGGCCCCGGACCGGCGTCACCATCGGCGGTGCGCCCCATTCGTTCACCTCGATCACCAGCTGGCGACCGGTCCAGGTGACGGAGGAGGGGCCGATTTCCAGGCGGTCAGGGGACTGCTTCAGTGCCTGCCGTCCCCGGTCGGTCATGGTGAAGCGGCCGTTCAGGCCCGAGGTTACCACGTTCAGGCAGCAGTGGTTCTGCGGATCGCGACGGCCCGACCACTTGTACCAGGGCGAGAAGACCGAGCCGATGAAAGCGATCAGCGAGACGGCCTTTGTCCCGTCGTCAGAGATGCCGTCGACATACCACCAGGCGTAACCGTCCGGCCCGACGGCGAGGCTGAAGTCAGGTCCTGCAACGCCTGTAAGGCGGCTTGCCGGCCGGAGAGCAGCGCCATCGGCACCCCCGCCCCCGGATGCACCCCGCCCCCGGCCAGATAGAGCCCCGGCAGCCCCGTCCGCGCCACCGGGCGTTGGAACGCCGCCAGCGTCCCTTCGGGCGAGGCGCCATAGATCGCGCCCAAACTGGCCGGAAAGCGCGCTGCCAGGTCCTTCGGTCGGGTCAAGGCCTCCGGCCCCGGCGGGGCTAAGAAGGTCAGGCCCATTTGCTCCAGCGCGGGGAAGGTGCGGTCGTGACATGTGCGGTCCTCGTCTGGGTGATTGGGCTGGCCGGAGGGCGCGTTCAGGATGATCTGGAAGCGTTCCGTGGATGGAGTCGGTCCCAGCTCGCGGTCTTGCGCGTTGAGGTAGAGCGTCGGGCTGACCGGCATCCGGCCCTTGCCGATGGGGCCGAACTCGGCCTGCGGATCGGCGGTGAAGAAGAGGTTGTGCTGGAGAAGGTCCTGCGCGCGGGGGCCTTCGGGGGTGGCCGCGAAGGACCAGACCCAGGCGGAGAGGCTGGGTTTGCCGGGGGGCTTCAGGGCGGATTGTGCTGCTTCGCCGAGGTGGCCGTCGGTCAGTGCGCGCGGGTCGCCGTTGAAGACGACGATGTCGGCGGGATAGTGACCCTGGTCAGTTTCCACCAGGCTGACGCGGCCGGACTGCCGGGTGATGCGACGGGCTTGCGTCGCGTAGTGGAAGCGGACGCCGAGGGTTTCCGCGGCGCGGGCAAGGGCTTGTGCCAGCGCCTGGATGCCGTTGGTCACCGCCCAGACGCCTTGCGCCTCGGCCTGCCAGACGAGCGACAGGACGGCTGGGGTGTGGGCGGGGCGGCCGCCGACGTATGTCGCGTAGCGGCCGAAAAGCTGGCGGAGGCGGGGGTCCTTGAAGAACTGGCCCAGCCAGCGGTCGAGCGTCATGCCGGGGAGGAGGGCGGGCCAGAGTTTCGGCTGGCGCAGGGTGGCACGCGCGATGGCCGGAAGGTCCGGCTTTGCGGCGCGCATCACGGGGTGTTCGAAGGCCTGATAGAGCGCACGGGCGGCGGCGTCGAAGCGGGCAAAGCCGTCTGCCTCGGCAGGTCCGGCGAAGGCGCGGATGGCGGCGATGTTGGCCTCAGCGTCGGGGAAAAGGTCGAGGGGGCCGGAGCCGGGCCACCAATGCCGGGCGAGGCGGGGGAGGCGGGTCACTTGGACCTCGGCCTCGGTGGTGGTGTGGGCCAGGGCGAAAAGGGCGTCGACTTCGCATTTCATCGTCAGGACGGTGGGGCCCATCGGGGCGGGGCCGGCCTCGGTCGCGCGGGCGCGGGCCTTGCCGCCGGGCGTGTCGGCGCTTTCCACCACGGTCACGCGGCAGCCCCCGGCGGCCAGCCGGATCGCAGCTGCCAGCCCGCCCATTCCGGCACCGATCACCACGGCGCGGGGCAGGCCTTTCGTGGTCGGGGCAGGCATCGGGGATCGCCTCTTGTCAGCTACGAATGACAACCTAGTGTAAATTCAAGTTTACACATGCCGGTCGCAATGCCAAACTGAATCGACAGGCTTCAGGAGTGCGCCCATGCCGTTCGCCGACCGTATCGAGAAGGCCCTGCACGAAAGCCTTGCCCCCCTGAACCGCAAGGATGCTCCGCCCAAGCTATCGGCGGCGATCCCCTATGCGGTCTTCCCGGGCGGTGCGCGGATCCGGCCCACGATCCTGCTGGCGGTGGCCACGGCCTGCGGCGATGACCGGCCGGAGATCGCGACGGCGGCGGCTGTGGCGCTGGAGCTGATCCATTGCGCGAGCCTCGTCCATGACGACCTGCCCGCCTTCGATGATGCCGACCTGCGGCGGGGCAAGCCGACGCTGCACCGGGCGTTCAGCGAACCCCTGGCAGTCCTGGCGGGGGACAGCCTGATTGTCCTTGCCTTTGAGGTGCTTGCAAGGGCCGGTTCCCACGCTCCGGACCGGGCCTTGGCCTTGACCGGGGCCTTGGCGCGGCACACCGGCGCGCCCTTCGGCATTTGCGCAGGGCAGGCGTGGGAGAGTGAGTCGAAGGTCGATTTGCTCGCCTATCACCGGGCCAAGACGGCGGCGCTGTTCGTCGCGGCGACCCAGATGGGGGCTGTGGCAGCGGGGCAGGAGGCCGAGCCCTGGGCCGAGCTTGGCGACCGGATCGGCGCGGCCTTCCAGGTGGCCGATGACCTGAAGGATGCGCTGTTGACCAGCGACCAGACCGGCAAACCGGCCGGGCAGGATGCGGTGCATCTGCGGCCCAATGCGGTGGCCCAGATGGGGGTCGAGGGCGCGCTGGCGCATATGAAGGACATTCTGGCGGGGGCGATTTCGTCGATTCCGTCCTGCCCGGGCGAGGCGATGCTGGCGGGCCTTGTGACCGCGTATGCGCGCAAGATGACCGTCCTGCCCGAGACCGCGAGATGAACGCCGAGCCGCGCCCGCCGCCTGCGCGGCCCGAGGCGCTGGGGTTCCTGACCCGCCTTGCGCTGTCGCCTGCGTTCCACCGGCTGGCCTCGCGCATCCCCGGCCTGCGCTGGAAGGCAAGGCGCGAGGGGGCAGAGCTGTTTTCCGTCCTCTCGGGCTTTGTGCAAAGCCAGGCGCTGGTCGCGCTGGTCGAGGGGCGGGTGCTGCATTTCCTGGCCTCTGGCCCGATGGACATAGAAGACTTGTCGCGGCGGGCGGCCATACCGCCTGCGCCCTTGCAGGTCCTGTTGAAGGCCGGGGCGGCGCTGAAACTGCTGTCGGGCGACCGGCACGGCCGCTGGCATCTGGCCCCGCGCGGGGCGGCCTTCCTGACCGTGCCGGGGCTGGAGCCGATGGTGCGGCATCATCATGTGCTCTACCGCGATCTGTCTGATCCGCTTGCGTTTTTCCGGGGCCAGACCGAGACCGAGCTGGCCGGATTCTGGCCCTATGTCTTCGGTCCCTTGGCGCAGGAAGATGCCGGGTTGGCGGCGCGCTATTCCCGGCTGATGGCGGAAAGCCAGGTGCTGGTGGCCGAGGATACCTTGCGGCTGGTCGACCTGTCGAAGCGCAAGCACCTTCTGGATGTGGGGGGTGGGACGGGGGCTTTCCTGGCCGAGGTCGGCAAGGTGCATCCGGGGCTGACCTTGTCGCTGTTCGACATGCCCGCGGTGCTGGCGGGGGTGCCTGCTGCGCTGCGCGACCGTCTGGCGCTGCATCCCGGCAGCTTCCGCACCGACCCGCTGCCGCAGGGCGCGGACACGATCAGCCTGATCCGCGTGCTGTACGACCACGACGACGCCAGCGTCGCGGCGTTGGTGGCCAAGGTCCATGCGGCCCTGCCGCCGGGCGGGATGATCCTGGTCTCCGAGCCGATGTCGGGCGGCGACCGGCCTGACCCGGCGACGGATGTGTATTTCGCGATCTACACGCTCGCGATGCGCACCGGGCGGACCCGATCCCTGGCCGAGATCGCCGAGCTCCTGCGTCGCGCCGGGTTCAGCGATCTGCGCCTGCGGCCGGGGGATCGGCCCTATGTCACCTCGGCGGTGACCGGAGTTCGGACCTGAGCGCCGCCTCATCTTTGACCTGGGTCATCGTATGTGTCGAAAAAGTGTCCATTTAGTTTGACATCCTTAACTGTCAGTTTAAACTTACACATAGCGTGGAGCCCACGCTGATTCAGGAAGGCTGCAGACACGTGGACACCAATGCCGTCATCCTATCAGGCCCCCAATCCCTGAGACTGGGACCGGTTGCACTGAAGGCTCCGGTGGCAGGTGATGTAGTTGTCCGCGTGCGGCATTCCGGGATTTCCACCGGCACGGAAAAGCTGTTCTGGCTGGGCACGATGCCGCCCTTCCCGGGCATGGGGTATCCGCTGGTCCCGGGCTATGAAAGCTTTGGCGAAGTGGTCGAGACCTGTGGCGAGACTGGCCTTGCGGTCGGCGACACGGTCTTTGTGCCAGGTGCCAACTGCTATGAGGGCGGGGTGCGCGGGCTGTTTGGCGGTGCCTCGAGCCTTCTGGTGACGCCCGCCGCGCGGGTCGCCAAGCTGGACGGCGGCTATGGCGAACAGGGCGCGCTTCTGGCGCTGGCCGCGACCGCCCATCACGCGCTGGCCGGGGGTGCGTTGCCTGACCTTATCATTGGCCACGGAACCTTGGGGCGTCTGCTGGCCCGGATGGCCGTGGCGATGGGCGCCGCGCCAACGGTTTGGGAGACCAACCCGGCGCGCCGGTCCGGTGCCATGGGCTATGGCACCATCGCGCCCGACAACGATCCGCGCCGCGACTACCGGGTGGTCTTTGACGCGTCCGGCGCGTCGGGGCTGCTCGACACGCTGATGCCCCGGATCGTCAAGGGCGGCGAGATTGTCCTGTGCGGCTTCTACACCGAAGCGATCAGTTTCGCCTTCCCGCCCGCCTTCATGAAGGAGCTGCGGCTGCGGATTGCCTCTGAATGGCAGCCTGCCGATCTAGAGGCGACCCGTCGCCTGCTGGACGAGGGCCGCCTGTCGCTGGACGGACTTATCACCCACCGCAGAGCCGCTGCTGACGCGGGGGCTGCCTACACCACTGCCTTCACCGACCCCGCCTGCCTGAAAATGATCCTGGATTGGAGTGCCGCCGCATGACCCTCGACGTGCCGAACCTGAAGGATTTCGACGCCCGGCTGCGGGATGAAGCCGCCGAAGAGCCCTCCTTGGAGGTGCCGCTGGACCCGCCGTCGAAGAAGACGCAGATCATCGCGATCTACGGCAAGGGCGGGATCGGCAAGTCGTTCACGCTGGCCAACCTGAGCCACATGATGGCCGAGATGGGCAAGCGCGTGCTGCTGATCGGCTGCGATCCGAAGTCGGACACGACCTCGCTTCTGTTCGGTGGCAAGGCCTGCCCGACGATCATCGAGACCTCGACCCGCAAGAAGCTGGCGGGGGAAGAGGTCAAGATCGGCGACGTCTGCTTCAAGCGGGGCGGGGTCTTCGCGATGGAGCTTGGCGGGCCGGAAGTGGGCCGGGGCTGCGGCGGGCGCGGGATCATCCACGGGTTCGAGCTTCTGGAGAAGCTGGGGTTCCACGACTGGGACTTCGACTATGTGCTTCTGGACTTCCTCGGTGACGTGGTCTGTGGCGGGTTCGGCCTGCCGATTGCCCGCGACATGGCGCAGAAGGTGATCGTGGTCGGGTCGAACGACCTGCAAAGCTTGTATGTGGCGAACAACGTCTGCTCGGCGGTGGAATACTTCCGCAAGCTGGGCGGGAACGTGGGCGTCGCGGGGCTGGTCATCAACAAGGATGACGGCTCGGGTGAGGCTGCGGCCTTTGCCAAAGCGGTGAACATCCCGGTGCTGGCAAGCATCCCGGCGGATGACGATCTGCGGCGGAAATCAGCGAATTATCAGATCGTTGGCAGCAATGCCACGCAGTGGGGTCCGCTGTTCGAGATCCTTGCGAACGCTGTCGCGGATGCCCCGCCGCTGCGGCCGAAGCCGCTGACGCAGGATGGCCTCCTCGGCCTGTTCGATGCCGAGACGACGGGATCGAACTTCGTCCTGGAGCCCGCCTCGGACGCCGACATGCGCGGGTCTTTTGCCGCCGTGAAACCCAGCCTGGAAGTGGTCTACGACAATGTTTGACCTCGACGCACTCGCCAAGATCGACGAAGCGCTGAAGGCGCTGCGGGAGGGTCGCAAGTGACCGACCACCCCGCCACCAATCCGGTCGACGGAATGGGCTGCCACGCGGGTGCGGGGCAGATGGCCGAGGCCGCGCGGGCGGCGGGGAATTCCGAGGTGCTGGACCGCTATGCGGCGGACTATCCGCAAGGCCCGCACGACAAGCCGCAGTCGATGTGCCCGGCCTTCGGCTCGCTGCGCGTGGGCCTTCGGATGCGGCGGGTGGCGACGGTGCTGTCGGGGTCGGCCTGCTGCGTCTATGGCTTGAGTTTTGTGTCCCATTTCTATGGGGCTCGGCGGTCGGTCGGGTATGTGCCGTTCAACTCGGAGACGCTGGTGACCGGCAAGCTCTTCGAGGACATCCGCGATGCGGTGCATGAGCTGGCGGACCCGGATCGCTACGACGCGGTGGTGGTGACGAACCTCTGCGTGCCGACGGCGAGCGGCGTGCCGCTGCGGCTGTTGCCAAATGAAATCAACGGCGTGCGGATCATCGGCATCGACGTGCCGGGGTTTGGCGTGCCGACCCATGCCGAAGCGAAGGATGTCCTCGCGGGGGCAATGCTGGCCTATGCGCGGTCGGAGATCGAGGCGGGTCCTGTGGCGGCTCCGGCTCAGGGGCGGAGCGACCGGCCTACGGTGACCCTGCTGGGCGAGATGTTCCCGGCCGACCCGATGATGATCGGCGCGATGCTGGCCCCGATGGGGTTGGCGGCGGGGCCGGTGGTGCCGTGCCGCGAGTGGCGCGAGCTTTATGCGGCGCTGGATAGCGGTGTCGTCGCGGCGATCCATCCGTTCTACACGGCGGCGATCCGCGAGTTCCAGGCGGCTGGGCGGAAGATCGTGGGGTCTGCTCCCGTGGGGCATGACGGGACGATGGACTGGCTGGCGGCGATTGGTGATGCCTATGGCGTAGCGGCCGGGCAGGTCGCGGCGGCGCAGAATGCGTTTGGGCCTGCGATCAAGGCGGCATTGGTGGCGAACCCGATCAAGGGGCGGATCACGCTGTCGGGCTATGAGGGTAGCGAGCTGCTGGTGGCCCGCCTGCTGATCGAAAGCGGGGCCGAGGTGCCGTATGTCGGCACCGCCTGCGCGAAGAATGAATGGTCCTTGGCGGACCGGGAGTGGCTGGAAGCCAAGGGCTGCGTGGTGAAGTACCGCGCGAGCCTGGAGGATGACCTGGCCGCGATGGAGGCGTTCAAGCCGGACCTGGCGGTCGGGACGACCCCGGTCGTGCAGAAGGCGAAGGAGCGGGCGATCCCGTCCCTCTACTTCACCAACCTGATTTCGGCGCGGCCCCTGATGGGACCGGCGGGGGCGGGGTCGCTGGCGCAGGTGGTGAACGCCGCGATGGGCAACAAGACCCGGATGGAGGGTATGAAGGCCTTCTTCGAAGGGGTCGGAACTGGCGACACCTCGGGCATCTGGGAAGGTGCGCCGAACCTGCGGCCGGACTTCCGGGCGATCCATCAGAAGAAGCTCGACAAGGCCGCCAAGGCTGCGAAGGCGGAGGAGATGATATGACCCGCCGCGACGATTTTTCTGCGAAAAATCGGGGTTTCGATCCTTCGACGAAGGATCGGGGACGGTGGCCATGCTGATCCAGGATCATGACCGGGCGGGTGGCTACTGGGGGGCGGTCTATGCCTTCTGCGCCGTCAAGGGCCTGCAGGTCGTCATCGACGGCCCGGTGGGGTGTGAGAACCTGCCGGTGACATCCGTCCTGCACTACACCGATGCGCTGCCGCCGCATGAGTTGCCGATCGTCGTGACGGGCCTCGGCGAGGAAGAGCTTGGCCGCGATGGCACCGAAGGCGCGATGCGGCGGGCGTGGAAGACGCTCGACCCGGCTTTGCCTGCGGTGGTCGTCACGGGGTCGATTGCCGAGATGATCGGCGGCGGCGTCACGCCGATGGGGACCAATATCCAGCGCTTCCTGCCGCGGACCATCGACGAAGACCAGTGGCAGGCCGCCGACCGGGCGATGACCTGGATCTTCACCGAATTCGGGATGACCAAGGGGCGGATGCCCCCGGAAACCCCGCGCGCGGAGGGGTCGAAGCCGCGGGTCAATATCCTGGGGCCGATGTACGGCACGTTCAACATGCCCTCGGACCTGGCCGAGATCCGGCGGCTGGTCGAAGGCATCGGGGCCGAGATCAACATGGTGATGCCCCTGGGCGCGCACCTGGCCGAGATGCGGAACCTGGTCAATGCCGACGCCAACGTGGTGATGTACCGCGAGTTCGGCCGGGGTCTGGCCGAGTGCCTGGGCAAGCCCTATCTGCAGGCGCCCATCGGGCTTGAAAGCACGACCCTGTTCCTGCGGACGCTGGGCGAGATGCTGGGGCTCGACCCGGAGCCGTTCATCGCCCAGGAAAAGCATTCGACGCTGAAGCCCCTTTGGGACCTCTGGCGGTCGGTGACGCAGGACTTCTTTGCGACCGCAAGCTTCGCCATCGTCGCGAACGAGACCTATACGCGGGGCATCCGGAAGTTCCTTGAAGACGACCTCGGCCTGCCTTGCGCCTTCGCGGTGCCACGGCTGGCGGGGCAGAAGACCAACAACGAGGGCGTCAGGGCGCTGATGAAGCAGCACCGGCCGCTGATCGTGATGGGGTCGATCAACGAGAAGATCTACCTGGCGGAACTGAAGGGCGGGCATGGGCCTGCGCCAAGCTTCATTCCGGCGAGCTTCCCCGGGGCCGCGATCCGCCGCGCCACGGGGACGCCGTTCATGGGCTATGCCGGCGCGGTCTACCTGCTGCAGGAGGTCTGCAACGGGTTGTTCGACGCCCTGTTCCACATCCTGCCTTTGGGCAGCGACATGGACAGCGCCTCGGCCACGCCCACCACGCTCCGCCGTGACATGCCCTGGGATGCCGATGCGCAACTGGCGCTGGACCGCATCCTGCAGCAGCACCCGGTGCTGACCCGCATTTCCGCCGCGCGCACCCTGCGCGATGCGGCTGAAAAGACCGCGCTCGACCAAGGGGCCGAGCGGGTCATCCTGGAATTCGTCGAACCCCTGGCGGGCGGTAGCCCCGTAGGGACTGAAAGGGGAGAGAAAGCATGAGCGACCAGAGCTACATCAGCCACGTTCAGCTGAAGACGGCGCACTGCAAGCGTACGCCCAAGGCGGAATACGCGACCTACTTCGCGCTGATCCTGATCCTTGCGCTGCCGGTGCAGTGCCTGGTCTGGCTGGGTTCGACCCTGCGGCACATGCGCCTTCCGGCACAAGGTCCCCTCGCGCGCGCGCTTCGCGATGCCGAGGAGATCACGCCTTCGATCTTCCGCCCCTGAAAAGGCGGATCATAAGACCGACGCGGTGCGCCCGCCCGTCCGGTGAAGCCTTCGGGAGGGGCGGGGGAAACCCCGGCCCTTCCGGAACCAACGGTGCAGCAGTCCGCTGCCCCGTGTACCCAGCCGCAGGGGATGCGGCGTCAGTCTGCCAATCCGGAGGATAGAATGGCTGATAGATCCGACCTGAGTTTCACAGGTCTCACCGACGAGCAGGCGCAAGAACTGCACTCCGTCTACATGCAAGGGCTTTGGTTGTTCGTGATCATCGCCGTCGTTGCACATGCGGCAGTGTTCTTCTGGCGCCCGTGGTTCTGAGGAGGAACGATAAATGTCCAAATTCTACAAGATCTGGCTCATCTTCGATCCTCGTCGCGTCTTCGTGGCACAGGGCGTGTTCCTGTTCCTCCTGGCGGCAATGATCCACCTCGTGCTGCTCAGCACGCCTGCCTACAACTGGTTCGACATCGCGTCCGCCAAGCACGGCTACGTCGCGGCGGAAGCAGCCAGCGAATAGGCCATGCGCTTCGTTGGGGGCGGCGTAGCCCTGCGCCTGCCGCCCCTGACAACCTGACGTCTGACACATATCCGGCATCGCCTCACCGCCTGCGCCCGACGGCGGCCCTGACCGGAAAGAAACGCGAGAGGGAAGCATGGCACTGCTCAGCTTCGAACGAAAATACCGCGTGCCGGGAGGCACGCTGATCGGGGGCAACCTGTTCGACTTCTGGGTCGGCCCCTTCTATGTCGGGTTCTTCGGGGTCCTGACCTTCTTCTTTGCGGTGCTTGGCACGGTGCTGATCCTGTACGGGGCCGTGCTGCAGGGGACCTGGAACCCCTGGCTGATCTCGATCAACCCGCCGCCCGTCGAAGCGGGCCTGGCGATGGCCCCCCTGCGTGAGGGCGGGCTTTGGCAAATCATCACGATCTGCGCGATCGGGGCCTTCGTGACCTGGGCCCTGCGCGAGGTCGAAATCTGCCGCAAGCTGGGGATGGGCTACCACGTGCCCTTTGCCTTCGGCATGGCGATCTTCGCCTATGTGACGCTGGTGGTGATCCGCCCCGTCCTGATGGGGGCCTGGGGCTATGCCTTCCCCTACGGGATCTGGACGCACCTCGATTGGGTGTCGAACACCGGCTACACCTACGGCAACTTCCACTACAACCCGGCGCACATGATCGCGGTGAGTTTCTTCTTCACCAACGCGCTGGCCCTGGCCCTGCATGGCGCGCTGATCCTGTCGGCGGCCAACCCCGAAAAGGGGAAAGAGATGCGGACGCCGGACCACGAGGACACCTACTTCCGCGACCTGATCGGCTATTCGGTCGGCACGCTGGGCATCCACCGCCTGGGACTTCTGCTGGCGCTGAATGCCGGGTTCTGGTCGGCGGTCTGCATCGTCATCTCGGGCACGATCTGGTTCGACCAGTGGGTCGTCTGGTGGGACTGGTGGCTGCAACTGCCCTGGTGGGCTGGGATTCCGGGAGGCGTAAATGGCTGAGTATCAGAACATCTTCACGCAAGTTCAGGTGCGCGGGCTGCCCGAGATGGGGATGACCGAAGAGGTCGAACTGTCGAACCGGACCACGGGGGCAAGGTTCTCGTCGCTGGCCGGCTGGTTTGGCAACGCGCAGCTTGGGCCGGTCTACCTGGGCACGATGGGGGTGATCTCGCTGGCCGCTGGCCTTGCCTGGTTCGTCACTGTGGGCCTGTGGTACTGGTACCAGGCGGGCTACAACCCGGCGGTCTTTGCCCGCGACCTGTTCTGGTTCAGCCTGGAACCCCCGGCCGAGGAATACGGCCTGGGCTTCGCGCCGCTGGCCGAAGGCGGGGTCTGGATCATCGCCAGCTTCTTCCTGCTGGTAAGCGTCTGCGCCTGGTGGGTCCGTACCTACCTGCGTGCGCAGGCTCTGGGGATGGGCAAGCACGTGAGCTGGGCCTTCGCCAGCGCAATCTGGCTGTTCCTGGTGCTGGGCCTGTTCCGGCCGATCCTGATGGGGTCGTGGAGCCATGCCGTGCCCTACGGCATCTTCAGCCACCTCGACTGGACCAACAACTTCTCGCTGCAATACGGCAACTTGTTCTACAACCCGTTCCACGCGCTTAGCATCGTCTTCCTCTATGGATCGGCGCTGCTGTTCGCGATGCACGGGGCGACGATCCTGGCCGTAAGCCGCTTTGGCGGCGACCGGGAGCTTGAGCAGATCGCCGACCGGGGCACCGCCTCTGAACGGGCGGCTCTCTTCTGGCGCTGGACCATGGGGTTCAACGCGACGATGGAAGGGATCCACCGCTGGGCCTGGTGGTTTGCGGTGCTGGTCACGCTGACCGGCGGCATCGGCATCCTGCTGACGGGCACGGTCGTCGACAACTGGTACGTCTGGGCACAAGAGCACGGCTACGCGCCGCTCGACTAAGGAGGTCGATATGCCGAACGATTACTTCGAGGAAAGCAAGCAGACCAGCCTGGTGTACTGGGGCCTTGGCCACATGCTGAGGGGGGCCGGGTACGCCGCGGCCTTCGTCATCGCCATCGTGCTTCTGGTCTGGGCGATCTACCTGGTCGGGCTGCTTCTCCCCGAGGAAAGCCGCCAGACGCCGGACCCGATGGCCGCGCTTGAGATGCCGCTTGTGGCCGAGGTGGCCTGAAAGACCCACGGGTCCGAGGCCGATGCTTCGGGCCCGCCTTGCCGATCCTGACCCTCCCACGGGTCCGGATGTCGGGACCTCCGGGCCCCGGTTCCCTTCCTGTCGGACGACAGGCACTTGTGCCGTGTGGCCAATCCCCACACGGCACCTTTTGACCCCAAGGAGGCCGCCATGACCGCGCCCGGTTCCGCCGCCCTGACCCCCAAGCCGATGCTTGACCGCGTGGCCAGCCCCGCCGACCTGCGCGCGCTGCCCGACCGCGACCTGACCCAACTGGCCGACGAGTTGCGGCAAGAGGTGATCGAGGTCGTCAGCCAGACCGGCGGGCATCTCGGCTCCTCGCTGGGGGTGGTCGAGCTGACCGTCGCCCTGCACGCGGTCTTTGACACGCCCCGCGACAAGCTGATCTGGGACGTCGGTCACCAGTGCTATCCGCACAAGATCCTGACCGGCCGCCGCGACCGGATGCTGACGCTGCGCCAGGCGGATGGCCTGAGCGGGTTCACCAAGCGGTCGGAAAGCGAATACGATCCGTTCGGGGCGGCGCATTCGTCGACCTCGATCTCGGCGGCCCTGGGCTTTGCCATGGCGCGCGAGATGGGGCAGGCGGTGGGCGATACCGTGGCCGTCATCGGCGACGGGGCGATCACGGCGGGCATGGCCTACGAGGCGATGAACCATGCCGGTCACCTTGGTACCCGGCTGTTCGTGGTCTTGAACGACAATGACATGTCGATTGCCCCGCCGGTGGGGGCGATGCAGACCTACCTGAATTCCATTGCGCAGAAGGGCCCGCTGGCCACGCTGAAGGCCATCGCCGAAGGGATCGAAGAGGCGCTGCCCGGCCCCTTGCGCGAAGGCGCGCGGCGGGCGCGCGAGATGGTCAGCGACCGCCCGGGCGGCGTGACGCTGTTTGAAAAGCTGGGCTTTTCCTACTTTGGCCCGGTCAACGGGCATGACGTGCCGATGCTGCTGCATGCCTTGCGCTCGATGCGCGACAAGGCCGAGGGGCCGGTCCTGTTGCATGTCGTGACCAAAAAGGGCTGCGGCTATGGCCCGGCGGAAGGCGCGGACGACAAGTACCACGGCGTCGCCAAGTTCGACATTGCGACCGGCAAGCAGCACAAGACGCCCGCGAATGCGCCGAACTATACGGCGGTCTTCGGCCAGACGCTGACGGACGAGGCGGCGCGTGACCCGCGGATCGTGGCGATCACCGCAGCGATGCCGGGGGGCACGGGCCTTGACGTGATGCAAAAGCGCTTCCCGGCGCGGGTGTTCGACGTAGGGATTGCCGAACAGCATGGCGTCACCTTCGCGGCGGGGCTGGCGGCGGGGGGGATGCGGCCGTTCTGCGCGATCTATTCCAGCTTCCTGCAGCGCGGCTATGACCAGATCGTCCATGACGTCGCACTGCAGAACCTGCCCGTCCGCTTCATGATCGACCGCGCCGGGCTGGTGGGGCAGGACGGCGCGACCCATGCCGGGGCCTTCGACACGATGTACCTGGCGAACCTGCCGAACATGACGGTGATGGCGGCAGGCGATGAGGCGGAACTGGTCCATATGATCGCCACCGCCGCCCGGCATGACGAGGGGCCGACCGCGCTGCGCTATCCGCGCGGCGAGGGGATGGGCGTGGCGCTGCCCGAACGCGGGACGCCGCTGGAGATCGGCAAGGGCCGTGTCTTGCGCGAAGGCGGGGATGTTGCGCTGCTATCCTTTGGCGCGCATCTGTCTGAAGTGCTGGCTGCCGCCACGATCCTGGAAGCCGAGGGCCTGTCCGTCACGGTCGCCGATGCCCGCTTTGCCAAGCCGCTGGACCACGCGCTGATCGACCAGCTCTACCGCCACCACCAAGCGCTGGTGACGGTGGAACAGGGCTCGACCGGCGGTTTCGGGGCCTTGGTGCTGCACCACCTGGCCGCAACCGGCGCGCTGGACCGACGCGGAGCGGTGCGCACCATGACCCTGCCGGACCGGTTCATCGACCAGGCAAGTCCGTCGCAGATGTACGCCTGGGCTGGGCTGGCGGCCGCCGATATCGCCGCCACCGCCCGCGCAGTGGTGCTTCCTGCGAGGTCAGGCGAGGTTGTCAAGTTGCGCTGACACTGGTCAGCGTTTCCTGTGGAAAAACTGCCAGAAGTGTAAACTTCGGACGGGATTTTCTGCAGAACTGTGCTAAGGTCCCTTCGCTGACTACGCTGGGGAGGGCGAGAGCAGTGAAGTTCCTGCAGGTCTACGCAGTTGTAGACAGCGAATATCGGGTACTCTGGGTTGGGGGAGAGTGGGATGAGTTCGCGCTTAACGGCGGGGCGAACTCGGCTACCTCCAACGCCGTCCTGTCGACTTCGGTGATGGCGCATATCGCCGGGTCCGAGACGCGGGCCGAGACCGCCCGCATGATCGACGCAGTGCTGGAGCACAAGCGCACCCTGCGGCTTGAGTATCGCTGCGATTCGCCCAGCATGGCCCGCAAGTTCCAGATGACCATCCAGCCGATGAAGGATGATCGCGCGCTGATGGTGCATGACCTGAAGGACGCCTGGCACTACTCGCCGCCCCTGAACCGCTGGCACTACGACCCGGCGGCGGCGGATGTGAAATGTTCGTTCTGCGGCAATGTCCGGTTGGACGGGGAGACCGATTGGACCTCCTGCGACGATATCGGCGAACGGCACCCGACGCATGTCACGTATGAGGTCTGCCATAGCTGCGTCGTCGCCATCGAAAAGGCGGTCGAGGATGTGCGGCTTGGAATCGGGGCAAGCGTGCCCCTGGACGAGGACAAGCTGCCGCGCTGACCCTCGTCAGGCGCCGTCCTGCATCTGCCACAGCGAATAGAGGTCCGGCCCCAGCCGATCAGTTTCCAAAAGCCGCGGCCTTGGGGCGTCGGCCAGCGCGGACAGCATCAGCGGACCCAGCGCCGGATGCCCCTCGGCCCCGATCAGCGCGCCGCCGGAAAAGAGCGCGAGGTCATCGACCAGCCCGGCCCGGATCAAGGCTGCGGCCAGCGTGCTGCCGCCTTCGCTGAGGATGCGGGTCAGGCCGCGGTCGGCAAGGCTGCGCAGGGCGGCGGCAAGGTCTAGGCCCTGGGTCGTCTCGGGCACCTCGATCAGCTCGGCCCCCGTGGCGCCCCAGGCCTGCCGCGCCGGGGCAGGGGCGGAGGGGCCATGCAGGACCCAGACCGGATGAGCGCGGGCGGTGCGGCCAAGGCGGCTGTTGGGCGCGTGCCGCAAGGCGCGGTCGACCAGGATGCGGACCGGCTGCCGCACCGTGCCCATGTCGCGGACCGTCAGGTCAGGGTCATCGGCCAGCGCGGTGCCGGACCCGACCATCACCGCGTCGTGGGCCAGCCGCAGCGCATGCACCTTGCGCCGAGCTTCGGGCCCGGTGATCCAGCGGCTTTCCCCGCTGGCCGTGGCGATGCGACCGTCCAGCGTCGCAGCCAGTTTCAGGGTCAGGAAGGGCAGGCCACGTGTCACCCGCTTGAGGAACCCCACGTTCAACCGCCGCGCCGGGCCCGGCAGGACGCCTTCGGTCACCGCGATCCCTGCGGCCCGCAGCATCGCATGGCCCTTGCCGGACACGCGCGGGTCAGGGTCGGTCAGCGCGGTGACGACCCGGGAGACGCGCGCGGCGATCAGCGCCTCGGCGCAAGGCGGCGTCTTGCCGTGATGGGCGCAGGGTTCCAGCGTGACATAGGCGGTGGCGCCTTCGGCCAAGGGCCCCGCCTGCTGCAGGGCGCGCACCTCGGCATGGGGGCGGCCGCCCGGCTGGGTCCAGCCCCGCCCCACCACCAGCCCGTCCTTGACGATGACGCAGCCCACCGCCGGGTTCGGCCAGACATTGCCAAGGCCCCGCGCGGCAAGGCGCAGGGCATGGGCCATGTGTTCGGTGTCGGTCACTCTTCCCCGGCGGCTCCGGGCCGAAGCTCTGAGACAAAGCCGTCGAAGTCGTCAGCGGTCTGGAAGTTCTTGTAAACGCTGGCAAAGCGCACGTAGGCAACGGTGTCGATCCGCGCCAGGCTTTCCATCACGATCTCGCCGATGACCTTGGACGAGATGTCGGTGTCGCCAAGGCTCTCCAGCCGCCGCACGATGCCCGAGATCATCTGGTCGATGCGTTCGGGGTCGATCGGGCGCTTCTGCATCGCGATCCGGATCGAGCGTTCTAGTTTCGAACGGTCGAAATCCTCGCGCTTGCCCGAGGACTTGATGACGACCAGATCGCGCAGCTGGACGCGTTCATAGGTGGTGAAGCGGCCGCCGCATGCCGGGCAAAAGCGCCGACGGCGGATCGAGACATGATCCTCCGCAGGGCGCGAGTCCTTCACTTGCGTGTCGATGTTGCCGCAGAACGGGCAGCGCATCGGCCCCCTCCCTTGCTTTGTGGTTGTTCCTGCCTCAAGGCCGGGTGTATCCCCCGGTTCCCCGCTACAGACTATAGGGGAGGCGCATGGATTTCGGGAAGCCCCTTATTCGTGCCGCAGAATATGGGGGCGGCACTGTGGCGGCGGGGACTCACGCCGACTTGAACCGTGGGCGGTCGGATGCATAGATGAGGGGGACAGAGGCGTGAGGGCGGCACGCGCCGGGGGAAAGAGGCAAGGCGTGGCAAGCATCGCACTGTGCGGCATCGTCAAGGACGAGATCCACGCCATCGTCGAATGGCTGGCGCATTACAAGGCGTTGGGCTTCACCGATTTCCTGATCTACGACAACGAAAGCACCGACGGCACCAGCGACATCCTGCGCGAGGCGGGGCTAAGTTTCCCGATCTGGCCCTGCACCAAGGTCGAAGCCCCATGACCAGCATCGCGCTTTGCGCCATCGTGAAGAACGAGGTCCGGGCCATCGTCGAATGGCTGGCGCATTACAAGGCGTTGGGGTTCACCGATTTCGTGATCTACGACAACGAAAGCACCGACGGGACCGAGAAGATCCTGCAGGCACTGGACGAAGCGGGTGAGCTGATCCGGATCGATTGGCCGCACACCGTTGGGGAGAATCCGCAAACCATGGCCTACAATCACATGCGGAAGTCCTCGACCGTCGACTGGATCGCGTTCTTTGATGCCGACGAGTTCTTGTTTCTGCGGCATGACGACAGCATAGCCGACTTCCTGCGGCGGTTCGAAGCCGACGTGGGCGCGATTGCGGTGAACTGGGTCCCGTTCAACAGCGGTGGCCAGCACAGCTATCGGGCGGCTCCGGTGATCGAGCGCTTTACCGAAAGCCTGCACCCCTCGGCGCGCATTGGCCACATCATCAAGTGTATTGGACGGCGCGTCGCTCTGAAAGGAACCCACATCCACATCGTCCTGCTGCGCAAGGGCCTTCGCTACGTGACGCCCTCTGGAACGGATGCCGTGTTCCAGTCGCGCACAACGACCCGGACGCCCGATGTCGAGGTGGCGGCGCTGCATCACTATGTGGTCAAGTCTTTGGAAGAATTCGAAGAAAAGCGCATGCGCGGCCATGCCAACTCGCACGATGCCGACAGGAAGCGGGCCAAGCTGGACCGACGTCTCCGGATATCCAACGCGCCGGGAACGCGGAACAACGACCTTCTTGCCTGGTCGGACCGCATGCGGACCGAGGCGATGCGGATACGCGCCATACTTCTGGACGCCGGGATAAGCTATCCGGTCTGGCCCTTTGTCGAGGCCGATGGCTGATGACCGACCCAAGCATCGCGCTTTGCGCCATCGTGAAGAACGAGGTCCGGGCCATTGTCGAATGGCTGGCGCACTACAAGGCGCTGGGATTCACCGATTTCGTGATCTACGACAACGAAAGCACCGACGGGACCGAGAAGATCCTGCAGGTGCTGGACGAAGCGGGCGAGCTGATCCGGCTGGACTGGCCGCATTCGATGGGCGAACGCCCGCAACGCGCCGCGTATGAGCACATGCGCAAGAATTCCACCGTCGACTGGATCGCCTTCTTCGACGCGGACGAATTCCTGCTTCTGCGCCGCGACCGGACCATCGCCGAGTTCCTGGCGCGGTTCGATGACGAGGTGAGCGCGGTGTCCATCAACTGGGTCGTGTTCAACAGCGGCGGGCAGGACCGCTATCGCGCATTGCCAGTGATCGAACGGTTTACCGAAAGCCTCGAACGCCGCGCGCCCTACAATCGCAGCATGAAGGGGATTGCCCGGCGCGAAAGGCTTGCGGGCATCGGCATCCACCGGCAGGACATTGCGGAAGGGCGCTATGTGACGCCGACGAACAAGGACGCGGACTTCGTGACCGGCCAGATCATGCGGCGGCATGAACCCCGGGTGGCAGTGCTGCATCACTACATGGTCAAGTCGCTGGAAGAATACGAGGAAAAGCGCAACCGCGGCCATGCGAACTCGCACAATCCCCAGAGGAAGCTGGACAAGCTCATCAACCGCTTCCCGGAGGCGAATGCGCCCGGAGAGCCCAACACCGACATTCTGGTGATGTCCCCTCGGATGCGGGCCGAAGCGTTGCGGCTTTGTGCCATCCTGCGTGAGGCGGGGCTGTTCTACCCGGTCTGGCCCTTCGTCGAGGCCGAAAGTTAGTAGATTATTGTCACACCCGTGTTACGATTCCGTGCATGTGGCGTCGACTCATCCCACTACTCCTTGTGGCCGGACCGGCGGCGGCTGATGGCCCGATCGCCGAGGTGATCTGTTTTCCCCGGACCGAACTGGTGCAGCGGATGACGGGGGCGAGCGTGACGGGCGCGGGCCTACGGGATGCCGAAACGGTGCTGGAGATCTGGACCAAGGCCTCGGGCGACTGGACGCTGGTGCAAAGCTACGCCAACGGGACGGCCTGCATCCTGGCGATGGGCGAGGCCTGGGAGGCCGTGATCCCCCCACCGGCTTGATTTCGATGCCCGCCTAGTTGCAGGCGGTGGTCCAGGACTGGCTGTCGTAGTCCCAGCACTGGCCGATCCCGGCCTTGAGGTCGCTGATCGTGTCGAGGCCCCATTTGACGCTGCCCTTGTCGCAGGTCAGCGTGGCGAGCGTCTCGTCGCCCTTAAGCACGTTGACCCCGCCCTCCAGAACCGCGTTTTCGTCCATCTTGTCGAACGAGGACCAGACCTCATAGGTCACGCCCTCGTTTTCGAAGGCGACCATGTCCCAGATCGCCCGCCCGATCCCGGGCCAGGGGGTGTAGTCGACGGTCTCCAGCGGTTCGTAAAGGATGATCTCCGGACTGCCCTCGCGCCCGAAGCTGTAGGTCAACTCGCCCCGCCAGGAGCAGACCTCGACCACCTTCTTGCCGATGGGGCAGGAGAAGACCTCCTCCTCCTGGCAGGTGGCGTGTGCTGGGTTGGCGAGGAGGATGAGGAGAAGGGCTGCGCGCATGGGGACCTCCGGGGTTCAGGGGAGTGTGCGGCGGGAGGGGCCGGGGCGCAAGGTGGGGGAAATCGTAGGGTGCGGCTCACAGCGCATCGTCGGATGATGCGCTGTGAGACGCACCTTACGGGTTGGCCGGGCCAACGGGATCGGTTGACGTGTAGTAGACGCCGAAGCTGTTGCCCCAGCCATGCAAGTCGATCACGACCTCTGTCCCCATCGACCGCGCCAGCACCTTTTCTTCCCCGCTGTCAAAACAGACGCGGCCAAACAGGTCGTAAACGCGATCGCGGATGACTGACTTGTGTCTACAGCCGGCCGAGGGTCGGTCGACGCTTCCGCCGAAGTTCATCTGGGCAATCACTTGCTGGGTGGTGGACCCGCCGAGGGCAAGTGCAAGCACCCCGGGAAGCGTGATGTAGCCCGTGACAAAGATCAGCCCGAAGGCGGCAAGGGCCGGGAAGATGCGGAAGACAAAGTGGTTTTCCGGCAGGCCCGAGGGTTGGACGACCGGTCCATCAGGCTCACTCAGGCCACGGATGATCCAGACGGCGGGCAGGATGATCCCGACCGCCAGTGCGTAGGGATACGCCGTTTCCAGCCACCACTCCGACGGTAGAAAGTGGACGTAGCGTGACATCAGGGCCACCGGCGCCAGAACAAGAAGCCCCAGCGCCCCGGCCACCCATTTGCTGGTCCGGCTCACTGATCCAGGAAACTCCGCAACTTCCTGCTCCGGCTCGGGTGCTTCAGCTTCCGCAGCGCTTTCGCCTCGATCTGCCGAATCCGTTCCCGCGTCACGGAAAACTGCTGGCCGACCTCTTCCAGCGTGTGGTCGGTGTTCATCCCGATGCCGAAGCGCATGCGCAGCACGCGTTCCTCACGCGGCGTCAGGGAGGCCAGGACGCGGGTGGTCGTCTCCTTCAGGTTCTCCTGAATGGCGCTGTCCAAAGGCAGGATCGCGTTCTTGTCCTCGATGAAGTCGCCAAGCTGGCTGTCTTCCTCGTCGCCGATGGGCGTCTCAAGCGAGATCGGCTCCTTGGCGATCTTCATCACCTTGCGGCCCTTTTCCAGCGGCATCTGCAGCTTTTCGGCCAGTTCCTCGGGCGTCGGTTCGCGGCCGATTTCGTGCAGCATCTGGCGGCCGGTGCGCACGAGCTTGTTGATCGTCTCGATCATGTGGACCGGGATGCGGATCGTCCGGGCCTGGTCGGCAATGCTGCGCGTGATCGCCTGGCGGATCCACCAGGTCGCGTAGGTCGAGAACTTGTAGCCCCGGCGGTATTCGAACTTGTCGACGGCCTTCATCAGGCCGATGTTGCCTTCCTGAATGAGATCAAGGAATTGCAGGCCGCGATTGGTGTACTTTTTCGCAATCGAGATCACCAGACGCAGGTTCGCCTCGACCATTTCCTTCTTGGCCTGACGCGCCTCTTTCTCGCCCTTCTGGACCTGGTTCACGATCCGGCGGAATTCGCTGATGTCGACACCGACATACTGGCCCACCTGGGCCATTTCGGCGCGCAGCTCCTCGACCTTGTCGCGGCTGCGTTCGATCAGCGCCTGCCAGCCGCGGCCGGCCTTCTGGCCCATCCGCTCCAGCCACGAGGGGTCAAGCTCATAGCCCTGGTATTCCTGGATGAATTCCTGCCGGTTGATCCGGGCGGCATCGGCCAGCTTCACCATCCCTGAGTTGATCGACATGATCCGCTTGTTGATGCCGTAGAGCTGGTCGATCAGCGCTTCGATGCGGGAGTTGTTCAGGTGCAGCTCGTTGACCAGAAGCACGATTTCCGACCGCAGCTTCTGATAGGCGGCCTCGTCCGAGGTCGAGAAGCGCTGGCTGGAGGACAGCGTCGCGTTCATGCGGCTTTCCTGCATGTCAGCCAGCTTGTCATAGTCGCGCGCGATCAGGTCCAGCGTCTCCAGCACGCGGGGCTTCAGCGCGGCTTCCATCGCGGCCAGCGACATGTTCGAGGCTTCGTCATCCTCGTCCTCGTCCATCTCGCGCAGGATCGGGTTGCCGTCGGCATCCAGTTCCGGCTCGGCGCTCGATGACCGGCGCGGGGCGGCTTCGCCCACGCCCACGTCGTCCAGCGGCGGGCCGTCCATTTCTTCGTCACCATCCAGGCTGCGGCCGAAGGTGGCCTCCAGGTCAATGACGTCGCGCAGCAGGATCTCTTCGTTCAGAAGTTCGTCGCGCCAGATGATGATGGCCTGGAAGGTCAGGGGCGACTCGCAGAGCCCCGCGATCATCGTGTTGCGGCCGGCCTCGATGCGCTTGGCGATGGCGATCTCGCCCTCACGCGACAGCAGTTCGACGCTGCCCATCTCGCGCAGGTACATCCGCACCGGGTCGTCGGTGCGGTCGAGCGTCTCGGTCGTGGCCCCGGCGACGGCGATCTCGCGGCTGGTGGAGGTTTCGACCAGTTCCCCGGCGGGCTGTTCGCCTTCCTCGACCTCTTCGTCCTCGATGATGTTGATGCCCATTTCGGACAGCATCGACATCACGTCCTCGATCTGTTCCGAGGACACCTGTTCCGGTGGCAGGACCGTGTTCAGCTGGTCGTAGGTGATGTAGCCCCGCTCCTTCGCGTCGGCGATCATCTTCTTGACCGCCGCCTGGCTCATGTCGAGCGAGACGTCCGCGTCATCGGTTTCCGGCTTGGCGTCGTCGGTGTCCTTGAGGGCCATGAGTGCTCCTTGGCGCGAATCGGGGCGTGGCAAAACGAATCAATAACGCGAATCAGGCTGGGGGAAAGGCCGAATCAGCGGTTTTTCTTGACCCAGACCTGGCTATCGATCAGGGATTGCAGATGTCTTGACAGGGCGGCGCGGTCTTCTCCCAGGTCCGAACTGTCTGAAATTCCGCTTTTTTCCGACCGGTGACGGGCCTCGGCGGCCTGGGAAAGCCGCCAGGTCAGGCCCTCGTCGGGCAGGCCGTCCATATCCTCCATCGCATCTTCTATTTCGCGGCGCGCGCCCCGGCGGGCTTCCAGTTTCGCCAATTCTTCGGCCAGGCAGAGCGCGGCAAGCTCGTCATCCTGAAGGTTGCGGACCGGGGGTGCGATGGCGACATGGGGTCGCGCAAGCAGCGCTTCAAGGGCGGCGGGGGCGGAAGCGGTGATCTTTGCATAGAGATCAGGCATGTCGGCGCCCGCCAGGATCATTTGGCGCAGGGTGTCATGGTCCTCGCCGCTCAGGTCCAGCCGTTCCAGTGCGGATTCAAAGCGGTGGATGAGGGCGGGATGCAGAATCAGGATCGCCAGGATCACCGCCTCGCGCAGGGTTTCCTCGACCGGCCCCTGCGCCTGGGCCAGGAGCGAGGACCGCGTGGTCGCAAGGGCCCCGCCGGGGGGCGCATAGCGGCCACGACCGGGGCGGAAGGGGCCGGGCTGGAAGGGGCGATACTGGGCAGTGCCGAACAGCTCCAGCCGCAGGCGCTTCATCTCCTCGGCGTAATGGCTGCGGATCGAGGGGTCGGTGATCCGTGCCAGGTGGGTGCGCAGGGTCTTGTCCAGCGCGGCGCGGCGTTCGGGGCTGTCGAAGATGCGGCCCTCGGTTTCCCTTTGCCACAGAAGCTGGACCATGGGCTTGGCCTGATCCAGGACGGCCTGCATCGCGGGCGCGCCTTGCGCCTTGATCAGGTCGTCGGGGTCAAGGCCGCCGGGCAGGATCGCGATGCGGAGCGCCTTTCCGGCCTCGAGAAGTGGCAGGGCAAGGTCGATGACCCGCTGCGCGGCCGCGATCCCGGCCTTGTCGCCGTCGAGCGCCATGATTGGCTCATCGGCGATCTTCCAGATCATCCGCAGCTGTTCTTCGGTGACAGCAGTCCCCAAGGGTGCCACGGCGGCAGTGAAGCCGGCCTCGGACAGCGCGATCACGTCCATGTAGCCTTCGGCGACGATCAGCGGCTTGCCCTTGCCGGCAGCCTCGCGGGCGGGGGAATGGTTGAAGAGGTTGCGGCCCTTGTCGAAAAGCTCGGTTTCGGGGCCGTTCAGGTATTTCGCCTGGACGTTCGGGTCCAGGGTCCGGCCACCAAGGCTGATCGGGCGGCCCCGGGTGTCCTTGATCGGGAAGATGATCCGGGCGCGGAAGCGGTCGTAGAGGCTGCCGTCGTCGCCCTTGGCGATCAGGCCCGAGGCGACCATCAGATCCGGCGAGACGCCCTTGGCGGCCAGCGCGTCCTTCAGCGCGTGACGCGAGGCGGGGGCCCAGCCGATGTCCCAGCGGTCCCAGGCGGCCTCGTTCAGGCGGCGCTTCTGCGCAAGGTACGTCCGCGCCTCGGCCCCGGCGCCGGTCTTCAGCTGCAGGCGGTAGAACTTGATCGCCTCGTCCATCACCTGTTGCAGCAGCGTCCGCCGGTCGGCGCGTTCGGCGGCCTTGGGGTCGCGGGCGGGTATCTGCATCCCGGCCTCGCGGGCGAGAATCTCCACCGCCTCCATGAAGCCGAGGTTCTCTGACTCCTTCACGAAGGTGACCGCATCGCCCTTCGCGTGGCAGCCGAAGCAGTAGTAATACCCCTTGCGGTCATCGACGTGGAAGCTGGCCGACTTTTCCTGGTGGAACGGGCAGGGCGCCCAGAAGTCGCCCTTCGCCAGGTTCGACTTGCGCATGTCCCAGGTGACCTTGCGCCCCACGATGGAGGAGAGGGTCACCCGGGTGCGCAGCTCGTCGAGGAATCCGTTCGGCAGGGACATGGGACAGATATGGCGCTTGAGGCCTGACGAGTCGAGGGTGGACGCCCCAGGGGTTTCACACCCCCCGCGTCCAGTGGTGCTCGAACCAATGGCGCATCCACTGAACGCACCCGTGGGATATTTGGGGAAGAGAAAGCTGGGGCGCGGTCAAAGCCCCAGCCGGTCCCGCATCGCGTACCAGGTCATCGCGGTGACGAGGAGCGGCCAGCGGAAGGCTGCGCCGCCGGGGAAGCGGTACTGCGGGAGGGACGCCATCAGGTCGAAGCGTTCCATCTGACCTGCGGTGGCTTCGGCCATGAGCTTGCCTGCGAGGGTGGCCATCGCGACCCCGTGGCCGGAATAGCCGGAGGCGGAGAGGATGTTCTGGCCGGGGCGAGTGAAGCAGGGCATGCGGTTCACCGTGATCGCCAGCGTGCCGCCCCAGGCATAGTCGATCCGGGTCTTGGCCAGCTGCGGGTAGACCTGCAGCATGGGTTTCGAGACGGTCTTGATGATGTCGGGGAAGCGGTAGCCGTAGGACTCACCGCCGCCGAAGAGCAGGCGGTTGTCCTCGGATAGCCGCCAGTAGTTCACGACGAAGCGCGTATCGGCGACGGCGACGGGTTCGGAGAGGATATCCTTCGCCCGTTCACCCAAAGGTTCAGTTGCGACGATGAAGTTGTTGATCGGCATGACTTTTGCCGAAACCTTGGGGGAAAGCTGGCCAAGGTAGCCGTTCCCCGCCAGGATCACCGCGGCGCAGTCGACATGCCCCGAAGGCGTGCGAACCACGGGGCGGGGCCCCGGTTCGACCCGGTGGACTTCGCTGAGTTCGTGGATGCGCACACCTGCCTTGGCGGCCGCCTGCGCGAGGCCGATGGCGTAGTTCAAAGGGTGCAGATGGCCCGCGTCGCGGTCGATTTCGCCGCCGACATATTCGGTCGATCCGATCAGGCGGCGGATGCCGGTTCTGTCCAGGGATTCAAGGTGCTGGTAGCCGTAGTCGCGCCGGAGCTTTTCCGCGTAAGCGTGGGTGTCGCGGACCTCGGCCTCGGTGCGGCAGGCGTGGGCGATGCCGGGGTGGAAGGTGACCGGCATGGCATGGTCACGCACCAGGGTCTTGACCAGGGTCTTGGCTTCCTCGGCGAGGTCCCAAAGCCGGTGAGCGTTCTCCTTTCCCACGGTCTTTTCGACCCAGACCTGATCCTGCCGCTGACCGCTGCCGACCTGACCGCCGTTGCGCCCCGAGGCGCCGAAGCCCACCCGGTGCGCTTCCAGAAGGACGACGTCATAGCCCTTCTGCTTGAGGTGCAGCGCCGCGGAAAGGCCGGTATACCCCCCGCCCACGATGCAGACATCGGCTTTCACTGCCCCTTTCAGGATCGGAAACCTGTCCAAGGGCGCGGCGGTCGCGGCATAGTAGCTGGCGGGGTATTCGCCCCGCCGGTCGTTCACATGGAGCAGATTCATCAGACGTTGAGGAGCAGATGCTCCCTCTCCCACGGGCTGATGACTTGCAGGAACTCTTTGTATTCGTTGCGCTTCACAGAATCGTAGACCTTGATGAAGTCGACGCCGACCACCTCGTGAAGGGCGGTGTCCTCTTCCAGCATGTCCAGCGCATCGCCGAGGTTGGCCGGGATGTCCTCGTTGTCGACATAGGCCGAGCCGGTGAATTCCGGCCGGGCCTGGGTCTTGTTCATCAGGCCCAGATAGCCGCAGGCCAGCGTTGCGGCGATCCCGAGATAGGGATTGCAGTCCATCCCCGGCAGGCGGTTTTCCACGCGCCGGGCGGCCGAGGACGAGATCGGGATGCGCAGGCCGGTGGTCCGGTTGTCGCGGCCCCATTCCAGGTTGATCGGGGCGGCGAAGTCGGGAACGTAGCGGCGGTAGCTGTTCACGTAAGGCGCGAACAGGGCGACGGCGGCACCAAGGTGCTTCTGCAAGCCGCCGATGAAGTGCATGAAGGCTTCCGTCTCCACCCCCTTTGGCCCGGCGAAGATGTTCTTGCCG
This sequence comes from Tabrizicola sp. T74, assembly GCF_057219935.1. Lineage (NCBI taxonomy): Bacteria > Pseudomonadati > Pseudomonadota > Alphaproteobacteria > Rhodobacterales > Paracoccaceae > Tabrizicola > Tabrizicola sp. T74. Next base: position 89,852 of record NZ_JBXVVT010000002.1, on the reverse strand, counting down.
GTCTTGGTGTCCACGACCGAGGTGTGGATGTGCATGGCGGACCCGGGCTCACCCGCGATGGGCTTGGCCATGAAGGTGGCAAAGCAGTCGTGCCGCAGGGCCGCCTCGCGGATCAGGCGCTTGAAGAAGAAGACGTCGTCGGCAAGCCGGACCGGATCGCCGTGGGCGAGGTTCAGCTCGATCTGGCCTGCGCCGCCCTCCTGCAGGATGCCGTCGATCTCCAGGCCCTGGGCTTCGGCATAGTCGTAGATGTCGTCGATGACCTTGCCGTATTCGTCGACGGCGGACATCGAATAGGCCTGCTTGCCCGCTGCCCGGCGACCCGAGCGGCCCATCGGCGGGATCACCGGCATGTTCGGGTCGATGTTGCGGGCGGTCAGGAAGAATTCCATCTCGGGCGCGACGACGGGCCGCCAGCCTTGGGCGGCATAAAGGTCGACGATCCGGCGCAGCACGTTGCGCGGGCTGAAGGGGACAAGGTTGCCCTGCTGGTCCTTGGCGTCGTGGATCACCTGCAGGGTCACGTCGGCGGTCCAGGGCGCGGCGGTTGCGGTGGACCAGTCGGGTTCAAGGATCATGTCGGGTTCGGTGAAGGCGTCGAAGGGGTTGTCGGCCCATTCGCCGGTGATCGTCTGCAGGAAGATCGAGTTCGGCAGGAAGTAGTTGGTCTGCTTGGCGAATTTCGCCGCGGGCATCGCCTTGCCGCGCGCCACCCCGGCGATGTCGCCGATGATGCATTCCACTTCGTCTACCCGGCGGTTGCCGATGTAGTCGCGCGCTGCCTCGGGCAGCTGGTCGGTCCATTTGGACATAAGTCACACATTGTTGGGGGGTGGCCCCCGCGGCCGATCGGGATCAGGCGCGGAGCTTCTCGGCCCCAGATTTGGCTTGGTGGGTCAGGAAGAAGTCCGCGATCCGGTCGGCCATCGACGGGCTGTCGAGGTCCGTGTCGAGCCTTTGGGTGGCATCGGCAAGGAGCGCGTCGGGGACCAGACCCGGCCCCCGGTACTTGATCAGCCCCGCCATGAACTCCTTCTGGAATTCCGGGTGGGGCTGGACGGTGAACATGCGGTCGTCATAAAGCAGCGCCGCGTTTTCGCACATCGCGGTCGAGGCGAGGACTTTCGCCGTTTCCGGCTTTCTCACCACCTGGTCCTGGTGCCAGGCATTGAGCTTGTAGGTCCGGTCGCCGAAATCGTATTCGGTGGGCCCCACGGTCCAGCCGCCTGCGAATTTCTCGACCTTGCCGCCCATCGCCTGTGCGATGATCTGGTGGCCGAAGCAGATGCCGACCACCGGGACATGGGCTGCATAGGCCGCGCGGATGAAGTCCTCCAGCGGCGGAATCCAGTCGTGCGGCTCGTACGCGCCGAAGCGCGATCCGGTGATCAGCCAGCCGTCACACTCATGCACCGAGGCCGGGAACTCGTTCCGCAGGACCGCCCAGCGGCGGAAGGTCAGGCCCTTGCCCGCCAGCAGCGTCTCGAAGAAATCCGGGTAGTCGCCCTGATGGCGCAGCGCGTCGGGGCTTTCGCCGGTCTGGAGAATGCCGATCTGCATCTTGGGTAGCCTTCGGTTTTCTTCAAGGTGGGCGCGAGTAGGGGGCTTGGTCAAGGGGGGCTCGTCGTTCGCCTTCGGCTTCTCCTCGCAAGGCGACGAGGGCCGAAGGCCAACGAGGAGCGGTCAGACCGTGTCGAGATAGAGTTCCACCCGCTCTTCGGGCGACAGCTCGGCGATGTAATGCAACTCCTGCCGCTTGGTCTGCACCAGGTTGCGGATCAGGTCCTTCGGCAGGAAGCGGTAGAGGATGTCCGAATGCTCGAACGCGTCGATCGCTGCTTCCCAGCTGTCAGGGATCTGCGGCAGGTCCATCGCATAGGCGTTGCCGGTGATCGGCGCCGGCGGTTCCTTCTGGTCTTCGAGGCCCGACAGCGCCGCCCCGAGGATCGCGGCCAGCATCAGATAGGGGTTCACGTCGCCCCCCGCCACGCGATGCTCGATCCGCCGCGCCGATGGGTTGCCCGCCGGAATGCGGATCGCCGAGGTGCGGTTCTCATACCCCCAGCAGATCGCGGTCGGCGCGTGCTTGTCGGGGACCAGCCGGTCAAAGCTGTTCAGGTGCGGCGCGAACAGAAGCGTCGAATCGTGCATCGCCTCCAGGCAGCCGGCCACGGCGTGGCGCAACTGCGCAGTGCCCTTGGGACCGCCGGAGTCAAAGATGTTGTCGCCCTTTTCGTCCAGCACCGAGAAATGCGTGTGCAGGCCCGAGCCCGAGTACTCCATGTACGGTTTCGCCATGAAGCTGGCGGCAAAGCCGTGGCGGCGGGCCAGGCCCTTGACCAGCATCTTGAACAGCCACGCATCATCGGCGGCGCGCAGCGCGTCGTCGCAATGCATCAGGTTCACCTCGAACTGGCCAAGCCCGGTTTCCGAGGTCGTGGTGTCGGCCGGAATGTCCATCGCCTCGCAGGCGTCGTAAAGGTCGGTGAAGAAGGTGTCGAAGGCGTCTAGCGCGCGGATCGACAGCGTCTCGGCCGCCTTGCGCCGCTTGCCCGAGCGGGGGCTGGGCGGGACCTGCAGAGTCTTGCCGCTGTCGTCGATCAGGAAGAACTCCAGCTCCATCGCGCAGACCGGGGTCAGGCCGCGCGCCTTGTAGCGCTGGACGACGGCGTTCAACGCGTGGCGGGGGTCGCCCTCGTAAGGTTGCCCGTTTTCGCGGAACATCCAGATCGGGAGGAGCGCGGTCGGGGCCTCCAGCCAGGGCATCGGCATGAAGCCGCGTTCGGTGGGTTTCAGGACGCCATCGGCATCGCCCTGCTCAAAGACCAGCGGGCTGTCGTCGATATCCTCGCCCCAGATGTCGAGGTTCAGGATCGAGAAGGGGAACCGCGTCCCATCCTTCACGACCTTTTCCGCAAAGCGGGCCGGCACGCGCTTGCCGCGGGCCTGACCGTTCAGGTCGGCAGCGGCCACCCGGATTGTGCGCACATCGGGGTGCTTTCTCAGGTAGTCTTTCATATTCATGTCGTTACGAGGTCAGGGCACGGCTCCCGCGCCCGCAGCCAGCCGTGGCTGCCTCATGCGCAGGTTCGGACCATGCCCTTGGCCCTTCCCCTGATTTGATCGCCTCGCCCCGCAGGCCTTCTTTTCGGCGTTTCCACGGGGTCCGGGCGGGTGCCCGGATAATTTGATCAAAAGTAGCCTACTACCGGATCAGGTTCGGACGCAAGCGGATTCTGGCGCGCGCGTTGGACGGCAGATGCCGGTTCAGCCGTCGGTTCACCAGGCCATAGACAAAGGTCACGACCAGGGTCAGCAGGATGAAGTAGAAGGCGACGATCGGGTAGGGGATGAAGGGGTTGAAGGTCTTGTCGGCGAAATAGTTCGCGTAATAGAGCGCATCGCCCTTCTGCGCGAAGGCCGGGAAGCCCGAGAAATAGACCAGGGTCGTCGCGTGGAAGAGGAAGATCGCCTCGTTGGTATAGGCGGGCCAGCCCAGCCGCAGCATGGTCGGCCATTCGATGCGGATGAACTTCTTCCAGCCGGTCAGGCCATAGGCTTCGGCGGCCTCCAGGTCGCCCTTCGGGATCGACTTCAGCGCGCCGTGGAAGATTTCGGCGGAATAGGCGGCGGTGTTCAGGAACAGGACCAGCAGCGCCCCGGCCCAGGCCCGCGTGGTCCAGGAGGTGTTGATCTCGACCCCGAGGACGGTGAATTCCTTCGGCAACAGGACCAGCGCCTCGTAGGCCAGGAAGAACTGGATGAAGAGGGGCGAGCCGCGGAAGACGAAGACGAACCATTCGGCGGGCTTGCGGACCAACGGGTTCCGGGCGTTCTTCGCCAGCGCCACGGCATTGGCCAGGAAGAAGCCGAAGGTCAGGGCGAGGATGCCGAAGTAGAGATTCCAGATCAGGCCCGACCCGATCAGGGTGAACTGCTGGCACAGGGTGAAGTCGGACCGGGGCAACAGGTTCTCGCCGATCCCGATCGAACGCAGGCCATAGGCCTGGATGGTTTCCCAGCAGGTCATGCTCATGCGGCCGCCTCCCGCCCGGGCCAAATTCCTTCGAAGGAATTTGCAAAAGTCTTCGAAGACTTTTGGCCCCTCATGCCGCGGCCCTCCGCAGGGCTTCGCCGCCCGCTGTCGCCTGGCCGTGGCTGAGCTTGCGGGTGATCTTCGCGATGCCGATCTCGGAAATGCGGGTGAAGATCAGGTAGAAGACCAGAAGCCCCAGGAAGTACCAAAGCCGCCAGTCGCCGTGCGGGTATTCATAGGCCTGCGTCTTCGAGCCGCCCAGTTCCCGTGCGAAATAGACAATGTCTTTGACGCCCAGGAGGAACAGCAGCGGCGTGGCCTTGATCAGGATCATCCACAGGTTCCCCAGCCCCGGCAGCGCATAGACCCACATCTGCGGCACCAGGATGCGGCGGAAGACTTGCCCGCGGCTCATCCCGTAGGCCTCGGCGGTTTCCAGCTGCGCGCGGGGGACCGCCTGCATCGCGCCGTAGATCACGTTGGCGACAAAGGCCCCGAAGACGATGGCGAAGGTGACGACCGCCAGCATGAAGCCGTAGGCCTGGTGCCAGATCGCTGCGGACTTGCCCAGGGGGACCTTCGCCTCGGGGCAGACGCGGAATTCCAGCCCCTGCCAGGGCCATTCGTGGCTGTCGCAGACCACCCAGCTTTTCGAATACTCGATGGCCTGGTCCAGCGCGATGACGAAGAACAGGAAGAAGATGATGTCGGGCACCCCGCGCACCATCCAGATGTAGATCTTGCCCAGCCAGCTGACCGGCGCGATGTGCGACCGGGCGGCGGTGGCGCCCATGAAGCCCATGCCAAGTGCTGCTGGCGCGGTAATGGCGAGAAGGAGGAGGACCGTCAGGAAGGACCAGTAGAAATCGACATGCTTGGCCGAGGTGAAATAGCAGAGGTACCAGATCAGGCCCTCGATGGATTTCGGATCGGCGCAAGCGGAAAACATTCGCGGGTCCCGTTGTGGAAAGGGCGGGCCCGAAGGCCCGCCCGGTCAGGCTTAGCAGCCTTCCTTGCCCGCGTCGCCCCAGGTCTTTGCCTCGGGCCCGAAGTATTCGGCTTTGGTGATCATAGCATCCAGCGTGCCGTCGCATTTCATCGACTTGATCGCCGCGTCGAACTTGCCCCGGAGGTCGTCGTCGCTGTCCCGGAAGCCCAGGCCCACGCCGCCACCGATGGACTCTTCCTTCTCCAGCAGCACCAGCTCGCCACCCGATTCCGCCGCGATCGGCGCCAGGTAGTCCTTGTCGGCCAGCACGGCCACCGCTTCACCGTTCTTCACGGCGGCGACGGTTTCTTCCGGAGTGGCGTATTCGACGACGGTCATCCCGTTCTCGGCCACGAAGGCCGCCTGGATGGTCGAAGTCTGCGCCGCAACCGGGCCCGACATCAGGTCCGCATCCGCCGACAGCGCCAGATAGGCCGACGACGCCGGGGGCAGGTAGCCCTGGCTGAAGTCGATCACTTCCTCACGCTCGTCGGTGATGCTCATCCCGGCGATGATGACGTCATAGTTGCCCGACTGCAGGTTCGGGATGATCGAATCCCACTCGTTCGTCACCCACTCGCAGGTCAGGCCCGCGCGCTTGCAAAGCTCGTCGCCGAACTCGCGTTCAAAACCCGCAACCTCACCCGCGTCGTTGATGAAGTTGTAGGGAGGATAGGCGCCCTCGGTCCCGAGCCGCACCACATCCTGCGCGAAGGCCGCACCCGAGACGGCCACAAGGGCGGTTGCCAGAAGCAGTCTTTTCATCCGTAGTCTCCCCTATTGGATGGTTTTCATGCCGGTCACTCGAACCAGCGGTTTTCCAGGCTTGCAAGTGTTCCGTCGCGGCGCATCCCGTCAAGCGCGGTGTTCAGCGTATCCAGAAGCTGGCCATTGCCCTTGCAGACGGCCATGGCCACGCCCTCGTCCGGAACATGTTCCGAGTATAGGTAGTCGAACCCGTTCCCGGCGATGTAGTCACGGATATCCTGCCGTGTCTCGAACGGACCCAGCGCCAGGTCCGCCTCGCCTGCCAGCAGGGCTGCCAGTACCTCGGGCTCGGTCGAAAAGGCCATGTGGCGGTAGCCCATCTTGCGCAGGTGCGCCTCTTGCATGGTGCCGGACTGGACAGCGATCAGCGCCTTGGACGGTTCGGGCGCGCCGGGGCGGCCGATGTACCATTCCTCGGGATCGGTCGTGTGGTAGGTCTGGGTGAAATCCACCATCTCGCGGCGTTCTGGCGTCACGGCAATGCCGCCCAGGACAACGTCGAACTCTCCCGCCATGACCCCAGGGATCAGCTGGTCGAAGTTCGCCTGCGTCCAGGTGCAGCGCAGCACGGCGCGCAGGCAGACCTCGTCCATCAGGTCGCGCTCGAAGCCGGTGATCGTGCCGTCGGCGCTGAGATAGGTATAGGCCGGGAACGGAGCGTCGGTGGCGATCACCACCGGCTCTGACGCCGCCAGAACCAGACCGGCCATCAGCCCGGCAACCGTGCCGACACAATCCGCCATTAGGCGACCGTGGCCGACAAGAACCCGCGCAGGCGTTCGCTTTGCGGGTTGCCGAACAGGCTTTGCGGCGGACCCTGTTCCTCGATCTTGCCCTTGTGCAGGAAGATCACGTGGTCGGAACAGTCCGCCGCCAGCTTCATGTCATGCGTGACCAGAAGCATCGTCCGCCCCTCGTCGGCCAGCGCCTTGATCACGCGGACGACCTCCTGCTCAAGTTCCGGGTCCAGAGCGCTGGTCGGTTCATCGAACAAAAGCGCCCGCGGCTCCATACACAGCGCGCGCGCGATGGCCGCCCGCTGCTGTTGGCCGCCCGACAGCTGCGCGGGCCAGGCATCGCACTTGTCGCCGATCCCAACCTTGGCCAGGTAGTGCCGCGCCTTGGCCTCGACCTCTTTCGGGTCGCGCTTCAGCACGGTGACCGGGGCCTCCATCACGTTCTGCAGGATCGTCAGGTGGGACCAGAGGTTGAACTGCTGGAACACCATCGACAGGTTGGTGCGGATGCGGGTGACCTGGTCGCGGTCGGCCGGATGGCGGCCCATCCCTTCGCCCTTCCAGCGCACCGCCTCGCCCTCGAACCGGATCTCGCCCTGCTGGCTGTCCTCCAGAAGGTTGCAGCAGCGCAGAAGCGTCGACTTGCCCGACCCCGAGGACCCGATCAGCGACACGACATGCCCGCGGGGGGCCACCAGATCGACGCCCTTGAGCACCTCAAGGTGGCCATAGCTCTTGTGGAGGTCACGGATTTCGATGACCGGAGTGTCGGCTGGGGCGTCGGGCATAGCACACATGTCGCAAGCGATTTGGTCAGGCAGTAGGTAGCACTTCTTGCAGCAATGCAACGGTGATTTGGCTGGCTGCCCGGGGCATGATCGGTGATTTGATCAGATCAGCTCGGCAATTTGCTCGGGTGCGGGCGGATTGGGCACTGCGAGATAATCCGCGACGGGAATCCGCACCAGCCCCTTCAGCCGCAGGATTGCGCGGTCTGCAGGGCTCAGGGCCGCGATCGCCTCGCTTGTGGCGTCGAACAGGGGATCCGCGTCGCGTCCCGCCGCCGTGATCAGCGGCAAACCCGGCGTGGGCTTGGTCATCCCGACCACCTTCAGCTGTGCCGTGGCCGCTGGCTCCTGCGCCTGCATCAGCGCAAAGGTCACCACATCCAGCGCGGCGATTTCGGCCCGGCCCTCGGCCACGGCTGCGGCCGACAACCGGTGCGCGCCGGTTTGCACCGCGGGCAGCAGGCGCAGCCCCAGCCCGGCCGCATGGGTCTGCGGCGCGGCCCAACCGGACTGCGACAAGGGTTCGTTGTAGGCAAATCGCGCGCCGCCGAACTCGATCACATCGCGGCGCGGATCATCGGCCCGGGCCACGAAGACCGACCGGTAGTACCCCGGCGCGCAGCCCTCGATCCCGTAGTCGGGCGTGCCGACATAGGTCACGCGCTCATGCAGCCGCGCCCGGAACGGATAGCCGCAGGTCTGCGACACCAGCAGGTCGGGTGCGTCCCAGGTGTCCCAATAGGCTTGCTCTCCCCGGACCAGCGTCTCTGGTGCCTCCACACCCCTCCCGCGCAACCCCGTCCGGATCAGCGCCCAAAGCCTGTCATTCGCGGCCTGAGCGGGCCCGAAGTCATACATCCCCAGGCTGGCGATCATTCGCGTTCGGCCCTCTGCCGCGCCAGGGCCGAGTCCACATCCGTCAGCCCCAGCAGGTTCGCCACAAGCCGCATCAGCCGGTCCTCATGCGCCTCGCGCAGGTGATCGGCCAAAGCCACGGACCACAGTGCCGTCAACAGCTCGGCCCGATCCTCGACTGGAACGGCCTCTTTCAGGGCGCGGGTAAAGCGGACGGTGTCGGGGGCCTCGCTCTCCAGCGCCTCGGCTTCGGTCCGCAGCTTCGCCGTGGCGAAGGGGTCAAGCCCATAGCGGCGCGACAGCACGCGGTCGATCCGTTCGACCTCCTCGGCGGCGTAAAGCCCGTCGGTGCGGGCGATGCGGACCAACAGCGCCGCCAGCGCCAGCTGGGCGTCGGTTTCGGGAAGGCGGGCGGGTTCGGGGGCCAGAAGGCGGCGAAGAAGATCGATCATGCGGGTGAACCTAGGGCTTCGCGGGCGGCTTGGAAAGCCGGGCAAACCGGGATGTGAGCGCCTGCAGTTCTTCCTCCAGCCCATAGGGCGCATTGACGATGAAGAGGCCCGAGCCTTCCATCCGGTGCCCCTCACGCACCGGCGGGAAGCGGACCTCGTGCCGCAGGCCTTCTGGAAACGCGGCCTCCAGCGCCTTCAGCATCGGGCCATGCGCGCCGCCCTGCAGGATCGGATACCACAGTATCAGGATGCCCACGTTCCACTTGCGATGGATGTTGGCCATGTGGCGCGGGATCGCCTCGTAATCGGACTTCACCTCATAGGAGGGGTCGATCAGCATCAGCCCCCGGCGCGGGGTGGGCGGTGTCAGGGCGAGCGCCAGCTCGAACCCGTCGCGCTTGTGGACATGCGCGCCCCAGTCCTTTGCGACCGCTGTCAGCGCCGCATGCTCCTGCGGGTGCAACTCGGCCAGGTGGAGGCTGTCCGCCTCGCGCAGCCCCAAAGCCGCGATCAGGGGCGAGCCGGGATAGGCCCGCGCCCCGTACTGCGCCCGCGCTTCGTCAAGCCGCTGGCGGTAGGGGTGGTCCGGCGGAAACAGCGCCTCGGCCAGAGCGATCCCCTTGGCGGCCTCGCCGGTCTTCACCGCCTCTTCCGCGCCCAGGTCATAGACCCCGCGTCCGGCATGAGTCTCGATGTAGGTCAGCGGCTTGTCCTTGCGGGTCAGGTAGTCCAGCACCCAGGCCAGCACCGCGTGCTTCTGGACGTCGGCCAGGTTCCCGGCATGGTAGAGATGTTGGTAGGACAGCATGGCCTTGCCTAGCGATCTGCAGTCCTGCCTGCAACCGGGTTGATCCTCCGGAGTTGTAGGCGTAGGACCCACGAAAACGGCAAAGGGACAGTCATGGAAATCTTCACCTACGAGGGCTTCGTCGCCCTCATGCAGGTCATCGGCATCGATCTGGTGCTGGCTGGAGACAATGCCATCGTGATCGGCCTTGCCGCCGCGGGCCTGCCGAAAGAGCAGCGGGCCAAGGCGATCCTGGTCGGGATCGGCGCGGCGACGGTGATGCGGATCGGCTTCGCCCTGATCACGACGCAGCTTCTGGCGATCGTGGGCCTTCTGCTGGCTGGCGGCATCCTGCTTTTGTGGGTCTGCTGGAAGATGTGGCAGGAACTGCGGGCGGGGGCGCATCAGCATGACATCGAGGCGGTGGAGGCGCTGACCAACCAGGACCTCGATGCCGACAATGCCATCGCCGACGACGCGCCGAAGAAGACCTTCGCGCAGGCGGCGACCCAGATCGTGGTGGCGGACGTGTCGATGAGCCTCGACAACGTGCTGGCCGTCGCCGGGGCCGCGAAGGATCATCCGACCGTCCTGATCATCGGCCTCGCGCTGTCGATCGCGATGATGGGCCTTGCTGCGAGCTACATCGCGAACCTGCTGAACAAGTACCGCTGGATCGCCTACATCGGGCTTCTGATCATCCTCTACGTCGCGCTGAAGATGATGTGGGAGGGCTGGCACGAGGTAGAGCCGGTGGTCCTGGGTCTCTTGCACTGACCACGCAGGACAGGCCTGGTGACCTTCGGGAAATCAAGGGCTTGGCCCGGCGCGTTCAGGTGGACTTAACCAAGGGGCCGGGGCCACAAGCGCCTCGGCCCCTTCGCTTTCCGGGGGTGGGGAGGACCTGCCTTTCGCCCCGTGACCGGACATGGCACGGTTGCCCGGACCCTGCCGGAGTGCTGCCGATGTCCCGCCTGACCCCCCTTGCTGCTATCGTGGCCCTGCTGCTGCACAGCACTGCGGCCCAGGCCTGCAACCAGGCCGAGGCCCCACCCTTCGACGGCGGGGACGGCGGGTTCGAGGGCGGCGTCTCGGTCTCGGTCGGCCGGATCACCGACCGGACCTGGGAGCCGGTGACCATCGCCGGTGTGACGGTGCCAGAAGGGGCGGGCCTGTCGCTGACGGTCAGCTTCGAAGGGCAGGTCACCGGCACCACCGGCTGCAACCGGTTCAGCGGGACGGCGGACCTGGATGCCGGATGGATGCAGCTTGGCCCGCTGGCGGTGACGGAAATGGCCTGCGCAGAGCCGGAGAAGATGGAGCGCGAGGCCGCCTGGCTGAAGGCGCTGGGCGAGGCGAGGGGCTTCGTCGTCTCGCCTGAGGGGCTGTGGCTGACGCGCGAGGACGGGTCGGTGGCGGTGTGTTTGGGGTGAGGGGTGGGCGGTGCGCGCCAGCGCGCACCTTGCGAAATCACGAAAAAGGACGAACGACATAGCAAGACCCGAAGAGACTAGGGCCCAAATGTGCAAGTGCCCGAAACATCCTCAAAGGGCCAAACCGGTTCTGAACACTCCATGAATTTGTAGCGTCCAGCCCGAACCTCCACATGAATCCAGATGTCAGTTCCCGTGACTTCGCAGACCTTGCCACTTGGCCAAACGATGCTCGGATTCTCAATAGCGACTGCCCGTTCACAGTTTGCTTCGATCAGCTTTAGCTGCTGCTGATAGAACCGCTGGTTCGCGCTTAGTCCTAGAATAGCCAATGTGAGGAAAGAAAGACCGACGATTACACGCTTAGCCACCTTGCGCCTTTCCGGATCTCGAACTCAAAGAGGCAAGGCGTCGAAGCGGCGTCACACCAACCTCGCCCCCTCCACCGCCGCCCTGACAAAATCCGCGAACAGCGGGTGCGGCGCAAATGGCTTGGACTTCAGCTCGGGGTGGAACTGGACGCCGATGAACCAGGGGTGGTCCTTGACCTCGACGATCTCGGGGAGCCGCCCGTCCGGGGACATGCCAGAGAAGATCAGACCGCATTTCTCCAGCTGCTCGCGGTACTGGATATCGACCTCATAGCGGTGGCGGTGGCGTTCCTCGATGACGTTCGACCCATAGATACGGGCGACGGCGGACCCGTCCTTCAGGTTCGCGGTATAGGCCCCGAGCCGCATGGTGCCGCCCTTGGCGTCGTCGGCTTTCCGGCGCACCGTGTGGTTGCCCTGGACCCATTCCTTCAGGTGGTAAACCACGGGCGTGAAACGCTTTTCTCCAGCCTCGTGGTCGAACTCCTCGGACCCCGCGTTCTTCACGCCGACCAGGTTCCGCGCGGCCTCGATCACCGCCATCTGCATGCCAAGGCAGATGCCAAGATAGGGGACCTTCTTTTCCCGCGCGAAGGTGGCGGCCTTGATCTTGCCTTCGGTCCCGCGCTCGCCAAAGCCGCCGGGGACGAGGATGGCGTGGAAGTTTTCCAGGTACGGCGCCGGGTCTTCGCGCTCGAAGATCTCGGCGTCGATCCATTCGGCGCGGACCTTGGTGCGGTTCGCCATCCCGCCATGGGTCAGCGCCTCGGCGATGGATTTGTAGGCGTCTTCGAGTTGCGTGTACTTGCCGACGATGGCGACGCGGACCTCACCCTCGGGGTGGGTGATGCGGTCCATCACGTCTTCCCAGCGGGCGAGGTTGGGCTTTGGCGCAGGCGTGATGCCGAAGGCGTCGAGGACCGCCTGGTCAAGGCCCGCGCGGTGGTAGGCGAGGGGGGCCTCGTAGATCGTCTTCAGGTCATAGGCGGGGACGACGGCCTGTTTGCGGACATTGCAGAAGAGGGCGATCTTTTCGAGTTCCCGCTCGGGGATTGGGTGTTCGGACCGGCAGACGAGGACGTCGGGGGCAAGGCCGATGCTTTGCAGTTCCTTGACCGAGTGCTGGGTGGGCTTGGTCTTCAGCTCTCCGCTGGCCGAGAGGTAGGGCAGCAGCGTCAGGTGCATCAGGATCGACTGGCCGCGCGGGCGTTCGTGGATGAACTGGCGGATCGATTCAAAGAACGGCAGGCCCTCGATGTCGCCGACCGTGCCGCCGATCTCGCACAGCATGAAGTCGACCTCATCGTCGCCGATGCGCAGGAAGTCCTTGATTTCGTTTGTGACGTGCGGGATGACCTGGATGGTTTTTCCGAGGTAGTCGCCACGGCGTTCCTTCTCCAGCACGTTGGAATAGATCCGGCCGGAGGAGATGGAGTCGGTGGTCCGCGCGTGGACGCCGGTGAAGCGCTCGTAATGCCCGAGGTCGAGGTCGGTCTCGGCCCCGTCGTCGGTGACGAAGACTTCGCCATGCTCGAACGGCGACATCGTGCCGGGGTCGACGTTAAGGTAGGGGTCAAGCTTGCGAAGTCGGACAGTGTAGCCGCGGGCCTGCAGAAGCGCGCCGAGGGCTGCAGAGGCGAGGCCCTTGCCGAGGGAGGAAACGACGCCGCCGGTGATGAAGATGTAACGCGCCAAGGCGGGACTCCCGTGTTTTCAGGCGCGATTCGGATCGGGTGGAATCGCGGCACCACGGGAGTCGAGGTATAGCGACTACCGCAAGGGTTAGCAACGCCTGCCCGCTAGATCATGCGGGCAGGAGAGGTGTCATCTGCAAGCAGTTGTAGGATCAGGGGTTCGTGGCCGGGGCGGCCGGTTCGTCGGCGCGCGGCGGGGTCGCGGGCGCGTCGCCCGTGGTGCCGGGCAGCGTCAGGTCGGTGCCGGCAAGGCCGCCGCCGGTCGCGGGCAGGTCGGTCGCCGGGGCCTCGGCCGGGGCATCGGTGGCGGTATCGACGACCGAGCCGCCCTCATCGCCACGGGTGGCAAGGATCGTCAGGGTGATCGAGGTCACGATGAAGGCAGAGGCGAAGACCCAGGTCAGCTTGGAGAGCGCCGTGGCCGCGCCCCGGGCCGACATGGTGCCGCTGCCGCCACCGCCCATGCCCAGTCCGCCGCCTTCCGAGCGCTGCATGAGCACGACGCCGATCAGAAGAAGGGCAAGGATCAGGTGGATGGTGAGGACGACGTTTTCCAAGGACAAGCTCCGGCGGGCTTCTGGGCGGCTGACGCGCCTATCTAGGCGGAAGGGGGCCAAGGTGCAAGGGTTCCCGGTCGGGGGAGCCGTCCTCGGGGCATCGAACCCCTCGGACGGCGCTGCCGCGGCACCGTTTCCTGGCGGGGCGCGTGGGGAGTGCGGCGGATGCCTCCGGCGGGAGTATTTGAGCCAAGGGCAAATGTAGGCGTGAGTCAGCCTTCGTGGACGGCGGACAGCTTGTTGCCATCCGGGTCGCGGACGTAGGCCGCATAGAAGGCGGGGCCGTAGGGGCGCAGGCCGGGTGCGCCTTCGTCACTGCCGCCGTGGGCAAGGGCGGCTTTGTGGAAGGCTTTCACGGCCTCCTGGCTGGGGGCGACAAGCGCGGGCATCGAACCGTTGCCGACGGTGGCTGGCTGGCCGTCGAAGGGGAGCGTGATCCAGAGCCGGGTGCGGTGGTCGGAGGGGAAGCCGTAGCCCACTTCAGTTGCCTCGGACGCGCGGCGGACGAGGCCCAGGGGCGCGAGGGCTGCGTCGTAGAACCGGGTCGCGCGGGAAAGGTCATTGGTCCCGAGCGTGAGGTAGAGGAAGGTCTCAGCCATCGACCTCATCCGTGGTCTGCTGGCCCGAGAGGCGCTGGCGGAGGATCGACCAGCTCATCCCGACACCCAGGATCAGCGACAGGACGATGAGGGCCAGCCAGGTGTTCAGGGCGGAATTGTCGAGGCCGAGGAGGCCCCAGTCGGTCAGCACCCAAAGGCCCGCGGCGAAGATCGCGGCGATGATCAGCGCGCCAAGGATGCCGATGGAGCGCATCGTGGCCACCAGGTAGACCATCGCGGCAACGCCGAGGATCAGGCCGGTGAAGACGATCAGCGGGGTCTGCTCGCCCCAGGCTTCGCGCGCCCAGGTGACGTAGTTCCACGCGGTCGGGTTGAAGATCGCGGCGAGGAGGAGAAAGGCGCCAAGCCAGCGGAGGAGAAAGCCCATGATGCCCTGCCCTTTGGATGTGGTCGGGCGGCACTGTAGACGGGCGACTGGTCCGGGCCAAGGCCCCGCGCCGGTTGGGCCGGCGCGGGGGCGGGGTCAGGCGGTGCGGAGGGCGGGGTCTGCCCGTAGGCACCACAGCAGGCCCGCCGTGAAGAGGGCGGCGTTGGTGGCGGGGAAGGCCGCGACCTCTACCGGTACGATCCCGGCCCCGACATAGGTCAGCGCCAGGGCCAGGTCTACCGCCTGGATCAGCGCCATGTTGGCGATCCAGAAGCGCGAAGGGTTTGCGGCGCGGGTGAGCACCACCATGCCGATCCCATAGGCCAGGAATCGCGCGCCCAGCATTCCGATCATGTAGCCGTTGTCGGGCGCGGGGACGGTCAGCCCCATCCACGCGAAGAACTGCAGCGGGGCAAATAGGGTCAGGGCGGCAAGGACCAGCTGCGAGGCGGCGATGATCCAGAGAAGCGGTTTGAGCATGTTTCAGGTCTCCGTTGGTTGGCTCTGGACGGGTTCTGCGCTGCTTGCTATAGAAAAGGAAGTAGTTACAAATTCTATAGCTGAAGAAAGTGCCGATGGACTGCAATCCCGACTGTCCGGTCGCCCGGGCGCATGAGGTCCTGGGCGGCAAGTGGACGACGCTGATCTTCCGCGACCTGATGGGCGGGACGCGGCGTTATTCGGAACTCATGCGCAGCCTGGACGGGATCAGCCCGCGGATGCTGGCCGAGCGGCTGAAGATGCTGGAGGCCGAGGGACTGGTCACCCGGACGGTGTTTCCCACCGTTCCTCCGACGACGGAATACGCGCTGACCGACCTCGGGCGCGGCATGGGGCCGGTGATCCAGGCCATGGCCGGGTTCGGTGCCGCATTGCAGGCGCGTCGTTAGGCGATTTGCAGGGTTTCGCTGCGCTCGCCCTGCCGATATACCCCGCGTGGTTTGTGACTGACTCGGGGAATGACATGGCCAACGTCGTCGTGGTGGGTGCGCAGTGGGGCGATGAGGGCAAGGGCAAGCTTGTGGACTGGCTGTCCGAACGCGCCGACGTCATCGCGCGGTTTCAGGGCGGGCACAACGCGGGCCATACGCTGGTCATCGGGAACACGGTCTACAAGCTGTCGCTCTTGCCTTCGGGGATCGTGCGCGGTGGCAAGCTGTCGGTCATCGGCAATGGCGTGGTGGTGGACCCCTGGCACCTGGTGGCCGAGATCGACAAGCTGCGCGGGCAGGGGGTGGACGTCTCGCCAGAGAACCTGATGCTGGCCGAGAATGCGAGCCTGATCCTGCCGATCCACGGCGAGTTGGACCGGGGCCGCGAGGCGCAGACGACGGTCGCAAAGATCGGCACCACGGGGCGCGGGATCGGCCCGGCCTATGAGGACAAGGTCGGCCGCCGGGCGATCCGCGTCGCGGACCTGTTCGATGCGGCGACGCTGGACACGCGGATCGGACGGCTGCTGACCCATCACAACGCGCTCCGCGCCGGGCTGGGGCTGGAGCCGGTGGACCCTGCCGCGCTGAAGGCGCAGCTTCTGGAGATCGCGCCGAAGCTGAAGCCCTATGCCGGGCCGGTCTGGAAAGTGCTGAACGAGGCACGGCGGGCGGGCAAGCGTATCCTCTTCGAAGGCGCGCAGGGTTCGCTTCTGGACATCGACTACGGGACCTACCCTTACGTGACCTCGTCCAACACCATCGCGGGGCAGGCGGCGACGGGGACGGGAGTGGGGCCGACCGCCATCGACTTCGTGCTGGGGATCGTGAAGGCCTATACGACGCGGGTCGGCGAAGGCCCGTTCCCGGCGGAACTGCACGATGCGGATGGCGAGCGGCTGGGCGAGCGGGGGCATGAGTTCGGCACCGTGACGGGGCGCAAGCGCCGCTGCGGCTGGTTCGATGCGGTCCTGGTACGGCAGACCTGTGCGACCTCGGGCGTGTCGGGCATCGCGCTGACCAAGCTTGACGTGCTCGACGGGTTCAAGACGCTGAAGATCTGCGTGGGGTATGAGCTTGACGGCAAGCGGATGGATTATCTGCCCATCGCCGCGGACGAACAGGCGCGCTGCCGGCCCATCTACGAAGAGATGGAAGGCTGGTCCGAAACCACCGCAGGCGCGCGGTCCTGGGCGCAGCTGCCCGGCGCGGCGATCAAGTATGTGCGGCGGATCGAGGAGTTGATCCAGTGCCCGGTCGCGCTACTGTCCACCTCGCCCGAGCGGGACGACACGATCCTGGTGACGGATCCCTTCGCGGATTGACGTGATGGCTCATCGTGCGGCTTCGCCTTCTCTTCGCAGCGCAGTGAGGAGCGACCGAAGGAAGCGAGGAGCGTCCCGGGGAGAGACGGAATGGCGTTAAGCTACAAGGCCCGGAGACGCTGGGCGCTGGTGATCCTGTTGATCGGCATGCCGCTTTATGTGGTGGTGGCGGTGAACCTGATCGACCTGTTCGACCGGCCATCCTTCCTGGTCGAACTGGTGATCTATGTGGGCCTGGGCTTTCTCTGGATCCTGCCGTTCCGCTTCATCTTCCGCGGCATCGGCCAGCCGGACCCCGATGCCCCCGAAACGCAAAAGACGGACGGGCAGGGCCCATCCGTCTGAATGCATGCCTGGGGGAGGCGCCTCAGTTCAGGCGGCGCGCCTCGGCCAGGTAGGGCGAGGTCTCGGCCAAAGCGTAGTGGCCGCGCGTCACCTTCTCGATCCGGCCGGTGCGCAGAAGCGTGCCGAAGGACCGCAACCCATCCTCGCGGCTGACCGGCTTGCCGCCTGCGCTGGCCATCATCCGCCGCATCAGCTGCGGGCGGGTGAACTGCGCGCGCTTTTCGATGCAGGTGGCATAGGCGGCGGCGGCTTCCAGCATTTCGGCCATCGAGCGGGCGCCCACATTCTCGGCAAAGGCGGCCAGGCCCGATTCGTCGATCTCGCGGACGTCTTCGCCCAGGTCCTCGTCGTCATCGGCCTGGGTTGCCGGGCCATAGGACGGCTTTTCCAGCGCGATGTTGCGGGCCGGGGCGGCCGACATCGCCAGCGCAGCACCAGCACCGATCGCGCCCGAAAGCCGGCCGGTGCGGACTGCGACCATCGGCTGGCCGTCGGGATTGGCCGGGGCGATCCCTGGCTGCTCGGGCGAGACCAGCGGTTCTGCGACGGGGGTGGCGACAGCCGGGCCGACGCGGTCGACACGCTGTTCGGACACCAGTACCAGCGGCGGCGGGCTGATCATGCCGGGGCGGATCGTGCCGGGACGCGGTTCCTGCGGGCGGATGCTCACGGACTTGCGGCGCGTCGGCTTGACCTCGGGCGCGGCCTCGGGGGCAAACGGCGCGTCGGGCTGGATCGCCTCGGCCAGGTCGTCGCGGTAGGGGTCGAGGTTCACGTCGGCGCGCGGCGCGTCATAGTCGATGTCGGCGCGGTCGGCCTCGGTCGTGGCGACGGCATTCTTCAGATGCGACAGCGCCTCTTGCCGGCGACGGTTCGCCTCTTCGGCCATCACCTCTTCGGCCTGCTGCAACAGGCGGGAGATTTCGTCCGATTCGCTTTCGGCATCCATGACCCGGGTCGCGCCGGGATCGCGGTCCTGGGTGTTCAGGTCCTCGCTGGGATGCAACCGCACCACGCGCGAGCCAAGGCGGCGCGAGCGCTTGTTCGACTTGGCGACCGGCAGGTCGGGCTCGGGCTCGACCTCCTCCAGGGCATCGGCAGTGTCAGCGACCGCGGCTGCCACGTCGGCATCGGCGAAATCTGCATCCGCCAGCGCGGGCTCTTCTGCGGCAAAGGCCGCCACTTCAGCGGGTTCTTCCTGGGCAAGGCTGATCTCGCCGTCGGCAAACAGCGCATCATCTTCGGCCTGCGGCGCGTCAAGGGCGGCAGCAAGCGCCGTCTCGTCCGCGTCCGCGTCCGCCAGATCGGCAAACGCGGTTTCCGGCGAGTCCAGACCGTCCAGCGCCGCCAGATCGTCAAGGTCTGCCTGGTCGGGGCCCAGATCGTCCAGCGACGGCAGATCGGCGTAGGCTTCGACGTCCGAGACGGTCTCAGAAGCCTGAACCACGTCCTCGGTCGCGGCGACGGCGGCCTGCGGTTCTTCTTCGGCATCCTCGACGAAGGGGGCGAAGTCCTCGATCCGTTCATCTGCGGCAGCGTCCACGGACAGGTCGGTCTCGTCGCTCCAGACATCGGAGAATTCGACAACGCCGGTCGCGACTTCCGCATCCAGTGCTTCGGTCGCCGCAGCGACTGCCTCCGCAGGCTCTTCATCGGCGATCAGCGCGCCCAGGCGGGCGGCAACATCCGGCGCATCGGTGTCGGCTTCGGCCAGGTCCGCCTCGGGCTCAAGCGCGGTGCCAAGGTCAAGCGCGGTCTCGGTCTCATCGGCGACGAAGGGCGAGGCCGGGGTGGTCAGGTCGGCCGCAGCGGGATGCACGGCGCGGCGGATGCGGGCCAGCTTGGCTGCAACGCCATCGGGGATCACGTCCTGCACCGAGGGTTCCGGCGCGACGGCGGGTTCTTCCACGACGAATTCGGTCTTGCCCAGCTCGGCCGACTGGCGGCGGGCGCCCTGGTTCAACAGGATGCGCGGGGCGACCGCAGGCTCGGCCACAGGGGCGTTAGCGGAGGCGTCGGCGGGCATCTCGGCGCGCGGGGCGTCATCGCGCTGGGCGGCAGCGGCGGCCAGGCGCGACACTTCACGTTCTGCCAGGCGGTGCAGCATCGCGGCATCCGGGGGCGGCGGTTCGGCCCCGAAATGGCGGTCCTGCGCGGCAAGATCGCGGAAGTATTCGGCAATCGCCTTCATGGTGTCGAAGGGGTTTTCAAAGCCTTCCAGCGTGCAGCTGAAAGTCCCGTAGGACACGGTCAGGATCTTGCTTTCACTGGTCATGACTGGACAGCCTTTCGCCTTGGTTGTCACACGCTACGTCTCTGCACCGTCCTATTGCATGGACAGACCGGGGTAATTTGATGAATTGATTGTGGCCGGACCCCAGGAATCTGCCTTAATTGGATACAGTCTTACATGAATACGCCGATTGTCCAGTCAACCCGCGGTGTAACGCTGGCCGGAGGCGGCCCCTTTGCGGCTCGCGACCTTGCGCTGGCCCTGCGGCGCGCGCCGGTGCCGGTGGCGGCGGATGGGGGGGCTGACCGGCTCTTGCAGCTGGGGGTCACGCCGCAGGCGGTGATCGGCGACATGGATTCGATTTCCAACGCCGCGCGTCAGGCGATTCCCGTGGCAAGCCAGCACCTTGTGGCGGAACAGGTCACCACCGACTTCGACAAGGCCCTGCGCCTGATCGAGGCGCCGCTGGTCCTGGCGCTCGGCTTTGCCGGGGCGCGGCTGGACCATGGGCTGGCGGCCTTTTCCACCCTGATCGCCCGGGCGGAACGGCGCTGCCTCTTGATCGGGCCGAAGGATTTTGCCTTCGCAGCGCCGGACCGGCTGGCGCTGGACCTTGTCCCCGGCGATCCGTTCTCGCTGTTTCCGATGGCGCCGGTCACCGGGCGCAGCGCGGGGCTGGAATGGCCCATCGCCGGGATCGACTTCGCCCCGGACGGGATGATCGGCACCTCGAACCGGGTGGTGGCGCGGCAGGTCACGCTGGAGTTCGACCGGCGCGGCATGCTGGTGATCTTGCCTCGGCGCAGGCTGGACGCGGCGATCAGGGCGCTTCGGTCAGCACCGTGACGTTCGGTTCGCGCGCCTTGGCCCTTGCGGTCAGCCTTTCGCGGTAGATGATATAGAGCCCTGACGAGACGATGATCGCGATGCCGATCCAGGTCATCCGGTTCGGGAAATCGCCGAAGATCAGGTAGCCCAGGATCACCGCCGTCACGATCTCGCAGTAGTGGAGCGGCGCAAGCGTGGCCGAGGGCGCGTATTTCAGCGCGTAGGTCATGCACATGTGGCTGACCGCCGCCCAGAAGCCCACGCCGAACAGCCAGAGCCAGTTCCACCCCTCGGGCCAGATCGGGTCCAGCGGCGTGATGCCGGAGCCGTCGGCGAGGATCATGATGGGCAGGCAGAGGAGGACCCCGGTCCAGGAGGTGTGGAATTGCATGGTCACCGGGTGCATCCAGGCGGAAATCGCCCGGGTCACCAGCATGTAGAAGGCGAAGAGGAACGCCGTTGCCAGCGGCCAGAGCGCCACCAGCCCGAAGGCGGCAAGCGAGGGCTGGATGACGAACATCGCGCCGACAAAGCCCACGGCGCAGGCGGCGATCCGGCGCGGGCCGACCTGGTCGCCGAAGAGGAATCGCCCCAGGATCAACAGGATGAAGGGCTCGATGAAGACGATGGCCAGCGCGTCGGCGATCGGCATGAACTCGATGGCCGAGACGAAGGCGAAGGTCGAGACAAGAAGGAACAGCGCGCGCAGCGTGGTGTAGCCAAGCGCCCTCGCGTCAAGGCCAAGCGGCAGGCCCATGACCAGGACCAACGGCAGCATCAGCGCGGTTTGCACGACAAAGCGGGCGGCGGTGACCTGGCCGACGGGGACGCCAGCTTCGGCGGCAAGCTTGGCGGCGACGTCCAAGAGCGGCGCAAGGGCGCAGAAGGCGAGCATCATCAGCACGCCCAGAAGGGTAGTGTCGCGGGTCATGCGTCCTGCCTAGCGGCTGGGCTGCCCGGTTGCCTGCCTGAAAGCGACATCGCGGGGGTGGGGGCGGTTTTCAAATTGAGCGCTGGCGCGCGCGCCTTTTGTCTCGTCGTCGGGCTTAGCCTCCTCCTCGGACGAAAGGGGGCGCTGCCCCCAAACCCCCGGAGTATTTGTGAAAAGAGCAAGGGGATTTGCCCTTTTCCAAATACTCCCGCCGGAGGCTCTTCAGCAGTTCGGGACGTTGACGGCGAGGCCGCCAAGCGAGGTTTCCTTGTACTTCTCGTGCATGTCGCGGCCCGTCTGGCGCATGGTCTCGATGCAGACGTCAAGGCTGACGAGGTGCTGGCCGTCGCCGCGCAAGCTGAGGGAGGCGGCCGAGACCGCCTTGATTGCGCCGAGGCCGTTCCTTTCGATGCAGGGCACTTGCACCAGACCCTTGACCGGGTCGCAGGTCATGCCGAGGTGATGCTCCAGCGCGATCTCGGCGGCATTTTCCACCTGTTCCGGGGTGCCGCCCAGCACGGCGGCCAGGCCAGCGGCGGCCATAGCGGCGGCGGAGCCGACCTCGGCCTGGCAGCCGCATTCCGCTCCGCTGATCGAGGCGTTGTGCTTGCAGAGGCCCCCGATGGCGGCGGCGGTCAGGAGGAAGTCACCGACCTTCGTCACGCTGGCGACGGGGACGTGGTCGAGCCAATAGCGGATAACGGCGGGGACGACGCCTGCCGCGCCGTTGGTGGGCGCGGTGACGACCTGGCCACCGGCGGCGTTCTCCTCGTTCACCGCCATGGCGTAGAGGCTCATCCAGTCGTTGATCGTGTGCGGCGGCGTCAGGTTCAACCCGCGCTCGGCCAGCAGCGCGTCGTAGATGCCCTTGGCCCGGCGGCGGACCTTGAGGCCACCGGGCAGGATGCCCTCGCCCTTCATGCCCCTGGAAATGCAGTCGTTCATCACTTGCCAGATGCGGTTGATCCCGGCGTCGAGGTCGCTGGCGGAACGGAACTTCAGCTCATTCGCGCGCTTCATCGCTGCAATGGACAGGCCGGACTTCTTCGCCATCTCCAGCATTTCGGCGGCGCTTTCGAACGGATAGGGCACATCCGCCCGCGCCTTGGCCTTGGCGCCCCCGGCCTCGGCCTGCTCAGTTGCCGTCAGGACAAAGCCGCCGCCGATGGAATAGTAGGTCTCCTCCAGGATCACGTCGCCCTGGGCGTCGGTTGCGCGCAGGATCATCCCGTTGGCGTGGCCCGGCAGCGCGGGGCCGTAGTCGAAGACCAGGTCGCGGCCCGGGTCGAAGGCGAGGGTGCCGAGGCCCGGGGCCTCGATCACCTTGGTCTCCTTGATCCGCGCAAGCGTGGTTTCCGCCTTCTCGGCGTCGTAGGTGTCGGGCGCGAAGCCTGCCAGGCCCAGGATCGTCGCCCGGTCCGTCGCATGGCCGACCCCGGTGAAGGCGAGCGACCCGTGCAGCGAGGCCCGCAGCCCGTGGAAATGGAAGGGCGAGGCGCGCATCGTGTCAAGGAAGCGCGCGGCGGCGACCATCGGGCCCATGGTGTGGCTGGACGACGGGCCGATGCCCACCTTGAACATGTCGAAGACAGAGAGGAACATCAGGTACCCGGGTTGGTGAAAGGGGTGGGGCCAAGGCCGTCCGTGGCCGCGACGCGAAGGGCGGCAGGGCGCGCCTCATGCGCGGCAAGGACGGCTTTCAGGTGGGGGAAGTCGTCGAGCCGGACGCCATAGGGTGCGGGCGGCAAAAGGATCAGCCAGCGCACCAGAATGCCGATGTAATAGCCCAGCACGCCGGGATGATCGGGTGACAGCCAGCGCGGCGACTGGCTGGCGATCATCGCCTCGATCAGCCCC
This sequence comes from Tabrizicola sp. T74, assembly GCF_057219935.1. Taxonomy (NCBI): domain Bacteria; kingdom Pseudomonadati; phylum Pseudomonadota; class Alphaproteobacteria; order Rhodobacterales; family Paracoccaceae; genus Tabrizicola; species Tabrizicola sp. T74. The sequence goes on along the minus strand of NZ_JBXVVT010000002.1, from coordinate 66,948 downwards.
AGCCGTGCCGTGATCTGTTCCTGCGCGGTGGCCTGGGCCGCAGCCGAGTTCGCCTCGCCCGCCGGGCGGTGCGGGTAGAACATCGCCAGCGCCGCCTGGTGCAGCGCGTTCGAGGTGAAGAAGAGCCAGGACAGGAACGCTCCCCGGTCCGGGTCGTTGGGGCCGGGGCCCAGGCGGCCGGTGCGGTCGACCAGCCACAGAAGGATCGCGGCGGTTTCGAACATCGGGCCGTCGTCGGTCTCCAAGGCCGGGATCAGGCCCACGGGGTTCACCTGCCGATATTCGGGGGTGGTCAGCGCCCCGCTCTCGATGTCGACGATGGCCAGGGTATGCGGCAGTTCCAGCTCTTCCAGCGCGAAGCGGACGATGGTCGAGGCGAAGTCGGGCGCGTGGTGCAGGGTCAGGGTCATGCGGCCTCGGGTGCGGTATAGGGTCTCTCGCCCAACCCGTCGATCTCTGCAAGGCGGCGTGCGGCGGGGGTCGCCTCATGCGCGGCCAGGATGGCGGTCAGCGCCGGGAAGGGGGTCAGGCTGAAGCGCAGGTCCGGGTCCTCAGGCAGATAGATAGCCCAGCGGAGAAGGATGCCAAGGTAATGCCCCAGCGCGGGCTGCGCAGGGGTCAGCCACAGGGGCGCGCCGGGGGCGACAAGCCGCTCCAGATGCCCGGCCTGCTCCACCAGCCGTTCCAGCGCCAGCCGCCCGGCCTCAAGCGCCGCCTCGGGGCCAGCGGGGCGGTCGGGGTGGATCAGCGCCATCACCGTTGGGTGGACGGTGTTGGCGGTGAACAGAAGCCAGGACAGGAAGGCCGCCGCCGCGGGATCCTCCATCCGCGGACCCAGCCCGCCATGCCGGGCGTTCAGCCACAGAAGGATCGCCGCCGTCTCGAAGATCGGGCCATCAGGCGTCTCAAGCGCCGGGATAAGGCCCAGCGGGTTCACCGCAAGAAAGCCGGGGTCGTCGAAATCGCCCGCGTCCCAGTCCATCGGGCGGATGTCGTAGGGGACGCCAATCTCCTCCAGCGCCAGCCGGATGATCTGCGAGGCCCAGTCCGGGCAATGATACAGGGTCAGGGTCACAGCACGCTGCCTTCGGGCGGGTTCGGTTGTTCGGGCCGGGTAAAGGGCTGCGGACCCAAGCCTTCGGCCCGGGCGATCACCCGGGTTTCGACGCGCGCTTCCTGCGCCTGGGCCAGGTCGGCAAGTGTCGGGTAGTCGGCCATGTCCAGCCAGCGCGGACCGTCCTCGGGGTAAAGCTGCGCCCAGCGGGTCAGGACGATGGTGTAGACGCCCAGGGGCTTGCCGGCCGCAAACAGCGCAGGGTGCAGGGCCGCGGCGTCGTCGAGCAGGGCGAAGTGGCGCTTCATCCGGGACGACATGATCTCCAGATGGCTGCGATGCGCCTCGGCGGGGGAATACTGGTGCGGGTAGAAGATCGTGCGCAGATCGGCATGCGCGGTGTTCGACAGGAAGAACAGCCAGCGCAGGAATTCCGGCCGCTGCCGTTCTCCCGTGGCCGGGGCCAGGCGGTGGGTATCGGCCAGCCATAACAGGATCGCCCCGGTTTCCGAGATCGGCCCGTGTGGCGTCTCCAGCGTCGGGATCAGGCCCGTGGGGTTCAGCGCGCGATAGGCCGGGCTGTCCTGCTGCCGCGTCCTGCGGTCGACCAGCGCCGTCCGGTACGGGATGCCCGACCCATCCAGCACAAGGCGGATGATCAAGGACGCATTGTCCGGGGCGTAGTGCAGCTTGTACATCGTGGTCTTTCGCAGTGAGCCTTGGGGTGGGCCTTGGTCAAGCTGGCGCAACTTTGCCCGTATCGCTGCGCAAAAAGCGACTCTCTGACGCGCATCGACGCAGCAGGGTTAACGGCTTGTCAACCAAGTTCGGGTCAGTCTTCCGGCGCGAGTGCGGAACGGGAGTGCAGAATGCAACTGGCAAAGGGAATGATCGTCGTGGCGGTGGTCGCCATGACGCAGGCGGCCTGGGCGGAAGGCGCGGCCCCGGTTTCGGCGCTGGACAAGGCGATGGGCCGCGACCCTGACCGCTTTGCCGCCCGGGTCACCGACCTGATCGCCGGGTTCGGCGGGCCGGATGGCCTGACGGCCAAAGGGATCGAGGAGCATATCCTTCTGGAACGCGCCGCTGCCCGGGCCACGGCACTGCGGCGGATGCTGGCGATGGACCTCGATGCCGACGGAACGCTGGACGGAGAGGAGCTTGCGATCACCCAGCGCGCGGCCAGCGCTTCGACTCGGGGCCGGCTGGACCGCCAGTTCCGCGCGGCGGACCTGGATGGCGACGGCCGCGTCGATGCCGAAGAACTGGCCGCTGACGCCCGCGCCGCCGGCCTGCGCGCCCTGGACGAGGAGGAGGCTACGATGCTGCGCGCGCTCCTGACGCTCGACCGCGACGGCAATTCCGCCCTCTCGGTCGATGAGATCGAGGCGGCGGCGGCACAGGCGACCGAGGCCGGCTGAACCTCTGGTGTTTCCCGATTCCCGGCGGATTGTCCCCTGTATAGGCTCTCGCCCTGCAGCAGTCTTTGCGCTATTCCGGGGCAACCAACAGGGGATTTCGCCATGGCTGCCGAACTGTCACCCATCGACCAGGCCAAGTATGTCGCCGCCCGGCGGTCGGTGGATTTCGTCGAATCCGGGATGAAGCTTGGCCTTGGCACCGGCTCGACCGCGGCCTGGATGGTGCGTTGCCTGGCCGAACGGGTGCGCGACGAAGGCCTGCAGGTCACCTGCGTCGCGACCTCGTCGCGCACGGTGGATTTGGCAAAGGCGAGCGGGCTGCAGGTCGTGGGCCTGGACGAGGTGAAATGGCTGGACCTGACCATCGACGGCGCGGATGAGTTCGACGCGAACCTCAACCTGATCAAGGGCGGCGGCGCGGCGCTTCTGCAGGAAAAGATCGTGGCGACGGCCAGCGACCGGATGATCGTGATCGCCGATGCGGCCAAGGAAGTGGCACAGCTGGGCGCCTTTCCCCTGCCGGTCGAGGTGATCCCCTTCGGCTGGCAGACCACCAAGGCGCTGATTGAGGAAACGCTCTACAGCCTTGACGTGATGAACCGCGAGGTGAGCCTGCGGATGCAGAACGACGCGCCCCTGCGCACGGATGAGGGGCACTGTATTCTGGACCTGAACCTCAAGCGGATCGGCAATCCCCGGCAGCTGGCCCTTGTCCTGAACCAGATTCCCGGCGTGGTGGAAAACGGGCTCTTCATCGACATCTGCGACATCGTGGTGATCGGCCATGCCGACGGCCGGGTCACGGTGCGCGACATCAATTCGGGCCGGATCGAGAACGGCTCGGTCGACCTGACCGAAAGCCCGAACATCTTCGCCGACCTGGAGTGAAGGGCGCCCGGGGGCGGGGGCCGGGATGGCATGACCAACATCCTCTTCATCTGCGGCAAGGCGCGCAAGCGCAGTCCGACGGCTGCAGCCGTGGCGGCCGAGCAATTTGGCCTGCAAACCGACTTCGCGGGGCTCAGCGCCGACGCCGACGAACGCGTGACGCCTGAACATCTGGCATGGGCGGACACGATTGCCGTCATGGAGAAGGCCCAGCTGTCCCGGCTCAAGCGGCAGATGGCACCCTCGCTTAAGGGCAAGCGGCTGGTTTGCCTGGGTATCCCGGACAGCTTTGAATACATGCAGCCGGACCTGGTCGCGCTGCTTCAGGCGCGGCTCAAGCGCATCGTCGGATAGGGCACAGGACCCGGCCCGCTTACCGCAAGGGAACCGAAAAGTGCGGCAGCGGGCTTCCGTCCGGGGCCGCAAAGGCGTAGCTGGGATACAGGCAACGCCTGCGGGAAAGGTGTGACATGACCTTCGACTACGATCTTTTCGTCATCGGCGGCGGCTCGGGCGGGGTGCGGGCGGCGCGGATTGCGTCGGGCGAATACGGTGCCAAGGTGGGCCTGGCCGAGGAAAGCCGGATGGGCGGCACCTGCGTCATCCGGGGCTGCGTGCCGAAGAAGCTGATGGTGTTTGCCTCCGCCTACCCCGAAGCCATCGCCGAGGCGCGGGAATATGGCTGGGACGCAACGCTGGGCGGCTTCGACTGGGCCCGCTTCCGCACCCGGCTGGAAACCGAGCTCGACCGGCTGGAAGGCGCCTACCGCAACACGCTGAAGAACGCAGGCGTCATCGTCCACGACGAACGCGCGGTGATCGTCGATGCGCATCGGGTGCGGCTGGCCTCGGGCCAGGAGTTCACCACCAAGCACATCCTGGTCGCCACCGGCGGCTGGCCCTTTGTCCCCGACATCCCCGGCAAGGAGCTTGCCGTCACCTCGAACGAGATGTTCCACCTGCCCGCCCTGCCCAAGCGCGCGCTGGTGGTGGGCGGCGGGTACATCGCATCGGAATTCGCCTGCATCCTGAAAGGCCTCGGCGTGCAGGTCAGCCAATACTACCGCGGCGCGCAGATCCTGCGCGGCTTTGACGACGAGGCGCGCGGCCATGTGTCGAACGCCATGCGCAGTGGTGGGATCGACATCCACTGCGGCACCGACGTGATGCGGCTGGAGAAGACCGCAGGCGGCATCCGCGCCGTGGCGACCGACGGGTCCGAACGCGAGTTCGACCTGGTCCTCTACGCCACCGGCCGCCGCCCCAATACCGCGGGCCTGGGCCTCGAAGCCCTTGGCCTGACCCTTGGCCGCGACGGCGAGATCCCGGTCGACGCCTACAGCCAGACCGCCGTGCCGTCCGTCTTCGCCGTGGGCGATGTCACGGGCCGGGTCAACCTGACCCCGGTCGCCATCCGCGAGGGCCACGCCTTTGCCGACACGGTCTTTGGCGGCAAACCCACCGCCTTCGACCACACACTTGTCGCCTCGGCCATCTTCACGCAACCTGAGATGGGCAGCGTCGGCCTGTCCGAGGAAGCGGCGCGGGCGCAGGGGCCGATCGAGGTCTATTCCACCGCCTTCCGCCCGATGCGGACGCTGTTTGCCGGCAAGCAGGACCGGGTGCTGATGAAACTGATCGTCAGCCAGTCCAGCCGCAAGGTCCTGGGCTGTCACATCGTCGCACCCGAAGCGGGCGAAATGATCCAGCTGGCCGCCATCGCCATTGGCATGGGCGCCACGAAAGAGGATTTCGACCGCACCTGTGCGGTGCACCCGACCATGGCCGAGGAATTGGTGACGATGCGAAAACCGGTACGAACTGCCTGACAAACGGGCGGGACGGGTTGATTTCTGGCTGGATATGACCAGCTTAGGCTAAAGTTCTGGAAGAGGTTCGATCAATGGCAGGAAGTGGCGGTCCCTGGGGCGGCGGTGGCGGCTCGGGCGGGGACGACCGGGGTGGACGGGGCAACAACGACGACGACAACGACCGTCGCGGCGGCAGGCCGGGTCAGGGCGGGGGCCAGATCCCCGAGATCGACCAGTTGATGAAACGTGGCCAGGAACAGCTGCGCGTCCTGATGGGCGGGCGCGGCAATCGCGGCACCGGCGGCCCGGGCGGCGAGCCTGACGGTCCGGTCTTCACCAAGCAGGGCATAGCGCTTGGGGCGCTGGCGCTGATCGCGGTCTGGTCCTTCATGTCCTTCTACACCGTCCGGCCCGAAGAACAGTCGGTCGAACTGTTCCTGGGCGAAAGCTCGGGTGTGGGCGAGCCCGGCCTGAACTTCGCGCCCTGGCCCATCGTGACCTATGAAAAGGTCCAGGTGACCGGCGAACGCACCACCGACATCGGCGCGGTGCAGGGCAACACGGACGGCGGTCTGATGCTGACCCGCGACCAGAACATCGTCGACATCGGCTTTCAGGTCGTGTGGAACATCTCGGACGCCGAGAAGTACCTGTTCAACCTGGCCGAGCCCGAAGCGACGATCAAGGCGGTCAGCGAAAGCGCGATGCGCGACATCATTGCCCGGTCGGAACTGTCGCCGATCCTGAACCGCGACCGGGGCGTCATTGCATCGGATCTTCGGACTGCCGTGCAGGCGACGCTCGACAGCTACAACGCCGGGATCACGGTGATCCGGGTCAACCTGTCGGTGGCCCAGGCCCCGCGTGAGGTGATCGATGCCTTCCGCGCCGTGCAGGCGGCCGCGCAGGAACGCGACCGGCTGGAAAAAGAGGCCGACGCCTACGCCAACCAGGTCACCGCCGGTGCCCGAGGCGAGGCCGCGCGGCTTCTGGAAGACGCCGAAGCCTACCGGGCCCAGGCCGTGAACAGCGCTCAGGGTGAAGCGGCACGCTTCATCTCGGTCTACACCGAATACGTGAAGGCGCCCGAGGTGACCCGGCGGCGGCTTTATCTGGAAACCATGGAACGGGTGCTGGGAGGCATGAACAAGGTGATCCTCGACGGGGTGTCGGGCGGTGAAGCCGGACAGGGCGTCGTGCCCTTCCTGCCGTTGAACGAGTTGGGAAGGATGACGCCCACCCAAGGGGCCGGCACGTCGGGAGGGTCGAACTGATGCGCGCGATTTACGTCATTCCCGCCGTCCTGTTCGTGGCGCTTGTGCTGGTGCTGTCGTCGGTCTTCATCGTCGATGAACGCAAGAAGGCGCTGGTGCTGCAATTCGGTCAGGTCATGCAGGTCAAGCAAGAGGCCGGCCTTGGCTTCAAGGTCCCGCTTCTGCAGGATGTGGTCTTGTACGAAGACCGTATCCTCGGCCTGCAGACCCAGCCCATCGAAGTCACGCTGCTGTCCGACCGCCGCCTGGTGGTCGACGCCTTCGCGCGGTGGCGCATCGTCGATCTGGTGCAGTTCCGCCAGTCGGTCGGGACCGGGGCCGAAGAGCGGGCCACGCAGCTTCTGGGCAACATCCTGTCCCAGGCGATCCCCGAAGTCCTGGGTAATGCGACGCAGGATCAGGTCCTCAGCCAGAACCGAGCGGCGCTGATGAACCAGATCCTTGCCATCGCCAAGCGCGAAGGGGCGGCCCTTGGGGTCGACGTGATCGACGTGCGTCTGACCCGGACCGACCTGCCGGAACAGAACCTCGAGGCGACCTTTGCCCGGATGCGCGCCGAACGCGAACGAGAAGCGGCCGACGAAAAGGCCCGCGGTGGCGAAGCCGCGCAACGGGTGCGGGCGTCTGCCGACCGGACGGTCATCGAACTCACCTCGGACGCCCGGCGCCAGGCCGATGTGATCCGCGGCGAGGCCGATGCCGAACGGAACCGCATCCTCGCCGAAGCCTATGGCCAGGACCCGGAGTTCTTTGCCTTCATCCGCTCGCTTTCGGCCTATGAGACGAGCCTGAAGGGGGGCAATTCCTCGATCGTGATGCAGCCGGACAGCGAGTTCTTCGACTATCTGCGGTCCGATGCCGGACGTCCCAGCGGCGCATCGGTCGGCCCGACGACGCCGGCTCCGGCCCCGGCTCCGTGACCGAAATCCTTCTGGCACTGGGTCTGGTGCTGGCGATCGAGGGGCTGGTGCTTGCACTGGCCCCTCGTCGTATCGAGGACGTGCTGCGGGTCATCGCCGGTCTGCCCGTCGATACCCGCCGGATGATCGGTCTTGGCGCGCTGGCGCTGGGGGTGCTGATCGTCTGGCTGGCGCAAGCATCCTGACGCTCCGGCACCATGCAGGGGCGTCTGCGATGATCACCTTGCATGACATTCGCGTTCACATCCCTTTGAAGCGCCGCGACGGGGTTTGCATTGCGGGGACCTTCCACTAACTGTTTGTTCAGCGGCGACGGGAAGGCCCCCGATGGCTCGCCTTCCTCGCCAGACCCATGAACAGGAGTTCGCATCGTGCCCGATCTCACCCCCTCCATCCGCTCGGCCCTGCGGTCCAGCACGCTTTTGGCACTGGTCCTGGGCTTTGGCCTCAGCGTCGCCCCCGTGCAGGAAGCACAGGCCTTCGGCGCCCCGGAAAGCTTTGCCGAACTGGCCGAGAAAATCAGCCCCTCGGTCGTGAACATCACCACCAGCGCCATGGTGTCGGGCCCCGCCGACGGCATGCCCATGGTGCCCGAAGGCAGCCCGTTCGAGGACTTCTTCGATGACTTCGGCGGCCCCGGTCCGGGTGGCCCGCAGCGGTCCGAGGCGCTGGGCTCTGGTTTCGTCATCTCCGAGGATGGCTATATCGTCACCAACAACCACGTCATCGAAGGCGCCGACGAGATCGAGATCGAGTTCTTCTCGGGCGAGAAACTGAAGGCGAAGCTGGTCGGCACCGACCCCAAGACCGACATCGCGCTCTTGAAGGTCGAAAGCGACAAGCCGCTGCCTTTCGTCAGCTTCGGCAACTCTGACCTGATGCGCGTCGGCGACTGGGTCATGGCGATGGGCAACCCGCTGGGCCAGGGCTTCTCGGTCTCGGCGGGCATCGTGTCGGCCCGGGGGCGTGAGCTTTCGGGGTCCTATGACGACTACCTGCAGACCGACGCCGCGATCAACCGCGGCAACTCGGGTGGCCCCCTGTTCAACATGGACGGCCAGGTGATCGGCGTGAACACCGCGATCCTGTCGCCCAACGGCGGGTCCATCGGCATCGGATTCTCGATGGCGTCGAACGTGGTGACCAAGGTTGTCGACCAGCTGAAGGAATTTGGTGAAACGCGGCGCGGCTGGCTGGGTGTGCGCATCCAGGACATCACGCCCGAGATCGCCGAATCCATGGGCCTTGACGTGGCCGCGGGCGCGCTGGTCTCGGACGTGCCCGACGGTCCGGCCAAGGAGGCCGGGATCGTCGCCGGTGACGTGATCACCCGCTTTGCCGGGCAGGAAGTGTCCGACGCGGGCGACCTGACCCGCCGCGTGGCCGACGCGCCCATCGGCGAGGCGGTGCCGGTGATCGTCCTGCGCAATGGCAAGACCGAGACGCTGCAGGTCACCCTTGGCCGCCGCGAAGAGGCCGAAGCCGAGACCATGCCCGCCTCGGCCCCGGCGGCGGAAGAGCCGAAGGAACTGGAGACGCTGGGCCTGACGCTCGCGCCGCTGGATGACGAGATGCGCTCGAAGCTGGGGCTTGAGGCCTCGGCCGAGGGTCTGATGATCGTGGCCGTCGACCAGGCGTCCGAGGCCTTCACCAAGGGCCTGACCGAGGGCGACCTGATCACCGAGGCCGGCCAGCAGAAGGTCGTCCGCCTGCAGGACCTGGAGGACCGGATCAAGGAAGCCCAGGACGCGGGCCGCAAGTCGATCCTGCTTCTCGTCCGCCGCGGCGGCGATCCCCGGTTCGTGGCGCTGTCGATCGAGAACTGAGCGTCGGCTTGAAACGAAGGAATGGCGGCGGGGGCTCCTCTGCCGCCAAATTCCTTGCTTAAGGAATTTGAATTTGCGCCCTAAGGCTGGTCCCCCGCCCTGACCCCGTCGAACTTGAACCCGGGGTCCAGAAGCCGGTCCAGAAGCGGCGACAGGTCCTCGATCAGTTCCGCCACCACATGCACCACCCCCGCCTCGCGCTGCAGCTTGCCCGTCACCCGCAACAGCCGCCCCGCGATCACCGCCCGGCGAAAGCGTTCGTAGACGTTGGCCCAGACCACCACGTTGGCCGTCCCCGTCTCATCCTCCAGCGTGACGAAGATCACCCCCTTCGCCGTCCCCGGCCGCTGCCGGACCAGCACCAGCCCCGCCACCGTCACCCGCGCGCCGGCGGGCGGCTCACCCAGCCGGGCGGCCTGCAGGGCCTTGGGCGGGCGCGGCCAGGACCCGCGCGGGGCAGAGGGCAGGATCATCGTCATGAGAACAATAATAGAACATCCGCATGGCAGGGCAAGCCCGCTCCCCTCTGGCAAATCGGGCCGGACTGGCCTATGTCACGTCAGACGATCCCTGGAGACCGAAATGGCGAAGATCACTTACGTCGAACACAATGGCAAAGAGCACGTCGTCGAGGTCGCGAACGGCCTGACCGTGATGGAAGGCGCGCGCGACAACGGCATCCCGGGGATCGAGGCCGATTGCGGCGGCGCCTGCGCCTGTTCGACCTGCCACGTCTACGTGGACCCCGCCTGGGTCGACAAGCTGCCGAAGAAGGACCACATGGAAGCCGACATGCTCGACTTCGCCTGGCGCCCCGACCCGGCCCGGTCCCGCCTGACCTGCCAGCTTAAGGTCACCGACGCGCTGGACGGGTTGCGCGTGCAGATGCCGGAAAAGCAGATATAGGATGCGCTCGGCAGCCCTTGCGCTGACGGGACTGATCGTCCTTTCGGCTCCTGCCACAGCCTGTATCGTCGATCCCTACAGTGCCTCCGCCTACCCAGCCTCGCTGACAGTCGATGCCGGCGGCAACATCATCGGCCGTGCCTGGTTCGATGGTCCCTCGACGGCCTATGATCATTTCGTGTTGGGCCGCGACCATGAACCGACCATGCTCCACCTCCAATACGTGCCGGTTGGTCTGACGTCGGATTGCGGGTCAGCCATCTCGGCGGGTCAGGGCCATGTCTTCGAAGACACCGCGCCCCGGCTTACCGACCTGACAGGCGATGGCCTGAACGAGGTGATTGTGGTCCGCTCGGGCGGCGGGCAGGGAGCACAACTGGCGGTCTACGGGGTGGCGGGAGACAGCTTCGGCCAGATCGCCGCCACTGCGCCTTTGCCGCATCACCGCTGGCTTGCCCCCGCCGGGATCGCCGATTTCGACGGCGACGGACGGGTGGAGATCGCCTATGTCGACCGCCCGCATCTGCGGAAGGACCTGGTCTTCGTCCGGCTGGAGGGCGACAAGCTGGTCGAGACCCTGCGCCTGCCGGGCCTGACCAACCACCGGATCGGCGAGGATTTCATCTCGGGCGGGGTGCGCGACTGCGGGCAGGGGCCGGAACTCATTCTCGCCTCGGGCGACTGGACCCGGGTGATGCGTGTCCGCGACGGCCAAGTTGACGACATCGGACCCATGCCCGCGACGGGCCTGACCGTTCCGCCCTGCTGATCAACTGTCGCCCTTGGCCAGCCGGTCGGCCTTGCGCTTGACCAGCATCGTCCGCAAGTCGTGCATCGCCAGCAGCAGCTGATCCGTCACCGCCTCAAGCTGGGCGTCCGTCGCGCGGGACTGCGCCCATTGCGTCGTCAGGTTCAGGTGATCGACCGTGCGCAGGATGTCGTCCACCTCGCGCATCGCCAGCTGCGCCTGCCGCGCCGCCAGCCACTCCTCGATCGCCGCCTTGTCCGCCGCGGTCAGCTTCACCTCGCCATGCGGCTTGATGTTGCCGTTCTTCACGTTGACCGTGGCGATCTCGTCCATCTCGATCCGGCGCTGGCGGTTCTCCGTGCCGATGCGGAAGACCGCTGCGCCGTTCTCGCGCACCCGGAAGTAGTAATCGGGAAGGTCAGCGGTCATCTTCCATCGGTCCATTGCCTGTGCGGGCGCGGGACAACCCCGGCCTGCACCCTGCCATTCCTTCAATAGCGCAGCGGTCTCGTCAACCCTGCCGTCAGACGAGCGCCGCGCAGAAGGCCTGAATGCGGGAACAGGCCTCGCGCAGCACCTCATCGCTGGTCGCATAACTGATCCGGAAGTTCGGCGACAGGCCAAAGGCCGCCCCGAAGACCACCGCCACCCCGGTTTCCTCTAGCAGGGCCGTCGCAAAGACCTCGTCGTTGGTGATGACCGTGCCCTTGGGCGTGGCCTTCCCGATGCAGCCCGCGATGTCGGGATAGACATAGAACGCGCCTTCCGGCTTCGGGCAGCGGATGCCCTTGGCCTGGTTCAGCATGCCAACCACCAGGTCGCGGCGGCCCTGGAAGACCTTCCGCCAGTCGGCCAGGAACTCCTGCGGGCCGGACAGCGCCTCAAGCGCCGCATACTGGCTGACCGAACAGGGGTTCGAGGTCGACTGGCTCTGGATCGTCCCCATCGCCTTGATCAGCGCGACCGGCCCCCCGGCATAGCCGATCCGCCAGCCGGTCATCGCATAGGCCTTCGACACCCCGTTGCAGGTCAGCGTGCGGTCATAGAGGCCCGGTTCGATCTCGGCAGGAGTGCAGAATTCGAAATCGTCGAAGACCAGGTGTTCGTACATGTCATCCGACATCACCCAGACATGCGGGTGGCGCATCAGCACGTCGGTCAGGCCCTTCAGCTCTGCCCGGGTATAGCCCGCGCCGGTGGGGTTGGAAGGAGAGTTGAATATGAACCACTTGGTCCGCGGCGTGATCGCGGCTTCCAGCTGCTCCGGGGTCAGCTTGAAATCGGTCTCGATCCCCGCCACCACCGGCACCGGGGTCCCCCCCGCCAGCAGCACCATGTCCGGGTAAGACACCCAGTAGGGCGCAGGGATGATGACCTCGTCCCCCGGATTGCAGGTCGCCATCAGCGCGTTGTAGAGGATCTGCTTGCCGCCGGTGCCGACCGAAATCTGCTGCGGCGTGTAGGTCAGCCCGTTTTCCCGCAGGAACTTGGAACAGATCGCGGCCTTCAATTCAGGGATCCCATCCACCGCCGTATAGCGTGTCTTGCCGTTGTCGATGGCCCGCTTTGCCGCCGCACGGATGTTTTCCGGCGTGTCGAAATCCGGCTCGCCCGCGCCAAGGCCGATCACGTCACGGCCCTCGGATTTCAGCCGCTGCGCCTTGGTCGTCACCGCAATGGTGGGCGAGGGTTTGACGCGCGCCAGGGTGTCAGAGAGGAAGGCCATGCTGCGCCCCTTTCGGCGATGGAACTTTGCTCGCGCCTGTCTTAGGGTCCGCCCCGATGCGGTTCAAGCGGGAACGGTGGGCAGATGGGCGAGACGGCTGAAGCACGCCTGAAGCGGATGGCGATGCGATCCTGGCGGCGCGGGACCAAGGAGATGGACCTGGTGCTGGGGCCTTTCGCCGACGCGAACCTTGCGGCGATGACGGGGCCAGAGCTTGATCTCTACGATGCCCTGCTGGCGGAAAACGATCAGGACCTGATGGCCTGGATCCTGGGCCAGTCCGCGCCCCCGCCTGCGCTGGCAGGCCTGCTGGCCCGGATCACCGCCTTTGCCGAGACGCGACTTTCGCGCGAAAAATAATCGAAGTTCTCTGCAAGTTTACGGAATGTTTGCGGTTTGTGCCGATTCTGTGCCCGTCCGAACGGTGGAGAAACGGTATGACAATGTATGCCCCGGTGCTGGATGGGTCGCAAAAGGCGTTCCTGTCCTGCTACCTTGACAACCTTGCCCTGGTCGAACGGCTGCACCGGCTGCTGCTTGACGTGATCAAGGACGAATTCGAACGGCTCTCGATCCTGGAAATCAACTCGGTCCAGGCGCTGCTTCTGTTCAACATCGGCGAGAATGAGGTGACGGCCGGCGAACTGAAATCGCGCGGCTACTACCAGGGCTCGAACGTCAGCTACAACCTGAAGAAGCTGGTGGAACTGGGCTACATGCACCACCAGCGGTCCGAGATTGACCGTCGCTCGGTGCGGGTGCGGCTGACGGAGAAGGGCCGCCAGGTCCGGGGCGTCCTGTCCGACCTCTTCGCCCGCCATTCCGAAGGCATCGAAAAGCGCGCGCTGATCGACGCCTCGGGGATGGATGAAATCAACATTTCGCTGAAACGGATGGAACGGTTCTGGACCGAACAGATCCGCTACATCTACTGATCTATCGGGCCTTGGGGCGCGCGACGCGCCCGGGGCCAGAACGGCCCGGACCAGGACGGGCCGCTGCGCCTGATGCGCGGATCGGTCCACGCGGGCAGGGCTGCCGGACAGCCCTCTGGACGGCGCATTCGCCCTCGCGCACAGGTGTTGACAGACGGTAAACGCCCGCGACCAAGCCATTGAAATCATTCAGGCCGCAGGGGCTGTCCACCGTGGACAGGCCGGGGGCTCAGTTGACCTTGCGGGCCGGCAGGAAGGGCAGGGGCGCGACCGGCAGGCCTTCCTCGATCAGGGCCCGCGCCTCCTCGGGCTTGGCCTCGCCATGGATCGCACGACCGGGAGCCTCACCTGCATGCATCGCCCGCGCCTCGGCGGCGAAGTTCATGCCGACATATTCCGAGTTTTTCTCGATCTGCCGCTTCAACTCGGCGATCTTCGCCTCCAGCTCGGACGCCGGGGCCGACAGGTCGGGCCGGGCCTCCGCCTCATGCGGGACGGCGGCAGCCTTGCGGGCGGGCCGGACGGCAGGCGCCATCAGGTCCTTCCTCACCTCGGTCGAGCCGCAGACCGGACAAGACACCTGTCCCGCCCCCTGCAGCGCGGCAAAGGCATCAGCACCCTTGAACCAGCTTTCAAACGCATGGTCCTTGGCGCAACGAAGACTGTATCGGATCATCGGTCGTCTGCCTGCATCCTGCCGGACCTTTAGGTAACGACGCCCGGGAAAACGTCAATGCCCCCGCCGCTTGCCATCGCTATTGCGCGGGCGCGGATCGTCATCGTCATCGTCATCGTCCGCAGCAATCGGGGCCGGACGGCCGCCTTCGGGGGGCGTGAACCCGGCGATGATCTGCCGCAGTTCCGGTTCCGCGACCAGGCTTGCCGCCTCGGCCAAGGGGAACCATTTCCGCTGGCGTTCCTTCGCCTCGGGGTAGCTTGTCGCCAGCTTTGCCACCCGCAGGCCGTAGACCGCGACCGCACAGGGCACCGTGGCCGAGACGGAAATCCCCTTCTGATAGCCGAACCGACCGATGCACAGCGGGTTGATCTGGCCATTCACCCCGGCCTCTTCCCAGGCTTCCTGGGCGGCGGCGGCTTCGGGCGCAAGCCCGGGCATCGGCCAGCCCTTCGGGATGACCCAGCGCCCGGTGTCGCGGCTGGTGATCAAGAGCACCTCGACCCCGGCGTCGCCGTCCCGCCAGCATAAGGCCCCGTACTGCACCTTCGCATGTCCCAGACCGGCACCCTGTGCCGGTATCTTGTCCTGCCAACCCATCTCACGCCTACCTGATCGCCCGTTTACCGGGACTTGGATCTGCCCTTATCCTCAGCAACAATATGGCATGGCTGTGGAAAAATTCACAGGGGAAACCGGAAAATTTGACCTGAAACGGGGTCGGTTTATCTGACTTTTCGATGCAGGATGCAAAAGGAGGCAGCATGATCCGGTTCCTGACCAGCCTTTTGGCAGCCACGGCCTTGTCCCCTGCCTGGGCTGCGGACGGCTTCCGTTTTGCCTCGATCGACGGCGGCGTGATCGATCTGGACGACTGGCGCGGCAAGCCGGTGCTGGTGGTCAACACCGCTTCGCTCTGCGGCTATGCCGGGCAGTTCGACGGGCTGCAGGCGCTGCACGAACGGTTCGGGGACAAGGCTCTCATCCTGGCAGTGCCGTCGAACGATTTTGACCAGGAGCTGGCGGATGAAGCCGCGGTCAAGGAATACTGCGCCCTGACGTTCGATCTGACCCTGCCGATGACCGAGATCACTCATGTGAAGGGCGCGGAAGCGCATCCGTTCTATGACTGGGTGCAGGACCAGACAGGTTTTGTCCCCGGCTGGAACTTCAACAAGGTGCTGATCGCGCCCGATGGCAGCATCGCCGGAACCTTCGGTGCACCGGTCAAGCCCGAGGGACGCCAGATCGCCGGGCGGATCGAAGCGATGCTGGAATGATCCTCGGGCCGCCGCCGGCCCCTGGCGTGACGCTGGCTGCCTCCCTGTTCATCGGGTCCGAGATCTATCGTGGTTCGTCCTATGGCACGCGCCATCCCCTGCGGGTGCCGCGGGTCTCCGCCGTGATGGACCTGGCCCGCGCGCTGGACTGGCTGCCGCCCGACCGCTTCCGCACCAGCCCCCGCGCTAAGCCTGCGGCGCTGACCCTCTGGCACGACCCGGCCTACATCGCCGCCCTGCAAGCGGCCGAGGCCCTGGACGAAGCGACGCCAGAGATGCGCGAACGCTTCCACCTCGGCACCCTGTCGAACCCGGTCTTCCCCGAGGTCTACCGCCGCCCGGCGACCGGGGCAGGTGGGGTGATGCTGGCGGCAGAGCTTGTCACGCGGACCCCGGGCGTCATCCACATCCCCGGCGGGGGCACGCACCACGGCCTGCCGGGGCGGGCGAACGGCTTCTGCTACCTGAACGATGTGGTCCTGGGCATCAAGGTCCTGCAGCGCAGCCTGACCCGCATCGCCTATGTCGACCTTGATGCGCATCACTGCGACGGGGTGGAACTGGCCTTTGCCGGGGACGAAGGCGTGCGGATGATCTCTGTGCACGAAGAAGGCCGCTGGCCCTTCACCGGCCTTATGACCGACACCGCCCAGGGATCGGCCTTCAACCTGCCGGTGCCGCGCGGCTACAACGACAGCGAGGCGCGGGCGGTCCTGCACGGCCTGATCCTGCCCCGCGTCGCCGAGTTCCGCCCCGAAGCGCTGGTCCTGCAATGCGGCGCCGACAGCCTGACCGAAGACCCGCTGTCCCGCCTGACCCTGTCGAACCGCGCCTATCTGGAGGCGGTGCAGGCGCTGGTCCCCCTGGCTCCCCGTGTCCTGGTCCTGGGTGGGGGCGGCTACAACCCCTGGTCGGTCGGGCGGCTTTGGACGGCGATCTGGGGGCTTTTGTCGGGGCGCGAGCTGCCGGACCGGCTTCCCCCCGCCGCTCAGGCCGTGCTAGAGGGTCTAGGCTGGAATGGCGGCACCAGACCCCCGCCCGCAGCCGATATGCTGGAAACCCTGATCGACGCCCCCCGCGAAGGCCCCGTCCGGGCCGAAATCCGCGACCGCCTGGCGGTGCTGGCGCGGCGATGATCCGCGCCTTCCTTGGGATCGACCTGCCGCAACCCGTGCGCGGCGCGCTTCAGGTGCAGCAGTTCCTGATGCCCCTGCCGCGCAAGGTGGAACCGGAAAACCTGCACCTGACGCTGGTCTTTCTGGGCGAATGCCCGGAACCGGTGCTGGAGGCCGCGCATGAAGGGTTCGAGGCCCTGCGCGAGCCCCGTTTCACGCTGGCCCTGCAGGGCCTTGGTCTTTTCGGCAAGGCCAAGCCGCATGCCGCCTGGGCCGGTGTCGCCGCCTCGGCCCAACTCACCCGCCTGCAGGCCAAGGTCGAAACCATCGCCCGCCGCGCGGGATGCGCGGTCGACGGCCGCAAGTTCACTCCGCATGTCACCCTGGGCCGCTTTCCGACCCCCGACCCCGCCGACATCGCCCGGCTCGAACGCGCCGTCGCCATGGGCACCGGCTTTCGCACCGAGCCTTGGGAGGTGACGGAACTGACCCTCTGGCGCAGCCACCTGACCGCGCGCGGCCCGCAGTACGAGGTGCTGGTCCGCTATCCGCTGGGCTGACGGCCCCCGGCTTGACAGGGGCACCGGCCTCATGCAGCACGGGCACCAGCCTTTCGGAGACCCGCAATGAAGATCGCCCACCGCGAGATCGGCCCCGGCCACCCCCCGCTTGTCATCGCCGAGATCGGCATCAACCACGGCGGCGACCTGGCCGTCGCGAAAGAGATGGTGCGGCTGGCGGCGGGCGCGGGCTGCGAGATGATCAAGCACCAGACCCACATCCTTGAAGACGAGATGACCGACGAGGCCAAGTCGATCTTCCCGCCCAATGCCGATGTCTCGATCTGGCATGTGATGGAACGCTGCACCCTGACGCGGGACGAAGAGGCGGAGCTGAAGCGCTATACCGAAAGCCTGGGGCTGATCTGGATATCCACCCCCTTCTCCCGCGCCGCCGCCGACTGGCTGGAGACGCAGGATGTCCCTGCCTACAAGATCGGGTCAGGTGAGGCCGACAACCTGCCCCTCATCCGCCACATCGCGCGGAAGGGCAAGCCCGTAATCCTGTCGACCGGCATGCAAACCATTGAAACCATTCGTGCTTCCGTAGATATCCTCGACAAGGCGGGGGTCGAGTATGCGTTGCTGGAATGCACGAACCTCTACCCCAGTCCGGCCGAGATCGTCTCCTTGAGGGGCGTCACGGAACTGAAGCAGGCCTTCCCCAAGGCGGTCGTGGGCTTCTCCGACCACTCCATCGGCCCGGAAATGGCGCTCGCTTCGGTGGCCCTGGGCGCCTGCATCCTGGAACGCCACTACACCGACACCCGCTACCGCAAGGGGCCCGACATCATCAACTCGATGGACCCGGCAGAGCTGCGCTTCCTGATCGACCGGTCCAAGGAAATCTGGATCGCCGCCAACAACCCCAAGCAACGCAGCGCACCCGAAGAGGACGTCTACCGCTTTGCCCGCGGCTCGGTCGTGGCCGACAAGGACCTCCCCGCGGGTCATGTGATTCAGGAGGCCGACATCTGGGCCCGCCGCCCGGGGTCCGGAGAGATCGCGGCCTATGACTTCGACAAGGTCCTGGGCAAGCGCCTGACCCGAGCAGTCACGCGGAACACCCAGTTGCGGTGGGGCGATCTGGCGTGACACCGGGCTGGAAGGTCAAGCGAGAGCTCTGGCGCATCGTCGACAAGTTTCGCGAATTACCCCGGCGGCTGGTGGAACCGGTGCAGCGCTGGAACTACGACCGGACGCGCTGGCAGCGCATATCGGTGACCGGAACGGCGGAACCCACCGGTGACCGCTACTGCATTCTTCTGATTTACCAGCCTGACGGACTTGCAGCCTCGCTGCTGGAAACCTGCCGTTTCATGTCGGCCAATGGCTATGCCGTTCTGGTGGTGGCGAACAAGGGATTGCGTCCGGAAGACCGGGATCGCTTGGCCGGACTGGTCTGGCGCGTGCTGGAACGGCCGAACTTCGGCTACGACTTCGGCGGCTACCGCGATGGCATCCACTATCTCATGCGCCGGGATCGCACTCCGCGCTTCCTTATCCTGATGAACGACAGCATCTGGTTTCCGCTGAACCACAGCAGCAGCGTGATCCAAAGGCTGGAAGCCGCCGAATTCGACATGACCGGGCTCTTCCTCCATGTCCCGGCCCGCAACGAATACGCCAAGGAACGGGCCCGCTGGCGGCGTCGCAGGAAGCTTGCGGAACACATCGAATCCTACGTGACGCTGGTCCCCGAAACGACATACCGGACCAACGCCTTCAGGGCATTTTGGCAATCCTATCCTCAAACCAGTTCAAAGACGCTGACCATCCGGCGGGGCGAGATCGGCTTCTCCAAGGCGATTGCCGCCGCCGGACTGCGCGTTGGCGCCTTGTCCCGGCGCAGCCAGTTCATCTCGGCGATTGAAAGCCGACCGGACGAGTTCCTTGAGCAAACTTTGCGCTACGCCGCCTATTCCGACGAAGAGTTTGCCCTGACGGGCAAGGCCCTGCTGGCCGCACCGCGCGACGGGCACTGGCGCGACAAGGCGCTGGATCACATCCGCGCGGTCGTGGAACGTCGGCGCTTCAACGCGTCCTTCAGCTGGGCCACCGAGCTGATCTTCGACACGGGCTTCGTGAAGAAGCACCCGGGCCGACTTTTCCAGCTGGGCCGGATCCGCTTTCTGGAAGCCGTCGACACCGGCGATCTGGCGGTCGACAACAAGATAGCGCTTGCCGAAATCCGCGAACGCGTGGCCCGGGATAAGCTTTTGCTAGGGACGGATCTTGCAGCCGAGTAACTCTCGGCCTGCCTCTTGCGCGGACCTGTCAACAATTTCCCGCCTTGACCGGACCGCTGTCACCCGGTCAGCCGTCCGCCCATATTCCGCCAGATGGCATGGACGCGATGGGCGCGTTTCGCCACTTTGGACGCATTCAATCTTTCCATTTCGCGTATTTGGCGATAGCGGAGCAACTAGGGCATGCGGCCGTTCGGGGTGCACTCGCCTTGCGAGCGCGGCCAGAAAGTGACGTCAAGTGGTGGACAAGGGATGAGCGAACAGAAGCACGTTTACGATTACGACATCGACCTGACGTCCGACACGGCGCCCGCCCGCGTGATCCGCATGGTGCGGCGCGGCAGCAAGGTTCTTGAAATCGGGGCTGGTCCAGGCTCGATCACCCGGCATCTGGCGAACACGCTCGGCTGCGACGTCGACGCGCTTGAAGTTGACCCTTCGGCGATTGAAGTCCTGAAATCCTATGGCCTCAACGCCTATCCGGGCGATCTGAACAACGCCGGGTGGAGCCAGGAGATCGCTGCCCGGCGCGGCAAGTTCGATTTCGTGATTGCTGCAGACGTGCTGGAACACGTGCTCGATCCCTGGGCGGTGCTGGCCGAAATGAAATCGCTGCTCAACGATGGCGGCCAGATCATCCTGTCGATCCCCCATGTCGGGCACGCCGCCGTCGTGGCCTGTCTCCTGGACGAGGATTTCGAGTATGGGCCCTGGGGACTACTCGACCGTACCCATGTTCGCTTCTTTGGCATCAAGAACATGCAGGCCCTTATCAACGGCGCGGGCTTGGCCATCGAACAGGCCGAGTTTGTTGTCCGCACACCCGAAATGACCGAGTTTGTGGGCCGTTGGGACCGTATACCCTCTGATGTCAGAGCGGCCATCCAGCGCAACCGGTTTTCCCATGTGCTGCAGGCCGTCGTTCGGCTTCGTCCGGCAAACGGCGACGAGCGGGGGCTCGACCTTCTGGCACAGACGCCGGTTCCCCCCGATCAGGACACCTTCGACATGTGGAACCGCGCGATGCGGCACCATGCGGCAACCCGGGTCGTCGACGAGCGCAGTCCGATCGGCAGCTTTCCGGTCAAGGGCCCGAAACGCAACGTGTCGTCTCGCCTGCGCAAACTGAGAAAAAAGCTCGCGAAGCGTTTCGCAAAGTAAAGGGTGGATTGTTGTGACTGAAGACCGTGCCGATGTCCGGCTGGTGGCATTTTACTTGCCGCAGTTTCATCCGTTCAAGGAAAATGACGAATGGTGGGGCAAGGGCTTCACCGAATGGACGAACGTGACCCGCGCGAAGCCGATGTATGTGGGCCACTACCAGCCGCATTTGCCGTCTGACCTGGGGTTTTACGATTTGCGCTTGCCCGAAGTGCGGCGCGAGCAGGTCGCAATGGCCAAAGCTTACGGGATCGACGCCTTCTGCTACCACTATTACTGGTTTTCGGGCAAACGCCTGATGGAACGCCCGCTGGACGATATGTTGGCCGATCCCGAAGCCGACATGCCGTTCTGCTTGTGCTGGGCCAACGAAAACTGGACCCGCCGCTGGGATGCCAAGGACCATGAGCTGCTGATCAAGCAGGACTATCGGCCCGAAGACCCGGTGGAATCCTTACGCTCGATGCTGCCCTATCTCAGGGATCCACGCTATCTGACCCACAATGGCCGCAAGGTCATAGTCGTGTATCGGCCGCAGCAATTGCCGGATTCACGGGCCTGGGTTGCGACGTGGCGCCAGGAAGCGCAGGCCCTTGGTCTGGGCGAACTGCATCTGGTCTGCGCGCTGACCCACGGCAACTGGTCCTATAAGTCCGTGGGTTTCGATGCCGGCGTCGAGTTTCCGCCCCACAACCTAAAGCCTGAAATCAACAAGCACCTCGAAAACGTTGGCTTCTTCGAAAGGTTTATGGGTGTTCTGCCTGAAATGAAGGATGTGGCGGAATTCTACCTTGACCGCGACCGGTCTGACGAACCGAACGTCCACCGCACCGTGTACCCCTCATGGGACAACACCGCACGCCGGAAGGCGCGGGCTTTGGTCACGCTGAACGGCACGCCGGAGAACTATGAATACTGGCTTCACCGCGCGATCCAGGAGACGCGGCGCGAAACCGGCGGCAAGGACGGTCTTGTCTTCATCAACGCCTGGAACGAATGGGCCGAAGGGTGCCACCTGGAACCCGATCAGCGGTACGGCAGGGCTTTTCTCGATGCCACATTACGCGCCAAGACTGGCAGTCAGCTGACCGGGTGGACACATGTGGGTGTCCCGCCAGAGGCGAATGCCGAAGCTCAGGCAAGCCATGTCATGGGCATGAGCAAGCTGCAGACCATTCGCCTCAGCAAGCACAAGAATCCGGTGCGCAGGGTCGTGCTTGGCATTCGTGACGCCCTCAGGGTACTGCGCGGCAAGCGCGTCGACTGATCTTTCCCGGCGTGCGCGTGGTGACAGGCCGTCTCTGGCTCGCCAGCCCAGGACCGGGTTGCGAAACCGCGCGGCTCGGCGCAAAGGTTGGCCACCCCGTTCCCGGGGCCATGGAGCCGTGGATGAAGCAGACCGCCAGCCTCAGCTATGCCGATCACCGGTTCTGGCCGACGCTGCCTTTTCATGGCCTGCGCCCCGACCTCTTGATCTGCGATATCGAAGGCGCAGAAGCCGAACTGATCCCCGTCCTGCCGCTGACGGGCCTGCGCGCCGCCGTGATCGAACTGCACCCCCAGATCGTCAACCGGCAGGGCATGGCCCGGAACTTCCGGTCCTTCCTGGACGCAGGTCTGGTGCCGGTGGTCGAACAGTCGTTCGAAACCGTCGTCGCCTTCGAACGCGTGGACCCATGACCCGCCACCTTCTCTTCCTCACCGGCACCCGCGCCGACTTCGGCAAGCTGGAACCGCTCGCCGCCGCCGCCCGTGATGCCGGGCACCGGGCGACCTTCTTCGTCACCGGCATGCACATGCTTGACCGCTATGGCCTGACCGTGAACGAGGTCCGCCGCATGCGCGGGGTGGGAGTTCAGGAATTCGTCAACCAGGCCGAAGGTGACCCGCAGGACCTCGTCCTCGCCCGCACCGTCACCGGCTTCTCCGCTTACATCCGCGCCGAAAAGCCCGACCTCATCATCCTCCACGGCGACCGGATCGAGGCGCTGGCCGGCGCGCTGGTCGCCGCCACCAACTACATCCGCTCGGCCCATGTCGAGGGCGGCGAGGTCTCGGGCACCATCGACGAGGTCTTCCGCCACTGCAACACCAAGCTCTGCACCCACCATTTCGTCTCCTCCGACGCCGCCGCCCGCCGCGTCCGCGCGCTCGGCGAACCCGAGGAGACGATCCATGCCATCGGCTCACCGGAACTCGATTTCCACGCCCGCCCCTCCGGCGTCACGCTGGCCGAGGTCTGCGCGCGCTATGACATCCCCTTTGACGACTACGGCATCGCGGTCTTCCATCCGGTGACCTCGGAACAGGACAGCATCGGCGCGCAGGCCGCCGATCTCTTCGCCGCGCTGGAAACCTCGGGCCGCAACTTCGTCGTCATCGCCCCGAACAACGACCCCGGCTCGCGCCAGATCTTTGCCGTCCTCGACCGCCTGCCGAAAGACCGCTTCCGCGTCCTGCCCTCGATGCGCTTCGCGCATTTTTCCGAACTGATGAAGAACGCCGCCTGCATGGTCGGCAATTCAAGCGCCGGGGTGCGCGAGGCACCGTTCCTTGGCCTGCCCTCGCTCGACATCGGCACCCGCCAGACCAACCGGGCCGAGGCGCCCTCGGTCACAGCCTGCCAGGCCGCAGACCGCGCGGCAATCCTCGAGTTCCTGAAAACCCATTGGGGCCGCCAGGCCGAACAGCACGCTGGCTTCGGCCAGGGCACCGCTGCCGAGCGTTTCGTCCAGGTCCTGGCCCAGCCCGCCTTCTGGCAGCAGGACCTGCAAAAGGCCTTCCGTGACTAGCCCGACGCCCGGCCCGTCTGGTCCCCTGCTGCGGGCCTACCTTGCCGCGAGCCGGGCCATTCCCTTGTTCGCGCCCACGCTCCTGCGGCGGCGGCTGGCGCGGGGCAAGGAACTGCCCGACCGCTGGCGGGAAAAGCTGGGCCAGCCCAGCCTGCCGCGCCCCGACGGCCCGCTGATCTGGCTCCATGCCGTGGGTCTGGGCGAGACGCTCGCCCTGCGCGGCCTGATCGCGGCCATGGCGGCCCGGACTGACGCCCACTTCCTCGTGACCTCCACCACCCGCGGCTCGGCGGACGTCTTCGGCGCCAACCTGCCGCCGCGCACCCGCCACCAATTCCTGCCCTTGGACGCGCCGGGCTACCTGGCTGCCTTCCTCGACCACTGGCGCCCCGCGCTGTCGGTCTGGGCCGAACAGGACCTCTGGCCGGGGGCCGTCGCCGCCACCGATTCCCGGGGGATCCCGCTTGCCCTGGTGAATGCCCGGATGAACGCCGAAGCCTATGCCCGCCGCCGCCGCTGGCAGGGGCTTTACGCCGATCTCCTTTCCCGTTTCCGCCTGATCACCTCGCAGGACACCACCACTGCCGGTCACCTGCAGGCCCTCGGTGGCCGGTGCGTAACCATCACCGGTTCGCTCAAGGCGGCTGCCCCGCCGCTCAATGCCGACCCCGCCAAACTTGCCGCCGCGCGCGAGGCATTGACCGGCCGCAACCCCGTCCTCCTCGCCTCCTCGCACCCCGAGGATGAGTTCGTCCTGCTCTCTGCGCTCCGCCGCCAGCCCCGGCCGCTGACCCTGATCGCCCCGCGCGATCCGCAGCGCGGGCCCGAGATCGCCGCACGTGCCGCCGAACACGGCCTCACCGCCACACTCCGCAGCGCGGGGCAGGGGCCCGAGGCCGACATCTGGATCGTCGACACCTTCGGTGAGATGGGCCTGTGGTACCGGCTTTGCGCCACGACGCTGATTGGCGGCACCTTCGGCCCGACCGAAGGCCACAACCCGTGGGAGCCCGCGGCCCTCGGCTCGGCCATCCTGCATGGCCCGCGCATCGCCAACTTCGCCGCCGATTTCACCGCCCTGCACCAGGCCGGGGCGGCGCTGCCGGTGCAACCGGAACAGCTGATCGCCGCTCTGATGTCGGATCATTCCGCCATGGCCGCCCGCGCTGCCGCCCTGGCCGAAACCGCGCGCGGCTCCCTCGCGCCGCTGGCCGAAGACCTTTTGCAGCTTGCGGGTCTGGCATGAGGCTCTGGCTCTTCCTCCGCCTCTGGTCGCTTCTCTGGCACATCGGCCTGCCGGGGGTGCTGCTCTACCTCTGGAAACGCGGTCGCAAGGACCCGCTCTATTCCCGGCACCTTACCGAACGCTTTGGCCGTTACCCGTCGGGACTGCCCGGCGCGGTCTGGGTCCATGCGGTTTCGCTGGGCGAAATGCGGTCCGCCGTGCCGCTGGTCCGCGCGCTCCTAGACCGGGGCGACCGCGTCGTCACCACCCATTTCACCCCCGCCGGTCGGCGTGAGGCGGAACGGGTCTTCGCCGCCGAAATCGCCCGGGGCCGCCTGATGGCCGTCTGGAGTCCGTTCGAGACGTCATGGGCTTACGCGGGTTTCTTCAAGGCGTTTCGCCCGAAGGCCGGTCTGGTCATGGAAATCGAAATCTGGCCCCGGATGATCTTCGCCTCCCGCCGCGCCGCCGTGCCGCTCTTCATGTGCAACGCGCAATATCCAACGAAATCAATGGCACGCGACGCGAAGATGACTCTGCGTCACAAGCTGATGCAGGGCTTTGCCGGGGCCTTCGTGAAGTCCGACCTGCAGGCGCAGCGCTTCGCCTCGGTCGGGGTGCAGAACATCCACGTCACCGGCGAGTTGCGGTTCGACCAGCCGATCCCGCCGCATCTGGTGGAAGCAGCCCTTGCCCTCCGGCCAATGCTCGCGGGGGACCGCCCGGTCATCACCTTCGCCTCAGTGGTCGAGGGCGAGGATGACCTCTACCTCGACGCTATTCAGACCGCGCTCCGCCACCCCTCGCGCCCATTCGTGGTCTATGTCCCGCGCAAGCCTGAACGGTTCGACCAGGTCGCTGGCCTGCTTGCCGCGCGGGGGCTGCGGTACTTGCGAAGGAGCCAGGACCTTGGCCCGACGCTGACACCCCAGAACCTCCCCTCCCCCCCGTGGGGAGGGGATGGGGGTGGGGGGCACCCGCCCGACATCCTCTTGGGCGACTCCTTGGGCGAGATGTACTTCTACATTGCCCTCTCCGACCGCGTCATCACCGGCGGCGGCTTTACCCCGCATGGCGCGCACAACATCATCGAGCCTCTCGCGCTGAAGCGCCCGGTGATCGTGGGCCCCGAGATTCACACCATCGAGTACCCGGCGGTCGAGGCGATTGCGGCCGACGTCTGCCTGCGGGTCGAGACGCCCTTGGCGCTGACGCAAGCCCTGACCGACTGGCCCGGACCAGGGGCCGACGCGATCCAGGCCTTCTTCGCTGCCCATTCCGGGGCCACGCAAAAGACCCTTGCGGCCTTGGATTCAGAAGTTAAGACCAGGTAAACAGAAAATCGCAAGGCCTTGATTTCATTGGGTGGTCAGTGATTGTCCACCGTGGACACTTTTCTCACCACCCGCTGAAACCCCCATCCACATTGACCATCTGCCCGGTCATGTACCCCGCCTGGGCGCTGGCCAGGAACAGCATCGCATCCGCGATCTCGTCGGGCTTGGCCATCCGGTCCAGCATGATCAGCTCACCCACCCGGCGCTGGAATTCCTCGGAATGCCCGTTGAACACCGCCCCCGGCGCGATCGTGTTCACCGTCGCCCCCCGCGGCGCCCAGTAGCCCGCGAGCCAGACCGTCAGCCCATGAATCCCCGCCTTGGTCACCCCATAGGCCGAGAAATTCTTGAACGGCATCCCCTCGTAAATCCGGTGATGCGCCCCGTTCAGCGCGTACATCGAGGCCACGTTGATCAGCGTGCAGGGCCACTTGCCGACGATGTCCCGGTCCATCTGCCGCGCGATCATGAACGGCCCCGTCAGGTTGGTCCGCAGCGTCTTCTCCCAGTCGCTGACCTTGAGGTCGGCAAAGTCCGGAAACGGTTGCCCCGCGCCCATCAACAGCTCTCCGGTGATGGCGGCATTGTTCAGGACGACGTTCGGCTCCCACCCATCCTTCAGGATGCGCTGGAAGATCCCCGTCACCTCGTCCTCGTTCGCGACGTCCAGCGGGTAGAACCGGAACGCCTCGTTCCCCCCGTGCGCCTCAACCAGGGCATCCGCACGCTTGCCCGGCAGGTCCGAAGCGATCACCCGCGCGCCCTCGGCCAGCATCCGGCGGACGTAGGTTGATCCCAGCACACCCCCCGATCCGGTGATGAAGACCGTGCGGCCCTTGAGTTGCTCAGCCATTCTGGGGCTCCTGCATCAGAAATTCGACAAGACGGAAATCGAACGGCGTGTCGATGTCGACGCAGCGTTCGGGTGGCATCAGGTAGGGGATGACGCGCCCCTCCCACAATCCCTTCGACCGTTTCAGATAGGCCGGATCGACGACGTAGGTCGAGGCCGCGTGTTCGTAGACGACCGGCGCCTGCTGTCGGGCGACCACCCCACCCGGCAGGGGTTTCGACACATGCAGAGCGCCTGTGGCATCCGGCTCCACAAGGTTGAAATAGGGATTCTTTCGCGCCTCGCAGCAGCTCATCACCAGGTCAGGATGTTCGGTTTTGTAAATTTCCAGCGCTGCGGTGATGTCCGAGGGCAGGCGCAGGGGCGAGGTGCAGTCGAGGTCCAGGAAGGCATCGACCGGGCCAATCAGCGCCTCGGACGCCTCAAGCGCGTGCTGCCAGACGCCCCATTTCCCCGCCGTATCGGTCGCCAGATGCGCGGGCCGTAGGCCGATCTTGAGGCAGCCCTTGGCGACGGCGTGGTCGTAGATTTCCTCGTCATCGGTGCTGACGACGACGGCGTCGACCAGGGGATGGGTCAAGAGCTGGTCCAGCGACCAGTCGATCAGCGGCTTGCCGTGGATCATCCGGAAGTTCTTGCGCGGGACGCCCTTGGAGCCTTTTCGTGCCCCGATATGACCCAGGATCATGGGATTTCCTTCGTGATTTCACCGATGAAGGCCCGTCGGGACCAGGCCTCGGCCACCAGACGTGCCGAAGCGAGGCACAGATCAAGCCGGGGCATCAGTGGGTTGCTGGACTGCGGCCCGCCGAACGCGAGGCCAAGGAAGTCCCGCATCGCGTCCAGGAACATGGCGTTGCGTTCAAGGGGCAGGTCCAAGAGGCGGGACCCGTTGGGCTCGGTCACCCGGTAGACCTGCGCGGCGAAGTCAAAATCCTGCATCCGTTCCGTCCCGCGCAAGGTCGTGCGGCGGTGAAGAAGCGGCGTCAGGTAGTCCATCGAGACATCGCCGACAAGCCCCTGACGGCGCAAGGAAATCCGGCTGGCGAAGTCCACCCCGGGGAAGGCTGGATGGCCCAGGCTTTCGACGCGCGTGACCTCAAGCCCCGGGAACAGGCAGCAGGCCAGGTCCAACTCGTGGCAGAGGTCCAGAAGCACCCCGCCACCGTCGGGCCGCGCCGCATAGCTTTCGGAAAACCGCCAGTTCTGCCGCCATTGGGTCACGTCATGGCCGATGGTCAGGGCGAACTGGAAGACGTCCGCCAAGTCCATCGCGGCCAGCGCCCGGACCGCCGGGTGATAGCGCAGCATCAGCCCCAGCATGGATCGCTGCGCAACCGGCTCCGCAACCGAAGCAATCGCTTCCACCTCCTCCGGCCGGAAGGCCAGGGGCTTCTCGACATACATCGGCAGGCCGCGCGCCGCTGCAGCCTCGATCAGTGGCAGGCGGATGTCCGTGGCGGTGGCGATCACTACGGCCTGAGTGTCCGTCATCGCCGCCAGCGCCCCGCCCAAGCCCGCTTCGCGCCAGGACAACAGCCGGGACGAGGCCCCCAAGGCCTGAAGGTTGTCGTGGTGCCTGCGCCCGATCGACCCGGACCCGATGACAAGAACGCGCATGCTGCCTCCCTCGCGGGCCAAGCCCTAGCGCGAATTGTCGCCTGCCACCAGAGGCGGGCGGCGCTGCGGCCATTCGGTCGCGCGGTGATAGGCCTGGCCGATGGCCAGAACCCCAGCATCGTCGCCTGACCGCCCGATGATCTGCATGCCTATCGGCAGGCCCGTGTCCGAGAACCCGACGGGCACCGACAGAGCGGGCAGGCCGATCAGGCTCGCGGGGACCACCACCTCCATCCAGCGGTGATAGGTGTCCATCGGCTTGCCGTTGATCGCCTGCGGCCAGCGCCAGTCGGCCGGGAAGGGCCAGACCTGGGCGGAAGGCAGAACCAGCGCATCGAACCGGTCGAACAGCCGCGCGGCATGGGCATGCCAGCGGCTGCGGATCACGCTGGCCTCGTAGACAGCCTGCGCGGACAGACCGAGACCCTGTTCGATCTCCCAGATCGTCTCGGGCTTGGTCAGCGCCCGTTTCGCCGGGTCTTCGGCCAAGGCGCGCTTGGACCCGGCGTTCAGCATCGCCCGCAGGGTGACCCAGGCGGACCAGAGCTTTTCGTCCGGGAAGGGCGGGGGCAGGGGGGTGACCTGGGCCCCAAGCTCTTCCAGGACCGCCAAGCCCGTGGCACAGGCCTCAAGGATCCCCGGTTCCATCGGATAGGCCCCGCCCCAGTCGGCCAGCCAGCCGATGCGCAGGCCCTTCACTCCGCGGTCGAGCCCCGTCAGCACGTCGGGGACGGCACGCGGAAAGGGGGTTTCCGGGTTCTCGCCGGCCAGCACCAGAAAAAGCCGCGCCACATCCTCGATGGTCCGCGCCATCGGCCCTTCGGTCGACAGGGTCGAGAGGTAGGTATCGCCCTCGGCATCCTGCGGAACCAGCCCCCAGGTCGGGCGAAAGCCATAGACGTTGCAGAAGGCGGCCGGGTTGCGCAAGGAGCCCATCATGTCGGACCCGTCGGCCACCCAGGCCATGCGGCTGGCCAAGGCCGCCGCCGCCCCGCCCGACGACCCACCCGCGCTGCGGGTCAGGTCGTAGGGATTGCGCGTCACGCCGTAGACCGGGTTGAAGGAATGCGACCCCTGGCCCCATTCCGGCACATTGGTCTTGGCGGCAATCACCGCCCGGGCAGACCGCAGCCGGGCCGCGACCAGATCATCCTTCACCGGCACATGATCCTGCCAGATCGGCGAGCCCCAGGTGGTCCGCAGCCCCTTGGTCGCAACAAGGTCCTTCACCGCGAACGGAATGCCATGGAGCCAGCCCGCCGGGGCCATGTCATCCAGCGCCCGCGCCTCCGCCATCAGCTGATCCGGGTCACGCAGCGAGACCAAGGCATTGACCGGCCCATTAACCGCCGCGATCTGTGCCAGCCATGCGGCCATCACTTCGGAAGGCGCGACCTCGCGCGTATGGATGGCGTGCGACAGGTCGGTGGCAGACCACTCCAGCATGTCTTGCCCTTTCTCCAAATACTCTCTGGGAGTGCGGGAGGGCGAAGCGACCTCGCGCGCACGGGCGAAGGCCCGCGCCATGAAAGCCTTGTGCCGGGGCTTTTCGGCCCCGGCACGCCGCATGACAGGCGGTTACTTCTGCAGCTCGGTCCAGATCGCGGTGTAAAGCTCTTGTGCCTTCGGACCGCAGGTCGGGATGAAGCGGCCCTTGTCGGCCAGTTCTGGCGGGATCTGCAGCTCGGGCGCAGTCTTCATCACATCATCCATGAACTCGGTCGCCCCGCTGATGCCGCTGGCATAGCGTGCAAAGTTGGAGATCAGCGCAGCATTTTCCGGTGCTGCGATGAAGTTCATGAAGGCGTAGGCTTCTTCGACGTTCTGCGCGTCCGACAGCAGCATCACCTGGTCCATCCACTCGATGAAGCCTTCCTTCGGCACCGCATAGACGACATCGGGGTTCTTCAGCCGCGCCCGAATCATTGCGCCGTTCCAGTAGACCGAGGCGGAGACGTCGTTCACCGCCATTTTCTCTTCCATGCCGTAGTCCATGGACATCCAGTACGGCTTGGCGGCCAGCAGCTTGTCGCGGACGCGCTTCAGCACTTCAAGATCTTCGGTGCAAGGCTCGCCGCCTTCGTACATGATGGCAAGCGCGAGGACGTCGTTCATCTCGGGCGTGACGTTGATCTTGCCTTTCAACTCCTCCGGAGGATCCAGCCAGATCGCGCTAGTGCCGATCTCGCCGCCGTAGACCGACTTGTTGACGGCAACGCCAGTGGTGCCCCACTGCCACGGGATCGAGTATTTGCGGCCCGGGTCGTAGGCGACCTCCATCCACTTCGGCTCGATATTGGCGTGGTTCGGGATCTTGGACAGGTCCAGTTCCTGCACGAGTCCCTTCTCGATCCAGATCGGCACGTAGTTGGCCGATGGCACCACTAGGTCGAAGCCCGAGCCACCAGCCTCGACCTTGGCGAGGGCAGTGTCGTTCGAATCGTAGTCGGTTACCGTGACGGTGATCCCGGTCTCGGCCTTGAACTTCTCCAGAAGCTCGGGGCTGGTGTAGTTGCCCCAGTTGTACAGCTGCAACTCGCCCTCGGCAAAAGCCGGAACGGCAAGCGTGACCATCGCGGTCGCGATCAGAAAGCGTTTCATGCGTGTCTCCATGTTGGGGCGGGGCGTCTTCAGCGCCTTTCGCGGGTGAGTAGGAAGAAGATCGTCAGAAGCAGGACGGTCAAGCCAAGAAGTGCGGTGGAAATGGCGTTGACCTCGGGGGTGATGCCGCGCCGAAGCTGGCCCAGCATGTAGGTCGGCAGGGTGTCCTGCCCGGCCGATTTCACGAATTCGGTGATGACCACGTCGTCCAGCGAGATGATGAAGGCCAACATCCCGCCCGCGATGATCCCGGGTGCCATCAGGGGCAGGGTCACCCGGCGGAAGGTCTGCCAGGAAGTGGCGTAGAGGTCGGCAGCGGCGGTCTCCAGCGCCAGGTCCATCCCTTCCAGCCGAGCGCGGATCGGGAGGTAGGCGAAGGGGATGCAGAAGGCGGCATGGGCAATGATCAAATACCCCATGCCCTGATAGCCGGTGATGACCTTGACGCTGGCAAAGACGATCAACAAAGCCACTGCCGTGACGATTTCGGGCACCATCAGGGGCTGGTTGATGACCAGGTAGATGAAGGTCTGGCCCTTGAACTGTGCACGCCGCGTCGTGCCCAGTGCGGCCATCGTGGCTACGACGGTTGCAATGAAGGCGGCGGAAGTTGCCAGAACCAGCGAGCGGACCGTGGCCTCCTGTACCGCTTCGTTCTCCCAGGCCTTGCCATACCAGGACAGAGAGAAGCCGCCCCAGCTGGACACCGAGGGCGAGGCGTTGAACGAATAGGCCACCAGCGTGATGATTGGCAGGTACAGAAGGACGAAAACAAGGATTGCCGTGGCGGCAAAGCCCGGCAGTCGGGTGGCGGACCAGCGCGTCATGACTTGCGCTCTCCCTGGATGGCACGGACGTAGAACAGTAGCGCCACCGTCACGATCAGCAAAAGCACCATGCTTAGCGCCGCGCCAAGCGGCCAGTTGCGGCCCTGTCCGAACTGCAATTCGATGAAGTTGCCGATCATCATGTTCTTGCCGCCGCCCAGCACGCGCGGCGTAACATAAGCGCCAAGCGAGGGGACGAAGACCAGGATCGAGCCCGCGACGATCCCCGGCGCGATGATCGGCAGGATGATCCGGCGCAACACGCGCCAGCTGTCGGCGTAAAGGTCGTAGGCGGCTTCCAGAAGCCGCATGTCGAAGCGGTCGATGGCGGCATAAAGCGGCAGGACCATCAGCGGCAGATAGACATAGACCATGCCGATCAGCACGGCGGTTTCGGTGTAGAGGATCTGCAGCGGTTCGCTCCGCAGGCCGGTCTTGATCAGCAAGGTATTCAGGAGGCCTTCGTTCCGGATCACTTGCAGGATCGCGAAGGTGCGGATCAGAAGGTTGGTCCAGAACGGGATGGTGATCAGGAACAGCCACAGCGGGCGCTGGTTCGCCGGGCGCGTGGCGATGAACCAGGCAGTGGGCAGGCCGACAAGGAAGGTCAGCACCGTGGTCGCGACCGACAGCCAGACCGACCGCCAGAAGATAGTCAGGTGTGCGTCTGCCAGCGTGACGGCGGTCGGGTCGAAGATGTCGCGTTCAAAGAGGACCTGGAACCAGGCGTCGGTGGAAAACACCCACTCCACGTTGCCGAACTGGCCGGGGGTCAGGAAGGCATAGACCACCATTACCGCCAGCGGGCCGATTGCCGCGATGGCCAGCACGAACAGCGCCGGGGTCGACAGCAGCCAGCCATTGCGGGCCGAGGTCCTGATCGCGTTTTCCTCGGCGGGGCTCATCGCTCAGTCCTCCACCCGCTGGACCGCGCCTTCGGCAAAGCGGATGCCGACGGTCTGGCCTTCGCCGAGGCCCGCGTCACCGGTGGCCGGGCTTTGCAGGCGGGCCACGACCTCGGTCCCGTCGGCAAGTGCCAGGTGGCAGTGCGTGTCGGTGCCGAAATAGACCAACTGCTGCACCGTGGCCTTCAGCCCATCCGATGGCAGGCCCAGCCTCACCTGTTCGGGCCGGACGCTGATCGTTGCCTCGCCGCCCGCGGGCAGGCCCGGAACCTCGACCCTCTCGCCCGTGCCAAGCCGCAAGGCGCCCGCTTCGGCCTTGCCGTGCAGGAAATTCGTCTCGCCGATGAAGCTCGCGACAAAGCGGTTCTTCGGGTGGATGTAGATCTCTTTCGCGGTCCCGACCTGCTGGATCTTGCCGTTCGACATGACGGCGATCCGGTCCGACATGGTCAGCGCTTCTTCCTGGTCGTGGGTGACGAAGATGAAGGTGATGCCGGTCTCAAGCTGCAGGCGCTTCAACTCGATCTGCATGGCCTGCCGCAGCTTCAGGTCCAGCGCAGAGAGGGGTTCATCCAGCAGCAGCACCTTCGGCGCCGGGGCCAGCGCGCGGGCCAGCGCCACGCGTTGCTGCTGCCCGCCCGACAGCTGGCTGACCTTCCGGCTGGCAAAGCTGTCCAGCTTGACCAGGGCCAGCATCTCGGCCGTGCGCGCCTTCACTTGGGCGGCGGGTTTTCCAAGCATCTCCAGCCCGAAGGCCACGTTCTGCGCCACGGTCAGGTGCGGGAAGAGGGCATAGCTTTGGAACACCGTGTTCACCGGGCGCTTGTTCGGCGGCAGCGTGGTGATGTCGGCCCCGTCGAGAAGGATCGTGCCCTCGGTCGGCATCTCGAACCCGGCGATCAGGCGCAAAAGCGTGGTCTTGCCGCAGCCCGAGGGGCCAAGCAGCGTGAAGAACTCGCCCCGCCGGATGTCCACCGAGACATCGTCCAGCGCCCGCACCGCGCTTGCGCCTTGCCCGAATGCCTTCACGACATTCCGGGCCGAGATCACCAGCTCATCGGCCACGGACACCCCCATTCATCCCCGCAGGTTTGATCATATTGGGCGGAAACTTTCTTTCCCGACAAGCGATTCCTTGGCATCAGCCCGCCATCGGCGCCCTTTTTCCCGTCCAGGGGGCGGCGCGCTCAACCTCTGCGCACAGGCTGATCAGAAGTTCATCCTGGCCGAAAGCGGCGGCGAGATGGATGCCGATTGGCAGGCCCGAGGCGGACCAGCCCAGGGGCAGGCTGGCCGCGGGCTGGCCGCTGGCGTTGAAGACGGCGCAGAAGGGGGAGTAGGCAAAGATGCCGTCGGGGCCTACGCGATAGGCAAGGTAGTCCTCGGTATCATGGGCAAAGCGGCCCACCCGCGCTGGGGGTTCGGCCAGGGTGGCGGACAGCAGGATGTCCGGTCCCCCGCCGCTGTCAGGTTCGAAGAAGGCGGCCATCTGACGGCCGAAGGCGTGGATCTCGCCCACCGCCTGCAGATAGCGGGTCGAATGCAGCGTCTCGGCATAGGCCCAGGCACCGCGACCCACCCCCTCGACCTCATCCGCGCGGGGAGGGCGGTCGCCCAGCTTGGACCGGATCGACAGGGCGGTGCCGATGCCGACGATGTCGGTCCAGGCCTGCATCATCATCGGCACGTCGGCCTTGGGGCGGGCCGGTTCGACATGGTGCCCCAGGCTTTCCAGAAGCCGGCCGGCGGCGCGGACTGCCTCGGCGACCTCGGGGTGGATCGGGTCACCGGTTAGCGTGGTGTCGCAGATCGCCACGCGCAGGCGGCGGGGCGGGCGGCTGATTGCGGCGGCATGACCGCGCGACAGGGGCGGCGCGGCATAGGGGGCGCCAAGGTCCGCGCCTTCGCAGGCGTCCAGCATCACCGCCGTGTCGCGGACTGACCGGGTCAGAAAGCCGTCGATCGCCATCCCGGCCCAGCCTTCGCCCGCATAGGGCCCGTCCGGTAGCCGCGCCCGGGTGGGCTTGAACCCGAAAAGTCCGCACGAGGATGCCGGTATCCGCACCGACCCGCCCCCGTCCGACCCATGCGCAAAGGCGACGATCCCCGCCGCGACCGCCGCCCCGGCCCCGCCCGAGGAGCCGCCCGAGGTATGGTCGAGGTTCCAGGGGTTCCGCGTCGGCCCGCCATAGACCGCGGCCTCGGTCGCCGCACCGATCCCGCCTTCCGGGCTGGTCGTGCGGCCGAAGGTCACGACGCCGGTCGCGCGGATGCGTTCGTAGATTGCCGAGTCGCGCCGGTAGACTGTGTTCGCGAAGAGGCGTGAGCCGTTGTGCGAGGGGAAGTCGCGGGCCTCGCAGCCCAGGTCCTTGATCAGGAACGGCACGCCCCGGAACGGCCCGGGCGGCAGGCCGTCAGCAATCGCCTTGCGCGCCACACCCTCTTGCACCAGGACCACGGCGTTCAGCGCCGGATTGCGTGCCTCGACCGCGGCCAGGGCCGCATCCAAGAGCTCGGTGGGCGAGACTTCGCGGCGCGCGACCATGTCGGCCAATTGCGTTGCATCCGTCACGCCAAGATCGCCAAGCATCAGGACCCCCATCGCCACCCGACCTCAGCCTGCGCCGCGCGACAAGGAGGCGTCATGCCTGCCACCGACATGGGCTGCCGCGAACGGGCGCTGGCCGGTGTCAGGAGAAGACGCGATCCAGGGCTTCGCGCAGCGCTTCGGGCAGGATCGGCTTGGCCAGGAACCCGTCCAGCGCGGTGCGCAGGTCGTCGTCGCGGCGAACCGCCAGAACATCAGCCGTCATCGCGATGACCGGCACCCGCCTGCCATAGGCCGCCCGGATCCGGCGCAAGGTCTCGGCCCCGTCCATCACTGGCATCATCAGGTCCAGGAGCACCACGTCGATGCCGCCCTGTTCCAGGCGTTGCAACGCCTCGGGTCCGCTGGCGGCCTCGATGACGCGCCCGCCTGCAGCCATCAACAGCTGGCTGGCGACCAACCGGTTTGTCGCGATGTCGTCGACGACGAGGATCGTGCGGTCGCGCAGGTCCTTGGCCCCGGACCGCTGCCCCTCGGCCTCGGCTTCGGGGGCAAGGACCGTCAGGCGGAACGTCGCGCCCTGCGCAGTCGGCACGATCACCAGGTCGCCACTCATCTGCCGCGCCACGGCCCGGCTGATCGACAGGCCAAGCCCCACCCCGGGCGTTTCGCTGGAGCCGCGGTAGAACGGCTCGAATACCTGTTCGTGCAGACCGGGCGGAATCCCCTTGCCCTGGTCGGCGACGTCGATCACCAGCCGTGACCTGGCATAGCGCACCGTGACCGACACCGGCCCGCGCGAGGAATGCTTCAGCGCATTGCCTACGAGGTTGCCAAGGCACTGCCGGACCCGCTGGCTGTCGATCAGCAGGTAGGTCGGCACATCGCGCTCGACCGTCACCTGCAGTTCGCGCCCATGATTGCGGGCCTGCAGATCGAAGACCAGAAGATTGGCCGACAGTTCCGCCCGCACCGCCACCGGGCGCGGCGTGATCGCGACGCGGCCCTCGTTCAGGGCCGAGTAGTCGACCGCATCGTCCAGCATCACCGCGAGGTCGCGGGCTGAGGTCACGATGGTGCGCAGGCGTTGCCGGGAGGGGCCGGTCGCCGTGGCGGCCTCGATCTCGCCCAGGCCGATCACGGCGTTCAGGGGGGTGCGCAGCTCGTGGCTGATCTGCGCCAGGAACCGTCCCTGCGCGACATTCGCCGCCCGGGCCGCAAGGGTCGCCTCGACGCTTGCCCGGTGCAGCCGGTTGTTCGAGATCATCGCGGTCATCGCATAGCCGAAGGCAAAGACCACCGTCACGCTGGAGGCTGCTAGCCCGATCCAGTTCTGCAGCCCGATCCAGTGGTAGGCGTTGAAGGACATCACCACCGCGCCCGCCGTGGCCATCCCGACCAGGCCAAGGGGCAGGTGGATTGACCGAACCGAGGTCAGATGCAAAAGCGCGCCCATCACGATCCCGACCGCAATGGCCTTGGCATAGGGGTCGTCCTGCAGCCACAGCATCCCGGCGGCCGAAGTGATGGCCGCCTCCATTGGCACCAGCGAAAACAGATAAGCCAGATACCGCCGGGGCGAGCGGCTTGGATCAAGCCCGCGCAAGAGGCGCTGAGAGATGTACTCGCCGATCAGTTCGACGAAGAACAGCACCAGCATCAAGGGCGGCAGGACGTAAAGCGAGCAGAGGGCATAGGCAAGCGCGACCAGAAACATGCGCGGGATGAATTCGCCCCGAAGCATGCGGTATTGCCTCGACAACTCGTCGCGCACCCGTTCTGCTTCCGCATTCGAAAGTGTGGGTGCGAGTGCCATCGGCCCGATTACATGGAAGGTTGCAGCGCTGGGGCCGACAGTAGCCCGAAGGTTGCCTGTCGGGTCAAGGCCCGGTCTCGGGCGAAATGCGCAGGTCCTGCCGCAGGGTGCCGTTCCGGCCATAGATCAGGATGCGGTCATCGGTGGTGACGACTGCGATCCAGCCGGTGCCGAAGGTGATGGCGGCGGGCTCAAGGCCATCGGGCAGGACCAGGCCTTCGGGCAGTGTCGGGGCCGTGGCGCTGAAGGCCTGGGGCATCCGGGTGACAAGCAGCCCGACCACGGTTATGACACCTCCGATCATCGTCAGGGTCAGGATGATGACCAGCCACTTCAGAAGCCGCAGGCTGGGCGGCAACGGGGCTTCCGGCGTGTCGGGGGCGATGGCAGGCGGTACGGGATCGGACATGGAAGAGCCTTACGAGGACGACGACGCCGTCGCAAGTCTTGTGACCGGCCCCGGCGGCAGTCTTGCGGTCACGATCGGCCAGGACGCCCCGGGTCGCCTGGACAAGGCGCTGGCCGCAGCCGTGCCCGAGGATGCGGCCCTGTCGCGGTCGCGCCTGATGCGGATGATCGCCGAGGGCGCGGTCAGCCGCGACGGGGTGGCGGTGACTGATCCGAAGGCGAAGGTGGCGGAGGGCGAGGTCTACCAGCTGCGGCTGGACCCCGCCGCGACTGTCGAGACGCTGGCCGAGGATATTCCCCTCTCGGTCGTCTGGGAGGACGCCGACCTGATCGTCATCGACAAGCCTGCCGGGATGGTCGTCCATCCGGCACCTGGATCGCCCTCGGGGACGCTGGTCAACGCGCTCCTTTTCCACTGCGGGGAGACCCTCTCGGGGATCGGGGGGGAACGGCGGCCGGGGATCGTACACCGGATCGACAAGGATACTTCGGGGTTGCTGGTCGTCGCGAAGTCCGACCGGGCGCATCATGGGCTGGCGCGGCAGTTCGAGGATCACTCGGTCACCCGGCACTACCTGGCGGTGGTGCATGGAGTGCCCTCGTCGGCCGACCCCCGGCTGCGGGGCCTGCGGGGGGTGAGCTTCGAGGCAGGGGGCATCCTGCGGATCGCGACCCACCTCGCCCGGCACCGGACCGACCGGCAGCGGCAGGCGGTGGTCTGGGAGGAGGGCCGGCACGCCGTCACCCGGGCGCGGGTGGTGGAGGGGTTCGGAGGTCAGGCGGCGCTGGTCGACTGCTGGCTGGAGACGGGGCGGACGCATCAGATCCGGGTCCACCTCGCCTATGCCGGGCACGGGCTGGTGGGGGACCAGACCTATGGCGGCAAGAAGCGGCTGTCGGAGAAGGTGCTGGGGCAGGGGGCGGAGGTCGGGAACGCCTTCCCCCGGCAGGCCCTGCATGCGGCGAGCCTGGGCTTCGAGCATCC
This sequence comes from Tabrizicola sp. T74, assembly GCF_057219935.1. Lineage (NCBI taxonomy): Bacteria > Pseudomonadati > Pseudomonadota > Alphaproteobacteria > Rhodobacterales > Paracoccaceae > Tabrizicola > Tabrizicola sp. T74. The sequence continues at coordinate 28,481 of NZ_JBXVVT010000002.1, read as the reverse complement.
GGTGACCGGGGAGCGGATGGAATTCACCTCGCCCCTGCCGGAGGACATCGCGGGGCTGATCTCGGCGATGCGGGCGGTGTGACGCGAAAAGTGTCCACGGTGGACAAATGCTGGGACGATTTTGGAATCAATGGCTTGGTCGCGGACGTTAGGGATTTGGAAAGGTTTGCCCGGCGCGGGTTTTGGGCCCAAATTTCTTGAGGAAGAAATTTGTCAAATCCCTTACGCAAGGGATTTGGGTCGGCTATATCTCCGGTTGCACTGGTCAAGCTGGCCCATGGAGTGCGCTTTATGTCCGAGACTGTAGCCACCTGCTGACGTCATCCGCCCCCTGAACCGGGGTGGCACTGGATGACATGAACGACCGACGCAGCGCGGATGCCTGCGTCCGGTCCGGCATGGCGACTGACTTCGGACTTACTCCAATGAACATCTCGCGGACCGAACAACGGGTCCTTCACGTGCTTGCCCTTGGCGGGCGCATCGACCATTCGCGCAATGGCAAGCGGATCGAGGAGATCCTTTGCGTCACCCGCGACGGCTTTATCCTCGCCGACTGCACGCTGGACATCTTCCGGCGCCTGCGCCGCAAACGGCTGATCGCCTCGGAAGGCGGCGGACCCTATCGCATCTCGCGGTTGGGGCGGCTGTCCGTCAGGGCGCAACTCGACAATCAGGGATAACGTTATGAGCAACAAGACGATACGCACACTGCGGCGGGACGCATCCGGGACCACTATCAGGCAGGCGACGACAAGTTAGTCTTTGCCAAGCCGCTGTCGGGGTGATGACCGCCCCCTCACCCTGACCCTCTCCCCCGGTGGGGAGAGGGGAAGCGATGGGTTGGCGCCAGTAACCGGTGGCAGCGGCGGAGCCTCCGGCGGGGATATTTGCGGAAGGGAAAGCCGGGGGCGTGGCCGGGCGGCGTCGGGGCTCAGTAGCTGACCCAGGCGGCGGGGCTTTCCAGGACCTGTTCGATCTTGCAGCCCTTGCCGCCCTCGCCCTTGCAGAAGCGGAGCGCCTTCTTCTTGGCCTGCCGCGCATCCTTGCCCCAGTCGGTGTGGAGCGTGCCGCTGCTGTCCACCGCAACCGCAATCGCGCCGTTGGTGACCCCCATCGCGATCCGGCAATCGCGGAAGCCCGAGGCCTGGCACTGGGCGAGGGCGCCATTGTCGGCCTCGGCCTGGCTGGAGGCGTTGATGTACCAGGAATAGGTCGGCCCGCCGTTCTGGTCGGTGCCCCAGGCGAGCGTGGCGTACTGGTCGACCCAGTATCCGCCGGGGTCGCTGTAGCCGCCGCCATCTTCGCCGACATACTCGCACAAGGGGGTGGGCGGGGTGGTGTTGTTGTCCATGCCGATCAGCACCTCGCCCGGGCCGGGGCCGTTGCAGGGGTAGTAGGCCAGTGCCTGGCCGGGGCTGAACAGGACAAGGGCGAGCGCGGCGAGATGGGCGAGGGAGAGGCGGGACATCGGGACCTTCGGCGTGACATCTGGGAACCGCAGCAATAGCGGGAAGTTGCCGACCTGTAAGGTTCGGAAATCCTTATCCAAGTGCACGCTACGCAGCCACGTCGAAGCCGCATCCGGCGTGACGTCACGCATTGTCGGCGCAGCGACGGGGCGAGCGGGTGGCGATCTGGGGCGCGCGGCCCCACATTCTGACATTCGCGTGAGAGACTTGACACGTTTCTTTGCACCCGACGGAGGAACCCACACCTGACGTTAACGGTTCGGTGGTAAATGGGCCTTGCACAGGGGTGGCGGTTACTTTAGGTTATCGCATTCCCGGGGGCGCTGACGCACCGGGCAGAATAGGGGGCAGAATGAGCACCTACACGAACCTTCCCGCACCAAGCCCGGAACAGGGCTTGAACCGGTATCTGCAGGAAATCCGCAAGTTTCCGCTGCTGGAACCGGAACAGGAATACATGCTGGCCAAGCGCTGGGTCGACCACCAGGACGCGGGCGCGGCGCATCAGCTGGTCACCAGCCACCTGCGGCTGGCCGCAAAGATCGCCATGGGCTACCGCGGCTATGGCCTGCCGCAGGCCGAGGTGATTTCCGAGGCGAACGTCGGCCTGATGCAGGCGGTCAAGCGGTTTGACCCGGAAAAGGGTTTTCGCCTCGCGACCTATGCCATGTGGTGGATCCGCGCCTCGATCCAGGAATACATCCTGCGGTCGTGGAGCCTGGTGAAGCTGGGCACGACCAGCGCGCAGAAGAAGCTGTTCTTCAACCTGCGCAAGGCCAAGGCCAAGGTCGGCGCGCTGGAGGAAGGCGACCTGCGCCCCGAAAACGTGGCCCAGATCGCCAAGGACCTGTCGGTGACCGAGGAAGAGGTCATCGACATGAACCGCCGCCTGTCGGGGTCGGACGCGTCCTTGAATGCGACGGTCGGCACCGATGGCGAAGGCGCGACGCAGTGGCAGGACTGGCTGGAGGACGAGGACAGCGACCAGGCCGAGGCTTATGAGGAAAAGGACGAGCTCGACGCCCGCCGCGCGCTTCTGGTGCAGGCGATGGCGGTGCTGAACGACCGCGAGAAGGACGTCCTCATGCAGCGCCGGTTGGCGGACGATCCGGTCACGCTGGAAGAGCTGTCTGAAAGCTATGGCGTCAGCCGCGAGCGCATCCGCCAGATCGAGGTCCGCGCCTTCGAAAAGCTGCAGGCCCGGATGCGCGAGCTGGCCAAGGGCAAGGGCATGGTGATCCCGGCCTGAGGCAGCGACGGCTAGCCGACTTGCCGCAGGAAATCGCCAATGCGGGCCATGATCTTTTGGTCATGGCCCACCCAGACATGACCGCCTTCCGGCAGGATCAGCGCCTCAGCCCCGGGTACGGTCGCAGCGATATTCCGTGCTGCAGCGGCGGTTCCGAAACGGTCATCCTCGACCGAGATCGCAAGGGTCGGGGCGGTGATCCGGTCCAGCGGAAACTCCGGTGGGGCTGCAGCCCAGCGGGCATCGTTCAAGAGACCCTCATACTTCAGACTGACCGGCAGGATGCCGTGCAGGATCGCGGACACGCGGTCCTGTTCTTCGGGTGCGGCGGCTTCCACCAGATCCGGGTCGGTGGCCAACAGCGTCGCGATCATCTGTCGCCGTGCCAGGCGAAGACCGGCCCAGACCAGGGCATCTGACCGAAGCCCGTGCTGTATGATCCAGGCGGCCAGCGGAGTAGGGGGCGGTGGCGCGGGACGGCCCGGAACGAAGGTTGCGGGCACGATCGGCACCAGTGCCCGGGTCCGGTCGGGGTGGCGCAGCGCAAAGGTGAGCGCCGGGATGGCCCCGGCCGACCCGCCGAGAACGGGGATCCGGTCCAGACCCAGGCTGTCCAAAAGGTCGGCCAGCGCATCAGCCTGCGCCTCGGGTCCGGGATCGGCGGGAAAGGCCGTGCCCAGATAGCCAAACCTTGACGGGGCGATCACCCGGAAGCCCTGCTGGATCAGGCGGCGGGCAAAAAGAAGGCCCTGGTCAAACCCGCCGCCGGTGCCGTGGATCATCAGGAGCGGCGGGCCTTCTCCGACATCGGCATATTCCTGCGGCCCGAAGCGGCTTGGGGCCTGGAGGGCGGGACCTGCGGCGGTAATCGCGGCCCGGGCGTCGCGCAGGACCCGGCGGTAGTCCCAGATCGCCGCGCCGGTTCCGGCGGCGATCAGGGTGGCCGTCCCGAGTTTCAAGAGATGTCTGCGCCGCATCCCGCCTCTCCTGTCCGTGAAACAGAAGAAACCTGGTTGGGTCCGGTGTCCTTGACCAAGGTCAATCCGGCGGCATGTCGCGTGCGTGACCTCATTCGGCATTGCCCCGACCGCGATCAAGAGCTACGAGCCATCCCACAACGGAGACATCCGATGCGCATGATCGACACGTTCCTCAAGCCGATGCACCCCGAGGGGTGGAAATTCGTTCCCGTCTTTGCGGCGGTGACGCTTGTGCTTTGGTGGATCTGGGACCCGCTGGGCTGGCTGGGTCTGGGCCTGACGGTCTGGTGCTACTACTTCTTCCGCGACCCGAAACGGGCGGTGCCGGAGAATGCGGGGCTGCTGGTCAGCCCGGCCGATGGCGTGGTCAGCCTGATCGAACGCGCGGTGCCCCCGGCCGAGCTGGGGCTGGGGCCCGAGGCTTTGGTGCGGGTTTCCGTCTTCATGTCGGTCTTCAACTGCCATGTGAACCGCGCGCCCATCGCCGGGAAAGTAACGGCGGTGGCCTACCGGCCGGGCAAGTTCTTCAACGCTTCGCTGGACAAGGCCTCGGAAGAGAATGAGCGCAATGCCCTTGCCATCGAGATGGCCGACGGGCGCAAGATCGCGGTCGTCCAGATCGCGGGCCTCGTGGCGCGGCGGATCATGTGCTGGAAACAACCGGGCGAGACGGTGCGCACGGGTGAGCGGTTCGGTCTGATCCGCTTCGGCAGCCGGCTGGACGTCTACCTGCCCGAAGGCGTGCATCCCCAGGTCGCGCTGGGCCAGACCATGGTCGCCGGTGAGACGGTGATCGCGCTGATCGGCCAGGATGCGCCTGCGCGCGCGGCGCGGGTCGAGTAACCATGGCCCGCAAGCCCACCGACGCTCCGCGTGAGCTTCTGCTCCTCAAGCTGTTGCCGAACCTGGTGTCAATTCTGGCTTTGTGTTCGGGCCTGACGGCCATCCGTTATGCGATTGCGGGGAACTTCACGCTGGCGGTCCTGTTGATCGGGTTCGCGGCGGCGCTGGACGGGTTGGACGGGCGCCTGGCGCGGATGCTGAAATCGGAAAGCGCCATTGGCGCGGAACTGGACAGTCTGTGCGACTTCGTCAACTTCGGGGTGACACCGGCGCTGGTCCTGTATCTGTGGGGCCTGCGCCCGGAGACGAGCCTCGGCTGGATCGCGGTGCTGGTCTATGTGGTGTGCTGCATGCTGCGCCTGGCCCGGTTCAATGTCGGCTCCAAGGTCGCGGTGGGCGAGGCGGCCGAGAAGACCGCGTTCATCGGCGTGCCCTCGCCGGCAGGGGCGCTTCTGGTGCTGTCGCCGCTCTACCTGTCCTTCGCGACCGACCAGGCGCTGCATGTGCCTCCGGTGCTGGTCGCGGCCTGGATGGTCGGCATCGGGGCCCTGATGATCAGCCGGGTCCGCACGCCGTCCTTGAAGCGGATCACGATTGCCACCGACCATGCGCGCTATGTGCTGGTGGCCGCGGTGATGGTGGTGGCGGCGGTGCTGACCTATACCTGGGTCACGCTTCTTGTCCTGTGCCTGGCCTATCTGGCGGGCGTGCTGTGGCTGGGATTGCGCAGCCTGCGGAAACCTCCGGCAGGCTGATTTCCCGCACCGGTTGCAGCTTTTCCTTGCATTCCCCAGATCGGTCGGCACTGTCGCCGTTCCGGAATTTTGAAGGGAATCATATGCATGCAAGTAGATGCCATCCAGAAATCCTATCGCCGCTGGGCGCCGGTCTATGACCTGACCTTCGGGCGGATCACTCAAGGGGGCAGGCTGCTTGCGGCGGATCACGTGAACGCCCAGGGCGGCGTGGTGCTGGAGGTGGGCATCGGCACCGGGCTGGCGCTGGACTATTACGGCCCACATGTCCGGGTCACCGGCATCGATCTCTCGGCCGAGATGCTGCGCGAGGCAGAGCTGCGGGCAAAGAAGAAGGGGCTGAAGAACCTGGCGGGGCTTTACCAGATGGACGCGCGCGAGATCGCGTTTCCGGACGCCAGTTTCGACCATGTCGCCGCGATGCACATCATGTCGGTGGTGCCCGATCCGGAACGGGTCCTGAACGAGATGGCCCGTGTCGTCCGCCCCGGCGGGTCGGTGATGATCGCCAACCATTTCGCGGGCCGCGCGGCCGAGGGCTGGGCGATTGCCGAGCGGCTGGCAGCGCCCCTGGCGAACCTTCTGGGCTGGCATTCCGACTTTGCCATCGACCGGGTGATGGGTCACCCGCAACTGCGGCTGGAGGAGAGCCGCCAGGTCCGGCCTTTCGGTCTGATGACCTTTCTGCGCTTCCGGCGGGTTGAACGTTAGCGCAAAACCTGACCTATTGGCACCGGTGCTTTCGGGGGAGGATGACATGAAGCCGGTCAGATGGGGTGTGCTTGGGGCAGCGAAGTTTGCACGGGAACACATGGCCCCGGCGATCCACGCCGCCGAGGGGGCCGAGCTGGTGGCGCTGGCCACTTCGGACCCGGCGAAGGCGGCGGGGTTTCAGGCCTTCTGCCCATCCCTGACAGTGCATTCCAGTTATGAGGCGCTGCTGGCCGATCCAGGGGTGGATGCGGTCTACATCCCGCTGCCAAACCACATGCATGTCGAGTGGACGCTGAAGTGCCTGGCGGCGGGCAAGCATGTGCTGACGGAAAAGCCCATTGCGATGAAGGCGCGCGAGATTGACCAGATCATCGCGGCCCGCGACAAATCCGGGCTTCTGGCGGCCGAAGCCTACATGATCGTGCATCACCCGCAGTGGCAGCGCGCGAAGGAGTGGTTCGAGGCCGGCGAGATCGGCGACCTGGTCCATGCCGATGTTGCCTTCAGCTTCCACCTGACGGACCTGTCGAACATCCGCAACCGGCCCGACGCCGGGGGTGGCAGCTTGCGCGACATCGGGGTCTACACCTTCGGCTCGATGCGTTTCGTCACCGGGGCGGAACCCGTCGACATCTCGGCCCGCATCCACCGCGACAATGGCGTTGATACCTTCGCCCAGGTCGCGGCGGTGATGGAGGGGCCGAAGGGCCGGTTCACCTATGGCTCGATGACCTCGATGCGGATGTACAACCGGCAGGTGGCGACCTTCCAAGGCACGAAGGGCATGATCCGGCTGGAGGGCGGGCCGTTCAATGCCAACGTCAACGACCTGGCGGAAGTGGAGTTGCACCAGAACGGCAACCGGGTGACGGTGGAACGCTTCCCGACCGCGAACCACTACAAGCTGCAGGTCGAGGCCTTTGGCCGGACGGTCCGCGAAGGCGTGGCCTATCCCTGCCCGCTGGAATTCGTGCGGGGGACCCAAGCGATGATGGATCGGGTCTACGACGTGGCGGTCGAGATCTGAGGCACCGCTCGTCGTCGCCTTCGGCGCTCCTCGGCTCAATGGGGACGCTTCACGACGAGGAGACGAAGTCGAACGAGGAGTGGTCCGGGGGTTTTCCCGGGCCGCGTCCCAGCCTAGATGACAGTGAACGCTTTTCGGAGATTGCCATGACCCTGCACCTGCCCAAGCCCGTGTTCGACGCCAATGCCAGCGGGGGCGGGTTCGGGGACCTGCCGGACTGGGATCTGACCGACCTCTACCCTTCTGCCGACGGCCCGGAGTTCGCGGCGGACATGGCGGAACTGGAACGCGCCTGCGCTGCTTTTGCGGGGACATACGAGGGGCGGCTTGGCCGGCAGGATGCGGCGGGTCTTCTGGCCTGCGTGCGGGAGTATGAGCGGATCGAGGTGATCGCCGGGCGGCTGATGTCCTATGCGGGCTTGCGCTACTACCAGAACACCATCGACCCGGAACGCGCGCAGTTCATGGGGAACGCGCAGGACAAGGTGACCACGGCCACCACGCCGCTGGTCTTCTTCAGCCTGGAGTTCAACCGGCTTGACGACGACCACCTCGCCCGCCTTCTGGCCGAGAATGCCGGTCTTGCCCGCTACAAGCCCGTCTTCGACCGGATGCGTGCAATGCGGCCGCACCAGCTTTCGGACGAGCTGGAGAAATTCCTGCATGACGAGTCGGTTGTGGGCGCCAGCGCCTGGAACAAGCTTTTCGACGAGACGATGGCGGGCCTCATGTTCACCGTCGAGGGTGAGCCGGAGGAGCTGAACCTTGAAGCCACGCTGAACCTTCTGACCGACCCGGCGCGCAACCGGCGCGAGGCGGCGGCGCATGCGTTGGCCGAGGTCTTCCAGAAGAACATCAAGCTCTTCTCCCGCATCCACAACACGCTGGCCAAGGAAAAGGAAATCCACGACCGCTGGCGGAAGATGCCCACGCCGCAGCATGGCCGCCACCTGTCGAACCATGTCGAGCCCGAGGTGGTGGAGGCTCTGCGCAACGCCGTCGTGGCCGCTTATCCGAAGCTGTCGCACCGCTACTACCGGCTGAAGGCCAAGTGGATGGGGCTGGACAAGCTGCAGGTCTGGGACCGGAACGCGCCGCTGCCCACGGAAGCCCCGAAGGTCGTCGACTGGGCCGAGGCGCGGCGCACCGTGACCGAGGCCTATGCGGCCTTCGATCCGCGCATGGCGGACCTGGCGACCCCCTTCTTCGACAAGGGCTGGATCGATGCGGGCGTGAAGCCGGGCAAGGCGCCGGGCGCCTTTGCGCATCCGACGGTCACGACCGTGCATCCTTATGTCATGCTCAACTACCTCGGTAAACCGCGCGACGTGATGACGCTGGCACATGAGTTGGGGCACGGCGTCCACCAGGTCTTGGCGGCGGGGCAGGGGGAGCTTCTGTCCTCCACCCCGCTGACCCTGGCCGAGACGGCAAGCGTCTTTGGCGAGATGCTGACCTTCCGCAAGCTGCTGGACCAGGCCAGGACCCCGGCCGAGAAGAAGACCCTCCTCGCTGGCAAGGTCGAGGACATGATCAACACGGTCGTCCGCCAGATCGCCTTCTACGACTTCGAGTGCAAGCTGCATGCGGCCCGCGCGCAAGGCGAGCTGACGCCCGAGGACATCAATGCCCTCTGGATGTCGGTGCAGGCGCAGTCCCTGGGCGACGCGTTCGAGTTCATGGACGGGTATGAGACCTTCTGGGCCTATATCCCGCACTTCATCCACTCGCCCTTCTACGTCTATGCCTATGCCTTCGGCGACGGCTTGGTGAACGCGCTTTATGCGGTCTATGCGAGCGGTTTGCCGGGGTTCGAGGAAAAGTATTTCGACATGCTGAAGGCTGGCGGCTCGATGCACCACAAAGAGCTGCTTGCCCCGTTCGGCCTGGACGCCAGCGACCCGAAGTTCTGGGACAAGGGCCTGTCGATGATCGCGGGCTTCATCGACGAGTTGGAGGCGCTGGAGGCCTGACAAAGCCCGAGCCGCCTTGCGTGCTTCGGTCTTTGCTGGGATGATCCCGCGAAGGCTGTCGTGTGTGGGGAGGCCATCTCGTGCCCTTGCTGTTGCGTTCGCTGCCGCTGTCCTTTGTGACGCTTTGGCACTACATCTTCGTGATGCCGATCGTAATGCTCTTTGCGCTGTGCTTGTCGGTTCTGACGCTGTTGCCGATCATCGGTATCTTCATCAGCATCACGATCTTAACATTCTTCGCTTTCATGGGCCATCGCTGCGCTCTGGCTGCCCTTGGCAAGGGGAATGAGCCTGACATCGTCAAGCTGGTGAAGGGCAGCCTGTTCTTTGGCGTCGCCAATACCATGATAGGTGCAGTGATCGCGCTTGCATGCATCAGCGTGGCGTTCATCTTGATATATGTTGGGGTAAATGGCGATCTCGACGTGCCTTGGGGCGACGCTATCCCCTGGGTCCCAAGCCTGGCGGTGATCGTCTTCTTCATGGCCAATGGGCTTTACAACTGTGCCATTGCCGTGCCGATGGCGGAAGCCGCGCATTCCGCGACCTCAAACGGGCGCAGCCCGGACCCGCTGTTCGGGCTCGGTCGGGGCATGTTCAGCCTGGGGCTGATCTGGATGGTCTGGCTGTTCGGGATCTACTTCAGCGGGTTGATCGAGTTCACGATCTATGAGCTGCTCCGCATCCTGGTCGAAGTCACGGGTTTGCCCCTCCGCGATGGGCCCACCGTGCTTCCCGAGCGAAACATTCCGTGGCTGATCGGGGCCTGGCTGGTCCTGTTGTGGGGGACCTGCTGGTACTATGCCACAGCCGCGCTGGCCTGGGAGGACGAGATCCAGCGGCGCGAGGCCGAGCGGACCAGGACGGTTGAGGTCGCCCGGGTCAGCCCAGACGACCTGCGCGCCCTTCGGGAATCGCGGATGCCGGGCAAGGGTGAGTCCTGACGTGACGACCGGTCCGGAGGGTCGGTCCCGCCCGTCAAGCCTGCCGCCTTAAGCGAAATGATCCGCCAGCGCATGGACCGGCACGTCCGACAGGTCCTTGCTGATCTCGGTCGCGATTTCCTGCGCCAGATCCTTCGGCATCGCCTGACGCAGGGCGCCGAGCATCTTCGGGCCGGCGGCAAGGACGATACGCCCGGCACCGCCCTTTTTCCATTCCGCCTCCAGCGCCGCGACGATGTGTTTCGCGAGGCGCGGCCGTTCGATTTCATCCGGATCGCCGCCGCCGGTGCCAAAGTTGATGCCGCCCGACCGGTTGCGACCGGGATCGGTCACGGCGTGAGACCAGTCGGGAAAGTCGTCTGCCGCGGCTTCATGGGCCAGCTCCATCCGCTGGCCGTTGCCGCGCAAGAGGCGGAAGCCGCGTTCGTCGGCGATGCAATAGAGGGTGTCTGCAACCTTCATGGTCTGTCCTCCTGTAATCTGGACGGATCGTGGCGCCGAACATGCGGCCGCGCCATGATCCAGGTCAGCGCGCGCCCCACCGTCCCGGGTGCTGCGGCGGAAAGGCGCATGGGGTCAACGCGGGGGTTGGCAATGCTGTTCCCCCGGCCTAGCTTTGACGGGCAAGACAGGAGGTCCCGATGCCCAAGCTTGTCCGCCTTTACATCCAGTCCGTGGCCATGGGCTTTGTGATCTCGGCTGCCTTCACCGGTGGGCTCCTGTGGCTGGACGTCGCCGGGTTGGGGCATCTGGTGATGGGGTCGAGCATCGGCTGGGTCGCGGTGGCGATGCTGGTGGTGTTCAACGGGATCGTCTTTTCCGCCGTCCAGTTCGCCTTCCGGGTGATGGCGATGGCCGAGGATGACGAAGGCCCCCGTGGTGGGCATGCTGCGCGCGAGCCGGTGCTGGTCCCGGCCCGGGTTCCGGTAAAGCCGCAGAAGCGCCGCGGCTAGGCGCCGATTTCTTCGAAGACAGCGGTCCGAAGATCTCGGGTGGCGCGGGGTGGCGGGCCCGCAGCAACCGTGGGGACGTGGGTTTTCCCGAGAGCCAGAGGTCTCAGGTGGGCGCCAGATACCTGGACCAGGATCCAGGCAGAGCCAGCCCCCGTTCGCTTGCTTATCGGCCACTGGAAAATTGGCCCCGCACGCGAGGAGCAGAACCCGCCACCAATCAAGATAGGGCGTGGGGGCAGGGGCCGCAAGGCTGGACAGATGTTCACCTTTGGTTCATATTTCCCGCATGGATATGCCAGTCGACATCGCCGAGGTCTTGCCTGCCTTGCCGGGTCAGCGCCTGCAACGGGGCGTCTGCCGGGGCCTAAGGGCGCTGGATTTCGTCTGCGTGGAGGAGCTGATCCCGACCCCGGGCCTGCGGGTCGACGTGATGGCGCTGGGGCCCAAGGGCGAGGTCTGGGTGGTCGAATGCAAGTCGGGCCGGGCGGACTACCGGGCGGACCGCAAATGGCAGGGCTATCTCGACTGGTGCGACCGGTTCTTCTGGGCGGTGGATGCGGATTTCCCGGTGGACCTGCTGCCGCCGGACACCGGGCTGATCTATGCCGACCCCTATGATGCCGAGGTGGTGCGGATGGCCCCCGAGACGCCCCTTACGGGCGCGCGGCGGAAGGTGGTGCTGCGGACCTTTGCCCGGGCGGCAGCGGGGCGGCTGCAACTGATGCGCGACCCCGGCGCGGGCGTTTGAGGGCCCAAATTTCTTAAGCAAGAAATTTGTCAAAATCCTTGCTCAAGGATTTTGGGCCTACTGCGCTGCCACGGCCCCGGAGGAATCGTCGTCCTTCACAGGCAGCAGCCGCGGCGCGTCCTTGGCCGCGGTGCCGCGACCGGACAGGGAGGGGTTTTCCATGAAGAACTGGTGGCAGCTGAACAGCCGGACGCCCTCGGGTCCCAGGTCGCGGGCATAGCTGCCGTCCGGGGCAAGAACCCAGCTTTGCGCCTCGTCCCCCAGGTTCGCGGCCATGATCTGGCTGAGGATCTGGTTCTTCACCGTGGGGTTCAGCGCCTCGACCAGGGTTTCGACGCGGCGGGTCAAGTTGCGGCCCATCCAGTCGGCGGAGGAGAAGAACACCCGCGCCTTCTTGGCGGGCAGACCATGGCCGTTGCCGAAGCAGACGATCCGGGAATGTTCCAGGAAGCGACCGACGATGGACTTCACCCGGATGTTCTCCGACAGCCCCTTCACGCCGGGCCTGAGACCGCAGATCCCGCGGACGATCAGGCTGATCTTCACCCCGGCCTGGCTTGCCGCATAAAGTGCGTCGATGACGTCGGGGTCGATGATCGAGTTCATCTTGGCCCAGATTTCGGCCGGGCGGCCCGCGCGGGCGTGCTCTGCCTCGGCGGCGATCAGCTCCAGAAGCCGCGGCTTCAGCGTGATCGGGCTGATCGCCAGGTTCTCCAGCCCCTCGGGTTGCACATAGCCGGACAGGTAGTTGAACACCTTGGTCGCGTCGCGTCCCAGCGCGGCATCGCAGGTGAAGAACGACAGGTCGGTGTAGATCCGCGCGGTGATCGGGTGGTAGTTGCCGGTGCCGTAATGGGTGTAGGTGACGAGGTGATCGCCCTCGCGCCGGACGACGGTGCTGATCTTGGCGTGGGTCTTGTAGTTCACGAACCCATAGACGACATGTGCGCCCGAGCGTTCCAGGCGGCGCGACTGCCGGATGTTCGCGGCCTCGTCAAAGCGGGCCTTCAGTTCGACCAGCGCGGTGACGGATTTCCCGGCCTCGGCCGCCTCGCAGAGCGCGCTGACAATCGGGCTGTCCCAGGAGGTGCGGTAGAGGGTCTGCTTGATCGCCAGCACGTTCGGATCAGTCGCCGCCTGCTGCAGGAAGCGGATCACCATGTCGAAGGTCTCGTACGGGTGATGCAGCAGCATGTCCTTCTGCCGGATCGCCGCGAACATGTCGCCGTCGTGGTCCTGCACCCGTTCCGGGACACGGGGGGTAAAGGGCGGCCACATCAGGTCCTTGCGGGAAGAGAGGATCAGCTCTTTCAGGTCGGCGACGCCCAGCAGGCCCTTGACCTCCACCACCTCGTCCTCGGTGACGGCAAGTTCCTGCATGATCAGCGCGCGCAAGGATTCCGGCGCGCCGGCGGACATCTTCAGGCGGATCACCTCGCCCCGGCGGCGGCGTTTCAGCGCGGTCTCGAATTCGCGGACCAGGTCCTCGGCCTCGTCCTCGACTTCCAGGTCGCTGTCGCGCAGGACGCGGAAGGTGCAGTGGCCGCGGTCGGTATAGCCTGGGAACAGCATGCTCAGGTGGAGGAGGAGGAGTTCCTCGAGCGGCAGGAAGCGGTTTTCGCCCTCTTTGCCCGGCAGCGGCACGAAGCGCGCGATCTGCTGCGGAATCGGGAGGAGCGCCTTCAGCTGGCGATGATCTGCCATCCGCTCCAGCTCCAGCGCCAGGCTGAAGCCGGTGTTCGGGATGAAGGGGAAGGGGTGGGCCGGGTCGATGGCCAGGGGCGACAGGACCGGGAAGACGTTCGCCAGGAAGTGCGTTTCCAGGTGCTTCAAGTCCCGCGCATTCAGCTTGGAGCGGGGGACGATGCTGATCCCTTCGACTTCCATTTCCTTGCGCAGCCGGTTGAAGGTGGATTGCTGGGTCTGCATCAGCCGCCGGGCATCCGCGTTGATGAGCTGAAGCTGTTCAGCCGGGCTGCGGCCGTCTTCCGACAGCGTCCCGTTCGCGGACCGGACCAGCGCGCGGAGGCCCGCAACGCGGACGGTATAGAATTCGTCCAGGTTGGTGGCCGAGATCGACAGGAAGCGCAGCCGTTCCAGCAGTGGCACGGCGGGGTTCGCCGCCTCTTCCAGGACGCGCCAGTTAAACGCCAGCCAGCTGAGTTCGCGGTTGAAGAACCGCCCGGGCCCGGCGGTTTCCGCAAAGGGAAGCTCTACCGGGGCAGGGAAGGGCGAACGAAGGAAATCGGCCTGAGTCATGACGGGCTTATGCCGCGAGGTTCGTGAAGCTATTGTGACACTGTTTCATTCAGGGTCCCCGCTGTCCAGCACCTCACCGGCCAGCGCCCGGGTGATCGGGCGTCCGGCGGCCAGGGCGCGGGCGTCCAGGGCAGTCACCAGCGCACGGGCGGCGCCGATCGATCGGGGCATGCGGCTGACCAGGTAGGGGATCAGGTTCGCGGGCACGGCGACCTGGCGGTCGGCGAAAAGCTTGACCAGGACGGCAGAGAGGAGCGCGTCGTCGGGGGCCTCCAGCCGGGCGATCTGGGTGGCCTGCATCCGGCTGACCAGGTCGGGCAGCGTCAGGCCCCAGTCGCGCGGCGGGGTGCGCGCGGTGAGGAGAAGCGCCGCGCCAGAGGTGGCCAGGTTGTGCAGGTGGAAGAGTTGCGCCTCGGCGGAGCCGATGCGGTCGGCGTCCTCGACCACCACGGCGCGGCCCGCGAGGCTGGCGATGTCGGTGCCGGAAAGCGAGGTGGCGGGCAGGATCGCGGCCTTGGCCAGCGTGGCCCAGATCTGCGCCAGATGCGTCTTGCCCGCGCCTTCGGGGCCGACGAGCAACAGCTTCCGCCCCGGCCAGGTCTGCCAGCCTTCAACCGACTGCAAAGCAAGGGCGTTGGAGGGCGCGACGAAGAAATCCTCGCGCGTCATGGCTTCGGCAGTGGGCAGGTCGAAGGCCAGCTGGCGGATCACGCGGTCGGGTCCGTCTTGGCCGCTTTGCGGCTGCGCCGGGGTTTCGCCGGTGGCTGAGACTGCGGCGGCTGGGGCGCGGTGGTGAAGCTTGCAGTCGCGACCGGCGCCCCGGTCCTGCCTTGGTACAGCAGGCTGGACCGGTACTGCTCCATCCCAAAGCGGGTCAGCACGCCGATTGACGCGGCCACGGGCACGGCGATCAGCATGCCGACAAAGCCGAAGACCGTGCCGAACGCGGAAAGAGCCAGCAAAAGCCAGACCGGGTGCAGACCCACGGATTTGCCGACCAGACGCGGGGTCAGGATGTTGCCCTCGACGAACTGGCCCACGGCGAAGATTGCGGCAATGATGCCGATCTGCACCCAGTCGCCCCAGAACTGGAACAGCGCCAGGCCGATGGCCAGCGCCCCGCCGACCAGAGAGCCGACGTAGGGAATGAAGGTGATCGCCCCGGCGATCGCGCCGACGATCAGGCCGAACTGCAGGCCTGCCGCCATCAGGGCGGCCGCGTAGAAGGTGCCAAGCGCCAGGCAGACCGAAACCTGCCCACGGACGAAGCCGGCCAGCACGGCATCGATCTCGCGCCCCAGGCGGCGGATCGTGGGCGCATGGTCCAAGGGCAGCATGCTGTCGATCCGGGCTACCATGTCGTCCCAGTCCAAGAGCAGGTAGAAGGCCACCACCGGCACCACGACGATGAAGAGAACAATCGAGATCACCCCAAGTGCCGAGGTCAGGATCCCCTGCGCGAGCTGCCCCCCGCGCGCCTGAATCGCGGCACCGATCTCGGCCAGGGTCTGGCGGATGGTCGAGGTCGAATCGGCCAGGTCGGGGAAGCGCTCCAAGAGGAAGCCTTGCAGCCGCTTGGCGATGTCGGGGGCTGCGTTCACAAGGGCGGTCAGCTGGTTGACCAGCGTCGGGATCACCGCCAGCACCAGAAGCACGACCAGCAAGAGCGCAATCAGCGAGATCACTGTGGTAGCGGCGACGCGGGACAGGCCCAGACGTTCCAGCCGGTCGGCAACGGGGTCTAGGAAATAGGCGATGGCGCCGCCCACGATGAAGGGCAGAAGCACGTCGCCGAGGAACCACAAGAGCAGGAAGAACACCAGGGCGGCGATGCCCCAGTAGCGGAACTGGTCGTTGATCGGCAGGGCCATCCGTGGGTTCCTTCGCTTTGCCCCACATATCGCCGCTGCGCATCTGCCGCGCAAGGGGAAGGACCGGCGGAAAGCCGCTGTCAGCATGCGCTTAAGTCCGGCGGGGTAAGCATCGCCGGGATAGAGCCGGGGGCGTTCATCGGTGCAGGGAAGGACAGCCGGGGCACGTCGCACCGGTTCCGGCCTGCCGCTTCGGGCGGGCCCAAACGAAAGGCAAGATGATGAACACCAAGCTTCTCTCCATCCTGGCCATGGCGGCCCTTCCCATGGCTGCCCCCATCGCCGCATTTGCGATGCCGGCAGTGGGGGACATGATCGGCACCGACCCGACCACCGCGACTGCGGCGCTGGAAAAGGCCGGCTGCAAGGTGAACGCATTCGAGGCCGAGGACGGCAAGATCGAGGCCAAGTGCACCGACGCCGCCACCGGCAAGGCGATGGAAGTCTATATCGACCCCGCGACCGGCAAGGTCGCCGACATCAAGGCGGAAGACTGACATGGCTGCCCCCCGGACCCTCGCCGCAACCGAAGCTCCGCCCAGCCTGTGGGACCCCGTGGTGCGCCTGACGCATTGGGGGATCGCGGTATCCGTCCTGTGGAACGCCGTTCTCGATGAAGGTGGCAGCCTTCTGCACGTGTCGGTCGGCTGGATCGTGATGGCGCTTCTGGTGTTGCGGCTGGTCTGGGGGGTGCTTGGCCCGGCCGAGGCCCGGTTTTCGGCCTTCCCCCCCAACCCCGTCACCGCGTTCCGCCATCTGCGCCAGCTGGGGACGGGCCGGGTGCGGCACTACCCCTCGCACAATCCGGCCGGTGCGCTGATGGCCTATGCCTTCTGGGCCACGCTGGCGGTGGTGACCGCAACGGGACTTTACCTGACCGGCGGCGCGACACCGATGCAGGTGGCAGATCAGAAGGCGGCGGTTGCATCCGGCGACTGGTCTGCTTTGATCGCTGACAGCGAAGGCGAATCCTCGGACGAGGACAAGAGCCTGCGCCACACGGCCGAGGAGGTGCATGAAGTGGCTGCCAACCTGTTGTTGTTCCTAGCAGTGCTGCATATCGCGGGTGTGATCGTCGAAGGCCGCGCGATGCGCCGGAACCTGGTGAAACCCATGCTGCTGGGTGACACGCGGCGCAGCAGATGAGCACGACGCCGGACATCCGGACCGCAGGGCGGCGCCAGACAGTCGCCCTGTCGGTCTTTCTGGTGATCCAGTCCCTGGGGACGGTGTTCTTCGTGGGCGACGTGATCGGCGACCTGCGCGAGGACCCGACCTCGATGCACTTCATCTTCGAGGCGGTGGTGACCGCGGCCCTGGTCCTGGGCATCATCTTCGGCGCCTTCGCGCTGCGCCGCACGATTGAGCTTCTGCGGGCGCAGGACCAGGCACTTGCCGTGGCACAGGGCGCGCTGTCCGATGTGATCGAAGGCCAGTTCACCGCCTGGGCCCTGACCCCGGCGGAGCGTGACGTGGGCCTTCTGGCGCTGAAGGGCCTCGACGTCGCCGAAATCGCCGAGCTGCGCGGTGCCGCGCAGGGCACGGTCCGGGCGCAGCTGACGCGGATCTATTCCAAGGCAGGTGTCTCAGGCCGCGCCCAGTTCGCGGCGTTCTTTGTCGAGGACCTGCTGGGCCAGGGCATCACGCCCGAAGCGTGAACCCCCGCGCGAGGTGGTTCCGGACGAACCAGATCATCGCCACCCCCGGCACCAGCGACAGGCAGGTCATCGCCATGACCATCCCGATGTCGGTCTGGAAGGAAAACATCGCCTGGATCGCCATGGTGATGGGTTTACCCCCGGTCACCGTCAGGATGCGGGCGAAGACGACCTCGACCCAGGAGAAGATGAAGCAGAAGAAGGCCGCGACGCCGATGCCGGGCGCAATCTGCGGGATCAGGTGGCGGAGGAAGAAGGACGTGCCGGAATGGCCGTCGAGGAAGGCGGTCTCGTCAAACTCGCGCGGGACAGCGCGGATGAAGCTTTCCAGGATCCAGATCGCCACCGGCAGGTTGAAGAGGCAATGCACCAGAGCGATCCCGACAGGCGAGTTCACCAGGCCGAACTGGCTGAACAGGATGAAGATCGGCAGCGACAGGACAACGGGCGGGGTGACCCGGAAGACGAGGATCGCCATCAGGAAGTGCCGATCCCCGGAAAAGCGTGTTCGGGCCAGCGCATAGGCGGCGGGCAGCGCGATCGCGATGCAGAGCGCGACGTTCAGGCTGACATAGATCAGCGAGTTGACCATCGCCGCCTGAAGCTCTGGCGTGGCAAGGACGGCACGGTAGTTCATCAGGCCCACTGTGCCCTCGGCCACCGTGTCGGTTGGCAGGGTCGCGGTGAAGGACAGAAGGATTGCCTGCACCAGCGGCAAGAGGATGAAGGTGGCGAGCGCCAGCAGGGCGAGCGCGCGGATCATGCCTCGCGCTCCCTTGTGGCGGCGACGAAGGCCCAGACGACGGCGAGGACGATCAGGAAGTAGAGCGTCGCGCGGGCGGCGGCCTGGCCGTAGGAGAAACCCTTGATCTCCTCGCCCAGCTCCAGCGTCAGGAAGCGGGTCGCGTCGTTCGGGCCGCCGGCGTTGATCGCGAAGGCCTCGGTGTAGATCATGAAGCTGTCGACGAAGCGCAAAAGGAAGACGATGGCCAGGACCCCGGTGATGCGGGGCAGCTCGATATGGCGGAAGACGGCCCAGCGGGTGGCCCCGTCGATGGCGGCGGCCTGGCGGTAGGCGGGCGGGATGGCCGAGAGGCCCGCATAGGCCAGGACGACGACAAGGCCCAGCCAGTGCCAGGTGTCGACCGCCAGGATCAGCGCCCAGGTGTGCCAGCCGGTGAACTTCCAGTCAAAGCCGATGGCGGCAAGGCTGGGGCCGAGGATCCCGGTCTGCGGCTGGATCAGCCCGAGCCAGAACATCGGAATCATGTTCCAGGGCACGACCAGCGGCAGGGCGACCAGCATCAGCCCCCAGACCGCTCGCCGGCCGCAGGTCATGAGCAGCAGCGCCACCGCGATCCCCAGCGGCACCTGGATCGCCAGCGCGAGGGTGGAGAAGAGAAGGCTCCGCCCCAGCGAGGCGAGGAAGCGGTCCGAGCCCAGGATGTCGGCGAACCACTGGACGCCGACCCAATGCACGTCCGACAGCGTGAAGATGTCGTGGAAGCCGTAGTTTATCACCGCCAAAAGCGGCAGCCCGCCCACCAGCAGCAACAGGAGCACGGCGGGGGCGATCAGGAACCAGGCTCGGTTGTCATGGGGACGCATCACGGGGCAGACCACCGTGCCGGGACGCGCAAGTCAAGACCTGCCGTGGACGAAACCGGTCAGGCGACAGCGATGGCGATGGCGGCGAAGTGCAGGCCTGCGGCTACGGCAACAAAGCCGTGCCAGATCGCGTTCTGGAACTGCAGGCGTTCCCAGACATAGAAGCCGACGCCCGCGACATAGGTCACCCCGCCCGCAACCAGGAGCCAGAGCGAAGCGGTGGGCAGCGCGGCGATCACCGGCCCGGCGGCAATGACGCCGACCCAGCCCAGCATCACATAGGCCAGGATCGCCAGCCGGTCATAGCGGCCCGGGAGTGCCACCTTGACCGCGATCCCCAGCGCGGCACCCGTCCAGACCACCGCGCCCAGGGTCCAGGCCCAGGCCGGGCTGTCGAGATGCGGGATGACGGCGGTATAGGTCCCGGCGATCATCACGTAGATCATCGAATGGTCGAACCGGCGCAAAAGCCACTTCAGCGCCGAGGGCGGGGTCATGTTGTAGGCCAGCGAAAAGCCCCACATCAGGAAGAACCCGGCAGCATAGACGGTCAGCGCCGCGAAGGTCCCCGCATCCGCCGTGGTCAGCCCATGGAACAATAGGAGCGGAAAGGCGATCAGCCCGGCCAGCAGCGCCAGGGCGTGGACGATGCCATCGGCCAAAAGCTCGGCCAGCGACAGGTCGCGCTTCAGCGTCCGGTAATGGTGGGCGGGCAGGGTCATGGAACAAATCTTGCAGGGAACTGTTGCAAAAGGATGACCGGGACCTGCCACATTGCAAGTCACCTTTGCCAGAGGTGACGCGGGGTCAGCCCTTCCGCGCGGCCCAGAGAAGCCCGCGCCGCATCAGTTCGGCCGCCGGGCCCTGGTCGATCACGTTCTTCTGGTGGCCCAGCGCGTTGTAGTAGACCCGGCCCTTGCCGTAGCCCTTGGTGAAGACGACCGGCATCGCGACGGGTCCGTTGACGCTGTGCGGCCCCTCGACCAGCGGGAAGTCGCAGACCGCATGCACCTTCACAGCCGGATCGACGTGCAGGTAATACTGTTCGGTCTTCACGGTGAAGTCCGGCACTCCGTTCACCAGCGGATCGGTGGAGGTGATGCGCACCCCGTACTCCACCCCGTCGTTCCCCGGATGCGCCACCCATTGCGCGCCGGTCATGAACTGCCAGTCCACATTCTCGCGAAAGGCGTCGCACATGCCGCCGTGGCAGCCCGCGATTCCGGTCCCCGCGGCAACGGCGGCGCAGGCGTTCAGGGCCTGTTGCTTCTCGATCTTCGACATGGTCCAGACCGGCACGATCAGGTCATACCCCTTGACCGCATCCGCGTCGTCGAAACAGGCGAGGCTGTCGGTGAGCCGCACCTCCATCCCCGCCTCGCGCAGCCAACCGGCGAACATCGGGCCGACCTTCTCGGGCTCATGCCCTTCCCATCCGCCCCAGGTGACCAGTGCCTTTGCCATGCCGCGCCTCCGCTGTTTGGCCGCAGGCTAGGCAGGCTGGGCACCCGGGTCAATCCTGCGTCTTGGGTATGGAAAGCCAGACATTAGGTAAAGAATCCTTTACACAATGTCTGCACCCCTATACCTGTTCAGCCAGACAGGAGGAGTTCCGATGTCAATGGGTGAACGCGAGGCTGTGATGGGCCTCATCACGATGCTGATCGTGCTGGTGCTGTTTCTGTGGCGGATGACCGGGCTGGCCGAGGCCGGGCTGTTCGACGGGCCGGACGCCTTGCAGACCTGGGCGCGGTCGGTGCTGGTGCTGGTGGCCTGGTCAATCGGCATCGCCATCCTGGTCGCCATCGGGTTTCACATCCTCTACGCGGCCGTGACCGGGGAAAAGCCCGACGACCGCCGCGATGAGCGCGACCGCGACATCGACCGCCGCGCGCTGATCTGGGCCTGGTACCTCCTGTCCTTCGGGCTTCTGGGTGTAATCGTCGACGTGGCGCTGGGGGCCAGTGCATTCCGGGCCATGAACCTGGTCCTCGCGCTGTGCATGCTGTCCGAATTCTTCAAGGACGGGTTGAAGATCTGGCTCTACCGGCGCGGAGCCTAGGCCATGCCGCCCCCCGGCCGCATCGAGAACCGCATCCGTCGCCTGCGCTTTGACGCGGGCGAGATGACGCAGAAGGACCTGGCCGACCGCGTGGGCGTCACGCGGCAGACGATCCTTGCCATCGAGAACGGCAAGTACTTTCCGACGCTGGAGCTTGCCTTCCGCATCGCCCGCACCTTCGGCGTCGGCCTCGACGAGGTCTTCACCTACCACGACGACTGACCCTTTTCCCTTCGGAGACACGTTCATGTTCCGCCTTCTGTCGCGGCCGACCCCGCTTGTCCTGGTGCTGGCCTTCCTGACCGCCATTCCTGTCCTGAACGCCCTGGTCCAGGTGATCCAGATCCCGACCGGGACCTATCCGGCGGACAGCGCCAGATTGGCTGTCGCGCCGATCGCCTGGTTTGCCCATGTCCTGGCCGGGGTCGCCTTCGGGATCACCGGGCCTGTGCAGTTCGTCCGGGCGCTGCGCCACCGCTTTGGACACCTGCATCGGGTGACGGGGCGGATTTTCGTCGTCGCGGGGGCGGCGCTGGGCCTGTCGGGGCTGTCGCTTCTGATGCAGGTGACTTCGGTCGCCACGCCTGTCGCCGATATCGCCCGCGGGGTGTTCGGCCTGGCGCTTCTGGCGGCGCTGGCACTGGCGATGGGCGCGATCCGCGAGCGTGACATCCCGCGCCACCGGGCCTGGATGATCCGGTCCTATGCGGTCGGCATGGGGCTGGGGGTGGTCGGGCTGGTGTTCTTCCCGATCTACCTCGTGACCGGTCGGCCGCCGATGGGCCTTGGCGCGGACCTGCTGTTCGTCGGCTCGTGGCTGATGTCCATCACTGCGGGAGAGCTGGTCATCCACCGCATGGCGCGCCCGGCCGAACGGGTGTCGGCATGACCAGGGCATCCGAAGACTGGTCGCGCCCGACAGCACTCCCAAGCGAGGTCCTGATGCACTACCGCATGTCTGCCATGGTTCGCCTGTTTCAAAGGCCGATCCCGCTTGTGCTCGGGCTGGCCGTCTGCAGCGCCATACCCGTCCTTGTCGCGCTGATCCGCGTTGTCGAGGTCCTAGTGGGCAGCTACCCGGCCGAAAGTGCCCGCCTGGCTGTGGCCCCCGTTTCCTGGGTTGCCCATGCCCTGGCCGGGGTGGCCTTCGGGATTACCGGCCCCCTGCAGTTCGCGCTTGCCCTGCAGCGAAGGTTCGGCACGTTGCACCGCCTGTCGGGACGCGTCTTCGGGATCTCTGGGGCGGTGCTGGGCCTGTCCGGCCTGTCGCTTCTGGCTCAGGTGCAGCTGCAAAGCACCGACCTTCTCGCCCTGGCCCGGGGTGTCTTCGGCCTGGCGCTGCTTGTGTCTCTCGCCCTCGGCCTGACGGCGATCCTTGATCGGGACCTGCCCCGCCACCGCGCCTGGGCGATCCGCGCCTATGCCATCGGCATGGGGTCGGGGACGGTCTGGATCCCCCTCTTGCCAATTGGACTGATCACCGGTTCCGAGTTGACCGGCCTGCCGATGGACCTGGTTTTCGTCGGCTGGTGGGTCCTGACCATCGCTGCGGCCGAGGTCATTGTTCGCCAACCGACCCGAGTTGCCCCCCGGAGACCCGCATGAAGATCGCCCGCTACACCGCCTACGGCGGCCCCGACACGATTGCCTTCACCGAAACGCCGATCCCCGCTCCGGCCCCGGGTGAGCTGCTGATCCGTGTCCACGCAGCACCGGTCTCTGCCGGGGACGCCCGGCTGCGATCCGGCAGGGTGCCGCGCGGGTTGCAGCTGATGCTGCGGCTGGCCATCGGCTGGCGCAGGCCCCGGGTGGCCCCGGGCTGGGCCTTTTCGGGCGAGATTGCCGAATTGGGCGCCGGGGTGACCGGGTTCGCTCCGGGGCAGAGGGTCTTTGGCCTGACCGGCTTCAAGGGCGGCTCGCACCGGGAGTATCTGGTGATCCGCGCGGATGGCCCATTGCTGCCCCTGCCCGAGACGCTGAGTTTCGAGGAGGGGGCCGCCTTCTTCTTTGGCGGGCTGACGGCGACCCATTTCCTGATCGACCGCGCGAAGCTTGCGGCGGGCGAGCGGCTTCTGGTCTGCGGCGCAACCGGTGCGGTCGGTGGTGCGGCGGTACAGATCGGGCGGCACATTGGGGCAAACGTCAGTGCCACGGCGTCCCCGGCCAATTTCGCGCTGGCCCGCAGCCTTGGGGCGGCAGAGGTGGCGGATTACCGCGTCGGGCCGCCACCCGGGCCCCATGACGTCATCCTCGATGTGATGGGCAAACTTGGCTGGGTGGGCGCGCGCGAGTTGATGGCCCCCGGGGGCCGCTACGTCCAGATCACCGCCGACCTGTGGCAGATGCTGGGGGCCAGCCTGCGGCCCCGGCGGGGCGGGAGGCGGATCATCGTCGGCACGAACATGGAGGACCTTGCCTCGATGCGACGCCTGGTCGAGATCCACCAGGCGGGCGGCTATACCCCGGTGGTCGGCCCGGTCCTACCCTTTGCGGACCTCGCGCGCGCCCACGGCATCGCGGAAAGCTTCCACAAGCCCGGCAATCTGGTCGTCCGGATGTGAGTTCAGAACCGCTGTGGCGCCTCGGGCTTGTTCTGCACCACCTCCTCGATGGCGGCCATGACGTCTGGCGTCAGCTTTGCCTTGAGGTCCAGCGCCGTGAGGTTGTCGTGCAACTGCTCCAGCCGCGAGGCCCC
Organism: Tabrizicola sp. T74; assembly: GCF_057219935.1. NCBI lineage: Bacteria > Pseudomonadati > Pseudomonadota > Alphaproteobacteria > Rhodobacterales > Paracoccaceae > Tabrizicola > Tabrizicola sp. T74. The sequence goes on along the minus strand of NZ_JBXVVT010000002.1, from coordinate 4,670 downwards.
CAGGATCACCGTCGACACCCGAGGGTTCGCCACGCACCAGAGAAGCGCGAGGTGATGGATCGGCATCCCGGCGCCCTCGGCGATCTTGGCCAGTGCCTTGACCTGTTCGACCCGACGCCGCCCCTTTGGCCCGGCGATGATGTCGCGCAGCCATTCGTAACCCGGAAGCGCCGCCCGGCTGTCCTGCGGGATGCCGTCGTTGTACTTGCCCGTGAGCAACCCCGAGGCCAGTGGCGACCAGATCGTCGTCCCCAGCCCGTAGATGTCATAGATCGGCGCATAGTCGCGTTCGACCTTGTCGCGTTCGAAGAGGTTGTACTGCGGCTGCTCCATCGTCGGGGGCGTCAGCCCGTCGCGGCGTGCCACCAGATGCGCCTCGGTGATCTGCTGGCCGGACCATTCCGAAGTGCCCCAGTACAGGACCTTGCCTTGGACGATCAGGTTGTGCATCGCCCGCACGGTTTCCTCGATCGGAGTGTCGATGTCGGGGCGGTGGCAGAAGTAGAGGTCCAGATGATCGACCCGAAGGCGCTTCAGCGCCGCATGGCAGGCCTCGGTCACGTGCTTGGCCGAAAGCCCCCGCTGGGTGGGCCTTTCCCCGCCCCAGAACACCTTGGACGAGACGATATAGCTGTCGCGCGACCAGCCAAGCTCCTGGATCGCCTGGCCCATGACCAGCTCCGACCGCCCGGCCTCATAGCCCTCGGCGTTGTCGAAGAAGTTGATCCCGGCGTCGTAGGCTGCGGTCAGCAGCTCCTTGGCGGGGCGCAGGTCGACCTGCTTGGCGAAGGTGACCCAGGAGCCGAAGGAGAACTCGCTGACCTTGAGGCCCGATTTTCCGAGGCGGCGATAGTCCATGATGATCTCCTGAATATGGGGGCGGTGGTGAAGGTGACCGCGGGAAGGGAAAGGTCAAGAAGAAAGCGGGTCCAGTACCCGCCGCAAAAGGAAGCCAGTTTGGCCGCGAAAGTTCCCTGCAGGCACCAATTGACACGCCGAGGTTGTCCGACGCAGGCTGGGCGGACAGTCCGGGGTGTTTCATGGTCAAGATTTATCGCGAGTCCATGAACTTCTTCCTGGCCTCGCTTCCCACGCTTCTGGTCTTTGCCGTCCTGATCGAGAGTGCAAACTGGTTTCTTCAGGCGGCCTGGATGCGTCTGGCGTTGGATTTTGTCGCCCTGACCATCATCGCCTATGCTTTCCACCGGCACTTCCTGTTCGGTGAACCCCTCCGCTTCCGTCGGCAGCCGGCGCCAAGTGCTGCCCCGCCGTTCAAGTTCGGGCAGTTTCTTGTCGTCAGCATGGTTCTGTATGTCGTGACGATCGGCCTGTTTGCCGTATGGTTATACACCGTGGCTGGAGACACCATGCCAGGGTTCGGGTACTGGACCCTGTATCTTGTGATCCTTGGGCTGTTTGGAACCGCGCTGCCTGCGACGGTTTTGCAGGACAGAAGCTATCGTTTGACCCAAGGCTTGCGCGCAGGGACAGAGACGGTGCTGAAGCTGGTCCTTGGCCCAGGGCTGGTGGGGACGGGGACGTTCGTGCTGGTCGTCACAGGCAATCAGCTGCTGCGAAACATACCCGACGATAGCTTGGTCCATCTGGCTTTTGCGGCGGTCGGAACCACGATCTATTTTCTTTCCACGGTCCTGGCCGTCGCCGTCTTGTGCGAGATGTACCACAAGACCAGACCGGCCCCCTGACGGATGCAGGGGGCCGGCGCGGCAGGTCAGATACCGGCGTATATCTGGGCGATCCGGTCGACGGCGGCTTCGGGAGAGACCTCTTCGGACTCACCGGTGCGGCGCGAGGTGAGTTCCACGACCCCGTTCGCGAGGCCCCGCGGGCCGACGGTGATCCGCCAGGGCAGGCCGATCAGGTCCATCGTGGCGAACTTCGCCCCGGCGCGTTCATCGCGGTCGTCGTAGAGGGCCTCAAGCCCCTTGGCCTGAAGGGCTTTGTAGAGGCCTTCACAGGCCGCATCCGCCGCAGCGTCGCCCTGCTTCAGGTTCACGATCCCGACCGGGAAGGGCGTGACGCCTTCCGGCCAGATTATCCCCTTGTCGTCGTGGCTGGCCTCGATGATCGCGCCAAGCAGGCGGGAGACGCCGATCCCGTGCGAACCCATTTCCACCGGGACCTTGGTGCCCTCGGCGGTGGTCACCTCGGCCCCCATGGACGCCGAATACTTGGTGCCGAAGTAGAAGATCTGCCCGACTTCAATCCCCCGCCCGACCTTGCGGTGCGCCTCCGGCACCTGGGCGAAGATCGCCGCGTCATGCGTCTCGTCCGTGCGGGCGTAGAGGGTGGTGAACTCCTTGCATACATCCGCCACCTGGGCGCGGTTGTCGTAGTCGATGTCCCGCTGGCCAAGCTTCAGCTGGGTCACGCGGTCGTCGTAGAAGACCTCGCTTTCGCCGGTTTGCGCCAGCACCAGGAATTCATGCGTGTTGTCGCCGCCGATGGGGCCGGACGCTGCCCGCATCGGGATCGCGGTCAGGCCCATGCGTTCATAGGTCCGCAGGTAGCTGACCATGTGGCGGTTGTAGGCATGCAGCGCGGCATCCCGGTCGACGTCGAAGTTGTAGCCGTCCTTCATCAGGAACTCGCGCCCCCGCATCACCCCGAACCGCGGCCGCATCTCGTCGCGGAACTTCCACTGGATGTGGTAAAGCGTCAGCGGCAGGTCCTTGTAGCTGTTCACGTGGCTCCGGAAGATGTCGGTGATCATCTCCTCGTTGGTGGGGCCGTAGAGCATCTCGCGCTCTTGCCGGTCCTTGATCCGCAGCATTTCCTGGCCGTAGTCGTCATAGCGGCCGGATTCGCGCCAGAGGTCGGCGGGCTGCAGGGTGGGCATGAGGAGCGGAATGTGCCCGGCGCGGATCTGTTCCTGGTGGACGATCTCCTCGATCCGCTTCAGGACCTTGAAGCCCAGCGGCAGCCAGGAATAGATGCCCGCCGCCTGCTGCTTGATCATGCCGGCCCGCAGCATGTAGCGGTGGCTGACGATCTGCGCCTCGGCGGGGTTTTCCTTGAGGACGGGGAGGAAGTAGCGGGAGAGACGCATGTTTGGGCCTTTGCCGAAAGGGACCCGGGTTTCCTAGCGGGTCGGGCCTTCGCAGGCAAGGTCAGGGCGCGGCGGTGGTGGTTGCTTGGCCGAGGGGCGTGCCCGCGATCTCCAGGATCAGCTTGCGGCGCAGGGCGGTGACGAACTCCTCGCGCCCCAGGGCGGGGATCGCGAAGGCGCCGGGGCCGCCGATGATGCGGGCCTCGTATTCCTGAAGGAGCGGGTCGTCCGGGCCGCCGTCGAGGATGGGGAGGCCGTTGATGACGATGCCGGCGGCGAGGACTTCCTGCCGGGCATCCTCGATGGAGGCGCCCGAGAAGTTGCCGGTCGAGTCGCCGGAGAAGTCGATGACCTGGCGGAGGGAGGTGATCTGGTTGGCCTCGATCACCCGCTTGCCTTCCAGAAGGGCGTTGCCGATGGCGTTCCGGCCGGTGGCGAGGCGGGGCGGGCCGAGGAGGGCGGCCGCAAAGGCCTCGGCTGTCTCGGGGCTGTCGATCACGGTCCAGTCGACGACGGTGGCCTGGTTGGCGGCCCATTCCACGTAGGTGACGGCAATGGAGCCGGTGAGGGTATTCTGGATCGCCTCGATCACGGCGGGGTCGGTGATGGCGGTGGCGGTGCTTTCCCGCTGGAAGTCGATTTCCTGTTGGGTGATCGACCCCGAGGCGTCGGCGAGGAGGACGAGTTCGAGGTCCACCTCCTGGGCCTGGAGGGGGGTGGCGAGGCAGAGGAGGAGGGCCAATGTCCGCATGGGGTGGGATATGGGGCGGGGGTCGGATGCGGCAAGTGTCCACGGTGGACAATCCGGGATTGTCCTTTGGGGGCAAGGGGTTGGTCGTGGGCGGTAAGGTTTGGGAAAGGATGATTTTTGGGGTGGAGTCGGTCTGAAGCCCGACCTACGTCGCACCACCCGCGCGGGCTATTTGATCTTCTTGCCCGCGATGACCGCGCCGTCCTTGTTCATCCCCGAATTCGCGGTGGCCAGCACCTTGGGGACTTCCTTCTTGGGCTTCTTCGCCTCTTTGTTGCCTTTGCTTCTGTCCTTGGACATCGGAGTGTTCCTTGTCTGCCCGGAGGAGGCTGCCGCCCGAGGCTGACGGGCGTCAGCGCGCGGCATCAGGGGCGCACCGCTTGCGCGGGGACGGAGCCTGTAGGGCAAAGGTGGGGGGCGGGGGGAGGGAATGCAAGTGTCGGGGGCTTGGGTTGGCGGGGGAGTCGGTCTGAAGCCCGACATACGCGCTGTCTGTCATCCCCGCGCAGGCGGGGATCCAGTTGCGGCGGGAAGTCATGGATCCCCGCCTGCGCGGGGATGACAGTGGGGAAGGGTGGCGCCGGGGTGTAAAGACCGCGACCGGCACGCGGGGGTGGGAGCGATATATCGCGCCCGCCCCCGGGGGGCGGGTCGGGCGCGGTCAGATTTGCTTTGGGCAAATCTGACGGGGCAGGGTCTTGTAGGGTGTCACAGACCTTACGCTTGCTAGGGTCAGGACCCATTGATCTTGCGTCTGTGGCGTGATTCAGCCTCCGTAAGGAGACTGAGCGATGAGCAACCTTTTCTGGCTGACGGAGGCGCAGATGGCGCGGCTGCAGCCTTTCTTTC